>NZ_JAUSRA010000001.1:0-1200000 GCF_030811575.1 Catenuloplanes nepalensis | reverse complement strand
GCCGATGATCTGCCGGCGGCCGCGGATCGGGATCAGCGATACCGGGGTGCTGATGTGCGGCTCGAAGCGCAGGTAGCTGCCGGCTGGCAGGTCGAGGCGCCGGCCGAAGGCCGCCGGCCGATCGAAGGCCAGGGCACGGTTGGCCTCGAAGAAGTGATAGTGCGAGGTGACGCTGATCGCGGCGGCGCCGGTGTTGACCACCTGCGTGCGGACGCGATCGGTGGTCCGGTCGGCGTCGTGCGGGGCCGGGCCGGGCAGGATCTCACCGGGCCCGCCGGGGGTGGCGGGGCCCAGCGGCCGGTGCACAACAATCAGTTTGGTGCCGTCGTCGAAGACCGCCTCGACCTGAATCTCGTCGAGGACGGCCGGGACCTCGGGCAGGACCTGCTCGGGGCGTAGGGCGGCGCGGGCGGCGTGCACGGCGTCACTGAGGCGGCCGCCGTCGCGTGCGGTCTCGCAGGCGGCGTGGCAGATCATGGCGGTGGCTTCGGGGACGTTGAGCAGCAGGCCGCGCTGTAGCCGTTCGCGGGCAAGCAGGGTGGCCAGGTAGAGCAGCAGCCGATCGGTTTCGGTGGGGGTCAGCAGCATCGTCGTCATTCCTGTTCGCAGCGCCGGGTCATTCGCCGATGACCACGCCGCACGCTTTGGCGTGCTCGCGGATCGTGCGCCGGGCCTGGGCCAGGTCGTCGAAGCTCAGTTCCGGCATGAATGCGGTGGTGTAGTCGCGCATCGCCTCCTCCGGGGTCACCACGTCCTGTTCGGCCCACCGGCCGGCGATCTGTTTGCGGGTCGCCTCGTCGGCGATGCCCAGCCCAAGCCGTACCGACGCGGACCAGGCGGCGTCGGGGTCGATCAGGTAGGTCCAGTCCTTGGCGCCCGGCTGCGGGGAGAGCACCTCGGTGTCGACGGCGGAGAAGACACCCAGCCGGCCGCCTTCGGTGATCAGCGCGAGGATGCGCTCCAGGTTTTCCTGCAGCAGTTCGCGCGTCATCCCGAGGTGCCCGACCACAAATCCGGCCCGGATCAGCAGCCCGTTGTCGTGCGCGACGGTGATGGCCTCGGAGTTCTGCCGGTAGAGCTTCTCTGCCTCGGCGAGCAGGTTGCCGCGGCGTGCCCGCAGCGGTTTGTTCATGGCGGCCAGCGATACCGGAGCGCCGGCGTCCATCCCGATCATGATTTGTCTGACGCCGAGGGAGGTCAGCAGTGCGGTGCGGCGTTCGTCGGCGATGCCGTCGGCGCGGCCGTAACCGACGATGAACGGCCTGTCGTGCTCGCTCAGCGATGACCACCAGGCCGGGGGTGCGGCGGCCATCCCGGTCAGCAGTTGCGCGAACGTCAGCGGTAGTTCGTCGGCGGTCAGGTAGAGGTAGTCGTAGCCGTTGGCGCAGGCGTCGGAGATGGCTCCCCATGCCTGCTGCGGGGTGAGCTGGTTGCGCCACAGGTGACCGGGCTGGATCGAGCAGAACGAGCAGGCGTCGGAGGCGGCGAATTTCACGCAACCGCGGCCGATCTCGACTGGGACACCGGCGGTCACGGCCCGGCCGGTCAGTTCCTGCATGCGCGGGGCGATGCGGTGACCGAAGAATTCCGTGTAGTGGCTGGTGTGCGGGAAAGCCCGGTCGACCAGGCTGTAGTCGTAGCTGGCGAACACCGGTTCACGGTGCGGGTCGGTGAGCTGCACGCCGTGGGCGGTGCGGTGCACCAGGCCCGGGTAGGCAGCCGGGTCGATCGGCTTGCCGTGCCGCAGCGCGCCGATGAAGTCGGCGAAGACGGTGACGATCTCGTTGCCGGCGAAGCCGTAGTCCAGTTCCGGGGCGGCGCGCATGCAGGGGCCGGTCAGGGAGCTGAAGTGGTCGTTGCCGGCGATGGTGACGATGCGTGGGTCGGCGGCTTTGGTGTGCCGGGCGATCATCCGGCCCGCCTCGTAGTTGGCGGTGAGCATACCGATGCAGACGGCCAGGATGCTGCCGGCGTTGTCGGTGATGTAGTTCAGCACGTCGTCTAGTTCGATGATTGTGCCGTCGAGGTAGATGGGGTCGAGGTCCGGGTTGGGAGCGAGGGCGGAGACCAGCGACAGCACGCCCAGGCAGAGGAAGTCGGACCAGTCGCTGTGCTCCGCTGGATTGGTGACGGTCAGCAACCGGCCGGAGATCACGATGTTGGAGTTGGGCGGGATTAGAACCAGGACCTTGTCGCGGGTCATCGGGGGACCTTTCGGGTACGGGGAAGACCGGATACCGCCGCAGGGCGGCGGCGCTGCCAGGTCAGGGGCAGGCGGAGGGCCAGAGCCGGGCGACGGCGGCGCCCGTGCGGGCCATCGCCGTCGCCGACCGCGCAGGCTCTGCGCTCAGGCGCCCGGTGGCCTGCCACCGTTGCCGGCGCAGGGTGATCAGGACGGCGGCGTACAGGGCGGCGTCGCGGATTAGATCCAGGTCGAGTCCGGGGCCGTGCGCGTCGCGGTAGCCGGTTAGCAGCAGCCGGGCCCGTTCGGGCAGGAACCGTCCAGGGCTGCACAGGCCGAGGACAGCGACGCCCAGGTCGAGTGCGCTCAGGTCGCGACAGCCGTCCTCCCAATCCAGCAGAGCCGGGGCCTGGCCATCCTGCAGCAGCAGGTTGTCGGGGAACAGGTCGCTGTGGATGAACGAGCGGTGCCCGGCGCGCTGCGGCACGTCGCCGACGGCATCCCAGGTGTGCCGAGCCCACGACCCGAGCGGGGCGTACATGGCGTGCAGAGTTTCCGTCTCGGTGGGGGTGATACGCAGGTGCGGGGTAAGCGCAGTGGTCAGATCAGTGGTGTGCCGGTGCAGGTCAGCCAGGATCCGTCCCATCTGATGCAGGTGAGGCTCGGGTAGCTGGTCGGGGCGGTGCCCGGCGAGGTGGTCGCAGACGATTACCGGGCGGTCGCGCAGGTCGGTGACCCAGCCACCGTCGAGGCGCTGGCGCAGTCGGGGCACGCGCAGTGCGGGTAGGGCGGCCACCTGCTGCAGGAAAATGGCGTAGGCGCCGGCCTGGTCATGGTTCTTCTTGTGCAGGCACGTGGCCACGACCGAACCGGTGGTGGTGTCCAGGACGATGTGGGTGTTCTCCAGGCCTCCGGGCAGCGGCCGGGCGGCGGTCAGGCGCAGCCCGTAGGCGATGGCCAGGGCCCGCGCGTCCGCGCAGCGCAGGTCGTCGGTCGCGACGGGGACGGTCATGGCTGTTTCCGGGGGATCTCGGCGAAGCCGGCGAGGATGTCGGCGGCCACGGCGGTGCGGTCGGTGACCGCCTGCATGGCCAGGCCGAGGTTGTGCAGGACCGCCCGGGCCGCGCCGCTGCTCAGCACGTCGGTGCGGTGGGTGAGGGTGCCGCCCAGTTGCCCGCCGATCTCCTCCAACACCCAGCGCTGCACGATGGAGGTCGGCGCTTCGCGGGGTCCGCGGGCCTCAACGTCCAGGTCACGGCAGTGCAGACCGTGTAGGCGCATGGTCCCTTCGCGCATGGTGTTGAGCGCTACGGTGGTGTCGTACAGCGCCCCGTTACCGAGGGCACCGCTCTCGCGCAGATCCTGCACGATGTCCTGTATCGGCAGTGCCTGGTTCTCGATCGCCTCGGTCACTGCCAGGGTGCCTGCCGTGACCAGCCGCCCGGCGGTGGTCTGCGGGGTGACCCGCAGGCGGATGACGGTGGTGTTGACGAAGTAGCCGATGAGGTTCTCGGTGTCGGGCCGGGCCCGGTTGGAGATCATGGTGCCGATGCGGATGTCGTCGCCTGCGCCGGCGTGGTGCAGGACCAGGGCCAGTGCGGCCAGGAAAGCTCCAGCGACGCCGCCGCGGTTGTCCGCAGACCTGGCGGCGACGCGCAGCGCCGCGACGACCGGCGCGGCGACGGTGACCGGCAGCACATCGACCGGGTGGGTGCGGGCCGGATCGGCGGGCACGGGCACGGGCGCCAGCGGTGGGGCCAGCCGGGTACGCCAGTAGCGCCGCTGCCGCGCGTAGGCGTCGCCGGATCGCTCGGTGTGCATCTGGCGGGCGAACCAGGCGAAGCTGTGCGGCAGCGGCGGCAGATCGGGGGCGTCGCCGGTCACCGCGGCGTTATAGAGGGCCGACAGGTCGCGGTAGAGCACGGAGATGGACCAGCCGTCACTGACCGTGTGGTGAATCTGCAGCAGCAGGATGTGCCGGCCGTCGCCCAACTCGACCAGATGGGCGCGAAACAGCGGGCCTTGGCGCGGGTCGATGTCACCCGGGCCGGCCAAGGCGGCCAGGCCAGGGCCTTCGGGCAGGCTCTCGCCGTCGGCCAGGTGCAGGGTGCTGCGGGTGAACGGGACACGGCCTTGGCGCAGGACCAGTTGCAAGGCGGTGCCGTCGGGTAGTTGCCGCAGCACGGTACGCAGGGCCGATTGCCGGTCGGAGAGGGCATCGAGGGCGGCGCCCAGAGCGGCGACCTCAAGCGGACCTTCGATGAGGACGGCGCCGGTGTCCAGCGGCCGCATCCGGGTCGCGGTCCCCGGCGGCGGCCAGGCGCCGTCAGGGTCGACGAACTCGGCGGCGATCAGGCGTTGCTGGCCCGGCGATAGCGGGGCCGCTTCGATGACCGGCAGCGACGATATCGAAGTGGTGGTCATCGCGATCCTGCTTTCGTCGGTCCGGCCGCGGGGTCGGCGATGCCGCCGAGCAGGGTGTGCAGCAGGACCTGCCGGTCGCCGTCGGGCAGCAACCAGCGGACGGCGTCGAAGTCCACGCCGTGCACCGGGCACAGGGCGAGGTCGGCGTCCAGGGCGTGCCGGCACAACAGCTGTCCCATGTAGCCGGCGTCGAGTAGCGCCAGAGTTTCGGCGTCCGGGCCATACAGCGGGGCGATGTCAGCCGGGTCGGCGGTCAAGAACAGGGTGAACGCGGCGCTAGCGGCGACCGGCCGGTTGACGTCTCCCAGGTGGATGTCCTGGTCGAGGTCGACACCGGACAGGTGCAGGATCAGGTCGTGGGCGTCGGGATGGTATGTGTAGAGGCCGCCGGGAACGCCGTCGACGCGGCCCGGACGCACGTTCACCCGTACGGTGACCGGGTAGAGGCCTCCGGCGGACGGGTAGCCGTGGGCCAGGCGATCACCCAGGTCGACCCGGCGCAGGCAGTCCAGCAGGGTGGACAGGTCCCGTCCGGCGACGGCGCGCGGGGAAAAGGTGCGGGGGCTGCGCCGCAGCCGGCGTTCAGGCAGGTCGGCCGGTTCCCGGGCGGGCAGTACCCGCTCGGCCGGGGCGTCGCCGTGGTGCGGGCGCCCGGCCCGGAACGCCGCCCGGGCTTCAGTGTCCTGCAGCAGTTGCCAGCCGTCCCACGGGCCCCGGCCGCCGGTCCGCTGTGGTGTGGGGGCGCTTTCCCAGTCGCTGCCGTGCAGCAGGGTGCGCAGGGTCGGCTCGGTGTAGAAGGTTTTCAGGCTCGGCCGCTGCCCGGTGTGCTTCTCGACCAGGTTGGCCAGCCGGATGGCGTCGACCGAGGTCAGGCCGCGGTCGAGCAGGTCGTCGTCCGCTGCGGGGTACTCTCCCAGCAGGGCGTGCAACTGCTGAAGCACGGCCTGCTCGGCCGCACTGCCCGTGCCGGCCGCCTGAGCCTGATGCTGCCCACCGGCCCCAGCGCCGGAGCCGTTCCCGGCACCACCACTACCAGCGGAGCCGGTGGGGGTGGCGGGTTCGGTACGGGCGGCGAGCACGGTCAGAGCTTTGCGGTCGACTTTGCTGGTGGCGTTCACCGGCAACTCGTCCAGAACCGCGAGTGTCGCAGGCAGCATGTGGGCGGGCAGAACGCGGCTGAGGTGTTCGCGGACAGCAGCCGGGTCGCAGTCGGTGACGACGAAGCCGGCCAGTCTTCGGTCGGTGCGCCCGCCGACCGCGACGACGGCTGCCTGGCGCACGCCGTCGACGGCGGCCAGCGCGGATTCGACCTCCCGAAGCTCCACCCGGTATCCGCGGATCTTGACCTGGTCGTCGCGGCGGCCGAGGAACTCTAGGGTGCCGTCAGGCAGCAGCCGTCCCCAGTCACCGGTGCGATACAGCCGCCCTCCGGTGCGCCCGTCGAAGACGAACGCCTGATCGGTCAGCTCCTCGGCCCGCCAGTAGCCCAGAGCGGTGCCATGCCCGCCGATGTGCAGTTGCCCGGGCACCCAGACCGGGCACGGGCGCAGCTGGTCGTCGAGGGCCTGGATGCTCTGCCCGGACATGGCGGTGCCGTACGGGATGCTCGTCCACCGTTCGTCGAGTTCACCGATCTCGTAGAGCACCGACCAGATTGATCCTTCGGTGGCGCCGCCGAGGCTGATCACGTGGCAGCCCGGGGCGGCGGCGCGGACGACGTCGGGCAGGTGCAGCGGGATCCAGTCGCCGCTGAGCAGGCAGACCCGCAGGGACTCCACGGCGTCCGAGCCGGCCGGCAGGGCGCCGGTCAGCAGGTCCATCAGAACCGGTACCGAATTCCACACGGTGACGTCTTCGGTGTGGATCAGGTTGATCAGGGCCGCGGGGTCGGTGCGCTGCGCCGCGGTGGGGATCACCATCGTGCCGCCAGCGGCGAGCAGCCCGAACAGGTCATAGATGGCCAGGTCGAACGTGAACGGTGAGACAGCCAGGACCCGGTCGTCGGCGGTGATCGCGAAGCGCTGGTTGATGTCCAGGATCGTGTTGAGCGCCCCCTGGTGGGAGATCATCACACCTTTGGGTTTGCCGGTGGAGCCGGAGGTGTAGATGACGTAGGCCAGATCGCCCGGCCCCGCGTCCCGCCGCCCGGCGGCAGCATCGGTGTCGCCAGGCGTGGTGGGCTCCGGTTCGGTGTCGCCGGGCGCGAAGGTGGCAGGGCTGTGCGGTCCGGCCACGATGGCGGTGATCTTCTCCGGCAGTGTCGTGGCGGCCGCGACCGGCTCGGTGGTGACCACGGTGCGGGCGTCGGCGGCGTTCAGCAGGTCGTCGATGCGTTGCTGTGGCCAGCCGGCGTTGAGCGGGACGAAGGCGCAGCCGGCGATGAGGGTGCCCAAGGCGGCGGCGACCTGCTCGGCGCCGGGGTGAAACAGCAGGGCGACCAGTTCCCCAGGCGCGCACGAGGCGGTGATGTTGTCGGCGATCCGGTGGGCGTCGCGCAGCAGCTGACCGTAGCTGGTGCGCACGCCGTCGCAGATGACAGCAGTGCGGGCCGGGTCGGCGACGCCTTGGCGCAGGACCGGCTCGTGCAGCAGTTGGGGCGCCCCGAGCGGCTCGGCGAGTACCGGCACTGTGCCGGCCTCGGTCAGCTGGCGGCGCCCGGCAGCGGCGGGGTCGTCGATCAGCGCCTGCAGGGCGGCGGCGTGCTCGGCGGCCAGCGCATCGACGTAGCCCTCGGGCAGCACACCGTCGCGGTAGTCGAAGTTGATGACCAGTTCGCCGTCGGCCTCGTAGGTCTGGTAGTCCAGAATCACCTGCGGGGTCTGTCCCAGCCCGTAGCCGATGGTGCCGGGCAGCGGGCGGCCACCGGGGTCATCGCGGGTCACGTCGAGGGTGCTGGTGAACACGACTGGCGCGGTCGCGCCGGTGCGGTCACCGCGCCACTCGGCCAAATCCCGCAGGACGTCCACGCCGCTGTAGAGCACGTGGTCAAGGTCGATCCACAGCCGGCGTTGCGCGGCACGCAGCCGGTCAGCGAACACGGGCTCGTCGAGCCGCACGTCGGTCAGCACTGTGGAGGTAAAGTCACCGACGACCGCAGTGATCTGCGGATGTACCGGAGGCCTGTGGTAAACCGTGGTGTTGAGTAGAAACCGGTCGCTGCCGGTAAACCGATGCAGGTTGTCGGCGAAGACGCTCATTAGCAGCACGGACAGGGTGGCGCCGTGCGCGGCGGCCACGGCGCGCAGGCCGGCCAGGTCGGCGGCGCTGCGGCGCAGCTGGTGGCGGGTGAAACGTGGTTCGCCTTCGGCCGACTCGATCGGCAGGGCCGGGGCATCGGGCAGCTCAGGAAGCCGGGACCGCCAGAAGTCGCGGTCTGCGCCGTAGCGGCCGCTGCCGCGCAGCGTGTCGAGGTAGCGCACGCAGTCGGCAAAGCTCAGCTGCAGGGCGGGAAGTTCGGCCGCCTGTTCGTCGTAGAGGGTGCGGGCTTCCTGGTAGAGAATTTGCCAGCTGAGGGCGTCACCGATGAGCATGTCGACGCTGATGAACAGGCGAGTCGCGCTGTCGGGCAGCAGGGCTGCCTCGACGGCGAACAGCGGCCACCGGCCGGGGTCGCGATGCGCGTGGGCCAGACGTTCCCGGATACCGGCAGTTGCCTGCTCGGCGTTCTGCGGTGTGCTGGTGCGCAGGTCATGGCGATCGATGCGGTAGGCGGGCACGTCTTCGAGGATTTGCTGGCGGCCGTCGCCGGTGATCTGGCAGCGCAGCATGGGATGCCGTGCGATCAGTTGCTGCCAGACGGACTCCAGCCGTTCGAGGTCCAGGCCGGGCAGGTCCGCTTCGGTGTAGAGGTGCGAGTCGACACCGCCGAGGGCGAAGTCGCCGGTGCGTCCGGTCCAGTAGGCCTGCTGGATGCCGGTCAGCGGGAACGGCTTGGCGCCGGCATCCGGGTCCGGGATCAGGTCCGGCAGCGGCTCGGCCGCGTCGGGGGCACCGCCCAACAGCTCCCGAATCCGCTCGGCTAACGCCGTCGGGGACGGATACGTGATCAGGTCCTTGAGGGTGAGGCCGACGGCGAGGGTGTCGCGCAGCCGGGCCAGCAGACGCAGCGCGAGTAGGGAGTGGCCGTGCGCGGCGAAGAAGTCGGTGCCGGGCCCGGCCGGGCGACCCAGGATGTCGGTGAACTGGGCCGCGATGGTCAGGACCAGGTCGTGAGTGCCAGGCACCGGACCAGCCGCGTCGATCCGGTCCTGTTCGGCAAACTGCGGCAGATCGTCGAGGACCTCGAGGGCGGCGGCGAGGGTGCCCAGGTTATTGCCACCGAGCCGGGTCAGCACGTTCGGCAGGGCGCGCAGCACGGCGTTGGCCAGTCCGTCGGGGACGGTGCTGCGGTCGGCGATTAGCCGCAGGGTGACGCCATCGAACAGTTCCGCGACCACCGCGAGGCTGCTGCGGGTCCGGCCGCCTTCGCCTCGCACCCCGCCAAGGTCGAGGGTGAGTTCGCCGGGTGCGCCGCCACCGGTCCGTAAAGGGTAGTTGGCGATCGAGATGACGCTGTCGTACAGGCGGGTACCGGCGGTGGCGCCGGCGGCGTGGTGCAGGACGCCGGGGTCGATGGGGGTGTGCTCGTCGGCTTCGACGAGCCGGTTCGTCAGCTCGTGCAGCCACGATCCGGTCGCGGCCTGCGGGCCGGTGTCCACGCGGACGGCGACGGTGCCGGCCAGCGGACCGATCAGGGCTTCGTCGTCCGGGAACGCTCCGCTGCGCCCGGAGACGGTGACGCCCACGGCGATGTCCTGGCGGCGGCGCAGCCGGGCGCAGATCAGTGCCCAACTGCCGATCAACAGGGTGGCGGGGGTGGTAGCCAGCCGTCGGGCATCGCGGTGCAGTTGGGCGCTCTGCTGAGGTGAAAGGGTGAGCCGGTGGTGGCCGAAGCGTGGTTCACCGCTGGCCAGGTTTCTGCGCTGCGGCTCGTTCAGCGGGCGGTAGCCGGCCAACTGCTGGTTCCAGTAGCGGCGGTGGGCGCTGTCGTCCTGCCCCGATAGCCAACGCGCGTATGCGCCGAACGGTGTGATGTCGTGCTGCCCGGCGGGTTCGGCTGCCGCTGCGCCGTCGTGGTAGCGACCGATCAGGTCCTGTACCAGGTGCAGCTGGGCCCAGCCGTCGAGGATGGCGTGGTGGTGCGTCCAGATCAGACGGTGCCGCTGGTCGCCGAGGTGCTGCAGGGCCAACCGCAGCAGGGGCGGCCGGGTCAGGTCGAACGGGGTGCGGCGTTGCCCGGCCAGCAAGTTTTCGAGCCCGTCCTGCTGCTGGGTGGTGTCGTGGCCGCGGCTGTCGAGGATCTGCAGCGGCACCCTGGCGGTGGCGGTGACGACCTGGCGGGGTGCGCCGGTCAGTTCCCAGGCGAAACCGGTGCGCAGGATCTCATGCGCGGCAACCATGGCCTCGACGGCGTTCTGCAGCCGCTGCGGGTCGAGAGGGCCGTCCAGCGGCAGCACCGCCTGTTCGACGAACAGGGCCTCGTCGGTGCTCTGACCGTCGGCCAGGGCGCTGAGGATGAAGCCTTGCTGCACCGCCGTGGTGGGATGGATCGCAGTGATGGTGGCCTGCGTCATGCGCTCATCCTTCAAAGGAGTCGACGATGCGTTGCAGATCGGCCGGGTCGATATCGCTGGCGCCGGGTACTGCCGGGCGGGCGGTGGTGGTGGCCAGGTCGGCGGCGTGCCGGTGCAGTGAGTACGAGATGCGGTCCAGCACGGCAGCCGGTATGAAGGTGGTGTCGTAGCGCCAGCGCACCTGCAACCCGTCGGCGTGCATCCAGGCCACGACCTCCAGCGGGAATAGGGCCGGTGGGGCTCCCTGACTGGCGAGGTCGGGGTGTGCTGCAGCCAGTTCGCCGAGGTAGTTCACGGCGATCGGTGGCAGGTGCACGAGGCTCTTAGCCGGGGCGGGCTGGTTCAGCTGCGCTGTCCAGGTGGCACTCAGCGTCGGCAGGTCATCGAGGGCTGCGATCGAGGTGGACAGGGGCCGGAACTCGGTGAACCAGCCGACGGCGCCGGCTAGGTCGGTGGCGAGGCTATCGCGGCCGTGCAGCTCAACGCAGGCGGCGGCGGACAGATCGGGGCGTATGTCGGTGACGGCGCGGACGGTCAGCGCAGCCAGTACCGCTGCGGCGGCGCGGCCGGGAAAAGCGGCCAGCAGTTGCCGGGACTGCTCGGCCGGTAGCGAGGTGGTGTGCACGCTCGGGCGAGCGGCGCCCGGCTGCGGGCCGGGGAACCAGGTCGGGAAACCGGCGGCACTGTGCTCGAGCCAGTCCAGGTAGCCGTCGTCGACCGCTTCGTCTGGCTGGGGGCGTCCGGTGGCGGGTTCGGCGAGGCGGGCGGCGATGTGTTGCAGGGAGACCACGTCGCAGGCCAGGTGGTGGGCGACGATCGCGGCCTGTCGGGTGTCCCCGTCGCGCAGCAGAGCGACCTGTAACAGCCGCGACTGCAGGTCGATCAGGCGCTCACAGCGGCGCAGCACCTCAGCGACCGCGTGGTCGCGGTCCCAGCCGGCCAGCCCGCTCAGATCGGCGGTCTCGATGACCACCGGCGGCGGTTCGGTGGTCCGGGCACGCCATTGCAGGCCAGGGGTGAATACGGTGCGCAGAGCCGGGTGCTCGTGCAGCACGGCCGTCGTGGCGTCCTGCAGATCCTGCGGCTCGGTGCCGGCGGGCAGTTCGGCGATCCAGCGCAGGGTCCAGCCGTCCCACGGCGCCGCAGAGTTGGTGAGCACCCCCCGCTGGTGGGCGCTGAGCGGGACAGGCCCGTCCACCGCGGCCCGCCGCGGCGCTGCGCCGCGGGTGGCGGAGGCTATCGCGCGCAGGGTGCGTTGTTCCATCACGTCGCGCACGGCCAGTCTCAAGCCGTGTCGGCTGGCGCGGGCGGTCAGCATGACCGCGGTGATGGAATCGGCGCCGGCGGCGAAGAAGTTGGCGTCCAGGCCCTGCGGGGCGGTGCCGAGAAGTTCCTCCCACAGTGTGGACAACGTGGACAGAATGGGGTCGCCAGGTTCGATGGGAGCGCCGCCGGCGTCCGCGTCGGGCTGCCAGTGCCCCAGCGCCTGCCGGTCGACTTTCCCGCTGCGGAGCAGGGGCAGCTGTTCGAGCACGACGATCCGGTCGGGCCGGGCGTAGAACGCCAGCCGCGTCTGCGCGGCGGCGCGCGCCTGCTCGGCCAGATCGTCCGGGGCACCAGGGCCAGGTACCAGGAAGGCGGTCAAGACCTGGCCGCCGGCGGCGGTGGTGACGACCACCGCCGCGGCGGACACCCCGAGCGCACTGGTCAGCACGCTTTCGATCTCGGCGGGCTCTACCCGGTATCCGCGGATCTTCAGCTGATCGTCGAGGCGGCCGGTCATCTGCAGCAGCCCGTCCGGGCGCCGGAACACCAGGTCGCCGGTGCGGTAGGAGTTCTCGCCGGCGGCGGTGACGGAGAACTTGGCGGACAGGTCGGTGCCGGAGTTGAGGTAGCCCTCGGTGACTCCGGCGCCGGTGACGACCAGCTCCCCGGCGATGCCGGGCAGCGCCGGGCGACCGTCGGCGGTCTGCACCGATAGCTCGGTGTTCCAGATGGGCAGGCCGATCGCGACGGGGTCACCGGTGTCATCGCCGGCTTCGAAAGTGTGAGCGCAGCAGCCGACGGTGGCCTCGGTCGGCCCGTACTCATTGGTGACTTTCAACCCGGCGGGTAGGTCCGCGAGGACCTGCCGGCCCAGTTGTTCCCCGCCTATGACCAGGTGTGCTACGGCTCGGCTCAGCTCAGCAGGCTCCATCAGGGAGTTCACTAGCCTTAGCCCGCCCGGGGTGAGTTTGAGTGGGCTCAGGTCCCGGCTGGCGCGTAGCGCGGTGACCAGGTCGGCCGGTTCGTCGGAGGGCAGCAGGGTGACCGTGCCGCCGGTCAGCAGCGGCAAGAACAGGCTGGTGATCGTCATGTCAACGGCGATCGACGAGTGCACCAAGGTGCCGGTGCCGACATCGGTGTCGTAGCAGCGTGCCGCCCACTGCAGATAGTTGACCAGGGCGCCGTGGCGGATCGGTACGCCTTTGGGGATGCCGGTCGAGCCGGAGGTGTAGATGACGTAGGCCGTGTCGCTGGGCCCGGCCGGTCGGTCGATCTCTTCTGGGCCGGTGTCGAGCGAGACCGGGATCGAGTCGTCTACGAAGTGGGAGTGCCAACCGCCGGGAAGGGTACCGGCGGCGGTGCGGTCGATCAGTACCAGGGCCGGGCCTGCGTCTTTGAGTAGTTCCGCGACCCGGGCCGGCGGCTGAGCGAGGTCGATCGGGACGAAGGCGGCGCCGCGGTGCATGACGGCCAGCGCCGAGACCAGCAGGTGTACGTGCCGGTTCATGAAGACCGCGATCCGCTCACCGCGCTGAATTCCGAAGCGGGCAAGCAGGCCACTCAGCCGCAGCACCTCGGTCAGCAGGTCGTCGTAGGTGAGCTGCCGTTGGTCGTCGCGGGCGGCGACCGCCCGTGGGGTACGGCCGGCCTGATCGATGAAGGCGGAGATCAGCGTGCCGTCAACAGTGTGCTGCTGCCCGTGTAGCGGCGCTGCGGCAAGGGCCTCGGGGACCTCGATCCGCTCGCCCGGGTGGTGCGCGGCCCGGTGCAGCATCGCCGCCAGCAGGGTGCCCAGCGTCGCGGTGCGGGCTGGCCGCCCGGCGTCGTCGCTCTCGAGCACATTGAGGTTCAGCTGGGTGCCGGTGTCGAGCAGCCGCAGGTCGAGCCGGACCGCTTCGACCGGTGCGAAGCATTCCAGCACCGTTGCGGCGACCTCCGGGCCGAAGGCGGGTCCGGGGTGGGTGATCGTGTGCAGCCCGACGGTCCAGCCGCCGGCAGGCGCGCCGGCGAAAAAGTCACCGCTCTCGTGCCTTTCAGCGATCTCAGCCGCGGTGGCGGGCAGCAGAGCGCCGCCGGCGGTGTTGCCCGGGACGTGGATCGGCAGCGGTACACGGCGCCCCAGCTGCCCGACGACGCCGGGCAGCTGACCGGCGGGCCCGGGCACGAACAGGGCCAGCGATCCGTTCTCATCGGGAGCGACGCGCAGCAGCAACGCGCGCCACACCGCCAGCACGATCGCGTCGACGCCGATGCCCAGATCGGCGGCGGCCCGGCGCAACGCCTGCTGGTCGGCTGCATCGATCGGAACCGGGGTCGAAACGCAGGGGCGGCTGGTGGCGTGCAGCATCAGCGCCCGGCTCAGCTGCGGCGCGAGCAGGTCCTGCTCGTAGCCGCGCCAGTGCAGGCGCTGCCCCGCGGCGGCGGGGTCTTCCCGCAGACCTGCGAGGAATTCGTCGGCGGTCTGCGGGCTGATGCTCTCCGGCTCAGGCAGCTCACCGCGGTAGACGGTGCCGGCGGTGGTCACTGCGCGCAGCAGCCCGGTTTCGTCAACAGAGCAGGGTCCCGGGGTAAGTGTCAGATGGAAGCTGCCGTCGGTTTCCCGAACCAGCTGCGCCAGCGGGCCGGGTGCCGGTTCAGCGGATACGTCTGCCGCGGGACTGGGGCTGACGTGGTCGCTCGTCAGCAGGCACGGCCCGGCCGGGGTGTCGATCAGCTGCTGGCGCAGCGCCGGGTGGGTGGCGAACATGGCGGTGACCGCGTCCTGCAGCCGGGCGGGATCGATCAAACCGGTCAGACGCACTCGGCAGAGCGGGCCGGTCGGCCGCGGTGGCCGCGGGGCGAGGTGTTGGGGGGCCAGCGCCGGTCGCAGCGCCGTGGCGCCTCCGGCGGCCAGCGACCACACGATCGCAGCGGTGGCGGAATTGTCGGTCACCTAAGTGTTCCTTCCCGAGTGCTGGTCCAGGTCTTGCGAGCTGTCAGTCGCTGCTGCGGCTCATGCTTAGGGCAGTGAGCGGCTGCCGTCCGGCGTCGCGGTGGCGCGGTGCAGGCGGTCGCGGATCAGGCCGGCGGCGTCGCGGTGGGGGTTCAGTAGTTGCCGGAACTGGCCGATACGCATGCCGGGCAGGGTGCACAGTGCGGCCAGTGTCAGCGGGTACGCAGTGGTGAGCTGGTCCGGGGGCACCGGGTGGATCGCGTGGGCGTCGAAACGCACCAGCAGACTGGCCTCGGCCGGTCCTTGCTGGACGTCGACCATCAGCGAGTAGGGCAGCGGCCAGATGGCGGGTTCGCTGCTGCTGACTGCGCAGCCGGTCACGGTCAGCGGGTGGGCTGGTTCCGGTTGCAGGGTGAACAGGGTGTCGAAGCCGGCTGGGGACGGGGAGTGTCCGGCGCTCAGGATCGCGTACGGGATGTCGGCGTCGCGCAGGGCGGCGGCGACTTGGTCGGCGGTGGTGTCGAGGTAGTCGCCGAGGCTGTCGGTGTCGTCGATGTGGGCGGCGACTGGCACCAGGTTGGCGATGAATCCGACGGTGCCGGTCAGGTCCTGGTCCTCCCGTGCGGCGACCGGGCAGCCGGTGATGATGTCCCGCGCTCCGCCGAGGGCAGCGAGCAGCAGTTGGTGGGCGGCCAGGTATACGCTCAGGGGTGTGGTGGCGTGGGTGCGGGCCGTGTGTGCGGCGGCCGCGGTCAGGGCGGCGCTCAGCGGCGTCCTGACATGGCGGGCGGCGACCGGCATGCCGCTCGATCCGGACCAGGGTGCGCTAAAGCGGGGCAGCGCTGCTCGGCGCCGGTCGGCGCGCTGGCGCAGTTCGTCGTCCTGCCGGACGGCCGCGGCCCGGCGGGCGTAGCTGGCGAAGGCTCCTGCGAGGGGCAGGGTTGCCGGCGCCGGTCCGCCGGTGTAGGCGGCGCTGATGTCCTGGAGGATCAGGTCGGTCGAGAATCCGTCGGCGGCGCTGTGGTGCACGGCGGTCAGTAGCAGGTAGTCGCGGGGGCCGAGCCGCAGCAGGGTGCTGCGCAGCATCGGGTCGCGGTCGAGGGCGAACGGGCGAGCGTAGAACTGTCGGGCCGCCGCGTCGATGGCCTGTGCCCGGTCGGTGGCGGGATCGGTGAGGTCGATGACGGGCAAGTCGATCGGTGTCGCGGGGTTGATTTGCAGGATGAGCTGGCTGTCGTGTTCGATCAGAACGCTGCGTAGCGCATCGCGTCGCTCGATCGTGAAGTTCAGGGCGTCGCGTAGCCGGGGGATGTCAAGGGGGCCGGTGATGCGGTGCACGAGCGGGATGATCTGGGCGTTGCCGCGTCCGCCGATGGCTTCGGCCGCCCAGATGCGCTGCTGGCCGCCGGAGGCGAGGAGAGCGTCATCGCGCGGGCCGACCGGCCCCTCGGCCGGTGGCCGGTCCGGTTGTCCCGGCCTGGGCGGCTCTGCTGTCGCTGAGCCCGGTTGCGGGACGGGGCTGGGGGGTGTGGGCTGCTCGGGCGGGGTGCGGGTCAGGTGGTCGGTGAGCCGGGCCACGGTCGGGTGCTCGATCAGGTCCGCGAAGCTGGCTGCGATGCCGCCCTGGCGCATCGAAGCGCAGATCAAGGCGATGGTCACCGAGTCGCAGCCCAGGACGAACAGGTCGTCGTGTCGGCCGATCGGGGCGATGCCGAGCACGTTCTCCCAGAGGTGGGCGGTGTCCTTTTCCTGAGTTCCCTGCGGTGGGCTGAACATTGCGGACACCGGTGTGCCCGGACGGCGCAGGGTCCGGGCGGCGTCCTGCGCGGCGGCGGTGGAGACCGGCCAGATCGGCTGGTCGGCGACCGGCAACTTTGGGCGGTTCGGGGCTGCCGCCGCGGGAGGGGTGGCCTCAGTGTCTTCGGAGGTCGCGATCGTGGCTGTAGTCACGGCCGCGGCGGTTTGGGGATCCCGCCGGAAGTCGATTTGCCGCCAGGGCAGGGTGGCTGCGGCGGCCGCGTCCACCAGGCCGCCGGTGATGCCGGGGGCCGGGTAGCGGTCGAGGGCGGCGGTGAGGAAGTCGCGGGCGGGGACGTTGCGGGGCCCGGGGGTGGTGTCGATGGTGATGGTGGTCAAGCCCTGGCTGGAGGCAAGTTCCCCGAGCGCGCGCAGCATGGCCCATTCGACGTTGCGGCCCAGTGCCCGGCAGCTCAGCAGCATGTCTTGCACGTGCAGGGTGCTGCCGGACGGTTCGGCACTCAGGACGCCGACCAGGCCGTAGTCGCCGAAGCGGTCGCTGACCCGGACCGTCAACAGACTCGCCCCGGAGGCGATCATGGACCGGATGGCGGCGGGGGGCCGCGGGCGCAGCGCCATGTTGAACTGGGTGGTCCGGGCAGTCAGCTGGCTGATCCGTTCGGCGTCGGCTTCGGCGGCATGCTCCACAGTTACCTGCAGGCCGAGGTATTCCAGGAAGTCCGCGGTGGTGCTCAGCTGCGCGGCGGCAGCCTGCCGGCGGGTTTCCTCGGCCAGCATCCGGGCGCGGCCGCGGTCCTCGTCGGTGAGACCTGCTGCGGGCTGCAGTTGCCAGGTGGCGCGGATCGCCGCCGGGAAGCCGTCCGGGTCGTCCGGCAGATCGACGACGGTCACCTGCGGGTGAGCGAGAGCGACCTCGGCGCGTTCGGCCGGGCTGTCGTCGAGGAAGGCCAAGGCGGCGGGGGCGAAGCCGAGGGTGTCGGCGATCTGGGTCACGGCCTGCGACTTACGGCCCCAGCCGACCTGTACGACGGCGAAGTCGTCCAGGCGCAGCGGCATCTCGGGGTGGGCGGCGAACGTGGCGTGCACGTCGTCGAGGTTGTTGCGGCTGCACAGGCACAGGTGCCGGCCCAGGCGCCGTTGTTCGAGCAGCAGGTGCTGGATCTGCAGGTAGGGCCCGGTGACGGTGACGTTCTGCGGTCCGATCTCGCCGCAGACACCGGCCCACAGCAAGTTGTCGGCGTCGACGACCAGTGCTTTGAGGACCGACCGCTGCGTGGCAGTCATTTCACGTAGCACACCTTCGGCCCAGGCCAGTGGCGGCTCGGTGCTGGCTTCTGCGGTGGCCGGTTCAATCCAGTGCAGGCCGGCTGTGCTGCTCTCGCGGCGCAGCAGCTCGAGGTGGGCGGCGCCCTGCAGACGGCTACGGATCGACGCGGTCACGTACAGCGGGTCCGGTGAATTGCGGCGCCAGCGTTCGGCGGTCTCGAGCCCGTCGGTGAGCCACCGGGGCCGCGGCGATGTTCCGGGCCGGCGGGCGTACACCATGAAAATCTCGGTGCCGTCGAACATCTCGTCCTGCTCGACGACGGTGTGCAGGCCGCGTTGCTGCAGCAGGGCAGTGATGCGAGCGAGGCGCCCGCCGATGTCGTGAACCTCGGCGACAACCTGACGGATCATCGGCCAGTGCTGCTCGTCGATCCCGGCGAGGACGTCCTCCTCGGCCCGTTCCACGTCGATCTTCAGCAGGCCAATCGTGGTGATCTTCGCGTCGCAGATGACGTCCGAGAGCCGTACGACTGGAGCCTGGATCTGTTGCGGTGCGTCGGTGGTGCCGGCGATCGCTGGCTCGAGCAGATGCGAGAGCTCGTCGGCGAGCTGCCGGTCGTGCCCAGCGCGGCGGCGAGCCTGTGCGCCGGCGTAGCGGCGGACTACGGCGCGATCCGCCCCGGCGTCGGTGTGGAAGCCTGACTGCAGGGTGGAGTGCGGGTAGAAGGTCAGGGTCCGGGTTCCGGCGGCTGCGCCGAGCGCCGCACGGTGCACCGTGGCGTTGATGCCGTAGGCGTCGAGGTTGGCATGCAACCGGTCTGCGACGGCAGGGGCAGGTTCGAAGGCCGCTACCTGCACCCCGGCGGCGGATGCGGCGGCGAACAGGGCGAAGATGCCGATGTTGGCGCCGGCATCTACGACCAGGTCACCGTCGGCGATGTCTAGGCCATGGCGTAGATAGCGTCGCCGCACGACGATCTCGTCGAACAGCTCATGGGTTTCGTTGGTGTTCAACGCCGCGATCGGCCGGCCGTCGGGAAGGATCGCCGTCAGTTCGGGATGTGGTGCTGGCTGCGCGGCGGGGCAGCTGTCCGGCGCCAGCACCAGCAGGTTCGCGCGGCGCTGCTGTGGTCGGGGCCAGGAGCTGTCCGGGGTGTTCGTGCGGCCGTGGATCTGTTCGGGTTCGACGCGGATCGCAGTGACGCCGATCCCGACAGCCTGCCCCCAGGCGTGCAGCGCGCTACGGCCGGCGCTGAAGTCGGGCTCGCCGAACACGGCGATCGTGCGGTCGAGACTGTGCAACCGCCCGGCCAGCTCGCGTACGGTCGTGCCCGGTCTTATCGTGAGTGTCTCGAAGGTGCTGCGGATTTGTTCGAGTAGAGCGCGCAGGGCGGCCCGGGAGGCGATGTCGGGCCGGGCGCGCAGCGTCCAGCCGATGCCGTCGGCCGTGGTGGTGATCTCGCACGACAGCGGTCCGACACTGGGCGCCTCGTCTGTCTGGTTTCCGGCAGTGCCGGGCGCCGTCCCAGTCTCCTCTTCGTTGCCGGTCCATTGCAGGTGCGGCAGCAAGGCGGCTTCGATCCGCTGCTGCAGTTCGCCGCCCGCGGTCCGCTCGCACCAGCTGCCGGCGAGGCCTGTCAGGGTGGCGTCCGGGTCGATCTGCAAGGTCCGCAGGCCACTGGCGCCGCTGTCTGCGCCGGTTGTGGTCAGCGCGATCTGCGGGGTGCCGGCGTTGACTGCCAGCGTGACGGCCAGAACGGTGCGGGCCAGCTCATACGGCTCGGTCTCGCGGCTGAGTTGCCGCCACTGCTCGAGGCCGCAGACAGTGTGCCCGGCGATAGCCGGTGGGCCGCCGGGGGCTCCCGGCTCGGGAAAGGCGGAACGCCAAGCACTGAGCACCGGCGAGGAGAGAAATTCCTTCTCGTGCTGCACTGCCGACTCCGGTCGGGGCGCCGCATCGACGCTCATGCGTTCTCCTTCGGGACGGCTGAACGTTTCGGCGCCTTCCTGCGGCCGTCGATACCGGTCGGCTAGTTCGCGGCCTGATGGTCGCGGCCCGGCCGGGCCGGGTGGCCGTCGGGTCCGGACACGGCCGGTGTCCGGCGGCGTACGTAACCCATCAATGCATGCCAGACACTCTGCGTGGTTTGCTGGGCGGTGTCGAGTAACTACGTGGGCGTGCACCGTGAGACGTGTCGTCGTGGGACGCGCGAGGATAAACGTCCCAGCGGACGCGAATGACGAGGCGGGGATCGTTCATCGGGCGGCCAGCCGCCGTACGGTGCGCAGCAGCACGCAGGCGCCGTGGATGAGGTCGTCGTCGTCGGTGTTTTCGTCCGGGACGTGGCTGACACCGCCGACGCTCGGCACGAAGATCATTGCGGTGGGGGTGCGTGTTGCCATGATCTGTGCATCGTGTCCGGCTCCGCTGGTCAGTCGGAGATGGCTGAGCCCGGCGTCGGCGGCGGCGGCCGCGATCTGATCCTGCAGTCCGGGGTCCATCCGGGCGGGCCGGGAGGCGGCGAGCCGCGTGCAGGTGACGTTCAGGCCGTGCCTGTGAGCCAGGTCGTCGGTGAAGGTGCGCGTCTGCCGTTCGGCGTTGTCGAGCCGGCCGGGGTCGGCGTCACGCAGGTCGACCGTCATCCGTACGGTGCCAGCAATGGTGTTGGCCGAGTTGGGAGTGACCTCTAGGCGTCCGACGGTGGCCACCTGGCAGTGTTGCCCGGACGGGAGGGCGGCGGTGAACAGCACCAGTTCGGCGGCGGCCGGCAGCGGATCGTGGCGCCGATTCATCGGGGTGGTGCCGGCGTGTCCGGCGACGCCGGTCAGTTCGGCCTGCAGCAGGGTACGTCCGACGATCGCGTCGACGACGCCGATCGCGACACCGTCGCCGGTCAAGACCGGGCCCTGTTCGATGTGCATCTCGAGATAGCCGACCAATTGCGACGCACGCCAGCTGGCCTGCGGGAGGGCGTCGAGGTCTCCCCCGGCGGCGGCCAGCGCTGGCCGCAGGGGTTGCCCGTGGTAGCCGGTCGGATCGGCCGGTAATGCATTCAGATGTCCGGCTAGGGCCAGCGATCCCCAGAACGCCTGCGGGAACAGCGCGCCCTCTTCATTGGCAAAGGCCACCACGGCAACCTCGAAACCGCCGGTGCCGATGCGGTGCTCGGCGAGGGTGCGCAGCACCTCCAGACCGGCGGCGACGCCGTAGGCGCCGTCGAGCCAGCCGCCGTTGACCACGGTGTCGAGGTGAGATCCGATCAGCAGGACCGGCCGGTCGGCGGGAACCGGGTTCCGGCTGACCAGCAAGTTGCCGGCCGCGTCGATGCGGGCGATGAGCCCGGCTTCTTGGGCGGCGGCGGCGACCGCGGTGGTGGCTTCGACGAGCGCCGCGCTGAAGCCGGGCCGGGTGATTCCGCCGGCCGGGTCGCGGCCGATCGCCGCCAGGTCCCGCAACAGTTCCAGCAGGCGCGGCCCGTTGACCTCTGGTTCCCCCGGCGCGCCGGGTCCCGGCACGACCGGGGTCGAAGTGGCGATCGGGGCAGCGACGTGTGAGGCGGTCACGAACGGGGGGCGGGTCATGGCTCATCCTCCGGTTCGGCGGCGAGTGCCGTAGGCGAGGGCTGGCCGGGCGCTCGCCCGGCGCGGTTGCTCGGCTGCGTCAGCCGGAGCCGGCGCGTGCCGCCGCGACGGCTGCGCACAGATGGACGAACGTGTCGCTGCCGGCGACGGCGGCCAGCAAGGCGTCCAGTCCGAGGGCGGTGTCCTGGTGCAGCACCCCGGCCAAGCGCAGCAGCCGACCAGCCGGGGCAGATGGTTCTCGCACGCGGGTACCGGCGTGCGGGATGGTGCCGTAGACGCGGTGCCAGGCCAGCACGACCGCCATCGCGTCCGGGTCCGCGCTGGGCCGTGGTGCATTCGCCGCGGCGGCGGTTGCGTTCGGGCTGGCGTTCGGCTGCGCCGGCGTGGCCGGCCGGGCCGGGGTGGGCAGGGCCGGCCGGTCGACCTTGCCGTTGGCGTTGAGCGGGACTGCGTCGATCTGCATCAGCTGCGCCGGGATCAGATAGTCCGGCACAAGGGCGCTCAGGTGCTCGCGCACGTCCGAGGGATTCAGTGCTCGCGCGGCAACGTAGTAGCCGGTCAGGGTCAGCCGGGTGCGGTCCGGGCCGTCGGCCGTGACCACGGCGGCGCTGATCGACGGGTGACGGACCAGCGCCGCTTCGATCTCGGCCGGCTCGACCCGATACCCGCGGATCTTGACCTGATCGTCGATACGGCCGAGAAAGTCCAGTTGCCCGGATGGAAGCCATCGACCCAAGTCGCCGGTGCGGTACATCACCGCGTGCGTGGCGCCGGCGAACGGGTTAGGTAAGAACCGTTGCCGGGTCAGCTGTTCACGGCCGGCGTAGCCGCGCACCACGCAGGCACCGCCGATATACAGCTCGCCGGCTACCCCGACCGACACCGGATCGCCGGCCTGGTCGAGCACGTACATGCTGGTATTGGGGATGGGCCGGCCGATCGGTACCATCTCGGCGGGCGGCGTGCCCTCGATGCGGTACACGCAGTTGCCGACCGACGCCTCGGTGGGGCCGTATTCGTTGAGCACGGGGGTGTGCGGGTCCAGGGCTCGCCAGGCGGCCAGGGTCCGGGCGGGGAACGCGTCGGCGCCCACAACCAGGGTGCCGGCCAGCCTGGCGGCCTGAGAGGGTGGTTCGAGATCCTTTGGGTTGATCTATGCGTTGAGTCCGTTTGGAGATCGTTCTGCGGGTTCATGACAGATAGTGATCACTCGATGGCGTGAAGGGTGAATTTTGGTCGCGTCCCGTGGCCGGGGTGGGGTGTTGGCCTGTTCATGGGTGATCGGAAGCCGTATCCGAGTGACGTCAGCGATGCGCAGTGGGCGTTGATCGGCCCGTTTCTGGACGTGTGGCGGGCGGGGCGGGTGTCGGTCGCGGGCCGGACCGGTGAGCAGGATCTGCGGGAGGTCGTGAACGCGATCCTGTATCAGAACCGGACCGGCTGCCAGTGGGCGTATCTGCCGCATGACCTGCCGCAGAAGCCGGTGGTCTACTACTACTTCGCGTTGTGGCGTGATGACGGCACCGACGCGGTCATCCATGATCTGCTGCGGTGCCAGGCCCGGCAGAAGGCCGGCCGGGCCGAGGACCCGACCATGGTGGTGCTGGACACCCAGTCGGTGCGGGCCGCGAACCACGTCCCGGCTGCCACGACCGGCAAAGACGCGGGGAAGAAGGTTCCGGGCCGTAAGCGGGGCCTGGCCGTGGATGCTCTCGGGCTGATCATCGCCGTGGTCGTGACCGCCGCGTCGGTGACCGACAACGTCATCGGGATTCGGCTGCTGGACAAGGTCGCCGCGCACGCCCCGACCGTCACCCTCGCCATGGTCGACGCCGGGTTCAAACAGGACGTCGCCGTCCACGGCGCCGTGACAGGTATCGACGTCGAGGTCGTCAAACGCTCCGACACGATGCCGGGGTTCGTGCCGGTGAAGAAGCGGTGGATCGTCGAGCAGGTCTACGGCACCCTGATGCTGCACCGCCGCCTGGCGCGTGAGTACGAGAGCCGCCCGGAATCGAGCGTGTCCCGCACGCTCTGGGCATCGATAGCGAACATGGCCCGCCGCCTGACCGGGACCAGCACCCCGACCTGGCGAGACCGGTAACGGGCCCGCTGATGCACCTGGACACGATCCTCGACCTGATCACCGCGCAGGAGACCACCGCGACGCAGACCGCGCAGCGGCTGCGCGAGCAGATCAGCGCGCTCACCACCGAACTGGACCGCACCGACCGTGAACTGGCCGACCTCGCCACCACCCGGACCACCCTGAAAACAATCGCCGCGGCCCAGTTCACCGCCGAGGAACCGATCGTGATCAGCTCCGCCTACCAGCAGATCCTCACCATCCTCGGCACCGCACCCGACGGCATCCGCGCCAAGGGCATCTGCCTCGCCCTCGACATCGAACCCACACCGGCACACGTCGAAGGCACCCGCGCGAAGCTCAAACGCCTGGTCCACCACAAACTCGTGACCGAGACCGAACCCGGACTGTTCACCCTCACCCCGAAACGGACGTAACCTCCCTTACCGCCCTCTGAGCCGGGCTCAGCAGCGCGGCGAGCAAAGCCAGCTGGCCGGGGGTGAGTTTGAGGAAACTGAACGGGCTCTGCCGGGCCAGCCTCTGCGCGATCTGGTCCATGTCCAGCGTCTCGTCCAGCACGTACACCCGCTGCCCGCGCAGCAGCGGGACGAAGATGTTGGGCACGACGGCGTCGAAGGCCACCGAAGAGAACAGGGCGGCGCCTCCCGAACTGCGCCCGGCGTACGTCTCGGCACACCAGCCGAGGTAGTTCAAAACGCCGGAGTGCGGCACCTGAACCCCCTTGGGGATGCCGGTGGATCCGGAGGTGTATATCAGGTACATCAGGTCGCCGGGGGTGGCCTGGGTGCGGGGGTTGTCGTCGGCGCCGGCTGGCAGCGGGCCGGTTGCGTCGAGCGGCACGATAGGAACGTGGCCGCAGGGAATGCGGTCGCGGTAGCGCTCGTCGGCGACGACCAGGTCGGCGCGGGAGTCCTGCAGGAGGTAGCGCAGCCGGTCTCTGGGCTGGCGCGGGTCCAGGGGCAGGTAGGCGGCCCCGGTCTTCAGCACCGCCAGCACTGCCACCACGAGGCCAGCCGAGCGACAGGCGGCGATCGCGGCCAGGCCGCCGGGCCGCAGACCGCAGTCCTGCAGCCGGTAGGCGAGCCGGTTCGCGGCGAGGTTGAGCTGCCGGTAGGTCAGCATGGTGCCGCTGTCGTCGGCGGCGGCCGCCGCGTGCGGGGTGCGCTCGGCCTGCTGCTCGAACAGGTGATGCACACAACGATCCGCCGGGTAGTCGCGCTGCACCCCGTTCCACCGGCGGATCACCAGCTCGCGCAGGGCAGCGTCCAGCGCAGGCAAAGCGCGGTGCTCGGCTTGCCCGTCAAGGCAGTGTTCCAACGTGGCTAGGTGCAGCCGAGCCAGTTCGGCCAGAGTTCCCTGCCGGGCGGCATCGGACGCGGCAATCCGCATACTCATCCGGTCTCCGTCGGTGAGACAGAACTCGAGCTGCACGCTCGCGTCGGACGGGGTGTGCACGACGGTGCCGGCCGGGCCGTGCACGAACGAGAAGGCAGCGTCGGCGACCGACGAGCGATCGGGGCCGATGCGATTCCGGTCCTGCGTCTCGGACATCTGCCACCGCGCCGGCCGGCAACGCTCCATCAGATCGTCCCAGCTGGTTGTGCCAGCGAGCTGGAATACAACCGGTGCGACCGCCGTCGTGTCCGCTCCCCGGACGCCGTCGTCGCCTGGCTCCGCGGCGGCCGAGGACGCCCAGGTGAGCGGGCCGGCGATGACGGTCACCGCCGTCCGACCGGTGGCCAGGGCCAACGCCTTGACGTGCGCACCCAGGAGGATATCTCCGAGCGTGCGCCCGGCAGCATCGGCCCGTTTGCGTAGCCGGTGCACCAAGGAACTGGGAACGCTGCGCTGATGCCATCCGGGCCCAGTGTCGGCGCCGGCTAGGGCATCGGCCATCAGCACGTCCGGGGTGGTGGCCCAGCCAGCCAGCGGTTCGGCACCGGTGTGGTCCAGGATCCCGTAGCTGCCAGCCGGAGTCGGCGCAGCCGCCGGCTGGGCCGGTTGCACCTCGGCGGCATCGGCGGCGGCATCGGGGCTTGCGTCCTGCGGCCGGTCGGCTCCGTCGTGCTGCGGTGCGGTGTCCTGGGGCCGGGCGATCCGCCGTACGAGTTGCGCCTGCAGCCGCAGCAGGTGGCCGCGGTCGAGTAGAGCGGGGTGCGCGACGGTACAGATCAGGACGCCGTCGGCAGCGTCGACGATCACGATGCGGACCAGTGGGGCGGGTCCGAGAGTGATTCGGCTGCCGAGCACGACCCGCCGCAGGATGGCGTAAGGGCTTCGGCCGGGTATCGCGGGCAGGACCTCGGCACAGATGTGCGCCTCGGCGCCAATCTGCCACTGCGGTTCGCCGGTGGCGGCCGCCGCCAGGCCAGTCCGCAACACCGCCTGCGTTAATGTCAGATCCCGGACAGCATCGTGTACGCGATGAAGGTCCACAGGATGGCTCAGCGGGGTGCCGGCTGCCAGATATCGCGGGCCGGATCGCGCCTGCGTCGCCAGAACCTGGGCTGCTTCGAGATCGCTGAGCGGTTTGAGGACGATCGTCTCGAGGCCGACGCCGGAAGGATGCTGCTGGTCGGCGAGCCCCCCTGACGGGCAGACCGGGCCGGGTACGTCGATGTGCGGCACGCGTTCCCCCTCTGTCGGCAGGCCTGGGCGCGGGGCCCAGGCTGGACGGCCTCGGCAGCAAGGTGCCTGGCCGCAGGAGTTTCTCGGGCCACTGTGCGGCCCGTTCGGGCTCGCTGTCGAGTCGTGCAGGGTACTCGTCTCGCGATGACCATTCATCGAGAGCCGTTGATTATGTGGCTGCTGTTTGCCTAATGGGGATCTCCGTGCGGGCGGCTGCGACGGCCCAGGTCCGCATCTGCGCAGGCCTCCGGGCCGCCCACTGCCTTGGCCCGGCTGAGGCCGATCGTGAGCTCAGCCCCGGGGGTTTCTCACCGTGAGTAGACAGATAGTGACAGTCCGATCGTATGGCCGCTACCTTCTAAGCCGGACGAGGGAGACGATGTGGCCGCACCGGAGATCGATCCTCAGTGGTGGAGCACGGCATCCTGCGGCGAGGTGCCGCTACGGTCGAGCCTGGCGCGTCATGACATGGCCGCGGTCTTCGGGTTCCTGCATCGGCGCGGCTTCAGCTGGGTGTATCTGTCGGCGCTCACCCGCATCGGCGCCGGGCGAATATCGGAGATCGCCTCCCGCCAGCGGGTGGTGTGCGACTACGACGTGCTCGACCGGATCGCAGAAGGGCTGAAGATTCCACGGCACTACATGGGGCTAGGCCGAGACCATGTCGCGACCGCATTGCGCGGCCCGGCCCCGCACGGTGATCGCGGTGAGCTCGACACCCAAGAGATGCTCGGTGCTGTCGCGGCCATCGCGGTGGGGGCGATCCCTGCCGACACCGCCCGCTGGCTGCCCACGCCGGAATCGTTGCCACCGCCCAAGCGGGTCACCGCGAACGATGTGGCGACTTTGCGTGCGGTGACGGCGCTGCATCGCAGACTCGACGCCGAGCTCGGTGGTGGCGCCTGCCTGTATTCGGCCCGCGGCTATATCGGGCTGGCCTCGCGTCTGATGTCGGCGCCGCGGATCCCGCGGGAGGTAGGGATTGAGCTGACCGCCGCGCTGGCCGATCTGCACAATCTGATCGGCTGGTCGGCACACGACCTCGACCTGCATGATCTGGCCCGCCGTCATCTGGTGAAGAGCCTAGTGCTCGGGCGGCGGGCCAACGCGTTCCCGCTGATGGCCAACGTGCTCTATCGCCTCGGGCGGATCAGCCTGCACCAGCGTGACCCCCGGGGTGCGTTGCAGATGTTCGGTCTGGGGCAGATGCTGGCCCAGCAGGCGCGCTGCACCGTCAGTTCGGCCGTGCTGCACGCCAACATGGCCTGGGCGTACGCGATGCTGGGCCAGGAGGCCAATGTCCGCGACAGCATGCGCCGGGCTGCCACCGAACTGGCCGCCGCCGACCCGGACACGGCGCCCGAGTGGTGCCGGTTCGCGCTGGCCGAGGCTGACCCGCACGGCATGTCGGCGCTGGTCTACATCGAACTGGCCCAGCACGAGCAATGCCGGGGGTACCTGGACAAGGCGGCCGGACACGCCCGCGAGGCGGTGCGACTGCGTTCGTCCGAGGGCGGCCGGTCCTACGTGTTCGATGTGATCTCGCTGGCCACCGCGAGCGCCCTAATGGGTGATCTCGACGATGCCCTGATGTTCGGCACCCGGGCCTGCGAGCTGGCCAGGCCGGAGTCGATGAGCTCGGCCCGGGTCGCCGACCGACTCCAGGGGTTCTGGCGCACGGCACAACGCGCACTGCCGCTCGGCGACGGACTGACTGCCCTCGGCCGGCACATCGAGGGCCTGGGCGGAGAGACGGCCTAATCCCGGCCGCCGGTCGGCGCATAACGCACAGGGGCTCGGCGGGCGACAACCTGGTCGGTTCGTTGCCGCACGGGCGCGCACGTCATCACGCGGACGTAGAGCTACGCAGGGGCACCCGGGTGCTCTCATGGTGAGACCCCCTGCTGGCAGTAGCCCGCGGTGCGCGGTCGTGGATACCGTCGGCTGAGCCCGTACGGCAGGATCCGCCAGCCAACGTTCGCGTCTGATCGCGGGCGGACGTTACCCGCATACCGCCGGCCTTTCGCCGATTCCGTGGCACCCTGCGTTCGCGGCGGGATCGGGCGGCGCCTTCGTACCTACCTTGATCGGAAGGACAAGCCATGGATGCCAGCGAGGCCGATGCCCGGACCAAGCCGTTCCTGATGGCAGTGCACGAGCTGGGCTTCGACGTAGACCGACTGCTATCGGACTACCAGCGGATCATCGACGATGAATCTTGGTGGGGAAGCCGGCAGCGGTGCCACCGTCGTGAACTTCACCCACCGGCCGGGCGCCGCCGATCCGTTGCGGGACGGGGCGGAAACCCAGTACGACCTGACGACCGGTCGCCGCCGCTTCGCCGAGGCCGAGTTCAGCACGTTTAACGACCAGTTGAAGGACACCAGCTTCTACGAGCTTTACCAGAAGCTGCCGTTCGCAGTCGGCCGGATGCGGGTCCGGTCGCTGGCGCCGGGCAAGGTGATGACGATGCACGCCGACACCTCGCCGCGCGCGCACGTCGCTCTGGCGACCAACCCGTTCTGCTATCTGACAACCGCCAGCGGGCAGATGCACCACGTGCCGGCAGACGGGAACGTCTATGTCTTCGACACGCGGCTGGAGCACACCGCGTTCAACGCCTCCGAGCAGCCGCGGCTGCAACTGGCCATCGCTCTGGCCGACCAGGAGACCCGCATCGCCTGATCGGCGACATCGGGACACGGCCGGGCCCCTCCCATCGCCAGTGCAACCGCTCCGGTGAAGACGGCGCCGGTGTCCGCGGCTGGCCGATGAACATAGTCACTGCCAATTTGTGTCCAGGGCGACAAACTTCGCGATCCGGAACTGCTCTTGGCAAGAACTGGCGGACAGTGCTTAAGCGACAAAATCCGCAAAATCCGCGAGCATACCCAACCGCCACCGGAACGGGCCGGGCTGGCGGAGGCACTGTTGATGCACCGGCAGCCAGGGTTCGCGTGGCCGTACTCACTCGCCGCTCCGTCGATCACTCCGCAGCAAATGTGCTACCCCCGTTTGGGCTTGCAGAGAAATAACCCGTAGCTTGTCGGATTGTGGTCCGTTGATCTGTTATGGGCGTCATGGTGGAGGTTCAAGAGCAGCTGGTGGTGAAGTTCCAGGCGATCTTCCCGCATCTCGATGAGCGTCAGCGCCGGTTGGTGATGGGTGCTGAGGCACGGGTGCTGGGCCATGGCGGGATCCGCGCAGTGGCGCGGGCAGCCGGGGTCCGGGAAGCGACCGTCGCGCTGGGCGTCGACGAACTCGACGCCGGTGCTGCACCCTTGGGCCGGACCCGCAGGCCCGGCGGGGGCCGTAAACGAGCCGTCGACCTTGATCCCGGGCTGCTTCCGGCGTTACTGGCCCTGGTCGAGCCGGATGAGCGCGGAGATCCGATGTCACCGCTGCGGTGGACCACCAAATCGACCCGGAACCTCGCCGGTGAGCTGACCGCTCAGGGACACCGGGTCTCCGCCGACACGGTTGCGGATCTGTTGCGGGCAGATGGTTTCAGCCTGCAGGGCAACACCAAGACCTTGGAAGGCAAGCAACATCCCGACCGTGACGGACAGTTCCGATATCTCAATGAGCAGGCCCGCGTCCACCGTGACGGCGGGCAGCCGGTGATCAGCGTCGACACCAAGAAGAAAGAACTTTTGGGGGACTTCAAGAACACCGGCCGGGAGTGGCGCCCAACAGGTGACCCGGTCAGGGTCAACACCCACGACTTTCCCGGCGACAGCGTCGGTAAGGCCGTGCCCTACGGCATCTACGACATCACCGCGAACACCGGCTGGGTCAACGTCGGCACCGATCACGACACCGCCGCGTTCGCGGTCGAATCGATCCGCCGCTGGTGGCACGACGCCGGCACCCGCGACTACCCCGCCGCGACCCGGCTACTGATCACCGCCGACGCCGGCGGATCCAACGGCTACCGCAGCCGCGCCTTCAAGACCGAACTCGCCGCCCTGGCTGCCGAGACCGGCCTGGCCATCACCGTCTGCCACCTACCCCCGGGCACCTCCAAATGGAACAAGATCGAGCACCGGCTGTTCTGCCACATCACTATGAACTGGCGCGGCCGGCCCCTGACCAGCCACGAGGTCATCCTGCAGTCCATCGCGGCGACCACGACCGAGGCCGGCCTGAGCGTGCACGCCCAGCTCGACACCGGCGAATACCCCACCGGCATCCAGATCAGTGACGCCCAGATAGCCGCCCTCCCGATCGCCCGGCACACCTTCCACGGCGACTGGAACTACACCCTGCACCCACCGACCATCCCCACCGACGCCACCGCAACGACCGGCGGCGGCGCCCAGGAACCGGCACCGGACACGTTGGCACATCACGCGTTCACAGGCATGACCACCGAAGAACTAACTACCCTGACCACCGCGCTGAACGCCCTGCGCGACACCCACCGAGAAGCCATCCACACGGCATACCGACAAGCCCTGAAAACCGCCGACCACAACGGAATCCGCCCTCACGCACCACGATCCGGACGGCCACCGGCGTTCGCGTTCCCAGACCGGGTCCTGGCCCACTGACCTAAACTTTGGCCGTTTTGGTGGTTGTGGGTAGTTCTGGCGGGTTGATGGTTATCTCGTACGTGACGTTGCGGGTACGTTCTGTTTCACGTTGAGCGGGTGTTCGTGGTCCGCTGCGTTGTCGGTGGTGGCGTGTGAGGGGCTGGCTGGCGATAGCGGCGACCAGTGCGGTGGCCGGGTGGGGATCGTGGTGTCCGCAGTTGACGCAGGGGCCGCGGTCGGCGGCGAGCAGGTTGCGGGTCAGGGCGAGTACGGCGGTGAAGCTGATCGCGTCTGGGTCGATGTTCAGATCGGTTGCGGTGGTAACGGCGAGGCGTACGAGGGCGTTGTAGACCGTGAGCAGGGCCCAGAGTTCCTGGTAGGCCAGTTCTGGGGCCTGCCCGCGCAGGCGGGTGCCGGGCTCGCGGAGCGTGACCTTCAATCGTGCGTAGGTCAGTTCGATCTGCCAGCGTTCGGCATACAGTGCGGCGATCTGATCGGCGGGGTAGCGGTGGTGGTCGAGCAGGGTGGTCAACACCCGATACCGGCTGGTCTTGATCGGTCGGCCGCTGCGGTCGCGGCTGGTCACGGTGAACTCGACCAGCCGGGTGAGTACTGGTTGCAGCCGGGGCAGGCTCTTGTCGCCGCAGGTTTTGCGGCGCCGGGCGAGCATCTGGTCGGACTCGTGCAGCATCACCCGGGCGGAGGCGTCGGGCAGTGTCTTGTCCAGGCGGGCGGGCAGGCTCCGGGCGCCGTTCTTGACCCGCCACACCAGGTGCGCTCCGGTCGTGGACGCGCGGACCCAGCGGTCCATCGAGAAGAACCCGCGATCGGCCAGGTTGATCGTGCCCGGCCGCAGCTCGCTGATCAGCGAGTCGGCCAGGACCTGTTCGCTGACACCGGACGAGCCGATCCGGGCCGCTTGGATCCATCGGTTGCCGCAGGTCACCAGAGCGACCATCCGGGCCTGCGGGAACCGGCCTCCGGCCGGGGTGGTGAACCGCTCGCGCATCGCGGCCGTGTCGGCCAGGTCGAACACGGTGCCGTCGATCGCGGTCGCCAGCAGACCGAACGCGTACGACTCGGTTCCCGCCGGCGGCATATCGGCTGCGGCGGCGGCGAACAGTCGTTGCCACACCGCGGCCGGCACCCGGGCGCGAGCCTTGGACACCGCCGGCCCGCTCGGGGTGCCCTCTACCCGGACCCGCGGGATCGGTGCGGTAACCCGGGCGGTCACCACATCGACGCTTTCCCGGCGGAACAGGCACAATCCGAGCACGATCATCGCGGTGACCGCGCCGGTCAGCACCCGCCGGCGGCCATCGACATGCCCGGCCTCGGCCTGTGCCCGCTCGATCAGTTCCGGCTCCGCCAGGACCGGCCACAACCGGCCGGTCACCCGCTCGTCCAGCACGCCGAACCCGGCCGGGCCGGCGATCACCGCCGACCGCAACGCCTCCCGCTGATCAGCGGGCTGTCGCACCACGCCGGCGGACACCATGGCAGAATCGGCCACCGAAGCTCCTGGTTGGAACATGTTGATCTAGTCAATCCCATGTCCTATCAGGAGCTTCTTCATATCTCGCACCCGGCCCACCAGCGGCCGAAAAAGGACTATTGACCACCAAACGGTCTTGAGTTTAGGTCAGTGGGTCCTGGCCACCGTTCTGCACCTTCGCCTGGGCCTACCCGACAACACCCTCGCACATCTGTTCACCACAAGCCGCGCCACCATCCGCAGAGCCATCGCCGAGACTCAGCGTCTCCTCGACGAACACGGAACCCGCATCGCCGCCGCACCAACCCCACCCAAGTCCCTGGTCAACCTGCTCGCAGCCACCACCGCGCAGCAGAAAACCCGCGCGTAAAGATCAAAGCAGCGTGTTATTTCTCTGCAAGCCCTTTGCCCGCAACGTCGTCGCGCGGCTGGCGCAGGCGGAGCGCCGCCCTACCTCTACGTTGAGAGGACTGGCCGCGGGGGATGGGCATGGACGACTAGCGAACCCCCGCAGCGCTGGCGCAGAGATCGGCCAACCCTGAGTGGAAACGCCGACGGAATCGAGGTACTCGCGCGGCGCGACCTGGGGCCCGTCGAGCCGGCCCGTCAGTTTCGCAGCGTCGCGCGGCAGCAGCTTGCCGTGGGGAGTGTCTCGAAGGCGTGTCATGGGTGCCGGTCCTCGCGTCGGCACTACTAGGCTTGCGCGGTCGGCCGATAAGATCCACGGCCGCGGCAGGGCTGGGAGAGGTGCCATGGCTGAAAGCTTCGTTCATCTGCACGTCCACACCGAGTACTCGATGCTCGACGGGGCCGCCCGGATCAAAGAGGTCATGGCCGAGGCTGCCCGCCTCGGAATGCCCGCCGCTGCCATCACCGACCACGGCAACCTGTACGGAGCGTACGACTTCTATCACCAGGCAGTAGCTGCAGGTGTCAAGCCCATCATCGGTATCGAACCTTACGTCGCGCCAGAGTCGCGGTTCGACAAGAAGCGCATTCGGTGGGGAAGTCCGGAGCAGAAAAAGGACGACGTTTCCGGCAGCGGGGCTTACACCCACATGACGATGTGGGCGCGTAATCCTGCCGGGTTGAAGAACCTGATGAAGTTGTCGTCTCTAGCGTCCATCGAAGGCCAGTTCGGCAAATGGCCTCGGATGGACTTCAATCTCATTGCCGAACACGCCGAAGGGATCATGGGCACCACAGGCTGTCCGTCCGGTGCAGTGCAAACACGGCTACGTCTAGGCCAGTTCGACGAGGCGCTTAAGTCTGCGGCACAATACCAGGAAGTACTGGGCAGGGACAACTATTTCCTCGAGATCATGGACCACGGGATCGAGATCGAACGCCGGGTCCGCGACGGCCTGCTTGAGATCGGCCGCAAGCTCGGCATCAAACCGGTGGTCACCAACGATTCGCACTACACGCACGAGCACCAGGCCAAGGCACACGATGTACTGCTGTGCGTACAGACCGGCAGTAACGTGGCTGACCCGAACCGCTTTAGATTTGATGGCAGCGGATACTTTGTCAAACCGGCCGAGCAGATGCGCGCCATGGACTCGTCCGAGGCGTGGCAGCAGGGCTGTAGCAACACGCTTCTAATCGCCGAACGCGTCGAGTCGTACAAGCCGATCTTCACTGAAGTAAACCGCATGCCCCTGTTTGAGGTACCGGAAGGTGAGACGCAGGAGAGTTGGCTGGAGAAAGAAACCTGGCGAGGCCTGGACAGGCGGTTCCCCGATGGCATCCCCGACGGGTATCGCGAACGGATCAGGTACGAGCTGGGGATCATTTTCCAGATGGGATTCCCCTCCTATTTCTTGGTCGTCGCCGACCTGCTGCGTTTCGCCCGCGAGGAGAAGATCCGCTACGCCCCGGGGCGTGGTTCGGCGACCGGCTGCCTTGTCGCTTACGCGCTCGAGATTATCGAACTCGATCCGATCTACCATGGGCTAATCTTCGAGCGGTTCCTAAACCCCGAACGCGTGTCTATGCCCGACATCGATCTGGACTTCGACGAAAGTCGGCGAAGCGAAATCATCGCATACGTCAATCAGAAATACGGCACAGACAAGGTCTGCCAGATCGTAACCTTCGGGACGATCAAGAGCAAGGCTGCACTAAAGGACGCCACAAGGGTCCTGGGTTTCCCTTACGCTATTGGCGATAAGCTCACTAAAGCGATGCCACCTCCGGTCATGGCCAAGGACATTCCATTGAGCGGGATCACCGACTCCCAGCACCCGCGTTACGCCGAAGCAGCCGAGTTTCGCGCATTGCTCGCCAGCAGCCCCGAATACCAGCAGATCTACGACACCGCGGTGGGCATCGAGGGCCTAATCCGCCAAACCGGGGTACATGCCGCTGGCACCATCCTGTCCCGCGAATCGTTGCAGGACGTCATCCCGGTAGTCGCCCGCCCGGACGATGGCATGATCATCAGCGCCTGGGACTACCCTGCCTGCGAATCACTCGGGCTCCTCAAGATGGACTTCCTCGGACTGCGCAACCTCAAGATCATCGATGATGCAATCTTTAACATCCGCCAGAACCATGACCCCGAGTTCGACTGGAGCGCCCACCGACTCGAGGACAAGAAGACCTACGAACTACTCGCCACGGGCGACACCCTTGGAGTTTTCCAACTCGACGGCGGCCCGATGCGGAACTTGCTCAAGGCAATGGAGCCGACCGAGTACGTCGACATCGCCGCCGTCCTAGCCCTGTACCGGCCCGGCCCCATGGCGGCCAACGCGCACATCGACTACGCGGACCGCAAGAACGGACGCAAGCCCGTCGTGCCGATCCACGAGGAATTCCGAGAAACTCTCGGCGAAATCCTCGACCCGACCTACGGGCTGATCGTATTCCAGGAGCAGGTCCTCGCCATTGCCCGGAAAGCGGCCGGATACTCCCTCGGGCGCGCTGACCTGCTGCGGCGCGCCATGGGCAAGAAGAAGAAGTCAGTACTGGATGAGGAGTTCGTCGGCTTCGAGGCCGGAATGAAGGCCAACCAGTACAGCGACGAAGCGATCAAGACGCTGTGGGACATCCTCCTTCCGTTCGCTGGCTATGCGTTCAATAAAAGCCATACCGCTGGCTACGGAGTACTGTCGTTCTGGACCGCCTTCATGAAGGCGAACTACCCGGCGGAATACATGTCAGCCCTACTGACAAGCGTTGGGGACGACCAGAAAAAGATGGCCGTATATCTTGCAGAATGCCGACGTATGGGAATCACCGTACTGCCACCGGACGTCAACGAATCCTCCGGTCCATTCACTCCTGTCGACGGTAACATCAGATTCGGCCTGCAGGCCGTACGTAACGTCGGGGCAAATGTGGTCGATTCCGTCATCGCCACTCGCAGCACCAAAGGCGCGTTCGACGATTTCAATGATTTCATCGAGAAGATCGAAATCGTCGCGTGCAACAAACGCGTCGTGGAGTCCCTAATCAAAGCCGGCGCCTTCGATTCCATGGGCCACACTCGCAAGGGACTGCTAGAACATCACGAAGCCGCTATTGACATCGCGGTTGAGGTCAAGAAGCGTGAGGCTTTTGGCCAATACGACCTTTTCAGCGGCATGATGGAAGCCGACAATTCTGCCACGGGTGGCGTCGGACTGCCAGCGGAGTATTCAGCAGAAGAATGGGACCGCAGAACCAAACTCGCATTCGAACGCGAGATGCTCGGTCTATACGTCTCCGATCACCCGCTGGCCGGCGCCGAGCGCATCCTTAAGCGTGAATCAGACACTTTGATCGCCGAAATCGGAGACGATACTCCAGACCGGGCCAACGTCGTCCTTGCCGGATTAATCTCCGGGATCGAGCGCCGCACGAACAAGGCCGGCGCTCTCTGGGCCATCGTGAAGCTGGAAGACCTCACCGGGTCAATCGAGGTGCTTTTCTTTCCGAAGAACTACGAGTTGATCGGCCACGAACTGATAACGGACCGAATCATCGCCGTGCAGGGTCGGGTCAACCACCGCGAGAACGCGACGTCCGTTTTCGGGTCTGACATGAAGGTCCTCGAATTATCCGACAGCGACCTCGCCGCGAACCCCCCGGTGACCATCACCATGGACCTGCCCCGGGTGACTACCGCTCTCACCGAAGACCTACGCCGGATCCTAGGCAGCTACCCCGGCAAGTCACCGGTGCACATGCGGCTGCGAGACGGCAGTCGTACGATGCTGCTTGACCTGAAAAACCACCGCGTGGAGGCATCGGTCAACCTAAGCAGCGAGCTTAAAGCGCTCCTGGGCGCAGGATGCCTGGAATAGTGGACATCCAACTGACACCGCAACTGCCGTGCTCTGCCTGCGGAACGGAACTACTACTGTCCGCCACCGTGCCGCACCCGAGATTTCGCAACGCGACGACCACCTACGAATTGTGCCCGCACTGCCATGCCGACGACGCCGCAGCGCAAGGACTACTCGCCTTTTTCGCTTTGACACCTACTGTTGACGCTGCGTCGTCGCTGTCGTTCGCTCGTCTGGTGCAGGAATGGCTGCAGCAGCTCCCGGAACCAGCGGTAGTCAGCCAAGAAGCGTTCGAACAGGACGTCGAAGCGTTCCACCGTGGCGACTTCGACTCGTAACTTGATCGGAACTGCAGGGCAGGATTAAGACGCGCCGGTCACATCAGCCCGAGATGAGACAGCTCCTCGCGGATCACAGCCGCCCAACCCGGCCTGTCGGTGCGAACCAGTTTTTCAGTGGCGGCGAGGACCGTGCGAGTCTGCTCGATCACATCGTCCGGTAGCTCGCCAACCGTCTCATATATGTGGATCCGATCGACGAGTTGCGCCGCACCCATAACGTGCAGGTCCCGCGCCAGGTGCAACGACACCATCATCCGTTGCAGCCAGATCCGATCAGCCGCCGCGGTCGTCCTCTGTTGCGTGCCGTGCCGACTAGTCCGGGAGGACTGAGGGCCCGTACGCCCCGAGATGCTTTTCACGCTTGTTCCGGAGCAGTCTCAGGCCCGCCACCGAGCGCAGAGAGAGGCGGCAAAGGCAAGGTGTGGAAGCTGGCCCTGGAAGCCACCGGGACGCTCCGGGGCGCATGCAGAGCGAGCGCCACCTCTGACGTATGGTCCCGGATAGTCAGAGTAAGTACATCGTACGCCGCTGCTGCGGGGATCCGGCCCCGGCCCGCGGCTGCGGCCGCTGCCGCGAGGTCCCGCGCCGACTGCTCGAGCTGCCCGGACAGGTCAGCGAGATACGCCCATTCTCCGTCACGCATCGCCCGCGCACACTGCGAGAACTGCTCCAGGGCATCGCCGTAGCACCGCGCGAGGCGTTCTCGTGCCTTGTCCACTGCAGGAGGTTCCTTCCTGTCCAGCTCCGGCCCGGCCCGGTCGCGTACTCCAGGGAGATTACGGGACCATTGCGAAGCAGGTGCGGGGTGCCCCGGCGCGTCATTGTCCGGGACGCTACGCAGTAGAAGGCCTGTGCGGCGTTCCATCGCCCGTCAGGGCTGTGCCGAAACGGGGCGAACTGGTGACCCTGCGGCCGCGCGGGCATCAACTTATTCGGATACCTGCGAAGGCCTCAACCTCCGACGTTCAAGGCCACACTCAGCGTCGGCTGCGCGCCAGGGCGGCCCGCCGGTCGCGGGATCCTGGTGTCCGCGCTCGGCGCGCTCGCCGTCAACGCCGCCAGCATCCCCGTCTCCGTGCCGTCCTGATGCCGACCCTGCTGGTCACCGTCGCCGCCCGCTGTCTGTTGGATGGGAGTCCTGCCTGCCGCACCCGGCACCACGGCAGGCATGACGCTGATCATCGCCGCGGACATGATGCTGCTGCTGTGCGCAGGTGTGTATTCAATCCGGCCTTCACCACCTACCGTATGCACAGCACCGCCGACGGCTACCTGACCCGGGTCGCCACCACATGGTCGATCAGCAGCAAAATCGCCCAGCCGATAGTGATCGCCGCCGCCGGACTGGCCGCCGCTACCCTCGGCGCCCGCACCGCTCTGGTCGCGCTCGCCGCCATATTGCTGGCCAGCGTGGTGCTCCTGCCCTGGAAAGCCTGGCGAACACCTCTGCGGGCCACGGCAACAAACCCGACGAGCAAGGAGGCACCATTGGCCGAGCCACACCCCGGCCGGGCCGCGCGACCGGACCGGCTAGGCGAGCCCGGAGGCCGGTGGTGACCGCCCTCGACGACGCCTTCGCCGCCGTCCCCGAACGCGTCTACACCCACCACCCGCGGTGGGGCGAGACGGTGCACCGTTCGGATCCGGAGGCCATCCGCCGTGACATCGCAGCGCTGGACGTGCGGCCCGGTGACCGCATTCTGGAGATCGGTACCGGCTCGGGGTACAGCGGCGCGATCCTCGCCCAGCTGTGCGGGCCGCACGGCCAGGTCACCAGCATCGACATCAGCGACGAACTCGTCGCCCGCGCCACAGCCATCCACCAAGAACGCGGCGTCCGCGGCGTAGACATCCGAGTTGCCGACGGGCTCGCCAGATACCCGTCCTCCGCGGGATATCACCGGGCCGTCGCGTGGTGCGCGCCGCCGCGGCTTCCGCGGGCATGGACAGATCAGATCATCGACGGCGGGCGAATCGTCGCCTGCCTACCGATCGCCGAACTTCCCTCCACCACGCTGATTGCCACGATCACCGTCGAGGAGGGCCAGCCGTGGGTGCATGCGGTCACCGGTGGCGGCTATGCGCAAAGTACCGAGACCGCAGTCGACGACGCCTTGACCATACCCGGACGCTGGGTCGACTACTGCGACTACCAGCCGGATCCTTCCTGGATCGCCATCGGCTGGCGCGCCGACGATCCACAGCGCACCGGAGCACGGGCATCGCTCGACCAGCTGTTGCACGCCGGATACGCCGAAACGTATCACCGGGCGCCACCCGCATGGCGATCGTGGAGCCTCTATACGGCTACGCTCGGCGACCCGCAGGTGAGCCTCGTGTCTCTGCGAAACAAGATTCGCGGCATCGGGCATACGACCCCGCATTCGGCCGCCGTGGTCCTGGCCGACGGTTCCGTTCTCGCCGATTCCGCGCACTCGCCATCCCTGGCCGCCTTAAGGACCTGGTTGATCCAGTGGGAGGCGGCCGGTCGCCCGACCGCCGACTCATACCCCACCGAGCTCGTACTACACGAGAACGACCTTGCCGGCTGGGACCTTCGCACCTACTTGCCGCCACCCGCCGACCAGCGATGACCGGGGTGCCACATCGGCGAACTCACCTACTCACCCGCAAGCTCCGGAGCCTGCGGAAAGGGAGGCCGTCGTCATCGACCACGCCGCTGGGCTGAAGCCGGATGCCGGATGCCAGCCGCCACCCACCAGCCTGAAGCCGAACTCCATCTCATGCTCCATCAACGACGTTCCCGCTGACACTGGCGGTCTCTGCTCAGACCGCACGCCCGACTACCCGAGAGAAGACAGCTGATATGCCCGAGACCGAAGTGGTGATCCGTCACACGACAGCCTCCGCGGTCGTGCTCGACGGCAACGGCCAGGTCCTGCTGATTCAGCATCGCAAGTCCGGGCTGTGGCTCTACCCCGGCGGACACGTCGACGCCAACGAGGACCCCGCGTCTGCCGCGATCCGGGAAACCCGGGAGGAGACCGGCCTCGCCGTCACGATCATCACCGGCCCGCTGTTCGTCCACCCGGCCGTCCGAAGCCACCCGGTGCCGTTCGCGATCATCGAGGCGCCTGTAAAGGACGACACCACCGGCCCGCACCACCACATCGATATGGTCTACGTCTGCCGACCGGCCACCGCAGGCAAGCCCTTGACCGCACAGCTGGCTGAGGTGGATGCGGTCCGATGGGTGCCGGTGACCGACGTTGCCCGACTGCATACTCCGACCGAACTGCCCAACCTGATCACCGCCGCAGCGTCCTGGGCCAAAGACCACTGGTAGACCGCCAATAAACATCGACGAATGCACGCGCCGTCGACCGGCTGGCGTACTGGCGGAGCACAGACGGTGCCCCACTCGCAGCGACTACTCGGCGTCTGCACCGCTCACCAGCTGGTTCGCCGTCGCGCTGCGCGAGTGAGCCAGCGCGGTCATGAGCATCCGGCGGCCGGTCATCGCGCGTCGGAAGCTGCGGCGACCATCGCCAAGAGCCGGTCATGGATCCGGTCGTTGCTGATGACCGCGCCTTTGATCGGCCCGTCGTATCGCTGGCCGGAGCCGTGCAGGTCGGAGATCCGACCGCCAGCCTCAATGACAATTACGGCTATGGCGGCCATGTCCCACGGCGAGGTATACGGGTAGACCGCTCCGGCGGCGAATCCCAGCGGCACCATCACCGCGTCATGCACCGCCGATCCGGTCGTGACCACGTCAGCGCCCGCGTCGACCGCCTGCGCGAACAACCAGCCAGCGTCGAAGGCGGAAACCCGGTTCCCTGGCAGGACCAGGCAGGCTGCGGCCATATCGTCGACGGTGTTCACCGCAAGCGGACGGCCGTTGATGAACGCGCCCGCGCCGGCCGTGGCGTGGATCAGGCGGTCGGTCCAGGGGTCGTGCACCACGCCGATGCGCGAAACGCCGTCAACCACCAGGGCCAGGGAAAACGCCGGCCCCGGCACACCAGCCGCGAACAGCCACGTGCCATCGACCGGATCACACACCCACACCCGGCCGCTGGTCGGCGCGACGTACTCGTCGTCCTCCTCACCCAGCATGAGATCACCGCGGCCGGCAACCGCCTCACTCACCAAGGCGTTGATCTGCTTGTCCGCGTCGGTGACAAGGGTGCCGTCCGCCTTGGCCTCAGCAGTAGCACCGAGGCATCTCCGCATGACGTCCCCCGCTCGACGGGCGGTATGGAGCGCGAGCTGTAGATCCGTGTGGTGGTCGATCAACGGTCTCCTGTGCTGAGCCGATTCGGCTGGTCATGTCGGATGTGTTCGCGGTGTTCCGGGGGATCTGGCCCGGTGGCGGTGGCCCGGTCCGCGTGGTCCCGCCAGCGGGAGGCCGGCCGGCGCAGGACCGTCGCCTCGCCGTGGCTTGTGCCGGTCGACGGTGACAAGCCGCGCGGCGGCTCCGCATGGATCCGGGGGGCCCGGTCCGGTTGGTAGCGGTGCCGCTGGGCCGCATTTCTTCAGAGCCAGCGAATTCGGTGCTGATATAGGCATCCGGATCTCCTAGACCGTGGCGGAGATCGCCTTGTACGTCTCCTCGGCGGCCCGGTCGCTCGCGGCCTGTGCCACGTCGGCCGGGACCGGGTTCGCCTGGTCGAGCTGCATCGCGGTCACCCGCACCTGGACGGCGGTGCCGCGGCCGGCCCCGGCCACCACGACTGTCCGCTGCGGCGGGGGCCCGGCGTCGCGCACGCACCGGCTGCCGTTCGGCGCCTGCGCCCACGGTGCCTCCGCGGTGCAGTCGGTGCCCCTGGTCAGCTGCGCCGGCTTGGTGCGCAGCCAGTCCGCGAGCGGCTTCGACTCGTACGGATCGACGCGCGGCCTGATGATGTTGATCTGCATGCCGAGCCGGAGTCTCGCGTCGGCCGCGGACGGTCCCACCAGGCCGCAGCCCACCAGGTATGCCTCGTCGCCGGCTGCGGGCGCGGGCGCGCCGGTGTCCACGCCCATGCCGTGCGAGATCGAGGCAGGGACCAGCGGCGCGAGCGCCGCGCAGTCCGACAGCGGCGGAGCGGCCTGCAGCCTCGTCGTCCCGGCCGGGTCAGGCGTCGCCGCCGTGCCGGTCACCGGATCGGCCGGGACTGCACCGGGACCGCCGCCCTCGCACCCGCCTGCGGCAAAGGCCACGACAAGGGCGAACGCCGCCACGGTACGCCTCACAACTCGTCCGGCGGCTGGGAGAGGACCCGTTCCTGGGCCGGGCTGTGGGATTGCCGGTATGCGGTATCGGCGCCCCGGGCGACCGCGTGAGGCTGTCTCTGCAGGCTCTGGGCGATGTGCAGCGTCCGCACATCCGAAACGAGCTCCACGCTTACCTTTCCGGTGCCCGTCATGATCACGGTGACGGTCCGGTCCGGCGACTTCGTGGACACCAAGCGCCTCGATGTTCCAGCACCGTTCGCGGGAGGCGGTCGTGAAATCGGCGGGGCTGGGCTGCTCGCCTGGGGCAGCGTCGGGCACAGAAGGCATCTGGTTGTCCGTCTCTATCATGATGTTGGATGAGTGGGGCTTGGCGTGGAGGCCAGGGACTGCTGGCGGGACCTGCGATGTCATGCCATCGACTGGGGTGCCGCGCTGACGGCGTGGTAGCAGATGGCGTAGCGATTCCAGCAGTCGCCAACTCGGATCTGGCGCACACGCTGGTGCAGCCACGGTCGGCGCTCGTGACGCGATGGCAGCGCTCCCCCGGTCGTCGGCCGCAGGATCCGGCGGGTGACCGCGCGTTCGAGCGGCACCGCGCTGATCCACGCGTTCTCACAGGCCGTTGTGGCGCAGGAGTAGACAGGCCGGTCCGCGTGGTAGCCGGCCTGCATCGGCCGCCCGCAGCGGGCGTGCACGATCAAGCCATTGAGCAGAAAGCTGAATGGTGGCCGGTCCAGGGTTGTCGGCAGGAGATCCACGGCGGCGGCGAGCGCGGCCTGCTGGTCCGCGCCGAGGTGCCAGGCCGGTTCGGCATCAAGGCCGCCCGGAACGGGGCTGGCCTGGCGGCATGGCGGCGACACGGGAGTGGAGCGTGCGCGAGGGGCGCGGGACCTTGGCGATGACGTTGCGGTGAGGGGGTGGTGCGGCACGATGCCTCCGGTGGCGTGTCGGCCGGCTCGTCGCCGGTGGGGCGGTGGCGGCGAGCCGGCTCTTCAGGCGCCCGCGTCATGCAGGACGCGGTATGGCATCGCGCGGCGGGCGTCGCCGGGCACAGCGATCAGGCGCGTCTACCCAGAAAGCCGGTGTCGCGTGATGCCGGTGATGTGCTGTGACACAGCCTGCACCACCAACCAAGTCCGGTGCAAGTGCACCGGTGCAAATTCACTCGTGCACTTGCACTGGAATCTAGCGTGGTCGTCGGCTTGGCGGCGGATGCTGTGTGTTAGGAATGCACAGCCGACGACGGAGGAGAACGACCATGGCAGCCCGGCCCGCGACACCGCGCTCACGCCGGCTCGGGCTCACCCTTCTCCAGCAGCGCACCGCCAAAGGACTCAGCCAGGAACAGGTCGCCGCCGCCATGAGATGCAGCCCGGCGAAGATCAGCCGCCAGGAAAACGGCACGACCCTGCCAACTCCCGGCGACGTCATGGAACTGCTCAGCCTCTACGACCTCGACGCCACCAGTGCCCTCTACCAGCAGATGGTGAGCCTGGCGCGCGAGGCCCGTGAAACGAACTGGTGGAACGCCTACGGCGCCACGCTCAGCGGCCACTACACGAAGTACATCGCCTACGAGGACGAGGCGGAGTGGGCCGGCAACGTCCAGCTCGCCCGGATCCCCGGCCAGCTCCAGACCCGCGAGTACGCCGCGGAAGTCATCGGCGTGCGCTGGCGCCACGAACCCGACCGGCACGCACGCCTGGTCGCCGCCCGCCTCGAACGGCAGGATCTGCTCCGCAAGCCCGACCGGCCACTGAAGCTGACCGCGATCATCTCTGAGGCAGCCCTGCGCACCGATGTCGGCGGCCCCGCCGTCATGAGCGCGCAACTCGATCACCTGGTCCAGGTGTGCCAGCAGCAGCGCAACATCGAACTGCAGGTACTCCCGTTCACGACCGGCGCCCACCTGGCCGAAAGCGGCCCGTTCGCGCTGCTGGCCTTCGGCGCCGGCGAACCCGGGCTCGGCTACCTGGAAACCCCCGGCGGGGAAATGTTCGTGGAGAAACCAGAAGAGATACAGCACCTCCACGACGTCTTCGCCCAGCTACGCCACCTGGCGCTACCGCCTACGGAGTCGCTCGGATTCATCACCGAGTTCAAGGAGCAGCATTATGGCCCGCAGTAGCCTCCCGCTCGGCCCCGCATGGCGCAAGTCGTCCCGCAGCGCCTCCTCCGGCGAATGCGTCGAAGCGCGACGCTGGCCGGAGGGCGTCGAGATCCGCGACAGCAAGAACCCGCACGGGCCGACGTTCACCGTCTCTGCCACCGCCTGGACCGCACTGACCGGCGCACTCGGAGACGGCCTTATCAACCGCAGCGGCACCGGCCACCCCTGACCGGCACCAGCGCAGCACTGACGCCGACGACGAGCCGCGGCAGCGATCAGCCGGACCGGAACGCGACTGGCCGGCCATCGCCGCAGCGGGTAGTCGAGGCTGCAGCGCAATCGTTGTGAGCCGGGCCAGGAACCGCTACCGCGCAGTGACCAGCAAGGCCACTGGCAAACGCCATCGTCGAGGGTACTGACATTCGCCTGTCACTCAACAGCGCGGCGGTGGCATTACAGCCGCCAGCCGGTGTTCCAGCCGGGGAACTTCTCGGCGAATACGCTCAGGGTGATGTCGAGGGTGTGGGCGGCGGGGGCGAACATCGTGGTGTAGTCGGCGTCCGGCGAGTACAGGGTCCACTTGCGGCCTCGGGCATCGCTGATGAACAGCACGCCCCACCGCTCAGGCGGAGCGTCGTCGATCAGGGCGAGGAGCCGCCGGCTGGGTTGCAGGCCGGCGTGGGTGATCTGGCCGTGTCCGACGACGGTGAGGGGCAGCCGGGGGTGTCCGGGTGGCCAGGCCCAGCGGGTCAGCCGGGTCACCGCGTCGGCTGCCGGGCTGCCGGGGTGGCGGCGAGCGTCTGGTCGACCCACTGCACGAACTTCAGCGGCGAGCCCGCGAAGTGCTCGCGGACGCGGGCCTGGATGGCGCGCACGTCGTGTCCGGACAGGAAGTCCCGATCGCCTTCCTTGCCGCAGCCGCAGGCGCAGGGCCGGTGCAGAAACGGCAGCTCCTCGGATAGTTCGCAGTACCCGACGGGGTTCTGCGACCCGTTGGCCACTGGATCAGTCTGGCCGAGGTACGCCCCCCGGACCGGGTGGCCCTCGGGCAGGACCTGGCCGCGCAGTTCGATGCGGCGCCCGATGCCGATGTCGTGTTCGGCAAGGTCGGTGATCTCGCCGACCGCGCGGACGATGCCCTCGCCGACGATGAGCGCGAAGCGTTGCCGGCGGGCCTTGTCGGCGTTCATCTTCCACATGGCCCGGCCGGCTTCCCACGCCTCCTGTTCGGTCATCCGGGGGAAGTACCCGATGTGGGTCCGCCCGACCGGGTCGTTCCGTACAGTCTCGTAACTGCCAAGCTTCAGCCGAATCGCCACGACCCCGCCCCATCATGCTTGCACCGTTATCATCTCCAGGTAGTTCATCATTGCAAACCCGGTTTGTAAAGATGAGATCGGCTAAGTGGCCCCGGGCTCAGGGGGACCGCGCGGCAGACGCGTGCGGCCCTTCTTCCACCCCTTGGTGATGACCAGCCTTGCGGCGGTGTCGCGCAGGTTCGGCTCGCGGCCGCGCAGATGCTTTCGCCGTAGGCCAGGGCCGTTGAGCTGCGGCCGACCGCCGGTGTCCGGTACTACCTAGCCTCGGTCTTTCACTTAGATGTCAATCCATAGCCGTTGCTCGATGAGTCTGGTTTGCCCGTTTGTCGATATTTTGGGGGCATGTTGAGGGCCCGGCGCTTGGCCGGGTTCCTCCGTGTTGCTGGTCGTGGCGTGGGCTGCGGGTCAGCCGGTGGGTCGGGGTAGTGCGGCGAGGCGGCTGAATGCGCTGGTCAGGGCGTCGGTCCAGGGCCAGTCGGCGGCGATGGCGAGGCGGGTCCGGCGGGCGGTGCGGGTGAGTCGGGCGGCGACGTGTAGCAGCCGGTAGCGCAGTTTCTTGGGTTCGGCGGTGGCGAGGTCGCCGTCGAGGAGGAGGGTGCGGGTCCAGGCGAGGAGGTCGATGCCGGTCAGGGCGAGTTCGAGCCAGGCCTGGTTGATCGCAAAATGGCGGGACGGGAATCGGCCGAAGCCGGTGTTCTTCCCGGTCCGGATGCGGTCCTCGACCCGGGCGTGGGCGCGGTGGCGGGCTTCCAGGTGCTGGATGCTGCCGTTGCCGGGTGGGGTATCGGTGGCGACCATCTGATGCCGCCAGCCTTCGATGGTGTCGAACAGGGACAGTTGGGCGCCGGGGTGTGGTCGTTCCCGGCGGACGATGAAGCGGGTGCCGTCCGGCCAGCCGGTGGTGTCGAGCAGGCCGGTGATCTCGCAGACCTCGGCGTGGTCGCGCAGGTCACCGTCGGTGTCGATGGCCGGGACCCAGTCGGTCGCGGCCAGGATCGCTTCCCGGACGGGTGCGGTGATCGCGGCGCCGACGCTGAACCGGATGTCGTGGTGCTGCTCCCGCAGCGACCGGATGTGGGCCAGGAAGCCGTGCGTGGACCCGGCCGCGTCCGAGCGCAGCAGGAGCGGGGTCCCATGCCGGACGGCGTCGGGGATCTGGGCGAGGGCCTGGTCCAGGACGGTGATGTGATCGGCGGTCGTGTTCGACCCGGCCCGGCCCTCCCGCAGCAGACCGGCGAGGGCTTCACCGGTGTTGTCCAGGAAACACAGCAGCGGATGGAACCCGAACGTCTTCTTCCAGGTCCGGGTCGCCGACTCCTTCTCCGAGTGACAGGCCACGATGGTCGCGTCGATGTCGAGGACCAACCCGTCGACCTGCCGGCCGGCGACCGCCGGTTGGGGCAGGTCACCGCGGGCCTCGGCGTGCTGGGCCCAGGCGACCTCGCGGGCCTGGGCGCGGGCGGCCCGGAGCACGGCCAGGGCCGGCTCGTCGAGTCGGGACAGCAGCCGCCACGCGGTCGGGTCGGACGCGACCGGCCCGAACAGCCCCTGCTGGTCCCGCAGCACCGCCAGGTCCGCGATGGCCTTCCCGCCGTCGGCGAGCATCACCGCGAGGTCGACGGCTATCCGGCCCGGGTCATGCCCGCGCTGCCGCTGCCGCAGCCCGGCGAGGGCATCACTGAACGCGCTGGTCAGACCGGTCGCGTCGGCCAGGTCGGTGAGCAGCCGGGTGCCGGCGTGACCGACCACGCCCCGCCCGCCGCCGGTCACCATGATCTTCGGACGTGTTGCGGTAGTCTGCACCCTGCAAGTGCCTTTCGTGACAGGAACTTTTGGACCCTCGACAAGTCCTATTTTCCCTGATCGGAAGGCACTTCTTCGTTTTTGTCCAGTCCTTGGACAGGCCCTTAACGAAGGGCCGAGGCTAAGGATGAAGATTGTTCCGGGATCACCCGGCCTTGAGGATGCCGTCGGCTCATTCCTTGTGATGGAAGCAAACTGGCCTGAACACGCCACCAGCTTCGCGGGCTGCGTCTGGTTCGCAGCGCTTGACGACAACGTCGAGGATGCGGACGACTACGAGGTCATCGGAATGATCTACGGACATACCCTGCCTGAAGCAGAGGCAGTAGAGCATGTACGAAGCGGGGACCGGACCGGTCCGGTCTTCTGGGTCGATCTGGTTGCCGTGACGCGCCCCGGCATCCGTCTCGGGACCTGTCTGATGCAGCGGCTGGTCGACTCCGTCGCACCGGAGCATGGACTCATCCTGTTGAGTATCGACAAGGAGAGGCCGAATCGTGCTGCCCGGGAGAAGTTCGCGAGGGAGTGCGGATTCGTCGTTCGGCAGGCCGGTCCCGAGCCGGTCTGGAGCGCGGACTCAACGACTGTCATCGCAGCCGTGGCTGAAAGACTCGCTGGCCGGTCACCCTGCCCGTGACCCGTGTCGCCCTGAGAATACTTCAGGGTGACGAGAGCCGAGATCGCGGATTGCTGCGATGGCCTGTTCGCCGAGCGAGGTCAGGCGCATGGCGCGGTGACGGGATGCGCGTTCCAGTAGTTGGCCCCCGATGTCTCGTTCGAGGCGGTGGATTGCGCGACGAGGACGGGGCGCGTAGGCCGAGCGCTGTTGCTGCTTTGCGTATCTACGGATGGTCGGTCAGAGAGGGAACTGAGGAAAGGCCCGTCGGATCAACCAGCCGTACCAGCCGTCCAGCCAGTTGGCTAGGCGCCCGTCATCGCCGTGGTCGAGTTTGACGCCACCGATCTGTCGTCGCCCATCGACGAACCCGCGGGGTTCCAACGCTGCTCGTTACGGCGCTGTTGGTAGCCGAGACGGGCGTCTCCCTGCCGCCGTGGGTGGCGTCGGTATCCCCGTCGAGGTCGAGAAGCGGGAGCGCCAGTTGGCGGCACCTGCCGCCGACTTAATCACGCGGAGGGCCGCTGCCGTTTCATAGAGAGCCATGCACCAAGGTGGCGGCGGTTAGGCTACCGCGTCGCTTTCCGGATCGGCGACGAACGCCAGGAAGTCGATGGCCAGCGGTGTCGTGGCTGACGCCCACAGGCCAGCCTCGGTCATCATGCCATTGAGCGACTGTGCGATCAGCCCAGCGCTGCTCAGCGCGGCGGCGTATCGGTCGATGAGGTCCTTGCGGCTGGACAGTTCGGGCATGCCGGCCTCGATGACCGCCGACTTGCCGCCCATCATCACGTTCGGCTTGTTGAGGTGGTGCCGCGTGAACCAGCCGGGCGGGTCAGATAGCAACGTCAGCAGCCACACATGGGTAGGTGTGAACCGATCGAGCATGTCGAAGAAGAGCTGCTGGGTGTCGTCGTCCGGCGCGTCCGGCAGGACAGAGTTCACCACCGCGTTGCGCAGTAACTCCAGCTTCTCGGTGCGTGATGTCCAGTCGGCAATCTGCGATGCCGTAGTCACCGCGTCCATGAACGTGTCCTGGTCGAGGAGATGGTCGAAGTCGCCGACCTGGTCCTGAAGACGGCACACTTTATCGGCCAGTTCGTTCAACCATCGCGTCCGCCGATCGGTCAGACGCCGACCAGCCGCCTCCTGGAACGCGATCTGCAGGGGGCCGCCGATGCCCGGCACTGCCGCAATTCCCATTTCGACAACCTTGGCCAAGCCCTGCCGCCGATCGGTGTCCTCGGGATAGCTGCCCACGGCCAGAATCATGCCACCACCGCCCAGGAACCCCAGCCCGCCGCGCACCCTACCTACGCCAGGAGTATTCATCCTCCGGCGAGCAGCAGCGGGAGCAGCCGCACATACAGCGGGGACCCGGCGGGCGCGTGGCGACCCACCGGCCCAGCCCTTGCCGGCACACGATCTCCCCGCTCGACACCAACTCTGTCACCGCCTCCCGGACCGCCCCCGCACCCACCCGCAGGCCGGCCGCGAGTTCACGCCCCGTCGGCAGCCGGTCGCCGGGTTGCAGCCTCCCGTCAGCTATCCGTGCCCGAATCTCGCCGACCACCACCGCCGGCCGTGACATCGCCCTCGACATCCACCCACCGTACCCCACATTATCGACTACATCGATTATGTTTTGCGTGCCGCAATTCAAGGCCACAGCAGGAGGGCCTCACCTGCGAACCGCACGTCCCAGCCTCGCCGCTCACGCGGCCGGCGCCGCCACGGCACCCCGCCCTACACCCGACCCCGGGGGCGTCATCGGCGCGCGCTGCAAGTCCCGGAGTCGCTCGCCGCCGCGGTGGTGGTGCGGCAGCCTCAATCCTCGACGTCGCCTGGGCTCAGTCCAGGAAGGACGATCGTGGCGTGGTGCTCGGCGATGGCAATGATCCGGTCAGCCTGGCGAACAGCTATGGCGAGGTGTGGTGGCGGCGGTGGCGGGTCGGACTCACCGTCGTCGCCGAGCCACAGCCGGCCGTACTGGTCCGGGAGAATGCCCCACCCGAAGAAGGGCAACGGCGTGGTGGGCGTCATGCCGAGCACGGCGACCGGGTCGACGTCCATGGCCGTGACGGTGCAGCGGTGCCGCCAGCGGTCGCCGAGGTCGAAGGTATAGGTGAACACATCGCCGGCGGCCAGCAGGTCACCCAGGCGGTGTGCGCGGCCTGCGAGGGCGGGCGGGTCGCCGGGGTCTTCATCGAGGAACGCCTGGTCGGCGAGGGTACGCCCGTCGGCCAGGTCGAAAGTGTGCAGGTGCGCGCGGTCCCAGCGGGCGAACGCGCCGTCGATAGCGGCGGCCAGGTCTGCGAAGGAATGCCCAGGTCCGGCGATCATGTCCCGGCCGGGGGCGGGCCAAAGGTCTCCAGCAGCCCCGCCGCCGACGAGCTCCACCTGGATCGTGAGCCAGTTACGTGCCATCGGGTCAGTGTTCCGCCCCGCCCCGGCGGCAGATGCTCCCGAAGCCGGCTCTTCGCCCGTCTGGGTCACTCTCGAACGAGGACCGGGGCACGAGACGCCGGATATGCCAGTATCCATCGGACGCCTTTCGCCGTATCGCCTCGGAAAACCCTAGTGACCGCAGGTCCGCTACACCTGCCATCATTCATCAGGCTGCACCTGTTCCCGCGAATCTGGCACCGGCACGCCGCCCGCACCCGTAACGCTCCGAACGGATGCACCGCCGAGGTCTCGTTAGCCGGTGAGCGCGACCGCAGGCCAGGTCACTGGCGGGCTTCGATCTGCCGGGCTGCCGCGAAATGCCCGCGCTCGCAGAGCGGCCCAGGTGATTTGCGCCCGTTCGGTTCACGCGTGGCTCGGACCGGCACGGGCTCGTGCCCGTCGAGCAGGCACGCCATGATCGTCCGGGCGGTGATCCCCGACCTCCAACCGACAAGGCCCGCGGCACGGACCGCGCGCGGACCGCGCTGCGGCACTGAGACCTGATCGCCCACAGGCGATCAGCGTTTCCCGCGGCACGGAGAAGGCCGCCGATCCGGGCGAGTTGCGCGTGAGCAGGGCCGCCGTCGTCGCTGGTGGCGGCGTCGTAGGCGGCGCAGAGCGCGTACCGGCGCAGCCGATCACCGGCCGGACGGCGTCGCACCTCCCGCGCGAGCGCCGCACCGAGAATCTCGGTCAGGGTGTTCACGGCGGTGTGCTGCTGATCCGGCTCCCAGCGGGCCGGGTCCACGCTCCGGTCGGTGCGGCGCAGGTAGACGATCGCCTGGCCCAGCCGGTCATCGCCGGCCGACGAGTGTAAGTCGTGCGCGGTCGCCGCCACCGCGGCCACGTACAGGTCGATGTGCGGGTTGATCGTCGGTGTGGGTAGCAGGATCGGCATCCTGGCCGCGTCACAGCGGTGCATCGCGGCGAGATACGCGGTCACCGCATCCCCGACCAGATACCCGGGCACGCACCCACGGCAGGCGCCGAGGAACGCGCGAATGTGCCGGGGGATCTGGTCCCTCCACGACGGCACCCCGGCGACAGCGCGCAGCGTGATCTCGTCCAGCAGGTGCTGGTAGGCGGCGCGCTGCCGCCCACGCCCGTCCGCAGGATCTGCCGCATGCCACGCCACGCCCCGGCCCGGTCCGCGCGCGAGAACGCGGCCAGCACGTCCAGCACCTGCACCTGCAGCCGGGCATCCACCGCCGGGGTCACCGGCGGCTCGCCGGCGGGCACGTCGTCGCCGGCGCCGGCCGGGCGGATCTGCACCGGGAAGAAGTGGTCCTCGGCGGCCAGGTGCTCGCGCAGGGCGCCGACAGGGTGCCCGCCGGTCGCGGCCACCGCCCAGTCCTTCGCCGCGTCCGCCGCCGCGCGTTGCCGGGCCGTCCACCGCGACGGCCGGGCCGGCAGGTCCGCGACGCCCGTGGACGCGTACGCCGCCAGGAGCATCTCCCACCCGACCGCATCCGGTATCGCCGCAGCAGGACCGCCGCCGTACTCGACCACGATGTCGGTCAGCCGGGCGGCGACCGGCGGCGGGGTCGTCGTGGCCGCAGCCCGCGCCCGCAGCGTGGACAGCCGGGCGGGCGCGACCACCGTGTCCGCGGCGGCCGCCCGGCGCCCGGCGATCTCGTACAGGCTGGCCAGGGCGTCGACGCGGTGCGGGACTATATCGGGCTGGGTGATCACCCAGGCGACGAGCGCGGCTGCCGCCAGCAGCGCATCTGCGGCGTCCGCGCCGGCAAGCGCCTGCTCCCACCGGCTGGCCGGGCCTTGCGGACGGCCCTCGCGCGACAACCCCACCAGCGGCGCCATCACGGACAGGTCTTCGATCAGCGCCCGGTCCGCGATCGTGTCGGGATCCAGCAGCGCCTGCACCTGCGCGCGCTGCGCGTCCGGGGTCAGTGCGCCGGCGAGCAGTCGGGCGCCGGCCAGTAGCTCTTCGCCGTCGAGGCGGCCCGGATCCCAGCCGTAGCCGCCGCGGTCCAGCCATCCCGCCCCGATCCCCCGCACCGCCGCCACCGTCCGAGACACGTCCGCCACGGAGGTGACCACGCGGGCGCTGCGCAGCCGCAGGAGGTCCAGTTCAGGGTCGCCTTCCAGCCATGCCACGGCCGACAACAAGCAGACCCGTCCACGTCCCAGCGCTGACCCAGGAGTGGAGCTCACCGTGGCAGGAACAGGACGTCGTCCGGATCATGACCGCACACGCCACCCTCCAGCGGCGAGTCCAGAATCTCGGCGAAGAGACCCGGTCGCTGACCACCCGGCTGAAGGCCGCGCGCGACAACGCGCGCTTCGCTGACCGCCGGATCTCCGGACGGGAGGTCCAACTGCTGAAGGCGACAGGAGTAGTGCGAGAACGTTTACCGACCGTGGTTCCGCGGCGGTACGCGCAACGCGGACGTGAGCGCGGGCGAACTCTCGGATGTCGGCCTCCGACCACAGGGAAAATACCCGTTGTGGCGCGCGGGGAGCGGGTACCCGCCTATTGCTCGGGTGGATGTGCGCAGCCAGGTGTCCTTGTCCATGGGCACGTCCATCCGCCCATACCCGCTGATGACCTCCATGGCCTGCACGTAGGTGAGACCGTCGTCGGCGCGGGGATCGCCCAGCCTCATGATCTGCGGACGGTCTGGGCGGGTGCAGGATGCGGGGCGATGCGACGCTGGGGGCATGGTGGACGTACTGCACTCACACCGACCGCTAACCTTCGCGCTTGGGCTGCTCCTCGTCGTGTCAGGCTCGGCCGCATGCACCGCAGTCGGCGACGTCACCTACCAGCCGCCGTTCTCTCCAGTGCAATTCGTTCTCTCCTCGGACGGCTCCATCGCGGTCGAGATGGGGAAGGAGTTCACCACACCGATCGGCAAAATCGGCGTGCGCGGCAAGCTTGAGAAGGAGATCGGCGACGACAGTACCGCAGTGATCATCGCCAGATCGGTCGGCGGGCAGACGGTGAGCGACGGGTTTGAAGTCAAACAGGCCGGAAAGGCCACCGTGTGCTTCGACGGCCTGTTCCACGAGACCGCGGACTTCAAGAAACGGACGCTCACCATCACCGCACTCGATGACATCAGCGAGATCTGGCTGGTCGATGCGGGGCTAGGCGCACAGGCCTGCTCCAGCCTGCCGCACCCTGCCGGGACCAGCCGTCCACAGAACCCGGACGACGCCGGTTTCCTCGCCGCGCCGCTACGGAATCCGGCACCGGACCGAGCGGGACATGCCGAGGTCTGGCGTTTCCTGCAAGGCGAGGGGAACAGCGCGGACGGATTCTCCCTACTCCCCGAGGCGGTCACCGCCGCATGCGGCGTCGACGGGCTCTCCGGCTTCGCCGCGCCCGGCGGCCTGCCGATCGCGATGCTTAACGGAACCGGCCAGGATCTCACGGACACTACGGGCCCCGGCTGCGACACTCCATTCAGCATGCCGAAGGGTGGGCTCTCGCTTCATCCGTACGGGCTCGAAGTAGCCATTTCTTGGACATCGCCGTCCGACGGCACGGTGACAGTATCTGGTGGTCTTTCCGACGCGGACGACAGCGGCGGCAACGGAGTCAAGTGGCTGTTGTCGGCGCAGAATCCGCAGGACCGTGCGCGTAAGTTGACCAGCGGAGCATTCCCGAATGGCGGTTCATCCCGGATCGATCAGGCAGCGGTGGAGGAAGTCCGCGTGCGCCGCGGAACCATCCTGCTGCTGGTGGTGGACGCGAACGGGGATCCGGACTACGACCTGACCAACGTCAACCTGACAATCATGGGCGACAGCTAACTTGAGCCGGACCCGTTGCACATGCCACACCTTGACGTCTCGACGCCGCCCCAGTGCCGAAGCGCAGTCGGCGGTCACGCAACGTGAGCCAGGTGGAGGAATGGTCGGGGAATACAGATCACTCGATTACTGGCCTCTGCCAGTATCCACCCTTAAATGCGGTGCCCGTGGGGAGCCCGGCGGTAGCGTGCCACGGCATGAACCTGACACGGCTGCGCTGGTCCGACATCCCGGACTCCCTCCGGAACCGCGCCGAGCAGGCCGTGGCCACTCCGCTGCACGAGATCGCCAGCGCACCCGGCGGGTTCACCCCCGGTGTGGCGTCGACCGTGGCCGGCGAGTCGGGCACCCGGTTCTTCGTGAAGGCGATCGCCCGGCACACGTCTGAGGTCGCCGGGGCCTATCTGCGTGAGGCCCGGATCGCCGAGGCGCTGCCGCCGCAGACGCCGAGCCCTCGCCTGCTCTGGTGGCACGACGACGGGACCTGGATCGTCATGCTGTTCGAGCACGTCGACGGTCATACCCCGGGCATCGCCGACCTCGACCCGGCGATGACGGCGGTGGCCGCGTTGGGGAAGACGCCCGGACCGCTGGGTCTGCCCCGGCTCGTCGACGAGTTCGCCGAGGACTTCACCGGCTGGCGCGACATCGCCGACGCCGCCTCGTGGACAGCGATCACCGCAGCCTACCCGGAACTCGCCAGCACCTCGATCGACGTGCTCGCCGCACGGGAGAAACGCTGGACGGACGCCGCCGACGGAACCGCCCTGGTCCACGGGGACCTGCGGCTGGACAACATGATCCTGGCGGCCGACGGGGTCCGGATCGTCGACTGGCCCAACGCGTGCACCGGCGCCGGCTGGGTCGACCTGGTCCTGATGACCCCGAGCCTCGCCATGCACGGCGTTGACGTCGAACAACTGCTCGACGGGCACCCGCTGACCCGCGAGGCCGACCGGGACGACCTGGACACGATCCTGGTCGCTGGTGCCGGCTACTTCGTCAGCCGTTCCCTGCTGCCACCGCCGCCGGCGGCACCGGCCGTCCGGGACTTCCAGCAGGCCCAGGCGAAAGCTCTGCTGGCCTGGCTGAGGACCCGCCGCCCCGACATCCTCACCGATCGGGCGTGACCATGCCCCTGGAGCTGTACGCGCTGCGTTTCGGACACGAAGGAGCCCGCCCACCTCACCGCGCCCCGACCCCGATACGTTCGCCGCCGCGGCCGGACCGATCAGCTCTGCTCATCGGGATCACGCTGGTCGGGATCACGCAGCGGCCGCCAGGCACCGCAGAGGTCCGGCAGCCGAAACGAGTAATGGCCGTGGACGTTGATGTGCCGGCGCGCGTAGGCCGAAAGCCGGGCCACGTCGGCGTCGAGAACCGGTCTGCGCCCTGCTCCGCGGTGACCACCCCCGCCAGCGCCGCGTACAGCCGGGTCTCGGCCGCCTTCCGGGCGCCGGCCACGTCAACGCGCAGCGTCGGCACCCCTGGCAGCAGCACCAACTCCGCCCGCAACCGCGCCACCGCCGAGTAGAACAACGCCCTGGGCCCGTCCCCGGTAGCCCACGCCTGATCACCCACCCAGGCCGCAGCCGATCCGTCGCCGACGGGTACGAGCAGTAGCCGTACACCTCGCAGATCTCCGCCTGATGCTCGAACCGGGTCGGCTTACGTAGCCGCCTGACCGCTGACGCCTTGGCCCCTTCGCGTTGCCCGGACGAGCCTCGAACATCGAACGGATCTGCCGATGTGCGCGCATATCACAGCAAGCTGAGTGCGCCACAGTGCCTATGCGCACGGAGGCCGTTAACGGTGACGCCTGGTCGATTCATCGCATCTTACTCATGCCCTTTGCGCCGCCTGGCCAAAATATATATCCGTGTGAAGACCATCACGATTACGACCAGTCCCATAGAAGACCATAGAAGACCAAATGTATCGATGAGCTCAGATGCTCGTTCGGTAGTAAGCCCAGGATTGCTCCGAGCAATCCGCCTGCCGAGTGGCTCACTGATAAGGTTCCAGTAGAGCCCACTGAATGTCATCGAACCGCCGATAGCCACCGCTACAATCCGCCAGGATGTCCTTTTGCGCTTGCCAAGCACTTGAATCCCTCGCATCACGGGTCGCGGCTACTGAAACAGCTTCATGAGAGCAACGACGAAGGAACCCACGGTGGCAATCGCCGCAACGAGTGCGCAGATTGCTCCAATTCCGGCGATCAGAGTGCTCTCTTCCCCAAGTCTGGTGAGGGCACCGAAAATCACGGTTAGAACGAATCGGATAAGAATTCCAAGAACTGTTGCAACAAAGAGGAAACCCGCAATGCCAATTAAGACGTCCGACATGCCGCCCTCGCTTCGCGTGTCGCACAACGATAGGATGCAAAATATGCGTGCTTCTTAGAGTAGGGTCGTCACCCAAACGGGTGACCGTACTGGCGAAATTGGATGCGCACGCACCCTTCAGTACTCGATCAGGTATTCAGGTGACTTCAGCGTCGCTACTTTCACCTGCTCGCCGCACTAGGCCATAGATGTCAAACAGTGCAAGCCGATCTGATCACTGCCTTGCCGTTGGAGCGGTCACCTGTTCTATCGCCCGACTTTGTAGACCGGGATGTCACACCGGCCAGCCGATGTTCCTTCGACAACATAGGCATGGATCCCTCACCCCGACATCCGTCCAAGCGATACGCCGGCTCAGCCAACCGTGCGGAAAGCCGATCCAAACGATCGATACATTCCGAAAGCAGTGCGCGCTCATGCCGCTGAGGAGGCGCTGGCCGGTCGGCGTCGCTACGCCTGCGTGGGAACTCTGAGCGATCGAGCTTCTTGGAGGAGCCCTACGGAACGTGAGCGGCAACCCTGTAGTCGGAGATGATCGGCTATACGGTCAGTAGCCGCCTCGGCCGGTTCATGAAATTCTTCGTCCTTTACGGAGGAGGACGACCATGCCAGTCATTGCGGATCGCGTGGTACTACGCGCCTGGCGGCACAAGAACCAGTCCGACAAGATTCATTTCGTGGTAGCGCGAGCTGACGGCAGCCAGCGCAGGCTGTGGGTCGGCAAGGGTCACTTCCTGTACGAGATTCTCGACAGTCACCTGCTCGCGATCGGCTACACCGGCCCGGCGAGCGGGAAGGGCGACCCCGAGGAGGCGCACGATGACACCGACGCCGCCGACTGAGCCGTGAGGCCGGGGCACGTCGGAAGACAATCCTGCTCGTAGTGCCGCATTCCGGTCGTTTGCTGTCCGGCACTCACTGCCGCCGGTAACGGCCGTTCGGGAGCCGTTCCAGGTCGTCATAGGTCCGCGCGTGATGGTCGGGCGCGTTGGCGCACATTCGACTGACGATGTGTGTCCGGATTGTCGAATCCGCGTACGTGCTTCCACTTCGCCGGAGTTCGTCAATCACGTCCTGAGGTAGGAAGGTGCCGTCCGGGCTGCTGCTAATGACCTGTGGCAGCGCAGCAAGAATTTCGTCTCGGGCGGTCACGACCATCATGATGGCCTCCCAGCTTCCCCGGGCACTCCACCAAACCGTTCTCGTTATCAGAGGCGGCGCTAACCAAGATCAGGCATACGGACGGATCTGCCGCCAAGGGCGCTGGCGGCCTTCGCGGACGGTGACGCATCGTGAGATATGACTACCTTCTCGACTCTCGAGCCACCCACCTTAACGTTCGATGAGCGTTTTCTCCGCGCGGCAGAGGCCGCGTACCTGGGCCGCTACCGGTGTCAGTCCCGACTACACACGGGTTCCGACCTCAAGATCTTCCTGACCTGGTGTATCGGCAACAGGATGGACCCACTGACTGATGGCCGGGCGGGCATCGAACGGTACGTGCGGTGGCTGCAGGAACCTGGTGCTACCAGCCGCCGACCGTCTCCCGGCGGTTGTCCGTGGTGGTCGGCTTCTACCAGACATGCGTCATCGATCAGATCCTGCCGCACTCTCCGGCAGACTACGTCCGCCGGCCACCGGTACCTGCCTGTCAGCGCTCACGAAATTCCCCACCTGTAGCGGTCTGACGCTCACGTAATTCGGTTCTGGCGATGATCTTGTGGTCCGGGGCGTTAGGCGCTGAGCAGGATTCGGCGGCGTAGGAGATCGAAGCCGGCCCTGCCATACATTGATCGTTTTATGGTTTTGATTCTGTTCACGGCGCCCTCGACCGGGCCGGAGCTCCAGGTCATGGTCAGGCCGGCGGTGACTGCGTCCAGGTCGCGGCGTAGGCCGGTGACCAGGGAGTGCAGGGCGGGCAGGTTGTCGGCCTGCACCCGCAGCATCCAGTCGGGCAGGCGGTCGCCGCGGTGTTTGTTCATGAGGTCGGCGAAGTCGCGGACGTGGCCGGCGACGGCCTGCAGCTCGGGACAGCTGGCGAGTACGTCGGTGAGTTGGGTGTGTTGGTCGGGGGCCAGGTGCTGCGGGTTGGTCATGATCCATCGGGTGATGTGCCGGGGTTTCGGGACCGCTGGCCGCATCGGCTGCGGTGCGGCGGGGGCGGCTGCCCGCAGGGGGTGGAGCCAGCGGCGGATGGTCTGGACGCTGCCGGTGAACCCGAGTGCGGTCAGCTCGGCGTGCAGGACGGCGGCGTTGGTGACGCCGGCGGCGAACCGGCTGGTCAGGTGCTGGGTGTGGCCGTCGAGCAGACTGGTCCGGTTGACGGCCTTGGCCAGGAGTTCGTCGAGGCTGGTGGCGCGGGCGAAGCGGCGCACGGTGGTGCGGTCCAGCTCGAGCTGCCGGCAGATCTCGGCCAGAGAGGCACCGTCGGCCAGCAGTTGCTGCACCGCGGTGTAGCGCTCGCGGGTGCGCACGACCAGTGACCGTTCACGACCGCACACGTCGAGCGACCCGTCCGGCTCAGCAGCCGGAGCTGCTGGTTCTGGCTCTGCGGCCGGTTCGGCGTCGCAGGCGGGCTGCGGCCCAGCATCGGGAACCGGGCTCGTGGCCTGGCCGGCTTCGAGGGTCATCGCGGCCCGCACACAGGCATGATGCGCGGTGACGGTCTTGTCCACGGCTTCGCCCACGTTGTGCCAGATGTGCCATCTGTCCGCGACTTGGATTGCATCTGGTGCACCCGCACGGGCGCCTTCCGCATAGGCGCCGGCCCGGTCCCGACAGATGATCTCCGCCCCGGGATGCTCCCGCAGCCAGACGGCGAGGGGGTCGGCGTCGCGACCTGGTAGTACGTCGACCGGCCGGTGGGTGTCCATATCCAGCAGCACGGTGCCGTAGACGTGGCCCCGACGCAGGGCGAAATCGTCGACGCCGAGCGCAGTGACCGTGCCCGGCTGCGGCAGCGGTGCCGCGCGCAGCAGGCCGAGCAGAGTGTCCCGGCCGACCGGCATGCCCAGCTTGCGAGCCAGCCGAGCGCCTGGTCGACCGGCCAGAGCGACTCCGATCACGGTCAACGCCGCCCGCAACGGCGGGCTGTATCGGGAGTGCGGGCTGGTCAGGCCTGGAATCTGTTCGACGAACGTGACCCGAGCACAGACGGCCTCGCGGCAGACGAGCCGCCGCACGAGCAGCCGGATCACGACCGACCGCCCGGCAAGGGCGGTGTCGGCCAGCCGCCGGTGGTAGCGGCCGTGCACCCGCGCCGATTCGGTACCGCAGTCCGGGCAGGCTACCCGGTCCCGGCCCGAGCGGGCCTCGATCACGATCCGGCCGTCGGCCTCGTGGATCCCGTCGATCGTGACCTCCGCCAGATGCGGCAACAGCCGCTCAAGATCGCACCGCGGTCAAGTATCAGAGTCCACACCAGACAGAGGCCGACACGCCGACACCGACCACCACAAGATCATCGCCAGAACCCGTAATTCCCCACTCGGTCGCTCACGTAATTCCCCAGCTCAGGGGATGTGTGCGGTGGGGTGTGTTGGTCCCTCGTGATCAGGAAGAGTCCCTCCTCGTCTGCATCGGCGGCGAGGGGGCTTGATGGCGAGGAGAACGTTCGACGTGGTCGATGTGGCCGAAATCCTCATCCACTGGTATGCGGGACGCTCGATCAGCGAGTTGTCCGTGTCGCTGGGTGTCGATCGCAAGACGATCCGTAAGTATCTGCAGCCGGCGGTCGCCGCGGGCCTGGCGCCTGGCGGGCCGGCGATGACCCGCCAGGAGTGGGCGGACGTGGTGACCCGCTGGTTTCCGCAGCTGGCGGACGGCCGGTTGCGGCAGGTGACCTGGCCGCAGATCGCGGTGTTCCACGAATACATCGCCGAGCATCTCAAGGCCGGGGTGACTCAGGCGACGATCCATCAGCGGCTGCGTGACGAGCACGGCCTGACCGCGAGCCTGGCGTCGTTGAAGCGGTATGTCGCGGCGAACATGGCCGAGCAGGTGCGCCGGGACCAGGTGGTGGTCCTGCGCGACGAGGCCGAGGTCGTGCCCGGCGAAGAGGCACAGATCGATTACGGGCTGCTGGGGTCCTGGACCGATCCGGTGACCGGGAAGCGGCGGCGGGTGTGGGCGTTCGCGATGGTCCTGGCCGCGTCGCGGCACATGTTCGTGCGGCCGGTGCTGACGATGGACCAGCGGGCCTGGACCGAGGCCCACGTGCAGGCGTTCACGTTCTTCGGCGGGGTCCCGCGCCGGTTGATCCCCGACAACTTGAAGACCGGCGTGGATAAGCCCGACCTCTACGACCCGAAGATCAACCGGTCGTATGCGGAACTGGCCGACCACTACGGCGTCCTGGTCGATCCGGCCCGGGCCCGGAAACCGAGGGACAAGGCACGTATCGAACGGCCGATGCCGTATATCCGTGACTCGTTCTGGCGGGGCCGGCAGTTCGGTTCACTCACCGCGATGCAGACCGCCGCGGTCACGTGGTGTATCGAGGTGGCCGGGCGCAGGGCCTGCCGGCCGCTGTCCGGGGCCGCGCCGGGCACGGTGTTCGCCGCGGCCGAGGCGCACACGTTGCAGCCGCTGCCGGCCCGGTCGTTCGAGTTGGCCACGTGGTCGACGGCGACGGTCGGCCCGGACATCCACGCCCGCGTCGGCAAGACGATCTACTCGGTGCCATGGCGGTTCATCGGCCAGCGCATCGACGCCCGCGAGACCCCGCTGATGGTGCAGATCTTCCACCAGGGCACGGTGATCGCCACCCACGGCCGCAAACCGTCAGGGAAACAGACGGATTTCGGGCACTACCCGCCGGAGAAGATCGCGTTCCGGATGCGGACGCCGACCTGGTGCCGCACCCAAGCGGCCGAGATCGGCCCGGCCTGCAGCCAGGTTATCGCCGGGCTCCTGGAAGTCAACGCCCTGTTCCGGCTGCGCGCCGCGCAAGGCGTGCTCGGCCTGGCCGGCAAACACGGCCCCGGCCGCCTCGAAGCCGCCTGCGCGGCCGCTGTCGCGGTCGGCGACCCGTCCTACCGCACGGTGAAAGGCATCCTGGCCGTCGGCGCGGAGACCGACCCGCCACGGGCCGTCACCGGCGACGGTGGTGCCGCCGCCCACCTGCACGGCCCTTCGCAGCTGTTCGCGAACGTCATCACCCTGCCCACCACGAGCGGCGACCACGACGGACCCGGCGACCACGAGCCGGACACCGCGACGGCGGCCCCGGCATGACCCCCACCGGCGCGACGCCACCGAGCGTCTATCCGCTGCCGGCACCCGGCGGCACCGACCCCCGGTTCACCTACGGACTACTGCACGACATCGCCGAAGCGTTGCAGCGCAACGGTTTCCCCCGCCCCGAGGGCACCGACTGGGCCCACCTGATGACCTGCCTCGGCGGCTTCCTCTACCAGCCGAAAGAGACCCGATGACAATCCTCGACACCACACTGCGTGACAGCCTGCGCGCGTTGAAGCTGTCCGGCATGCTGCACACCCTCGACGCCCGCCTGACCCAGGCCCAGGCCGGCGAACTCGGCCATCTGGAGTTCCTGCAGGTCCTCTGCCACGACGAAATCACCCGCCGCGAGAACATGGGCATGCAACGCCGGCTCCACCGGGCCCGCTTCGAGCACGCCACCACCCTGGAGGAGTTCGACTTCGCCGCCAGCCCGAAACTACCCGCCGCGCAGATCCGCGACCTGGCCGCTCTGCGCTGGCTGCAGGCCGGTGAGTCAGTCGTCCTGCACGGGCCCGTCGGTGTCGGCAAGACCCACATCGCCCAGGCACTCGGGCATCTCGCCGTCCGCCGCGGCGCCGACGTCCGGTTCCTCAAGACCAGCCGAGCCCTGGCCGACCTCGCCGGCGGGCACGCCGACCGGACCTGGCCCCGCCGCCTGGCCGAGCTCACCCGGCCCGCTCTCCTGATCCTCGACGACTTCGCCATGCGAGAACTCACCGCGCAGCAAGCCGACGACCTCTACGAACTCATCAGCGAACGCGCCCAGACCGGCCGTTCACTGATCGCCACCTCGAACCGGTCACCCGCCGACTGGTATCCGCTGTTCCCGAACCCCGTCGTCGCCGAGTCACTGCTCGACCGGCTGATCAACAACAGCCACCAGATCTTCATGAACGGACCCAGCTACCGACCCAACAAACGCCCCGGCCGACCCCGCTCGACAACCACCACCAACACCAAGTAGAACTACACCCGAGGGCCCACCACCTGGGGAATTACCTGAGCCAGACCCCGGGGAATTACGTGAGCGCCGACACTGCCGAATCACCCACGCTCGGGCTCGGGCACCTGCAGTTCGAAGCACTGATCACCGCAGCCCGCCTATTCGGGAAACATCAACGACTTCGCCATGGTCGCGATGCTGGGCCTACTCGGGTTGCGGATCTTCGAAGCCTGCGGCGCGAACATCGGCAACCTCGGCGAGGAACACGGCCACCGCGTACTGAAGATCCGCGGCGTTGCCGCCAGCGGTAGCGCGTGCGATCTACAGAGCTGCCGACGGTCGCGAGCACGGTCCGATCCTGCGTAACACCTACGGTGCCCGGATGGACCGACACGCCGCGACCCGCCGACTGAAGATCCCGACTGACGACAGGGCCGGGATCTGGGTCGCGAGGATGCACCCTCACATGCTCAGGCACACGTTCGTGACCACCATGCTCGACGCCGGCGTCAGCCTCCGCGACGTCCAGATCGCCGCCCGACACGCCGACCCGCGCACGACCATGCGCTACGACCGAGCCCGCAAGAACCTCGACCGGCACCCCAACTACATCCTCGCCGCCTTCGTGGCATCCGGCACCTGATCGTCCGAGCGCGCAACTGTGCCGAAGAGCGGATGGTTGGTAACCAGCACGTACGCTCACCCGAGGTCGTCGGCGGTGAGGGGGAGTTGGGCAGCATGCCAAGTCAGAAGCCGATCGCCTCAAAGAATGAGGCCACTGCTAAGCATCCTGGGCGTACAGCACGCGGGACTGGACGTAACGCGCGACGGCCGGCGGCCCTTCGTGGCGTTAGCCGCGCCAGGGAATAGACCGGCGCAGCTCCCGGCCGCCGCCCCACAGTTGATCGAAGAAGCCTCGCCAGCGCTGGTAGAACTCTTGGCTGTCGGCGCTCAGGCCACTGATCTGCTGGGTGCTCATACCGGAGAACGTGATGAAGGTGGTGACGCCGTCGATGAGGGCCATGTTGACGTTGTCAGACGTGACGCTCCAGGGAACGACTCGGGCGCCGTATCCAAAGATGCTCCGGGTCTCCTCGAGGTGCTCGCTGAGCCATCTGGTGAAGTCGCCGTCGGGCTGACCGTCGGTTATCGGAAGTCCGATCACACGCAGCACGCTACGGCCGTTGACGGTTGACCAGGTCATCAGATCGGCGAAGTACTCCCGTGCCGCGTCGTTGGCATATCGCGTGGGCGGATCTTCACGGATGTAGGTGACGCAGATTTCGTTGCTGGCGGTCTCCAGCCGCTTATGCAGCGCGGTGTAGAAGCTGGTGGTGTCGTCGTAGTACCTAACGCGCAGCTGCTCTTCGCCGCGCTGTAACGGTTCGGTCGCCGAAGACGTGCTGGCCGGTTCCGTGTCGACGAAGATCCGCGTTCGGAGTTCCTTGAGCTCCTGGACCTTGTTCTCATCGCCGTCGGTGAGCTGACGGACAATGCTGGCGAGCATCTTCGGGTCAGGTATCTGCCGGCCCTTCATGACCCGGTCGATCGGCCCGCGCGTGTACCCGGCCTTTCGGGCAAGGTCTGCCACGGTGGAGATCGTCTCGCATGATGCGAACAGGCGCGTCAGCGCTCGAAAAAGCTCTTTCTCCAGCTCAGCTTTGTGCGTCTGACCGGCCATGAATCTTCTCTCGTCACAGGTTTTCGCGATTTGTCGATCTTGTTCACCGATTCACAAGATCTAGCATGTGGATTCATGGTACTTGCCGTCAGCACTTCCACTAGTTGGCAAGTTTTCGCACATCGATTCGCCGCTTCGTACGCGCATTTTGATACTGGGTCGCAGAGGCGAACTTTCTCGGCCGACTCGGTCCTCCCAGATGGATTGAACTGGGAAAACAGGGCACTCTCGTACCACAACGACGAGGAGGGAGGTGATCACATGTGAACCGGTAGGCAGCGAACCCAGCCCTGACCGTTCAGCAAAAGCGGAAGCCGCCGCGGCCCCCTAACCAGAGAACCCGCAACGGCTTCGACTAACGAGAGGATCAACCCTTGCTCGTCAACGTGACTCTACCTCCACACTTGATCGTCTGGGAGTTCATTGCCGTCCTTGTGACAGGCGTCCTGTTGATCATGGCTGTAATCACCCGTGACTCCAGCTGGTTGACTTCGGTTGGCGCGGCACTGGTCGCGGCGGCGGCCGCCCGCGTATTCGGCCCGGCCCGGGCCAGGCGTCGCCACCCGGACCAGCGCGATACCGCGACCGAGTTGTAGCGCGCGGCGGAGAAGAAGAGGCCCACCGCGGGCGCGGGTGGGCCTCTGTGATGCCGTTGACGCTTAAGAGCCGATCGCCGCCTCGCCTGACGGCAGCGCTCGCCCTTCAGCGGCAAAGGGCCTGAACGGGCGTTGCTGGATTAGTTGGACGCACTGATTTGCCGCCGATAGTGCTCCAGGCACCGAGGTAATCCGGGTGGGGATGTGCGCCGTTGCCGTGATACTGCGGCGGGCCGGTGGCAGAGCCGGGTTATTGCAGCGCCGACGAGCTGGCAGCCGGGTATGCACGGCGACTTGGAAGCGCGTGGGGCCACTGACGTGCCATTGCCTCACCAGGGGTTCAAATCCCCTTCGGCCCGCAACGCACTGTCATGCCGCCGATAATGCGCGGCGGGCAGCGCAGTGCGCACCCGGCCGGCGGCACCCGGAGTACGATCCAGCTTCCCCTCTTTCAACGCCTGTCACCGACGGTCACCGCTTTGCAGGGGTTTTCGGGGGTAAGCGGGGGCCATGCCTATGCCCGGGGCCATCCGGCGGCGGTCTGTCGCCGTTGGCGCTCTGCCGAAGGCACGTCACAGTTGCTGCCAACGTCCGGCGATCGGACGGCTACTGATCGCGCAAGCCGCCTTCGCTAGCCGCGACGGGCACGACGGCTCCCGACGTTAACGGTCAGCGCGCCATCGTGCTCGTCACCCGCGAGTCAGACCAGGCGGTGTCTGTCCGCGCCAAGCCTGAAGTGACGTCACTTACGCCTTGAGTCGGTAGGTGAGGGCGGTGTGGCGACGGCCGGCACTGACCGTACGGACGGCGGCGGCCAGTGCCCGGCGGGAGCCGACGAGTACGACGAGTTTTTTCGCTCTGGTGATGGCGGTGTAGAGCAGGTTGCGTTGCAGCATCATCCATGCGCTGGTGGTGATCGGGACGACTACCGCCGGGTACTCCGAGCCTTGCGAGCGGTGGATCGTCATCGCGTAGGCGTGGGCGAGTTCGTCGAGTTCGTCGAAGTCGTAGTCGACCAGTTCGTCTTCGTCGGTGCGCACGGTCAGGCTCTGATCGTCGGTGGACAGGGCGGTGACGACACCAACGGTGCCGTTGAACACCCCGGCCACGCCCTTGTCGTAGTTGTTGCGGACCTGGGTGACCTTGTCGCCGATTCGGAACACCCGTCCACCGACCCGGCGCTCTGGCAGTCCTTCCCTCGCCGGGGTGAGTTGCTGTTGCAACAGCGTGTTCAGCGCACCCGCTCCGGCGGGGCCGCGGTGCATCGGGGCGAGAACCTGTACGTCACGGCGCGGATCGAGCCCGAAGCGTTTAGCGATGCGCGCGCATGCGACGTCGACGGTCAGGGCGGCGGTGGCTTCGGTGTCGTCGCATGGGAAGAGGAAGAAGTCGCTCATGCCCCGCAGGATCGGGGGTCGGCCGGCGTTGATCCGGTGGGCGTTACTAACCACCCCGGAGTCGGCCGCCTGCCGAAACACCTGAGTCAGTCGCACCCGGGGAACCGTGTCTGCGGCGAGCAGATCCCGTAGTACCTCCCCGGCGCCGACGGAGGGAAGTTGGTCGACATCCCCGACCAGCAGCAGGTGCGCCCCGGGCGGGACTGCTTTGATCAGTTTGTTGGCCAGGATCAGATCGAGCATCGACGCCTCGTCCACCACCAGCAGGTCAACGTCGAGAGGGGTGTCCCGGTCGTAGGTGGGTTCCCCGCCGGGCTGCAGCTTCAGCAGCCGGTGCACCGTCGCGGCCGGTTGGCCGGTCAGTTCGGCGAGACGTTTCGCGGCCCGCCCGGTCGGCGCGACGAGCAGGATCTTCGCTTTCTTCGCGGCGGCAAGCTCGACGATGGAGCGCACGGTGAAGCTTTTCCCGCAGCCGGGGCCGCCGGTGAGCACGGCAACTTTCGACGTCAGCGCCAACCGCACAGCCTGCTCCTGTTCCGGTGCCAGGTCGGTACCGGTGCGTGCCTTCAACCAGGCCAATGCTTTGTCCCAATCGACACCGACGAACTGGGCCATCCGGTCCGTGCGGTCGCTCAGTAGCCGCAGCACCGAACCGGCCAGGGATTGTTCGGCGCGGTGAAACGGCACCAGGTAGATCGCCGGGACCGGACCGTCCGCACCGGGGAGCTGCTCGCGGACGACGCCTTCCTCACCTACGAGATCGTCGAGGCAGCGGATGGTCAGCTCGGCGGGTACGTCGAGGATCTTCACCGCGTCGGCGACCAGTTGCGAGGCGGGAAGGTAGCAGTGGCCGTTGTCGGTGGCCTGCGACAACGTGTACTGCAAACCCGCCATGACCCGCTGCGGGCTGTCGTGCGGAATCCCTACGGCCTGAGCGATCGTGTCAGCGGTTTTGAACCCGATCCCCCACACGTCGGCGGCCAGCCGGTACGGCTCGTTCTTCACGATGCTGATCGAGGCGTCGCCGTACTTCTTGTATATCCGCACCGCGATCGAGGTGGACACCCCCACGCCTTGCAAGAACACCATCACCTCTTTGATGGCCTTCTGCTCCGCCCACGCGGCCGTGATCTTCGCCGTCCGTTTCGGACCCAACCCCGGTACCTCTACCAGCCGGCCGGCCTCGTCCTCGATGATCTGCAGCGTGTCCAGCCCGAAATGCTCGACGATCCGCTCGGCGAACACCGGCCCGATGCCCTTGATCAGCCCGGAACCCAGGTAGCGGCGGATTCCCTGGATCGTGGCCGGGAGCACGGTGGCGTAGGAGACGACCTCGAACTGGCGGCCGTACTGCGGATGCGACGACCACCAACCCTGCAACCGCAAGCTCTCACCAGGTTGCGCCCCACTGACCTAAACTCAAGACCGTTTGGTGGTCAATAGTCCTTTTTCGGCCGCTGGTGGGCCGGGTGCGAGATATGAAGAAGCTCCTGATAGGACATGGGATTGACTAGATCAACATGTTCCAACCAGGAGCTTCGGTGGCCGATTCTGCCATGGTGTCCGCCGGCGTGGTGCGACAGCCCGCTGATCAGCGGGAGGCGTTGCGGTCGGCGGTGATCGCCGGCCCGGCCGGGTTCGGCGTGCTGGACGAGCGGGTGACCGGCCGGTTGTGGCCGGTCCTGGCGGAGCCGGAACTGATCGAGCGGGCACAGGCCGAGGCCGGGCATGTCGATGGCCGCCGGCGGGTGCTGACCGGCGCGGTCACCGCGATGATCGTGCTCGGATTGTGCCTGTTCCGCCGGGAAAGCGTCGATGTGGTGACCGCCCGGGTTACCGCACCGATCCCGCGGGTCCGGGTAGAGGGCACCCCGAGCGGGCCGGCGGTGTCCAAGGCTCGCGCCCGGGTGCCGGCCGCGGTGTGGCAACGACTGTTCGCCGCCGCCGCAGCCGATATGCCGCCGGCGGGAACCGAGTCGTACGCGTTCGGTCTGCTGGCGACCGCGATCGACGGCACCGTGTTCGACCTGGCCGACACGGCCGCGATGCGCGAGCGGTTCACCACCCCGGCCGGAGGCCGGTTCCCGCAGGCCCGGATGGTCGCTCTGGTGACCTGCGGCAACCGATGGATCCAAGCGGCCCGGATCGGCTCGTCCGGTGTCAGCGAACAGGTCCTGGCCGACTCGCTGATCAGCGAGCTGCGGCCGGGCACGATCAACCTGGCCGATCGCGGGTTCTTCTCGATGGACCGCTGGGTCCGCGCGTCCACGACCGGAGCGCACCTGGTGTGGCGGGTCAAGAACGGCGCCCGGAGCCTGCCCGCCCGCCTGGACAAGACACTGCCCGACGCCTCCGCCCGGGTGATGCTGCACGAGTCCGACCAGATGCTCGCCCGGCGCCGCAAAACCTGCGGCGACAAGAGCCTGCCCCGGCTGCAACCAGTACTCACCCGGCTGGTCGAGTTCACCGTGACCAGCCGCGACCGCAGCGGCCGACCGATCAAGACCAGCCGGTATCGGGTGTTGACCACCCTGCTCGACCACCACCGCTACCCCGCCGATCAGATCGCCGCACTGTATGCCGAACGCTGGCAGATCGAACTGACCTACGCACGATTGAAGGTCACGCTCCGCGAGCCCGGCACCCGCCTGCGCGGGCAGGCCCCAGAACTGGCCTACCAGGAACTCTGGGCCCTGCTCACGGTCTACAACGCCCTCGTACGCCTCGCCGTTACCACCGCAACCGATCTGAACATCGACCCAGACGCGATCAGCTTCACCGCCGTACTCGCCCTGACCCGCAACCTGCTCGCCGCCGACCGCGGCCCCTGCGTCAACTGCGGACACCACGATCCCCACCCGGCCACCGCACTGGTCGCCGCTATCGCCAGCCAGCCCCTCACACGCCACCACCGACAACGCAGCGGACCACGAACACCCGCTCAACGTGAAACAGAACGTACCCGCAACGTCACGTACGAGATAACCATCAACCCGCCAGAACTACCCACAACCACCAAAACGGCCAAAGTTTAGGTCAGTGGGTTGCGCCCCCAGCAGGGCACCAACCACGGTCAGCAGATCCGAACCACGGCCGGTCGCGACCCGGGCGATGGTGTAACCGGTCTCTTCGTTGACATAGGTCAGCCGTTCCAGCACCGCTTCGAGGACATGCGGGGACGGGCGAGAAGACACAGCAGTAGACACGCACACCATCGTGCCGTTCGCGACGCCTCGACACCAAGATCCAGCAACCAATCACCCCACAAGCATGACCCGGGGTTCCGGACATGCCGATGACAGTGCGTCAGATCTGGTATATGAATGCGGAAACCGATTGCAGACCTAGGAGCTTGGAGAGCGTAGGCTGCGCCGGGAGCGCCACCGCCGGGCGTAAACGGGTTGCTCACGACGCCCATCGAGAGGCATCCTCGACGTTGTTCGAGGCGATGCGCGACTTGACTCTCTGTGAATTTGGTGCCGCCGATTCATATTTTGCTGGACTGGAGATGACGAGGATATGGCGAACATCGCTGATGAGTGGCCTATCCCGGGTGACCCGAACCACTTCGTGGGCGCAAGGCACCACACTGTGCCTCGCTTCTACCTCGAATATTGGGCAGACGCCGACGGGCACATCGACGTTGTCGAAAAGCCGGGAGGTCGCCGATATAGAACTGTCCCCAAGACGGCCAGCGCCGAGACCGACTTCTACACCTACATCGATCTCGACGGCAACCCGGCTGGCCACATGGAGCAAGTGCTGGGGGTCATCGAAGCCGACGCCTCCGCCGCGATTGGCAGGATCACGCACCCGACCTTCGGCCAGTTCCCACCGCCACCGGACGACATGTACGCGATCGCCACCTTCATCGCCTTCCAAAAGGTGCGGGGCAGGCGCCGACGCCGAGAAATCGAAACCCATGCCGACTTCTATATTAAGGTCCAGTATTCGGGACTTAGCAGAGACGCCATCAAGGCCATGCTCGAAGAGCAATTCGGGCAAGTAAGCCCGGATCAGATTGCCGAGATGGAAGACCTCGTCGCGAACCTGGACGAATATGAGTTCGTTCCGGACCCGAACGACCATATCCGCATGATGGGCGAACTGGCGCAGGCCATCTTCCCGCGCCTCATGCGCCGGCACTGGTATCTCAGTGTTTTCGACGAGCCGGTCCTCATCACCTGTGATGAACCGGTAATAGTTTACAAGAGCAACCCCAGTCCGCTTCGAGGCTACGGGATGCTTGACGCGGACGAGGTCTGGTTCCCGCTCAACCCGTCCATGCTGCTTATCCTGGCCTTGGAGCCGCAGTCGGTTCCAGCGCGATTCACGGCCCCGATTTCAACTGCGGAAACAGTGAACGCGCACTCGACCCACAGTGCATACCAAAACATCTTCCTCTACCCAGGACAGCCGGATATCGATGCCGAGCGCCTTGTCGACACACCACTCTTTGAGGTGACCGCCCCGGCAGATGTGATACTGCCCGATGGGGCCAACAAGCCGCTCAAGAATCGGAAGACCGCGCGGCGGCGCAAGCCGGATCGTAAGTAGCGTCGCGACACCATCAAACCAGCCGTGTGCCCCGGCCGGCTCCCGGACATGCCGATGAGAGTACGACTCACGGCAGCGAGTGGATTCTCCTTATGATCTGCTCCGCCATGGAAACCGAGCGCTTGGCGTCCTCTTCAGTAGGCGGCTGATTGATAAAATAATCGGCTTGTACGCGTAGGGATCGGAGGGTTATCCCCATGTCGCCAATGGCTTTCGCTGCCGCCCTGTGTCCAATATGAGAAGACGATTTTCCAGCTCGTAAGTATTGCCAAACTTGCTCATGCGATGACCGCTGGCTCACCATTGACAACCCGTGCATTTTCGCGTATTCGCGAGCTTCGCCAAGTGCAGCATAGTACGCGCGGTTGATAGCGGAACGATGCTCGGGCTCCGCTTGGGTCGAGTTCAGCATGCGAAAAGCTATTCGCAGCAACAGACGCCAGGTAAACATCAGTCGCCTTCTTCCAAAGTGCGAGACAGCATGTTCCAGTTGGACGGTGCGCCGCCGAGACTGACCACGATCCTCTTGAAGGGTTCTTCCATCCGAAGCTCTTCCCTCGCCTTGTCTTCCAGTTCGAGGATCCGCTCCTGCAGGGCTTCCATAGCCTGCCAGGAGCGTTCGTCGTCAACAGGCCCATTCACTTCAAAGATAAGAACATGTGGGTCACCCGTGGAAGGATTTACTGAAGCCCTGATGCGATACGGAGAATTCGGTCCAAAGACTTCACCCAACGCCGTAAAGTGAGCATCGAGGATGTGGTTGCCGCCGGGTAGCTGGCTGAACCAATCAAGCGCATCTTCCCCCTTCAGGTAGGGAAGTACCTCGAAATAGGGGTGCACAGGCTCATCGTGCGGCTCAGGCATGTGAAGACCATACCGCGAGTCTTCGGAACCCGCCTAGCGATCGATAATAACCGTCAGCTCAAAATTCTAAGGCCTATTGCGTTTGACGAGATGCGGACGACAATCTTGTCATTCACTCAGCTATGCCAAATGCCTGACCTATGGACTGCTTGAATGATGTCTGCGTTCGGCGAGATTTACTATCATGCCGCAGATAGCGGGCCCTCCCCGAAGAACCGATCAACCTCGTGCTACCGAGGGTGATGAGCATCCGACGCCGGTCGGATGCAAGCCGGGTGCCAACTAGCCTCGGCCCTTCGTTAAGGGCCTGTCCAAGGACTGGACAAAAACGAAGAAGTGCCTTCCGATCAGGGAAAATAGGACTTGTCGAGGGTCCAAAAGTTCCTGTCACGAAAGGCACTTGCAGGGTGCAGACTACCGCAACACGTCCGAAGATCATGGTGACCGGCGGCGGGCGGGGCGTGGTCGGTCACGCCGGCACCCGGCTGCTCACCGACCTGGCCGACGCGACCGGTCTGACCAGCGCGTTCAGTGATGCCCTCGCCGGGCTGCGGCAGCGGCAGCGCGGGCATGACCCGGGCCGGATAGCCGTCGACCTCGCGGTGATGCTCGCCGACGGCGGGAAGGCCATCGCGGACCTGGCGGTGCTGCGGGACCAGCAGGGGCTGTTCGGGCCGGTCGCGTCCGACCCGACCGCGTGGCGGCTGCTGTCCCGACTCGACGAGCCGGCCCTGGCCGTGCTCCGGGCCGCCCGCGCCCAGGCCCGCGAGGTCGCCTGGGCCCAGCACGCCGAGGCCCGCGGTGACCTGCCCCAACCGGCGGTCGCCGGCCGGCAGGTCGACGGGTTGGTCCTCGACATCGACGCGACCATCGTGGCCTGTCACTCGGAGAAGGAGTCGGCGACCCGGACCTGGAAGAAGACGTTCGGGTTCCATCCGCTGCTGTGTTTCCTGGACAACACCGGTGAAGCCCTCGCCGGTCTGCTGCGGGAGGGCCGGGCCGGGTCGAACACGACCGCCGATCACATCACCGTCCTGGACCAGGCCCTCGCCCAGATCCCCGACGCCGTCCGGCATGGGACCCCGCTCCTGCTGCGCTCGGACGCGGCCGGGTCCACGCACGGCTTCCTGGCCCACATCCGGTCGCTGCGGGAGCAGCACCACGACATCCGGTTCAGCGTCGGCGCCGCGATCACCGCACCCGTCCGGGAAGCGATCCTGGCCGCGACCGACTGGGTCCCGGCCATCGACACCGACGGTGACCTGCGCGACCACGCCGAGGTCTGCGAGATCACCGGCCTGCTCGACACCACCGGCTGGCCGGACGGCACCCGCTTCATCGTCCGCCGGGAACGACCACACCCCGGCGCCCAACTGTCCCTGTTCGACACCATCGAAGGCTGGCGGCATCAGATGGTCGCCACCGATACCCCACCCGGCAACGGCAGCATCCAGCACCTGGAAGCCCGCCACCGCGCCCACGCCCGGGTCGAGGACCGCATCCGGACCGGGAAGAACACCGGCTTCGGCCGATTCCCGTCCCGCCATTTTGCGATCAACCAGGCCTGGCTCGAACTCGCCCTGACCGGCATCGACCTCCTCGCCTGGACCCGCACCCTCCTCCTCGACGGCGACCTCGCCACCGCCGAACCCAAGAAACTGCGCTACCGGCTGCTACACGTCGCCGCCCGACTCACCCGCACCGCCCGCCGGACCCGCCTCGCCATCGCCGCCGACTGGCCCTGGACCGACGCCCTGACCAGCGCATTCAGCCGCCTCGCCGCACTACCCCGACCCACCGGCTGACCCGCAGCCCACGCCACGACCAGCAACACGGAGGAACCCGGCCAAGCGCCGGGCCCTCAACATGCCCCCAAAATATCGACAAACGGGCAAACCAGACTCATCGAGCAACGGCTATGGATTGACATCTAAGTGGTCCAGGTCGTAAATCCTTCGGGGGTTATGCGGCCGGGGCCGATGCGGCAGGCTGGTTGTCGCAGCCGGGAGGTTGTTGGGGGTTCTGCTCTTTCTGTTCGTGTCGCTCGATCCGGGCCATGAGGTCCTCGAGGTCGGCCGGGGTGAACTTCCATCTGAAGGGCCGGGCGGTCTGGTTGTAGCGCTGCTCGAAGGCGGTGAGTCGGTCTTCGACCTGGTCAAGGCTGGTGAAGTCGTTGGGTGTGACGACCTTGCGCGCGACGATCGAGAAATAGATCTCGATTTGGTTCAGCCACGAGGCGTGGGTCGGGGTGTGGATCATGACGGCGTTCGGGAACCGTTCCGCGAGGCGGTCGATCGCGGCCTGGCCGCGGTGCGAAGAGCCGTTGTCGACCACCCAGAACACCCGCTTCGCCGACGCGTAGGGCTCTTGGGTCATGACCTTTTCGGCCAGGGTCATGAACGGCACGATCCCGGTCTTGGCCGCGCAGTGCGAGAACACTGTGGCCTGGTGGACGTCATAGGCGGCCAAGTAGGCCAGGGCACCGCCGCGGTCGTATTCGTGGTTGACCCGCATCATCCGGGCGACACCCGGTGCCAAGGTCGGGTGGCAGCGGCAGCGGGCCTGGATGCTGGTCTTCTCGTCGCTGGAGATCACGTACTCGTCCGGGTCGAGCTCGATGCCCTGGTAGGTGCGGGCGTAGAGGCCGAGAACGCGGGTGGCCTTGACGGCGAAGTCGGGGTCGCGGATGAAGATCCAGGACTGGTACTGCCATGGCTTGAGCGTGTCGGCGGCCAGGATCCGCCGGATCGTGGACGCGGAGATCGCCGGCACGAGGCCCCGGGCCACGGCCTCGCAGGCCAGGTCCGGGCAACTCCACCGTGACAGCGGCACCCCGGTCTCGGCCGGCAGTTGGCAGGCCAGGGCTTTGACCTCGGCGACTTGCCCGGGAGTGAACCGGGCGGGCCGGCCGGAACGTTTGCGGTCGGTCAGTCCGGGCAGGCCCTCGTCGGCATACCGGCCGCGCCAATAGCGCACGGTGTCGACGTGCACGTGCCTGCGGGCGGCGATCTTGTTGTTGGAGTAGCCGTGCGCGGCGTCGCGGACGATGCGGGCGCGGATGACCTGCTGATATGCGGCGGTGTGGGAGTAGGCCAGAGCTTGACGATCCGTCCCCCGCCGGAGAGCTTGGTCTTCGCCACCGTGCCGACCTTGCTCCCCTTCAGCAGCTTCGGCCTGATCACCACGCTGATCTCGTGGGCGCTCGTCGGCCAGCTCGAGTCCAATGACCAGACCGCCGGCCCGCAACCGCCGCGTCAGGCCTGAGCCGGCAGCCGATGGGGCGGGGTACGCGAAGCCACGGCCCCCGTCCCCCGCACCACTCGGCGGGAGAGCAGGAGACGACCGTGCCGAAGAACAAGAAGCCGCTCGACGAGCGGATCGCCGGGCTCCGCCGGCTCCAGGAAACTCCATCCGCCCGCGCCCGGCCACGCCGTGGCGGCGGCGCGACGACGCCACAGAGCCCGACCGCGCAGACCGGCCCGTGCTCCGCCCCCGCGGCCGCCTTGCGCCGCGTCACCGAGAAGAACTCGCACTCGCTTTCCGCGTCCTCCACGAAGCTCGTTCCCGCTGCGGTGGAGGACCAGGGTCACGGACGACCACCGGCGCGGCCCCTGCGGAGCGCCCCAGTCGTCTCACCGGACGATGATCCCGCCAAATACGTTCAGTGGCGGAAGCTCGACATCGGTATGAAGGTCGCACGTGCCGCGACGTACGGACTGACCGTCCGTACCCTAGGCCGGGTCTACGACTTCAGCCAGGTCAGCGGCCATGAGGCGGCCGGGCAGCTTGTCGACGAGCTTGAGAACGACATTGTGGGGTCCGGACGGTTTTTCGGGGTCGTCCAGGACGATGAACACGGCCTTGTCCGTGGCGCTGTCACCGGTACTGCGCAGTGACGCCGCTCGTAGTGGCGCCCGTGGTCATGGGGGCGCCGTGACCACGGGCGGCTGCAACTACGACTGTGAGGGCTGCTGCTTGGGTTGCTCGCACCAGAAGTTAGCCGTTGTGAAGCTGTCCGGAATCTGCGGGGCACCCCATGTCGCACAGGCGAATCCGGGCAACGCGGTCGACCTGACCTCGACCGCCACCGCGCACCTCCGACGTCGACAGAACCGGCCGCTCGTCGTGTGCGCCTTGCTCCGCAAGCCCGAGGCCCACTCTGCCGCAGCCCGATCAGGGCAAATTTGCCTTACGGGACAATAGCTACAGCTCGGCCGTCATCCACCAGGTCCGGTCCAAAACTTCTTGGGCGACACGCTGTCCGCTGACGAGTAGGTGGTGTGCCCGGTCGCGTTGATTGTCCTGGAGCCACGTGACTGCCTGAAGTGCGAGCTCTTCGGGGGCAGGGGCATTGGGCCGGCCTGTTCGATCGCGGGAGGGATCGAGCATGGCGTGGTAGGCGGTATGAAGCGGTTGAGGTTCGGGGAATCCGAGCGCGTAGAGGTTGGCGGCTAGCGTTTGCGGTATGTCGAGGCCGTCGATGTCCAGGTCGCCGGCGTAGATGATGCGCTCGGGCGCTGCACGAAGCTGGAGATGGTCGGCCAGGGCGATGACTGGTTCGGCTTGGGCTGCCTCCCATCCGTTGCCGAAGGCTATTGCGGCGAGAGGGCCGGGTGCTTGACGTAGCGCGCGCCAGGCGGAGTCGAAGGTGGCCTGGTTTTCGACGATGAGCAGATCGCCGCTGGCGGCGAGGCGGGCTGCTCGCAGCGGGGAGATGGGACGTTCGTAGGCGAGGTCCTGCGGCTGCAGGCGCCCGGGGGCGAAGATGCTGCTCGGCTCGATGCGAGCGAGGGTCTTCTCGTCATTGAAGATGCTGAGTGAGCGTTCTTCCCGGGCAAGCGTGGCGAGCTGCTCGCCGAGGTGCTCCAGCAGCCAACTGTTGATCTCCTGGAGCACGGCGCGTAGGGCGGTCGGTGGCTTGCACGTTCGCAGCCACGTGCCGACCCATCGCGAAATAGTGGGCACCCAGGTGGTCGTACCCATGTCGATCGGCGGGACTTTGCCGGGGATGTCGGCGACGATGACAACCCATCGCGGCAGATAGGGCAGGGCGGAATCGTTCCACAAATGCCGTGAACGGGGTGTCTCCACGGTTCCCTGATGGACGAGTTCATCAACGGCGCTGCTGAGTCGTTGGCGGGCGCCGGGTCGGGTGGCGGCGTGCGCTTCGATCGTGGCTTGCATGGTCAGCAGGGTGGTGAGCGAGGCGCGGGTTCGGCCCGTGTCCGTGGCGTGGGCCAGTAGCCGTGCCTGCAGTGAGGCGGCGAGCGTGGCTGCCGGGGTCATGCGAGTTCGACCACGTCGTCGTCGATTGCGACGTCGGGGTTGCTAGGGTCACTCGTCCCGAGCGACGAGTCCGTGATGCTGATCCTGGCTGTGGCCGTGTCGAGGATGACCGGTGTTGTCGTTGCGACGAGGGGTTCGCGTCGGAGCTGTCGTGGAATGTCCGCGGCGACGGCCGCTTCGGGTACGACGAGGACTCGCGGACCCGCCTCCTGCACTTTGAGCTGTACCCAGCTGGAGAACACGCTGAGCGCGTGCGGGTCGCGTGACGCGGTGAGCAAGATGAGCTGGACGCGCAGCCCTCGGGCCACTTGACGGATGAGGCGCAGCAAGGACGGTTCGACGACTTTGGCGAAGATGTTGTCGATGATCAGGAACGTTTGTTCTTTGCGGCTGGGGTTGCGCATCGAGAGCATGAGTGCGGCGATGATGACGGCCATGGTGACGCCTTCGCCGCCGGAGGTGCGCATGGCGATTTCTTCCATGGGATGGTGCTTGCCGTCGAACGGCACCTTCGGGATGAGGACTTCCGCGCGCAGGTTCGGCGTGATCGCTTCGACGAGCAATTCAAGGGGTGCCGGTTCCCGGCTTGGGCGTCTGCGTGTTGATGTGCCCGCTGCGTCTTCGGTTCTGATCATGGCTTCGAGGGCGTCGCGGACCAATTTCTGCCGGTTGTCTCGGCTGGATTCGCTCCACTGAATTTTCAAGAACTCTTGGCCGGACCACACACCGAGCCGGTCGTCCGTGGGAAGTTTGGAGCGGCTCGCGATGGTGCGGATCTTGCTGCGGATGGACTCGACGGTGGTGCTGACGACCTGGGCGGAATGATCGAGTTCGGTGCTGAAGTTGCGGAGTTCGGCGCGGACGGCGGCGAGGCGCTGGCTGGCGTCGTAGTCGTTGGAGGTTGCGTTATCGATCAGTTCGGCCAGCGGTGAGGACTTGAGCCGGCTCACGATGGTGCCGGCAGCCTTGCCGGGCGCGTTGACGCTGCACTCGCGGAGCTTCTCCGCCAAGGCATGGGCCTGAACTTCGGCGGCTTGGTGTTGCCGTCCCACGTGTTCGATGGCCTCGATTGCGCTGGTGACGAAGCGCTCGAGATCGTCGGCGCTGAAGCGGTCGAGACCGGCAGCGAGGCTCAGCGGGTTGACGGCCAGTTTTGCCTCTTCCAGGGCATCGTTCATCCATCGCAGTCGGGTGACGACCGGATGGGTGGTGTCGAGCGAGGCGCTCGTCTCCCATAGCAGGTCGTCGAGGTTGACGGGCTGTCCGAGCTTGCCTGACTGAGCTAAGGACTTCCCGGCCGCGGTGAGGTTGGCGGCGAGGCGGTCTTTGACGGTTGAGGCGAAGGCGGTGAGCCGGTTCTGGAGGATGGTCGCCTGGTCCAGGGTCCGTTTCGCCTCCGCCATGTCTTCTTTCGCGGTGGCGATCAGTTGCGTGACTTCGTCGAGGTGGTGATTCGTGGTGGTGAGGTCAGGTGAGTGCCATTGAACGTCGAGCGGTGACTGCGCACCCTTTTCCCTGCGCGCCGTGTTCGACGCCGTCTTGGCGGCTTGGTGGCGTTGCTGGGCGGCACCCCGCGCCTCGATGAGTGCGCGGACGCGTTGCTCGGTCTGTTTGTCGGCTCGGTCCCATTCGATCAGGGACGTATGCGGAGCCTGGTCGAACATTCGTCGAGCCTGCTGCTGGGCGGCCTGGCTGAGCCTGCCGAGGGCAGCTGAGCACTCCTCCATCCTTTCCTGCGCCGTGCTGATGCGGGAGCGCAGGTCGGCGTCGGTGACGAGGCCCTGGTATTGCTGGTTCAGGTCTCGCAGGCGGCTGTCGAGGGCGTCGCGAGGCAGTTCGAGCAGGCCGGGTTCAGGTTCGGTTGCCTCTCCGGGATGCGCAGAGAGGATGTCGTTGACGCCGGCGACGCGGCGGCGCAGTTCGCTGGTGTGGACGGCGAGTTCCCGGCGCTGATCCGCGAGGCCGCCGGAACGGTCGCGGATCGTTTGCCGCTCGCTCTCGTGCTCGTGCTGGTTGTGTGTGGCTTGATCGCGTCGGTGGCGGGCATCTTCTTCGATCTGATTACGCTGCTCTGCGCCGGCGTCGAAGTCCGCCAGCGGTTGGACCCGCCGTTCAGCTTCCTCCGCCCGTTCCGCGCGGGCCTGCTCTTCATCGGCGGCCTCGCGATGCTTCTCCGCCTCTTCGTGGGCATCCTGCGCGTCATCGAAGAGCTGCTTCTGTTCCTCGGCGAGCTCAGCCCGGGCGAGCCTCTGTTGCTCGATCTGCTCGCGAAGCCGGTCGGCGCTGCCTTGACCGACCTCGCTCGTCCAGCGGTCGAGTTCTCGCACCAGGTGCTCACCTGTGAGGATGATCGTTTCGGCCTCGTCACGGCTTGCTAACGCGATGTCGAGTTCATCCCCGACACGTATGACTGCCTCCTGGCCGGCCTGCTGGTCCCAGAGCGCAGGATCGGGGAGGACAACGGTCCGCCGATCACCGCTCGTACCGTCGAAGAACGAGGCACCGCAGGCCACGACGACGGGGCCGGGCACGGAAATCGAGTGGACGTTCGCGGCGAGCCACCCTTCGACCTCGGCGAAGTCGTCCTCGACGGGTACGACGATGCCGTCAGCCAGTTCGGGGTGGCTGCGCAGCAGCGATGTGGCCTTGTCGGGGGTGATGCGAGACAACCAGGTCCACCCCGGCAGGACACCGCGGCCGGTGTGTTGTTGCAGTTGATTGACGAGATCGTCGACTTCGGGCCGGGCGGGCAGCAGCCGGCTGGCATGCAGAGCTTGGACGTTGCGTTCGAGTTGGCTGACGCGTACGGCACGGGTGCGGGCGGCGGCGCGCGTTCCGTCGAGGCGGGATCGGATGTCGGCGTGGATGATGTCGGCGTGTTCGTCGAGGTCGACGCGGTCGATCTCGACCAGCCCGGATCCGGTCACCTCCTTGGTGAGGCGGTCGGTGCGCCGCAGCATGTCAGTGAGGGTGTTCTCGTTCGTGGTTATCTCGTGGGCGGCCGTGTCGAGGTCACCTTGGAGTCCTTGTGCTTGCTGGGTGGCTTCCTTGGCGCGGCTGTCGCACTGCACGGCCTGCCGACGGTGGGATGTGATGTTGCCACGAGCCGCTTCGACGGTTTGCCGGTGTCGGATGACGGCGCGGTCGGCCGACTCGTCGGTCTCCAGGTACCCGTCGTCGCGAAGCTTCTGCCGGAGGACCTTGCCGCCAGCCCGTTGTTCGGCGACTTTTCCCAGGTCGGCGCGGGCTTCGGATTCTTGCACGGAGCAGACCGTGATCGCTGTGTTGAGGGCTTCGAGCCGGCGGGCATCGGTCTGCTCCTGGGCCTCGAGGCGGCCTTCGCTCTGGGCCAAGGCGGCGATCTCGCCATCGAGTCGATCGGCGAGCAGTTGTGCCGTGGTCGCGAGGTCGCGGCGCAGCGGCGCCGCGCCGCGGACCTTGTCCTGGAGTTGGTCGAGGGCAAGCTGCTGGTCCTGCGCCGCAACGGCATGCTGGGCCAGTTGGATGCAGCCCTTGACCGCTTCAAGCTCGCCCTCCGCGGTGGTGACCTCCTCGCCCGCGGTTCTTGCCCCCTGCGCCGCTTGATCGACATCCTGCTCGCAGCGGCGCACGACCAGAGCGGCGCGTTGCCCTTCGAGGTGTTTCTGTCCAGCGTCGGCTTTGTTGCGGGCTGTCGTGGCGGCGCCGTGGACCTGGTTGACGTGGGTCGTTGCGGTGTCCGCCGTCGCGGTCCACTGCTCGACGAGCCGGGTGGTGTCGGCCCACTGCGACAACGCTGCGGTGCGTGCTGTCTGCTGCTTCTTAAACCGATCCGCTGCGACAGCGAGCGGCTCGGTGAATCGGCGGGCGGCAGTGAGGAACGTTTCGGTGGCCTCGTCTACCTCCTGGTTGGCGATCTTCGACCTGAGCCGTGTGATCTCGCGCGCTACCGTTTCGAAGTCTTTCGGGTCGGCTAGCACGTTGATCAGGCTGTTGAGGAACGTGCGGCTGCTGTCGTAGGTGAAGATGCGGTCGGCCGCTCCTTCGTCGAGGTTCATCTGCAGGAGGAATCGTCGGAGGAAGTCGAGGTCGAAGCCGCGGCTCGCCAGTTCGGCCGCCCATTTGCCCTGTTCATCGGTATGGGCTAGTTGCAGGGTCGGGTCGCTTTTCTTGGCCGCGATGAGGTGGTCGAGGAACTCGGTGTGGGGCATGGGGCTGCCGTCGGTGCCGCGGACAGGCAGGGTGTCGAAGGTCAGCGCGTCGTTTGTCTGGAAACAGAAGAACAACTCGCTGGCGCGGTCCTGCGCTTCGCTGTCGCGCCAGGCGGCGTATCCGACGACCAGCCGCGGTGCCATCCCGAACAGGTTTTCAGCGACGCCCGCGATGGCGTGTTCACAGATGACGTATGTGGTGGATCCAGCGGGGATGTAGTGCTCGAACTTCTTCTGCTCGCCGGCCTTGCCCTGGTGCCGGATGGCGAGTTTGGCCAGGAACTTGTCACGGTGCGGTTCGTAGGCGTGCAGCCACATCGCGATGATGGTGCTCTTGCCGCCACCGTTCTGCAGCTTGATGACGGTGTCGTCGGGTTGACCGTTAGTGCGCAGATCAATGATCAGGTCGGCGAAGCGAGGGCGTTCGATGCCTACGTTGACGAGTCGAAGCCGAGTGGGGGCAAGCATCTGTCGGGCTCCCGGGTGATGAGTTAGGAGTTGGTAGGGCGCAGCGCCTCGAACAGGGGGTTCATCAGGAAGTCGGGGAACTGGGCGAGTAGCCGTCGCCGAATTCGGTAGTTCTTCTGTTCGGCGGGGCTGTCTGGGGTGAGGTCGCTGACAAATCCCAGTTGCTGCAATCCGTCCAGCGTCTGGTAGACGAGATAGGTGGAGGTGGTGCGGGAAGTACGCTTCACCGCGCCGCCGTAGGTGGTCCTGCTCAACCACAACGACCACATCGGGAGTTCCCGGTCGGGGGTGCCGGCCTCGACGTCCGGCTCGTTGGCCTTCTGCCGCTCGCAGAACTCCCGGATGTACTCCTCGAGTTGCAGGACCGAGACCGAGGGCACCGCCCGGTCGGTGTCGTTGAGCATCGCCTCCAGATCGACACCGGCGGGGAACTGCATGGCGAGCAACGCGACGATGGTCAGCATCCGGGCGGTGCGGTCTGCGGAGTCATCGCTTTTGTTCCATGGCAGGTCCGGCGCTTTCCCTGGCCAGGACCAGGGGCTTCCCGAGCGTGGGAACAGCACCAGGCCGAGGGTCTCGTTGGCGTCCGTGACCTCACACTCGGCGCCGCCGAGGACGGCATCCACGGCGTCGCGGAAGTCCGGGTTCATCACGTACTCATGGATCAGCCGGCGGTATTCGGCGCGCTCCCCGCTGGCCCCGGGGGTCATGGCGATATTGGTGCCGAAGGCGATCAGCCGTCCGACGTCTCCGAAAGAGATCACTGGTCGCCTCCCATAGCGGCTGGTACGGGTTGCAAGAGAAGGTCGTCGCCCGCGATACCGGGCAGGCTGAATGGCGTGTGGTCGTTGATCACGCGGACACGGTCGGGATCGAGCACCTCCCGCTGCCGCGCCAGGACCGCGATCGTCAGATCGTCGGCGGCTTCTGTGGCATGCGGCGGAGCGAACGCGGTCAGTGCTATCAGACACACCAGGTGCGTCAACGTGGCGTGCTCGCCGGCACGGCACAGATCAGGATGATCGCGGACCGCCCGGGTCAGGAGTTCGGACAGGCGTGTCGGTCGATCGACTGCGCTAAACAACTCGCGCAGGCAGGTGAGCGTCTCTTCCCGGATCCACGGTACTGGCGCGACGATTTCGTCGATCTCGAACGGGTTGTCTACCGGAGTCGGTGTGACGCGGCGGATTTTGGGCGCCGTTCGTTCGACGAGTTCGAGTGCGGACGGCACGCGGGGCCGGCGGACACCGAGTGCCAGCGCGCATACCGGTTCCAGGAGTGCTTCGAGGGCGCCGACCTTCATACCGATGAGCGGGGCGAACAACGTCTTCTCCGGGTCATGCAGGTTGCCTCGGTAGCGCGTCCACACCTGCCGGTCCTGTTCTTCGGCGAAGACTTGGTTCACCTGGCTGACCTCGTTCAGAACGTCGGCGAGGTCGTAGCAGCGACGTTCGAGCAGTGCTTCGGTCTCGCGCATCTGCTGCTCGCCCGGCTGGCCGGGTTCAAGGCGCTGTTGCACGCGGTGTCTGAAGTCGCTCGTCGTCGTCAGCTGCTCGCCGAGCAGCTGCATGATTCGTTCCATCGTCGGTTGTACGTCGTGGACGTAGTCCACGGAGCGCACGTCACGGCGAATCTGCTTGATTTGGTCGCGGATGCGCTCGACTAACGCATTCAGCGTCATGTGCTGGCGCCGGACTGTGGCGACCACTTCGTCAACGTCACCGCGGGCCAGCTGCCGGTCGGCGATGAAGTTGTCCGCCGCGTTCTGATCCTCAAGGTCGAGGGTGTAGAGGCCTTGGAACATGTTCACTGCACGGGCGTCGGCCTTCACGGTCGGCACCGCGTCCTCGCCACCGACCAGGTACAGGTACTCCAACGGCTTCTGCAGCCGCTGATAGCTTTCGCCGGTCCAGTCACCGTAGAAGTCGATGAACGCCTGTCCCCCAGTGGAACGGCCGTGCAACAGATCAACCACAGCCGTCACCATTTCGCGGTGCTCGGCATCGGGCCTGCCCGGCCCCGCGCGCTGCGCCAGAGGTAGCAACTCGTCGATCAGCTGGTCGCGGGTCCACCCTCCGGCGAGGCGGCTGGGCTCGACGACCAGGTACAACGCTGCGAGCGCGATCGAGGGCAGGTCGTACACACTCCAGTCGCCGTGGTTGTTGACCAGGTTCTGCAGTCGTACGGCAAGCGCAGCGATCATGCCGAATGACTGCCGCTGGCGTGGCTGCCATTGGCGGACGAACTCCTCGAGTGCCGCATTCACCGCGAGATCACCCGCCCGGCAACGCAGGGTCGGGCGAATGGCCGGAGCGAGGCGGCAGCTCCGGTGTGCCAGCGTCCACCCGACGGGCAAGGTTCCGACTCCCGCGCCGAGCAGGCGGGCGGCCGGCGCTCGGCGGGTGATGACCCTCCCGGTCGCCTCGCGCGTGGGGCATCGATTGGGCCGTGTGAGCACGGCCTGCTGACACAGAGGGCGATTCAGCAGTGCCGGGCGAACAGTGCACGCCTGCGTCGGGGATGGGTGGCGTGTCGCTGCGAGTGGCGGCGGCGTTGATGTCGGCTACCTCCGTCCGGATGCGGATGCTTGCTGCTCTTGGCTGCGCCTTGATGCCGTTTGCCGGTGCGACCGGTGGTGCATGCGGTCAGGTGTGTAGCGGCCCGGCGCCGGCTTCGTCGGCGAGTTCGAGCAGTTCGGTGTCGGTGGCCCAGCGCACGGTGCTTCCTGCGGCCGCGTTGGAGACGCGTAGCAGCGCTGGAACGTGCTGGGCCACGGCGAGCATGTGGCTGATCACGACGACGAGGCGACCTGCGGCGACTTGGGTGGACAAGGCATCCAGGGCATAGGTGAGGGCGGTCTGGTCGAGGCTGCCGAAGCCTTCGTCCAGGAAGAGGGATTCGGCTTTCCCGCCGCTGCTGCTGGCTTGTTCGACCACCGCGAGGGCGAGCGCGAGGCTCGCCTGGAACGTCTCGCCGCCAGAGAGGGTCTTCACGTCGCGCAGGCTGCCGGTGTGGGCGTCGAAAATCTGGAAATCGGGGCCGAAGGCGAACCGGCCGAGGGTCATGCCGCGAATGATCGCCGTGGCGGCCCCGAGCAGAGTCTGCTGTCGCTCCTGGACAACGGCGGCACCGAATTTTCCGTTGCCGAGCAGTTCGACCAGTGCGGTGAGTCCGTCAAGGTGCGGCTGGGTGGACTCGATGCGGCGCACCATGTCATCCATCACGGGGATCTGGGTGAGTGCCGTGTCGTGTGTCTTCGTTGCGATGGCCCGCCTGCCGACGGCGTCGTCGTACGCGGCGTGGAGGGGCTTGCCACCGGTCGGTGCGTTGCTGGTGATGGCGGCTGCTTCGATGGCGAGCCGTTCGAGCAGCGAGCTGACATCCCCGGCCCGGGCCCGGCCGGCGTCGAGCGCACCCCGAGCGAGGTCCTTGATGTCGGCCGCCCATTGGGCTTGGGCGGTGAGGTCGGCGGTGAGATCGAGCTGGGTGGCGGGCGGCGTGTGCAGCAACGCCGCGAGCGCGGCGTAGCCCGTGGAGACGTCCAGCATGCGCTGCTGGCTCTGCTTCGCCGGTGTCGTGACCTGATCGGCGCGTTTCTCGATCAGCTGGTCACGTCGCGTCTCCAGCGCCTCGATCTCGGTGCTGAGCTGCGTGAGTGTGCTCCATTGCTCGCCCAGACGTAGCCGGTCGGCGGTCGCTTGGTCCCGCAGGCGGGTTACCAGTTCCGTGGTGGGCCGTTCCGGCCGGTATTCAGCCGGGATCTGCTGCGTGAGGGTCGTGATCCTCTTGCGCAGCGCCACCACCTGGATTTGGATCTTCTTCAGCTGGGCGGTACGACCGGCAATGTCCTTGTCGATGGCCTCGACGATCGCGGCGGCTTTCGCGGCGCTGTTGCGGATCTCCTCGAGGTACGCGGCCTTGGCCGCGGTCTGCTCGCGGGCGGCCGTGAGGGCCTCGATATGTGGTGCGAGGTTGTGATCGTCGTGCCGGTCGAGGTCGATCGCGCCGAGCTGCTGCGTAAGGACGGTGAGGGCGCTGCGCGCCTGTTCGGACGTGTCTGTGAGCTGGGCGGCTTTCTGCTCGGCGACCGTGTAGGTCTCCCGTTCCTTACTGAGCGCCGCCGTGGTCAGGTCGGCTTTGCGCTTGGCGTGGGCTCGGGCCTTCTTCAAGGCTTGTTCGGCGTCGTGCAGGCCCGGCGCGTGCGGAGGCACGAAGCCGTCGGGCAGCTCGTGGTCGCAGATCAGGCACGCGTCGCCCGGCTGCAGGCCGGCGGCGGCGTATGCGGCGGCGTTCAGGCGCTTCTGCCCCTCGATGGCTTCCTCCGCCGACGTTACCGCCTGATGGGCTTCCTCCACGGCTGCGCGTTGCTGCTCCAGCTTCTCCGCCGCGGCCACGTGGTCGGACTGCCGGTCACGCAGTTGCTGGGCGAGCTGCGTGACGCGGGCCGTCAGTTCGCGGACATCGCGCAGGCCGGCACGCCACGCATCAAGCTGTCTCTCAAGGTCGCCTTCGCGGTCCGCGGCGTTCTTCCGGTCCTGCTCCGTGTCCTTGCGCAGCGTGGCAAGCTTTTCGGCTTCCTCCCGTGCGCCGGATACACTGGACTCCGCTGCTCGCATCTCGGCGGTCTCGGTGTCGAAGCGGGAGCTGGCGTCGGCCTCGCGCTCGACCAGTTCGCCGAGTTGCCCGAGCGCCGTAGCGGCGGTGGCGGGCACATCTGCGAGCGGGCCGCCTGGCCTGCGGTCCCCGAGCTGCGCAAGGAGACCGTCGCGGCGCTGACGCAGGGGGGTCAGCTCGCCGACAAGGGCACCGTCCATCACGGCGACGGCGTCACCGAGTTCGGCGAGCCTCTTGAGCTGCTCGGGTGCGTCGGTGTCCAGGATCGATGCGAGCTTGCCGATCAGCTCCAGCAGCCGCATGCGTTCATTCTCGGCGTCGACGCACCGCGCATGGATGCCTGCGAGCTGCTCTTGCGCCGCCCCGAGCTGTTCGATCTGCTCGTCGGCCTGCCCGATCTGGGTGGCCGCCTGGGCCGCGGCGGCGCGCGGGTCGTCGAGCAGAGCGGCTTTGCGCTCACGGAGTTTGTGCAGATGGGGGGCGAGCGCGTCACGGCGGTCGCGGGCCTGCCGGCCGATGGTGTCGAGGATGTCGAGGCCGAGCAGGCCTTTGAGCATGTGCGCCCGTTCAGCAGGTGAAGCGTGCAGTAGCTGTTCGAACTTTCCCTGCCGCAGGAGCACCGAGCGGACGAAAGTCTTCTGGTCGAGCCCGATGAGCTGCTGGATGCGGGTGTTGGTGACGTCACGGCCGAGCCGCGTCTCCGAGCCGTCGAGTGCTTCCAGCCGGTGGTGGGAGTTGGCCGACTTCTTTGACAGTCGTCGGCTGACCTTCCACTCTTTGCCGCGTGCTTCGAAGACGAGTTCCACGGCGAGCGTGCCGTCGCCACCGTCGGCAATGAGCACCTTCGGGGTCGGCGCTTCGAAGGTGCAGGCCCCGAACAGGGCGAAGTTGATGGCGATGAAGATCGAGGATTTGCCGGCACCGGTCTCGCCGGTGATCCCGACAAGGCTCTGGCCGCGGAAGTTGATGTGCTGCCGGCTGATGTAGGACCGCAGCCCGGAGAAGGTGAGTTCAAGCGGTCTCATGCGGCGCCCACCGCGTGATCGTCGGCGAGCAGCGCCTCGACGGCGAAACAGGGGTCGCGGTCCTCGTGGTCGGCGGCGAGGAACTCGCCCATGGTCGCCATCAACGTGTCGATCGGAGCGGTGCGGGTGTCGATCTGCTGCAGGTAGGCGCCGAAGGCGTCCAACAGTGGCCGCTGGGCGGTAGCGGTACCTGGCTCGACCACGAGCGCGGCACCCTGGGTGCCGGCGACACGCTGTTGCACGTCCAGGACGGTGGCGCGTCCGAGCAGGTCATGGACGCGTTGCGCGAGTGCCGGGTCGTGGCTGTCGGTGTGCACCGTTGCCAGACATGGGGCATCGTCGATCACGTCGACCTGGGATTGCAGATCCGCGAAGCTGCCCTCGAATCGGATCAGGGCTCGGCCGCCCCGCAGCGGGATCGCCTCGCAGCGCGCGGGCATACCAGGCTCGAGCGTGACCAGCGTGACGCTCTTGCGCTGGCCGGCCTCACCGAAGTCCAGCGGGATCGGGGAGCCCGCGTACCGGCCGATGACGGGGCCGGGCAGGTCCTGCGGATCGTGGATGTGACCGAACGCGGCGTAGTCGACCGGCGGGATGGCAGCGGGGTCGCAGGCGTAGTCGTCGCTGCAGTGCCGGGCACGCTCACTGCCGGAGAGCCCGGCGCCGGTGACGTGCAGATGGGCTGCGAAGACCGTCAGCTCGCGACGCGGGTCCAGGCCCGCGGTCAGGCCAGCGGTGATCCTCGCCTGCAGGTCGGCGATGCGGGCTCGGTAGGCGCCGGCCCATCGGCGAGGGTCATCGAAAACGTCGACGCCACGTTCGGCGGACACGAACGGCAGCGCGCCGAACCGCAGTGTGTTGCCGTCCCGTCCGGGCAGGACAAGGTGGTCACCGCCGATGCCGAGCGGCTTGTTGACGAAGTAGAGCCGGTTGAGGCGTCCGAGCCGGTCGAGGTAGCGCAGCAGGCTGAAGTTGTCGTGGTTGCCCGCGACCACGATGGTGGGGGCGATCGCTGCAAGTTCGGCGAGAGCGTCGACGACCCGCTCGATCTCGGCGTGGCTGACCTTCGAGTGGTCGATCAGGTCACCGGAGTTGACGATCGCGTCGGGCCGGATGTCCCGGGCGATCGCGATGAACTCGGTGAGGGCGTCGTCGAGGTCGGCGGCGCGGGACTGGTTGTAGGTGGTCCGTCCGGCGTGCCAGTCGGAGGTGTGCAGCAGTTGCATGCGAGCTGGGCCCTTTCGCGAAGGGGACGTGCGCTGACGTCGAAGGGGGATCGGGCGATTAGCCGAGGCCGCGGATCCGGTGGCCGGCGAGGTGGGCGAGGACGGCTTGGTTCGCTTCCCAGCCGTCAGGGAACTTGATGAATGCTTTGAGGTGCATCGGTTCGGTCGACGGGTGGGCGTCCAGGAGTTCCGGGATGCCCTGGCGGCCCACGACAATGCAGGCGTGCCGATGCCGGGAGGCCAGGACGCACAGGCGACCGGACTCAAGGTGGAATGCGGTGGCGTCGATGCGACCGGACAGCGGGTGCAGGATGACGGTGATGTCGAATTCAGCGCCCTGCAGCCGGTTGGCGGTGTCCACGCGGATGCCGGTGACACCGCGTGTGCGTAGTTCCCGGCCGAGCGCGGCGACCTGGTCGCGGTGCGCCGCACCGACGGCGATCCGGTCGGCGGTCAGTGGCCGCCCGTCGCGGGCGTGTTCGCAGTAGGTTTCTGTACCACGTTGCAGCAGCCGCGCGGCGATGTCCGCCGTCGCGGCGACCGTCTCCTCGTCGGTGCGTACCGTGTTGCGATGCGGCAGCTCGTAGAAGCCCCAGCCGGTCTCGGCCGCCATCGCGATCACCTCGTCGACCGGAGTCGGCCGCAGGCCAGCAACACGCATCACGACGTTGCGATCTGCGGAGCCGGTGCCGGACTGGAAGGGGGTGAACGGGTAGAACGCCTCCTGGACGACCCCCGCCGCGCTCGGCGGCAGCCGCCACGACAGCGGCAGATGGTGTGGCGTGATCTCCGGGTTGTTCCGCAGCAGCACGGCGACCGCGCTCTGCATCGGATCCCACGGCAGGCCGGCCCATCGCTCGCCGTCGACCGGGGAGAACGGGTCCAGCTGCCCGGGATCGCCGACGAACAGCATCCGCTCGAACAGCGCGGCGATGAGCAGCAGCATGTCCGAGCGCATCTGATACGCCTCGTCAACGATCGCCCACGGCAGTTTCCCGGCCGTCTCGACCCGGCTCCACTTCGCCGCCGTTCCAACCACGACACGGCAGTCCCCCAGGGTGTCCAGGCGGTTGCCGACCTGAACGTTCGGTAGCTGGACCGAGGCGGGCGGACGGTAGTCCTCGCGGGTGAGGCGGCCGATCAAGAGGTGCGGCAGCCGCACGGCGATCTTCGCGGTGAGGTCGTCCACCTGCGCGTTGGTCTGCGCGACGACCATGATCGGCTCACCGGCTTCGGCGATCTCCGCGGCCGTCCGGACCACAAGGGTGGACTTACCCGCCCCGGGCGGCGAGTCGACGACGACCCCCGGGCGCCGAGTGCCGGTGAAATCAGCGATGATCTCGGCGGTGCGGGCTTCGGCGAGCTGCTGCGGTGACGTCATGACCAGTCCTCCACAGCGTCCTCCGGAACGGGAACAGGCTCCGGCGGCGGCCCGCCATGGGTCCACGGAATGTTTTCCCGCGCGGGCCAGGCCCGGCCGCGACGCACGAACGTGTCGGCGGGCGCGGTGTAGACCACGTCGTCACCGACGACCGGGACGGATCCTGGTTCAGGTACCCGACCGCGGCCCATCTTGTCCTGCAGTTCGAGTTCGACGATCCAGCCGTCGGCGGTCTCGTCGAGCCTGGTGATGAGCGCCCGCTGCCCGTTGCGGCTCGGGTCGTGCACCTGCTGCCCCACGTCGAGACGTACCGGGTCCGTGGTGGTGACGGTGACCAGGGGCCGCGTCACGAATCGTTGCGCGCCACGCACCCGGCGATGGGGATCGCTCGCGACGACCTCGCCGGAGAACGCCTCGCCGGCGAGCCGGTAGTCGGCGAGGACCAGCGGGTCGTCGTAGGCGCGCTCGGCGTCGAAGCTGGCCAACCGCTGCTCCATCTCGGCGAGGCGCTGCGCGCCGCGTACCGCGTTGTCGCGCTTGGCCTGCGGATACCCGCCGTTCGTGACGTAATGATGAAACGCAGTGAAACGATCGCGCTGCCGCTCCCATCGGCGGGCCACCCGCGCTGCCGGCGGCTCCGCCCGTAGCAGGTCGATGGCCTGCCACACCAGATCCCAGGTGGGCCGCATCTGCTCTACAAGCATGCCGGTCAACCGGTTGAGGACCTGCCGCCTGGCCGGTTCAGCCGCCGCTGAGGCGAGATCGCGCAGGGTGGGCTGCAGAAAGAGCCGATCGAAGGTGGGGTCGGTCGCCGGGCCGGCAGGCGGGCATACGGCCGGGTCCTCGGCCCGGCGCGCGGCGTCGATGATGGCCATGCCCGGCGGCGGCGCCAGCCAGGCCATCACCGCGGCGAGATTGCCGTCCTCGACGTCGCTCTGCCCCGTCGCCCACACCGCGCTCAACGCTCGGGTAGCCGGCACCAGGACGCACGAGTCGGCGAACTCCGCCTGCTCCGCCAGCCAGGTGAGCCAGATACCCAATTGCCGCACGGACGGGGCAACAGCCCAGGGGCCTTCGCTGGAACGGAACCGCGTCATGCGCCCCAGCAACCGGACGTAGTCGATGCCGGCCGAGTTGGGCACCCACACCTGAGGCGCCTGGATTGCCCGCACCGACAGTTCCAGTCTGCGGGTGTCGACGCGCTGCGTGGTCGCCGCCATCGAAGCGATCGGGTAAAGCAGATGACCGGCGAGACGTTCCGCGAATCGAAGCCGCTCGGCTCGCTCGCGCGGCTGTCGAGTAACGATGACCTCCGGCCGCCCGGGGTCAGAGCCCACCATCACCGCGAGCGGAGCGTTCGTCTCGCCAGCCAGGATGATCGGCACCATGACGATCGGCTGCTCGGATACGTGCAGGTGGCGATACAGGGTGACGCGCTGGGGCGTCTTCGAGCCGGCGGCGAGCACCCGGGCCAGCGAACTCATCACGGTCACCGCACAGCCTCCAGGGCCTGCTGGCGCATCTGGTAGGCGCTACGGAGGAGGCGCGCGGCCTGACGTTGGCTGTCGTCGGGCACCCGGCCGCCGGTCGCCAGCGCGATCGCTTCCGCGATGGAATCGATGCCGCCCAACTCCTCGCGAACCACTCGACCCAGCACCGGCACGGTGCCGTCCGCCTCCGCCCGGCACACCCCCGCCAGCTCGCAACTCTGAAGACAATCCGGTGAATAACGCGCTGAAACCTGAGCGACAGAAGCGGCAAGATCGTCCGGGCTCCGGGTCGCCTGTCCCGTCTCGTCGAGAACAAGGTCGAAGGTCAAGCCTGGAGGAAGGATCGGCAACAGGGCGTCGATCGACTCCATCCGGGTGAGGTGACGCCGCAGGGACGCCAGCGGCTTGCGCACGTCGACCAACTCGGCCACCGGCTGGTTACTGAAATCCCTGGGACACACCAAGATCACTTCATGGGAGACCAGCTCCGGCGAAAGTCCGGCGGTCTGCAGCATCTCGCGCATCGCCAGTACGTAGACCGCCGCTTGCTGCGCGGCGGCGGCGACCTTGCCCGAGTCGGCCACGCCGTCCACGATGGGGAAGGACTTGATCTCGACGATGTGGAACCGGTCGCCGAACTTGAACGCGATCAGGTCAGGCTCGATGTGGACCCGGACGCCGTTCATGGTGAGTTGCAGGATCGGGTGATCGAACATCGTCCCCACCGGGTCCGATGCACGCGCCGCTTCCTCCAGGGCGCTCTGTGACCGCCGAAGCCGAGCGCTGATGCGGTCGTCGTCGTCGGCCGGGTTGAGGTCGTGATAGTGCGCCTGCGCAGTCGGCAGGTCGAGGTGCTCCCGCAGCAGCCGCAGAAGGTCGTTGCCGCCCTCGGCCTTGACTTGCGCTTCGAAGCTCCTTCCACGGGCCAGCGCGATGCTGGACATCTGACCGACGGTCATGCCATGGCCGAGCCGATCAGCGATCAGTGCTTTGTTCACGCCGGCGGCGTCCATGATCGTGCGACGACGGCAGCCGGGATTGGCGGCAAGAGCAGCGAGAGTTCGGGCGTTGTGCGGCTTTCGCGGTGCCGCACCACGGATGGCGTTGAGACGGTCGTCGACGACGGTCATCGTGTCCTCTGGAATGACGGGTCCGGTCTTCGCGGTACCGGCCCGCCGATATCGGGGAAGTTGTCAGTCAGCGCTGCGGACTGCCCTGAGCGGTTGAGCGCCGAACAACTGCTGGACGTCGTCGAGGCGACGGCGTGCCGCTTCGGCCGCAGCCTTGCGTTGTGCGCGATCGGAGTCATCGTGGACCTCCAGCTCGGCTCGCGCAGCCGCGATGATCGCCGCAGGCCTGGCCGAGCCGAACGATTCTGCCGCGCCGGGAATGTTGGTCGCGAACCGCCACAGAAGCCTGCTCGTCTGCGGCCCGGGATCACCGGTCCGCTCGACGTGCTGGGCAAGCCTGATCGCCCCTGAGAGGAAATCGACACGCGGGGACAGCGGACCGATCATCCGCCGGTCCAGAGACCACGTGGAGACGGCCAGCAGCCCTCGTACGCTTACCCACTGGTTCACCGCGAGCGCACTGCATAAGTAGTACGGACGTGCGAAGGGTGCCGACCGGAACGACCGTTCCTCGTCTCGCCGAAGGCTGGTCAGTTTCGCGCTGACCAACTCGCCGGCGTTGAACGCCTCATGCACCGCCACGATCAGCTTCGGCGCAGTCGGCGCCCCCAACAGCGTGAGCACTTGATGAACCTGCTCCCGCATCGGTAGCAGCGACGCGCCGGACGGCAACGGGGCGAGCGGCGCCCGTCCCGTGTCCGACCCCTCGATGTCCTGCAGACCCGTGTCCCACCGCTGCTCGGCCGCGTGAAGCTCGGCTCGCAGCTTGGGGACTTCGGCGCGTCGGCCGTTGGCCAGCGCACGACGAATCTGCACTCGCAGCCCTGAGATCAGGTCTTCGAGTTCATCCATCGCCTCTGCCATGCGGGAGAAGCTAGCACACTCCACTAGACTCCAGTAATTCCCAGCAAGATCCTTTAAGCCGCGCCGATCTCGCCACAACTGCCCCACCGCGCCGCAACGGCCGAGCGGCCCTTCGCGTACCCAGTAGGCCGAGGCGGCAACCTCGACAGATCAGCAGGCCGGCACCCTCGATCCGGGCGGTGGTCGGCGTGCAGGATTCCGCGGCGCCGGAGTTCGCTGGCCGGGCCGTGGTGCCCGGCCGGGCCGTGGTCCGGGTGTGGGGCGCCGTGGTTGATGATCGCGCTGAGCAGCGCGTTGGCCTGTCCGACGGTGAGCGGCTGCGACTGGTCGGCGGTGTTCAGCACGGCGGTGCACTGGTCGCCGGTGCGGACGTCCGGGCGCGGGCTGACGGTGTAGGTGTGCGGTGCCGTCCGGCGCAGCGTGAGCAGTCCACCGAGGTCGGGGCGGGCGTCGGCGTGCTCGAGCGCGGCCTGGAGGAGGTCGAGCGGCCACGCCAGGGCGGCGGCGAGCTCGTCGACGAGCATGGGGCCGGTCGCGGTGGCCAGCGCGGTGAGCACGGCGAGCGCGTCGGGCGCGGTGTCCGGGTCCCAACGACGTGGCGACTCCCAGAGCTGGCGAACGGCGACGTATCGCCGTGTCAGCGGGCGGCTCCCTGACGGGTCGGCCGCGCCCCGCCCGTGCAGTCGGGCTCGCCGGCTTCATGCGAACAGTGACGACGGGCTACCGCCAGCGCGGAACGCCGCTCTGACCTCCCTCGGCGATGACGGCGCGGCCGCCTCTGCTAGTCCACGCTGGCTAGCAGCAAGCCATCGGCAGGCAAGGCAGCGGAGGTTGGGTAAAAAGGTCCGACACCGGCGAACCCGACCCGATCCAAATGACCAACGACCATCCCCCGTGCAGGTTGACGACTCGGAGCCGGATGGCCAAGCACAACCCGCCACGCGGAGGCCGGACGGTCAGGAGGTCTCCCTCCAGCGCACAGGGTGAGTGCGCGTCGCGGTCGCCGCCCAGCACTGGTCTCTTCGGCGCTGAAGTCCCCCGAAAGTGCCAAAGAAAATCTTGCCGGTGCGCCCACGGTGCGCCCACGGTGAAATTTCGGACCTTTAAAGATCTTTTACAACCGCCGTTTTGCCTGGTAGACCGTGGTGCGCCCAGCAGGACTCGAACCTGCGACCGGTGGATTAGAAGTCCACGCACCCCGCGCGCCGACGATCAGCCGAAGGTCAGACGCAGCCAACCAATTCATTACTCTGACCAGCGCGCATTCTTGACGATCAAGCCTGTCGCGCTGCTTGCAAACAGGGCCACCGCCAGGCCAAGGACCTCGTTCGCGGCCCGTGGGTAGCACCAGCCGACCATTAAGTAGATAATGGTCGATACTCCTGGGCCGGGAGCGGTGGACGCCGGGCAAGCCTCCGCTGCAGTTCTAACGTACCCGTGACTCTCGCAAAGGACTTCTTATGAGAGCTCGATTGCTCGCCCTGGCCTCTGTAGTGCTGGTCGCGGTCGTGACCGCGCTCGGACTGCCCACACCGGCAGCAGCAGCCGCACTGACCGAGGTGACCTCCTTCGGGGCAAATCCATCAAATCTACGCATGTATCTATACGTACCCGACAAGCTGGCGGCGAAGCCGGGACTCCTGGTAGCGGTGCACTACTGCACCGGAACGGGGCCGGCGTTCTACAACGGCAGCCAGTTCGACGAGTTGGCCAACCAGCACGGCTACATCGTCATCTACCCCTCGGTGACCCGAAGCAGCCAGTGCTTCGACGTCGCCTCGCCGGCAGCACTGCGCCGAGAAGGCGGCAGCGACCCGGTCGGCATCAAATCGATGATCGACTACGTCCGTGCCCGCTACCCAGTCGACGCAGACAAGATCGTAGCGACCGGCGTCTCCAGCGGCGGGATGATGACGAACGTTTTGCTCGGCGTCTATCCGGACGTGTTCAGCGCGGGGTCGGCCTTCGCGGGCGTGCCGTTCGGGTGCTTCGCCACCACCAACGGCTCGGAGTGGAACAGCGACTGCGCCAACGGGCTGATCATCAAGACTCCACAGCAGTGGGGCGACCTGGTGCGCAACGCTTACCCGGCATACTCCGGTCGCAGACCGCGCATGCAGACCTGGCACGGCACCAACGACGAAACACTGAAATATCCGAACTTCGGCGAACAGATCAAGCAGTGGACCAACGTGCACGGCCTGTCGCAGACGCCGTCATACACGGACACGCCGCAGTCCGGCTACACCCGCACCCGCTACGGCGGCACAGGCGACCAGGCGCCGGTCGAGGGCATCAGCATGGCCGGTGTCTCACACAACCTGCCGGTCGACGCGGCCGCAGCCATTCACTTCCTCGGCCTCGACACCACCACACCGACCTCCCCCAGCCCGACACCCACGACGCCGGGCCCCACACCCACCACCCCCGCACCCACCACCCCCGCACCGACCACACCGGCACCGGCCGGGGCCTGCCAGGTCGGTTACACGATCAACTCATGGAACACCGGGTTCACCGCGTCGGTCTCGATCACCAACACCGGCACGGCAACCGTCAACGGCTGGACGCTCGCGTTCACCCTGCCCAGCGGCCAGACCGTGACCAACTCCTGGAACGCCACGATCAACCCGTCCAGCGGCGCGCTGTCGGCCCGGAACGTGTCCTACAACGGCACGCTCAGCGTCGGGGCCACCCAGACCTTCGGCTTCCAGGCCACACACACCGGCACCGCGACCAAACCGGCCGTATTCAGCCTCAACGGCAGCATCTGCACCATCGCCTGAACTCGCTATGCGGCCGCCGGACCTTCCCGGCGGCCGCACAGTGCGCATTCCGCCCGAACCCGCAGGACCATGAGCGACGGACTCATCGCCTCCCAAGCGCCGGGCATCGACGACGGCCTCGCCAACCGCGAGCGCTAATCAATGAGCCTTTTTCAACCTGATCTTGCTGGTCAGCCCGGTTCGGCGGGGGTCGGTAGCTATGGTCGCCACCAGCGACACCAGATGGTCGTGATCTTGGAACGCACCCGGACCCGCTCCGATATCCGTGGTCGTCAGAATCGACACCACCGCTAAGGAGTGACCTGACCTGCGGGCAAGGGCGCCGCTCCCTCGGTGCGGTGTTGGTTTTCGCGACCGTCAGATGGGCGCAGAGTCTCGATCATGGTGTTCAAGCCCGCGACCACGTGGTGTTCCTGCTCGCGACCGTAGCCAGACAACGATGACCAGCCCTTGCTGATCCGCACCACCGTCTCGGAACTACCGGAGCGCCGGCAGAGTCGGTTGCGGGCCCACCGGCTTACTGCCACCGGTCGAAATGATGACCGGTCGCGGGTGTGTCGAGATGGCCGGGTCCGAGGATTCGTAGCCGGTCGGCGAGCAACTTCTCGAGTTCGGCGGCGGCACCGACTGCATCACCGGCTTCGCCGCGCAGCGTGGCTATGTTGCCGCGCGTGCCCAGCGTCTCTGGGTGGGCTGGCCCGAGAATTCGCACCTGGTCGGCGAGCAGTTCCTCAAACTCCGCCATGGCGCCGGCGATGTCGCCGGCCCGTCCGCGCCAGTAGGCGAGGCTCGAGCGAATGACCAGGGTTCTCGGATGCTCAGGACCGAGAACCCTCAGGCGGTCGACGAACAATTGCTCGTGGGCGGCGACAGCACCCACGAGATCGCCGGTCGCGCCGCGCAGGTAGGCCAGATCACCGCGCGTGAGAAGGGTGTCCAGGTGATCGGGCCCGAGGACTCGGAGCCGATCGGCCAACAGCTACTCGAAGGCGATTCGAGCGCCGGTCAGGTCACCCATCCGCTTGCGCCAGTGGGCAAGACCCGCCCGGGCGGACATGGTATCGGGGTGGTGCGGTCCGAGTACCCGGAGCTGGTCGGCGAGCAGCCGCTCGAAGCCTTCGGCGGCGCCACGGTGATCGCCGGCCTTCCCCCACAGGTAGGCCAGCATCCCACGGGCGGCGAATGTATCGAGGTGGTCCGGCCCGAGGACTCGTAGACAGCCCTCATGCAGCGTCACGAGCTTGGCGGTCGCCTCCTTCACCAGACCCACCTCATCGAGGCTGCGCACGGCGCGCAGCAAGACGGGGTGGGCGCCCGCCGCATCCAACAGGTGGCCGGCCGCGTTTCCGCCGAGCGCCGTGCTGTTGGCGTGGAGGAGTTGAATAAGGTGAAGGTCACGTGCAACCGGCGGCCACATTTCGAGTAACGCGTCCGCCGCCGCGACGACCAGCGCAGCGTATCGGGCAGGTTCGATCGCGTCACGTACGGCTCGCTGGAGGAGGCCGTGCGTCCGCACTGTATTGGTGGATTCGTCGATGGTGAGCAGGGCGAAGCGGTGCAGAACCTGAACGGTGTCGTCGAGATCCTCGTCATCGATTCGCATTCCCAGCCGCGTACCGCAATAAGCGATCGTGCTCTTAGTGGTCAGAGCCGCCAGCGGAATTCCGTGCGGATCGAGTAAGGCGACGATCTCCAGCACTGGCCGTGCCAGTCCGGCCGACGTGCTTCGGTCAGCTCGTTCGATCGACAGCGCCCAGGTTGCCGCGACGGTGTCCCGGTGCTGGTCCGGCAGCACATCGGGCGCGAGATCGGCTAGGCGGCGCCGCTGGTCGGCGAGCCGGTGTCGATATCGGGCACAGGTCATACGCGTGCCGTGGTCGAGGATGTAAGTCGCCGCTTGAGCCAGGGCGAGGGGTAGATAGCCCAGATCCGCAGCCAGCTCATCGGCCCCGTCCAAGCGGTGCGGGTGAGCGGCCAGCGTACACCGCAGGTACGTCGCCGCCTCTTGAGGCGTGAACACTTCCACGTCGATGACCCGCCGTCCGATAGTGAGTGCGGAATCCCGGCGCCGGGTCGTGACGACGGTGTGACCGCGCGGGTGGTCGGGCGGCCATAGGCCGGTCAAGTGGCGAGGCTCGTCCAGGTTGTCAAAGACAATCAGCCATCGGTGGTGACGAGGCTCCGTCATCCACGCCAAGAACCGTCCCGCGCCCCTTTCCGGATCAGTGTCCTCGACCCCGGTGACCCGCGCGGCAGCCTCCGCCAAACCGGTCAGAATCGCGGTACGCGAGGCCGCGGTCACCCACACCAGCAGATCGACTCGGCGCGCATCCCACAGCCGCCGGGCCAGCGCCGCTACGACCTGGGTCTTGCCCACGCCGCCGAGTCCAGTGAGAACCTGACACACCGGCACGGTCGCACTAGCATGGGCGAGCGCTTCAGCGAGTTCGAAGTCCGCCACCCGATTCAGTCGCTGATTCGCCAGCGGCGGCACGATGCCCACACAGATCGGCCACGACACTGCTCGTCCACCGGGCATGACGACCGAAGCTATCGAACCGGCCGTGACGCCGTAGTTCACCGTTGTAGGAGTCGGGTCGTCAGCGCCAGCGCCGGAGACGGGTGACCCTACCTCGTCTCCGGCTCCGCTGGGGGGACTGGCGCCTGGTTGAAGGTCACCGGACCGCTGAAGTCACCGATAGCCCCCTTGTTGGTGCTGACGTCGATGTCGAAGCTCTTCGCCTGCCGCCCGACCAGCGTCAACATGTGCCCGGCGGCCAGGAGAACCCGCTCGTCTCCGGCCACTCCGGACTCGATCAGCGCCTCGCCGATCCGCGCCTGCCATGCCTCAGCGTCGGAATCATCAGATTCCAGAGCCCGCACCGCACTCTCGTGACCGGACAGTCCGCTTCTCAGCATGGCCTTGAGGCGCTCGTATGCGTCGTGGACAGCGGTCGACGCGGTGCCCTGCAGGCCGGCCCCCGCACCCGCGGCAAGGGCCGCGGTGATCAGCTCAATTGCTGACATGGTCCACTCCCGTCAATTCAACGAGCCATTCTGTCCAATACTCCTCCACCGAATCACACGTGACGAGTATTTGCGTTCGAAGGCGGCGTGGTGGCGGTTGCGGGTGCGCTGGTCGATCGGCTGTTCGGGGCGGACCGGGCCGTCATGCCAGCAGCCACCACCATTCGGTCTCAGACCCGACGCAATACGGGCCGCGACCAGCAGTAGGACCATCCCGAGGGTAGCCGGCCCATCCAGTCGCTGAACCACGGCCGGGTAGGCCGGGACCCCGTTCGCCCCACCCGGCGACGACCGCCAGGACGGTGATAACGGCCCGCTATCCGACACACGACCCACCCAGACTTCGACCGGTTGCCCGCCGACGCCTGGACCGACAGCCTCCACCAGGACGGCACCGCCACCAGCGACGCACACGTCGCGGAACTGACCGGCCTCAACACCCGGCTCGCCGGCTGGACCGGCACCCTGCGACTGCTCGTGCGACGTACCAAGCCGTCGGCCCGACACGTCAAGAACCTCACCGAGCTGGAGAAACGCACCGGCTGGCGCTACCAGATCGTGGCCACCAACATCACGCGCATCGCGGGGGTGCCCGGCTCGCACCAGCCGCAATGGCTCGACGCTTTGCATCGTGCTCACGCTGGAGTAGAAGATCAAGTCCGGCATGCCAAGGCCATGGGACTGCGCAACCTGCCGTCGAAAGCCTGGACCGTCAACCGCGGCTGGGTCCTGACCTGCAACATCGCCGCCGACCTGACCGCCTGGATGCGGCTGCTCGGCCTGCACGACCAGGCCGACCTCGCTCACGCCGAACCCGGCACCCTGCGCTACCGACTCCTGCACCTGCCCGGCAGACTCGCCACCCACGCCCGCCGCCGCGTGCTGTCGATCCCCGAGACCTGGCCCTGGGCCGACGCGTTCACCCTGTGCTGGCAACGCCTCACCCTGCTACCACTGGCCACCTGACCCGCCGAATCCTGCACCTACCAGCAGAAAGCCGCTTCCCGAGCCCGGAGACCTCACGCACCCACAGCGACACGTGGCGATCACACGCCCGAACCTAGTGGACAAAACGGTCAAGCCGAAACGGTCAGGCAGGGAGCGAACCCATCTGACGGATCGAGGCTGACTACCGCCCCGGTTCTTCCGACCCGGTCACCGCCCGCGACACCAGCCCTTCCCCGGCATGGGTGATGCACGATGACCATGCCGCGTATCGACCCTCCAAACCCGCAGTACCACCAGCCCAAGAACAACGATAGACGCCACTGACCTAAACTTTGGCCGTTTTGGTGGTTGTGGGTAGTTCTGGCGGGTTAATGGTTATCTCGTACGTGACGTTGCGGGTACGTTCTGTTTCACGTTGAGCGGGTGTTCGTGGTCCGCTGCGTTGTCGGTGGTGGCGTGTGAGGGGCTGGCTGGCGATAGCGGCGACCAGTGCGGTGGCCGGGTGGGGATCGTGGTGTCCGCAGTTGACGCAGGGGCCGCGGTCGGCGGCGAGCAGGTTGCGGGTCAGGGCGAGTACGGCGGTGAAGCTGATCGCGTCTGGGTCGATGTTCAGATCGGTTGCGGTGGTAACGGCGAGGCGTACGAGGGCGTTGTAGACCGTGAGCAGGGCCCAGAGTTCCTGGTAGGCCAGTTCTGGGGCCTGCCCGCGCAGGCGGGTGCCGGGCTCGCGGAGCGTGACCTTCAATCGTGCGTAGGTCAGTTCGATCTGCCAGCGTTCGGCATACAGTGCGGCGATCTGATCGGCGGGGTAGCGGTGGTGGTCGAGCAGGGTGGTCAACACCCGATACCGGCTGGTCTTGATCGGTCGGCCGCTGCGGTCGCGGCTGGTCACGGTGAACTCGACCAGCCGGGTGAGTACTGGTTGCAGCCGGGGCAGGCTCTTGTCGCCGCAGGTTTTGCGGCGCCGGGCGAGCATCTGGTCGGACTCGTGCAGCATCACCCGGGCGGAGGCGTCGGGCAGTGTCTTGTCCAGGCGGGCGGGCAGGCTCCGGGCGCCGTTCTTGACCCGCCACACCAGGTGCGCTCCGGTCGTGGACGCGCGGACCCAGCGGTCCATCGAGAAGAACCCGCGATCGGCCAGGTTGATCGTGCCCGGCCGCAGCTCGCTGATCAGCGAGTCGGCCAGGACCTGTTCGCTGACACCGGACGAGCCGATCCGGGCCGCTTGGATCCATCGGTTGCCGCAGGTCACCAGAGCGACCATCCGGGCCTGCGGGAACCGGCCTCCGGCCGGGGTGGTGAACCGCTCGCGCATCGCGGCCGTGTCGGCCAGGTCGAACACGGTGCCGTCGATCGCGGTCGCCAGCAGACCGAACGCGTACGACTCGGTTCCCGCCGGCGGCATATCGGCTGCGGCGGCGGCGAACAGTCGTTGCCACACCGCGGCCGGCACCCGGGCGCGAGCCTTGGACACCGCCGGCCCGCTCGGGGTGCCCTCTACCCGGACCCGCGGGATCGGTGCGGTAACCCGGGCGGTCACCACATCGACGCTTTCCCGGCGGAACAGGCACAATCCGAGCACGATCATCGCGGTGACCGCGCCGGTCAGCACCCGCCGGCGGCCATCGACATGCCCGGCCTCGGCCTGTGCCCGCTCGATCAGTTCCGGCTCCGCCAGGACCGGCCACAACCGGCCGGTCACCCGCTCGTCCAGCACGCCGAACCCGGCCGGGCCGGCGATCACCGCCGACCGCAACGCCTCCCGCTGATCAGCGGGCTGTCGCACCACGCCGGCGGACACCATGGCAGAATCGGCCACCGAAGCTCCTGGTTGGAACATGTTGATCTAGTCAATCCCATGTCCTATCAGGAGCTTCTTCATATCTCGCACCCGGCCCACCAGCGGCCGAAAAAGGACTATTGACCACCAAACGGTCTTGAGTTTAGGTCAGTGCGATAGACGCTCACCCCGGCAAACTTTCCACCTGCACCGACATGTTCAAGGAGCTTGGTGGTATCTCCGAACGCGGCTCCGACGATAATGGCCTTCAAGGAAGAGCCCAACCCCATATACAGCGGGTTATCAATCTCAAGGGGCGGAACGTTCACGCGCACGATCAACAGCCGCGATTCGCACTCATCACTCCAGCACGTATTCTTTCGACCGTACAATTCGACAGCAAGCCTAGAATTTATAATATCATCAAGGTGATCACGAAAGCCTTCGAGACTCGAGAAGGATTTATCGATAGTTGGAATCGTTAGTGGAGTATCGGCATACTCGACATTCAGCCGGCCGGAGATCATCCCCAATTCCGGCGGCGTAACGAAATCGTCGAGCTCTTCTCCGAGCAAGTCCCAATCGAAGACCATGCAGGCACCGCGGTATTTATCGGCATAACGATCCCACGAGGACGAGTTCGCCCATCCTCGCAGGGCGACCGCTGGCCCATTCGGCCCGTTCGGCCGATCGCGGCTAAACGACGCAAGCCGAGCACCTCGGCGAAGCACCCTATCCAACTCGCCCTGGAGGCTCGCCTCGGTCAAAGGCGGCTCTGCCCGCAGACCTGCTCCTCCCTCCGCTAGAGACCGCGCCTGCCAAGCCCTCGCCTCGCGTGGATCATTCATCGTCTCAAACGGCGCGAGCCTCAACTTGCCCGTCTGGAGTGTGGCGAGCAGGCCATCCTTGCCGATATATCGGTAGCCGTAACGGCCGCGGCTTGACTCGTCGTCGATCGACAGCAGTTCCTGCCTGTCCAGAACCACCAAGATCCTCCTCATTGGATACAGTGATCGATCTTTACAACGAGTCTGGACAGGGCATAGACATGCCCCGGGAGGGGGACACGCAGCTCAGTGCCCTCGCAGATGACCTTCCGGAACACGTGACCTGCGGATCCTCCCGCAGCCAGGTGTAGTGCACTTTGGGGTTGACGACGAACGTCCTCCTGGGTCTTTACCCGGACGTCTTCGTGGCGGGTGCCGCGTTCTCCGGCGTGCCGTTCGGCTGCTTCGCCACCACGAACGGGTCGGAGTGGAACAGCGACTGCGCCAACGGGCTGATCACGAAGACCCCGCAGCAGTGGGGTGACCTGGTGCGCAACGCCTACCCGGGCTACACCGGGCCGCGGCCGCGCATGCAGACCTGGCACGGCACGAACGACGAGGTGCTGCGCTACCCGAACTTCGGCGAGCAGATCAAGCAGTGGACGAACGTGCTCGGCGTGTCACAGACGCCGGCCTACACGGACACGCCGCAGTCCGGATACACCCGCACCCGCTACGGGGGTACGGGTGACCGGGCCCCGGTCGAGGCGATCAGCATGAGCGGGGTGCCGCACAACCTGCCGGTCGACGCGGCCGCCGCGATCCACTTCATCGGCCTGGACACTCCGGTGTCCCCGACCACGCCGGCACCCACCACACCGGCACCCACCACACCGGCACCGGCCGGCGCCTGCCGGGTCGGCTATGCCGTCCAGGCCTGGAACACCGGCTTCACCGCCTCCGTCTCGATCAGCAACACCGGTACCGCGACGGTGAACGGGTGGGCGCTCGCCTTCACGCTTCCGTCCGGGCAGACCGTCACCAACTCCTGGAACAGCACGATCAGCCCGGCCACCGGCGCGGTCACCGCCACCAACGTGTCCCACAACGGGACGCTGTCGGTCGGGGCCACGCAGACGTTCGGCTTCCAGGCCACCCACACCGGCAACACCGCCAAACCGACCGCGTTCACCCTCAACGGCACCACCTGCACGGTCGGCTGACCCGCGCACGCGGCCGCTGGCTCAGTCGTCCAGCGGCCGCCCCCGGTAGCGCCACACCTTCCGGGCCGGGGCCGGCCGCCGGACGCCGGGTGGCCACCGCCGGGCCAGCACCGCGAGGACGACCAGGACCAGCACGTCGAGACCGAGCACCACGGCGGTGATCGGGTCGGGGCCGGCACCGTGCGCGTGGCCCACCGTGGGTGTGGCCGGCTCGTCCCGGGTCGTCATCGCGACGACGGCGGCGGTCAGGATGAGCACCCCGGCCACCGGAACCCATCTCAGGCGGCGCCTCACGCGACCCGGCCGACCCCGGCAGCCCGCTCATCATCTCGGTCTACGAGCGGCCACCGGCCGGAGACGCGCTCTAGGGTTACCGTGCGTCCCGCCGGAGGAACCCGGCGGGACGCCACCGCCCTCGGAACGGATCCCGCCCCTATGAGAAGCCCCGCACTCGTCTCCTCCGCCGCCGCCCCCGTGCTGCTGATCGGCGGCTGGCTGCTCGCCGAGTCCCGCCAGCCACCCGCCTTCGACCCGCTCCGCGACGCGATCAGCGACCTGGCCGCCCTCGACGCGGCCGACCGGCACATCATGACGGCGGCGTTGCTCGGCGTCGGCCTCGCACACCTGGTAACCGCGTTCGGCCTGACCGAGGTCTCCCGCGCCGGCCGCCTCCTGATCGCCGTCGGGGGCATCGCCACCGTCCTGGTCGGCGCGTTCCCACTGCCGGCCCACGGTGGCGGCTCGGCCGCGCACACGGCGGCGGCGACGGTCGCGTTCACCGCCCTCGCGGTGTGGCCCTTCACCGGCGGCTCCCGAACCACGGTTCTACAAGAACCGGCAACCATCATCGCCGGTACGGTGCTGCTGTCCCTCGCCGTGTGGTTCGCCTTCACACTGCGGCTCGGCGGCCCTCTCGGCCTCGCCGAACGCACCGCTGCCGCGGCCCAGGCGATCTGGCCGTTCATCGTGGCCGTCACCATCCACGCGGGCCGCGAGCAGCCGGAACGCACCGGCCGGGCGGCCCCTCCCAAGCGGTCGATCGGCTGAGCGGCTCCGCATAGCATCACCGTCCGCCACGGGTAGGCTACGAGCGAATGAGACCGCGGTCGATGCTGGAGGTCAGCCAGTGACGGGTAGCGCGCGGGTCTCGTTCGGCATCTGGAGCGACCGCATGGTGGCCGCCGAACAACTCCAGTCCGACCTGAGCGAGTCCGGCGTGCACACCATCACGGTCGGCGGTGACACCGGCCCACCGATCGAGTGCCTGGTCGTCCTCACCCAGAAGCCGCAGCTGGACCCGGGCGAGTTGGCCACGCTGACCCGGCTGGCCAACCGCGCGAAGATCACCATCGCGGTCGACCGGCACCGGCCCGGCGTGGACGATGCACCACCCTGGCCGCGGGACGCCACGCTGCACTGGGGCGGCCACTACCCGGATCTGTCGCAGGTGGCGGAGGCGCTGGTCGACCTGGTCCGGCCGCCGGGATTGCTCTCCACCGCGCTGCCGGCCTTCCTGCCCACGTCCACACCGCTGCCCGGCATCCCGCTCGCCGTCGGCATGCACGACCTGATCGAGCAGCTGCAGCGCCCGGAGGCGCCCCGCCTCGTCTCGCTCACCCGCAGCCTGTACGCCGAGCTGCTGCACGCGCCCCGGGCCCGGAGCCGCAACGAGTACGACCTGTTCCGGCTGGTCCACTGGGCCGCGCAGGAGAAGAACCGGCCGTTCATCAACACACGCCTGGCCCGATCGGAAAAGCCGTCGATCCGCCCGGAACGGCCGCGCTCGCTGGACGAGGTGCTGGACGATCTGCGTACCCGCCGGCTGGTCATGCTGCTGGGCGAGCCCAGCAGCGGGAAGAGCCAACAGCTGCGGTACTTCGACGCACGGTCGGCGCTGCGCTCGATCCAGCAGCAGGAAGGCGGCCCCCGGGCACCGGGCTCGTTCTACGTGGCGCTCTCGTCGCAGCCGTCGCAACCGGACATCTCAATGGAGTGGCTGGCGCGGCAATGGTCCATGGTCGCGGACACCGCTCGCTGGCACGACCTGCCCGCCTTCCTGGCGGACGGCGGCACGGTGCTGCTCGACGGGTTGAACGAGGGCGGCATCCGGTCGCTGCCCCTGCGCGAGTGGATGAACCGGTGGCGGGACGTGATCACGCAGCTGTTCGAGGCCGGTGCGCTCAAGGTGGTGGTCAGCTGCCGGACCCGAGATCAGCTGATCCAGATGCGGGAACCCGCGACCGAGGTCAGCCTGCGGCCGCTGTCGACCGAGGACATCGTGGCGATCGCCACCCAGGCCGATCCGCGGATCGCGCGCCGGCTGAAGCACGCGCTGGCCGAGGACGGCCGGATCGCCGACCTGTACGCGAGTCCGTTCCGCCTGCGCAAGTTCCTGGAGTCGGGCGCGGACGACATCGTCGGCACCGAGGCTCGCCTGTTCGGGCTGGTCATCGTGGCCGCCATCCTGCGCGATCTCGATCAGGACAACCCACACGGCGATCTCATCTCCGACTCCGCCGCGGCCCGGCTGCGGGCCAGCTCCGTCACGGACGACGGCAACCCATGGCTGGAGCTGGAGACCATCCCGATGATCAAGGCGTTCGCGGCGCTGGCCAGGAAGCTGACATTCCCCACCACGCCGGGCGGGAGCGCGCGCCTGACCATGCAGCCGGTCAGAGCCATCGAGGTGCTCGAACACGCGCTCGCCGAGGCGCGGTACGACCCGGCGAAGGCCCCGATGGCGCTGGACGCGGCGAAGGACTTCGACATCCTTCAGGAGCAGCGCGGCGAGGTCCGGTTCATCCACCCGTCCCTGCAACATCTGTTCGCCGCGTCCGGCTGCACGGACGAGGAGATCGTCGCGCTCGCGGAACAGGAACGGCAATCGTCCCCGCATCGGCCGGTCACACCGCATCGCTGGTCCCCCGGGCGCCTGCCGCCGTACGCGGACCACCGGTACGGAGAACTCTTCAAGTTCGCGGCGCAGCTGCGGCCCGACGTACCGCGCCTGTTGCTCCGCGTCGACCCGGTGCTGGCCGCCCGCACCTACCTGGCCGCCGGACTCGACGCCGAGGACGGCGTGGACGACGAGATCCGCGCGACGCTGGCGAACAGCCTGGTGGACGAGGTCAGCCGGCCACGTCGCGCCGCGATCACGGCGGCGCTCGGCGAACTGGGGTGGCGACTGCCGACACCGGGCTTCCGCGGCTCGGAGGCGCTGGCCACGGTGCCGGCCAGCGAGTGGCGCCTCGGTCACCGGGACCGCACGAGCACGCCCGAGATGGACACCGACAGTGAGACGCGCACGGTCCGCCTGGGTGGCTTCCGGCTCTCCCGCTTCCCGGTCTCGAACCTCGAGTACCGGGCGTTCGTGGAGTCCGGCGGATACGACGACAAGGCCTGGTGGACACCGGAGGGCTGGCAGTGGGTGACGAACTCCCGCGCCGTCGAGCAGTCCGTGGTCGAGTGGCGACGCCGGCAGACCATCCTGAACCGCGATCTCAGCCAGATCGTCCGGCTGCTGCGCGAGGAGCGGGCCACGCCGGCGTCCGCGGCCGCGCTGCTGCGGTTCGCGCGGCTCTCCGAGTCGGAGATCGTCGAGTACGTCCGGTCGAGGCAGGATCGGCCGATCCGCAGCCCCGGCTCGTGGGACACGCCCGCGCTCAGCAACCCGCTGCAGCCGGTCGTGGGCGTGTCGTGGTTCGAGGCGAACGCGTTCTGTGCCTGGCTCACCGATCAGTACGGCAAGACGTTCCGGCTGCCCTCCGAGAACGAGTGGGAGGCCGCCTGCCTGCACTCGCTCGGCCTCACCGACTGCGCCGCCGTGGCCGGGACGATCGGCACCGACTTCGGCAACACCATGGAGTCCGGATTCCAGGCCACCACGCCGATCAGGACGTACGCGACCACCGCGCAGGAGGCCCACCGACTGCCGGTGGAGATGCTCGGCAACGTCTTCGAGTGGAACTTCGACTACTACGCCCCCGGTCATCACAATCGGCGGATCCTGAAAGGTGGATCGTGGCGGCACGAGGCGTGGCGTGCACACCCGGCATATCGTGGTCGGGGAGTGGTGGACGCCCAGTACAACGACGTCGGTTTCCGCTACGTGATGGAGGAGGCCCGATCATGAGCGGCGCTGAGCACGCGGGCGGCAAACCGGGTGACGACCAGATGCACTCCGGCGCACACGACCTGGTCGGCGAGATAGCCACGATGACGGACAGCATCCCTCCGGTGGCCGACGACGAGATCCTGGCGAAGCTCGAGATCCTGGCGGGCACATTCTCGCCGGAGGAGGTGTTCGCGGTGCTCGTTCGCTTCGACACCCCGGAGCTGCTGGGTTAATTTTCCTGCGGAACAACGTATCCCAGCGTCCGATTTACCCGTTTGGCCGATAGCGAGAGTGCGACGTGCCGTCCATCGTGCACGGAGTCATCGCGCCGCTCGGTGTCGCCAACGGAGGTTTACGTGCCCCACTCGCCCGGTCTGCAACGACGCATGCACCGGCTCCTCCCGCCCGGCCCGGCCGCCCTCTGGCTGCCACTGGACGACGGCCTCATCTCCGGGCCCGAGCATCATCTGCGCGATGTCCGCTCGCTCCTCAGCCCGACGGTCGTGGAGAGCGTGACCGCGGTCCTGGGCTTTCGCGGCTCGCTCGCGGCCGCGACCCCGCAACTGCTCGGCAAGCCGCTGGTGATGAACCTGAGCGCCAGCAGCATCCACCGCGACCACACCCGGAAAACGGCGGTCGGCAGCGTGGCGGACGCGGTGCACCAGGGCGCGGATGCCGTGGCCTGCCACGTCAACGTCACGTCGCCCTACGAGAGTGAGGGACTGGACCAGCTCAGCCGTCGCGTGACCGAGGCATCGGCCCTCGGTGTACCGGTCGTCGCGATGGTCTATCCGCGCACGGTCGGCGAGAACGGCGCCGACTACAACTACTTCGACGTGCGGGAGCGTTCGCCGGAGGAGTTCGCGGTGCTGGTCCGGCACTGCGTGCGCATCGCGGTGGACCTCGGGGCCAGTGTGGTCAAGACGATGTACACCGGTTCCCCGGAGACGTTCCGGACGGTGGTCGAATCGGCCATGGGAACGCCGGTTCTGATCGCCGGTGAGGCGCTGGTCGACGAGGAACAGGCGATCGAACGTGCGCAGGATGCGGTTGAAGCCGGCGCCGCCGGGGTCGCGTTCGGGCGGCAGATCTTCAACCGGACGGACGCCGCCGGGTTCGCGGCCCGGCTGCGGAAGTCGCTCGACGGCGCACTTCCGCAGCACGAGGCTCACGCCGTGCGCTGAGCCGCCGGTTCCGGGCGGTGGACGCCTCGTGGGCGGTAGCCGAGGCTGGGTTCGACGCCGGCCAGGTCGGCGAGGAGCCAGATCAGGGCCAGCCACATCTCGGTGCCCTGCAGGCCCGGGACGGTCGCGCGGTCGCCCCGGGTGGACGGATGCGGGGCCCGGAAACCGAAACCGGCCCCGTCGGTCCAGTGACCCATCGCGTCGCGGAGCAGCTGCGTGGCCAGCGTGGCAACCTCGGCGGCACGGTAGCCTGAGGCGCGGGTCAGCCACAGTGGATGGGCCACATCCAGGACGTTGCAGGCGTTATGGCGCCCCGGGCCGAAGAAGCGCGCATCCCGCGCGTGCTGCAACACCGTGTCCACCACCCTTTCGGGGTACGGGACGGGTAGCCCCCACTGCGCGAAAGTGCCCCGGGACGCGCGGTAGAAGCCGTTCACGATCTGGAGCAGTCCGTCGGCCGGGGCCGGGGTGCCCCACATGCCGGTGCGCGGGTCGGCGTTCATCAGCATCCACCCCGCCACCGTCTCCCGGGGACCGCGGAGGCCCTTACGCGCGTTCCAGTGCAGCGCGGTGCCGAGGATGTCCACCCAGTGGCCGGCCGTCCACGCGTTCGTGCGCCACGGCTGGCGCTCCAGGCCCTCGATGATCTGCTCCGCGGTGGCCTCGGACACCACCCGGACCGGCTCGGGAAACTCGCTGCCGAGCAGATCCAGCGCGTAACCGGCGGACAGCACGTGATAGCCGCCGTGTTCGTCGAAAAGACCGTTCTCGGGGGTACGGCCGAACTCGGGCACGATGCCGGTGCGCGGATCCTGCCAGCGGCGCAGGCGGTCGGCCTGTTCCGCGGCGGGCAGCTGCTCCGGGGCGCGGCCGAGCAGCAGGTCGGCGATCTCGATCGCGTCGCACTGTGCCCGTACCGTCGGCGGGGTGTCGGGTTTGTCGGTGAACAGGCCGAGACCGGCGTTCCAGCAGCGGGTCAGGACGTCGCCGGCCTGGGCGCGGGCGCGGTCGGCGAACGCGGCGACGGACGACGCGAGGTCGGTGTCGTTCTTCCGCTGGGCGGGGACACGCCAGCGGATCACGCGGGCCGGGTTGCCGCCGACCACCGCGCCCGCGGGTACGTCCTTGGTGACGATCGCGCCGGCCGCGAGCACGCTGCGGTCGCCGACGGTGACGCCGTCCAGGATCACCACGTGCGAGCCGATCCAGACGTCGTCGCCGATCGTGATGCCCTTGCTGGTCAGTGGCTGCCGGAAGACCTCGACGTCCGGATCGTCCATCGTGTGGTTGAACGCCAGGATCGAGGTGTGCGCCCCGATCCGCACCGCGTCGCCGAGCGTGACGTCGCCGCGCACCACGGTGTAGGGGTTGATCGAGCAGTCCCGGCCGGTGCGCAGCGTCCCGGTCAGGTAGGCGCCGGCCGCGACGTAGCTGCGGTCGCCGAGCCGCAACTCGTCCGGGTGCACCGAGGCGTGCTCGGAGACGAAGCATCCTTCGCCGATGGTACCGTCGAGACTCCGCTGGTAGGCGGCTTGGCGCGCCCTCGCCGCGTCGTCCGCACCGTCCGCGAAAAGCCACGGTGAGTAGTCGAAATCCTGCGGTCGCTGCCCGTCGCCCATGCCGTACCCGCCTCTCTCGCTCCGCCGAGTCTCGTCGATCTTGCGCGGCGTGGCCAGGGGTGCGCGTCGATCATGCGCCCGGCCAGGCACGTCACGGTCACGCTGCGATCATGCGGGGTCGCTGCTAGGTTCGACCGAACGGTATCGATTTCTACGGGAGAGGGATGAACGGCCGAAGCCGGAGCGGAAACCAGGCGACCCCTCGCCTGCTGCTGAGGCTCGCCCTCGTCACCCTCGGCCCGGCTGCCCTCTGGCTCCTCCTGCTGCTCTTCTCCCCCTCCCCCGCCCAGGCCGGCCCGGGCTCCGGCACGGGACCGCCGATCACGGCGGGTGACGTGGCGGTGGAGGACGTCGTCACCGTGGTGAACGAGGTGGCGGCGGAGGAAGCCACCGCGCGGCAGAGCCCCGGGAACACGCCGCTCGCCGCGTCCGGTACGCCGGAGACCGAACCGCCGGCGTCGGTGACCGAGGTCGTCACCGAACCGGTCACGTCGGCCGCGGCCATCGCTTCCACCCCGGCCGACCCGGCCGTCGAGGCCGCGGCACCCCCGGCCGAACCACAGCCGGCCGAACCACAGCCGGCCGAACCACAGATCGAGACCGCAGCAACCCCGGCCGAACCGCAGATCGGAACCGCCACGACCCCGATCGAGCCACAGATCGAGAGCGCAGCAACCCCGATCGAGCCCTTGATCGAAACCGCCACGACCCCGGCCGCACCATTGATCGAGACCGCAGCGGCCCCGGCCAGCCCGCTGATCAAGACCGCCGTGGACCCGATCGAACCGCTGATCGAAACCGCGGTCACCCCGGCCGAACCGCTGATCGAAACCGCCGTCACCCCGGCCGAACCGCTGATCGAAACCGCCGTCACCCCAGCCGAACCGCTGATCGAGGCCGCGACCGACGACGTGGTCGCACCGGTCGTCGAGATCGCCACCGCGCCGGTCACGCCGCTGATCGCCACCGCGACGGACGCCGTGGCCAGGCCCGCGACGGACGCTGTGATCACGCCCGCGATCGGCATGGTCTCCGCGTCGATCGAGCCGGTGGCGGCTGTCGTGGTGACGCCCGCGCTGGAAACGGTCGCCGGCGCGACCGGCGTGGTGCTCATGGAACCGGTGGTGGCGCCCGCGATCGCGACCGTTGCGACCACGGCCGATGTGCTGCTCATCCAGCCGGTCGAGATGGCCGGGGCCGAGGCGGCCACGAACGCCGCACTCCAGACCGCCGCGCTCCAGACCGCCGCACTCCAGACCGCCGCGCTCCAGACCGCCGCACTCCAGACCGCCGCACTCCAGACCACCGTGGCGCAGACCGCCGCGCGGGCGGCGGTCGAGGCCGTGAGGGCGCCGCCCGCGGCGGAGGCTCCCGCGGCGACGGAGCCCGCCGCGGGACAGCGGACGGATACTCGGGTTCAGTGGCACCCTCGGCAACCGGCGGCGGAGCCGTGGCGGCCGTGGCACGGTGCGGATGATCCCGGCGTCCGGCCGGCCTGCTCTCCCGTAGCACCGGCTGGGGCGGCGGGTGCGGACGACGCCGTACCCGTGGATGGCCCTGATGGTCCTGAAGGGCCGGGGTCCGGTGGTGCGGCGCCGGGTCCGGCGCACGGGCTCCGGGGTGGTGATCAGCCGAGTTCGCCGCAGGCGGACGCGGCCGCCGGTGGGACCACGGTGGACGTGCGCGTCGAAACCGTGCCCCGCCCCGCCGACCAGCACCGTGACTCACGTGTGATCGAGGTTCCCGACTCCCCCGGATGATCGTTCCCACCGGTTCCCGGCCCGCGCGAGCGCGCCGGTGACCGGTTCTCGCCTGACGAATTCTTCTCGAGGCCGGCGCACGCCGCCGGTGAGGCGTGATGGGAGCGAACGAATGATTCGCACAATGATCTTCTCGAACCATGTGCTGCTGCGCGAGTCCCTGCACGCGGTGCTGTCCACGGAGCTGGAGGTGACGTCCGTGGGCGGGGACGACGCTGAGGTGCTGACCGCGGCGCACAAGATCCGGCCGGACGTGATCGTGGTGGATCTGGACGGGCCGGGACGGCACGGACTGCGAACGGTGCGGCGACTGGTGGCGGAGCTGCCGGAATGTGCGGTGGTGGCGCTGACCGGGCGGCACACGCCGCACGCGTTGCGGGCCGCGCTGGCAGCGGGCGCGCGCGGGTTCGCGTCGCGTCAGCAGCCGCCGGCCGAGCTGGTGGATCTGATCCGCCGGGTCGGGCGCGGCGAGCGGATGATTCACCCGGGTACCGCGCTGGCCACGCTCGCGGCGATGCACAATCCGCTGTCCGCGCGGGAGCGTGATGTGCTGCGGCTCGCGGCGCGCGGGATGCCGAGCGCCGCGATTGCGTCGGAACTCTTTCTGTCCGAAGGAACAATTCGGAACTATCTATCTTCTGCGGTACGGAAACTGAGCTGCAGAAATCGGTTGGAAGCGGCCCGTCTCGCCGAGGAGGCCGGCTGGATCTAACGCATCGACGCAGCTCACCGGCCGGGCGGCGACAAAACGGCCCGGCCGGGCTGTGCCGGAACCGTCCGGCCGGGCGACGTTCATCCGACAGTGTCGGCGGCGAATCAACCACCCGTTTGGACGGGCTCCCAGTGCATCGACTGTGCTTCAATGTGGACGGGTATTGCCATGTGGTTAACCGGTTGTGTCGATCTGTCGATAAGGGGCCGCGGCGTGGTGCGCATTCTGCTGGCGATGCCGCAGGGGCTGCTGCGTGGTGCCCTGAAATACGTGCTCTCCACGCACCCGGACATGGACGTGATCGCGGAGCGCGACGCGGTGGAAGCCACGATCGAGGCGGTGCGCACGGACTCGCCGGACGTGACCGTGCTCGACCTGGAGCTGCTCAACGGGCCGGGCAGGGACCCGGCGGGTGCGGCCCGCGCCGCGCACTCGGAGCTGCCGGACAGCAAGATCCTGGTGCTGGTCGACCCGCGCCGGCCGGGCGTCGGCGCGCAGATCGCCGCGGTCCCGCCGACGATCGGGTTCCTGGCGCAGACCGCGTCACCGGAGCGGGTGGTGGACGCGGTGCTCCGGCTCGCCGCGGGCGAGCCGGTGGTCGACGCGGACCTGCTGATGGCCGCGCTCATGCCGACGTCGCCGCTGACCGAGCGGGAGCTGCGCGTGCTGGAGGTGGCCGCGCTCGGCACGCCGGTGAAGGAGATCGCGCGCACGCTGTCGCTGTCACCGGGGACGGTGCGCAACCACCTGTCCCGGATCATCGCGAAGACCGGCGCGCGCAACCGGATCGAGGCGATCCACCTGTCCAAGGAGAAGGGCTGGATCTGACATCTCGCGGTAGGGGCGCGATGTCCGCAGCAGTTCCGCGTGCGTGCTGAGCAGCGGTGTGGCACCGTCGAAGAGCAGCACGTGCCGGCCGCGCGCGGCGGAGCCGAGCCGGTGCGCGATGACCACGAGCGCGCCCGGCCGGGCCGCGAAGGCCGTCTCCGCGCGGGCTTCGGTGGCCGGGTCGAGGTGGCAGGTGGCCTCGTCCAGGATCGCCAGCGGCGCCGGTGACAGCCAGGCCCGGACCAGCGCGATCAGCTGCTTCTCGCCGGCCGAGAGCGTGGCCGGGTCGATCATGCCGTCGAGCCCGCCGAGCCGGTCGATCAGCGGCCAGGCGCCGAGCGCGGCGATCCCGCGCAGCACGGGCGCGTCCGGGGCAAGATAGCGCAGATTGTCCAGGACCGTGCCGGTGAAGACGTAGGCCTCCTGCGGCAGCAGCACGCGCGCGGCGCAGCGCACCTCGCCGTGCTGCGGCACGATCAGGCCGGCCATCAGCCCGGCGAGCGTGGACTTGCCGATGCCGCTGGCGCCCACGATGACCAGATGCTCACCGGCGTCGACGTCCAGGTCGAAGCGATCGAGCACGGGCGCGGCGGCCGGGCCGTAGCGGAACGTCACGCCGCGCATGCGCAGCAGGCTCGGCCGGCCGCCCCTCGGCGCCGGGTGCGGCAGGCCGCTTTTCGGCCCGCCGTCCGGATGCGATCCAGAGGCCGACTCAGGCGCACCGGCCGGGTACGGATCGGACCGACCGTCCGGGTGCGGATCGGACGGAGCCGTCGGGTGCGAATCGGGCGCACCGGCCGGGTGCGAGCCGGGCGCGGGCCGGAGCAGGATCCGGCGCAGCGTGATGCCGTAGCGCAGACCGCCGCCGGCCAGGCCGTGCATGAGCAGGTGCAGCGCCGGGACCAGGCCCTGCCGCACGTAGACCATGGCGCCGAGCAGCGCGCCCGCACCGATCCCCCGCTCGATCAGCCAGGGTCCGGCGACCAGCAGCACGACCAGCGGTCCCCAGCCGCCGACCGCGAGGCAGGCGCCGCGCAGCGCACCGGCCGTGCCGAGCGCGCGTTCCGCCCGGGCCTGTGCCTCGGCCGCGTCCGAGACCACGCCGGCCGCCCAGGCTCCCGCGCCGGCCGCGGTCACGTCACGGTGCGCGCGCAGCATCGGCTCCGCGGTCGTGGCCAGGTCCTCGTCCGTGCGCGCCGCGGCCAGCTGCCGGGCCGCCAGCCGCGGCAGCAGAAGAGCGAAGAGCCCGAGACCCAACAGCAGCGGTACGGCGACGAGCGCGGCCAGCACCGGCGCCAGCGCGACCAGGCCGGCGATCGCCGCGACCATGCTGAAGACGAAGCCGCGCACGGTGGTGAGCAGCCCGGCGAACGTGTCCCGGACCACCTCGACCTGCCGGGTCATCCGGGCCACGGCCGCGCGGTCCGGCCGGGCGGCGCCGCGCAGCGCGTCCGTCACCACCCGGCGCACCAGCCGGTCCCGGAACGGCTCGACCACGTCACCGAGCCGGCGGTACGCGCCGCGCGCACCGGCCGCGCCGATCCCCGCGGCGATCGCGTAGCCGCCGAGCCAGGCCAGGCCGGTGCGGGCGTCCCCGGCGAGGAAGCCGTCGTCGATCGCGCGTGCCGTGGCATACCCACTGATCAGCGCGGGCGCGGTCTCGACCAGCGACCACACGGCCAGGCCGGCGACCGCGCGCCGGTCACGCCGCAGCTCGCTCAGCGTGTAGCGGGTGGCCGCGCCCATCAGGCGACCCCGTCCCGCTGCGCGGCGCTGCCGCCGCCGCCCGCGCGGTCCGGCGGCGATCCGGCGCCCGCCGGTGGCGGCGATCCGATGCCCACCGGCCGCGGTGATCCGATGCCCACCGGCCGCGGTGATCCGATGCCCACCGGCCGCGGTGATCCGGTGTCCGCCGGTGGCGGCGCTTCGGCGGATGTCGTGCACGGGGAGAACACCGCCCGATAGCCGGGGTCGGCCCAGAGCGCGTGATGCGGGGCGCAGCCGCGCAGTCGGCCGGCGTCGAGCCAGGCGACCAGGTCCGCGGCGGCGGCGGTCGCCCGGCGATGCGTGATGACCAGCCGGGTGACGCCGTGCGCGTGTCGGGTCAGCGCCGTCCCGATCCGCGCCTCGGTGACGCTGTCCAGACTCGACGACGCGTCGTCCAGCACCAGCAGCCGGCCGGCGTGCAGCGCGCGGGCCAGGCCGAGCCGCTGCGCCTCACCGCCGGACATCGGCGCGTCCGTGAGCGGGGTGTCGTACCCACCGGGAAGCCGCCGGACGTAGTCGTCGATCGCGGCGACGCGCGCGGCTTCGGGCACGAACGCGGGGTCGCGGCCCATCGCGATCGCGTCGCCGATGGTGCGGCCCGCCAGCGCCGGGCGTTCGAAGCCGTACCCGACCGCGGCCGCCAGCGACTCCCGGTCCAGCTCGGGCAGCGGCACGCCGTCCAGCCGGACCGTGCCCCGGTCCGGGTCGCGCAGGCGTCCGGCGACCGCGGCGAGCGTGGACTTGCCGGAGCCGGACCGGCCGACGACCGCCACCGTGGCCCCGCCCGGCACGGTGAGGGTGAGCCGGTCCAGCAGCGTCCGGCCGTCGACGGCGCGCACGGTCACCCCCTCCAGCCGCAGCGTGCCCGCGCCGCCGGAGACGACCGCCGGGAGCCGCGGCACACCGGCCGCGACCGGAGCGCGCGATCGCCCGTGATCACCGGCGAGCGGTGAACCGGGCGAAAGGTGATCGGGGAGCCGACGCAGGCCGTGGGCGCGGGGGCGCTCGGCGATGATCTCGGCGGCGCGGGTGGCGCCGCTGCGGGCGCGGATCAGGCGGTTGAGCGTGGCCAGGATCGCGCCGAGGCCGGCGCCGAGCGCCGCGTACTGCAACGCCGCGATCAGTTCGCCCGGCGTGAGCCGGCCGGCGGTGAGCAGCACGCCGGCGACCGCGACCACGGCGAGCTGGGTGAGCGGCGCGAGCAGCGCGGTACGGCCGGCCGCGACCGCGAGCGCGGACCACGTACCCCGGCCGTGGTCGCCCAGCTCGGGCAGGGGCCGCAGGACGCGGCGGATCTCGGCCTCCGCGGTACCGGCCGCCGCGATCGTGCGGGCACCGGCCATCGCCTCGGCGAGCAGCGCCGCGATCCGGCCCTGGACCCGCTGGTAGCCGGAAGCGGACGCGGACGCGGAGACCACGAAGCCGCGCAGCAGCGCGGTGAGCAGCAGGATTCCGGTGACGAGCGCGACCGCGAGCCACGGGTCGATCAGCGCGAGCGCGACCAGGCTGCCGGCCGGCGGCAGCACGGAGACGAGGCCGCCGATGGTGGCACCGACCGCGGATCCGGCGTCCGCGGCCTGCCCGCCGAGCCGCGCGACGAGGTCGCCGGCCGGGCGTCCGATCGGGTGCGGGAGCGTGAAGATCCGGGCGAGCAGCGCGCGGCGCAGGTGTGCGGTCGCGCGCGCGGTGCCGGTGGCGGTTGCCAGGTCGGCGAGCACGTCGGCGCAGGCCGCGATGGTCACCAGCGCGGTCGTGACGACGATCCAGGTGGTCGGCGAACCGGCGAGGACCGCGTCCACGGTGCGGCCGATCGCGGCCGGGATGAGGAGCGCCGCGACCGCGCCGGTGATCGACGCGACGGCCAGCAGGACCGCGTGTCCACCGGCCGCGCGGACACAGCCGAGCAGGATGCGGTTCGTCATCGGCGACGGCCCCCAGATATGGGCCCGCCCCGGCGCAAGAGCGCCGGGGCAGGACCTGTGCGGGTATTGTGCTGTGAGCCTCAGGCTCAGTTGCAGGTGGTGACGCTCAGCGAGCTGTCGCCGCAGAGCAGCAGGCTGGCCTGGCTCCCGCCGCCCCCGCCGCCGCCGGTCGCGTCCTCGATGTGCATGCCCTGGAGGTCGAGCAGCGTCATGCTCAACACCTTCTCTCTCTGTCGTACTGACGGGTGACTGTTCTTTTCTTTCTTCCGCGCGCCGGAAGTCTCATGCCGGTGCTCCGGCGGGTACGGCCGTGCGCGGCGCGGGCGCATCGGCGGTGGTCGGTGGTGCGAGCAGCGGCAGCGCGGTGCGCTCCGGGTCGCGGGCCATGGTGAGCGCGAGCAGCACGCCCGCGGACCCGGTCGCCAGATCGGTCGAGAGCCGCAGTAGTTGCTCGCCGGGGAAGGCCAGGTGGTCGCCGTGGGGCAGCGCGTGCCACACCAGCGCACCGGCCTGCCTGGCCAGCGCGGGCGCGTCCGCGACGATGCCGTTCGCGACCCGTGAGGCGAGGTAGGCGACGATCCCGGCGCGCCCGGCGAACAGGCCGGACTGCGCGTAGAACGGGGACCGGGCGGCGAGCCGGATCGCGGCGGACGCGTCCCGGAAGGCCTCGTCGTCCGGCCGGTGCACCAGGTAGCGGTCGAGCGCGATGCCGATGCCCACGCTGCCGTGCGCGAGGTACGGCATCGTCCGCCAGCCCTCGTCCACGTGCATGGTGCCGTCGTCGGTGCGCACGCAGGCGTGCAGGTCGCGGCGGAGTGCGCGGGCCGCGAGGTCGAGCAGCGCCGGGTCGCGCGTGGTCTCGTACCGCTGCAGGAAGAACATCGCCGGGCCGGTCCAGCCACGGGTCAGGCCCGCGTACGGGTTCGTCCGCCCGCTGGTCTCCGCCGGTGGCGGCGCCGCGTCCAGGCGGTCCGCGAGCAGCTGGAGCACCTCGTCCGCGCGGTCCCGCACGCCGAACCGGTCGAGGCTGAGGCCGACCCCGGCCAGGCCACTGACCAGGTCGTGGCTGAGTTCCCGCCACGGCTCGTCCAGGCAGATCCCCAGAAGATCGACGGCGGCGTCGGTACGCCCGAGCGTGTCCAGCGCGAACACGACGCCGTGCAGTCCGTCCCAGAGGCCGAGGCGGCTGCCGGACGGCGGCGGTGCGACCCGGTCGGCGAGCCACTGCTCGTGCTCCGGAAAGCGGCCGGCACCGCAGGCGTGCAGCGTCCAGAGGACTCCGGCCGCGCCGTACCCGAGGCTCAGCCCGCCGCTGCGGAACTGCTCGATGTCGCCCGGGAAGAGCCGGTCGTCGCGGGCGGGCGTGGCGGTGGCGAGAATGCCGGTGGCGATCCGGTCCCGGTCCAGCGTGAGCGGCGGGGCCGAGGGCGCGTCCTCGCCGCGGATGGTCCGCACCGCGTCGTCCAGATACGAGTCCGGGACGTCGGGGAACCGGGACCGGATGATCGCGGCGAAGTGCGCGGCCTTCTCCGGCGCCAGCCGCAGCACCGCGGTGAGCGGCAGGAACAACGCGAGTCGCAGGCAGGCCAGCGCGTACTCGTCGACCGCGAACCCGGTCCGGTCGCGTGGCGCGGCGAACGCCTGGTTGCGCAGCGCGGGCCGCGCGTCCTCGGCGATGTCGCGGGCCGCCTCGAAGTCGAGCAGCGTGATCCGGTCGTCCGGGCACACCATCACGTTGAACAGGTGCAGGTCGCCGTAGACGACGCCGCGCCGGTGGATCTCGCGGATCGCGCGGTCCACCTGCGTGTGCACGTCCAGCGCCCAGCTCGTGAACGTGCGCAGGTCGTCGTCGGTCGCGTCGGGCCGGGTGAGCGGGTAACGCCGGACGAGCGCCTTGTTGAGCGGCTCGCCCTCGATCAGGTCCAGGGCCAGGAAGTAGTGGTCGCCGAGGCGGAACTCGTCGTGCACCCGGGCCAGCTGCGGCACGTCCGCCAGCCGGCGGAGCATGTCGCGCTCCCGGCGCAGGCGGGTGACCGCGTCCGCGCCGGTGGCGTCCAGCCCGGCGTGCGGGCGCGCCTCCTTCAGCACGACGCTGTCGCCGGTGCGCGTGTCCCGGCCGGTGTAGAGCCCGCCGCCGTTCGAGAAGTGCAGGACCTTCTCGATCGCGTACGGCACGGAGGCGACCTTGGCGGCGCCGCGCGCCTCCAGGTGCGGGCGGAGGAAGGCGGGCAGCTCGACCCACTCCGGTACGGTGAAGACCGGTTCGCGGCGGTCCGGGACGAGTGCGCCGGCCGCGTTCGCGATCGCGGGTACGACCTTGCCGGACTCGTCCAGGCAGTAGCGGGCCGCGAAGCCGCCGTAGCGCACGTAGACCGGGCCCTCGCCGTAGCGCAGGTCGGAGAGGACGTAGGGCCCCTCCCGGCCGGCGAGCAGCGCGCTCAGGTCGGCGCAGACCGCTTCGAGCTCGGTGTCGTCGTGCGGGTAGATCGTGACGAACTTGCCGCTGCTGCCGCGCCCGGCGTACTTGCTGTTGCGCATCAGCAGCATCTGCGGGCCGCGCAGGAACTTGAACGCGATCCCGCGGGCCGTGCAGTAGTCCCAGACGAGTGCGAGCACCTCGGCCGCGTCCTCACGGCGTGCGGAGATGTGCACCTTCCACCCTTGAGCCGGCAGTGCGTCCTCGTCCGGACCCACGACCGTCCAGTCGTCCTGAGCGCCGCGCTTCCAGCCGGCCGGGAGGATGAGCTCCTCGCCGTACTCGGTGGTGCGGGCCTTGGTGTTGGTGAGGGCGTCGTAGAAGAGCGGGTCGACCGCGCAGTAGGTGTCGTATCGCTCGTCCATCTCTGCCCCCTCTCGGCCGTTCGGCTGTTGACTACGACCAGAGTGGCCTATCGACAGGGGGGTTCTGAAGTGCTGCGCGTCATGCGATCCGTGTCCGATGTGCACGGCAAGTCATGACAAAGCGCTGGTTTAAACGGTCCAGTTCTGGCTATGGCGCGCGCATACCCGACGGCCGGGCGCGGCGCCGCGATCATGCCCTCACCCGCCACCGTGGCCGCGCCGCGCCCGGCCTCGCGCCGGCAGCGCGATGACGACGACGGTTCCGCCACCTACCGCGATCCGGACGACGGCGGCTTCGCGCGGTGATGCGTTCTGTCGTACCCGTTGGATAGGTTCCTGGGCGTCCTCGTTACCTCCCTCCGACGGAAGGGCGTCCGATGCCGGCCGACACCACATACCTCGAGCTCTCCGAAGACTCCGGGAGCGCGCACAAGTTCTATGAGGTGACCGTGGACGGCACCGACGTCACCATCCGCTATGGACGGATCGGCGACCACGGCCAGGTGAAGAAGTCGTCGTTCACCACCACCGACAGGGCGAAGTCCGAGGCGGCCAAGAAGATCGGGGAGAAGGTCCGCAAGGGTTACGCTCCGGCCGTCGCCGGCGGCCGGCAGAAGCGCTCGGTCACCCGCCGCCAGATCGTCAGCACCCGCTCCACCGCCAAGGCCGCGCCGATCCTCTGGCGTTACTCGTCGGGCAGCGCCGCGTTCGGCATCTTCGTCGACGACGACGTGTGCATGGTCGGCAACGAGAGTGGCATGATCACCACGCTCGGCCACGACGCGACCGTGCAGCGCCAGTTCCGCCTGCCGGACGGCGTGAAGTGCATCGTCGCCGACGACGGCTGGATCTACGCGGGCTGCGACGACGGCAACGTCTACGACCTGTCCGGCAAGATCCCCCGCCTGGCCTACGCGATCGATCCCGGCATCGACATCTACTGGCTGGACATCCACGACGGCGTGCTCGGCGTCTCCGACGCGCGCGGCGGCATCTCCGCCATCGACCACGAGGACGAGTTCCTCTGGCAGCGCCCCGGCCGCGGCAGCTCCGCCTGGATGGTGCGCTGCGACGCCACCGCCGTCCACCACGGCCACTCCGCGGGCGTCACCAGCTACGACTGGCGCACCGGCGCGGAGCTGTGGCACACCGGCACCGGCGGCCCGGTCCTGTTCGGCTGGCAGGAGCCCGGCAAGCTCTACGCCGGCACCGCCCGCAGCCAGGTCGTCGAGCTCGGCAAGAACGGCGCGCACCACCGCACCTACCAGTGCGACGCCGCCGTCTTCTCCTGCGCCGCCTCCCCCGACGGCCGCTTCGTCTTCGCCGGCGACAGCGCCTCCTCGGTCTACTGCTTCACCGCCGACGGCACCCGCCTGTGGAAGCTCTCCACCGGCTGCGGCTCCGCCTACTCCATGCAGTACCACGACGAGCGCCTCTACATCGTCACCACCAACGGCACCCTGGCCTGCATCGACGCCAGCGAGACCGCGATCGGAGCCGCGATGGGCGGCACGGTCCCCCAGCCCGTCGACGTCAAGGCCCCACCGGCCATGCCGGCCGTCGCCCCCTCCACCACCGTCGAGATCGTCCGCAGCGTCGCCGACGCCCCCGGCGACGTCATCGTCGAGTGCATCGAGGACGCCGGCCGCCTCCGCATCCGCGTCGTGTCCTCCGGCTACCACCAGAACTGGCAGGTCCAGTTCCCCAAGGGCATCCGCGAGCCCGGCGCGCGCTACGTCGTCTCCGGCATCCGCGAGGCCGCCCGCGGCGGCTTCTACCGCGCCTACGGCGAAATCCGCCGCCTCCGCTGACCTTCCCCACCGCCGCAGGTTGCCGCGACCGGTCTCGCGGCAACCTGCGGCCCTTACCCATACCGCGCGGCACGGCCATCGGGCCACCGCCCGCACACGCTTCGCGGCCCGCTCCGGGCATGGTGGCCGTCGCCGCTCCGGGCATGGTGGCCGTCGCCGCTCCGGGCATGGTGGCCGTCGCCGCTCCGGGCATGGTGGCCGTCGCCGCTCCGGAAACGAGACGGCCGTCGCCCGCGCCGGAAGGCGTGGGCGACGGCCGTTCGTGGTGAGGAACTACGTCAGGCGTTCTTCTGGTCGGCCAGCGTCTGGGCCTGGACCGGCCAGTTGGGCACGCTGGTGGTGGCCCGGATCCCGGCTGCGGTCAGCGCGGCGCGGACGCCCGTCTCGCCGGCTGCGGCCAGTTCGGCGTAGGTGGTGATGCCCGCGGCCTGGAGTGCCTGCGCGGACTTCGGGCCGAGGCCGGCGATCTTCGTCAGGTTGTCGACCGACGCCGAAGCGGGCGCGGGCGGGATGACGACCGGCTCAGGGTCGGCGGCGACCACCGGCTCCGGGCCGGCGACCGGCGCGGTCTCCGGCTCCTCGGAGACAACCACGGGCGCGCTGTCCTGCGCGGGGGTAGCGACCGGCGTCGTCGCCGCTGCACCAGCCAGCGCCGGAGTCTCGGCGACGGCAGGTTCCGTGGTAGCGGGCGCGGCGACCGGCGCCGACGTGACCGGCTCAGCCGGCGTAACCGGCGCGACCGACGTCACCGGCTCAGCCGGCGCGGCCAGCGCGGCCGAAGTGACCGGCTCAGCCGACGCGGCCGACTCAGCCGGAGTGGCCGACTCAGCCGGAGTGGATACGGCGGCCGGAGTGGATACGGCGGCCGGAGTGGCCTGCGTCGCCTTGGTGGCCGGGGTGGCCTTGGCGGCGGGTGTCGCCTTCACGGCCGGGGAGGCCTTCTTGGCGGCGGGCGTGCGCTTGGCAGCGGTCTTTCGCGCGGGCGTGGCCTTGGTAGGGGCCGCGATCGGTGCGGTGTCCGCCGTGGCCGACTCCTCAGTGGTGGCCGGAGCGACGATCGCGGTGCTCTCCACGTCGGACGGCACGACCGTGTTGTTCACGGGCTTGGCCGGTTCCGCGCGAGTCACGGCAGCGGAGTCCGCGCCGCCGGAGCCGGAAGCGGTGTCCGCGGCGCCGGAGCCGGAAGCGGTGTCCGCGCCGCCGGAGCCGGAAGCGGTGTCCGCGCCGCCGGAGCCGGAAGCGGTGTCCGCGCCGCCGGAGCCGACGGTGTCCGCGGCGCCCGCAACCGGCGTCGTGGCGGAGTCAGCACCGGCGTCCGTCACGGACCCGGAAGCCGAAGCCGCCGAAACCGCGGGCTCGGAAGCCGAAGCCGCAGGTCCGGAAGCCGAAGCGACGGACCCGGTCGCCGGAGGCGCGGCCGTGGTCTCACCGGTGGAGGGCGCGTCCGCCTCGGTCTTCGGGTCGGCGGCGATGCCCGCCTCGGGCAGCGGCGGCGTCGCGGTCTCGCCAGACGACGAAGAAGACGAGGAAACCGCCGGCGTCGAGGCCTTCTCGCTCGTGGCCGCTGCGGCAGAGGTGGTCTCCGGCTCGTCCGCGATGATCGGCGAGCCGGCCGCGGGCTCCGCAACCGGCGTGGCCGCGGCCGACTCGCCCGTGGCCTCGACCTCGGCCGTGGAATCGTCGCCGGTCGCCGACTTCGCGGCTGCGGCACCGGCCGTCGTCGCGCCGGAGGCCGGCACCCGCACGGCAGCGTCCCCGTCGGCAGCACCGGAAGCGTCGCCGGAGGCCGGCGCCGGCGTGGTGGCGTTGTCCTCCACGGCACCGGACGTGCTCGAAACAGCGGGCGCCGACGTGGCGTCGGACGTGGTGGTGCCGGTTATGGTCGCGGCCGAAGCCGACGAATCCGAAGTGTCCGAAGAATCCGTCTTGCTGGGCTTGGCGGCCGGGGACACAGCGCCGGAGCCCGAAGGCTTGCGGAGCAGGCCCACCAGCCACCAGGCAATGAGAACGCCCACGATTGCCAGGGCGAGATAGATGAGATTCCGCATGAAAAGCCTCCCGATATACGGAGGCGGCATTGTAGCAACGTTGACGTCGGCCCCCGATACCCAGAGGGTGCCGTATCCCACGCGACTTGACCAGGCACGGGACCGGAAACGGGATGGAAACACGACGTTATAGCGTGACCGGATGCCATCCAGGGTCCTCGGTGCCGACGCGTACAGGGGCGGCTGGGTCGGCGTCCTCCTCGCCGAAGACGAGGGCCACGATCACCCGCTGGTGCTCGCCGCGCCCGGCATCGCCGATCTGGTCGCGCAGGCCGGCCCGCGGCTGGACGTGATCGGCGTCGACATTCCGATCGGCCTGCCGGACACCACGCGCCGCCGCGCCGACACCGAGGCCCGGCGGCAGCTCGGGCCGCGCGCGTCGTCCGTGTTCTTCACGCCGGTGCGCGCCGCGCTGACCTGCACCGACTACGCCGCCGCGAACGCGGAGAACCGGCGGCGCGCCGGTGAGGGGATGTCCGCTCAGGCGTACCGGCTGGGTCCGAGGATCCTCGATGTCGACGCGTGGCTGCGCGGCGGCCCGCGCCCGCGGACGGTCGAGGTCCACCCCGAGCTCTCCTTCGCCCGGATGGCGGGAGCACCGCTGCCGGACAGCAAGAAGACCTGGTCCGGCACGGTGCACCGGGAGGAGCTGCTGCGCGGGCACGGCATCCGGCTGCCCCGCGACATCGGCCCGGCCGGCCGGGTGGTGCCGGTCGACGACGTGCTGGACGCAGCCGCTGCGGCGTGGACCGCGCGCCGTGCCGCGGCCGGCGAGGCCGACCGCGTACCCGCGGATCCTGAGGTTTTCAGCGACGGCCTGCCGGCCGCGATCTGGGCGTGAAGGACTGATGGCGGAACGCCGCGACCGGTGTGTTCAGGCCGCTGGACATCCGGGCGAGCTCGCTGGTGGTCGCCCGCGCGCCCTGCGGGTGCGGGCGGGTGGATTCGGCGAACTCAGCCGATGCGGACCACCCGCGCCCACGGCGGCGTCGCCACCCACTTCTCGGACCGCCGGGGGAACAGGCCGATCACCGTGCGCGCGGCCGGGCGCGCGGACGGCCACGGCGTCTGACCGTCGGTGAGCATCACGATCACGTCCGGGCGCCGTTTCAGCGCGGCCGCGAAGCCCTCCCGCATGTCCGTGCCGCCGCCACCGGCCAGCGGGATGTCCGCGGCCTGGCACAGCCGCCCGACCGTGGCCACGGCCGCGTCGCAGGACATCACGGTGACCAGGTCGCGGCGCCCGCCGAGCGCGCGCCCGATCGCGGTCACCTCCAGCAGCGCGCTGCCCAGCTCACCGTCCGAGACCGAGCCGGACGTGTCGACGACGACGCAGACGGACGGCGGGCGGCGGCGCAGCGCGGGCAGCACCACGCCGGGCACGCTGGAGGAGCGCCGGCCCGGCCGCTGGTACGTGTAGTCGTCCCCTGCCCCGGCCGCGCTCGCCGCGGACCGGACCGCGTTGCCGAGCAGTTCCCGCCACGGCTGCGGCGGATGGAACACGCGCTCGGCCCAGCGCTGCCATCCGGACGGCGCGTCACCGGGCGCGCCCGCGATGCCGCGCGCCACCCGGAACCGGATCGCGTCCCGCTCCTCCTTCGTCAGGCCGCGTGCGCCGCCGGGGCCGAGTTCCCAGGCGCGCGCGTGGCCGTCCGCGCCGCTGCCGCAGTCGAGCCACGCGAACGGCTGGGTGCGCCCGCCCAGCCGGAACCGGCGCAGGTAGTACTCCATCACCTCGCCGGGCTCCAGGCCGAGCGTCTGCGGGCGTACCGCGTCCGCCGGCATCGGCAGCACCGCGTCGTACACGTCGTCGTTGATCTCCGCGTCCGCCGCGATGTTCATCCGCAGCCGTTCACCGGGCCCGTCCACGCCGTGCTCGGTGGCGTAGGCGTCGCCGCGCCCGGGGTGGTCGCGCAGCAGGTGCGACACCTCGTGGACCCAGACACCCGCGAGGTCGGCCACCGTGCGCCGGTCCACGAACGCCGGCGAGACGTAGCAGCGCCAGTGCCGGTCCACCGCCATCGTCGGCGTCGACGGCGACTCCACCACGTGCAGCGCGAACAGCGCGGCGGCCAGGTACGGGCGGGTCTGCGCGGCGTGCAGCCGCGCCGCGTACAGCTTCTCGAGGTCCATCAGGCCGCCACCGCGCGCCGGGACAGCGCGACCGTGCCGGCCAGCCGGTCGATCAGCGCGGGCACGTCCCACTCCTCGCGGCGCAGCGCGGCCAGCGTGGTCGCGGGCACCACCACCAGGTCCGGCGGGCCGGTCTCGACCGCGCGGGCGAGCAGCGTCCAGGCCGCGTCCCAGCGTTCCCGTTCCGGCCGGTCGCGCACCGCGGCGATCACGCCGTCCAGCACGGCCTGGCGCAGGTCGCCGCGCTCCGGCAGCGGCGCGTTGTCCGGGTCCGCGAGCAGCGTCTCCGGGTCGGGCAGGTCGAGCCGGTCCAGGCTGGCCAGCAGTTCCAGGCCGGGGCCGTCGCCGACCGTGCCGCGCACCAGCATCGACAGCACCTCACGGGACGTGCCGGCCGCGGTCGCGAACGCCACCAGCCGCAGCGCCATGTCCCAGCTGCGCGGCGACGGCCACGCGCCGCCGCGGGCCTGTTCCGCGCCGGGCATGCGGTGCACCAGCCCGGGCCGCGCGGTGAGGAACGTCTGCACCGCCCGCCGCGCGTAGGTCACCGCCTCCGGCAGCCGCGCGCGGTCCAGCCGGGGCAGCACCGCGCGCGGCCAGACGCCGCCGAGCCCGCGCACCACCACGCCGGTGTCGTGTGTCCACTGCAGATGGACGAACCGGTTCGCCAGCGGCGGGCTCAGCTCCCACCCGTCCGCCGCGGAGCCGCGTGGGTTCGCCGCGGCCACGATCCGCACGCCCGGTGGCAGCGTCAGCGCGCCCACCCGCCGCTCCAGCACCAGCCGTAGCAGCGCGGCCTGGACCGCGGGCGGCGCGGTGGACAGCTCGTCCAGGAACAGCAGGCCCTTCCCGGCCGCGCACAGCCGCACCGCCCAGTCCGGCGGCGCCATCGGCACGCCGTTCACCGCCGGATCGTCGCCCACCACCGGCAACCCGGCGAAGTCGGACGGCTCGTGCACACTCGCGATCACCGTGGTCAGCGGCAGGTCGAGGTCCGCCGCCAGCTGCGTCAGCCCCGCGGTCTTCCCGATCCCCGGCTCACCCCACAGCAGCACCGGCAGGTCGGCCGCGACCGCCAGCGCCAGCGCGTCCAGCTGCGCGTCCCGCCGCTCCTCCGTCGCCGTGTCCCCGAGCAGCGCCAGCAGATCCGCCGCCGTGTCGAGCTGGTTCCCATTCCGCATAAGCACCATCACCCTCATCTCTCTGAAGATCGAATTCCTTCGCCGGTACGGTGCGGGAGCGCCCGTTCCGAGGCGCTTCCACGATTCGGGCGCACCACTGCCGCCCGCGGCCCTGCTCCTCGGCGCTTCCCGCCGTGCCCTTCCCGACGCCGGTCAGCGGTGTCTTCGCCGGGGGCGGCGGCGGAGGCGGGCGGTGTCGTCGGCGAAGCGCCAGTCGTAGCGGGGGCGCTCCTGGTGGGCCGGGTCGCCGAGGCCGGGACAGCCGAGGCCGGTGCGATACAGGCCGTAGAGCGCGCGTTGCTCCACGGCCGCCGCCAGCTCGTCCCGCAGCGGCCCGCCGGGCAGCACCGCGCCCGGCCCGAGCAGGTCCTCGACGTCGCGCAGCGCGCCCTCGGTGTCGCCGTGGTCGAGCCGGGCCCGCACGTCGTCCAGGTCCGCCGGGTGCCGGTGCGCCTCGTCGATGACGCGCAGGCAGGGCAGCGGCGTGCCGGTCAGCGCGGCCAGCGTCTCCTCGCGGCGGATCTCGGCGGCGTCGTGGTCGAGCGGCCGCAGCACGCCGTCCACCAGCCCGATCCGGTGGTCGGCGCCGCGGCAGCGCACCACGCGTACCCGCGCGGGGTCTGCCTGCGCCCCGGAGACCAGCGCACCGGGGGCCGGCGCACCGGGGACCCAGCCGGGGACGAGCGCGGCCGCGACCAGCGGATGCAGCTGCTCCGGCGTGATCAGGCCGGTACGCAGCAGCACGAGATCGGGCGGCTCCCAGACCGCCGCGTCCGGGAGCACCGGCAGACCACGGCCGTGCCCCGCGACCAGCCGCGGCGGCGCGCCGGCCGCGAGGTGCAGGACGAGGTGCTCCCCCGCCCGGATCGCGACCGCACCCTCCGCGAGCCCGCCGGCCCGCAGCAGGATCTCCGCCTCGGCCACCCACCGCTCCACCGCACATCCCCGCGCCCGCAGCCGCTCCGGCAAATCCAAGTCGGACACCTCGATCCCACCCGCGGTAACGGCCACGGCGGCCGGAGCCTCCGGCCCGGCCGGCAGAGGCAGCCCAGCCGGCACAGCCAGCGCGGCCGGCACAGCCAGCGCGGCCGGCACAGCCAGCGCGGCCGGCACAGCCAGCGCGGCCGGCACAGCCAGCGCGGCCGGCACAGCCAGCGCGGCCGGCACAGCCAGCGCGGCCGGCACAGGCAGCGCGGCCGAAACGGGGAGTTCGGCCGGGACGGCCCGCGTCACGGGAGCGACCGGGGTCGCACGCGTGGCGGACGCCGGTGGGTCGCCGAGGCCGGCGCGGAGGCGCAGCTCCGGGGCGTGGCGGGTGTCCCAGAGGTGGCGGTGCAGGTCGAGGCGGAAGCGGGGGTCCGGGCGCGGGTGCGGGTGGCGGCCGGCGTGCCCGCCGGGCCAGACCGCGAGACTGATCCGCTGGCCCGCCGCGGCCCAGGCCGGTGCGGTGCGGGCGACCAGCCACAGTGGAGTCGCGCCGGAGTAGCGGGCGAGGCCGATGGTCAGCGCGGGCCGGAGCAGCCCGTCCGGGGCGACCCGGGGCAGGTGCCAGCGCAGCAGGTCCGGGGCGAGGTGCCGCAGGTCGGCGCGGATCTCGGCGGCCAGGTCCGCGCCGTGGGCACGGCCGAGCTCGCGGAGATCGACGTCGACGTCGGCGCGGGCCGCCGCGCAGGCGCCCGCCCAGTCCCCGGCGCGACGGCGCGCACCGGCGGACGTGATCATCGAGGGCGGCACCGCGTAGGCGCGGACGTGCCGCCAGAGGTCCGTATTCACGGCCCGGGAGCGCATCAGCACTCACCTTCGGTGAAGCGGGCCCCCGATCTGCGAAGAGTAGAGGTCTTCATCGCCGCGAACGCTATCAGCCGCCGCAACCCCTTTCCCGTCCCGACGCGGCCGGCCGCGTGCGGTCCATCCCGCATCAACCGGATTGAAACATCGATGGGACATCATGGGCGGGCCTGCTCGCGAAGGAGATCCGCCGTGGTGACCAGCACCGTCGCACCGACTCCCGGGCGCACCCGGCTTCGTGGGTTCATCCGGCTCGCCCGGCTGCGGTTCCTGCTCTACAACGTGCTGCCGGTCGGGCTCGCGGTCGCGGTGACGGTGCACCAGGGGCACCCGTTCCACCCCGGGTGGTACGTGCTGGCTCAGCTGTTCGCCTGGACCGTGCACCTGATGACGCACTACTGCAACGAGTACTTCGATCTGGAGGCCGACCGCGCCAACGAGTCGTTCACGCCGTGGACCGGGGGCAGCCGCGCGCTGGTCGACGGCTCGGTCGCGCCGATCGTGTCGCTCGGCACGAGCTTCCTGCTGGCCGGCCTGGCCGCACTGATGGTGGCGGTGATGCCGACCTGGGAGGCGCGCCTGCTCGCCACCGCGGCCGTGATCCTGGCCTGGTTCTACACCGCGCCGCCGCTGGCGTTCAACTACCGGGCGACCGGCGAGCTCACGGTCGCCGCGATCCTCAACGGACTGTGGCCCGCGGTCGCGGCCGCGCTGCAGACCGGCGGTGACGTACCCCCGCTGCTGCTCCTGGTTCTCGCTCCGACCGCGCTGTTGCAGGTCGTCCGGATGATGGTGATGAATCTGGGTGACCGCCGCTCCGACGAGGCGGTCGGCAAGCGCACGCTGGTGGTCGTGCTGGGTTACCGCACGGCGGTGCGGGTGATCGTCACGGCGCAGCCGGTCGCGTACGCGATGCTGACGGTCTTCGCCCTGGTGGGCTGGATTCCGTGGCTGGTGTGGCTGCCGATGGCGGCGACCGGCGTGCTGTCCGGGTGGCTGGTCGTGCAGCTGCGGGCGAGCGCGATGCGCGACCTGGACGCGGTCCGGATGACGCCGGTCGTGTTCTGGGCGTCCAACCACGTCTCGCTGATCGTCGCGGCCGCGATGCTGGGCGTGCTGCTCGACGCCGCGTCCCGCGGGGCCGACCCGACCGCCGTCGCGGTCCTCTCCGCGGTGCTCCTCGCCTACGCCGCGCTGTTCGCGCACCGGCTCTGGCAGTCCCGCCGCCTCGCCTGACGCGCTCCGTCACACCCGTCCGGGTACCTCGCTGACTTTAGTACCTTGACTGTCACAGTACTGGGCCATACATTAGTGACATGAGCACGAGCAAGGTCACCTCGGATCTGCTGCGTGGCAACACGGACACGATGATCCTGAAGCTGCTGACCGAGTCGGATCGGTACGGCTACGAGATCGTCAAGGTCATCGCGGAGCGCTCGCAGGGTGAGTACGAGTTGAAGGAAGCCACGATGTATTCGAGCGTCCGGCGGCTCGAGGCGGACGGCGACATCTCGTGGTACTGGGGGGACGAGTCGCAGGGCGGCCGCCGCAAGTACTTCCGGATCACGGACAAGGGGCGCGAGACCTACGCCCGCAACAGAGCCAATTGGGAGTACGCGAAGCGCGTGCTCGACACGTTGATGTGAGGGCGACGACAGCGATGACCGACAAGATCGACGAGTACGTGAACGGCGTCTTCGCGCCGTACGAGGGCGCGAAGAGCGTCGACGAACTGAAGCATGACCTCCTCGCCGACCTGCACGAACGCTTCCGGGAGCTGCGCGCCGAGGGCAGGGACGAGGCGACCGCGCTCACGCTGACCATCGACAGCATCGGCGACATCGAGCAGACCGTCCGCGAGGTGTCCAACCTGTCCCGGGTGCTCGAACGGCAGACCGTGACCCGCTTCGACGGCACCGACTCGGCCGGCGGCGACTTCGCCGGCGTCACCACGCGCAACGGACGGTTCGACGGCAGCGCGCTGCGCGGCGCCGACTTCGCCGGTGCCGACCTGACCGGCAGCACGTTCCGCGGCAGCGACGTGGCGGAGGCCAACTTCGACGGCGCGAACCTGACCGACGTCACCATGACCGCGAGCGAGTTCGCCCGCTCCACGTTCCGCCGCGCGATCCTGGTGCGCACGGACTTCAGCACCTCCGGCCTCAACGACATCGTCATCGCCGACGCCGCGCTGACCGACGTCAAGTTCCGGTCGACCGACGTGCGACGTGTGGTCTTCGAGCGCTGCACGTTCACCGGCGTCGACTTCACCTACTCCGACCTGCGGAAGATGAACTTCGACGGTGCGGCGTTGCACAGCCTGAAGTTCGACCGGGCCGGGCTGGAGGGCGCGTCGTTCCGCGGCGCGATCCTGCGGGACGTCTCCTTCCGCGCCTGGTCCCGTAAGTACCGCAACGCGCTGCGCACGGTCGACTTCACCGGCGCACGGATGGACAAACTCACCTACGCCGGACTCAAGGGCTACGGCTTCGAGCCCGCCGGCGTGATCGTCGACCAGGGGTGACCATGATCCGGATAGCCGGACTGCACAAGTCCTACGGGAAACTCGACGTGCTCACGGGCGTCGACCTGGCGGTGGCGCGCGGCAGCGTCTACGCGCTCCTCGGCTCCAACGGGGCCGGCAAGACCACGATCGTGCGGATCCTCGCCACGCTGCTCAGGCCGGACGCCGGCACCGCCACCGTCAACGGCTTCGACGTGGTGTCCGAGCCGGCCCGGGTGCGCGAGTCGATCAGCCTGACCGGCCAGTTCGCCGCGGTCGACGAGATCCTCACCGGCCGGGAGAACCTGGTGATGATCGCCAAGCTGCGGCGGGTGGCCGAGCCGCGGAAGGTCGCCGACGACCTGCTCGCCCGGTTCAGCCTCACCGACGCGGGCGGGCGCCCGGTCGGGACCTACTCGGGCGGCATGCGGCGCCGGCTCGACATCGCGATGAGCCTGATCGGCGACCCGCCGGTGCTCTTCCTGGACGAGCCGACCACCGGCCTCGACCCGGAGGCCCGCATCGAGGTGTGGGAGGAGATCCAGAAACTGGCCGGCGGCGGCACCACGATCTTCCTCACCACGCAGTACCTGGAGGAGGCGGAGCGGCTCGCCGACCGGATCGCGATCCTGCACCGGGGCACCGTCATCGTCGAGGGCACGCTCGGTGAGCTGCGGGCACTGCTGCCGCCGGCCACCACCGAGCTGGTCGAGCGGCAGCCCAGCCTCGAGGAGATCTTCCTGTCCGTCGTCGGCGCGAAGGAGCGGTCATGACCACGCACGTGCTCGGCGACACCTCGGTGATGATCGGCCGCTCGATGCGGCACGTCACCCGCAGCATGGACACGATCATCACGGTCACGATCATGCCGATCGCGTTCCTGCTGCTCTTCCGCTACGTCTTCGGCGGCGCGATCCAGGCCGGCACGGACAACTACGTCAACTATCTGATGCCCGGCATCCTGCTCATCGCGATCGCCAGCGGCATCTCCTACACCGGGTTCCGGCTCTTCACCGACATGCGGAGCGGCATCTTCGAGCGGTTCCACTCGATGCCGATCGCGCGCTCCTCCGCGCTGTGGGGGCACGTGCTGACCTCGCTGGTCTCCAACGCCATCTCGGTGGCCGTGATCGTGCTCGCCGGGCTGGTGATCGGCTTCCGGTCCTCGGCCGGAGTGCTCGCCTGGCTGGCCGTCGCGGGCATCCTGGCGCTGTTCACGCTGGCGCTGACCTGGGTCGCGGTGATCGCGGGCCTCGCCGCGTCCACGGTGGACGGCGCGACCGCGTTCTCGTACCCGATCATCTTCCTGCCGTTCGTCAGCTCCGCGTTCGTCCCGACGGACACGATGCCCGGCCCGGTGCGCGCGTTCGCCGAGCACCAGCCGGTCACCGCGATCGTCGACACGATCCGGGCGCTGCTGGCCCGGCAGCCGGTCAGCGACGACATCTGGACCGCGCTCGGCTGGTGCACCGCCGTCCTGCTCGTCGCCTACCTGGCCGCGACCGCGGTCTACCGCCGGAAGATCTGACCCCTCGTGATCGGGGCGTCGCCCATGTCGTGAGAACGACATGGGCGACGCCCGATCACGGAGACTTACTGAGCTTTCAGAGTCGAGGTTCGAGCGGTGCTGGCCGTCCGGGCGCTGCGCGCCCGAAATTTCACGTTATAGGGGTTCGTTGCCGCGGAGCGCCGCTCATCCTGACGCCGAAGGCTCAGTACCGACCTTTCGAAGTCGAGGTTCGAGCGGCGCCGGCCATCCGGGCGCTGCGCGCCCGAAATTTTGCGATATAGAGGTCCGCGCTGCGGAGCGCCGCCCACTCTGACGCCGAAGGCTCAGTATGGCCGAGGCCGGGAGTTGATCACGTGTCGCAAATCGTTGTCATCCAGCGCTTTCAACAACGATTTGCGACACGTGGCCGCTTTCAAGAGCCACTGACGCCGTCTTTATGGCGATATTCGGGCCGAGCCTCGATGGCGAAGGGAAGTTCCGTTGCCGATTACCGGCGTGGTTGCGGTGGCGATCCGCGCGGCGGACATGACAAAGAGGCTTATTCAGCGCCGCCCTCATCTGGCCTCCCGGCCTGCGGCGACGCGGTGCCGGTTCGCTGCGCTGAATCAGCCTCGGAGGTCCGCGCTGCGGAGCGCCATTCACGCCGATGCCGAGGGCTCAGTGATCTCGGCGCGGTTCACGGTCCAGGCGCGGGCCTGGTCGCTGAGGGTCACGCCGAGCCCGGGGCGGCCGGGCAGGTGGATGCGGCCGTCCGCGATGGTCAGGCGCTCGTCGAAGAGCGGGTGCAGCCAGTCGAAGTGCTCGACCCAGGGCTCGTGCGGGTACGCCGCCGCCAGGTGCACGTGAATCTCCATGGCGAAGTGCGGCGCGAGCGTCAGGTGGTGCTGCTCGGCGAGCGCGGCCAGGCGCAGGAACTGGGTGATGCCGCCGATCCGGGGCGCGTCCGGCTGAATCACGTCGACCGCGCCGTGCCGGATCAGCTCCGCGTGCTCGCCGACGCTGGTCAGCATCTCGCCGGACGCGATCGCGGTGTCCAGCGAGCGGGCCAGAGCGGCGTGGCCCTCCGCGTCGTACGCGTCCAGCGGCTCCTCGATCCAGACCAGCCCGAACTCCTCCAGCGCGCGGCCCATGCGCTGCGCGGCCGGCCGGTCCCACTGCTGGTTCGCGTCGACCATCAGCGGCACGCCGTCGCCGAGCCGGGAGCGCACCTCCCGTACCCGCGCGAGGTCGGTCTTCTGGTCTGGATGTCCGACTTTGATCTTGATGCCGCCGACGCCGAGTGCCAGGTTGCGCGTGGCGTTGTCGACCACCTCGTCGACGGAGGCGTGCAGGAACCCGCCCGAGGTGTCGTAGCAGCGCACCGAGTCGCGGTAGGCGCCGAACAGTTTCGCCAGCGGCAGGCCGGCCCGCTTCGCCTTCAGGTCCCAGAGCGCCACGTCGATCGCGGCGATCGCCTGCGTGGACGCGCCGCTGCGGCCGACCGACGCGCCCGCCCAGCACAGTTTCGTCCAGAGCCGGCCGATGTCGTTCGGGTCCTCGCCGATCAGGTTCGGCGCGATCTCCACCGCGTGCGCGAACTGCGCGGGGCCGCCGGCCCGCTTGGCGTAGCCGAAGCCGACGCCGGCGTGCCCGTCCGCCGTGGTGATCTCCGCGAACAGCATCATCACCTCGGTCATCGGGCGCTGCCGCCCGGTGAGCACCTTGGCGTCGCTGATCGCGGCTCGCAGCGGCAGCCGGACGGAGGAGAGGGTCACGCCGGTGATGCGGTCCATCACCGCACCTTTCGGATCAGGCCGGACAGGAGCTCCCGCTCGTCCGCGGTCAGGTCGGTCAGCGGCGGCCGGACCCGGCCACCGTCCCGGCCCACCTCGGTCAGGCCGGCCTTGATGATCGAGACGGCGTAGCCCTTGCTGCGGTCGCGGATGTCCAGGTACGGGATGACGAACGCGTTGAGCATCGCGTAGACGGCCGTCCGGTCCTGCGCGCGCACGGCCGCGAAGAAGCGCAGCGCGAACTCGGGCAGGAAGTTGTAGAGCGCGGACGAGTACGTACTCACGCCGAGTTGCAGCAGCGGCAGCGCGAACGTCTCCGCGGTCGGCAGCCCGCCGATGTAGATCAGCCGGTCCCCCACCCGGGCGTACGTCCTGGTCATCCGCTCGATGTCGCCGACGCCGTCCTTCAGCCCGATCAGCGTGGGGTTCCGCTCGGCGATCCGGGCCACGGTCCCGTCCTCGAAGATCGCGTTCGCCCGGCTGTAGACGATCACGCCGAGATCCGTGGCGGCACACACCGCGTCCACGTGCGCGGCCAGCCCGTCCTGGGTGGCCTCGGTCAGGTAGGGCGGCATCAGCAACAGCCCGGCCGCGCCCTCCTCCGCCGCGGCCCGCGCCTGCGCGACCGCTTGCGCGGTGCCGCCGGTGGCCGGTGCGACCACCGGAACCCGCGCGCCCACCTCGCTCACCGCGGCCCGGACCACCGCGCGCAGCTCCGCGGAGGTGAGCGAGAAGCCCTCGCCGGTGCCGCCGGCCGCGAATAGCCCGGCCACGCCGAACCCGGACTGCCAGGCCAGATGCTCCCGATAGCGGGCCTCGTCGAAGGCCAGCCGGTCGTCGAAGTGGGTGACCGGGAAGGACAGCAGACCGGTCGTCAGCCGGGCCGCAAGCTCGGTGGGCCGCATGCAGCCCACCGTAGGAAGCGGTGAGCGAACCTGTCTAAGAGCGTTTTCGCATCACTCGATGCCGGCAAGGTATCGATCAATGCCATAAGAGATTTGGACATGCATGGATGCGCGGACATACGTTCAGATGGAAGTGACCCACCTCACAGGAGGTCGTCATGAAACGCATGTTCACGGTCGCTCTCGCACTCACACTCGCCGGTTGCGGCGGAAACCTTGGCAACGAATCCTCCGGCGGCGACTTCCCGAGCAGGGCGATCACGCTGCTGGTCGGGCAGGACGCCGGCGGCAGCACCGACCTGATCGCCCGCGCGCTCGCCGGCCAGCTCAAGGACGAGCTGGGCCAGCCGGTCACGGTCCAGAACCGGCCCGGCGCGAACGGCGCGGTCGCGGCGAAGGAGGTGGCGGCCGCGAAGCCGGACGGGTACACGCTGTTCATCTTCCCGGGCACGCTCGCCTACATCACGCCGCTCGCGGTCTCGCCCGCGGAGGCGGTCGACGTCAACGGGTACGACATCGTCACCGGCATCTCGCAGGACGACTTCGTGCTGGTCGCGAACCCGGGCACCGGTTTCAGGACCGTGCAGGACATCGTGGGCGCGAAACGGCCGATCACGTACGGCACCACCGGCGTCGGCACCGGCAGCCAGCTCACCCAGGCGCTGCTGTTCGCGCAGACCACCGGCGTGCGGGCGACCGCGGTGCCGTTCGACGGCGGCGCGCCCACGCTGACCGCGGTGCTCGGCGGGCAGGTCGACGTGGCGTCGATCCAGCTCGGCGAGGCACAGGAGCAGATCAAGGCGGGCACGGTGACGCCGATCGTGACGTTCGCGCGGACCCGCCCGTCGTACCTGCCGGACACGCCGACCGCGGTCGAGGCCGGCTACAACGTGCCGGTGCAGCAGTCGCGCGCGATCGCGGTGCCGAAGGGCACGCCGGTGGAGATCGTCGAGCGGTTGCGCGGCGCGTTCGGCACCGCGTTCGCGGCCCAGGCCTATCGGGAGTTCAACGCGTCCCGCCTGCTCACGCCGAACGAGGTGGACGGGCCGACGCTGCTCGGCCAGTGGACCGGATCGCTGCGGACCTATCGCGACCTCGTCGCCCAATACGAGATCAACCTCAGCGGTACGCCGTGAGAGCGACGAATCTGGCCGTGGCCGGGTTCGTCACCGCGCTGGGCGCGGTCGCGCTGGCCGGCGCGATCGCGCTCGGCACCGGCCGTCCCGCGCAGCCAGGCCCCGGTGCCTGGCCGGCCGTGCTCGGCGGCGCGCTGGTGCTGCTCGGCATCGCGCTCGGCCTGCGCGCCCGCGCCACCGACGACGCGGAACGCTTCACCCGCGCCGCGCTGCCGGTACTCGCGGCGCTGGCGAGCATGGCCGCGTTCGTCGCGGTGGTCGGCGTGATCGGCTTCGAGATCCCGGCGCTGCTGCTCACGTTCGCCTGGCTGCGCTTCCTCGGCGACGAGTCGTGGCTGCTCTCCGCACTGGTCAGCGTCGGCCTAGTGGCCACGCTCTACCTGCTCTTCGTGGCCGCGCTGGACGTGACCATCCCCCACATGTTCTGAAGGGGTCCCGATGAGTGACGTGCTCGGCGGGTTCGCGGTCGTCCTCGAACCGATGAACCTGCTCTACTGCCTGGTCGGCGTGCTCATCGGCATGCTGGTCGGCGTGCTGCCCGGGCTCGGGCCGGCCGCCACGATCGCGATGCTGCTGCCGCTCACGTTCGGCCTGGAACCGGTCACCGCGATCATCATGCTGGCCGGCATCTTCTACGGCGCGCAGTACGGCGGCACGATCACGTCCGTGCTGCTGAAGCTGCCCGGCGAGGCGTCCTCCGTGGTCACCGTGTTCGACGGGCACGCGCTCGCCAGACAGGGGAGGGCCGGGACCGCGCTGGGCATCGCCGCGATCGGGTCGTTCGTCGGCGGCACCGCGTCGATCGTGGCGCTGTCGGTGGTCGCGCCGTTCGTGGCCGCGTTCGCGCTGGACTTCGGCCCGCCGGAGTACACGATGCTGGCGCTGCTCGGCATCCTGCTGGTCGCCACGATCTCCCCGGGCGGGCGGCTGAAGGCGCTGGTCGCGGCCGCGGTCGGGCTGCTGCTGGCGACGGTCGGCCGGGACGGGTTCACCGGCGCGGAACGGTTCACGTTCGAGAGCCTGGCGCTGGCGGACGGCATCGACTTCGTACCCGTGGCCATGGGGTTGTTCGGTCTCGGCGAGATCCTGCACAGCCTGGAGGAGCGGCAGCGCACGCTCGGCAGGCCGGCGCACGTGGCGAACGTGTGGCCGAGCCGGGCCGACCTGCGGCAGGCCAGCGGTGCGATCGGGCGCGGGTCGGTGCTCGGCTTCGCGCTCGGCGTGCTGCCCGGCGGCGGGGCCGTGCTGTCCTCGCTGGCCGCGTACGCGCTGGAGAAACGCCGGTCGCGGACGCCGGAGCGGTTCGGCAACGGCGCGATCGAGGGCGTGGCCGCGCCGGAGACCGCGAACAACGCGGCCGCCACGTCGTCGTTCATCCCGCTGCTGTCGCTCGGCATCCCGGCGAACGCGACCATGGCCGTGATCTTCGGGGCGCTGCTGATCCAGGGCGTGGCCCCGGGGCCGCAGTTGGTCACGCAGGAACCGGAGCTGTTCTGGGGCGTGGTCAACAGCATGTACGTCGGTAACGTACTGCTGCTGATCATGAGTATTCCGCTGGTCGGGCTGTTCGTGCGGATCCTGCGCGTGCGCCCGGCCGTGCTCGCGCCGATCACCGTGCTGATCACGCTGATCGGCGCGTACACGGTGAACAACAGCGTCTTCGACATCGGCCTGGTCATCGCGTTCGGCGCGCTCGGCTACCTGATGCGCAAGCTCGGCTTCGACCCGGGCCCGCTGGTGCTCGCGTTCGTGCTCGGCTCGCTGCTGGAGAGCTCACTGCGCCGCTCGCTGCTCCTCTTCGGCGGCGACCCCACCGGCTTCCTGACCCGCCCGATCTCCGCGGTGCTGCTCGCCGCGCTGATCGCGGTGGCACTGCTGCCGCTGCTGCAACGACTGCGGCGCGGCCGGACGGCGACGGCGGACGATCCGAACGGGCCCGGCGAACGGGACAGGGCCGGCGAACGGGACGGGACGCGTACCGAGCATTGATCCGGGCATTCTCCGGCCATCGTGGACGGTCCCGCGACGGGAAGCCGTCTCGTGCCCCTGCGGGTCTTCGCGATCGCCCGGGAGATCGGCAGCGCGATCACCGTCACCGCGCTGACGGTGGCGTGACTGCCGGTCCGACCGCAGTGGCTGGACCGGCACGCCCCGATCGCGGACCTCGTCACGTCCAGTGGGCGGTGGGCGTTGGTGGGCGCCTCCGTACCCGCTCGGGATTCGCCGGAGGCGCCCTAAACGCGGCCACCAGACGACACCGGCACCCCAGCTGACCGCCGGTGCGCGGCCGCGATCGTTTCGGCCACCGCCTCCGGAGCGGACAGAAACGGCGAATGCGACGTCTTCATCTCCACCACGGTCGCCGGGCGGGCCGAGATCGCGTCGATCTCGCGGATGAAGCGGCGCTGGAGCGCGGCCGGGACCACGCGGTCCTCGGTGCAGACCACGTAGGCGTGCGGGACGCGGCCGTAGCGCTCCGGCGTCACCTCGAACGTCTCGGCCGGGATGCCGAACGAGCCGTCCGTGCCGAGCAGCGCGATCGCCGCGTCCGCGGTCGCGGCTTCCACGTCGTGGTAGAAGCACTCGCGGATGGCCGCGTGCCGGGCCGGGTCGGCCGGGTCGATGCGCAGCGCACCGGTCGCCGTCGGGTCCGCGCAGAGCAGCCCCGGCACCTGGGCACCCGCACTCTCCGGCATGCTGACGTAGGCCACGCTCGGCAGCCCCGCGACCGGCGCGTGCGCCGCCACGTAGACGAGTTCCGCGAAGAGTTCCGGCGCCAGTTCGGCCGCGCGCGTGGCCACGATGCCGCCCATGCTGTGCGCGACCACCACGGCCGGTCTGCCCAGCGCCCGCAGCTGCGCGTTCAGCATCTCGGCGGCGCCGGTGGCGGTGACGTCGGCGACCGGTGAGGGCGCGACCGCGAACACGGCCGGGTCGAACGGGCGGGCCCAGCGCGCTTCCGGCGACCCGCCGCGCAGGCCGGAACCATCAAGATCAACGGCCAGCGAGGGTACGCCGGTGCGGGCGAGCCGCTCCGCGACGGCACTCCAGGCCCAGGAGCCGTGCCAGAAACCGTGGACGAGGACGACAGGGGTGTTGTTCACGGCCGCCACGTTAGGGACCGCCGCGCCCGGTAACCACGCACAACCGGGGCGAGGGTAGGTACCGGCAAGGCACTCCCCGCCATCGATCCACGGCGTGATACTGCGACCGTGAATGATCAACTTCTGATTCGCCGGGGTGACCGCACGGTGCCGATCACCGTCTTCGCGCGCACCTCCGCCACCCCCGAGGTGGCGTTCGCCGTCATCGTGCCGATCGACCTGTCCGCGGTGTTCCGGCCCTGGGGACCGTTCCCCGGCATCGCGGGCGTCGAGGGGCAGACCGCGGCCTGGGACCGGGCCGGCGTCTCCCGGCGCCCGCGGTTCACCGACGGCTCCCAGGCCGTCGAGGCGCTCACCGAGTACACCGAGGGCCACGGCTTCGCGTACCAGCTGACGGACTTCACCAACGTGCTGGCCCGGCTGGCGTCCGGCGTACGCGGGGAGTGGTCCTTCCTGCCGGACGGCCCCGGCACGATGATCCGCTGGACGTACGAGTTCAAACCGCTGCCCGGACGGCGGTGGCTCGTCGCCGGGCCGTTCGCGCCGCTGTGGACCCGTTACATGCGGGCCGCGCTGGATAGGATGGTCGCCGCCATCGAGGAGGTGCCCGCCCGCTGAGCTCATCGACCTTCGGCGTCCTGCTGCGCGCCGCGCGTGACCGTGCCGACGCCGGCCCCCGATCCGCCGGCCGGCGCGCGCCCGGCCTGCGCCGCGGCGAGCTGGCCGAGCGCGCCGGCATCTCGCTGGAATATCTGCTGCGCCTCGAGCAGGGCCGCGCCACGAAGCCGTCGGCACAGGTGGTCGGCGCCCTCGCCCGGGCCCTGCGGCTTGATCAAGCCGAGCGGGACCAGCTCTATCGCGCCGCCGGGCTGCTGCCGCCGCAGGACGCCACGGTCGGCACCGACCTGCCGCCCGGCATCCGGCGGGTGACCGCCCGTCTCACCGACGTGCCGATGGGCGTCTTCAGCGCGAGCTGGACACTGCTGCACTGGAACGCGATGTGGGCCGCGCTGCACGGCGATCCGGCGGGCGAACGCAACCTCGCGCGCGTGCTGTTCGAATCCGGTGTCGTCGGCGCCTTTCGCCTGCCCACCTGGTCCGCCGCGGGCCGGGCCGCGTTCGAGGCGGACATCGTCGCCGACCTGAAGGAGGCATCGGCTCGCTACCCCGCGGACGCCGGGCTGACCGCGCTGGTGGCCGGGCTGCGCCGGACCTCCGCGGTCTTCGCCGGCCTCTGGGAGCGGGCCGGCGCGTCGACGATGACCAGCGACGTGAAGACGATCCGGCACCCCGCGGTCGGCGAGCTCACGCTGGACTGCGACGTCCTCACCGTCCCCGGCGCGGACCTGCGCATCGTCTCGTACACCGCGGAGCCGGGCAGCCCGGACGCCGCGAAACTGCAGCGCCTAGCCGAGCTGTAGAGCGGCCAGCCGCGCCTCGGTGCCGGTGCCGGCGATCGGGTGCAGCAGCAGGAGCCGCTGGCGGGAGTGCGGGCTGGTCACCACCACGCACTCCAGGTGCAGGCCGCCGATGTGCTTGTCGGAGCAGTGCAGCGCGGACACGTCGTGCTCGTCCCACATCCGGGCGAACTCCGCGCTGGCCGCCCGCAGGTCGTGCACCAGCGCGACCGCGGTCTCGTCGTGCCCGCGCTGCGCCACCACCATGCGCAGGTCCGTCACGTACGCCCGCGCGGTCTCGCTGTGGTCCTTCCCCGGCTCCAGCAGGTCCCGCCAGGCCGGCGAGGTGAACCAGCGCCAGACCAGGTTCCCGGCCCAGCCGGGCAGGCCGGTGAACGTGCCGAACAGCGCGATGTTGAGCGGGTTCTGCGCGATGATCGTGCCGAGGTCGTCGGAGAGGTAACCGGGGGTGAGCGCGTTCGCGTGCAGCAGCGACAGCAGCCCCGGGTCCGGCGTCTCGTCCTGCTCCGGGCTGCCCGGCGCGGCCTGGCCGGCCAGCCGGAACAGGTGCTCGCGCCGCTCGCCGGCCAGCCGCAGCGCCCCGGCCAGCGCGGACAGCGTCGCGGCCGACGGGTGCGGGCCGCGGCCCTGCTCCAGCCGCTCGTAGTAGGTCACGGACAGGTGCGCGAGCGCGGCCACCTCGTCCCGGCGCAGGCCCGGTGCGCGCCGCCGGCCGCCGCCCGGCAGCCCGGCCTCGCGCGGGCTCAGCGCGTCGCGCCGTCGCCGCAGGAAGTCACCGAGCTCGGCCAGCCGGGCGGTACGCGAGTGCGGCGCGATCGTCATCGGGACACGGTAGCGGGTGCCCGGATGAGCAGCCGATGAACTGGTATCTGAACAGCGACGTATCGCACTGTGCACGAGGCTTGCACCCGGCAGGAGGACACCAACCAGTGAGCTACTTTCCACCTGGCACACCCGAACCGTCGACTGATGCCATGCCGGCCGGCCACACAGGCCGGGTTGAGAACGGCTCAGTGAATCAGCACGTCGACGCGGCGGCGGTGGCAGGACTGGCGGCGGCCGTCACCGGTCGGGTCGCGGCGCCGGGCGACGACGGCTACGACGCGGAGTGCGCCACCTTCAACCCGTTGACGCCGATGCGCCCGGCCGTGGTCGTCGGTGCGGCCAGCGGGCGGGACGTGGCCGCCGCGATCCGGTTCGCGGGCGAGCACGGCCTGCCGGTCGCCACGCTCACCACCGGGCACCAGGCCCGGAACGTGGACGGCGGCGTGCTGATCAACCTGCGCCGGCTGAACCGGGTGACCGTGGACCGGGAGGCGCTCACCGCACGGATCGGCGGCGGCGCGCTCTGGGCCGAGGTGCTGGCCGTGACCACGCCGTTCGGCCTGGCCCCGGTGAACGGCTCCGCGCCCGGCGTCGGCGCGACCGGCTACCTGCTCGGCGGCGGTCAGAGCCCCACGCTGGGCCGCCTGTACGGGTACGGCGCGGACACGATCCGCTCGGTCGAGATCGTCACCGCGGACGGCAACGCCCGGCGCGTCACCGCGGACTCCGACCCGGACCTGTTCTTCGCGGTCCGCGGCGGCAAGGGCAACTTCGGCGTGGTGACCGCGGTGGAGATCGCGCTGTTCCCGGTCGCGCGCTTCTACGGTGGCGCGGTCTTCGCGGCCGGCGAGGACGCGCCCGCGCTGCTGCACGCGTGGCGCACCTGGGCACCGGCGCTGCCGGAGTCCGCGACCACGTCCGTGGCCGTGCAGCGGCTGCCGCCGGACCCGGCGCTGCCCGAGCCGCTGCGTGGCGCGTTCGTGGTGGCGCTGCGCTTCGCGTTCGTCGGCGACCCGGCCGAGGGCGAGGCGCACTTCGCCCCGATGCGCGCGGTCGTGCCGCTGCTGGCCGACGGCGTGCTCGACCGGCCCTACGACGAGGTCGCGCTGATCCACACCGACCCGCCGGGCCCGCTGCCGTACGTGGACCGCACCACCGGCCTGCGCGAGCTTCCGGCCGAGGCGGTCGACGCGCTGCTCGCGCTGGTCGGCCCCGGCACCGACTGCCCGCTGGTCAGCGTGGAGCTCCGGGCGCTCGGCGGTGCGCTCGACCGGCAGCCCGAGCCGCCGAACGCGGTCGCCACCCGCGGGATGCCGTTCGTGCTGTTCGGCTTCGGCGTCGGCGGCCCGGAGGCGCTGCCGGAGCTGCGTGGCTACCTGGCCCGGGTGATGGACGCGGTCACGCCGTGGGCGCACGACCGCAAGATGGTCAACTTCATGTCCGCGACCGACGAGAACGACGTGCGCGCGGCCTACGGCGACGAGATCTTCGACCGCCTGGTCAAGATCAAGCAGGTGCACGACCCGCAGAACCTCTTCCGCGTCAACCACAACATCGCGCCGGCGTAGCGGCACTGGCCGTACGGGTGAAGATGGCAGACACGACGTACCACTTTGCCCGGATCTGCGGCATTGGCGGGTAGCGGCGGGTAGACCGGACGTGATCGTCCGTGTCTCACCTCGGGAGTTGTCATGATCCGCCACCTCGCGGTTGCCGCCCTGGCCACGGCCGCCACGGCCGCACTGCTGCCCGGCGCCGCCCAGGCCGCCCCGGCCGGACTCGCCCAGCCCGGAGCGCGGCCCGGGGCGGCCGTCACCGCCGCGCGGCCGGCGCCGGCCGCCGCGCCGTTCGCCCGGCTCACGCTGACCCTCACCGGCGACAGGGCCGCCGGGCGTGCCGCCGCGCTCACGCTGACCTGCGGCCCGGTCGGCGGCACCCACCCGGCCGCGCCCGAGGTCTGCGCCGCACTGAAGAAGACCGGCGGCAACGTCTTCGGGCTGCCGCCGCGCGACGGCTTCCTGTGCACGGCCGAGTACCGCCCGGTCGTCGCGGCCGCGACCGGCTACTGGGGCAAGCGCAGGATCGCGGACCGCAAGACGTTCGGCAACGCCTGCCAGCTCGGCATCGAGGCCGGCACGATCTTCACCCCCGCCAGGAGCTGACGCGGGCCGCACTGGCCCGTTCCGCGTCGGGCGACCTCGCCACGATCCGTGATCCGTCAAGGCCGCCGGGCGGTGACCGTGACGCCTGTCAGACCCGGGAGAAGCTGACCGGCAGTTCCTCCGGGCCGAACGTGCCGAGCGCGGGACGCCAGGGCAGCGGCTCCGGCGGCAGCTGCGGCGGGCCGAAGCGCGCGGCCAGCACCGGGAGCGCCTCGGTCAGCTCGGTGCGGGCCAGCGCGGAACCGAGGCAGTAGTGCGGGCCCGCGCCGAACTGCAGCAGCGGCGCGTCGTACCGCGCGCCGATATCAAAAACCCGGCCACCGGGGTACGCCCGGGGGTCGCGCTGCACCGTGGCCACCGCGGTCGTGAAGATCGTGCCCGCGGCCACGTCCAGCCCGTGGAACGTCAGATCGGCCGACGCGCGGCGGATCAGCGCGCCCGCGGACGGCCGCCAGCGCATGCACTCCTCCACGGCCGGGCCGGCCAGCGACGGATCCTCGCGCAGCCGCAGCCACTGGTCCGGGTGCTCCGCGAACGTGACGATCGTGTTGGAGAACTGGTGCCGGGTGTTGTCGTGCGCGCCGAACACGAGCGTGACCAGCAGGTTCCGCACCTCGTCGCGGTTGGCCGTGCCGTCCGAGGCCATCGCCGCGAGCAGCACCGAGATCACGTCGCTGCCGCCGGTCCGCCCGGCCTTGCGGTCCATCAGATCGGACACGTAGGCGTCCAGGCCGGCCACCGCGCGCTCCACCCGGGCCGCCGTGTCACCGCCGTTGGCCAGGCCGAAGACCAGCCCGATGTCGGCCGACCACTGACTGAACTCGTCGTAGTCCTCCGCGGGCACGCCGAGCAGCTCGCACATGACGGCGAGCGGCAACCGGTTCGCGAACGCGTCGACGAACTCGACGCTGCCGCAGTCCTCGATCTCGTCGGCCAGCCGCTCCGCGCGCGCATGGACGAACGGGCGCAGCGACTCCACCATCCGCGGCGTGAACGCGCGCGCCACCAGCCCGCGGAGCCGCCGGTGGTCCGCGCCGTCGTGGTTGACGATCATCGGCACCCACCAGTCGTAGAGGGGGCCGGACGTGATGCCGTGGTTCTTCAGGAAGTCCTCGCCGCCGTGGTCGAAGCGCTTGTCCCGAAGCAGGTCGCTCGCCTCCGCGTAGCGCACCGTGACCGGGCCGACCGGACTGTCCGCGAACCACCCGTCGTCCTGGGCCGCGAACGCCTCCGGCGACGTGAAGCTGAACGAGGGGGCCAGCACGTCGAGGTAGGACATTCACGCAGTGTGCCGCAACGACCACCAAGAGCGGAATGCCGATCAAAGGTCATGATGGGCTCCCCCCGGATCGCGCCCCCGACGGACGACGCGCACGCGCCGCGGGCACAGCACGCGTTCGGGGACGCGCCGGCCACCGCACCCGACACGCCGCCGGAGACCACGACGTCCGAGGTGGACGCCGTGGTGAGGGGTGCGCGGGCCGTGCGCGTTCATCTACCGGCCTCAGCCGCGCGTGCCGCTGCCGACCTATCGCCAAGTCCGGTTCACTGTGGACGGTAAGGTGTTCCCGTCGCGGCCGGGGGACATCCCGGCCGGAACGCCGGCGCGGTGGCCGGCCGGGCTGGACGTGGCGGGCGTGTGGATCGACTGAGCCACCGCGTCCGCTTCTCACGCTGTGCCCGCGGCCGATCGCGGCGGGCGATCCGGTGCACCTGCCCGCGGGCGCGGGCGGACCGGAGCGCGACGGCCCGCGGGCAGCTGGGCGTGCTCGGGCCGGTGCGCGCGGAGACCCGTACCCACCGGCCGGGGATTTGGATCTGTGCCCTTCGGGGTGGACCGGGCCATTTATGATGGCCACTGTTGTCCGCTGACGGGGAGGGGGCGCGCATGGCCGACGGATGGGCGGTCGACGCGGATCAGATCCGCGACCACGCCGGCGCCATCGACGACCTGGCCGGCCGGATCGACACGGTGCAGGGCGCCAGCACGCACATCGCGCAGGACGACGAGGCCTACGGGCTGCTCTGCGGCTGGATCTCCGCCATCCTGGAGGGGCGGCACCAGCGGCAGGACGAGCTGACCGGGCGGCTGCAGAGCAACCTGCGCAAGGCCGCGGAGCTGCTCCGGCAGTCCGCAGACGGCTACGACACCGCCGACGCCGACTCGGCCGCGGGGCTGAAGTCCATCGGAAGCCGCCTGCGTCCATGAGCGGGCTCGCGAGCGAATCCTCGGCCCGTCGCCGGCCACCGCGTGACCGCGGCCGGGCAGGCGATCCGGCATGAGCGACAACCCGCTGGTCGCCGACGTCACGTACGGCGAGGACAGCCCCTGGACCGGTGCCGGACTGCTCGACGGCATCGAGGACGTCTACGTCGCGGTCACCGAGGGGACCTGGGTCGACACCACGCTCGCCGGGGTCGGGCTCGGGCTGGAGGTGGCCTCGACCGTGCTGGACCCGTTCAGCGCGCTGCTCGCCAACGGGCTCGGCTGGGCCATGGAGTACTTCGAGCCGCTCCGCGAGATGCTGGACGCGCTCACCGGCGTACCGGCGATCACGGAGGCGCACGCGGAGACGTGGCGCAACATGGCGGCGTACATGGAGCAGCTCGGCACCGACCTGCAATCCCACCTGGCCGGTGACCTGCCCGACTGGCAGGGGCACGCGGCGGTGGCCTACCAGTCGCTGATGGTGAACAACGTGGACGCGGCCATGGGGCTCGGCGGCGTCGCGCTGCTGATGGCCGCGGCCACGGACGGTGCGACCGAGTTGATCGCGCTGACCCGGGACATCGTGCGCGACCTGATCGCCGACCTGGTCGCGCGAGTGATCGTCTGGGCGGTCGAGGCGATCTTCATCGTCACGATCCCGGTGGTCGCGGCGCAGATCGTGGCGGCCGTGGTCAAGTGGGCCGGTCGCATCCTGCTGTACACGACGGCGCTGGTCACCAGCCTCACCAACCTGTCCAAGCTGGTCGGCTGAGGGGGGCGCGGGTGGCACGCGGGGGCGGGGGCGGCAGGCCACCGGGTGGCGGATCGAGTCCCGGCGGTTCCGGCGGCGACGGCGGGTCCGGCGACGGCGGGCCGGGGCGTGGCGGCGGACCGGACTCCGGTGGATCCGGCCGCGACAGCGGGTCGAGCTCCGGCGGATCCGGACGTGACGGCGGAGCGAGTCCCGGCGGGCCCGGTCGTGATCGCGGGCCGGCGTCCGGCGGGCCAGGCCGGGGGCGCAGGCCGCCCGGAAGCGCCGGGAGCGCCGGCGAGCGGCACGAACAGCTCGCGCTCTCGCTCGACCTCGGCGAGCCGAGCGGCGGGCCGGCACCGGGAAGCGGGCCGGCAGCAGGAAGCGGATCGACACCGGGAAGCGGGCCGCGACCGGACTCCGGTTCTGGATCCGACAGCGGCTCAAGTCCCGGCTCGGACACGGGTTCTGGATCCGGCACGGGCTCCGGATCCGGCACGGGCTCCGAATCCGGTTCCGGCACCGACACCGGCTCTGGTTCCGGCTCGGGCACTGGACCCGGCGCGGACTCCGAATCCGGCACCAGCGCCCCTCCCGGCTCAGGCACGGGATCCGGCACCGGCACCAGCTCAGCTTCCGGCTCAGGCACGGGATCCGGCACCGACACCAGCTCAGCTTCCGGCTCAGGCACTGGATCTGGCAGCGGTAACAGCGGCAGCACCAGGCCCGGGGACAGCGGCGACAGCAGTAGCAACAGCGACGGCAGTAGCGACAGCAATAGCGACAGCGACAGCAGTAGCGACGGCGGGGGTGATTCCGATGCGACGGCGGACGGTGCCGACACGCGGGATCACTACGATCCGGTCGGGGAGGGGTGGCAGCGCTACGACGCGAGCGAGGTGCCCTCGGACGTGCGGAACGCCGGTGAGGGCATGCGGGAGCGCCCGGAGGACACCCGGCGCCCGACCACCGGTCAGCGCGTCGACGACCCGAACGCGGAGCCGGTCCACTCCGGTGGCCGCGACCGGAGCCCGGCGGACGACGTCGACTACTCGCGGATCCCCCGCCCGCCGGACGGCGGCACCTGGCCGACCACGCCCAGCCTGCTCTACCAGGACGTGGAGATGAAGGTCGCCGCCCAGATGCGCGCGAACGGCGACACCGACGCCGAGGTCGTCCTGGACAACGGCCCGTGCGGCTCCCGGTCGTTCGACCAGGACAACGGCTACAACTGCGACACCCTCCTGCGCGGCGTGCTACCGGAGGGCAGCACAATGACGGTCTGGACCACCACGGACGGCGGCCAGACCTTCTTCAAGAAGGTCTACGAGGGTGACGGGAGCCTGTTGCGCCCATGACGATGCTGCTCATCGACTACCAGGCGTACGCCGAGCCGATCCCGGATCCGGAGACCGCGGCAGAGGTCTTCGACGACGTCGCGTCCATGATCCGGCAGACCGGCCGGGCCGCACAGGCGATCTGGGTCCGCCCGCGGGCCGACGGCGAGGACGTCTCCCCCGGCGCGCTCACCGAGGGTTACGGCGGTAACGGCGACGGGCTGCGCGTCGAGATCGACGTGGAGGAGGACCGGGCCGCGGTGACCTGGCTGCCGGACGGCACGATCGCGGTCGAGCGCCCGCCGGGCGCGCCGCTGACGCTGATGTGGTCGGCCGACGCCGCCCCGATCACGCTGGCGGGCTCGCGCGTGCGGGTGAGCGCCGCGACCGCCCGCCGCCTGGTCCTGGAGTACGTCGCGACCGGCGCCCGCCCCACGACCGGCATCACCTGGGAACCGATCATCTGATCCGCACCCCGGGATTCTGTGGCGGCGGGTTCTGTGGCGGCCACCCACCGAAATGGCAGGGAGGATCGCCAGCGACGACCGGTGCCACTCAGCCTAATTTGATCTTGAAGTAGCTGCGGTACGGCCGCACTCCCGCGACCAGCAGGAATGCTCTCAGCCCGATCCGGGTTCCGTGACCCGCCCGCTGCCGGTACGCGAATCGCACGCGGTCTCCGGGCGCCGGAACACCGCCGACGGCGGTCAAAGTCGGCCACCTTCCGGCGGGGACCCGGCGCCTCGTGCCCGAAATCTCCCGATGAAGCGGGCATGCCTCCTGCTGGCGAGGCCGGGAGATCTCGACGACCTCGGGCCTGACGCCTGAGTGATCAATCAGGTGAGCGAAAAAGCGATCAACTTCGATTTTCGATCTACCTTTTGCTCACCTGATTGATCACTCAGGCCGCAGCGGTGCCGTCTCGCGAGTGTGTGGTCCGCGCCGGAGGGTGGGATGTAGCGATATTTCGGGCAGGCAGCGCCCGATCGCCGCGAGCGGGCCGGGTCAGCTCGCGCCCCCGCCCGAAAGGGTCTGGGCAACAGAGCCAGACCGAGGGGTGTGGGCGACAGAGGGCGGGCGTCGCGCGGACGGCTTCGGGAAGCGCAGGCAGGAATCCGTGGTCGACTTAAGCCAAGTGGCATTGGACCGGTGCCCGCGGGAGCACCAGGGGACCCGGCCACGCCGGAAGCGAGAAATGTTCACCGCGGGCCTGAACCGCGGCCCGTGTTGGGCAAACACGGTGGTGACATGCCGAACGGCGGCCCGCTGAATCAGTCGGACCGCCGTTCGTCAAAGCATGGATCAGAGCACGCGGATGTTCTCCGCCTGCGGGCCCTTCTGGCCCTGGGTGATGTCGAACTCCACCCGCTGGTTCTCCTCGAGGCTGCGGAAGCCGCTCGCGGAGATCGCGGAGAAGTGGGCGAACACGTCAGCGCCGCCACCCTCCGGGGTGATGAAGCCGAAACCCTTGTCAGCGTTGAACCACTTCACGACACCAGTAGCCATGTCTAACTCCTCCGAAGGCTGTCGGGGCCGCTGAATTACGGCCCCTCATTGCCGCCGCGTTGATTACCCGCATCGGAACCGACACGCCACAACGAGAAAAGCGCCCGGGCAAATGGCCAACCCGACGGCGCAAAACGTCTATGGAAATCAAAACTGCAACCCCGAAACCATAGCACAAGCCCTCGATGGCGATCCCGGCACTCCCAGACCTCCGTCATCCGCGGGCGCGGGGTCGCGCCCGCAGACGATCACTGTCGCGTTCTGCGGCCATGGCCGCACCGTGCCTCTCCACCCTCCGACGGAGACCGGCACGGGCGGCCGCGCCGCTCAGCCGGTGATCCAGGGCAGGTTCAGCTTGCGGAAGACGATCGACCGGTGTGACGTGAGGCTGTTCGCGGTGTCCTCGTTGACCTCGACAAGCGCGCCGACCGTGAAGTCAGCGGTCTTCGCCATGCTGGAGTAACCGCCCTCCGCGACACTGCCGGTGCCCAGCTGCGGCCACGCCGGCAGCGGGGCAGTCGAGAGGGCGCGTCCGGCCGACCAGGTCTCTCCCTCGTCGGTGCTGACCCGGATCCGCATGGCCCGGCGCGTGGTGGTGCTGGCCGAGTTGAGGAAGATCAGACGCGCGGGGTCGTTGGTGTTGTACCGCAGGATCGACGCCTCCGCGTGCGGGTCCGGCAGTGCCTGTTCCGGGGCGTACGGGCCGAAGCCGCCCTCGATGGTGCCACGCGCGACCCACCTGCTCTTGGCCGTCGACCAGATCGACGCGACCGGGGTGTCGTTGCGCATCAGCCGTCCGTCGGTCAGCTCGACGATCGTGCTCTCGCCGGTGACCTCCTGCCCGGCCGCCATCGGAGCGCTCTGGAACGTCACGCCGCCGTCGTCGCTGTAGATGTTGCGGTTCGTCGCCGGCACGATCAGCCGCCCCGACGACGTCAGGATCCCGGCGCCCGGCCCGACCGCGTCCCAGTCCCAGACGGATCCGTCCGCGTGCGTCCGCGGAGTCACGGCCGAGGTGAGGTCGGCCGGGCCGTGCCACACCGTACCGTCCTCGGCCTTGCTGCTGGTGAAGAGCATGACCCGGCGTTCGCCCCAGGCGCTGATCCGGGTGGTGCCCTCGTCGCCGAACTGGCTCGTGCCCGCCGCGTTCCAGGAGAGGAAGAGAAAGATCGTGCCGTCGGCGCCGACCACGCTCGTCGGGTTGCCCCAGGTGCCCGGCCCCTGCCCGGTCACCTCGCCGAGCCCGGACCAGGTTGCCCCGTTGTCCGCCGAGCGCTTCACCATCATGTTGATGTTGCCGTAGTCGCGGTTGGAGGCGACCCGGCCCTCGGCGAAGGCGAGCAGGGTGCCCCGCGTGGTGCGCACCAGCGACGGGATCCGGAACGAGTGGTACGTGAGGTCGTTGAACGACTCGCCGCCGCCGTCGAAGAGCAGTAGCGCGCTCGCCTTGGGATCCGCCGCCGACGCGGCGGTGGCGGGCGCCGGCAGCCCCGCGGTGAGCAGGAGGCTGAGGCCGGCGGCGAGCAGCCGGGAGTGATGTCGCATGGGTCCCTTTCCGAAAGCCGGAGCGGTCACGTCGGCGCCGACACTAGAGAGCGCGCGCACATTCTCCGTACACGCACGCGTGCTCGCCGTGTGCGCGTGCGGCGGCCCCGGGCTCACGCGACGGGGCGCCGCACGCGCACACGGGCGTCAGACGGGCGTCACACCCGCTCGAACGCCCAGATCTGCGCCTCGTTGTTCGGCGTGACGGTCTGCTGCTCGATGGGGGAACCGAGGCCCGTGGTCATCGTCGCGACCTTCCCGCTGTGCCGGTTGACGAGGATGAACCGCGAGTCGGCCACCCGCTGCAGCGTCCACTGCTGCCCCAGCGGATTGGTGCTGCAGGTCCGTAGCGTCAGGTCGAGACCCTCCGTCGCGTCCTGCGTGTTCGCGGCGCACAGGCCGCTGCGCACGTGCACCAGCTGCCAGTACGACCCGATCGCGTCCAGGCGGAACTGCTGCGTGGTGTTCGCACTGCGCGCGGCGTGGCTGATCACCTCGCCCACCGGGGCGCCCACCGGCGCCACCAGGCTCGCCCGGTTGCTCAGCGCGGCGATGTTGTAGACCGCGCCGTCGACCGGTCCGGCCGGGTCGGCGATCCTCGTGAAGGACCACCGCTGGTTCGCCTCACCGGTGTAGACCTGCTGGTCGACGAGGGCCCCGGCGGTGGTCGGCTGGGTCAGCGCCAGGCCGTTGCGCCAGTTCAGGATCGTGAACGAGCCGTCGGCGTGCGGCAGGTAGGCCCACCGCATGCCGTCCTGCCCGTTGCACGGGTACTGGAGGGCACGGGTGCCGGGGGTCATGCCACTGTAGGCGGTGTCGACGCAGTAGAAGCTGTCCCGGTTCTGCAACTGCAGACCGGTGTCGTACGAGACGAGCCACTTCTGGCTGGGCGCCGTGCTCGACGCCGTGGTGGCGTGCAGGTACTTCAGCGAATCCCGCACGGTGCCACCGGCCGGGTCGATGTCGAGCGCCGCGCCGGACGCCACGTTCCGTACCGAGTAGGTCCAGCCGGAGCGCGGGTAGTTCTGGTTGTCCGCGGTCGTGCCGGCCCGGAAGTACACGCTGTTGGCGGTGTTCCAGTGCGTGGCCAGGTAGGTCCCCGCCGCCGGCTGGGCGCTGAAGAAGTCGTCGAAGGCACAGTCGGGTATCCGCTTGTGGTCGTACTGCGGGCAGTCCAGCGAGAACGTGTCGGCGTAACACATCAGGTCGAAACCCTGGTTGCAGTGCCCCGGCTCGCTGTGGTGCGGCGCGCTGTCCTGGATCGCACCGATCGTGTGCCCGAACTCGTGCGCGATCGCGTTCGCGCCGAGGCAGTTCGTGGAGGCGTCGACCCGGGCGTACCGCACGGCCGTGTTGGCCGCGTTGGCCGCACCCGGCTGGTCGTCATCGGTGGTCTGGGCCAGCCCGCAGACGACCGTCGCCTCGGTGATCATCAGGTACTTGCGGTTCGAGGCGGCGTTGTAACCGAGCGCCTTGACGGCGGTTATCGACGCGTCGAACGTCGCCAGCGCGCCCGCCGGCACCACGACGTTGCGGATCGCGGCCCGGCACGAGCCGTCCACGGTCTCGGTGAGGTACTTGATGTGCCGGCTGCGGCCGTGACGGGCGGCGCCGTCGTTCCACGCCGCGTCCGCGTTGATCAGCCAGGCCTGCATGAGCGGCTGCATCGCCGCGTACCGGTCCGGCATCGACGCCTCACGCACGTACAGCACCTCGACCCGGGGCCCGGCGGTACCGTCGCAGGTGAAGCCGGCGATCGGCTCGGCCGCGAGAGCCCGCAGCGAGTCACCACCCACCGCCGGCACCGACGTGGCGAGCGGCCCCGTCCGTGGACCACCGAGCACCGCACCGGGGAAGACGTCCTCGTTCACCACCGGCGCCGGCTCGCCGGGCTCGGCCATGGCGCTGTTCGCCGCCGAACCGATTGTCACAAGTATCGCCAGCCCCAGCGTGGCGATTCTTCGCACGAACATGCCCACTCGCTTCGATCGGAGAGACTCCGGGGGCAGAGCGCCCGACCCGGACATCAGAACATCTAAATCTAATGTCAGGAACGTCGCGGCGGTACGTGGTGCGGGCCGTGATCAATAGCACGGTCGTCCACGGTGGACACCGTGGCCGCGCTTCCGTACTCACCGAGGACGAAGGATCAGGCCGACCACCCTGACTCGGCTCCGGCAGCAGAGGCTCGATCAGCGCCCACCGGGCGTCAGTCAGCTCAGAGGGATGCCCCCGGCGCTGCGGCACCACCCTGCCCTGCCAGCGCCGATGTCACCTCGACGAACCGTCCACGACAGACCCTCCCGGACACGCTCTCAGGTCCAGCAGCGTGGTGGCGGCGGTCCGCGCGGGTGCGGCGTAGGCGAGCTCGAGGTCGCGGAAGAGCTTCTGGGCGCCGGCAGCGGGCCAGCCGGACGGAAGGTGTTCGACCGGCAGCCGCGGGTCCCGCCGGATCGCGCCGAGCCATTCGGCGATCAGTCGCAGCCGGGCCGCGAGCGGATCCGCCGCGGGCGGCGCCGCCTCCCATCGGTCGAGGAAGCTCCGGTACCGGGCGGCGACCTCGTTGAGGTCGTAGGCGTCCGCGATCATGGCGGCGAGGTCGGTGAGATCGTCGGCACGGGCCCGGAACACCCGCGCGTGGGCTTCGAGCCCGAGGCCGGTGACGATGTCGCCGGCGTTGACCTCGCCGGGTGCGATCCAGAGCCCGCCCTGCAGCGGGCCGAATCCGCTCCAGGTCAGTTGTGAGCGCAGATCGTGGCGCTGGCGCTGCCACGCTTCGGGAAGCGAGAAGCACAACAGGGTCCAGCTGCCGTCCCACCGGTCGTTGACCGCGCCGGTCTCCCAGATCCGGGTGCGGCCGTCGCGCAGGATCGCGGTCGACCGCGGGGTGAGTCCGTAGTACACCTTGCGGCCGTGGCGCTGGCGGCGCAGCAGGTCACGGCCGGCCATCCGGGACAGCGTGGAGCGGGTCGCGTGCTCGGAGACCCCCAGCCGGGCGAGGGCGTCGATGACACTGCCGGAGAAGACGCACACGTCGCGGTCCAGGACGAAGTCGCCGAGCAGCATCAGCAGCAGGGTCTGCGGGCGGGGCGGGTGATCGGTGGGGTCCGGCGGCATACATCAATGTTAGTCATAATATTGACGGCCGTGATAATCGAGCCTAACTTCAGTACTGCACGTAACGGGACCGAAACCCTCGCAGTACTTGGAGGTACTCGTGCGTACACCGGTGCCGCTCTTTCTCGCCCTCATCCTCGTGACTGCCTCGGCCGGCTGCGGTGACGACACCGCCGACGGCGACGACCCGATCCGGGTCGCCCAGATCGTGTCGCTGACCGGTAACTACTCACCGCTGGGCAGCGAGAACGAGAAGTCCGTTGCCCTCGCCGTCCAGCAGATCAACGACGCCGGCGGCATCGGCGGCCGGCGCATCACCCTCACCGTCCGTGACGACAAGAGCCAGCCGGACCAGGCGGTGCTGGCCTTCAACGAGGTCAAGAACGACGCCGACGCGATCATCGGCTCACCGTTCTCCAACTCTGCCCTGGCCACGATCCCGCTGGTCGACCGCGAGCGGATCCCTTACCTGTCGCTCACCCCGGCCGACGAACAGATCCAGCCCGTCCGCCCGTACGTCTTCGTCGTGCCCGCCACCTCCGGCACCTACGCCGAGGCCGCCCTGCAGTACTTCCAGGCCATCGGCGTCACCCGCCTCGCCGTCGCGCACGACACCCGGAGCAGCTACGCCGCCGCGGGGATGAAGGGACTACAGGCCAAGGCCGCGGGGTACGGCGTGAGCCTCGCCCCGGTCGAGGAGTTCCAGACCACCGCCACCGAGTTCGGGGCCGTCTTCACCCACGTCCGCTCCTCCCCCGCGCAGGCGCTGATGGTGTGGGCGACCGGCGCGCCCGCGGTGGCGCTGACCAAGCAGTACGCCGCCTCCGGCCTCACCATCCCACTGGTCCTCACCGGATCGCAGGCCAGCAAGTTGTTCCTCGACCCGGCTGGCCCGGCCGCCGAGGGCGTCACCATCGCCAGTTCCATCGGCGTCGTCGGCGCCGCCCTGCCCGACGGCCCGCAGAAGGCCGCCATCACCGAGCTGTCCGACGCGTTCACCGCCGCGCACGGCTACCCGCCGCCGCAGTTCGCCCAGGACGGCTACAGCGCGGTCAAGCTCCTCCAGGCCGCGATCGAGAAGGCCGGCGGAACAGACCGGGAGAAGGTCCGCGACGCGCTCGAAGGGCTCACGCTGACCACACCGAACGGCACCTACACCTACTCGGCGACCGACCACGGCGGGCTGGGCACCGACTACATCTCGCTCAACACCGTGCGCGACGGCACGTTCGTTCCCACCGACTACTCCAAGGCGAAGCTGGCCACGGTCGGTGGCCGGTGAGCACCGGCGCGGCGCTGGCCGTCTCGGGGGTGTCCCGTGCGTTCGGCGGCGTCTACGCGGTACGGGACGTCGAGCTGCGCGTCGCGCCGGGTGAGCTGCGCGCCGTGATCGGGCCCAACGGCGCGGGCAAGTCCACGCTGTTCGCCCTGATCGGCGGGCAGCTCGCGCCGCAGGCCGGTGGTGTGCGGCTCGACGGCGCCCGCATCGACCGGCTGCCCGCGCACCGGCGGGCCCGGCTCGGCATCGGCGTGGTGTTCCAGGCGGCGAGGATCTTCCCCGGCATGACCGCGCTGGAGAACGTCATGGTGGGCGCGCACCCCACCACCCGGGCCGGGTTCGCCGCCGCGGCGCTGCGGCTGCCGGCGCACCGCCGCGACGAGCGTGAGATCAGCGACCGCGCCACGGAGAGCCTGTACCGTACCGGGCTCGGAGACTGGGCGCATCGGGCCGCGGAGGAACTGCCGCTGGGCCAGCAGCGCGCGCTGCAACTGGCTCGGGCGCTCTGCGGCCGGCCGCGGCTGCTACTGCTCGACGAGCCGGCCTCCGGACTGCGCACGGCGGAACGCGAGCGCCTCGCCACACTCATCGAGGACCTGCGTGCGACCGGGCTGACCATCCTGCTCGTCGAGCACGACGTCGCGTTCGTCATGCGCCTCGCCGACCGGGTCACCGTGCTCGACCTGGGCCGGGTGATCGCGGACGGGACCGCCGCCGAGATCCGCGCCGATCCGCGCGTGGTCACCGCCTACCTGGGCACGGGCGTGGCCGCATGAACATCGTCGAGGTGACCGGCCTGACCGTGCGCTATGCCGGCGCCACCGCCCTCGACGGCGTGGACCTGCACGTCGGTGCGGGTGAACTGGTCGCGCTCATCGGCCCCAACGGCGCCGGCAAGTCCACACTGGTCAAAGCCCTGTCCGGACTGGTAGACCCGGCGGCGGGCCAGGTCACGGTCCGCGGCCGGCTCGCCCAGGTGCCCGAGGGCCGCGAGATGTTCGCCGATCTGAGCGTGGACGACAACCTCCGCCTCGGCGGCTGGCGCAACGGGCGGCACGGCCGGGACACCGCCGGGATCTACCGGCTGCTGCCCGCGCTCGACGGCCTGCGCCGGCGCCGGGCCGGTCTGCTCTCCGGTGGCCAGCAGCAGATGGTGGCGATCGGCCGGGCGCTGATGGCCCGCCCGGACGTACTGGTCGTCGACGAACTCAGCCTGGGACTCGCGCCGCTGGTGGTCACCGAGCTGATCGGCCACCTGCGCACGCTGCACGCCGACCGGGGACTGGCCGTCCTGCTGATCGACCAGAACGCCCGCCTCGCCCTCGGCCTGTGCGAGCGCGCCTACGTCCTCGAGGCGGGCCGCGTCGTGCTGCACGGTACGTCCGACCGCCTGCGCCGCGATCCCCGGGTGACCACCGCCTACCTCGGCGGTCCGGTGCCGGTGGACGGGCCGCCACGATGAGCGACTTCATCGGCTACCTGTTGACCGGCCTGGGCATCGGCGCCGGGTATGCGCTCGTGGCCAGCGGCCTGGTCGCCATCCACCGGGTGACCAGGGTGGTCAACTTCGCGCAGGGCGCGTTCGCCGTCGTCGCGGCCATGCTGACCGCCTCGCTGCTCAGCGCCGGTTTGCCGCACGGACTCGCGGAACTCACCGGGGTGCTCACCGCCGCACTCGCCGGGCTGTTCGTCGGCGTGATCGCGATCGGGCGGCCCGGTACCACCCCGGGCACATCGCTGATCGTCACGCTCGGGCTGGGCGTGTCCGCGTACGCCGTCGAGATCGTGATCTGGGGTGACCAGCCGCGATCATTCGCCGGCCTGCCCGGGGTGGCCGTCGTCGCCGGCGCCCGCATCCAGGCGCACTACCTGCTGATCCTCGCCGTGACCGGGGCGGTGCTCGGCGCCCTGGCCGTGTTCTTCGCCCGCACGGACACCGGCCGGGCGCTGACCGCCTGCGCGTCGAACCCGTACGCCGCCCGGGTCGTCGGCATCGACGTACGCCGGATGGGTCTGCTCGCGTTCGCGCTGGGCGGCGCGCTCGGCGGCCTCGCCGGGGTGCTCACCACGCCGGTGCAGCAGGTGACGTTCGACAGCGACGTGACACTGATCGTCAACGGATTCGCCGCCGCGGTCCTCGGCGGCCTGACCCGCCCGGCGGTCGCGCTCGCCGGCGGGCTGCTGCTCGGCGTCGCCCAGACCATGCTCGCCGGGTACGGCGCCGGCGCCTACCAGCTGGAGGCCGCGCTGGTGCTGCTGCTCGGCGTGATGGTCGTGCAGGCCGCCCGGCGTGGACCGGTACCGGAGGCCGCCCGATGAACCGCGCCACGCTCGCCGCCCTCGCGGTCGTCACGCTGACGCTGCCCCCGCTGCTGCCGGACCGGCATCTGGCGACCTACGTGCTGCTCGGCCTCGCCGCGACCGTCACCGCCGGCGTGTCCCTGCTGATGGGCTACGCCGGGCAGGTCACGCTCGGGCAGGCCGCCTTCTACGCCATCGGCGGGTACGCGGCCGGGCTGCTCACCGTGCACGGCGCGCCGACCGTCGCGGGTCTGCTCGCGGCCCCTCTGGTCGCCGCCGGGGCCGCGGTGCTGCTCGGCGCCCCCCTGCTCCGGCTGCGCGGGCACCACCTGGCCTTCGCCACCCTCGCGCTACAGCTGATCCTGCTGTCGCTGCTCGGCCGGGGCGACTGGGCCGGCGGCGCGATCGGCCTCCAAGGGATCCCCCAGCTGCCCGTGGGCGGCGACCTCGGCTACGCGTACCTGGTCTGGACCGTGGTCGCCGTGGTCCTGCTCGTCTCCCACAACATCGTCGACTCCCGGGTCGGGCGCGGGCTGCGGGCCGTCGCGACAAGCGAGACCGCGGCGGCGGCCAGCGGCGTCGCTGTCGGCCGCTACCGGCTCGCCGTGTTCGCCCTGTCGGCCGCGTTCGCCGGGCTGGCCGGTGGCATCTACGCCTTCTACCTGGGCTATCTCGCGCCGGGCTCGTTCCCGGTGCTGCTGTCCATCGAGTTCGTGGTGATGGCGGTCGTCGGCGGCCTCGGCACCACCACCGGCCCGCTCGTCGGCGCCACCGTCATCGTGCTGCTGGTCCAGGCGCTGAACACGCTCGGCACCCAGCCCGGCATGCCCGGATACGCGCCCGGCGTGCTCTCCTACGCCGTCTACGGCCTGCTCCTCGTCGCCACCGTGCTCTACCTGCCCCGCGGCATCGTCCCCACCCTTACCCGCCGTCCTCCCGGAGGCACCTCGTGAGGCTCCTGACCGGCTTCCTCCTCGCGCTGATCTCGCTGACCGGTACCTCCGCGCCCGCGCACGCGTCCACCACCGACCCAGTACACGTGGAGGGGCTCCTGCCGGGCGGCGCCACCTACGTCTTCGACGTTCCCGCCCGCTGGAACCGCACCGTGCTGCTGTACAGCCACGGTTACGTCCCGCGAGGCGCACCCAATCCCGCGCAGAACTCCCCCGGCGCCGCCGCCCGCACGGCTCTGCTGGAGGACGGCTACGCGCTCATCGGCTCCTCGTACGCCTCCGCCGGCTGGACGCTCGAACAGGCACTGCCGGACCAGATCGCCACCCTCGACGCGTTCACCGCCCGCTTCGGCACCGCCCGGCGTACCGTCGCCTGGGGCACGTCCCTCGGCGGAATGATCACCACAGGGCTGCTGGAGCGGTACGGGCACCGCTTCACCGGCGGGCTCGCGATGTGCGGCCTCCAACAGGGCGGCGTCGCGAACTGGAACAACACGCTCGACCCGCTGTTCGCCCTCCGGACCCTTTTACTGCCCGGATCGGACGTGCCGCTGGTACGGCTGCCGGACCAGGCGACCGCGGCCTCCTCGATCGCCGCTCTGTCGGCGGCCCTCGGCACCGCCCAGGACACCCCGCTCGGCCGGGCCCGGGCCACACTGGCCGCGGCCCTGCACAACATCTCCCCGGCCGCGCTGGGCATCACGATCCACGTCGGACTGTCCTGGCGGCAGGAGGCGGAGAGCCGCGCCGGCGGGAACATGTCCTGGAACACCGGCGTCGACTACCGGCGCCTGCTGACCCGCTCCGCATTCCGCGACGAGGTCCTCGCGATGTACCGGGACGCCGGCGCCAGCGTCGAGGCCGACCTCGCCACGCTGGACGCCGCGCCACGGATCTCCGCCGACCCGTGGGCCGTGCGGTACATCGCCCGGAACATCTCCTTCACCGGACGCCTCGACGTCCCGTTACTGACGATCCACACGACCGGCGACGAACTGGTCCCGGTCCAGGTGCAGGCGGCGTACCGCGACACGGTCACCCGGGCCGGGCGGCTCCCGCTGCTGCGGCAGGCCTTCGTGGACCGCGCGGGCCACTGCACATTCACCACCGGCGAGATGCTCGCCGCGCTGCGCACGGTCGAACGACGCCTGGACGCCACACCCGCCGCGTTGAACGACCTCGCCTCGGCCCTCGATCCGGCGGCTGTCCCGGCGTTCATCCGATACCGGCCGGCGCCGTACCCGCGGCTGTTCGACCTCGCGACACCGGAGTGGGAGAGCTGATGGAACTGGACGGCAAGGTCGCCATCGTCACCGGCAGCGGCCGCGGACTCGGTCTGGGCTACGCCCGCGCGCTGGCCGCCGCCGGCGCCGTCGTCGTGGTCAACGACCTCGACCCCGCCGTGGTGCGGGCCGCGGTCGACGACATCACCAAAGCCGGCGGTACGGCCACCGGTGTGCCCGCCGCGGTCGGCGACACCCCGGCCGCCGAGCGGCTGGTCGGCGCCGCGGTCCGGGACTTCGGCCGACTCGACGTGCTGGTCACCAACGCGGGCATCCTGCGCGACCGGGTGCTGTGGAAGATGACCGACGACGACTTCGACGAGGTCGTCCGGGTCCACCTGCGCGGCACCTTCACCTGCGCCCGGGCCGCGGCGATCCGCATGAGGGAGCAGGGCGACGGCGGGCGGCTGATCCTGGTCGGGTCGCCGGCCGGGCAGCGGGGCAACTTCGGGCAGACCAACTACGCGGCTGCCAAGGCCGGGATCGCCGCGATGGCCCGCACCTGGGCGCTGGAGCTGGCCAAGGCGCGGATCACGGTGAACGCGGTGGTGCCGGTCGCCGCGACCGAGATGACCCGCACCATCCCCGCGTTCGCGCCGGTGATCGAGGAGTCCGAGCGCACCGGCCGGCCGCTGCCCGCCTGGGTACGCCGCGACGCCGGGCTCGGCACCGTCGACGACGTCACCGGCCTCGTCACGTTCCTCGCCTCGGACGCGGCCGCCGGCGTCACCGGGCAGGCGATCGGCATCGGCGGGGACCGGCTCGCGCTCTGGTCGCACCCGGCGGAGAAGACGGTGGCGTTCACCGACGGCGGGTGGACCGCCGAGGCCATCGCCGCGCAGTGGCCGGCCGGGATCGGCGCCGAGCCCGAGACGTACGGCATCCCCGCCCCGCCGGTCCCGGAGTCCTGACATGGACCTCGACCGGCTCACCGCCATCGACGTGCACACCCACGCCGAGATCGGGCGTGACGGCCACGGGTCGCTGAGCCCCGAACTGCTCGGCGCGTCCGCCGCCTACTTCAAATCCCAGAGCCCGCGACAGCCCGGCATCGACGAGATCGCCGCCTACTACCGCGAGCGCCGGATGGCCGCCGTGGTCTTCACCGTCGACGCCGAGCACGCGACCGGGCACCCGCGCATCCCCAACGACGAGATCGCCGAGGACTGCGCACGCCACCCGGACACGCTCATCCCGTTCGCCAGCATCGACCCGCACAAGGGCCGCGCCGGCGTCCGCGAGGCCCGGCGGCTGGTCGAACGGCACCGGGTCCGGGGCTTCAAGTTCCACCCCAGCCTCCAGGGCTTCAGCCCGGACGACCCGATGGCGTTCCCGCTCTACGAGGCGATCGAGGAGCTGGGCGTACCGGCGCTGTTCCACACCGGACAGACCGGCATCGGCGCCGGTGTCGCGGGCGGCGGCGGCGTCCGGCTGCGCTACTCCAACCCGATGCTCGTCGACGAGGTCGCGGCGCGCTTCCCGGCCCTGCGGATCATCCTGGCCCACCCGTCCTTCCCCTGGCAGGACGAGGCGCTCGCGGTGGCCGTGCACAAGCCGCTCGTCCACATCGACCTGTCCGGCTGGTCCCCGAAATACTTCCCACCCCAGCTCATCCGGTACGCCAGCACGCTGCTGCGGGACAAGGTGCTCTTCGGCAGCGACTACCCGGTCCTCACCCCGGACCGGTGGCTCGCCGACTTCGCCGCGCTCGACATCAGGGACGAGGTACGCCCGCTGATCCTCAAGGACAACGCCGCCCGCCTGCTCGGCCTCGCCGACGACCGCAAGGAGACGCCCTCATGATCACCGCCACCGGACTGGACGGACTCACGGCGCTGGCCGGCCGCGACCTCGGGCACAGCTCCTGGATCGAGATCACCCAGGATCGGGTGAACACGTTCGCCGACGCCACCGGCGACCACCAATGGATCCACGTCAGCCCGGAACGCGCCCGCACGGGACCGTTCGGCACCACCGTCGCCCACGGCTATCTCACGCTGGCCCTGATCATTCCGCTCTTCGGTGAGCTGCTCAGCATCGACGGCATCCGGATGGGCATCAACTACGGGCTCGACCGGGTGCGCTTCCCCAGCCCGGTCCGGGTCGGCGACCGGATCCGCCTCGCCGGCCGGGTCGCGAGCGCCGAGAAGGTGGCCGGCGACGGCGTACAACTGGCCCTGGACTTCACCGTCGAGATCGACGGCGGCGCGAAGCCTGCCTGCGTCGCCCGTGCCGTCTACCGCCAGTACGCCTGAACGGCCGCCGCCATGACGCACTCGGGCCTCGGCACCTGGCCGGCACGACGCGCCGCGATCTCGCCCGGCCGGGTGGCCCTCGTCCACGCCGGGCACGCCACCACCTATGCCGAGCTCGCCGTTCGGGTGGACCGGCTGGCCCGGCGGATGCGCGCGGCCGGCGTGCAGCCCGGAGACCGGGTCGCCTACCTCGGGCCCAACCATCCCACGTTCGTGGAGACGATGTTCGCCACCTACGCCGCGGGCGGCATCTTCGTCCCGCTCAACGTCCGGCTGGCCGCGCCGGAGATCGACTACATGCTCGGTCACAGCGGGGCCCGGCTGCTCATCCACGCGCCCGAGTGCGCGCCGGTGGTCCGCGCGTGCCCGCGGGTGTCCGGCCTCATCGCGGTCGCGCTGGCCGACTACGACACCTGGCTCGCCTCGGGCGACGCCGGCGGGCCGCCCGAGGCCGAGGTCGCCCCGGACGACCCGGCCTGCATCCTCTACACCTCCGGCACCACGGGCCGGCCCAAGGGCGCGGTGCTCACCCACGGCAACGTCGTCTGGAACACCTTCAACCTGCTCGTCGGCGTGGACGTCGCCGGCGACGAGGTCACGCTGCTGAGCGCGCCGCTCTTCCACGTCGCCGCGCTGCACCAGTGCCTGCTGCCGACGATCCTCAAGGGCGGCTGCGGCGTCATCATGCCCGCCTGGGACGTCGACGGCGCTTACGACCTGATCGCCCGGCACCGGGTCACCTGGATGTTCGGGGTGACGGCCATGTACGCCGCACTCGCCTCCTCGCCGCGCTGGCCGGACGCGGATCTGACCTCGATCCGCCGGCTGCTGATCGGCGGCTCCGCCGTTCCCGAAGCGCTTGTCCGGGCGTACCAGCGGCGGGGTTTGATCTTCTGTCAGGGTTATGGGATGACCGAGACCGCGCCGGGCGCCACCTTCCTCGAAGCCCCGGAGGCGGCCACCCGTCCGGGCTCGGCCGGCCCGCCGGTGTTCTTCACCGACGTGCGGTGCCTGCGGCCGGACCTCAGCGACACCGACCCCGGCGAACCCGGCGAGGTCGTCGTTCGCGGCCCGAACGTCACCCCCGGCTACTGGAACGATCCGGCCGCCACCCGCGACGCGTTCACCGACGGCTGGTTCCGCTCCGGGGACGTCGCCGTGACCGACCGGGAGGGCCACTTCCACATCGTCGACCGGCTCAAGGACATGTACATCTCCGGCGGCGAGAACGTCTACCCGGCCGAGGTCGAGGCGGTGCTCTTCACGCACCCCGCGGTGGCCGAGGCCGCGGTGATCGGCGTCCCCGACCCGGCCTGGGGCGAGACCGGGCGGGCCTTCCTCGTTCCGGCGCCGGGCTTCACGGTGGACACCGACGAGATCCGCGCCTTCCTCGACGGCCGGCTCGCCCGCTACAAGATCCCCCGCTACATCGACGTCGTCGACGCCCTCCCCCACACCGGCTCCAACAAGGTCCGCAAGACGTCGTTGCGCGCCACTCCGCTACCCGGCACGCCGCCGTATGAGCGATGAGCGCGCTTTCCGGCAGCCTTGAAGATCCTCGCCGGCGACGAGTCGAACGGCGCTGGGATAACCACCGCGCGCCCGAAGGTGGATCGGCGCGGAGCAGACGACCGGCCCAGGCGTCCTGCGACGCTGGAACAACACGGAGGACCGGCGCGGCCGTCCGGGAGAGGCGACTCGATGAGACCGGGCCGCGGAACGGCCGCGTCGAGATGCTGGTGACGGACCGAGCGGCGCGGGGCAGAATGTCGGGCACCATGACCGAGACGCACGGCTCCGCCCGGGTCAGCACGCGCACGCTGGCCACCCGGGAGAGCATCCTCGCGGCCGCCGAGCGCCTGTTCGCCGAGCGGGGCGTCGAAGGGGTGTCCAACCGTCAGGTCAGCGAGGCGGCCGGGCAGGGTAACAACACCGCGGTCGGCTACCACTTCGGGACGAAGACCGACCTGATCCGCGCGCTGGTCCGGGATCGGCAGGCGCGGGTGGACACGATCCGGCGGCGCATGCTGGCGGTGCATGCGGACAGCACGGACCTGCGGGACTGGGTGGCGTGCATGGTCCGGCCGTTCACCGATCATCTGAGCGCGCTCGGCGTGCCCAGCTGGTACGCGCGGTGCGTCACGCAGTTCATGTCGCACCCGGTGCTGCGCGACGTGATGATCGAGGACGCGCTGACCGCGCCGGAGCTGCAGGCCGTGGCGGACGGCATCGAGCGCCTGCTGCCCGACCTGCCGCCCGCGGTCCGCGCCGCGCGCTTCGACATGGTCCGCACGCTGATGCTGCACACGTGCGCGGAGCAGGAGCGCGCGGGCGCGGACGCGGCGGCGTGGGACGCGACCGCGGCCGCGCTGACCGACGCGATCGTCGGCCTGCTGACCGCCCGCGTCACCTGACGCCGGCCCCGAAAGCACGCCGCCCTCCGAAGCACGCCGCCTCCGAAAGCACGCCGCCTCCCGAGACACGGCAGCGCCACAGGCACGCGTCACCTCACGCCGGCCTCCACGGTCAGCGTGCCGGCCTCCACGTCGATCGTGGCGTGCGCGCCGATCGGCACGGTGAGCTGCCCGGGACCGTGCCCTATCCGCAGACCGCCCAGCACCGGTACGCCCAGCGTGCCCAGCCGTTCCGAGACCACGGCCGCGGCGCTCGGCGTACCCGCGCAGTTCGTGAACTGGCCGAGTGCCACGCCGGCCAGCCGGTCGAGCGCGCCGGAGCGGATCAGCTGGGTGAGCATGCGGTCGTATCGGTACGGCGCCTCGTTCACGTCCTCGAACAGCAGGATCGCGCCGTCGAAGTCCGGCAGCGACCCGGTGCCCACGTCCGACGCGATCATGGTCAGGTTGCCGCCGAGCAGCGGGCCGGACGCGACGCCGTCCACCCGGACCGCCGCGCTCGGCTCGGCCGGATCACGGGTGAGCACGATCGCGTCGCGGCTCATCAGCGCGTCCCGCAGCGACGCCACCGACGCGGGGCCGGTCCGGTCGTCGGCCCAGGCCGCGACCGGGCCGTAGAAGCTGATCAGCCGCGCGTCCCGCCACAGCCGGCCGTGCATCGCGGTCAGGTCGCTGAAGCCGAGGAAGACCTTGGGGTCGGCGCGGACCGCGTCGAGGTCGAGGCCGTCGACTATCCGCTGCGTGCCGTAGCCGCCGCGGGCGCCGATCACCGCGCGCACGGCCGGGTCCCGGAACGCCGCGTTCAGGTCCGCCAGGCGCTGGGAGTCCGTACCGGCGAGGTAGGGGGTGCCGGCGTAGACGTGCTCGCCGTACTGCACGACCAGGCCCAGCTGCTCCAGCACGGCCTGTCCCCGGTCGAGGCGGGCGTCACCGGGGTGCGCGGTCGCAACGATCCGGACCACGTCACCGGGTACGAGCGCGGGCGCGCGCCGGACGAGGACGGTGGACGAGTTCGAGGTGATCATGGGCGTCTCCAGGCGTCGATGAGACCGCGGGGGATCACCAGCGTCGGCAGGCGCGCCCGCGCCCGTCAACCGTGGGATGTCCCCTTCGGCCGCAGGCGGCAATCGGCCGTCCATCGCTGGGCTTGAGCGGCATTCATGTGCCGCGTGAACCGGTTCACCTGCCGGTCCGTGCCGGCTGGGCCGGTACCGTGGGCAGTCGCCGCTCCACGTCGTCCAGGATCTGCCGCACCTGGGCGATCTGCTCGCGCACGGACGGCTCCGGCCCGTCGCCCTTCGCCGCGACCGCCTGGTTCGCCGCCGCGACCGCGGCCTGACCCGCCGCCAGCGCCGCCCGGCCGGCCGCGCTCGCCGCCTTCTCCGCCGCGTCCGCGAGCCGCTGCGTCTCCTCCGCGCTCGGCTGCTTGGCCGCGGCCATCTCCTCGTGCGCCTCCTGCAGCGCGGTCAGCACCAGGCCGACCAGCAGGTTCGTCAACAGGTAGCAGGCCGCGACCATGTAGGACACGTAGTAGAGGACCGCCCACTCGGTCACCTCGCGGCCGGTCACCAGCGTGTCCGTGATGCCGTCCAGTGACAGCAGCAGGAAGAGCGTGAGCATGGCCTGGCCGACCGTGCCGTACTGCTCCGGGAACGCGTCGCCGAACATCATCCAGCCGAGCATCGCGTACCCGTAGAGGACCAGGACCATGACGGAGAGGAAGCTGCCCAGGCCGGGGAGCGCGCGCTGGATGCCGATCAGGATCACCCGCAGGCTGGGGAAGAGCCGGAACGTGCGGACCAGCCGGGCGAGGCGCAGCAGGCGGAGCAGCGTCACGTTCTCCCGCACGCCGGGCAGCAGCGGCGCGACCACGATGAACAGGTCGAAGACGTTCCAGCCGTCCTTGAAGAACCCGGCCGGCGCCCGCAGATGGGCGCCGAACCGGATCAGCAGCTCGACGACGAACCCGGCCAGGCAGACGTACTCTATGCCCCGGATCACCGGGCCGATCGATGCGACGAGCGGGTCGTAGGTCTCCAGGCCCAGCGCGATCGCGTTCACGAGGATCAGTGCCAGCCCGGCCAGGTGGAACCAGGTCCGCTCGATCGCGTCCCCGCAAGCCTCGGCGATTGTGGTGCTCGTCATCGTTCTCCCCGGCCGTCGTTGCCGAGCGCAGCCTAGATCATGGCCGGGGCGGCCGGTCAACGTGGACAGTCACCGGATCCGGGGCGCGATCACGTCCGTGCGGTTCGTCCACAGCCACCCTGACCAGCCCTCCGGCACCTGCGCAAGCGCGGCGGCGGTGTCGAAGCCCTCGGACCACGGGCCGTCGCCGGCGACCAGCACCACGCGGGTGTCCACGCTCCGCATGCGGTCCACGAACAGGTTCGGCCAGCCCCAGAGCCAGCGGCCGTACCGCTCCGGCAGGTGCAGCTCGATGTGCGCGCAGGCGCCGGGCACGACGCCGGACGCGCCGACCGCGAGGTACGCCACCAGGCAGTCACCCATGATCTTCTTGGAGGCGGCGCGGAAGCCGGGCACCTGCTGCCGGATCACGTCCATCGCGGTGTCCCCGCCGTACGCGGCCATGGTCGCGCGCCGCTCCGCCGGCAACGTGTTCAGGTAGGCCGCGACCGGGCCGCCCTCCGCGTCGTTCTTCACGTCCAGCAGCAGCTCCCGGCCCGGGAACGCGGCCACCACCTCCTCGACCGTGGGCATCAGCCCCACGCCGGTGCCGCGCAGCGGGTAGGTCGCGCCGCCGTCCGCGGTGTAGCCGAAACCGAGATCGAGGCCACGCAGGTACTCGTACGGGTGGTCCTTGACCGCGCCGGAGCCGTTCGTCCGGCACTCCAGCATGCTGTCGTGGAACACCACGAGCCGGCCGTCCGCGCTGACCTGCACGTCGAACTCCAGCATGTCCGCGCCGGCCGCGAACGCCGCGCGCATCGACGCGAGCGTGTTCTCCAGGTAGGCGTGGTCCGGCGGATGGATCCGGCTCGCGGTGCAGGTGTCGTTCTGCACGCCGTCCAGCGGGAAGGTCTGTGCGATGCCCCGGTGCGCGAGCAGCGGCGGGTCGCCGGCCGCGTCGCCCCACAGGCGTGAGCTGTTCACCACGGCAACGGTCGTGACCAGGACTCCGACGACGACGGCGGCGATCACAAGCTTTCGTCTCACCCGGGTAGCGTGCCGTGCGGCGCCCGGCGGCGGAATGGGCGAACGATCTAGTCCTTTGGGGCAGGGTCGTCGCGGGTGAGCAGCGCGGCCTGGGTGCGGCTGGACACGCCGAGCTTCGCCAGCAGGCTGCTGACGTGCACCTTCACGGTGCGCTCCGCGACGGACAGCGCGCGGGCGATCTCCTGGTTCGACAGGCCGCGGCCGACGAGCCCCCAGACCTCGCGCTCGCGGGCGGTCAGCCGGTGGGCTGACGACCGTACCCCCGATGGTTGTCGATCGTGATTCGCCGACGGCCACAGCAGGCGCGCCGCGGACGAGCTGAGCGCGGTCACGCCCGCGGCCGCGCCCCGGATCGCCGCGGCCAGCTCGGCGCCGCCCGCGTCCTTCAGCACGAACCCGGCAGCGCCCGCGGCCAGCGCGCGCTGCACGTCCGCGGCCCGGCCGACCGTGGTCAGGATCAGCACGGGCGGGGTGCTGATCCGGCTGAGGAGTCGCACACCGTCCTCGCCCGGCAGGTAGAGGTCGAGCAGCACCACGTCCGCGGCGCCGGTCGCGAGGAACGCCAGCAGCGCGGGCCCGTCCGGCAGCTCCGCCACCACGTCCAGGTCCGGCTGCGCGCGGAGCACCAGGCCCAGCCCCTCACGGACCAGTGCCTGGTCGTCGACGACGACAACCCGGATCATGTGCTCATGCTAAAGCTCCGCGCGCTGCTCGCCGACGTGGCGCTGACCGGCGCGGCCGCGCTGCTGTTCGCCGGCTCCGGCACCGCGGTCTCGGTGCCGCTCGCGATCGCGCAGGTCGGCCCGCTGCTGCTCCGGCGCCGTCTCCCGGCCGCGGTGCTGATCGTGGTGGCGGCCGCGACCGCGGTGCACACGACGTCCGGGATGGCGCGCGCGATCGGCTTCCTGCCGGTCACCGTCGCGATCTTCACGGCCGCCGCGCAGCGCACGGTGCTGACCCGCTGGGTGCTCTGCCCGGCCGCCGGCCTGACCGTGGCCGCGGCGAGCGCGGCCCGGCACGGCCTCATCGAGGGCTTCCTGCTCGCCGTGGTGATGATGGTGATCGCGTGGCTGGCCGGCTTCGAACGCGACGAGCACCTGCGCCTGCGCCTGGCCGCCGCCGCCTCCGCCGACCGGGAACGCCTCGCCCGCCGGGTGCACGACACGCTCGCCCACACGGTCACGATCATGCTGCTGCAGACCGAGGCGCTGCGCGCGACCGCGCCGCTGGGCCCGGACGATCGGCGCCGCGTCGACCTGGTGCTGACCGCGGGCCGTGAGGCGCTGGCCGACGTCCGTGCCGCGCTCGCCGACGCGGAGCCGTCCCTCGACCTGCCGGACCGTCTCGCGCTGCTCCGCGCCTCCGGCCTGCGCCTTCCGGACCGGCTGCCGCCGTCGCTGACCACGGATCTGTCGCCGCCGCTGCGCGATCTCGCGGCCCGGCTGATCGGCGAGGCCGCCACGAACGCGCTCCGCCACGACGGCCCCGGCACCCGTCTCACCGTCGCCGCCACCCGCTCCGGCCCTGCCCTGACCATCCGCATCGTCAGCTCCGGCGGCCGCGCGACCCCGCCCCCGGCCGGCCCCGGGTTCGGCCTGAAGAGCCTTTCCAAGGACATCAGCGGGTACGGCGGAAGCCTCACCTACGGCCCGGCCGGCGACACGTGGGAGGTCGTCGCGGTGCTCCCGGCGGGTGACGGCCCGGGTCAGTAGCCGGCGGCCGCGCGCCGTCGGCGGCGGGAGAGCCACTCGGCGAGGCCGGCCGCGGCGACCGTGGTGACCAGGCCGGCGCCGGCGGCGATGACCGCGATGCGGCGGCGCTGGGAGTTGTCCCGCTCGACGAGGTCCGCGTCGGAGAGCGGAACGGCGGTGATCTTCGCGCCGTCGGCGAGGCCGAAGGACTCCTGGCGGGTCACGACCTCCTCACCGATCAGGTCGTCCAGCACGTCGATGATGCGGTGGGCCTCGGTCTCGGTGTCCGCGAGCACCTCGATCGCGATGATCGCGGCACCCGTGTTGATCACGGAGACGGTCCACTCGCCGCGGTAGCCCCGCTCGAACAGGTCCTCGGCCAGCGCGGCGCTGCTCAGCCGCACCTCGATCACGTCGGCCAGCGTGACCGGGTTCCACGGGTTCTGCGTGACCGTGTCGCCGATCGCCGGACTGTACTGCTCCCGCTGCGGCAGGAGCGTCACGTGCCCGGTCACCTTCGCCTGCTGCGGCACGCCGAGCATGGCCCACGCCACCGCCGCTACCGTCAGCAACATCAGCGGCGCGGTGATCGGCCACCGGCGCAGGAGGATCCTGCCGACATCAGCGAAGTCCATCGTTTCCCCTCGTCACACCCGCGGGGACGGTACCGCGCCTTCCTGTGACGTCGTTGTGAGCCCCTACGCAGCGTGACTCTAACCGCTCCGTCGCGGGCCGGCAGGCAGTGACCGGAAGGCAGTGTCAGCCGGCGGCGATGCGCTGGAGCCACTCGCCGAGGAGCGTGCGTTCCCCCTCGGAGAGCACGGCGATCTCGGGGAGCGAGGCGCGCAGCGTGACGGCCGCGCCCGCGGCACCGCCGGAGCCGGGCGCCGGGTCACCGGTGATCGTGGCCAGCACCGACTCCCGTGCCATCGTGGAGATCGTCATGTCGCGCCGGTCCGGCGGCATCGCGATCAGCGAGAGCGTGACGCCGCGCCCGGCCGCGTGCACCAGCTGCGCCGCGTGCTCCTCGCCGACCCGGAGGCGGCCGGCCCGCGCGACCCGCTCGACGATCGACGCGAGGATCTCCGCGGACTGCCCGGCCGCGGCCGGCTCCCGGCCGGGCCGCGGGTCGCCGAAGATCAGCGTGTAGAACGCGGGCTGGGCCAGGCCGAACCCGACGTGCAGGTCCCAGCCCGCGCGCAGGTCGTCGACCGGGTCCTCGTGGCGCGGCATCGCCGCCTTCCGCGCGAGGTAGGACGCGAGCACGTAGCTGCCGGTCGCGTCGAGCAGCCCGCGCATGTCACCGAACTGGCGGTAGATCGCGGGCGCCTGCACGCCCGCCGCCGCGCTGACCGCGCGGGTGGAGACCGCCTCCCGGCCGCCCTCGGTGAGCAGCGCGGCCGTGGCCTCGACGATCCGCTCGCGGGTGGTCTTCGCCGGTGTGACGGGTGCTTGCATGGCGCAAAGATACCGCCGGTCGTGCCACCGGTCGGTGGCACACGACCGGCGCCGGGGTCAGAGCCGGGTGAGCGCCTCGCCCATCATGTCGGTGATCTTCGACGGCGTGGTGATGTCGTGGGCGTAGACGTAGGCGACCGTGAAGCCGGCGTCGCGGGCCGCGTTCGCGTTGCGGACCACGTCCTCCGTGGTGCTGGCCGGGTCGATCGAGAACATCGCGGTCTTCTCGATCTCGGCGTAGTCGCGGCCGACGTCGTCGCAGTGCCGGCGCAGCACGTCGAGCTTGTGCGCGGCCTCCGGGCCGATGCCGAAGTTGCAGGCGTCGGCGTACTTCGCGACCAGCTTCAGCGTCTTCTTCTCGCCGCCGCCGCCGATCAGCAGGTACGGCCGGGGAGAGCGCAGTGCCTGCGGCGAGTTGAGCGTGCGCTCCAGCCGGTAGTGCGTGCCCTGGTAGGCCTCCTCGGAGTCGGACCACATCCGCAGGCAGATCTGCAGCGCCTCCTCCAGCCGCTCGAAGCGCTCCGCGACCGGCGGGAACGCGAAGCCGAGGCCCTTGGACTCGTCCTCGTTCCACGCGGCGCCGACGCCGAGGCCGGCCCGGCCGCCGGAGAGCACGTCGAGCGTGGTGACGGCCTTGGCCAGCAGGCCGGGCTCGCGGTAGGTGACGCCGGTGACCAGCGTGTGCAGCAGCACGGTCTCGGTGTGCGCGGCGATGAAGCCGAGTGCGGTGTACGCCTCGAGCATCTCGTGCTCGGCCGGCCCGACGCCGCGGATCTGCCAGAAGTGGTCCATGACCGTGATCCGGGTGATCCCGGCCTGCTCCGCGGTGCGGGCGTGCCGGGCGAGCGCGGGCCCGAGCCCGCCCGGGCCGCCGTCCCAGGTGAAGTCGGCGATGTGCAGTCCCAGTTCCATAGCAAATGAGAGTACCCTCCGGATAACGTCTGCGCTGCCCGCCGGACGAGCGGTCCCGCGACGAAGGCCGCGGGACCGCCGGACATCACCAGGTCAGGCCGTGCCCGTAGGGATAGAGCGGATTTCCGTAGGTCGGCGGCACCGGCCGCCCCGCATCGATGTGCGCCCGGATCTCGGCGCGCTGCGCGTCCGTGGCGCCGAGGTCGAACGGCAGGTCCCACGCCTCCCGCGCGTCCGCGAGCACGTCCTGCCCGCCCGGCCGAAGCACCTGGTCGAGCGTGCGCGGCAGCTGCCACGGCAGCTTGCCGCTCGGCTTGTAGTCGCCGAACACCAGGCTCGCGAGCGCGGGCCCGACCTCCTCGCCGGCCCGGAAGTTGACCACCACGGCGTCCGCGATCTCGTGCCACTCACTGATCACGTAGGGACGGGCCATGGTCAACAGCACCACCACGGGTACGCCGCGCGCCTTCCAGCTCCGGATCAGCTCCAACTGGTCCGGCGGCAACATCGGCTGCTCCTTCACCCAGCTGGTCGCGTGCGTGTAGTACGGCTCCCCCACCGCCACGATCGCCAGGCTCGGATTCGCCGCGGTGTCCCGGTGGACGGTCACCCCGGCCGCGGCGCCCCGGGCCGCGATGGCGTCGTGGATGGACAGCGACCCGTACTCCTGGTGGAAGTAGCTGGTCCAGATGCAGCACGAGCCGGTGTCCGTCGCGCGCGGCCCGGTCACCACCACGTTGCTCCCGGCCGGCAGCCGCAGCGGCAGCACGCCGTTGTTGCGCAGCACGGTCAGCGAGCCGCGCGCGGCCGTGTCGGCCAGCTGGGCATCCGCCGGCGTGTGCACCCGGTAGAGGCCGTTGACCGGGTCGCCGTACGGGTTCTCGAAGAGCCCGAGCTGGAACTTCAGCCGCAGCACGCGCCGGACCGCGTCGTCGATCCGGGCCGCCGGCACCTGCGCCAGGAACGTGGCCATGGAGAAGCCGGCCGCGCCCGGGTCCGCGCCGCCCATCACGTCGGAGCCGGCCCTGGCCGCGCCGACCCAGGAGCCGGACGGCAGCCAGTCCGTCGTGATCAGGCCGGTGAAGCCGAGGTTGTTGCGCAGGTAGGCCAGGATCGGCGCGCTGTCGCCGGCGCCGGGGCCACCCGGGTCCAGGAACGAGCTGCCCGCGTACCCCGGCATGATGTTGACCGCGCCCGCCTCCATCGCGGCCCGGAACGGGATCATGTGGTACTTGATGGTCACGCCGTCGTACACGATCAGCGCCTCGCCGCCCGCGCCCTCGCCCGGCCAGTGCTTGACCGTGGCCAGCACCGAACGCGGGTTCAGCTCCGGACCGCCCTGCAGGCCCGCGACCAGCGCCCGGACCTGCGCGGCCGCCACGTACGCGTCCTCGCCGTTGCCCTCCTGGATGCGCGGGTAGAGCACCTTCGTGCCGACCTCGGCGAGCGGCCCGAGCACGCCCCGGGTGCCGAGTTCGACCTGCTCCCGGCGCTGCATGTCGCCGAGCCGGTACTGCAGCTGGTAGTCCCGCCCGGCCGCCAGCGCGCTCTGCGACGGATAGGTGGTCTTGAAGCCGTGGATCGTGTCACCGGCCGAGACCAGCGGGATCCCGAGCCGGGTGCCGGTCGATCCCAGCAGGTCCCGGTGCAGATCCGGCGCCTCCGAAGGACCGAAGTGCCAACCCGATCGCGGGTACGCCTGCGCGTTGTAGAACATCTGGTACGCCTTCTCCTCGGCCGTCATCCGGCCGAGCAGATCGGTCACGCGCGCCTCGACCGGCCGCCGCCAGTCCTCGTAGGCGTCGATCGCGCCGCTGCGGTTCGCGTCCCGCGCACCGTCGATCACCGGCACGCCGTCCGCGATCGTGGTCAGCGTGGGCCGGTACACCCCGAACGTGCGGATCTGCGACGTCGTGCTCCCGGCCGTCACGTACCAGCGGTAGGTCCACCGATCCGGCAGATCCCAGGTGGGAGTGAAGCTGGTCCCGGTCACCTCCGCGACCCGGGTGTAGACGTCGAGCAGGCTGCCCGACGCGGTGAAGTCGTAGTCGGTGCGGCTCACGTTGATCCACAGCTGGTAGCGGGTGGCGCCGGCGACCGCGGCCCAGGAGAACGCGGGCCGCCGGGTGTCGGTGATCAGCGCCTGGTCGGCCGGCGCGGTGAGCGCGAACTGCCCGGTGGTCGTGGGCGGCCGGGTCGGCCCGGACAGCAGCGGCGGCGCGCTGCCGGAGGCGTCGACCGTGCCGAGCACCTGCATCTCCCACAGCGAGTAGCCGTAGCCGGTGGCCCGCGCGGTGCCGGTCAGTCGCAGGTAGCGGCCGGTGCCGGAGACGGTCAACGTCTCCACGCCGCCGCGCCCGGTGCTCGTGGTGTAGATCGTGGTCCAGGTGGTGGCGTCGTTCGACACCTCGATCCGGTAGCCGGTGCCGTACGCGGACTCCCAGTTCAGCACCATGCCGGTGATCGTGGCGGTGCCCTGCAGGTCGACGCGGATCCACTGGTTCTCCGCGTGCTCGCTGGACCAGCGCGTGGTGGTGCGCCCGTCCAGCGCGGCGCCGGGCGCGTTGCCACCCTCGTAGGAGGACGCGGCGACCGGCTTGAACGCGGAGATGACGGTGCCGCCTCCGCTGCTCCCGGTGCTGCCGTAGACCTCGAACTCCCACAGCGAGTAGCCGTAGCCGGTGGCGCGCTCGGTGCCGAGCACCCGTACGTACCGCCCGGTGCCGTTGATCGTGATCGTCTGGACGCCGCCGGTGCCGGTCGCGGTCGCGTGGACGGTGGTCCAGGTGTTGCCGTCGGGCGAGGTCTGGATCTGGAAGGCGCGCGCGTGCGCGGCCTCCCAGTTGAGCACGGCCCGGTCCAGCGTCGCGGTCGTGCCGAGGTCGACGCGCAGCCACTGCGGGTCGGCGAACGCGCTGGCCCAGCGCGTGCCGGCGTCGCCGTCGACGGCCGCGGTGGCGGGGGTGGCGTCCCCCTCGACGGACGAGGCGAGCGCGGGCTTGCCCCGGGAGAGCAGGACGGGCGCGGCCTCGGCGGGCGCGGCCACGAGCAGGCCGGCGAGCAGCAGCAATGCCGCCGCCAGCCTTCGTTTCACGGACATGGTGACTCCAGGACGGAGAGCGGTGGACGAAACTGGGAGAGCGCTCTCTAACGCCGAGCCTGATCGATGCGCGTCGCTTCGTCAAGGGGTACGGTCGCGCTCCGTGGAACAGGAGAGAACTTCTCGCATCGTGGTAGCGTGCGCATCCGTCGGGCGCCCCGCCTCCGAAGGGAAGACCACACGTGAAGTCGCTGGTCGGCAAGTCCGCCGCGGTGGCCGTGCTCATGGCCGGCGTCGGCGGCGGCGTCTATCTGAACCAGGACCGCGCGCAGGCCGAGGACTCCGCCGCCGCGCAGGCCGCCTGGGAGGCCAACCGCGCCGAGGAGCTCTACGTCAAGGACCGCCACAAGGAGTACACGCAGCTCGCCGCGGGCCTGCACGACTCCGGGCGGGACGCGGCCAAGCGCGCCGCCTCGATGGCCGAGGAGCAGGCGAAGCGCGCCCGCGCCGCGAACGACGCGGTCAGCCGGCGCAAGGCGGAGGCCGAGGCCGAGGCGGCCGCCGCGCAGGCTGCCGAGGACGCCGCCAAGGCCGCGATCAAGCCGTACGACGGGCCGGTCCCGTCTTCCTGCGCCTCCTACTCCGGACACCGCAAGACCGGCTGCTCCGTGATGGTCGGCCAGGGCTTCGACGTCTCCGAGTTCGGCTGCCTCGACACGCTGTGGACGCGGGAGAGCGGCTGGAACCCGAAGGCGGCCAACCCCAGCTCGGAGGCGTACGGCATCCCGCAGGCGAACCCGGGCAGCAAGATGGCGTCGGTCGCGGACGACTGGCAGACCAACCCGGCGACGCAGGTCATCTGGGGCCTCGGGTACATCAAGGGCCGCTACAGCACGCCGTGCGCGGCGCTCGAGCACTCCAACGCCTCCGGCTGGTACTGAGGAGCCCCGTATCGACGTGGGGGCCGCGCCGCAGCCCGGCCGTCCACGTCGATGCAGGGCCCGAAGGAGGCGTCCCGCACGACGTGCGGGACGCCTTCGTCTCAGGCGATCCGCGCCAGGTTGGCCGACCCGGGCGCGAGCCGCTTCGCGATCGAGATCGCGGAGACGAGCGCGCTGTCCTGGCTGGCCACGTCCACGGTGTGCGCACCGGCGAACCACAGGTTGCCCGCGCCCTGGTAACCGGCGAGCGCGGCCTGGGCCGGCGCGAGGTCCGGCGTCTCCAGCGCGTGCAGGTAGTCGAACGTGGCGATCGTGTCGGCCGGCAGCTGCGCGCGGTGCGACACCCAGCTCTTGAAGACGGAGACGTCGCGGAACGCGCCGTACCACATGGACGGCTCGCAGTACTGGCCGTCGGTGAGCACGTTGAAGCCGGACCAGTCCTGCCGGTTGACCGGCATGTACGCCGGGTCCGCGTGGATCGCCACCCGCGCCGGGATGTAGCGGAACCGGCCGTACGTGGAGACCAGCCCGGACGTGCCGGCCAGCTGACCGGCGAGCGGACCGGCCGCGTACGGCGGCTGCGCGAACACCACGTGGTCGGCGACGTGCGTGCGCCCGGCGCCGTCCGTGACGTGGTAGACCTCGCCCTGCTTGGACAGCCCGGTCGCGGCCGCGTTCAGGTGCGAGGTGACCGTGGTCAGGCCGGTGCTCAGCGCGGCCACCACGGCGCGCAGCCCGTCCGTGGCGTTGTGGTAGTCGTACGGCGCGAGGAAGCCGTCGCCCAGCCCGCGGATCACGAACGCCAGCACGGAGAACGCGGACATCTCCTTCACCTGCGGCACCGAGAAGCCGAACATCGCGCCGCACAGCGGGAAGAGCAGGTCGTCGCGGACCCACTGGAGCACCGGCAGCGAGTTGATGAAGTCCTCCGCGCTGGTGGTCCGGTCACCGCTCGCCAGCAGCGCCTTGCCGCGGTCGGTGAACGACGCCATGGACACCAGCGCACCCCAGTAGAGCGGGTCGAACAGCGGCCAGACCCGGTTGCTGTCCGGCGAGACCAGCACCGGGCGGGTCACGCCGCGCTTGCTCACGGTCAGGTTCATCGGCGCGGGCACGGTCGGCACGTGCAGCACCTCGGTCAGCAGCCGCCAGTAGGTCGGGTGGCTCTTCGGCCCGAAGTACTGCGCGCCGGCGTCGACCGCGATGTGCGCGCCGTCGATGGTGACGTCGATCGAGCGGGCGTGCCCGCCGAGTTCCGGGCCGGACTCGAGCAGGACCACGTCGTGCTGGCCGTCCAGCAGCCACGCCATCGAGACACCGGCCACGCCGCCGCCGATCACGACGACGCGCTGCCGGGCCGCGGCGACCCGCGCGTGTGCCTGTGTCTCCCGCGCCTGTGTTTCCTGCGCTTGTGCGGTGCCCGGCAGGCCGAGACTCGCGGCGCCGGCCGCCGCGGTCAGGCCCAGCACGGTGCGCCGGGAGATCTGGGGGTGGTGGGGCACGACAACCTCCTGAGAGCGATTCAGCTATCGTCGGCGGTCGATGACCTTACCGGAGAGATCGCTCTCCTGCCCGCCCGCGAGGACAACCCCTCACGAACAGATCCCTGCGGTACGCCCGTGCCGGCCGCACCCCAGAGCGACTTCGGTCAGCTCGTCCCGCCGAGTTCAACGTCGAAACAGCCGTCGCGGCCGCCTCCGCCCCTGGCACGCCACGCGATCGAGGCGCCGGCCACGCCGCCGCAGCGACGTGGCCGGCGCCTCGATCGGCGCACTCGGTGATCGGTCAGATGCGGAACCGGCCGACCACCGTCTCCAGCTCGCTGACCACGCGGTTCAGGTCCGCGACCGTCTCGCCGGCTTCGACCAGCGACTCCGTGGTCGCGCGGGCCGCGTTCGCGACACCGTTGATGTTGCTGGCGATGTCCGACGTACCGCCGGAGGCGTCGCCGACGCTGCGGCTCATCTCGCCCGTGGTCGCGGTCTGCTCCTCGACCGCGGACGCGATGGTCAGCTGGTAGTCGTTGATCCGCGCGATGATCCGGCTGATCTCACCGATCGCCTCGACCGCGTTCTGCGTGTCCACCTGGATCGCCTCGACCCGGCGGGAGATGTCCTCGGTCGCCTTCGCGGTCTCCTGCGCCAGGTCCTTGACCTCGCCGGCCACCACCGCGAAGCCCTTGCCCGCGTCCCCGGCGCGGGCCGCCTCGATCGTCGCGTTCAGCGCCAGCAGGTTGGTCTGCTCCGCGATCGAGGTGATCGTCTTGACCACGTTGCCGATCTCCGCGGACGACTCACCGAGCTTCGCGATCGTGTCGTTCGTCTGGTTGGCCACGCCGACCGCCTCCGCCGCGACCTGGGCCGCGTCGTTCGCGTTCTGGCTGATCTCGCGGATCGACGCGCCCATCTCCTCGGAGCCGGCCGCGACCGTGGAGACGTTCGCGGAGACCTCGCCGGCCGCGTTCGACACCACGTCGGCCTGGCTGGCCGCCTCGGCCGCGCTGGACGCGATCCGCTCGGTGGAGGCGGACAGCCGCCGGGCGCCGTCCGCGAGCGTGCGGGAACTGTCGTGCAGCGCCGTGATCGTGGTGCGCAGGCCCTCGCGCGCCTCGTTCGTGGCGACCGCCATCGCGCCGATCTCGTCGCGTCCGCGTACCTCCGCGGCCCTGGTCAGGTCCCCGTCGGCCATCGCGCGCAGCGCGTCGCCGACGCTCTGCACCTGCCGGGTGATCGAGCGGGCCACCATCAGGCCGACGGCGAGCGCGGCGAGCGCGCCGAGCAGCACGGCCGCGATCAGGATGGTACGGGCGCTCTCATAGGTCGCCTGCCCTTCCACCGCCGCGTGGTCCGAATCGGCGACCTCCACGGACTGCATCTGGTTCAGGCCGTCCGTCATCGCCTTCTCGGCCTCGCCGTAGGCGGCGAGGACATCGGCCGGGAGGGTGAACCCGGTCGGCGCCGCCTCACCGAAGAAGTTGACGTTCCGGAGGTTCTTGTAGAGCTCCCAGCCGGCGCCGAACGCCTCCACCGCCTCGGTCCGCTCCGCGCTGGCGTTCGTGCCGACGTTCAGCGCGCTGTACCCCGCGAACGCGTCGTCGACCACCTTGTCGGCGGCCTTCGCCTCCTCGACCGCGTCGGACTTCGCCGCGGCATCGGTGTAGAAGCTGAAGAGCAGCATGCCGCGAAACATCCCGCCGATGCCCTGCCGCATCGTGGCGATCTGGTTCATGCCCTCGACCTGCTCGTTCTTCATGTCCTCCATCTGGGCGCTGAGGTCGGACATGCGCTGCACACAGAGCAGCCCGACCAGCATCGTGATGACGATGACCACGACCGACGACGCCAGGATCTTGGTTCGTACCTTCGTATCGGCCACCAGACGGGTGAGGAAGTTACCCGTGCGGTGCTCCGCGACTTGACTCATCAGACAGGCCCTCCGCCCGTGTACGACACAGCAAACGCCACATCGGCACGAATCAGGCCCGCATGAGCGGAATTCGTCAGTCGTCGTCCGCGGCGCCCCGGCGGCGCATCGCCACCACGGCCGGGGCCAGCAGCGCCAGGATCGCCACCATCCACAGCGTCACGGTGAGCGGCCCGGAGACCAGGATTCCCCAGTCGCCGCCGGAGAGCGCCAGCGCGCGGCGCAACTGCTGCTCGGCCAGCGGCGCCAGGATCAGGCCGACCACCGCGGGCGCGGCCGGCACGTCCGCGCGGCGCATCAGCAGCCCGATCAGGCCCAGACCGATGAGGATCAGCAGATCCGTGGTGGTGCCGCCGGCCGCGAACGTGCCGAGCGCGGCGAAGACCAGCACCCCGGCGTAGATGCCGTACGCCGGGATGGTCAGCAGCCGGGCCCACAGGCGCACCAGCGGCAGATTCAGCACCAGCAGCATCACGTTGCCGATGTAGAGGCTGGCGATCAGCGCCCACACCAGATCGCCGGATTCGGTGAACAGCTGTGGGCCGGGCTGCAGGCCGTACGACTGGAACGCGGTGAGGATGACCGCGGCGGTCGCGGACGTGGGCAGGCCGATCGTAAGCAGCGGGACCAGCACACCGGCCGCGGCCGCGTTGTTCGCCGCCTCCGGCCCGGCCACGCCCTCGATCGCGCCGTGGCCGAACTCGTGGCGTCTCTTGGAGAGGCGCTTCTCCAGCGAGTAACTGAGGAACGTGGGCACGTCCGCGCCGCCCGCGGGCAGGCTGCCGATCGGGAAGCCGATCGCGGTGCCGCGCAGCCAGGCCGGCCAGGAGCGGCGCCAGTCCTCGCGGGACAGCACGGCCCGGCCGCCGATCGGCATCACCCGGCTGTCTCCGGTGCCGGCGAGCAGATGGCCGAACGCCTCGCCGAGCGCGAACAGCGCCACCACCACGATCACCACGTCCACGCCGTCGAGCAGCGCGGGCAGGCCGAAGTCCAGGCGCGGCTGCCCGGTCAGCGTGTCGATGCCGACCAGGCCGATCGTGGCGCCGAGGGCCAGGCTGGCCGCGCCCTTGACCAGGTTCGGGCCGAGCAGCGCGCTGACCGTGACGAACGCGACCGCCATCAGCGCCACGTACTCCGGCGGGCCGAAACCGACCGCGATGTCCGCGACCAGCGGCGCGGCGAAACTGAGCGCGATCGTGCCGATGGTGCCGGCCACGAAGCTGCCGATCGCGGCCGTGGCCAGCGCGGCCGCGCCCCGGCCCGCGCGCGCCATCCGGTTGCCCTCCAGCGCGGTCACCACGGACGCGCTCTCGCCGGGCGTGTTGAGCAGGATGGACGTGGTGGAACCGCCGTACATGCCGCCGTAGTAGATGCCGGCGAACAGGATCAGCGCGGCCGCCGGTTCCAGCCGGAACGTGACCGGCAGCAGCAGCGCCACGGTCAGCGCCGGGCCGATGCCGGGCAGCACGCCGACCGCGGTGCCGATCGTGACGCCGACCAGCGCCCACAGCAGGTTCATCGGGGTGAGCGCGTCCGCGAACCCGGTCAGCAGCGCGTCCACGTCAGAACCCCCACGGTCCGGCCGGCAGGATCAGCCCGATCAGGCCGTCGAAGATCAGGAACACGGTGCCGGACAGCGCGAAGCCGTAGGCGGCGGTCCGCAGCGGGTGCGGCGCGCCGAGCAGCAGCGCGGCGGCGGTGAAGAGCCCGGTGGCACACAGCGTCCAGCCGGCGAACGGCAACAGCACCGCGAACGCGATCAGCGCGGCGATCAGTGCCGCCAGGCGGCCCAGTCTCGCGCGTCGTTCCGTCAATGCCGCGAGGGTACGGAGGGCGCCGCGCGACTGCACGCAGAGAGTCGCGCCCAGCGTGCCGAGCAGCACCCCGAGCAGCGTCGGGGCTGCCGCCGGTCCCACCGGCCCGCCGCCGTCCCGCAGCGTCGCGGCGTCGGCCAGCACCACCACCGCCCCCACGATCATGACGATCCCGAGCAGCGCGGTCGCGCGCTCCTCCCCCGCCCTGTCGACGCGCTCGCCGGCCTCCGGCACGTCGCTGAGCGCGCCCTCGGGCGCGTTCGCAGGCGCGTTCACGGGCACGGTCCCGGGCACGGTCCCGGGCGCGGTCCCGGGCGCGGTCCCGGGCGCGGTCCCGGGCGCGGTCCCGGGCGCGGTCCCGGGCGCGGTCCCGGGCGCTTCCGTGGGCGCTTCCGTGGGCGCGTTCGCGGGCGCGTTCGCGGGCGCTTCCGTGGGCGCGGCTTCGGGTGTCGCTCGGGGGGCGTCGGGCTCGGGTGCCGTCATGCGAGTCCCATCTTCGCCAGCACGTCCGCGACGCGCCGCTGCTCGGAGTCGAGGAACGTCTCGAACTCCGGTCCGGTGAGCGTGGCGTCGCCCCAGCCGCGGTCCGCCAGCGTCTGCCGCCACGGCTCACTCGCGGTCATGTCGGTGATCAGCTGCTCCAGCGCGGCCTCATCCTCCGCGCTGATCCCGGGCGGGGCGACCGCGCCGCGCCAGTTGGACAGCTCCACGTCCACGCCCTGTTCGCGCAGCGTGGGCACGTCCGGCAGCGCGGGCAGCCGGGCCGCGCTGGAGACCGCGAGCGGCCGGACCGTACCCGCCTCGATCTGGGAGATCATCTCGGAGACGCCGGAGACGCCCGCGGTGGCGCGGCCGGAGAGCAGCGTGGCGAGCGCCTCCCCACCACCGGAGTGGGCCACGTAGTTGACCCGGGCCGGGTCCGCACCGATCGCACCGGCGATCAGCCCGGTCAGGATCTGCTCGACGCCACCGGCCGACCCGCCGCTGAACGACACGGACGGCAGGTCCGCGCGCATCTTCTCGGTCAGCTGGGAGAGGTCCCGGATCGGCGAGTCCGCGGGCACGACCAGGATCTCGTAGTCCGTGGTGAGCCGGGCCAGCGGCGTGGTCCGATCCAGCCGCACCGGCGCGTCGTCGCTCTCGATCGCACCCACCATGACCAGGCCGAACACCATCACCTGGGTCGGATCGCCGTCGTGCCGGACGAACTGACTGAGCCCGATCGTGCCGCCCGCGCCGGCCACGTTGTAGACCTCGGTGCGACCGGCCGTCCCGCGCAGCGCGGCCTGCATCTCGCGCGCGGTCTGGTCCCAGCCTCCACCGGGCGCGGCCGGGGCCATCAGCCGCAGCTGACGGCCGTGCAGGAACCCGGCGTCGGCCTGTTCACCGCGCCCGGCCAGCGTGGTCGCGACCAGCAGAACCCCGACCAATGCGGCGGCCGCGTACGGCACCGAACCGCGCCAGCGCATCGCACCGCCTCCCTACCGTGGACTCGACGACCCGTCTCTGTATACATTCGCCGAGTTGGATCTTCAAGCCTTTCAATGTTGCGGAGGTCGCCGTGATCGACGATCGTTATGACGTCGTGGTCGTGGGCGGCGGCAACGCGGGGTTCTGCGCCGCGCTGGCCGCGGCCGGGCGTGGGCGCCGGGTGCTGCTGCTGGAGAAGGGCGATCCGGACGAGGCCGGCGGCAACAGCTTCTACACGGCCGGCGCGTTCCGGGTCGCGCACGCGGGGCTGCCGGACCTGGCCGAGATCCTCGATCACGACGACCGGCACGCGGAGACCGTGCTCCCGCCGTACCCGCCGGGCGCCTTCGTCTCTGATCTTGAACGGGTCACCGAGGGGCGCACGGATCCGGTGCTGGCCGCCGCACTGGCCGGGGAGAGCCGGGCCACGCTGGGCTGGCTGCACTCGCGCGGACTGCGCTTCCGGCTGATGTACGAGCGGCAGTCCTATCAGGACGCCGACGGCCGGCACGTGTTCTGGGGCGGGCTCGCGGCCGGCAGCACCGGCGGCGGCAAGGGGCTGATCGCACAGCACACGGCCGCGGCCGCCGCGGCCGGCGTCGAAGTCCGCTACGGCTGCCGCGCCGGCGAACTGCTGCGCGAGAACGCGCGCGAGCCCGAGAACGCGCGCGAGCCCGAGAACGCGCGTGAGCCCGAGAACGCGGCCGGGAGCGATCCCGGGAGCGTGACCGGAGGCGGGATCGGGCCCGGGATCGCGGGCGTGGCCGGGAGCGGGACCGGGCGGGTGGTCGGCGTGCGCTATCGGGGGCCGGACGGCGAGGGCACGGTGGCGGCGGAGTCGGTGGTGCTTGCCGCGGGCGGGTTCGAGGCGGATCCGGCGTGGCGGCGTGAGCATCTCGGCGACGGCTGGGAGCGCGCGCTGGTCCGGGGCACGCCGCTGAACACCGGCGACATGCTGCGCGCGGCGCTCGCGACCGGGGCGGGCCGGGGTGGCGACTGGTCGTCGTGCCACAGCGTGGCCTGGGACGCGGGCGCGCCCGGCACCGGCGATCGTGCGCTGACCAACCGGCTGACCCGGCAGAGCTATCCGCTGGGCATCGTGGTGAACCGGGACGGCCGGCGGTTCCTGGACGAGGGCGCGGACTTCCGGAACTACACCTACGCCCGGTACGGCGGGGAGATCCTGCGGCAGCCCGGCGGCGTGGCGTTCCAGGTCTTCGACGCGGAGATCCGGCCGATGCTGCGCACGGAGGAGTACGACGCGCCGGGCGCGACCGTGGTCGTCGCGCCGTCGCTGGCGGAGCTGGCTGCCGGGATGGGAGTACATGTTGACGAGTTCATCGAGACGGTCAATACATTCAACATGTCAATCAACACGTCAACACGATTCGACCCGTCCATCAAGGACGGGCGCGCCGCACGCACGTCGCCGCCGAAGAGCAACTGGGCGCTGCCGATCCGCACGCCGCCGTTCTACGCGTTCCCGGTCACCTGCGGCATCACGTTCACGTTCGGCGGTCTCCGCGCGGACGACCACGGCCGCGTGCTGACCCCGGACGGCGAGCACCTCCCCGGCCTGTTCGTCTGCGGCGAGATGCTCGGCGGCCTGTTCAGCGGAAACTACCCGGGCGGCTCCGGCCTGACCGCCGGCGCGGTCTTCGGCCGCCGCGCCGGCCTGCTCGCCTAGGCCAGCAGGCCGGGCTGCCCAAGCGGCCGAATCGCCGCACGCCGCACCGCCGCACCCCGCACCGCGCACGCCGCACCGCGCACCCCGCACCGCGCACGCCGCACCGCGCACGCCGCACCGCGGCACCCCGCACCGCCGCACGCCGGATCGCCGCACCGCCGCGCCGCCGCACGCCACGCCGCCGCGCCGCCGCACGGGGGATCGCCGCACCGCCGCGCCGCCGCACGCCACGCCGCCGCGCCGCCGCACCGGGATCGCCGGCGATTGTCGCGGCCGAGGGGCGTGGCGTCAGTCGTTCGGGCTGACCAGGCCGGTGCGGTAGGCGTAGACGACGGCCTGCACGCGGTCGCGCAGGTCGAGCTTGGCGAGGATGCGGGAGACGTACGTCTTGACCGTCTCCGCACCGATCACCAGCTCCGCGGCGATCTCCGCGTTCGAGTGGCCGCCCGCGATCAGCCGCAGCACCTCCAGCTCGCGCGGCGTCAGCGCGGACTCCGCCGTGACCGCGGGGTCGGCCGGGCGGAGGCGGGCCGCGTACCGGCCGATCAGCCGCCGGGTGACCTCGGGCGCGATCAGCGAGTCGCCGCGCGCGACCGTGCGCACACCGGCCACGAACGCGTGCGGCGACGCGTCCTTGAGCAGGAACCCGGCCGCACCGGCGCGAAGCGCCTCGTACACGTACTCATCAAGGTTGAAGGTCGTCACGACCAGGATCTTCATCGGGTCCCGGACGCCGGCCCCGGCCAGCCGCCGGGTCGCCTCGATGCCGTCCATGACCGGCATGCGCACGTCCATCACCACCACGTCCGGCCGCAGCCGCAGCGCGGTGTCCACGGCGGACCGCCCGTCGCTCGCCTCGCCGACCACGGTCATGTCGTCCTGTGCGTCCAGGATCGTGACGAATCCGGTCCGGATCAGCGCCTGATCGTCCGCGACCAGGACCGTGATGCTCATGCCGGGATCACCGCGGCGCCTCGGTCACGTCGTGCTCGCCTCATGCCAGGTCTCCTACCTCGCCTCATGCAAGGTCTCCTACCTCGCCTCATGCCAGGTCTCCTACGGGGATGCGGGCCCGAACGGTGAATCCGCCGTCCGGGCGGGGGCCGGACTCGAACACGCCGCCGAACAGCTCGACGCGCTCGCGCAGCCCGGCCAGGCCACGGCCGGAGCCGCCCACGCCTGGCACCGGGCGGGCCGCGCCGGACGTGGTCACCTCGATGTCGACGCCGTCGGTGCGGCAGGCGAGCCGGACCAGCGTGCGGGCGCCGGTCGCGTACTTCAGCGCGTTCGTCAGCCCCTCCTGCACCACGCGGTAGGCGGCCAGCTCGCGGCCCGCGCCCAGGTCCGGCCGGTCGCCCTCCTCGCGCAGCTCGACCGGCTGGCCGGCCGCCCGGGACTGCTCCACCAGCTCCGCGACCTGCGCGAGCGTGGGCAGCCGGTCCATCGGCGCGCGACGGGCCGGATCGAGCACGCCGAGCAGGTCGCGCAGGTCGCCGAGCGCACGGCGGCCGGTGTCGCCGATCGCGGCCAGGTTCGTGGTGACCTTCTCCTCCGAGGACGCCACGAACTGCGCGGCCCCGGCCTGCACCACCATCGCGGTGACATGGTGGGTGACCACGTCGTGCAGCTCCCGGGCGATCCGCTCGCGCTCCGCGGCCAGCGCGGTCCGCGCGGCGAGCCGGCGTCGCTCCGCCTCGGTGGCGCGTGCCCAGCGGGCCCACGCGCCGAACGTCCAGGCGGCGGCGAGCGCCAGATAGAACAGCGGGTACGCGTCCGGGGACGCGGACGACCCGGCGGCGACCAGACCGGCCGCGAGCAGCACGTACGCCACGGTCAGGACCGCGACGGCCGACCGCCGGAGGCGCCGCTGGTACGCGCCCGCGCTGTAGAGCGCCACCAGCAGGCCGATGCTGGCGAACGACGCGTACCCCCGCAGCTCCTGGACGGCGAAGCCGGCCGACACCAGCGCGATCGTGACCGCCGGCCGGGTGCGGCGCAGCGCCAGCGGCACGGTCATGGCGAGCCCGGCCACGACGCCGAGCGCGTCCAGCGGCCGGATCGGCAGCTCACCGAGCCGGGTGCCGACGAGCGCGAGCGGCGGGAAGAACCCCAGCGCGGCGAAGAGGAGCGCTGTCACTGCATCGCGCACCGTGACGCCGAGTGCCTGCCACTCGCGGCGAATCCGGTCGATCCACGGCACTCGCTGCAGCACCCGCGCAGCGTAACGGTTGCTCATGTCGCTACCGCCATGGGCGCTCCTCCACGTCCGTGCGCGGCGAGATGCGGCGCGACATCACCGACGGTATGTGCGCGACCGGACCGGCGCGTCCCCGCACGGGGATCAACCGGCGATCCCCCGCGCGGGGGATCACGGCCTGCCGGGTCGGCGTACCGCGCCGCGTCGTCTCCGAGGTCGTGCCGAGGCCGGAACGCGACGAATTAGGATGTCGCGCATGGTCAGACGGGGATCCGCGGACGCGACCCGGGAGGAGATCCGGTCGTCGGCGGCCCGGCTGTTCCGGGAGCGCGGATACGCACGCACGTCGGTGCGGGACATCGCGACGGACGCGCAGGCGAACCCGGCGCTGGTCATCCGGCACTTCGGCAGCAAGGAGCTGCTGTTCCTGGAGACCATGGACCTGACCATCGACGACGAGCCGCTGCTGCGTGTGCCGCTGTCCGAGCTGGGCCCGCGGTTCATCGCGGTCGTGCTCGCGTCCGAGCCGCACATCAGGGGCGCGTTCCTGGCGCTGGTCGGCGGCAGCGGCGAGGTCCTGATCGCGGACCGGCTGCGCGAGGTGCACGAGCGGTCGTTCGTGGCGCCGCTGCGCGCGCGGCTCTCCGGCCCGGACGCGGACCTGCGCGCTCGGATCGCGGGCGCGCTGGTGGGCGGCCTCACCTATGCGCTGTGGGTGGTCGGCGACGCGGAACTGCTCGCCGCCGACCCTGATGATCTTGCGGTACGGTACGGCGCGCTGCTGCAGGCCGTCCTCACGCCGTAGCGGGCCTACTGGACCGACCAGCCGCCGTCCGAGGGCAGCACCGCGCCGTTGATGTTGATGCCGTCGTCGCTGAGCAGGAACGTGATCGACGCGGCCAGGTGCTCCGGCAGCGCCACACTCGGGATCTGCGCCAGGAACGGGCCGAGGCGGGCACGGCCGGCCTCGGAGGTGCCGGGCGCCATGCCCGTCGCCACCCCGCCCGGCGCGACCAGGTTCACCCGGATGCCGTGCGGTCCGTACATGAACGCGGTGCTCCGGGTGATGCCGAGCACCGCGTGCTTCGCCGCCGTGTAGGCCAGGCCGGCCGTGTTGCCGCGCAGCGACGCCTCCGAGCCGACGTTCACGATCGCGCCGCGGCCGGCCGCCATCATCACCGGGAGCACGGCGCGGGTCAGCTTGAACAGGCCGTCCACGTTGACCGCGAAGACCCGGTCCCAGATCGCGTCGGTGACCAGGTGGGCGGGCGAGAAGTCGTCCGGGATGCCGGCCACGTTCGCGAGACCGTCGATGCGCGGCCCGCCCGCCTCCACGATCCGGTCGATGCTCGCCGGGTCGGTGATGTCGCCGGCCACCGTGACCACGTCGCCGCCGAGGCCCTCGAGACCGCCGAGCCGGTCCGCGGACAGGTCGACCGCGACTACCCGGCCGCCCTCGCGCAGGACCCGGGAGGCGACGGCGCGGCCTATGCCGGAGGCCGCGCCGGTCACGATCACGGTCTTCCCGGCGAACCGGCCCGGCGTGATCCGCTCGGTCCACGTGCCCTCCTCCTCGTCCGGCACCACACCGTCGTTGACGGCCAGGACCAGGCCCTCGACGACCTCCGCCGGCAGCCGGCCCCCGCTCAGCTCGACGAGCTTGGCGAGCGGCAGCGAGCGGGCCGGCTCGAGCGCGGACTCGTCGAAGCCACCCCGCCCGAGCAGCTCACGCAGCGCGGGACCGCCCTTTTCATGATCCAGCCAGTCCCCGACCGCACTGTTGGCAGTCAGCGTCTTCGATCGCTTCTCCATAACCGCATCCCCTCTCACCAACCAAGTAAACTTAGTTTACTCAGCCGCCCGACCGACGATCCACCGCCCGCCACCCCCCTCCCACCAGCACCGACAACACCCCCGTCCCGACCCACACTCCCCCCGCGCGCACCCGCGCACCCGCGCACCCGCACGCACCCCGGCACCCGCGCACCCGCGGCGCACGCCGGGCGCCTGCGCCCGATATTTCGCAATAAAGGCCACTGAGGCAGCGCCCGCTCGCTGGCGACTCCACCGCGACTGGCGGCGGGACCGGAAGGGAGGCCGCCCGCGGCCGACCGGTGCCCGCGGGCGTGCGGAGAACGTCAGAGTTGCCGTGCGGAGAACGTCAGAGCTGCTTGTGGAAGACGAGGAAGTCGCAGGGGGTGGCCACCCGCGGGGCGAGCGCGGGGTAGACCTCGGCGAAGTCGGCCGTCCGCACGATCCGGTAGCCGATCCGGAGGTACCACTCGCGCAGGAACGCCTTGACCGGATGCTCCCACTCGGTCGGGTAGAGCAGCTCCAGCTGCATCACGGTCAGGCCCTGCGCCCGCGCCCAGCCCTCGGCGAACGTGACCAGCTCGCGGCCGAGGCCGATGCCGCGGTGCCGGGGATGAGCCGCGAGCATGCCGAACTCGCCCTCGCCGCCCGGCAGCCGCTGGACGCGGACGCTGCCGGCCAGCTCCGTGCCGAGTCGGGCGACCACGATCTCGCCGGCGCGGATGAGCGAGGCGGTCTCGGCGATGTCGGTGCGCGCGGTCTCATCCCGCCAGATGCCCTTCTCGCCGGCCGCGTAGACCTCGTTGATCAGCGCGGTCACCTCGGCGGCGAGGGCGTCGCCGGCGTCGGCGGGGGCGAGGGAGATGTCGGCCATGGCCCAAGTATGCCGAGCGCCCGTTCACCGAATGATGCGCGGACTCGGCGACATGTCCCGGGCGCGGCGCACCACCGGCAAAAACCAATAAATCACGTCATAGGGGTACGGGAATCCCTACGCTCTTCGCATGAGAAGCTCCGTGTCCGACGCGTTCCTGGCGTTCACCGAACCCATCGAGGGCCGCACGCCGTACCTCTACCTGGACGGGTGGGGCCTGGTCACGATCGGCACCGGGTGCCGGCTGGAGTCGATGGACGAGGCGGCCACGCTGCCGTTCGTGCTGGCCGACGAGCCGACCGTCGGCGCCTCCACGCGCCAGATCCGGGAGGCGTACACGACCGTGCAGAGCCGGCCGGACCTGGCCGGGCGACCGCACGACTTCGCCGGGCGCACCGCGGTCCGGCTCACCGAGGACGGCGTGGACGAGCTGGCCGCGCGCCGGCTCGCCGCGCTGGAGGACCGGCTGGTCCGCACGCCGGAGTTCGCCGGGTTCCCGCGCTGGCCGGCCGACGCCCAGCTGGCGCTGCTCAGCCTGGCCTGGGCACACGGCCCGGACTTCTCCGGCTGGCCGGACCTGCGCGCGGACTGCGTGGCCGGCGACTGGCGGGCCGCGGCGGACCACGGTCGCATCCAGGGCGCGACGCAGCGGAACGCGGCCGACCGCGCGCTGTTCCGCACGGCCGCGCACGCGGTGGAGAACCACTGGGACCCGGACGTGCTCTGGTACCGGCCGCTCGGCCATCGCGCGGAGCTGCACGCGCAGGACAGCGGCGCCGAGGTGGTGCTGTTGCAGGAGCGGCTGCTGGTGCTCGGCCACCTGGCGGACGTGACCGGCATCGTGGACCTGGAGACCGAGCTGGCGCTGCGCGGCTTCCAGCGCGCGCACGTGCTGCGCGAGGACGGCGTGGTCGGCCCGGCCACCTGGGCCGCGCTCGGCACGGCCGTCCCCGCGACTGTCGCCGCTCTGACCTAACAGCCCCTTCCCCCGGCTATCGATTCTGGCCGATAGTTGGCCGGTGGAGGCCGATCAGCTGCTGCGGCAGCGTCTGCGGCGCGCCGTCCCGCCGGTCGTCGGCGCGGGCGTGGCCTGGTCGGTCTACCCCCGCCAGGTGCACACGCCGATGAACACGGTGCTCGACATCGTGGCGGCGCGGCTCGGCACGGACGCCACGCTGGTCTGGGTCGACGACGGCACGCCCGAGGTGCTGGCGCTGCCCGGGCTGCCGCAGCCGGTGGTGGCGTGGAGCCGCCGGTCGCTCGCGTCCGGCCTGCTGATCCGCACGCTGCTGCTGGCCGACGGGCTGACCGCGCGTACCCGCCGGATCCTCTGCCGTCAGGCGGCCCTGCACCTGCTGGCGGAGACCGCGCTGCGGCTCGGCGACACCGATCTCGCCGCGCGCTGCGGCGTGGCCGCGTTCCTGGACCGGGACTGGACCGCGCCGCGCACCGGCTCGCTGGAGACCTCGGCCGACTCCGAGGACCGGCTGGCGCTGTGGTTCTTCGCGCTCGCGCACGAGTTCGGCCACTTCGCGGACCCGCGCACGCACGCCCGCGGCCCGCTCACCGACGCGTCCGTGCGCACCATGCTGCTGGCCGCGCGCCGGCACGACGGGCACGACCTGATCGGCGACGTGCTGCACCGGCGGCCGCTGCGCCCGGCGGACGTTCGCGCCGAGACCGTGGCCGACCTGTTCGCCGCGGACGTGCTGGTGGAGGCGTCCGCGCGGCTGCTGCCGGACGGCGGCCACCCGGTGCGCGTGATCGGCGAGGTGCTGCTGGCCGCGGCCGTGGTCTCGGCCGCGGAGCGATGCCGCGCGTTCTGCGCCATGGTCGGCCGGCGCGGCGACGGGCGACTCGACCACCTCACCTACCCGGCCGCGGCGAGCGTGCGGTCGTCCGTGCTGCGCGCGCACCTGGCCGCCGCGATGACCGAGCGGCACGGGTCCGGCCGGCCGTCGCCGGTCGACCGGCTGCAGCGCTGGGACCGGATCGTGGCGGGCGTGGCCACGCCGCTGGAGCCCGCGCTGGCCGTGCTGGAGACCGGCGTGACCGACGCGTTCCGGGAGGCGCTGGACGACTCGGTGCCGATCGAGTACCTGATGGAGCGGCTGCGACCGCAGGCCGGGCCGGCGCTGCGGGCGGAGGCGCGGGACTTCGTGCACCTGGTCCAGGCCAGCGGCCGGCACGGCGAGTGGCTGGACGAGCTGGTGTACGTACTCGGCTGAGCCGAGTACGTACAGCTCGGGATTCGGCGGCGACGGCACGGCGACGGGGCCCCGCTCCGCGCGGAGCGGGGCCCCGTCGCTCAGCCGACCGTGAACGTCACGTTGGTGAAGTTGTTGACGAGGTTCGTCTCCGGCATCGCGTCGCCCGGGGCCGGCCACACGCCGGGATCATCGGTACCCCGCACCTCGACGTACGCGACCTTCAGCGCGCCGGACGGGAACGCCGAGGCCGGGCCGGTGATCTCGAACGGGCCGGCCTTGACCTCGCTGCCGCCCCGGGTCACCGGGTACGGGCAGACATAGACCGCGCGGGTCTCCCCGTCCGGGTTGCCGACGTCCGCGTCGTCATCGCGCGCGCACCCCGCCGGCACGTTCTTGAGTTCCGCGCCCTCCGGCAGCGCGAACCCGAGGACCGGGTGGACCGACTGTGGCCCGCCGTTGACGAACGTGATGTCGAGCGTGCCGGTGAACGTGCCGCCCGTGACCGTGCCCGACATGCCCGCGGTCACCACCCGCAGGTCGTCCAGCCTGCCGGGCGAGCCGGTCGGGGTGGGCGAGGCGCCGTGCCCCACACCGGCGTCCGGGTTCGGCTGGAAGCTGGTCTCGCCGCCGGTCTGCCGGAAGGTGTCACCGTCCAGCGAGTAGGTGCGCCACTGCCACCTGATCACGTCGGCCGAGCCGGCGCAGCAGATCATGAGGTCACCGACCTCCACCTGGACGTCGTTGCCGGATGCCCGCACCGCGCGGATGTTCTCCGGCAGCCCGTCGGCGCGGCCGTTCGACTTCGTCGCGACCACGTCCCCGATCGTGATGATCTTGTCGTTGTCATCCCGATCGAAGACGACGACGCGCAGCTCCGGAGCCTGCGACCACTGGCACGCGATCACCGCGGCGGTCTCCTGCGCGCCGTCGTGGTCCACGTCGACGTAGGCGACGGACTCCAGCGTGACCTGGGGGCCGGTCGCCTGGCCGGGCGGATGGTCGGTGAACCGCTGCTGACCGGCCGGGCAGTGGTCCTTGCCCGCATAGGGCCACGCCGGCAGGTCGATCGTCGAATTCCTCAGGGTCAGCTCGTCGATCCGGCCGTCCGGCACCGATCCGGCACCGTCCGCGCTCGCCGACGGCGACGGCGACGGGCTGGTCGCGGACGGGGACGGCGGCGCGGTGGCCGGGGTGACCGGCGGATCGTTCGTGCCGATCACGCCGGCCGCATAGGCCGCGACCGGCGCGGCGATGAGCAGCGCGGTGAGGCCGCCGGTGACGCCCGCGCGCGCCTGACGGCGGCGGCGCACGGTGGCGCGGGCCGCGCCCGGGCCCAGCGGGGCGGGCAGCTCGGGGCCGCTGCGGAAGGAGGCGAACGCGTCGTCGATCGCGCTCGAGTGGAACTCTTCGTCCATCATGACTGGTGCTCCGTTCAGGCGTCGATGAGCTGGGCGGCGAGGGCGGTGCGGCCGCGGTGCAGCCAGGACTTGACGGTCCCCTCGGCGACGTCCTCCTGCTCGGCGATCTGCGCTATGGACAGATCGGCGAGGTGGTAGAGGATGACGGCGCGCCGGTGCTTCTCCGGCAGAGTGGCGAGCGCGCGGGCCAGAGCGACCCGGTCGGGACCGGGTCCATCGACGTGTTCCTCACGATAGCGGCGGGCATGTGCCTGCTGGACGCGCAGCCGGCGAAACCGGCTGGTCGCCAGGTTCCAGGCCACCTTGCGCAGCCAGGCGAGCGGGTCGTCGTAGTGGGAGACCTTCTCCCACCGGGGAAGCGCGCGGCAGAAGGCCTCCTGCACGACGTCCTGGGCCTGGCCGAAGTCACCGGTGTACGCGAACAGCTGCAGTGACAGCCGCTGGAAGTGCGCCGCGTAGAACGACTCGAACGTCGGTGGTCCCGTGTCGTCGGTCAATGCCCTGGCCGCTTCGCTGACCATGGTCATCTGCCCCTCCCCGTTGTGTCGCGGCGTCCCCCGCCGTTCGCGACCAACACGCGCCCCTGATGCGGACGGTTGCACCCGATCATGCCGAACGGCACGCGGTGTGTACTCCTTGACAGTTGTCGATCGCCACGATGGACTTTCCGAAGGCCCGTCGATGTTTACGTAAACATCGCTCACGGGCGGGGCCGCCACCGGTCGCGCCGGGCCGTCCCCATCGAGCGGAAAGGCAGCCGATGACCGCACGGCACCGCTTCCTCCCACCGCTGGCCGCCACCGTGGCGGCCGTGCTGTCCACCACCGCCCTCGCCGTCCCACCGGCTCACGCGGGAGCCGCCGCGATCCAGAACCCGGCCTGGACGATCAGCGTCGACCCGTCGTACCAGCAGGAGGAGTTTCAGGGCTGGGGCACCAGCCTGGTCTGGATGGCGCACGCCACCGGCGGCTACCCGGACGAGATCCGGGAGCGCCTGGTGGACCTGGTCTTCGGCGCGGACGGCCTCAACCTCAACATCGCGCGCTACAACATCGGCGGCGGCAACGCGCCCACGGTCGAGCCCTACCTGCGGCCGGGCGGCGCGGTGCCGGGCTGGTGGAGGGCGCCGTCCGCGCTCGGCCCGCAGGACAGGGAATGGTGGGACCCGCAGAACCCGGGCCACTGGGACTGGGACGCGGACCCGAACCAGCGCTGGTGGGTCGACCAGGTCAAGGACGAGGTCGACACGTGGGAGGCGTTCAGCAACTCGCCGCCGTGGTTCCAGACCGTCAGCGGGTACGTCAGCGGCGGCTTCGACGCGTCGCAGGACCAGATCCGCGCGGACAAGGCGGACGAGTTCGCGGAATACCTCGTGCGGGTCACCGAGCACCTGGAGTCCGCGCACGGCATCGCGTTCGACACGATCGACCCGCTGAACGAGCCGAACACCAACTACTGGGGTACGACGCTGGGCCCGGACGGGCAGCCGACCGGCGGGCGGCAGGAGGGTGCGCACGCCGGGCCCGCGCTACAGGCCACGGTGATCGAGGCGCTGGCCGGGCGGCTGGCCACCGCCCGTACCCGCGCCAGGGTCTCCGCTCCTGATGAGACGAACCCGGGCACGTTCGTCACGGACTGGTACGGCCTCACCCCGGCCGCCCGGGACGCGGTGACGCAGCTGAACGTGCACACCTACGGCACCGGCCAGCGGACCGCCGCGCGCGACGTGGCCAAGGCCGAGCAGCGCCCGCTGTGGATGAGCGAGGTCGAGGGCAGCTGGGGCAACGACTACACGAGCATGAACTCCGGGCTCGGCATGGCCCAGCGGATCATCGACGACCTCCGCGAGCTGGAGCCCACGGCCTGGGTGCTGTGGCAGCCGATCGAGGACATGGACAACATGGTCGCGGAGGGCAACCTGCAGTGGGGCAGCATCCACGTGCCGTTCGACTGCACCGCGGCGGACACGCTCGCGACCTGCCCGATCCGGACGAACACGAAGTTCGACACGATCCGCAACTTCACCCACTTCATCCGGCCCGGCGACCACATGGTGAAGGTCGGTGACACGGCAAGCGCGGCCGCGATCACCGCGGACGGCCGGGGCGCCACGGTCGTGCACGCGAACGGCACCGCCACGGCCCGCGACGTCACGCTGGACCTGACCCGCTTCGGCACGACGGCCGCGGACGCGACCGTCACGCCGGTGGTGACGAGCGCGTCCGGGAAGCTCGTGCGCGGCGGCGCGGTCCGGGTCGCGGCCGGAAGGGCCACGCTGACCGTGCCGGCCGAGTCGGTGACCACGTTCCTGGTCACCGGCGTGTCCGGAGTCGCGGGCTCACACGTCACCCCCGGGCACACCTACCGCCTGGAAGGGGTGCAGAGCGGGCGGTCGCTGAGCGCGGACGCCACGATCCGCACCGGCGACCCGGCCCGCGCGGACCAGCTGTGGACGCTGACCGGTGACTCCGTCAGCAACCGGGCCCGCTACACGGTGACCAACGCGGGCACCGGGCGGCGCCTGGCCGTGCGCGGCGGCACGGTGCTGACCGAGGCGCCGGCCGGCGCGGCCGACGACGGTGCACTGTGGACACTGTCCACCACCGGCGACGGCACGTACACACTGATCAACGTGGCCGCGCGCCGGGTGCTGGAGATCCCGGGGCAGGCGACCGCGGACGGTTCGCCGGCCGGGCTCTGGACGCCGACGTCCGGCGCGAACCAGCGGTGGGCGCTGCGCGACGAGACCGTGACCTCGACGGACCCGGTCCGGACGTACACGCTGCCCGGCCGGGTCCCCGCGCTGCCCGCGACCGTGACCGCGACACCGGGCCGCGTGCTGCCGGTGACCTGGACGATGCCGTCCGCGAAGGCGTGGCGGAAGCCGGGCACGGTGACCGTGCGCGGCACCGCGACCGACGTGCTGGGCCGCGCGATCGTGGCGACGGCCGAGGTCACGGTGGACACGTTCCGGGCCACCGCGCCGGCGCGCGCCAAGGCCTACCAGGGTGGCGTGCCCGCGCTGCCCGCGACCGTGACCGGGCTCGGCGACCACGGCGGGCGCGCGGAGCTGCCGGTCACCTGGGGGCCGGTCCCGCCGCTCACCACGATCGGCGTGACCGAGGCGCGCGGCACCGCACGGCTGGCCGACGGGCGGACCGTCCCCGCGACCGTGCGCATCCAGGTGACCGCGCCGGTGCCGGCGGCCGTGACCGGGGTGTCGGTGGCGGCGAGCTTCACCGAGGGCGGCTACTCGACCGCGGGCCTGACCAACGGCGTCACCACGGACAAGGCCTGGTCGAACTGGCGGTCCACCGGCCGCACCCCGTCCGAGACGCTGACGGCCACGCTCCCGTCCGCGCGCGACGTGACCGGCGTGGTCGTGCACCACTACCGTGACTCCGCGTCCGGCGGCGGCGTCGCGCGGAGCGTCCGGGCCGGCGTGCCGGGCCCGGACGGCACCTGCACCGGTGGTCCCGAGGTCGCGGTGGACGGCGCCACCACGACGGTGCCGCTGCCGGGCGGCCCGGCGGACACGATCTGCGTGGTGCTGACCACCGCGCCGAACGGCTACCTGACCGTGGCCGAGCTGGAGGTGCTGGCGAAGGCGCCCGGCGTCTCCGCGGACGCGGCGCTGACCGCGCTGTCCGTGGACGGCGTGCCGGTGCGCGGCTTCGACCCGGACCGCGACTCCTACCGCGTCGACGTCCGGAAGCCGGAGAAGGCGGTGATCACGACGGTGGCCGATCCATACGCCTCGGTGGCCGTGCGCGCCGAGGGCCGCAACCGCGTCATCACGGTGACCGGCGAGGACGGGACGCAGACCCGAACGTACCGGCTGATGTTGGTCTAAATGCCCCTGAGGGTCCCGCTCCGTGCGCCGTCGCGGAGCGGGAACCGGGCCGCGACCGCGGTGATCGTGGCGAGCACCATCTCCCGGTCCAGCGGCACGCCCTCCAGCAGCTGATGCATCGACAGCCCTCGATCAGCGCGTCCATCGCGCGGCAGGCCCGCTCGTCGAAGTGCAGCGCCAGGCTGGCGTGGCTGCGCCGGACCCAGGCACGGGCGATCTCCGCTACGGCCGGGTCGTGGTTCGCATACGCGTACATCTCGTAGATCAGCGTCTGCTCGCGCGGCGACCTGTAGTCCCCACCGCAGATCAGGCCGGTGACCGCCGCGCAGGCCGCCTCCGAGTCCGGCGCGTCTGCTGATCATCCGCAGTGGCGGGCTGAGCCAGGACGTTGTTCGGCGCCCTCGATCGGCACGCCGCGCGGGCTCGTGCTCACTCGCCGCCCGGCGGGTCGAAGGAGAGCGAGAGGCTGCTGGAGTACGCGGTGCCGGGGGCGGCCGGTGGGCGGTCGCGCGGAGGGCTGCCGGCCGGCCAGAAGCGAATGGCGCGGAACGGATAGCCGTCCTGACCCGGGGACTCCCATTCGAGGTGAACCCGCTGGCCCGGCCGGAAGACGGCCGGGGCGGCCGCGGCGCTGAAATGGGCCCAGCAGCCGCCGGGCGTGTCCGGGGAATCGATCACGCCCCAGCCCTCGTCGGCGTGCCATTCGCGGATGATCGCGTCCACGGCTCAGTCCTCGATCGTCGACGGTGGGGTGCCGAGCGCGTCGAGGGCCGGCCACAGCTCGGCCGGGATCGGCGTGGTGCGCATGGTCTCCAGGTCGGCGATGCGCTCGATGCGGTTGACGCCGACGATCGTCGAGTCGATGTCCGGATTGCGCAGCGAGAAGTGCAGCGCCACCGCCGGCAGCGAGACAGCGAAGTCCGCGCAGACCGCCCGCGCGCGGTCGACCCAGGCCAGCAGCTCGGCCGAGGCCTCGCGGTAGGCGTAGCGGGTGTCACGGCCGGCGAGCAGGCCGCCGCCGAACGGGGCCGCGTTGAAGACGCCCATGCCGAGAGCCACAGCCGACGCGATCAGCGGCTCGGCGCGGCGGTCGACCAGCGTGTAGCGGTTGTGGGTGAGCAGCACGTCGAACGCGCCGCTGGTGACGTACCGGGTCATCAGGCCGATCTCGCCGGCCGCGACGCCGATCGCGCCGGCCAGGCCCTGCTCCTTCAGCTCGCGCAGGCCCTGCACGGCGCCGCCGGGGGCGAACGCCTCCTCGACCGTGATCGTGTACGGGTCGTGCAGGTGCAGCAGCGGCAGCCGGTCGAGGCCGAGCCGCGCGGTGCTCTCCTCGAACGAGCGCCACACCCGGTCCCGGTCGAACCGGCCGGTCTCCGGGTCCGCGTCGACCTTGGTGACCACGGTCCTGCCCTGCGGGAGACCCGACGAGCGCAGGGCCAGGCCCAGCGCGGTCTCGCTGCGCCCGGCCGCGTAGTTGTTGGATGTGTCGATCAGCGCGGACGGGCCGGTGAGCAGCGCGTGCGCGAGCGCGGCGGACTCCGGAGCGGGTGAGCCGTCCGGCTGCGCCGGGTTGCCCAGGAACGACGTGCCGAGGCTGACGGGACTGACGGGGAAGCCGATCATGCACCCATCATGCCTGTGGGACCGGCGCCCGGCACCGGCCCCACGGGAACGGGACGTCAGGCGGGGAGACCGCCGACCTGCGTGTTGACCCAGGCGCGGATCGACGGCAGGTCACCGTAGATGGACGGCGCGGTGGCGCAGGTGGCGCTGTTGTTGCCGGCCCGGCTGGTGACGCCGATCAGTTCCCAGCGCCCACCGACGCTGCGGACCTGCGGGCCACCGGAGTCGCCGTAGCAGGCGCCCGCGTTGCCGTTCGTGTTGTTCGTGCAGATCTCGTACGCGGCGTCGATGCTGGAGCACCGGCTGTCCGCCACGATCGAGGTGTCCAGCTCGTTCGCGACCGTGGGCGTGGAGCCGCAGCCCCGGGTGGGGCAGGTCTGGCCCCAGCCGATGATCCGGGTGGCGGTGCCGACCGCGCCGGACGCCGTGGGGATCGGCGCGGGCGCGTAGGAGACCGCGGAGCCGAGCTGCAGCAGCTTGACGTCGATCCGCGGGTGGGTGATCGCGCGGGTCACGGCGACGACCGTGCCGCCGCTGGTCCGGTTGACGCTTCCGACACGTACCGTCGAAGGGGTGGGGCAGTGTGCGGCCGTGACGGCCCAGTTGTTCTTGATCAGCGAGCCGGTGCAACCGGACACGTAGACCATGAACGAGTAGTTCTCGGTGGCCGGCCGCCCGTTGACGACCTGGATGCCGAAGTCCGGTTCCGGCGCGGGCGCCGCCACGGCAGCGGACGGCGCGAGCAGACCGGCGATCACCAGACCGGCGGCGGCTATGAGGCGAGAGAGGCGCATGCCGCCGACCCTATGTCCATATTCAATAACCTCGATACATCCCGTTTGGGGCCTATCACCGGACGATGGCGCCACACCGTGCACGAGTCGCCCGCATCCACGACGAGAACGCCATCGGGCTGCGGATAAACTGTCGCAATGGCTGACGACGGCGCGCCTGCCCCGGAGCAGGCCGCTGCGATCGTCCAGGAGATTCTCGCCGGCCTGCCCGCGGGCTGCTCCTGGCTCGTGCCGGTCACCGGCCCGGACGGCGCCGTCACCGACTTCCGGATCGCCGCGGCCGGCGGTCAGGTGCCGGACATCTACAACCGTGGCACCGCCCGCCGGGACCGCACCGTGGCCGGGCTCTACCCCACCATGATCGGCGGGCCACTCTGGCAGCTCTACCTGCACGTGCTGGAGACCGGCGAGCCCGGCGAGCTGCCCGACTTCGTCTACGACCAGGCGGAGTCCGGCGTGGTCGCCCGCTCCGTCTTCACGATCAGCGTCCGGCCGATGCTCGGCGGCCTGCTGGTGGTCTGGCAGCGCGAGGACGAGCAGCTGCGCCGGCTCACCAACACCGAGCTGCTCGGCAGCCTCGGCTGGACGGAGTACGACCTGCACACCGGCCGGACCGAGTGGTCCCCGGGGATGTACCCGGTCTTCGGCCGGGACCCGGCCGACGGTCCGCTGTCCCGGATGGAGCAGGCCGCGCTGATGCTCCCGGAGGACCGCGGGCTGGCCGAGACCGCGTGGCAGACGCTCGACAGCGGCGCCACCTCGGACGTGACCGTGCGGTTCCGGGTCGGCGACGCCATCAAGCACCTGCGGATCCTGGCCGACACCGCACGGGACGGCGCGGGCAAGCCGATCAAGATCTACGCGGTGGTGCAGGACGTGACCGCGCGCGTCGACACGCGCTCCGAGATCGAGCGGCTCGGCGACCAGCTGCGGACCCGCGAGATGACCGCGCTCGCCGAGCACCGTCTCGCCGGCCAGCTGCAGAACATGATCCAGCCGGTGCCGCGCGAGCCGTTCCCGCTGGCCGGCTTGGAGGCGATGGTCAGCTACCTGCCCGCCGAGCGCGCGGTCCTGGTCGGCGGCGACTGGTACCACGCGCAGACACTCCCCGACGGCCTGGTCGCGCTCGCGGTCGGCGACGTCGCCGGCCACGGCCTCGACGCGGCCAGCGGCATGGCCCACCTGAGGTTCGCGCTGGTCGCCTGGCTGTCCATCGGCCTGCGCGACCCGGGCGTGCTGATGCATCACCTCAACCGGCTCTGCCTCCAGCTGCGCATCACCGGCACCGCCGTGATCGCGGTCTTCGATCCGGCGACGCGCGTCCTCCGGTGGGCCCGGGCCGGCCATCCCGCGCCGCTGCTGTCCCGGTGCGGCGCCACCACCGAACTGGAGCGCCCGCACGGCCTGCTGCTCGGCGCCGTCGACGACGCGGACTACCCGGAGTGCACGCCGGAGCTGTCGCCGGACGACGTGATCCTCTTCTACACGGACGGCCTGGTCGAGCGCCGCGCCGGCGACCCGGCCGCCCAGTTCCGCCGGGTCCGCGACGCGCTCGCCGCGGCCGGCCCGGACCTGCCCCGCGTGCACGCGACCCTCAACGAACCCAGCACCTTCGACGACACCTGCACACTCGCGGTCCGCGTGCTGCCTTCCTGAGATTCTCCCGCTTCCGGCGCGGTCCCGCTCCGCACGCCCCCACGGGCACCGGCCCACTACCACTCAGCTTAGGTTGATCTTGAGGGTGGTCTGTGACGCGGCCGTCCGCGAACCGGCAGGCACGAGCCCCTGGGCGACGACCGGTGCCCGCGGGAGCACGGGGAACCGGGAGCACGGGGAACCGGGAGCACGGGGAACTCAGCCACGCCGGAAGCGGGAAAGCGGCTTTCTGATCTTGGTTCTTCCGGTTCGCCGTCGAGCGTGGCTACAGGTCGAGGTGGATGCGGACGCGGGTGGCGCCGGAGATGACGATCGTCTCGACCTCGTCGCAGATGTGCTCGACGATGGCGAGGCCGCGGCCGCGAAGCGCGCCCGCCGGTGGCATCGGGCGGCCGAGGACCGGGGTGGCGCCGCCGTCGTGCGCGCTGTCCGTGACGTCGCAGACCAGGCGGCCGCGGTCGGTGCGGAGCGTGACCTCGCCGCCGGAACCGGTGTGCTGCAACGTGTTCGTCGCGAGCTCGCTCACGGCCAGGACCAGCAGCTCGGTGCGCTCCTCGGAGAGGCCGAGCACGGCGGCGCGCGTGGACACGAACGCGCGCAGCGCCGTCAGGTCGGCGGCGACCGCGTAGAGCATGCGCCAGTCGTCAGACACCGGTGTCACCGGACCCGGCGGCCGGCTCGGCCAGGAGCTCGCCGACGCCGGTCAGGTCGAGCACGGTGGCGACCGGACCGCGCGCGTTCGCCACGTGCAGCCGCCCGCCGCCGGCCTGCGCCGCGTGGTAGGCGGTGACCAGACTGTGCACGCCGGTCGAGTCGATGAACGTGACGTGCGTCAGATCCACCACCACGGTCCGGGCGGCCGCCACCGCGGCCAGCAACGCCGCGGTCAGTTCCTCGCGCACCGCCAGATCGCACTCGCCGTCGAGCGTGACCACCGTCCGCGCGGGACCGCCGGATGTCCGCGCCCCGAAACCCATCGCGCCTCCCCTGTATCCGCCGCTCATCATGGCATTGCGGACGGCTTCGCGCGGCGCGGGCCCGGCCCTCGTTCGGGTGCGCTCGGCGGAAGGCCCGCGGTGAGGTCGGCCGCGCGGACCGTCGGCCGAGGTCACCGCGAGGATCTTTCGCACTCCGGCGGGTGTAGATTCGCCCGGCCACTGTTCCTGGTGGCCGTCATTCGGTACGGTTCGGGCGGCTTAAGGATCTCGTAAGGAGCGGGTGGTGACAGAGCGGTTCGCCCTGGTGCTGGCGGCGCGTCGAGGTGACCGCACGGCGCTCGCGGAGCTCGTCGCCGAGCACCTCCCACTCGTCTACAACGTGATCGGCCGTGCCGTCGGCGCGCACGCGGACATCGACGACGCGGTCCGCCAGACCATGCACCGCGTCGTGCGGGAGCTTCCTGACCTGCGCGAACCCGCCGTGTTCCGGCCCTGGCTGCTGGCCCACGCGCTGCGTCAGGCCACCCGGGTCCGCCGTGGCGGCACCCGCGCGCCGCTGCCCGAGGACGGCGACGCGCCGGACCCGGGCGCGGACTTCGTCGGCCTGAGCATCATCCGGCTCGGCCTCTCGGGCCAGCGGCGGCGCCTGGCCGAGGCGACCCGCTGGCTCGACGGCGAGCACGCGATCGCGCTGTCGCTGTGGTGGCTGGAGGCGGCCGGCACGATCGGCCGGGCCGAGTCCGCGGCCGCGCTACGCCTGTCCCCGGCGGACGCGGGCTCGCGCCTCGACCGGATGCGCGAGCAGCTGGACGTCACCCGTGCGCTGGTCAGCGCGCTGCGGGCGCGCCCGATCTGCCCGGGACTGCGGCTGGTCACCACGGACTGGGACCACCGGCCCGGCCCGGCCTGGCGAAGGCGTTTGGTCCGGCATGTGGACAACTGCCCGGTCTGTTCCGGCCTGGCCGCGCATCACATCCCGGCGGAGCGGCTGATCAGCGGGCTCGCGCTGGTCCCGGTGCCGAACACGCTGCTCGCCGCGCTGCACGCGGACGGCCTGCTTCCGGAGCCGGCCGGCACGCCGGTCGCGTTCTCCCGCGGCACGGTCTACGAGCCGCTCGAACTGCTCGCCGCGCCGGCCGAGGCAAGCCTGGAACCCCTTCCGCCGGTACGCCGTCCGTCCGCCGTCCTGGTGCTCGCGGCCGTCGCCGCCCTGGTGGTGCTGGTGGCCGGCGGCGCGCTGGCGCTGACCCGCGCGCCGGACGTCCCGGACACGGTCCCGGTCGCGGCCGACCTGCCGCGCCGCACCCGCCCACCGTCCGCATCGGACACCCCGGCGCCACCGGCCCCGCCGTCGCCCTCGGCGTCCGCGTCGGCCTCGCCGTCACCGTCCGCCTCGCCGTCACCGTCGGCATCGACGTCCGTCGCCGCGGCCGGCATCGCCGAGGCCGCCGCCGCACCGCCCGCCGCGGTCCCGCCCGCGCCGGCCTCGTCGGCCAAGCCGGCCGTGCCCGGCAACCCCGCGAAACCGGCGCCCGCCGCCCCGGCCGACGAGCGGCAGTCGATGCGCTCGGTCAACCACCCGGATCGGTACGTGCGGGAGCGCGGCGGCTACGCCATGCTCGACGCGGTCGGCGAGTCCGGCGCGACCGCGTTCACCGTGGTCCCCGGCCTGGCCGACGCGCGCTGCCTGTCTCTGCGCCTGCCGGACGGCCGCTACCTGCGGCACTACGACTACCGGCTGCGCGCGTCCCGGGCCGACGACAGCGCGCTGTTCCGTGCGGATGCCACGTTCTGCCCGCAGGCCGGCGCGGTCTCCGGCTCGGTCACGCTGCGCTCCTACAACTACCCCGGCCACGTGGTCCGGCACCGGAACTTCGCGCTCTACATCGACCGCCCGGACGGCTCCCGCGCCTTCACCCGCGACGCCTCTTTCATCCTCGGCTGAGCGTCACGGTGGCTACCCGGCCGTCCGACGGCGTGCCCGACGAGCCGCCGTCCGGCGGGAATGCCCTCCCGCCGGACGACGGGAATGATCAGCCGGTCGAGGGGGTGCTGCCGCAGGAGCGGCTGATCGCTCGCGTCCGTGAGGTCTGCGCCGCGGATTCGCGGCTCGCCGCCGCGCTCACCTACGGCTCGTTCGCGGCCGGCGCGGGCGACGCCCACAGCGACGTCGAGTTCTGGCTGTTCTTCGCGGTGCCGGTGCCGGACGCGCGGGCCTGGCTGGGGGACCTCGGCCCGATCCTGCACGTGGTGCGCAACGAGTTCGGCGCGCACGTGGTCTTCTTCCCCGGTCTGGTGCGCGGCGAGTTCCACCTGGCCACCGCGGCGGAGATCGGGTCCGTCGCGACCTGGCCCGCGCGCGGCGCGCCGGTGGACCGCATGATCGTGCTGGACCGCACCGGCGCGCTGCGCCGCGCGCTGGAGTCGCTGCCGGCCGAGCCCGCGCCGCCGGCCACGCCGGACGAGATCGCGGAGCTGTGCGGCCGGTTCGCGAACTGGCTGGTGCTCGCGCACCACGTGTCGCGCCGCGGCGAGCTGCTGCGCGCGATCGACGCGCTGGCCCATGCCCACCGGCACCTGCTCTGGATGACCCGTCTCGCCGAACGCCGCACCCAGCACTGGCTCACCCCCTCCCGGGCGGCCGAGACCGACCTGCCACCCACCGCCGTCGCCGCGCTGCACGCCCTCGCTCCCACGGCGGACCCGGCCGCGATCACCGGCGCGATCGCGGCGACCTGGCGCTTCGGCCGGCACCGCTGGCGGCAACTCACCGAGGGCACCGCACCCGACGCCCTCATCCTCGAGCTCGACGGAATGCTTACGCCTTGAGGATCTGACGCGACCACCCTCGGGACAGACAGGGAGGAGCGCCGGCGACGACCGGTGCCCACGGGAGCATGCGGAAATCGACCCCGCCGGAAGCGGGTATATCCAGAAGGTCTTGTGGTCGGTCGTTCCAATGGCCGGGCTGCCCCGCCGTTCGGCTGACCCGCTCCGGCTGCTTTCCGCGCACATGCGCGCACCCGGGCCCCCGATGTCGTACCAGCCCTGTATCTTGTGCGCCTGTCGGACCATGGGGGAGTCATCCGTGAGCAATACCTTCCAAGTGGATCTGCGGGGCATCGTCGACCTGCTCAGCCACCATCTCTACGGCAGCCCACAGGTTTATGTGCGGGAGCTGCTGCAGAACGCGGTCGATGCGATCACCGCGGTCCGGCACACCGAGCCGGAGCTGGCCGGCCGGGTCGCGATCGAGTCCGCGGACGCGACCGGCGACGGCACGCTGCGGATCAGCGACAACGGCATCGGGCTGACCGAGGCGCAGGTGCACGAGCTGCTGGCCACGATCGGCCGCAGCTCCAAACGCGACGATCTCGGCTTCGCCCGGCACGAGTTTCTCGGCCAGTTCGGCATCGGGCTGCTCTCCTGCTTCCTGGTCGCGGACGAGATCCGGGTGCACACCCGCCGCGGCGACGCCCCGCCGGTCGTCTGGACCGGTTTCTCCGACGGGCGTTACCAGGTGAAGCCCGGCCCGGAGCGCGAGCCCGGCACGTCGGTCACGCTGATCCCGCGGCGCGGCGCCGAGTCCTGGCTGACCGGGCCGGAGGTGACGCGGCTGGCCGCGCTCTACGGCTCGATGCTGCCGATCGAGGTGACGGTGGACGGTGAGCGCACCACGCTCGGCACGCCGCCGTGGCAGCTCGAGAAGAACAGACACCAGAGCCTGCTGGGGTACGCGGAGAGTGTCCTCGGCTTCACCCCGTTCGACGTGATCGAGCTGAACGTGCCGGAGGCCGGCCTGTCCGGCGCCGCGTTCGTGCTGCCCACGCCGATCAATCCGGCCGTCCGCGGCGGCCACCGGGTCTACCTGAAGCGCATGCTGCTGGCCGAGGCCGTCGAGGGCCTGCTGCCGGAGTGGGCGTTCTTCGCCCGCTGCGTGGTCGACTCCACCGAGCTGCGCCCGACCGCGAGCCGCGAGGCGCTCTACGAGGACGGCCTGCTGTCCGCGGCCCGCGAGGCGATCGCGGACCAGCTGCGCGGCTGGCTGGTGCGGCTGTCCAGCACCGACCCGCGCCGGCTCGCCGAGTTCCTCTCCATCCACCACCTGGGCGTGAAGGCGCTGGCGCTGCACGACACGGAGATGTTGCGCCTGGTCGAGCAGTGGTGGCCGATGGAGACGAACATGGGCCGGTCCACGCTCGCCGAGTTCCGCGCCCGGCACGGTGTCGTCCGCTACGCGGCGACGCTGGACGAGTTCCGGCAGCTCGCGGCCGTGGCGGCGGCGCAGGACGTGGGCGTGGTCAACGGTGGTTACACCTACGACGCCGACATCATCGAGCGGCTGCCCGCGCTGGACGCGGAGATCCGGGTGGAGCGGCTGGAGCCGACCGACCTGACCACCTCGTTCGACGCCGTCGACCGGGAGACCGAGCTGCGGCTGCGCCCGTTCCTGACCGTGGCGCAGCGCCGGCTGGACCGGCTCGGCTGCGAGGTGGTGGTGCGCGCGTTCGAGCCCGCGTCGCTGCCGAGTCTCTACCTCGTGAGCCGGGCCGCCGCGTTCCACGGCGAGTTCACCGCGACCCGGGAGAAGGCTGACGAGCTGTGGGGCGGCGTGCTGGACGCGCTGTCCAGCGCCGCGCCGCCGGACCGGCCGCAGCTGGTGCTCAACCACCGCAACCCGCTGGTCCGGCGGATCACCGCGCTCGGCGATCCGGAGCTGACCGCGCTCGCGGTCGAATCGTTGTACGGTCAGGCGCTGCTCCTCGGCTACCACCCGATCCGGCCGGCCGACGCGGCACTGCTCAACACGTCCTTCCTCGGCCTGCTCGGCCGGGCCGTACCGGGATCGGGGGATCCGGAATGAGCGAGCTGCTCGCTGGCGAATCATCGGCTCAGCGCCGGCCACGACGACACCGCGACGTAGAAGGGAGTCCGGCATGACCCCCTCGGCACAGGAGTTGTGGGGCCTGCTCGCGCAGGCCGGCGACATGCCCTACGGCGCCGCGCGCATCGCGCTGACCGAGCAGGTGATCCGGCACGCTGACACGGCCGGTGACCCGGAGCTGCGGTTCGTCTCGCGCATCCACGCCACCCAGTCCTATGTCTACGGCGGCGAGCCGGCGAAGGCGTTCGTCACGTTCTCCTGGTGCCTGGCCGAGTTCGACGCCGAGCCCGCGCCGTACCACGGGAACTGGACGCACACGCTCCTGTGGTACTTCAAGACCATGGTCAGTCAGATGACCGGTTTCCCCGAGGTGCCGCTCGACCGCGCCCAAGCGGTGCTGGACGACATGGAGCGCCGCTACCGCGACAGCGGGCACAGCCTCCAGGCCGTCTACAAGTACCGCTACGTGCTGGCCCGGCACGTCGGCGACGCCGCCGCGACCGCGGAGTGGTACGAGCGGTGGCAGACCGCGCCGCGCGACGAGCTGTCCGACTGCGAGGGCTGCGACCCGACCGGCAAGGCGCGCTACCTCGCGGAGCAGAAGCGGGACGAGGAGGTCGTGGCGCTGGCCGAGCCGGTGCTGGCCGGCCGCCTGACCTGCACCGAGCAGCCGCAGAACATGCTGGCCGCGCTGATGGTGCCGTACGTGCGGACCGGCCGCCTGGACGCCGCGGTCGACGCGCACCGCCGGGCGTACGGGCTGGTCCGGGGAAGCCTCGCGGACCTCGGCGACATCGGCGACCACATCGAGTTCTGCGCGCGCACCGGCAACGAGCACCGCGGGCTGGAGATCCTGCAGCGGCACATCGACTGGCTGGACCGCGCGCCGTCGCCGGCCTCGGCCATGTCGTTCGCGTCCGCGTCCGCGCTGCTGCTGCACCGTGCCACCGCGCTCGGCCACGGCGGCACCGCGATCCGCCGCGCCGAGCGGGACGACACCACGGTCGCGGCGCTCGCGGACGAGCTGGCCGCCCAGGCACGCGCGATCGCGGCCCGGTTCGATGCCCGCAACGGCACCACCCGGCAGTCCCGCCGGGTCGAGGACCTGCTGGCGGCCGAGCCGTTCGACGTGGTGCTGCCGCTCTCCCCCGCGGCACGAGCCGCCGCACCGGTCCCGCCGGTGCCGCAGCGCCCGGCGGTGCCCGCGCCCGAGGTGCCGGCCGAGGCGAGCGCGGAGCAGCTGCTCGCGCTGGCCGAGGAGGCGGAGGACGCGGACCTCGACGGCGGCCCGATCCTGGAGTCCTTCGACGCGCGCTTCCCGGACCCGGCCGCGCTCGGCCCCGCGCTCGCCGCGAAGCGCGAGGAGCTGCGCGGCGGCCAGCACTGGGGTGCGCGCGACGGCGAGTCCGCGGTCGGCGCCTGGAGCCGTGCAGCCGAGCTGTACGCGGAGGCCGGCGACGACGGCCAGGCCGTCGCGCTGGCCAGCCGGGCCGGCGTGGCCCGGCTGCTGCTCGGCGACGAGTCCGGCGCGGCCGCGGTCGAGCGTGAGGTCGCCTACCGGGAGGAGCACGGCGGCACGCCGCGCGAGGTGGCGAGCGCCTGGTCCCGGCTGGCGATGCGGCACATGACCACCGGCGCCCCGGACGCCGCGGCCACCGCGCAGGAGCGCGCGGACGCCGCGCTGGCCGACGTGGACGACCCGCGCATGCACGCGCGCTACGCGGTGCGCCGCGCGCAGATCGCGGCGGGCGGGCACCGGCACGAGGAGGCCGCGGAGGCGATCGGCCGGGCGCTGATCTTCTACCGCGAGCACGGCCCGGACGACCAGCTGGCCGGCGCACTGCTGCTGGCCGGGCAGCTGTCGATCGAGCCGGAGTCCGCGCTGGCGCTCTTCGACGAGGTGCTGTCGCTCGGCGACCCGGACACGGTGATCAACGGGCGGCTCGGCCGGGCGAACGCGCTGATGCGGCTGGAGCGTCCGGCCGAGGCGGTGCCGGAGCTGATCGAGGTGGTGGCGCTGCTGACCGAGCGGGACATGCCGCCGGCCGCCGCGGCGGTCCGGCGCGACCTGGCCGAGGCCTACCAGGCGGCCGGCCGGCTCACCGAGTCGGCCGAGGTCGCCGAGGAGGCGCTGTCCGAGCTGCGCCGGCTGGGCGACGACGGCCGCGCCGACGACGCGCAGCTGCTGCTGGCGAACACGTACCGGCAGCTCGGCGAGGACAAGATCGCGCTGGTGCACTACGAGGCGCTGATCGAGCGGATGACGGAGCTCGCGAACCACGCCGGCCGCGGCCAGATCCGGGAGTATGCGGCGGAGACGCTCTACCGTTCCGACCGTGACGAGGAGGCCGCCGAGCGCTTCGGCGAGGCCGCGGACGACTTCCACGAGGCCGGCGACCTGCTGGCCGAGTTGCGCGTGCTGCGCCGCCGCGTCGCCGCGCTGCACTTCGCGGACGAGCCCGAGGAGGCGGTCGACACCGTCACGCTGGCCCGCGAGCGCGACGCCGAGCTGCCCGCCGAGGCGGACGGTCATCCGCAGGTCATCTGGGAGCGGCACATGCTCGGCTGGGAGGCCGGCCGGGTCCTGATGTCCCGCGGCCGCTACGCCGACGCGATCCCCTACGTCGCCGGCGCCGCCGCCCCGCTCCGCGAGATCGGCGCGCTTCAGGAGGCCGACAACCTGGCCGGCATGTACGCCGAGGCACTGTTCCGCTCCGGCGACCCGGCCGCGGCCGAGCCCGTCCTCCGCGAGGTCCTCGACGAACGCCCCTCCGACGCCGACCCGGCCGCCTCCCAGCTCCCGGCCGCGCTGCTGGCCGAGGTCCTGGACGCACTGGACCGCAAGGAGGAGGCGGCCGAGCTCCGCACGCGGTACGGCATCACCGGCCGCGACTGACCGGGCCACCGGGATCGCGCCGCCGGTGCGATCCCGGGCCCGCTTCAGGAGATGTTGCCGGTGTTGTTGTCCATGGTGACCTCGGTGATGACCGGCGGGTCCGGGAACTGGCTGCTGTAGTCGATCTGGGCGTAGGCCTGCGCGGCGCCGTCCACGGCCAGCGTGAACTGGCTGACCAGCGTGATGACGTCGGCGGCGGACGCGATGAGCCGGTTCTGGTATGTCTCCAGCTGCTCGACCATCTCCCGGCTCGGCCCGGCGTAGTTGTTGCTCTCGTTGCCCCAGTTCCAGTACATGCCCGTGCTGAAGTCGAAGTACTCGTCCTCGGTCATGTCGGTGAACTGGTCACCGTCCGGGCCGATGTCCTCCTTGGTCTGCACCGAGAAGAACCAGAGGTTGTCCTTCACGTACGCCTTGTGGGTGTTGTAGGCCGCGACCGCGGTCTTCAGGTCGCCGATGGCGAGCTTGACCGTGTCGACCACGTTGCCGGTGTTGATGCTGAACTGCTGGACGTGGGGCGTGTTGTCGACCAGCGGTTCCTGGTCCTTGTCGCCGGTGTCCGGCTTCTCGACCGTGATGTCCGGGCCGGACTGCCAGCGGCCCTCCGTGTCGTCGGTCCAGGTCTCGCTGACCGTGAGGGTGGGCGGGTCGACGTTCGCCGCCGGTGCGTCCAGGCTCCCGACCTCGGGAAGCGGTCCGCCGGAGGAGTCGGCCATCCGGTGCCTCCTTAACATCCGTAGCGCTACTCGGCACCATCCACTGTCGGCAGATGTCACGCTGCCGGTCAACGTCCCTTTTTGTGGGGGTGGCCCGGGCCCGGACGTCACTCCGGAGAGCTGGTCATCGCCTTCGTCAGCAGGTGGTGCAGCCGGAGCTGCTCGGTCGGGGTCAGCCCGGCGATCGGCGTGCGGGTGGTGGCGGCCTGGACCAGCCGGCGCCGGGCCTCGCGACCCGGCGCGGTGAGGTGCAACGCCTTGGCGCGACGGTCGTGCGGCGCCGGGACGCGGGTGACGTACCCCAGCTGTTCGAGACGGTCGGCGAGGAAGGTGACCGTCGACGGGTCGCAGCGCAGCGCGGCCGCCATCCGGCGCATGGTGGGGGCCGGCCCGTCCGGGTCGAGCTGCCACAGTGCGTCGGCCAGCGCGTGGGTGATGCCGAGCTCGGCCAGCACGTCCTGGATGGTCGCGTTGGTCGCGCCGTCCATCGCGTGCACGAGCCGCAGCAGCTGATAGGTCATCGACTCGTCCATCCCGCCAAGATACTTGGAGAACCCAATGCTTGACTAATCCAAGCTTTCCGGGTCAGGATAGCAATGCTTGGACACTCCAAGCATTGCCGTTCCGACCGAGAGGCCGTTGATGAACGTGACCGCAAGGCAACCGCGGACCGTGCGCGACCGGGTGCGCCGCCGCGTGCTGACCACGGTGCTGGGCCTGATCGACAACCGCGAGCGCATCCGCCGCGCGGCCGTCGTCCCGCCGGAGCGGGTCACCGCGAACCAGGGCAACGGGCCCTACTACGTGGCCGGGTCACCGGAGCGGCGCGACGTCCGCGAGGACCGTGCGGGCGTGCCACTCCGCCTGCGCCTGCGCATCGTGGAGGCCGGCACGTCGGCGCCGGTGGCCGGCGCGACCGTGGAGATCTGGCACTGCGACGCCGACGGCATCTACTCCGGCTATCAGCGGTACGGCGCCGACCGGTTCCCCGCGCTGGTCTCGCTGACGTTGCGGCGGTTCCGGCCGACGGACGGGGCGATGTTCCTGCGCGGCCGGCAGACCGCCGGTGACGACGGGGCCGTCGAGTTCCAGACCATCGTGCCTGGCTGGTACACGCCGCGCACCCTGCACATCCACGTCCGCGTGAGCCTCGCCGGGAAGGCGCTGCTGGGCACCGAACTGTACTTCCCGGACGAGGTCGTCGCGCACGTGCAGGCGTCACCGCCGTACGACCGGCGGGGTCCGGGGCCGTACACCAACGCGCACGACATCGAGATCCGGATGGCCGGCGGCTCGCCCGGCAGCTGGCCGGACGTCCAGCCCACCGATGACGGTTACCTCGCCGGCATCACCCTTCAGGTCCGGCGGTGACGGGGAACATGCCGGCGGATCGACGAATCGCCGTCGTCACCGGTGCCGCGGGCGGCCTGGGACAGGCCACGGCACAGCGGCTGCTGGCGGCCGGACTCGACGTCGTCGCCGTCACCCGGGACGCCCGCGGCGCCGAGGCGACCCGGCGGTCCCTCCAGGACCGGGCCGGCGGCGGGGTGGTCCACGCGCTGCACGCCGACCTGCTCCGCCGCGATGACGTCGACGCGCTCGGCGAGCGGCTGCGGGGCACCGTGCCGCGCGTCGACGTCCTGATCAACAACGCCGGCGCGGCCTTCCCGGACTACGCGACCACCGCGGACGGCGCGGAGCGTACGCACGCGCTGAACCACCTCGCGCCGTTCCGGCTGACCCACCTGCTCCTGGCGAGCGGCCTGTTCGCCGCGGACGCCCGCATCATCGCCGTCTCCAGCGACCTGGTCTCCCGGGCACGGCTCGACACCGGCGACCCGGACGTCACCGGCACCGGGTGGCACGACCGGTTCTCCCAGCTGACCGTGTACGGCACGGCGAAGCTGATCGGCCTGCTGGCGACGGCCGCGCTCGCGGCCCGGCTCCCGGCCGGGATGCGGGTCCACAGCGCGAACCCCGGCGTCCTGCGGACCGGGTTCCACGCCAAGGCGGGCGGCCCGCTCAAGGCGATCGCGGCCGTCGGCGGCCTCTTCGCGGCGTCACCGGAGAAGGCCGCGCACGGTCCGGTCCTGCTCGCCACCGCCGCGACGCCACCGGTGCCGAGCGGTGGCCTGCTCGTCAAGGGCCGCCCCGCGACGCCACCGGCGGTCACCCGCGACGCGGCCCTGACCACGGAGGTGTACGAGCGCACCGCGCGCGCCCTCGGCATCGCACCCATCTCGGCCTGACGACAGCGGCGCCACCCGGCCCGACGACAGCGGCGCCACCCGGCCCGACGACAGCGGCGCCACCCCATCCGGGGTGGCGCCGCCTCAGAAACCGGCCGTCCGCCGGCGCCGAACCCGTGATCGGGGCGTCCCCGATGCTGTTCCAACAACTTGGGGACGCCCCGATCACGGACGAGACACCCGGCGGACGGTACCGGACAACGCTTCTAGCGGGTGACGCGGATGCGGATGACGTCGAGGGCCGGGGTCTGGTTGGCGCGCTCCATCATCGGGATGCGGTGCGAGCCGTCGCCGGCCCAGACCGCGCACTGGGCGGTGCCGGTCTGCGGCAGGCCGGTGACGTTGATCGTGACCGTGTCGGCCTTGCGGCCGCCCGCGCCGTCCTCGGTGGCGACGAAGAACGCGGGCGCCGGTGCCGGGTCCGGTGCCTCGTCGGTGTTCGGCAGCATCCGGCACGCGGTGTGGAAGTGGCCGCGGACCAGGCCCTCGTTCGTCAGGAACGAGCTCTCCAGGTAGTAGCCGCCGGCCGCGGCGCCGAGGAACCGGTCGCGGACCAGGTTGCGCGTGCTGACCCGCAGCTGGAACTGCTGGCCGACCCGGACCCGCTCCGGCGACCGGGTGATCAGCAGCGACGGGTTGTTCGCGGCCGCGCCGACCTCGCCGAACTCGGTGTCCACGCAGCGGTTGCCCTCCTGGAAGCCGGTGTGCGGCTGCAGGCCGGAGGACTCGCAGGAGTCGCCGAGGATGTCCAGGCCGTTGCTGCCGTTGCCGGGCTGGCCGTTGCCGTTGTTGTCGCCGTTGCCGTTGTTGCCGGTCGCGACCGGAGTCGGCGTGATGCCGGTGGTCACCAGCGTGCAGTCGGCCAGCACCTCGAGGCCGGCCGGCTTCTGCGCCACCCGGCCGATCGCGATCGCGATCCGGTCGATGGTGGCGATCCGCTTGCTCTTCAGCGGGCCGAGGATCGCGTTGTCGACGAAGTTCGGGCCGCCCTGACCCTGCGTGTCCTTGAGGCGCTTGTTCGCCTCGTCGATCTGGGTCTGCAGCAGCGCGAGGTTGCGGTCGACCTCGGCCTTGGCCCGCGCCGGCACGGTGCCGAGTTCGTCCGCCACGGACGGGCAGCTGATCGTGTTCGACGAGACCGGCGCCGGGCTGGCCGGGCAGGCCGGGACCTGGCCGTCACCCCAGTGGTTGCGGACCGTCCGGCCGTTCTGCCGGGTCGTGGTCGTGTCCGCTCCGCCCGGCGCGCGGCCGTCCGGTGCCGCCTTGCCGCAGTTCTGCGAGACCGGGCGCGGTTTCCGCGGATTCCAGGTGCCCGCGTTGGCGAACGTGGTGACCGTGAGACCAGCTCCGAGAACCGCGACCGCGGCAACCGCGGCAACGATCCATTTTCTGCGCCGCAACGCAACGCCGATTCCTGCCCCGCGCGCCGACCTGCGCATTGTGCACCATCCCCAAACCGTCGCTGACCTGCAGATCCTGCAGTATCCGAGCGATCCTCAAAGATCCCTTTGAGCAAGTTAGGAGTCGTTTCCGGGCAGCGTCAAGCGACCTTGAAAACCAATGGGAACCCACAGTCGATCTTTAAGAAGATTTATGTTCCCGATAGCGGACCGAGGGGTTAATCCATTCGGGGGATCCGGCGCGGTTCAACGCACCCGGGAAAATTTCTGTGAATTCGCGCGGACATGGCGCTCGATCGACCCTACCCGCCGGCCATCGATTCCGAACAGCCGATTCATCCATATCGGTGATACTTCAGTCCGCGGTGAACACCAGCTCGCCACCCACGTACGTACGGCGCACGCGGGTCGACTCGATCTCCGAGGCCGGCCGCGCGAACGGGTCCCGGTCCAGCACGGCCAGATCCGCGAGCAGACCCGGAGCGATCCGCCCGGTGGAGTCACGATGACACACGAACGCACTGCCCTCCGTGTACGCGGCCAGGAACTCACCCAGCGTGAGCGCCTGATGCGGCAGGAACGGGCGGTCCACCGGCCCGCCCGGCGCGGTCCGGTTCACCGCCACGTGCGCGGCCAGCATCGGGTCCGGGCTGCTGACCATCCAGTCGCTTCCGGCCGCCAGCCGCGCACCGGCGTCGCGCAGGCCGGCGAACGGATACTGCCGCGCGGCCAGCACCGGGTCCAGGAACGGGATGGTCAACTCGTCCATCTGCGGCTCGTGGCACGCCCAGAGCGCCTGCACGTTCGCGGTCACGTCCAGCGCCGCGAAACGATCAAAATCATCCGGGTGTACGACCTGCAGGTGCGCCAGTTGGTGCCGGTTGCCGCGCGGCCCGTTGACCGCGCGCGCCGCCTCGATCGCGTCCAGCGCCTCGCGGACCGCCCGGTCGCCGAGCGCGTGCAGATGCACCTGGAAGCCCTCCGCGTCCAGCCGCGTCACGTACGCCTTGAGCAGCTCCGGTTCGACGAAGCTCAGCCCGGCGTTGCCGGTCGCGCCGCCGCACGCGTCCCGGTAGGGCACGGTCATCGCGGCCGTGAAGTTCTCCGCCACGCCGTCCTGCATGATCTTGACGGTGCGTGCGGTGAACCGGCCGGTCGTGGCGCGGCGTTCGCGCAGCTCGGCCAGCTGGTCCAGGCCGCGGTCCCGCTCCCACCAGAGCGCGCCGCTGACCCGCGCGATCAGCGCGCCCGAGGACGCCGCGCGCAGATAGACCGGCAGCAGATCGCGGTGCCCGTGCAGGCCGGGGCCGACCCACGCGTCCTGCCAGCCGGTCACGCCGACCGAGAAGAGCAGGTCCTGGGCCGCGCGCAGCCCGGCGTCCAGTTCCGCGTCCGTGGCCGCCGGGACGTGCCGCCCGACCAGGCCGGCCGCGCCCTCGTGCAGCGTGCCGGACGGGTGGCCGTCCGGTTCTCGCTCGATCCGGCCGTCGGCCGGGTCCGGCGTGGACGGTCCGATCCCGGCCAGCTCCAGCGCGCGGGTGTTCACCCAGGCGCCGTGCGAGTCGCGGTTCGGCAGGTAGACCGGCCGGTCCGGGACGATCGCGTCCAGCGCCCGCCGGCTCGGCGTGCCGCCCGGGAACGCCTCCATCGACCAGCCACCGCCGATGATCCAGTCGAGATCCGGGTGCTCCACGGCGTACCCGCGGATGGTTCTGAGGTATTCGTCCGCGGTCCCCGTCGAGGTCAGGTCGCAGCGCAGCAGTTGGACACCGGCGGCGATCGGGTGCACGTGCGCGTCCTGGAAGCCGGGGACCAGCAGGCCACCGTCCAGGTCGACGGTCTGCCGGCCGGTCAGCCCGTCGCCGACCGCGCTGATCCGCTCGCCGTCGACCGCCACGTCCGCACGCCGCGCGTGCCCGCCGGCGAAGACCATCCCGTTGGTGAAGACCAGCTCGTGCGTCACGGCAGCATGATGCCTCAGGGCGTGTTCAGGCGGATCTCGCCGAGCCGAGGCGACGTCCGCCACACACACCCCCTACACCCGGAACGTCGCCACCAGGCTCTGCAGCTCGCCGGACATCCGCGCCAGCTCCTCGGAGGCGCGCTGCGAGTCGCCCACGCTCTCCGAGGTCAGCCGCGCCGCCGTGGCGAGCACCTCGATCCCCGCGTTGATCTCGCTGATCCCGCTCGCCGCCTCGGACACGCCGCGGTTCATCTCGCTGGTGGTCGCGGTCTGCTCCTCCACCGCGGACGCGATCGTGGTCTGGTAGTCGCTGATCCGCGCGATCACCTCGCTGATCTCGCCGATCGCGGTGATCACGGTCTCCGTGTCGGCCTGCGTCGCCGCGACCCGCGAGCTGATGCTCTCGGTCGCCCGCGCGGTCTCCTGCGCCAGGTCCTTGACCTCGCTCGCCACCACCGCGAAGCCCTTGCCCGCCTCGCCGGCCCGCGCCGCCTCGATCGTGGCGTTCAGCGCCAGCAGGTTCGTCTGCTCCGCGATCGACGTGATCAGCTTGACCACGTTGCCGATCTCCGCGCTGGACTCGCCGAGCTTCACCACGGTCCGGTTCGTCTCCGCGGCCTGGGTGACCGCCGCGCCGGCCACCTGCGCGGCCTGGTTCGCGTTCTCCGAGATCTCCCGGATCGACGCGCCCATCTCCTCGGAGCCGGCCGAGATGGTCTGCACGTTGCCGGTCACCTCCGCGGCCGCGGACGACACCACCACGGCCTGCGCGCTGGCCTGCTCCGCGCTGCCGGCGATCTGGCTGCTGGTCGTGGAGAGCTGCTCCGCGGCCGCGGCCAGCGAGTGCGACGCGCCGGTCAGCGACTCGACGGTGCTGCGCATGCCGGTGACGGCCCGGTTCAGCGCGCCGGCCATCACGCCGGTCTCGTCCCGCGAGCGCACCACGACCTGGCCGGTCAGGTCGCCGTCGGCCATCCGCTCCAGCACACCGGACACCTCCGCGAGCGGGCCGGTGATCCGGCGCACCACGACCACGCCGAGCAGCACGGCCAGCGCCGTGCCGATCAGCCAGCAGGCCAGCATCGTGCTCACGCCGCTGCGGTAGCTGGCCGCGCTGGCCTCGGCCTCGTGCGCGCCGCTGTCCGCCTCGAACGCGGCGAGGCCGTCGAAGCCCGCGTTGATCGCGTCTACCGTCGGCGTCACGGCCGTGTAGGCACGCTCGTACCCGGCGGTGTCGCCGCTCAGCGCGGCCGGGATGAGCTGCTCGTCGCGGACCTTCTCGAACGCGGTCAGCCCGTCCTGGACCGCCGCGAAGTACTCCTGCTGTGCCGCGTCCAGGCCCAGCGCCTCGTACTCCCCCAGGCCCTCCGCCAGCGTGTCCGCCGCGGCCAGCCCCGCGTCCCGCTGCTGCTCGGAGGCGGCCGGCGTGCCGGCGATGTTCATCAGGGCGAGCGAGAAGATCTCGTCGTCGAACGCACCCTGCGCGGCCGCCAGCATCTGCGACGGCTTCAGGTTCTCCTCGTAGATCGCGGCCGCGTTCTGATTCGCGGCCCGCAGGCCGGTCAGGCCGACCAGCGCCACCAACGCGCCTGCGAGCAACGCCACGCCGAGCGCCAGACCGAACTTGACGCGAAGCCGCAAACCGCCCAGCCACGAACCCATATCCGACACCGCTCCCTTGCGCGTACGTCCCCCTGGGCAAGACCTCACCAGCTCAATCGGCCTCTGATCGCGGATTGTGAGGAGTCCGGACGAGGTGGACACGCCGCGTCTGTGAAAGCATGTGCCGCGTGCCACACGCTCCACTCACCGCCGCCGTCAACCGCGCCCGGGCCGCTCAGGCCGCGGGTGACCTCGTCAACGGCCGCGCGATGCTCGAGGAGGTCCTCGAGGACGCGCGGCGGGCGCTGGGCAAGTCCCACGACGAGGTGCTCGACGCGGCCCTGGTGCTGGGTGAGCTGCACGCCCAGGCGGACGATCCGGCCGCGGCACGGCGGGCCCTGGAGAGTGCGTATGCGGACGGCCAGCTGCGGCTCGGCGACGAGGACGTGCGCATGCTGACACTGTCCGCGGCGATCGGCGCGGCCGCGGAGGAGTTGGGCAACCGGCACGAGGCGAAGCGGGCGTACCTTCGCGTGGCGAGGCTCGGCCCGGGCACGGTCGGCCCGGATCATCCGATGATCGCGCGGGCGCGCGCCTACCTGGGCGACGCGGCTCCGCCGCTTCCACAGAACCAGGCCACGGGGGTACGCGCGGAGCCGCCGACCACGCAGCTCGGCGCGACGCCGCCGGTGCCGCCGGAATCCCCCACCATGCCGTTGCACCGGGCCACGCCGCCGGTGACGCCGGAACCGCCGACGACACAGCTGGGCGCGACGCCGCTGGTGACACCGGAACCGCCGACCACGCGGCTGGGCGCGACGCCGGTGGTCCAGCCGGCGCTGCCGGACCCGCCGACCATGCCGATGCACCAGTCCTCGGCGCCGCCGTATCAGCAGTCCGGGCCGCCGTTCCAGTCCCCGCACCAGTCCTCGGCGCCGCCCTACCAGCAGAGCGGGCCGCCCTACCAGCAGTCGGTCCCGCCGTTCCAGCAGTCCGGGCCGCCGGCGCAGCAGTCCTCGGCGCCGCCGTACCAGCAGCCGTACCCGCAGTACCCGCCGGCGACGCAGCAGCAGTACCCCGGTCCGCCGGTGCACCAGCAGTCCGGGCCGCCGTTGCAGCAGCAGGGCTACCCCGTACCCCCGCAGCACTTCGATTCTGGGGCGCGGCCCCGGAGGAACCGGGGCCTGACCATCTCGGTCGCGGTCGCCGCGATCGCCGCCGTGATCGCGGCCGTCGTCTCGGTCACCGTGCTGATCTCCACCCGCGACGACGACGGCACGGCCGGCACGACGCCCGCCACCACCACCGCGCCGAACGGGCCGCAGGTCGAGGGCCGGCCGCCGGCCGACGTCGTGCTGACCGACGACGGCGAGGCGATCGAGCTGACCTGGACCGACCCGACGAGCGGCACGGTGTCGTTCATCGTCGCGGGCGGCCGGGCCGGCGAGGAGCTGAAGCCGATGGCGAACCTGCCTCCGGGCCGCGTCCGCTACGAGATCAACGGGCTGAACCCGGACCTCGACTACTGCTTCACGGTCGTCGCGGTCTACGGCACGGACGCGTCGCAGGTGGCCGCGTCGGAGCAGCGGTGCACCGCGCGGAACACGCCGGGCGGCCCCACGGGCTGACCCCGATCGTGACCGATCACGCATCGCGGGGGCAGCTTTTACGGTGAGCACCCCATAAGATGACTCGCGTCTCTCTCCCGGTCAGCTCAAGCCCAGGTCACACGGGCAATACACGGTGGGTTTCAGTGTCGTTACCCGGGGTGAGGCATTGGCAGGGAGCTTTTTCAACCTGGCGCATCCGGATCGTGACCGGGTGCCGTGCCGCCAGCCACACAGGCCAGGTTGAGAACGGCTCAGTGGACGACGCGTAACGGGGAGAGTTGTGGTCACCACCCAAGCGACGCCGGGCACCATCGAGCCGCCGCCGGGGCGCAGGAAACGACTGCGCACGCCCGGCGGCCTGGTCACGATCGGCACGGTGGCGGCGCTGGTCGCCGGCATGGCCGCGACCGCGCTCGGGCTGGGCGCCGCGGATCAGGCGGTGGCCAGCTTCGACGCCGCCTCCTGGCTGTGGAGCAAGTCCAGGGGCGAGCTGGCCCGGGCCAACGGCGTGACCGGCCGGGTCGACACCCGGTTCGCGGTCGCGGGCGCGGCCGGCCACCCGATGCAGGTCACCCAGACCGACCGCTTCCTGCTCATGCGCGACCTGAACACCGGCCTGGTCAGCTCGCTGGACCTGACGTCGCTGCAGACCATCGCGACCGCGCAGACCACGGCCGGCGTCGGCGTCACCGTCGCGCTGGACTCCGAGGCCGCGTTCATCGTCGACTCCGTGCAGGGCGAGGTCCGCCAGCTCGACCCGCAGACGCTCGAGCCGGTCGGCGAGCCGGTGCGCTACCCGCCGGGCATCGCGGGCGGCACGTTCGACGGCGAGAGCCGGCTCTGGATCGCGGTCCCGTCCGAGGGCACGGTCTCCGCGATCACCCCGGCCCCGATCGGCGACGAGGAGAACGACCGGGCCGACGCCGAGTCCGGGGGTCAGGGCGCGGGCGGGCCGAAGCTGATCCGCACGCACGGCGTCGCCGCACCCAGCCACGACCTGGCGCTGACCGCGCTCGACGACGGGGTCGGCGTGCTGGACCGCACCACGAACACGCTGACCGTGGTCCGCGGCGAGGCGCAGCCGCTGCCGGTGACGCTGCCGCTGACCGGCGTCGGCATGCTGCCGGAGCGCACCACCGGCACGCAGATCCCGGTGACCGTCGGCGAGGACCGCAAGGTCTACGTCGTCTCCGACACCGGCGTGGTCACCGAGTTCGCGGTCCCGGGCGACGGCGCGCCGCTGCGCCCGGCCGTGGCCTGGGCGGGCCGGTTCTACGTGCCGGAGGAGGGCACCGGCGTGGTGCACGTGCTGGACGGCTCCGGCGCGCGGACCAGCACGTTCACGGTCGCGGGGGCGAACGGCGAGCTGGAGCTCGAGGTCCGCGAGAACCACCTCTTCATCAACGCGCCGAACTCCGCGGCCGCGCAGGTCGTCGACGACGGCCACCAGGTCAAGACCGTCGACAAGTATGCGAACGACGTGCTCGGCGGCGACCCGCCCAAGGAGGCGCCGCCGCCCCCGCCGCCGCCCGCGGAGCCGCAGGCCGGCAAGCCGGGCGCGCCCAAGCAGGTGACCGCCGCGGCCGGCAACGCGCAGATCCGGCTGAGCTGGAAGCCGGCCGCGTCGAACGGCGCACCCATCACGAGATACGTGGTGGAGGGCGCGGACAAGTCCTGGCAGGTCGGCGCGGACCAGCGCGCCTTGCAGGTCGACGGCCTGACCAACGGCGAGACCTACCAGTTCACGGTGTTCGCGGTGAACAGCGAGGGCGAGGGCCCGAAGGCGAAGTCGAACCCGGCGGTCCCGACCTCCGAGGTGCCGGACGCGCCGGAGAAGGTCACCGCGGCCGCGCAGCCGGACGGCACCGTGAAGATCACCTGGCCGGAGGCGAACGGCCAGGGCCTGACGATCAAGTCGTACGCCGTGAACGCGATCGCGGCCGGCGCCACCGCGCTGGTCGGCCAGGCGGACGGCACCGAGCTGGTCGTCGCGGCCGGCGAACTGGAGTACGGCACGCAGTACGCGTTCACGGTCACCTCGACCAACGAGCGGGGCGGCTCGTCCAAGGCGTCCCCGCCGAGCGAGACCGTGGTGCCGTTCACCGTGCCGGAGGCGCCCGCGGGCCTGGACGCGGCCACGGTCGCGGGCGAGGCCGGCGCGATCACGGTCACCTGGACGGCCCCGGCGGAGAACGGGCGCCCGATCACGAAATACGTGGTGACCGCCGGCGACAAGACCTCGGAGGTCGCGGCCGGTGGCACGTCGGCGAAGCTGACCGGTCTCGGCAACGGCGTCAACGTGACCGTCAAGGTGCTGGCCGTGAACGAGGCGGGTGAGGGCAAGCCGGCCTCCGCGACCGCGCGCACGGTCGCGGCGCCGAAGGTCACAGTGACCGGATCGTCCGTGACGCAGACCGAGCTGACCGTGAAGGCGACCGTGGACGCGGGCGGCGGCACCGCGACGTGCACGCTGACCGGCGGCGGCAAGACCGCCCAGGGTGGCTGCGCCTCGCTCACGCTGACCGGCCTGCCGCCGAGCACGGAGGTCGGCTTCACGCTCACCGCGACGAACGCGGCCGGCAGCGACAAGGCGACCGGCAGCAAGACCACGAGCGCGGTCTACGGCCTCGCGGTCTGCAACAACAACACCTCGGCGACCGATAAGGAACAGCACACCTGGTGCAACGACGCGGACAACGGGCGCCAGGTCTGGGCCACGACGCAGGACAAGGGCACACTGCTGGGGCGGGCGAGCCAGAACCAGCGGCTGTCCGCGATCTGCAAGGACACCGGTCAGAGCATCAGCCAGTACGTCTACAACAAGGGCAAGGTCGACCCGACGAACATCTGGATCAAGGTCAACTACGGCGGTAGGACGGGATACATCTCGTTCGCCTGGTTCAACCTTGAGGGTTACGGCATCAACTCGACCGGCCCACTGCCAGACTGCTGATCCGCCCGCACATTGATGGAACGCAACCGAGATGAGCCCGTCCCGATGACGACCGCACCGCCGCACACCAACGGCTACGCCGGCAACTCCTACGACGACGGCTACGAGCAGGGCGGCCAATACGGCGCCGCCCCGTCGTACCCGTCGTCCTCGGAGGCGCCGACCGGTCTGCTCCCCGCCGTCACGTCCGGCGGTCCCAGCGGGCAGCCATCCGGTCAGCACTCCGGCGGGCAGCCGTCCGGCCAGCACTCCGGCGGGCAGTACGACCAGTACGACCGCGGCGATCAGTACGACCGCGGGCAGTACGGCGGTGGCCAGTACGGGCAGACCGGCACCGCGGAGGCGGCCGGTCAGGGCTCCGGTGGCTACTCCTACGGCAGCACGGGACAGGGTTACGGCGCGGCGCAGTCCTCCGGCGCCGCCACCCTCCCTCCGCCGCCCGCCCCGCCGGTCGCGACCCCGTCCCCGCCGACCATGAACCCCCCGGCGATGAACCCGCCGGCCGTGCAGCCGCCACCCGTGCAGCCGCCGCCCGCCGTGGCCCCGGTCCTGCCGGCCGCGGCCGAGGGGCCGCTGTCGCAGCAGCAGGTGCAGGGCTTCGCGGGCATCGCGAACCAGCTCGCGGCCAGCATCGGCACCGTGGTGCTGGGCAAGCCGGAGCTGATCCGGCTCGCGCTCACCGCGCTGTTCGCGCAGGGCCACGTGCTGCTGGAGGACGTGCCAGGCGTCGGCAAGACCACGCTGGCCCGCGCGATCGCCGCGTCCGTGCACGGTCAGTGGCGGCGCATCCAGTTCACGCCGGACCTGCTGCCCGCGGACGTCTCCGGCGTCACGATCTTCAACCAGGCCACCCGCGCGTTCGAGTTCCACCCCGGCCCGGTCTTCGCGAACATCGTGATCGCCGACGAGATCAACCGGGCGTCGCCGAAGACGCAGTCCGCGCTGCTGGAGGTGATGGAGGAGCGCACGGTCACGGTCGACGGCGTGCCGCACCCGGTGCCGCGCCCGTTCCTGGTCGTCGCCACCCAGAACCCGGTCGAGATGGACGGCACCTACCGTCTGCCCGAGGCGCAGCTGGACCGGTTCCTGGTGAAGCTGTCCGTCGGCTACCCGGACGAGGCGGTCGAGATCGAGGTGCTGCGCGGCGCGAACGTGCGCTCGCCGGAGAGCCTGCCGCCGATCGCGGACACGCATGTCATCGCCGAGATGATCAAGATGGCGCAGCGGGTGCACATCGCGGACCCGCTGTACGCGTACGCGGTGCGCCTGGCCGCCGCGACCCGGCAGGATCCACGCGTGCGGATCGGCGTGAGCCCGCGCGGCGTGATCGCGCTGACCCGCGCCGCCTGCGCGTACGCGCTGATGGAGGGCCGGGCCTGGATCCTGCCCGAGGACCTGAAGGCGCTGATCGGCCCGGTCTTCGCCCACCGCGTGCTGCTCACGCCGGAGGCGGCGCTGCGCGGCACGACCGCGAACGACGTGGTCGCCGACGCGCTCCGGTCGGTCCCGGTCCCGCTGCCCGGCGGCGGCACGCAGGCCTGATGCGCGTCACCCTGCGCGGCCTCGGGCTGGCCGCCGGCGCCGCGGTGCTGCTGGCGGCCGGTCTCCGTTTCGGCTACCCGGAGCTGGCGGTGCTCGGCGGCGCCGGCCTGCTCGCCGTGGCCTGGGCCGTGCTGTTCGTGGCGTGGCGCCCGCGGCTGACGCTGTCCCGGGTCGCCGACCCGGACCGGGTGCCGCGCGGCGAGCCGTCCACGATGATCCTCACACTGCGCAACGCGGCCCGCCGCCGGTCGGCCACGCTCACCGCGGCCGACTCGTGCGGCGGACGCCCGGTCGAGGTGCCGCCGCTGCGGCTGCGCGCGGGCCGGGACACCACGGTGACCTACCCGGTGCCGACCCACCGGCGCGGGAGGATCCCGGTCGGGCCGCTGCGGGTCACCCGTACGGATCCGCTCGGCCTGGTCCGGCTCGCGCAGGCGCACGGCGACCCGGTCACGGTCTGGGTGCACCCGCGCATCCTGCCGCTGAGCGCGGTCCCGGCCGGCGTCACCCGCAGCATGGACGGCCGCTCCGACAGGGTGCCGCAGGGCTCGATCACGTTCGACACGCTCCGGGAGTACGTGATCGGCGACGACCTGCGGCGCGTGCACTGGCGCTCGACCGCGAAGATGGGCGAGCTGATGGTCCGCGAGCAGCTGGACACCAGCCTGCCGCGCCTGGTGGTGCTGCTCGACGACCGGGCCGCGTCGCACACGCCGCCCGCGGACGGCCAGTCGGCCAGTTTCGAGGCCGCGTGCGAGGCCACCGCGTCGATCGTGGCCGCGGCCGCGCGCGAGGACCTGCCGGTGACGATGCACCTGGTCAGCGGAGCCGAGGAGCCGGGGCTCAGCCACCTGGACACGCTGACGGCGGCGGAACTGCACCCGGCGGACGCGGAGACGTTCCGGACCGCGACCACCCGCCTGCGGCAGCAGCGCCTCGGCGACACGCTGATCCTCGTCACCGGACCGGGCGGCCGCGACGATCTGAGTCAGCTGGGGACGGTGCGCCAGGCGTACCCGGTGCTGGTCGCGGTCCTGCTCGGGGAGCGCGGCACGAGCCAGGCCGCGGGCATGCTGGTGATCAACGCGGAGGACGGCGACGCGTTCGCCGCGGAGTGGAACGGCGCGTCCGGATGGTGAGGGTGGTGCGCGCGGCCGGGCTGCCGGTCGCGCTGATCGGCATGATCGCGCTCTGCGGCGTGCTGCTCGGCCGGGTCTACTCCGGACCGCTGCTGATGCAGGTGGTCGCGGGCGCGGCCGTGCTCAGCGTCGGCATCGGCACCGCGGTCCGCCGCCTGCCGTCCTGGACCGTCGCGCCACTGTCCGTGCTGGCGCTGGCCGGGTACACCATCGTCGTGCTCCGGCTGGCCGCGCAGCGCGCGGAGCTTGCCGCGCCGCTGGCCCAGGTGCTGGTGGACGCGGCCCGCAACGGCATCCCGCGCATGCTCACCGCGATGATCCCGGTCGAGCCGACGCCGGACACGCTGGTCATTCCGCTGGTCGCGGCGTGGCTGGCCGGGCTCGCCGCGACCGAGGTGTCCGGCCGCGCCGGCTGGGTGCTGCTCGGCTACGCCGCACCGGTCATGCTCTTCGCCGGCACGCTCTACGTGGTCGGGCCGAACGCGGACGCCGCGCTCCCGCCCACGCTCGGCTTCGTCGCGCTGGCCGCGTTCGGGCTGGTCACCGCGCCGGGCCGGTCCTCGCCGAGGACGACGCCGCGAACGGTCGCGACCGCGGCGGACGCGGAGTCACCCGGCCGGCTGCGGCGCCTGATCGGGCCGGTCACCGCGCTGGCCGTGCTGCTCGCGCTGGTCTTCGCGGGCGCGCCCCGGATCGCCGGCGTGGTCACCGCGACACCGGTCGACCCGCGCCGGTACGTCGAGCCCCCGCAGGTGGACAGCCTGGACGAGAGCCCGCTGAACCGCATCTCCGGCTGGGCGCTCAACCCGGACCAGCACCTCTTCGACGTCACGCCGCTGGAGCAGGTCAACCCCGGGAACGGCCTTCCGCTGGTACGGCTGGCCGTGCTCAACGACTACGACGGCGTCACCTGGAAGGTCGGCGCGACCTACCGGGCCGCCGGCCGGGTGCTGCCCACCGACCCGCCGCCGCCCGGCGCGACCGTGGAGCGGGTGGGCCAGCGGCTCACCATCGCGGACCTGTCCGGCCGGCTGCTCCCGGCCGTGCCCACGCCGGCCGGCGTGGAGGGCACCCGGGTCGCCTACGACGCGGAGTCCGGCACGCTGATCCGCCCGGAGGGTCTCACGGCCGGGCTGACCTACACGGTGACGTCCGCGCGGGAGCGGCTGGACCTGAGCGGCCTGCCGGTCGCGGACGTGCCCGGCGGCCCGGACGTGGCCCGGCTGCTGACCGTCTCGGACGGCGTGCCGGAACAGCTGCAGCAGCTCGCGGACCAACTCGGCGAGGAGAACGGCGCACCGTACGACCGGGCCGTGGCGATCGAGCAGTTCCTGGCCACGCACTACCGGGTGGCGGCGGACGCGGCGAGCGGGCACTCGTACCCCAATCTGGGTTTCTTCCTCTTCGGCCCGCGCAACGCGGGCGGCCAGGAGGGCACGTCCGAGCAGTTCGCTGCCGCGTTCGCGGTGCTGGCCCGGCTGCTCGGCCTGCCGTCCCGCGTCGTGGTCGGCTTCGCGCCCCGGGCGGAGACCGCGACGGCCGGCACGGTCGCGGTGCGGGGTGCGGACGCGTTCGCCTGGCCGGAGATCCTGTTCGAGGACGTCGGCTGGGTCTCGTTCAACCCGATGCCGCAGCCGGACACCGAGCCGCGCCCGGTCGAGGAGGACTTCCGCCCCGAGCCGGAGAAGTCGGAGGAGCCACCCACGGACGCGCCGGCCCCGTCGGCCGAGCCGTCCGCGAGCGCCTCCGCCGGCGACTCGCCGGCCGAGGCCCCGTCCTCGTCCGGCCGCACCCGGGCCGTGATCGCCGGCGGCGTCTCCGGCACCGTGCTGCTGATCCTGGCCGGCCTGGTGATCGCGCTGCTGACCATGCGGCGCGCGCTGTCCCGCCGCCGGCTGCACGCCCCCGACCCGCGCGACCGGGTCACCGGCGCGTGGCTGGAGGTCGGCGACGCACTCCGGCTGGCCGGCCGTCCCGCCCCGCCGGACCTGACCGCCACCGAGTTCGCCGGCCATGCCGCCGACACCGCCGCACGGGCCGCCGCCCGTCTCAGAAAGCCCGCGCTGCGCACGGCCGCACCCCCGCTGACCGGCCTGGCCGAGCTGATGAACCGCGACGCCTTCGCCCCCGACGACATCGATCACACCCAGGCAGACCACGCGGGTACGCAGGCAGCCGCCTACATCACCGCCCTGCGCGCCCACCGCCCCTGGTGGCGCCGCCTCCTCTGGTCCCTCCACCCCGGCCCTCTCCGCTGGGCGAGGAAACGCCGCTGAGTGCAGCGCCCATGATGCCGGGACGCCGGCTAGTGGAGCATCGCGAGGGCGGGGCCGATCTCGTCGAGGAGTTCGCGGGCGAGGAAGCCGATCCGGCCGTGGGCCGGGACCAGGCGCTGGCCGGCGGCGGCGTGGGCCCAGGCCGCCCAGGCGGCGGCCTGATCGGGCTCGGCGCCGCGGGACAGCAGGCCGGCGACGATGCCGGTGCGGACGTCGCCGCTGCCGGAGGTGCCGAGGCCGGCGTCCGCGGACTCCTCGCGCCAGCGTCGCACCACGCCGTCCGAGGACGGGCGGGACGCGATGTGGCCGTACATCGAGACCACCGCGCCGTACTTCTCGGCCAGTTCCGCGGCCGTGTCGTCCAGGTCGTCGCCGATGTCGTGGCCGAGCAGGAAGCGGGCCTCGGTCAGGTTCGGGGTGAGCACCGCGGTCCGGCCGGACGCGCGGATCAGGCCGGGTTCGCGGCTGAGCGCGCCGAGCGCGTACGCGTCGAGCACGAAGACGGTCTCCGGGCCGGCCGCGTCCAGCAGGCCGCGGAGCAGGCCCATGGTCTCGTCCACGTCGTCCAGGCCGGGGCCGACCGCGATCACCCGCGCGTCCGCGGCGAGTGCGGCGAGGCGCTCACCGCACTCGCCACGCACGGAACCGGTGCCGGTCTCGGTCAGGCCGACGACCAGCGCCTCCGGGACCGCGATGCTGAGCGCGGCCGCGGTCGACTCGGCCACGGCCAGTTGCAGCACGCCCGCGCCGGCGCGCAGCGCTGCCACGCCGGCCAGCAGCACCGCGCCGGGGGTGAAGCGGGAGCCGCCGACGACCAGCACGGTGCCGCGCGCGTCCTTGCCGCCGGTCGGGACCGGCAGGGTCCAGTCGCGCAGCACCCGGGGTGTGATGACGGCCGCGGGTTCAGACCGGTTCGGCATCGACGCCCTCCTCGCTGGTCGGGGTGGCACCCTGGCGGTGCAGGTGGTGGACCACGGCGAAGTCCTCCAGCGCGAGCCGGCCGTCCTCGCCGGTGATCCAGCTGGTGATCGAGCAGTTGCCGACCTCGCCGTCGCGGGCGAGCGTCACCAGGTCCGGCTCGGAGATCTCCTCGAGCAGGTATCGCAGCAGGTAGACGATCGCCTCGTGGGCGAAGAGGATGACCCGGTCACCGGCGTGGTCCCGGCGCAGGTCGCCGAGCAGGCTGCGCAGCCGCAGCGTGACGTCGGCCCAGGACTCGCCGCCCGGCGGCCGGTAGTAGAACTTGCCGAGCCGGGCGCGGCGCTCCGCCTCCTCCGGGTGCCGGGCGCGGACGCCCTTGCCGGTCAGCAGGTCGAGGATGCCGAGTTCGCGGTCGCGCAGCCGCTCGTCCACCCAGGTGCGCGCGTCGATCGGGGCCAGCGCCAGTTCCGCGGTCTGCCGGGCCCGGAGGTACGGCGAGATCACCGCGACCGCTGGGCGCCGGTCGGCGGGCAGGTCGCGCAGCCACTGGCCGACCGCCTCGGCCTGCTCCCGCCCGGTCGGCGAGAGCGGCACGTCCGCGTCCCGCTCCGGGATGTCGATGACCTCCTCGCCGGATTGCTCCGCGCGCGCGGCCGCGACGTTTCCGGTGCTCTCCCCGTGCCGGACCACGGCCAGCCAGCTGAGTTCGTCCACGGATCGTGGCTTACCCGGCGCGCCGCCGGAGAAACCGGGGACCCCGTTCCGTGATCGGGGCGCCGGGACGGTGAACCGGGCCGGGCGGATCACGGTGGGATGAGCCGCCCGGCCCGGAGTCTCAGCGTGCCGTGCAGGCCGGTGCCGGCCCCGGCACCGCGACGAAGCAGACCACAAGCACCGCGGCCAGGATCAACACTCTCTTGACGATCATTGGTGGGCACTCCTTCCGGTAACGTGTCGGAAGTCGCAACAGATCGAAGTGTTTCTATCGCACGTCATCACAGTCTCAACGCACGTATCCACACATGTCAATGCGGGGAATCGCCTTCCGGAAAGGTTCCGGCAACCACCGCGCGCCAAGGGCCACAACACCCGCCCGCTCCGGTACGGTTCGCACCATAGTGGACAGCGACACGGTCGCTTCCCCGCACGCCGACACCGCTCGAAGGGCCTCCGGCATGACCACTCCCGCGCCCGGCCGGGCCGGCCGCCGCGGCCTCGCCGAGGAGTCCGCCGACCGCATCCGCGAGGCCATCCTCGCCGGCGAGGTGCCACCCGGCGGCCCGCTCCGCGAAGTCGAACTCGCCACCGGCCTCGGCGTCGGCCGCGGCTCCGTACGCGAAGGCCTGTGGATCCTGGAACGCGAGGGCCTGATCCGCAGCGCCTGGCACCGCGGCACCACGGTCATCGACATCACCCCGGACGACATCCGCGAGGTCTACGCGGTCCGCGCCGCACTCGACCGCCTCGCCGCGGTCACCGCCCGCGACACGGCGACCGAAGCGCAACTGGGCGAGTTGGACGGGCTGGTCGGGACGATGGCCGCCGAGGTCGCCGGCAATCCGGCCGGGCCGCGTCTGGTCGCTCTGGACATCGCGTTTCACGATGCGGTCTATGTCGCGGCGGGCAACCGGCGGTTGACGGAGGCGTGGCGGGCGGTGCGGTCCCAGGTTCATCTGTTTCAGTTGCGCCGGGTGGCGTTGGGCTTCACGCACTATCGGGCTCGCGTTGTGGACGAGCATCGTGAGTTGGCGGGTCTGATCCGGTCCGGGGAGCGGGAGACGCTGGCCAGGACGGCGGAGGAGCATGTCAACAGCGCGCATCGGGGGCTTCTGGCGCATGTGCCGTAGGCGGGCTCCTCGCTTCCGCGGCCAACAGCGAAACAGCGACGCCGGCGCCCGTGGGAGCGGGCGGAACGCACCCACGCCGGAAGCGGGAAGAACGATGTGGTCAGGTGGCGAGCGCGACGGTGAGCATGATGAGCCAGTCCGGGTCGCGGAGCTTGTCGCCGTAGAGGTCGCGGAGGCGGGTCACCCGGTAGCGGACGGTCTGCGGGTGCACGAATAGTTCGGCGGCGATCTCCTCGCGGCGGCCGTGGTGGCGGAGCCAGCTGCGGAGCGTCTCGGTGAGTTTCGCGGCGGAGGCCTCGCCCTCGCCGGCCAGCGGCGCCAGGACTCGCGCGCGCAGGTCCGACAGTGCGCCCGGGTCCGCGCCGAGCAGCAGCGCGACCAGGTGATCCTCCGTGTCGCCGGTGAGCGACAGCGCGAGCGCGCGTCCGGCCCGCGCGTACGACTCGGCCGCGCGTTCCCACGGCCGGGCCGGCCCGACGACCACTTCGCGGCCGGACAGCAGCCGGATCAGGTGGCCGCGGCCGGCGCCGTGCGCGTCCGGGACGAGCAGCACCGCGCGTTCGCCGTCGGCGTCGGCCTGGAGCGTGCGCTGGTCGAGGAGGTCGAGGAGGTTGCCGATCGCGCGTTCCGGCAGCAGCACCGCGGTGAGCGTGGCCGGTGGCGTCCACTCGGCCAGTGCGGCCGCGGCGGCCAGCGCGTGCGCGGGTTCGGCCTCGATCAGCGCCCGGCCGAGCCGTTCCAGGTTGCGGTGGCGGGCGCGGACCGTGGAGGCGAGCTCGTCCGCGTGGCCGGCGACGCTGGCCGCGGAGAGTTCGTCGATGTAGGCGAAGACCAGCTCGGCGAACTCGGTGACGGTCATCGCGTCGACGCCGGCTTCGACGCTGATCCGGGCCAGGTCCCGCCACGCCACTCGCGCGCCCACCCGGTACGCGGCGAGCAGCGCGTCCAGGCTGCGGCCGTACTTCGCCTCGCCGCGGCCGAGCGCGTACGCGCCCTCCAGCGCCGGTTCCATCGGGGCGCCGCGGGCCCCCTCCGCGTTGTCGGCCCGGGCGATCAGGTTCAGGAACATGGCGAGCGCGGCCCGGACCGCTCCTTCGATCTTCGCGCCCATCTCGCCGGCGAACGCCTCCGCGTAGGCCGGCACCTCGGCCGTGATCGCGGTGACCGCACGCCCCGCCACCTCGGGCAACACGTGCCGCAACTGAACGATCACGCTGGCCGGCAGCCGGAACACTGGAACGGGCTTCTTGTTCACAGCGAACAATAATGCCTGACGAAACTACCGTCTTCAGGTCAGGACTTCACCAAAGAAGCGGACCATGCTTGTTTCATGCCCGCAACCCGCAGCCTCAGGTCCGCCGCCTGGCGCGTCGTCGAGCTGATCACGACGCCGCTGGTGCCGAGCGACTACCTCGACGAGATCGCGCCGCTGCGCAACGCGAACATCCTGCGCGCCCGGATCGAGGAGGTCCGGCCCGAGCACGACCGCGCGGTCACGCTGGTGCTGCACCCCGGTCGTGGCTGGCGCCGGCACGAGCCCGGGCAGTACCTGCGGCTCGGCGTGGACGTGAACGGCATCCGGCTCTGGCGCAACTACTCACTGACCAGCTCCCCGGACCGGGCCGACGGCCTGGTCGAGGTAACCGTGACCGCGATCGAGGGCGGCGTGGTGAGCAACCACCTGGTCCGCAACGCGCGGGCCGGCATGCTGCTGCACCTGGACCCGCCGGCCGGCGAGTTCACGATCCCGGAGCAGGCACCGAGCAAGATCCTCTTCGTGACCGCGGGCAGCGGCGTCACCCCGATCATGGGCCTGCTGCGTGGCCGCCCGGAGCTGACCGACGTCGTGGTGATCCACTCCGCGCGGACCGCGAAGGAAGCCCTGTTCACTCCGGAGCTGAACGACCTCGCGGCCGAGGGACGGATCCGGCTGATCGAGCGCACCACGTCGGTCGAGGGCCGGCTCTCCCCCGCCATGATCGCCACGCTGGTGCCGGACTGGGCCGAGCGGGAGACCTGGGCGTGCGGGCCGAACGAGCTGCTCGACGACCTGGAGAAGCACTGGGCCGACGCGGGCGCGACCGGGCGGCTGCACGTCGAGCGGTTCCGGCCGGTGACGTTCGCGGCCGACGGCGCGGGCGGCGAGATCACGTTCCAGAAGTCGCAGACCACGGTGAGCGCGCCCGGTGACGTCCCGCTGCTGGACGCGGCCGAGGCCGCGGGCGTGCTGATGCCGTCCGGCTGCCGGATGGGCATCTGCATGGGCTGCGTGCTGCCGCTGCGCGAGGGCGTGGTGCGCGACCTGCGCGACGGCTCACTCATCGTCGCCGAAGAGGGCGACACGATCCTGATCCAGACCTGCATCTCCGCAGCGGCCGGGCCCTGCGCGATCGAGCACTGAGAAGCGGAAGGACATAGTCGCATGACCGTCATGGAGAAGAAGGACGTCAACCCGATCGCCCACCTCACCCCCGAGGACATCGAGGCGATCGGCGTCGAGCTGGACGCGCTGCGCGACGAGATCATGTCCAGCCGCGGCGAGCGGGACTCCGCGTACATCCGCAGGGTGATCTCGACGCAGCGGCGCCTGGAGCTGGGCAGCCGCGCGATCCTGCTGTTCTCGCTGTTCCCGCCGGCCTGGGTCGTCGGCACGGTCGGCCTCTCGATCGCGAAGATCATCGAGAACATGGAGATCGGCCACAACGTCATGCACGGCCAGTGGGACTGGATGCGTGACCCGAAGATCCACTCGACCACGTGGGAGTGGGACAACGCCTCCCCGGCCGCGCAGTGGAAGCACGCGCACAACGAGGTCCACCACACGTACACGAACGTGGTCGGCCGGGACAACGACCTCGGCTACGGCATCATGCGGGTGGACGAGGACCAGAAGTGGACGCCGGGCCTGCTCGCGCAGCCGCTCTACAACTTCATCAACATGTGCTTCTTCGAGTACGGCATCGCGGCGTACGACCTGCAGCTCGGCCGCAACCTGAAGACGAGGAAGCGCCGCCGGGACCCGAAGTTCAAGGCCGCGTACCAGCAGGTGCTGAAGAAGATCGGCCGCCAGATGCTCAAGGACTACGTGATCCACCCGGCGCTGTCCGGCCCGTCGTTCCTGACCACGATCCTGGCGAACATGGTGGCGAACCTGGTCCGGAACGTCTGGACGCACTCGGTGATCATGTGCGGTCACTTCCCGAACGGCGTGGAGACGTTCTCCAAGACCAGCATCGAGGGCGAGACCCGCGGCGAGTGGTACCTGCGCCAGATGCTCGGCTCGGCGAACATCCGCGGCTCGAAGTTCATGCACTTCATGACCGGCAACCTGTCGCACCAGATCGAGCACCACCTGTTCCCGGACATGCCGAGCCCGCGGTACGCCGAGATCGCGCCGCGGATCCGCGACCTGTTCGAGCGCTACAACCTGACCTACACCACCGGCCCGCTGCCGGTGCAGGTCGCCTCCGCCTGGTTCAAGGTGTTCCGCCTCGCCCTCCCCACCAAGGAGGACCTGCGCCGGCGCCGCGAGGGCGGCCGGGGCACCGGCGCGCCGCGCGGCCCCCGCAAGCTCGTCGAGGGCCACGCCTCCGCCCGCCGCGCCCCGGTCACCGCCGCCCCGGTCACCGCCGCCGCGATGACCGCCACGAACTAGCCACGATCAGGGCGTTCCCCATGTAGTTCTGACTACATGGGGGACGCCTGGATCAAGGGCCGCGATCGCAGGGCGGCGAAGAGCGTGCCGCACTGCGATCGCCTCTCTGTCGCCCGCGCCTCACCACCGTACCCACGCGGGTTCTGATCGGTTAGGGTGACCTAACCATGGAACAGAACAGGGAGTCGCTCGCCGACCTGCTCGGTGGGCGCCGGGGCGCGATCGACGCGACGCTGCCGCCGATCGCGTTCATCCTCGGCTGGCTGGCCGGCGGCCGCTCGATCGTGATCGGCGTGACCGCCGCGATCGTGGTGAGCCTGGCGATCGCCGTTCACCGCCTGCGGAAGGGCGACCGGTTCGGCGCGGTGCTGGCCGGGCTGCTCGGCGTCGTGGTGGCGGCGATGATCGCGCTCTACACCGGCAACGGCGCCGACTTCTTCCTGCCGCGCCTGCTCAGCAACGCGGGCAGCGCCGTGGTGTGGGCGATCAGCATCGCGGCCCGCTGGCCGCTGCTCGGCGTGATCGTCGGCGCCGTGCTCGGCCAGCGGACCCGCTGGCGGCGCGACCCGGCGCTGCTGCGCTCCTACGGCCTGGCCAGCTGGATCTGGGTCCTGCAGTACGTGATCCGCCTCGCCGTGTTCCTGCCGCTCTACTTCGCCGACCAGGTCTTCGCGCTCGGCGTCGCGCAGGTCGTGCTGACCTGGCCGCTGGTCGCGGCCTGCCTCGCGGTGAGCTGGTGGGTGATGGTCAGGACGCTGCCGAAGGACCACCCCGGACTGCGGCACCCTCAGAGCGGCCGGACCGTGTCGAAGCCCTGACGCGGCATCGCACCCCAGACCTGCTTCTTGTTCCGCCACGCCTGCCAGGCACCGCGGGCCTGGAAGTAGGCGAGCACCTGCCGGTAACCCACGTTCTCGAAGATCGCGGCGAGGAACCCGCGCCCGAGGTCGCCCCAGCGCGGATAGCGGTGGAACGACACCTCCTCCAGGAGCAGGGCCGACATGCTGACCAGCATGCCGTAGCCGTAGGCGGCGAGGGCGAACCGCCACGCGAAGCCGAGATCGATCACGTCCACCAGTAGCCCGGCCGGGAGCAGGATCAGCGCGGACAGTTCCACGAACGGCGCCAGCAGCTCGAACAGCACGTAGTACGGCAGCGCGACCATGCCGATCCGGCCGTACCGCGGGCGCAGCAGCATGCCTCGGTGGATGCGCACGATCTCCGCGAGGCCACGGTGCCAGCGGCTCCGCTGCCGGCCGAGCACGCGCAGGCTCACCGGCGCCTCGCTCCACGACACCGGTTCCGCCACGAAGGTCACCCGGTACGGCCGGCCGCGTTCCCGCAGGTGGTGATGCAGCCGCACGACCAGCTCCGCGTCCTCGCCGATGGTGTCGTGCGCCATCCCGCCGACCTCGGCCAGCAGGTCGCGGCGGAACATGCCGAACGCGCCGGAGATGACGACCAGGCCGCCGAGCCGGGACCAGCCGGTGCGGCCCATCAGGAACGCGCGCAGATATTCGACGATCTGCATGCGCACCAGCCACTGCCGGGGCATGCGCACGTCGACCACGCGGCCGCCGACCACCGCGCAGCCGTTCGCGATCCGCACCACGCCGCCGACCGCCGCGGTCTCCAGCGGGTCGTCCGCGAACGGCTTGGTCACCGAGAGCAGCGCCTCCGGGTCCAGCACCGAGTCCGCGTCGGCCATGCAGACCAGCGGGTGCCGGGAGAGGTTGATGCCGACGTTGAGCGCGTCCGCCTTGCCGCCGTTGACCTTGCGGACCACGATCAGGCTGTCCGGGTTCGCGCGGGCCACGTGCACGCTGATCACCGCACCCCGGAACGGCACCTCGCCCGGCACCACGCGCGGCACCGCGACCAGGTCGAACTCGCGCTCCAGCCGGTCGAACGTGTCGTCGGTGGAGCCGTCGTCGATCACCACGATCTCGAACCGGGGGTAGCGCAGCGCCATCATCGCCTGTACCGCGGGCACGATCCCGGCGCCCTCGTTGTGGGCCGGCATCAGCACCGAGACCGGCATGGTCAGCGGGCTGCGGAACAGGTCCTCCAGGCCGTTGAACGGCACCCGGCGCAGGTACCGATGGAACTCGGCCGCGGCGAGCAGCAGCAGACCCAGATAGCTGCTGTTCAGCGCCACGAAGTAGACGAATACGAACACGTCCGCGATGCCGATCACGGTCCGTACCCAGCCCCAGTCGTCGACCATCAGCCACTCGCCTCCGCAGCCGTGGCCCGCCACTCCCGGCGCGGCATCGTGACCAGCTCGTCCACGCCCTCGGCGCCGGCCTCCGCGACGAACTCCAGCAGTGCGAGACGCGGGCGTTCGGCGGTGCGGGTGCGACGGCGGCGCAGCAGGCGGCGGGCAGCCCGGACGATCATGATGAGCACGATCGTCGGCACCACGATCGCGTCGGTGGCGACCTCGATCATCTCAGGCCCGCACCTCGACCAGGAGCTTCTGCACGCGCTCGACCAGGTCCCTCGGGCTGAACGGCTTGACCAGGTAGTCGTCGCAGCCGGCCGCGTAGGCGAGCTCGCGGTCCTGCGGGCGGCCCTGCGCGGAGATCATCACGATCGGGAGCTTCGCGGTGACCGGTGTCCGGCGCAGCTCGCGGCACAGCTCGATGCCGTTGATGCCGGGCATGCGCACGTCGACCAGGACCGCATCCGGCCGGAACCGGCGGACCGCCGCGAGCGCGGCCGCGCCGTCGGCGACCGCCATCGTCTCGAAGCCGGACCGCCCGAGCTTGTACATGACCAGCTGCTGGATGTCCGGGTCATCCTCCGCCACCAGGACGCGCGCCATGCTTGTCCCTCCGTCGGACAGCCCCTCCCGCTACCCTCGATCTCACCAGACATGCCCGCCATAGGCGGATTTTTCGCGATACTTGGTTCCTACCCCAGCGCAACCCGGCCCGGCTCAGTGCCGCCGGGCGGCCGCCGATTGTGCCCTCCGTGACGAAGAGGGACCTGGTGCGCGGACGAACGTGGCGCGGTCCCGCGCTCGCGTCGACCGTCCTGGCTCTGGGCCTGGCGGCGACCGGCGCGGGCGCGCTGGCGCTGCACTCCGCCGAGGACGACTACGCCGCCGCCGCGCTCCGCGTGCGGGCCGGCTCCACGCAGGCCGCGGTGGCCGCGGCGGTGGCGCGGTACACCGCGACCGCGCAGAACCTTGCCATGATCGCCGGGAACGCACCGGCGATCGACTCCGCGACCTTGCTCGCCGGCGTCGACGCGAGCCTGGCCCGGCTGTCGCGTAGCACGCTGCCCGGCGCGCACGACGTGCGCCTGATCGCCTCGGACGCGGGCCGTTCCGCGGTCGCCGGCCGGCCGGTCGACGGCAGCGCACCCGGCGGTGACCGCTGGAACGGCCCGCCGCCGGCGGTCTCGGCCGCGATGGACGTCGCCCGCGACACCGGGCAGATCGCCGTCTCCACGCCGCACGTGCTCCCGTACGACCGCGCGCTGGCCGGCGCGCGCCGGCAGCTGTCGTTCGTGATCGCCGCGCCGGTGCAGTCCGCGGACGGCACCACGTTCCGCGGCTGGGTGCTGTTCAGCCTGCGCACCGGCGACTTCCTGGCCGAGGCGCTGAGCTCCGGCACGCACGCCACCGTGACGGCCTCGCTGGCCGACGCAGCGATCCGGCCGGCCCGATCGGCGTCGCGTCCTGGAACACCGACGCCGCGCCGGCCGACCCGGAGACCGTGGCGCTGCCGGTCGCGTTGGGCCAGCGGCAGCTCACGCTCACCGTGCGCCCGAGCACGCCGTTGATCGGCGAGGCGCGGCGGCACCTGGACACGGTCGTGCTGACCGGCGGCGCGCTGCTCAGCCTGGCGCTGTCCGTGCTGGTCCTGGTGCTGATCACGGCGCGGGAGCGGTTCGCCACGGCCGCCCGGCGCGCGCTCGCCGACCGGCGGGCCGACGCGGACGCGCTGCGCCTGGCGCAGACCGCGCTGCGCGAGCGGGAGGCGGAACTGGCCGGCTTCTCCGCGCTCGCGACCGACCGGCTACAGACGCCGCTGACCAACGTCGCCAGCTACGCCGACCTGCTCGCCGAGGAGGTCGGCCCGCGGCTCGACCCGGCGTCGCTGGGCTTCCTGGACCACATCGGCCGCAGCACGCGGCGCATGCTGCACGTGGTGGACGAGCTGCTGGCGTACACGCTGGCCGGCGAGGCTCCGCTGCGCCTGGAGCCGGTCGACCTGGCCGGACTCGCGGCCGAGGTGGTGGCCGCGCACGTGGCGGTCTCGCCGACGCTGCCGAGCATCGACATCGGCGCGCTGCCGGTGGTGACCGCGGACGCGGCGCTGCTCCGCCAGCTGCTCGACCACCTGGTCGGCAACGCCGTGACATACGTGCGGCACGGCACCGCGGCCCGGATCACGATCGGCGCGCGGCAGGACTCGAACGGCTGGTGGCGGATCGAGGTCGCGGACCGCGGCGATCCCGGCCACGCCGGAGATCACGACCAGCACCACCAGCGCCGCGAACGTCCTGGTCAGCAGCGAGCCGATGCTGCCGGCCCGGGGTCGCCCCGCGCATGAGGACATGCTCCGGCGTCAGGCTCGGGAGCGGGTCAGCAGCGACTGGATCCGGGAGACCAGCTCACGCGGGCTGAACGGTTTCGTCACGTAGTCGTCGGCGCCGGCCCCGAACCCGCCCTCGATGTCCTGCTCCTGCACACGGGCGGTGAGTATCACGATCAGCATGCCGGCGGTGGCCTGGTCGGCGCGCAGCATCCGGCACACGTCGATGCCGGACAGGCCGGGCATGGAGACGTCCAGCACCGCGAGCGCGGGCTGGTCGCGGCGGGCTGCCTCCAGCGCGGACTGCCCGTCCTCGACCGCGATCACGTCGTAGCCGACCTGCTCCAGCTTGAACGCGACCAGGTCCCGGATGTCGGCATCGTCATCGGCAATGAGTACGGCGGTCAATTTCCCTCCACCTCCGCCCGCGGCAGCGCGAGCCGCCGCATCAGCTCGGCCACGTCGGCCTTCCCGAACGGCTTGGCCAGGACCGCGGCCGTCGGCAGGTCATCCAGGTCGTCGGCGTCCAGCACCGAGCAGATCACGATCGGGCACGCCGCGGTGCGCGGATCCTCGTGCAGCAGCCGGATCACCTCCCGGCCGTCCCGGTCGGGCAACAGGACGTCCACCACGACCAGGTCGGGCGGGTCCGCGCGTGCGGCCGCGATCCCCTCCTCGGCCGTCCCGTACCCGGACACCTCGCATCCGTTCCGGCTGAGGTGCCCGCGCAGGAGGTCGAGGAGATCCTCCTCGTCCTCGATCACCACAGCTCGCAGCGCCCCGCCCACTCCGTCATTGTCACTGACTTAATCCGAGATATCCCCTTGGTCCGAAATATCGGCTTAAGGGGGTGCAACCGTTGTGCAACCCGAGCGCTCCCAGGGCGTACCCCCGCGAGGGTTCTCTGGAAGGCACCTTCCCCCACGAAAGGAGCTCGTCATGGCCGTCCAGCTCGTCCAGGTCGAGGCCCTCTTCGCCTCCCACCTCCAGCGCTCCCAGGCCCCGACCGCCGAACTCATTCGTGACGCGATCCGCGCCACGGTCGCCCGGCACGGTGAGAATGGCGTCGCCGCGCTGGTCGCCCAGGAGTTCGGCGACCACCCAGAGACGTCCGCCGGCCGCATGCGCTGGGCCCGCCAGGCCTGCTCCGCCGCCTACCCCACCGCCGCCTAGCTGCGGTTTCCCACTCTAACCCATCGACGATCATCGCGTCCGGCCATCCGCCGGTCCTGCCGGGTCACCCTCGCCGCGGCGGTGGCTATTGTGGTCGGTCTGCGGGCCTTCCCGCAGCCCAAGACCCACTTCACCCCCGCGAGGAGGCCGGCCGCGTGGCCGAGGAGCCCAACCCCCGTCCCGACGAGCCCGCCACCCCGGCCCACGATCAAATCCCCCCGGCGGTACGCCCACCAGACGCCTCTTCGCACCCCAGCGCCCTCGCGCCACCACCGCCGGCCTTCGGCACGCCGGCCCCGCCGCCCGCGTCCGGCGAGCCGACGGCGTTGCCCGGTCAGCAGCCGAGGGCCGACTCGGGCGATGGCGGCCTCGCGCCTGACTGGGCCGGGTCCACGGTCGAGATTCCGCTGGTCATCGCCGCGCTGGCGGCGGCCAACGGCACCGATCCGCTGGAGGAGGCCCGCAAGCATGCCGCAGCCACCGGGCGAGGCCTGCCACCTCACCTGAAGCGGCTCGCCGCCGCGGGGCCTTCACCCACTGCCGGGTCTGGATCGGCTTCGGGCGACGCGCCCGATCCTTCCGGGTCGCGCCCGGGCGGCACCGAGACCACCGGCGGAGAGCGTGCCGGGCCGCCGTCCGGTGGCGCTGAAAATGCCGGGCCGCCGTCCGGCGCCGCCGAGCATGCCGGGCCGCCGTCCGGCGCCGCCGAGCATGCCGGGCCGCCGCCGGGTGCCGCCGAGCATGCCGGGCCGCCGCCGGGTGGCGGTGACTCCGCCGGGGCGGGCGGTGCCGGGGATGCCCGAATATCGGCTGTGCCCTCGTCTTCTGGGGCCGCGCGGCGACAGAGGCCGATATCCGGTGAAAACGGTGTGGATCATCCGAAATCCGCAACGGGCGCCGGGTCGTTGAGTGAGCATGGGGCACCACCACACGACCCGGACGCGGACATGGTGACCGGCACGCACCGCGCCGCGAGCGGGCTGCGCCGGTTCATCCGCGACTACGCGTGGGTCATCGTCGCCGTCGCGCTGGCCGTGATCGTCGCGCTGTGTTCGCTGCGGTTCACCAGCGGCATCGCGCCGGCCTGGAAGGCCGGCGCCCCCGCCCCCTCGACGTCTCTCATCGCGAACCTGACCGCGGCCCCGATGGTGGCGCCCGCGATCTCCCCGTCCACCGCCCCGCTCGGCTCGGCGTCCCCGTCATCCGGCGACTCCGGGCCGAGCCCGTCCCGGACACCGTCGCGCACGCCGGTCACCCACGCACCGTCGCCGGCCCCCGACCGCAGCACCGGCGTCCCGGGGCCCGAGCCGCGGACCACCACCGTCGAGCTCGGCCCGGTCAGCGACGGCGAGCTCAAGGCCACCCTTCGCCTCTACTGCTGGCAGGAGTTCGGCGCCTCCGAGGCCCGGCTCGGCTCCGGCCCCGGCTCCTGGGAGTGCCGCGGCCCCGGCTTCCACCGCCTCGTCGACATGGACGCCATGTGCGCCTGGCGCAACGGCTCCACCGCCCAGGCCCAGGTCACCGACCCGCAGGACCCGTACTCCTGGCGCTGCTACCGCCCCCGCTCCGCCTGACGGCCCCCGGCGGGGAACAGCCGGCGCAACAGCGGCGCGGCCTCCCGCGGATCCGGCGATCTCCAGACAGCCCTCGCGCGCCCGAATCTCGGCTTCAACGACACACCACGGAGAGTCGCGGCCACTAGTGATACGTGGAGCACCGAATGACTCGCTTGTGGTCAATTGGTCGTTGCAATGCCCTCTGAGCAGGGGTTTTGATGGCGAAGCCGGGTGTTCCTTATGTGGTTCGGGTGCGGTTTTGGGAGGGGATTCGGGCTGGTTTGTCTACCGAGGAGGCGTCGACGGCTGCGGGAGTCTCGCGGTGGACGGGTATGCGCTGGTTCCAGGATGCTGGCGGGGTGATCAACAACGGGGCTGGGGCCGGGTCAGGCCGGTATCTGTCGTTCGAGGAACGCGAGGAGATCATGCTGCGGCGTGATCGGGGTGAGTCGCGGCGGTCGATCGCGGTGGCGCTGGGGCGGGAGCCGTCGACGATCGGGCGGGAACTGGCCCGGAATTCGACCGTGCGGGTGGGTTATCGGGCCGGCCGTGCGGACGAGAAGGCGCGTGATCGCCGCCGCCGGCCGAAGCCCGTGAAGCTCGCGGACTGCCCGCGGTTGCGGCGGGTGGTGCAGGGGAAGCTGAAGCTGAAGTGGTCACCGCGGCAGATCGCGTTGTGGCTGCCCCGGCGTTTCCCGGACGATGAATCGATGAGGGTGTCTCACGAGACGATCTACCAGTCGCTGTTCGTCCAGTCCCGGGGTGGGCTGCGCAAGGAGCTGACCGCGTGCCTGCGGACCGGCAGGGCTCTGCGCAAGCCCAGGGTCAGGTCACGACAGCAGGAGAAACGCGGCCGGATCCCCGCAATGATCAACATCCGTGAGCGGCCCGCTGAGGCCGCCGACCGGGCCGTGCCCGGCCACTGGGAAGGCGACCTGATCATCGGTGAGGACGGCGGCTCCGCGATCGGGACTCTGGTCGAACGCTCCACCCGCTACTGCATGCTCGTCCACCTGCCCGACGGCCGGGACGCCGAGGCCGTCCGCGACGCCCTCATCGCCACCATCACGACACTGCCCGCTCACCTGACCAAGTCACTGACCTGGGATCAAGGCGTCGAGATGACCCGCCACGCCGACTTCACCATCGCCACCGGCATCGATGTCTACTTCTGCGACCCGCACTCGCCCTGGCAGCGCGGCAGCAACGAGAACACCAACGGCCTGCTCCGCCAATACTTCCCCAAGGGCACCGACCTGTCCGTCCACACCAGACAGCACCTCGACGACGTCGCCGCCGAACTCAATGGCCGCCCCCGCGAAACCCTCAACATGCGCACACCCGCCGAAGCCCTCAATCAGCTACTATCGGCACCTCTAGCTGCATAAACGTTGCATTGCGACGACCGATTGAATCCACCTCGCTCATTCGGTGCTCCAGGTATCACTAGTCAGACGATCTATCGAAGAACCATCATGGACGCGCCATCAACGGGCGGATAATCAGCGCATATCGCCCTTGGAGCGCTCGACATTGCGGTCGGGAAGCGCCGGCCGCTACTCCGCGTGCGGGCGAGCGGCGATGGCCGGGTTCGTGGCCGGGCCGGGGAGGGGTGGGGTCTGGTCTGGTACGGCGGGACTGGCAGGGAGGAGCGCCAGCGACGACCGGTGCCCGCGGGAGCACTGGGGAAGTGGGCACGCCGGGAGTGGGAAGAGGAATCGGCTCTCGGGGTGGGAATGGAGCCGGGCGAGCGGCACCGTGGTGTCGCCCGCCCGGAAGAGGGGTGGTGGGCCGGGAACCGGCGTTGGCCTGTCACGGCACCCGGCCCACCACGGGTCGGCCTGATCGTGGGAATCAGGCCGTGCGGCGCCGGCGTGCGGGCGTCGGCGCCGCTCTATAGGTGGCCCGGGCCCTCGTGGGAAGGGCCCGGGCAAGCCGTCAACCGAGCAGTCGGTCGTAGTCGGCCAGGGCCAGGGCGATGTCGACCTGGGCCCAGAAGCGGTGGTACGTGAAGACCGGCGCCGGCCCGCCGTTCAGGTACGCCTCGACCTTGGGGAAGTCGGGGTCGTCCCGGTAGAAGGACCGGATGTCCAGGAAGGACTTGCCGGGGGCGATGACGTCACCGTTGGGCATGGTGCCGCTGTAGCCGGACGGGATGAACAGGCCCTGGCCGGTGGAGGCGTTGTAGACGTCGTCGAACCGGTTGTAGTCGGCGCGGGTCTCCGGTATCGCGACACCCAGCGAGTCCTTGTGCGTCAGCAGCGCGTCGAGCAGGGCCTTCGCGGTGGTCTGCGCCTGCGTGTTGCCGGACTTCGCGCCGTAGTAGACGAGCGTCCGGGCGTAGGCGCCGGTGACGCCGACGTCCTGGGTGTAGTCGACGATGCTGACGTGCAGGCCGCTGTTGTTGACGCTGGTGGTGCCGGCCTGCCAGTTGCCGCCGGGCTGGCCGGACCAGCTCAGCGTGGACGGGACCTGGTAGGTGGAGCCGCTGACCGTGGTGTTCGCGATCGCCCAGGCGACCCACTTGTCCAGCACGGCCTTGGCGCGTGCGTCACCGGACTCGTGGTAGTACTCGGCGACGCGTTCCATGCTCCACGCCTGGAAGCCGAACCACTGGTTGGACGGCGGGTCGTGGTAGACCGGCTTCTCGTCGTAGACCATGCCGTAGAACGTGGGCACGCCGGCCGGGCGGGCGCTGTAGTTGCCCTTCCAGCTGTTGGTCGCGCCACCGGCGATCGCACCCTCGGCCGACTGCAGCCAGGTGTAGAAGTCGATCTGGCGGGTCAGCGAGGTGGCCCAGTCGGACTTCGCGGACGCCGAGCGAGGGGTCAGCTCCGGCACGGTGGAGAGCACCCAGGCCGCGAACGGGTTCTGGTATCCGCCGTGGTTGTGGCTGGAGCCGATCCGCCACGACCAGTTGCCGCTGTTGGCGCCGTAGGAGCCGCCCCACGCGTAGTACCAGGAGAGCAGGTACGCGGAGCTGTCCTTGCCGGTGCCGGCGGGGCAGGAGGTGGAGGCGCAGCCGGGCTGCTTGAAGTACTTGTCGTACATGGCGTAGCGCAGGTAGTCGCCCATCTTGGCCGCGTTCGCGATGGTGGCCGAGATCTGCGACTGGTTGCCCTGCTCCTTGGCCCACTGCAGCGCCCAGTAGGCGGCCTGGACCGCGCGGGCGTCCGCGTCCGGTGCGTTGGTGTAGCGCCACTGCTGCGCGTACGACGAGTCACCGATGAAGATCGGCAGGAAGCCGCCGTTGCCGACCCGGCCGAAGTTGAACGTCTCGCAGCTCGGGTGCGGCACGGTCTCGAAGACCGATTCCTGAGGACCGCGCTGGTACGTGTTGATGTACGCCGGCCGGCTGGTGCCGTTGCCGCAGTTGCCGAAGCCGTAGACGTTGTCCACGTCGATCAGCCAGTGCATGCCGTAGACGCTGGTGGTGCCGTAGGACGCCTGCAGCTCCGCCGCGAGCGGGTCCGCACCGACCTTGACCGACGAGTCGATCTTGCCACCGACCGCCGGGTACTGGCTCGGCAGGTCCGCCTCGGCCGCGTAGTCAGCCGGGTCCGCGGCGTTGTAGTTGCTCTGTGTCTCCTTCGGGATGATGTACTGCTCCATCACCCGCCAGGCGTCGTTGAACGGCGACCAGTTCTCGGTGACCCTGCCGTACTGCGCCTCCAGGAACAGCCAGTAGGAGAACGCCTCGGACGTGGTCTCGTGCCCGTGGTCCGGCGCCTCGACCAGCAGCGTCTCGACGGAGTGGTACGGCACGCCCTCGGGGCTGAAGTACCCGTTCGCCGGCGCCTTGATCTTGTTGTAGAGCTCCAGGAACTCCTCGCCGTACGCGCCGCCCGGGGTACCGCCGCCGTCGTTGTCGGTCTCGGTGACCGTGGTGACGGACGACGTGAATCCGGTGGCGGACGCCGTGATCGTGGCGGTGCCGTTCGCGGTGTCCGCGTCCTCGGCCGCGTTGACCGGCACGTTGACGCCGGTGCTCCAGTTGGACGCGGTGATCGTCGCGGTCGAGGCGCCGAGTGTGACGTCCGCGTCCCCGGTCTTCGCCAAAGCGACGGAGACCGATCCGGTGGGCGCCGCGCTCAGCCTGACGTTCAGCGCGGAGCTCGCACCCTCGGCGACCTGCAGCGTGGCCGGCGTGGCGACGCTGCTCGCGGACGTGCCGGCAACCGTGAACGCGTGCTCGTCGGTCGCGGTCAGCCCGGCGCTGTCGTACGCCCGGGCCTGCACTGTGTAGCTGCCCGCGGGCAGTCCGGTGGTGGCGTAGCCGTACGGCGCCGTGGTGTCCGTGTTGATCAGCAGGCCGTTGCGGTAGAACTCGACCCTGGTGATCGAGCCGTCCGTGTCCGCGGCGGTGGCGGCGAGGTTGACGTCCGCCGGTGCGGTGAACGTGGCGCCGTCGGCCGGGCTGGTGAGCGAGACGGTCGGTGCGGCGTTCGCGGCACCGGCACAGGTGGTGCCGTTCAGCGTGAACGACGCCGGCTTCGCGTTGCTGCCGCTGAAGCTGCCGTTGAAGCCGAGCGTGATGGATGCGCCGGTGGCGAGGCTGCCGTTCCAGGCCTCGTTGGACGCGGTCACGTTCTGGCCGGACTGGCTGTACTTCGCGGCCCAGCCGTTCGTGACCTGCTGGTTGCCCGGGAACGCCCAGCCGAGGTTCCAGCTGCTCACCGGGTCACCGAGGTTCTTGAGCGTCACGCTGGCGGTGAAGCCGTTGTTCCAGTCGTTGGTGGTGTAGACGACGTCACAGGCGGTCGCGGCGTAGGCCATGCTGACCGGGACGGTCACCATCCCGCCTGCGACCAGCACGCCGGCGGCGGTCATCGCCAGCCGTCTCCTGCTGGGCCGAATTCTCATCTGCTGATGTCTCCTCGCGGACCGGGCGTCATGCGTCCGCACGGGTGGAGCCGCGCGCGCAAATTCGGACATGCCGACGCCGAGAAAGATGGGGATGCGCACTGGGTGGCCGCACCGGAGACAGCTCCGGGGCCCTCGGCGACCCGTCAAGCGTGGGGTTCTGTGGCTCCCGTCACGCGACTGGTGGCAAGTCTCGCATGGGAGCGCTCCCGGGGCAACCCATAGACGCAGATCAGTGATTTCACCCGCGCTGACCTGTGGTTTCACGCCCGAGCCCGGCCGCCCGAATGTTTCGGGCTCATTTTGGGGCTTTCACAAAGACGTGACGCGGACTACAGTCCCAATCAACGTCGATGGGAGCGCTTCCATCGATAGTCATTGAGTGAGAGTGCTACACCGTCACCGGTCGTAGCAGTCGCCAACCGTGAGGCCGGCGGCGGGCCAGCCCGGACTCCGCCACCAGCCGCCCCATCGACCCGGTCGAAAGGAGGTGGGAACCACCAGCCACTCGCGTGGCCCGGCTCCCGCGCGACACGCACTCGAGGAGGCCATTCCAACAGTGCGTGCGTTTCGTCGAACCTGAGGATTTCCGTCCTGAGGGTTCACGTGGGGACGGGGGTTGCCCTCCCCGTCCCCACACTAATACCGGGGCGCATCTCCAGACGCCCTCTGTCACAAAGATTTCACGGGCCATGGCAGCGACGCCGCCGGACCGGCGGTCATCCACGGTCGCGCCCTCTCGCCCGATCACCCGCCCCAGCGGTGAGACTGATCATCATCCGACCTGTTCATACCCATCCGCCACGGTCTGCGATAGCCTCGGGAGCGCTCCCACGAACGGTGGATGGGGCATCTCCCAGAGGGGATCACCAGCATGTCCGTACCGACCCGGCAGGCCTCCCCGGCCGCTCCGCCACCCGCCTCAGTGCTCCCGGCCGTGCCGGTCGAGCCGAGCCCGGACCCGGAGGCGCACCTGGGCCTGCGATTCCCGGCGGGCTTCGGCTGGGGTGCCGCGACGTCCGCGTACCAGATCGAGGGCGCGGCGCGCGAGGACGGCCGCGGACCGTCCGTGTGGGACACGTTCGCGCGCACGCCCGGCCGCGTCCTCAACGGCGACACCGGCGACACCGCCTCGGACCACTACCGGCGGTACGCCGAGGACCTCGACCTGATCCGGGATCTGGGACTGCGGTCGTACCGGTTCTCCATCTCCTGGCCGCGCGTGCAGCCGGACGGCCGCGGCGCGATCAACCAGCGCGGGCTGGACTTCTACCGCCGGCTCGTGGACGGGCTGCGGGAACGCGGCATCAGCCCGATGGCCACGCTCTTCCACTGGGACACCCCGCAGGCGCTCCAGGACCACGGCGGCTGGGCCGACCGGGACACCGCCTACCGCTTCGCGGACTACGCCACCGCGGTGTTCGAGGCGCTGGGCGAGTCGGTGCCGGTGTGGCTGACCGTCAACGAGCCGAAGACCGTGGTGCAGAACGGCTACATCACCGGCCACCACGCGCCCGGCATCCAGAACGAGCCCACGGCTTACCTGGTCGGGCACCACCTGGCGCTCGCGCACGGCCTCGGCGTGCAGGCGCTGCGCGCGACCGGGTCAGCCGCGCGGATCGGCGGTGCGCTCAACCTGCACCCGTGCTACGCGGCCGACGACAACCCGGAGACGGCGGCCGCGGTGCGGCTCTACGACGGGTACGAGAACCGGTTCTACCTCGACCCGATGTTCAACGGCTACTACCCGGAGGACGTGCTGGCCGACCAGGGGCCGACGTCGCCGCTGGTGACCGGCATCAAGGACGGCGACCTGGAGATCATCAAGCAGCCGATCGACATCCTCGCGGTCCAGTACTACACGCCGATCTACGTGACCACGGACGGCGGCACCGTGCAGAAGTGGCCGACCACCCAGGCCGCCTGGCAGCAGGTCTACCCGCCCGGCATGTACGACATCCTCACCCGGGTGACGCGTGAGTACGCGCCGGCGTCGCTCACCGTGACGGAGAACGGGCTGCCCTGCGCGGACGTGGTCGGCGTGGACGGATCGGTCGACGACGCGAGCCGGATCAGCTTCCTCCGCGACCACCTGGCCGAGGCGCACCGCGCGATCGCGGACGGCGTGCCACTGGAGAGTTACCACGTGTGGTCACTGATGGACAACTTCGAGTGGGAGGTCGGCTACGAGCAGCGGTGGGGGCTGATCTACGTGGACTACACGACCCAGCGCCGCATCCCGAAACGCAGCGCCAACTGGTACCGACGGGTCATCTCGGACAATTCCCTCTAAAAATCTCTCCGGGGGTACGCCGTGCGCGGCGTACCCCCTTATTTTGTCCTGTGATCGTTTGGTCAGGTTGCGCGCGGGACGGACACTTGGCCTCATGCCCGAGCCCGCCGCCGGAACCCGTCTCAACGGCCGATACGTGCTCGACGGCCGGATCGGCCTCGGCGGCATGTCCGAGGTCTGGCGCGCCGCCGACGAGACGCTCGGCCGCGCGGTCGCCGTGAAGATCCTGTCCGGCGCCGCGGCCGAGGACCAGCTGCTGCGCGCCGCGATCCGCCGCGAGGCCCGCGCCGCCGCCCGGATGACCCACCCGCACGCCATGCACGTCTACGACTACGGCGAGTTCAGTTCCGACGACGTCGTGCTGCCGTTCATCGTGATGGAGCTGGTCGAGGGCGCCACGCTCGCGGACCGCCTCGCCGGCGGCCCACCGCTCCCCTGGCGCGCCGCCGCCCGGATGGCCGCGGAGATCTCGGCCGCGCTCGCGGACGCGCACCGGCTCGGCGTGGTCCACCGCGACATCAAGCCGGCCAACGTCATGCTGACGCCGAACGGCGCGGCCAAGGTGCTCGACTTCGGCATCGCCACGCTCGTCGCCGGCGACACGCCGCACGCGTCCGGCTCCTTCACCGGCCAGCGCATCGGCGGCACGGAGATCCTGGACGGCTGGCTCGCCGGCACCCCGCCCTACGCGGCCCCCGAGCTGCTGCTCCGCGGCGAGGCCGGTCCGCCCGCGGACGTCTACGCGGTCGGCGCGACGCTCTACGCGGCACTGACCGGCGAACCGCCGCTGGCGATCACGTCGTGGGAGGACGCGGCGTCCGTGCACCGCTCCGGCGTGGCCGCCCCGGCCCCGCTGCCCGCGGGCGTGCCGGAGGCGCTCGCGGCCGCGGCCCTGGCCTGCCTGTCCCGCGAGCCGGAGACACGGCCGCCGGCCGCTTCGATCGCCAGGATCTTCGGGCGGTACGCAGCGGGAGGGATTCCCGAGGACCGCGGCCCGGCGCCGGCCGGTCCGGTCTCGCCGGCGCCGGGCTTCGACGCGGCGGCACCGACCTCGCCGGCCGGATCCGGCTCTCCCGTCTCGCCGGCCGCCGTCTCCGGATCGCCGATCGGGCTTCCCGGCGGGCCGGCCGGATCACCGGCGACCTTCCCGGGCTCACCGCTGGCCGCCGACGGCTCACGGACCGGCGCGGGGCCGGTCTCGCCGGCCGGTGCCGGCTCGTGGCCGTCGCCGGGAGGGGGCGGCCCGCGGTCCCGGGGTGCCGGTGGTTTCGTACCGGGCGCGGCCGCGGTTCCGGCCGGGTTCAACGCGCCCGGCGCACCGTCTCCACCGGACGGCCCGGCCTCGGCCGGCGGCCGTTCCCGGTCCGATCGGCTTCGGAGTCCGCGTGCTATCGGCGTCCTCGCCACCGGCCTGATCGTCGGCGGCGTCGGCCTGGTCGCCCTGGCGACGCTGCTGCTCGGCCCGGACGACCGCCGCGACCCCGCCTCGTCGGCAACCGGTGGCACCACCGCCCCAGCCACCGCCGGTCCGGCGAATCCCGCACCCACGCCGAGTCGTCCCCCGGCTCGCTCCCCGTCACCCTCGCCATCACCCTCCGATGACGACGAGGATTCCGCGCAGGACGCGGTCGAGGCCGGCACGGTGCTCAACCGGCTCGATGCCGCCCTGGCTCAGGGGCTGGTCAGCCGCGACATCAACTCCCGCGCCGGAAGCCGGCTCTTCGACGACCTCCGCGACCTGCGCCGCGACCTCGGCGACCCGGAAGCCCTCTCCGACGGCGCCGCCGACCTCCAGGAGCGCCTCGAACGCCTCGCCGACGACGGCGACATGTCCCCCGACGCCGCCTCCGACATGATCGAAATCGTCGACGACCTGGTCGTCTGACCACCACCGGCACCGCCGGACGTCTGTTTGCCGAGCTTTCAGCGTTCGGGTGAGAGCTGCGGGCCGGGCGGCGATAGATGGTGCAATTCGGGCGCAGAGTGCCCCGGCCAGTCGGCAATTCGAGACCTGACGCCGGACCCTCAGTAAGAACCAACCCGGATCGCCGAACGCCCCACGGTCACCTGCCGGACCGGCAGGCGATATCGAGCCGGCGTGCGTTGCCGGTGAGATCGTCCCGTGGAGCGGACGCTGTGCGCCCGATGTCTCGGTATGGCGGGCGGCTACGCGGTCGGCAGCTGCGCGATCGCCTCGATCTCGATCAGGAGATCCGGGTGGATCAGCGCGGAGACCTCGACGAGCGAGCTAGCCGGCGGCTTCTTGACGTCCACAAACAGGTCGCGGGCCGCGCGCACGTCCGCCACCGCAGACACGTCGCGGACGAAGTACGTCAGTTTCACCAGGTCCGCGAAGGATGCCCCGGCTGCCTCGAGAACGATCCCCAGGTTGCGAAACGTCCGCTCGGCCTGCGCGCGCATGTCCCCCACCCCCACCACCGCGCCGTTCTCGTCGAACGGCACCTGCCCGGAAACGAAGAGCAACCCACCGGCCCGCATGGCGTGGCTGTATCCCGGCGGAGTGGACAGGTCAGGCGAGTTGACCGCTTCAGGCGACATACCGGCATCCTACGAACGCGGCCAACCGGATTTCTGGACCCGCCTCAAGTACCGGCTCAGCCGCGAGTTCCAGGGTTTCGCGGACCTGGACGCTCTTCGCAGGATGTGTTCGGCAGGCCCCGGACACTGCACGCCCGGAATATCAGCATATTGCGTTCGCGGATATCGCCGTCGCGGCAGTCGCGAACATCCTTCCAGCCCATATTGCTGATTCAGCGCCGTCGAACCAGCAAGATGGGCTGGAAGGATCTTGAATCCTGAATTCCGGGAGGTCGATCTCACAGGCTGAGTCGTTCGACGTCTCGATGGGCCGCTGCTCGGCGACTCCTGCGCTGTGTCATGCGATTTCGAGCGCGGAGCGCCCGAGGCGACCTACGCGATCCAGCGGCACCGAGTCAGCAGCCTCCACTTCTCTCGGCGCGCCGTGGCAGTGCACGAGCCGCGCACTGCCGCCGACCTGCTGATCATGTCCACGTTTCGCTGTTCGCCGGTACGTGCGGAGACCGCGGGACGGCCGCCGCCCCAATGGCCTTCGCGGCGGGAGGTCACCGCTGGCACTCGCGGCCGGGACGCTGCCCGGGCGGCAGCCGTGGCAGGCGCGCTCGCCCGGCGGCACGCCTGCCGAGCGTCCGCCACCGGCGGCATGTGGGATGCCGCCGGTGGGGTGGGACGTCAGAAGGGCAGCGAGCCCTGGAGTTCGGCGCGCAGGGCCGGCGTGAGCATCTCGCCGGTCTGCTTGGCCAGGCGGGCCATCTCGTAGCCGACGACGCCGATGTCGGCGTCGCGGACCGCGAGCGTGGCCAGGATGGAGCCGTCGCGGATGCTCATCACCAGCAGGAAGCCGCGGCCCATCTCGACCACGGTCTGCTTGACGACGTCACCGTCGAACATGGAGGCCGCGCCCTGGGTGATGCTGTACAGGCCGGACGTGACGGCGGCCAGCTTGTCCGCGTGGTCGCGGGGCAGGCCGTCGGACACGGCCAGGAGCAGGCCGTCGGAGGAGACCACGATCGCGTGGGCGACACCGGGGACCCGCTGGGCGAACGCGTCGACCAGCCAGCTCAGGTCGCGCGCCTCCTGGCTCAGCACGGTCATTGCCTGTCTCCCTCCCACCGGATCGCCGTGTGCGACCCGGTGTTTTCTGTTGTTTCCTCGGTCTCAGCAGCGCGGATGCCGCTGTAGAACCTGCTGAGCGTCGTTCCGGTCGCCTCCGGATCCAGCTCCGCGACCTTACGCTCGGGCGCGCGTCCGGCCGGGGCCGGACCGCCCTGGCCGTCGGGGAGCTGGGCCATCGGGACCCGCATGGGTAGGCCGGCGGAGTTGGTTCCGCCGGTGACCGGGGCCGCGGGGGCCACCGGGGTGCGGTCGAGCGCGGTCGTGCCGCCGGTCGGCTTGCCGGCTCCGGACCGGTTCCACCAGGTGCCGCCACCGCCGGACGCGCCGCTGGCCGCGCCGAGCACGTCCTCCGCGCGGATCGGGCGGGCCGGGCGCGCGGCGGAGACGGGCGACGGGGCGACGGGATACTCGCCGCTGCTCTCGGCCGCGCGCCGGCCGCTGAACGCGTCGTACGCGGACGGCATCGCGAACGCACCCGAGTCGGACGGCCCACCGGCCCCGTACACCGGATAGCCGCCGGACTGCTCCGGTCCCGAAGGGCGGGAGGATCCATGAGATCCCGAAGCCCCGGAGCGTCCGGAGAGGTCGGACGGGCCGGAGGGCCCGGCCGGCACCGCCGGAGCGGAGTGCCCGTAGGGCGCCGGCGACGAGGGAGCGAACGTCGGCCCGGCCGGAAGCTCCGGCCTCGACGTGACCCCGGACGTCGCCGATCCGTAGACCGCGCCGGGCGTCCGGACCGCCTCGGTCGGCGCCGGCCCGGGCGGCGTCGGCACGGCCGAGATGACCCCGCCCGTGCGCTGCTTCGGCACCAGCGGCAGCGGCCCGGTCCCGGTCGTGTCGAAGAACGTGGCGATCTCCGGTCGCGGCTGCCCGCCGGCCGGCCGTGGCGACGGCCGGATCGCGCGCGGCGCCGGCGGCTGGTTCAGCCGCAGATCGACCGGGGGCCGCGGCGGCAGCTGGGCCGCCGCCGGGGACCGGTATCCGGTGGACGGCACCGCGGAGACCGGCACCACGGTCCCGGTCATCACGCCGGCCGCCTCGAACCCGGTCGGCACCAGCTCGCGCGAGCCGGGCAGGGCCGGCGGCGTGCTTCCGTAGACGGCGGGCAGCGCGGGCGCGGCACCGGACGCGGGCAGTGCGATGGGCGCGCTCGGCTGGAGCGCCGGCACCTGGATGGACGGTCCGCGCAGCGCGTCGTCCGGGGGTGCCTCGGTGAGCACGGACGGCGGCAGCCACACGGTGGCGATCACGCCGCGCTCGCCGGAGCGCAGGCTGACTCGGATACCGTGCCGGGCCGCGAGGTGGCTGACCACGAAGAGACCCATCCGCTCGGACGCGGCGACGTCGACCGCGGGCGGCTCCGCGAGCAGCTGGTTCAGTTCCTGGACGGTGCCGGGCGTCATGCCGAGGCCGTCGTCGACGACCTCCAGCACGACGGTGCCGTCCGCGGCGAGCCGGCCGGAGAGGCGCACGACCGTGCTCGGCGGGCTGAACGCGGCCGCGTTGTCGAGCAGTTCGGCCAGCAGGTGCACGACGTCGGCGACCGCGTGGCCCATCACGTGGACGCGGTCGGGCGCGTCGTGGCGTACCCGGGTGTAGTCCTCGATCTCGGCGGTGGAGGCGAGCACGACCGCGGAGAGCGCGACCGGGTCCCGCCACCGGCGGGCGTTGTCGGAGCCGGCGAGGACCAGCAGGTTCTCGTCGTTGCGGCGCATGCGGGCGGCGAGGTGGTCCAGCTTGAACAGGTTGGTCAGCTGGTCCGGGTCGCTCTCCTCGCGCTCCAGCTCGTCGAGCAGTTCGAGCTGGCGCTCGACCAGCACCTGGCTGCGGCGGGCGAGGTTGACGAACATCGCGTTGACGTTGCGACGCATGGACGCCTGCTCGCGGGCGACGTCGACGGCGGAGCGGTGCACGTCGACGAACGCGCGGGCCACCTCGCCGATCTCGTCGCGGCCGCGGATCTGCGAGTCACCGACCGAGATATCCGGAATACCACGCTGGACCGATCTGAGCCGTTCCAGTGTCTCGGGCAGCTCGGTCTGCGCGACCTTGAGCGCCTGCTCGCGGAGGCGCTTCAGCGGCCGGACGATGGACGTGCCGATCGCCAGCGACGCGACGACCGCGGCGAGCAGGATGATCAGGATCGCGGCCGCGCTGATCACAGTGCTGCGGGTCTGCGCGCCGGAGGCGTCGTCGACCGCGGCCACGCCGTCGTTCACCACCTGCGACTGGACGGCGGCCAGCACGGCCTGACGCTTCTCGCTGGTGTCCCACCACGCGTCCGCGGCGGGGAACTGACCGCTGGAGTTCAGCGTGATGGACTCCAGCCGGGTGAGGTCCTGGGTGGCCTGGTCCCGGGTGGTGGCCTCGTACGCGCTGATCTGCGCGGGCGCGGCCACGCTGCGGAACTCGCGGACCGCGTCGACCAGCTCGCTGCGCAGCGCGCTGTACTGGTCGAGGTCTCCCTCGGCGTACCCCGCGGCGACCTTGTCCGGGGGTTTCGCGGCCCGGAACACGATCGCGCGCTGCCGGGCCAGGATCTCCGTGATCTCGGCCATCTCGACCTGGCGCTGCAACGCGAGGGCGAGCTCCGGCCGGTCGGAGCCGGCGGTCGGCGAGCCGAGCAGGCCGATCAGCGTGGTGATCGCCCGGGTGTAGGAGTCGTCGAGCGTCTTGATCGAGCCGGGGAAGTCGACGAGCACGTTCGCCATGTCGTCCGCGAGCGAGACCCGCAGCCGGCCGATCGACTCGACCGCGCTGATCGCGTCCGTGTAGCTCGCCTGCCAGGCCACCGTGCCGTTCACGTCGTCACCGGCCGTGCGCAGCGCGTTGATGGAGGCGTCGGTGGCGGCGTAGTACTCCGCCATCGCGTTCTGCACCAGCGACGGGCGGCGGAACACGGCGGACAGGTCCTTCTGCGGATTGACCTCGCCGATCGTCCGGTCCCGCTCGGCCTGCAGGTCGTGGATCACCTCGGTGATCTGCGGGGCCAGCCGGGCCTCGCGCGCATATTGAGCCAGGTCGAGGCTCCGCCGCACGGAGTCGGTGACCTGCACGGCGGCGACCAGCATGAACGCCACCGACGGAATGACGAGCACTGCGACGATCTTGGTGCGGATCGGCCAGTCCTCGACGCGCAGCCGCGATCCACCGGAGCGGGAACCGCGGCGGCGCCGGTCTGAAGGGGACGCCGATCGACGCGACGGACCCGTGGCAGAAGCCACCACACCTCCTGAGGTCCTCCGGTGCGAGGGGGGTGAACACCGAAGATGATCACATCCAAGCAGGTGGAAGCGGGAATCCCAATACGCGTGTTCGGACGTTTACCTGCGACCGTCAGAGTGGCCGACACCGCTGTGGCGGAGTCGCCGATGGCCCATCATCCGTTCGGGTGATCCGCCAGCATGATCAGCGCGGCGCCGACCGCACCCACCTCCGGGTTCTCCACCGCCTCCACGCGGCGTGGCGCGAGCGCGGTGGAGAACGCGCGCCGCCACCACGCCGAGGCCGCGACCGCGCCGCCACCCAACCGCACATCCACGGTACGGCCGACAGTGGACTCGAGAACGAGCAGGTCAGCGGCGACCTGCGTGCACACGCCGTCCATCAGCCCGGCCAGGATCCGCGGTCCGGTGGTGGTCAGGCCGAGCCCGCCCAGCCGGCCCTCGCCGGGCGGCGTCATGCCCGGCGGACGGTCACCGCCGAACCGCGGATCGGCCCAGACTCCGACCTGACCGGGCGTGATCTCGTCGAGCGCGGCCTCCAGCGCGTCGCCTTCGGGCAGCAGCAGCGCGCGCTGCGCCCAGGCGAACAGGTTGCCGCCGCCGGAGTAGGCACGGCCGGTCACGACGCGTGTGTGGTCCAGCCGGTAGCGCCACAGCTGGGGCGGCAAGGCAGGCAGCGCCTGGCCCGGCGCGATCTCCTGCGCGACCCGCACGGCCGCGGACGTGCCCACGGTGATCGCGGCCCGGGACGCGTCACCGGCGCCGGAACCGACGTTGGACGCGGCGCCGTCCCCGTACGGCGCGGCCCACTCCGCGTCCGCGAGCGCGGGCCAGCGGCCGGCGTACTCCGCGCGCAGCCGGCCCCGCCAACCGGGCCCGGCCAGCGTGGGCAGCTCGGACTCGCGCGTGCCGGCCAGCGACAGCGCCTCCGCGTCCCAGGTCTGCGCGTTCAGGTCCAGCACGCCCGCGCCGGAGGCCTGGGAGACCGAGATCGGACTCTCGCCCAGCAGCTCGGACCACACGAACTCGCCGAGGCCGCTGAACGCGGCCGGTGCGGTGCCGGACCGTTCCCGCAGCCACGGGATGCGGACCGTCCAGTAGAGCGGATGCCACCAGGCGCCGGTCCGGTGGTGGAACGCGGCCTCGTCGTCCGGGCCGGTCGCCGTCTCGGCCGCGCGCGGGCGGGTGTCGAGCCAGGTCAGCACGGGTCCGAGTGGCTTGCCCGCGCCGTCCAGCGGCAGGATCGAGTGCCACATCGCGCTGGCCGCGACGTGCGCGACGCCGTCCAGCCGGCCGGCCGCGTGCAGCTCGTCGACGCACTCGATCAGCGCGGCCAGGTAGGCCTGGGCGTCGAGCGTGGCGGCGCCGTCGCCGTCCACCGTGGGGGAGAACTTCCGGCGGGCGAGCGCGCCCGGCACCGGCACCGCGTCAGGCTGTAGCACCAGCGCACGCACCGAGGACGTGCCGAGGTCGAAGGCGAGGATGTTTCCGAGAGCGCTCATCGCCCGACACCGTACCCACTTATGGGTCAGGGTTTGCCGACGATCTCGTGCAGCAGTCCGTAGTCGCGTGCCTCCTCCGCGGTCAGCATGCGCCCGGCACCCAGATCGTCCTCGATCCGGTGCCGGGTCTGGCCGGTCGCCTCGGCCAGCCGCAGCGCGAGTTCCTCCAGCTCACGGAGGTATTGGCCGGCGGCCGCGGTGACCTGCTCGGTGGTGCCGGAGGTCGCGGACGCGTGCGGCTCGGAGAGCTTGAACCGGGCGTGCCGGTAACCGAGCCGGCGCTGCGCCGCGGCCAGCAGCGCGAGCGCGGCGCCGCCCGCCTCGGACGTGACCACCACATGCACCGGCGAGCGCATCGTGTCCATCGCGTCGACCACCGCGAACGCGGCCGCGAGCTCACCGTCCGGGCAGGCCAGGTGGATCTGCACCGGCGCGTCGCCGGCCGAGTCGAGGCTGAACAGCGCGGCCGCGGCCTGCGTCGCGGCCGGCAGCGTGATCCGCCCGCGCAACATCACGATCCGCTGGTCGAAGAGCCGCTCCTCGAGCCAGGGGCTCAGACCCTGATGGGGGTACGGATCGGGCTCGGACTGCGGCCACCGGCGCGGATCGCTCATCCCTTCTGTATAGCCGCCGCTCCCCCACCGCGCCGACGGGTTATGCCATGGGCAGATCGGCGTCGTGCACCAGCAGCGCGATCTGCACCCGGTTGTTCATGTCGAGCTTGGTGAGCACGCGGGAGACGTAGGCCTTCACGGTCGCGGTGCTCATGTGCAGCTCCGCGGCGATCTCCTGGTTCGTCAGGCCGCGCCCGACCCGCTCGGCCACCCCGCGCTCGCCGTCGCTGAGCGCGGCCAGCCGGGCGCGTGCCGCATCCCGGCGCGGGTCCACGCCGGCGCCCGCGACGTAGCCCATCATCCGGCGCAGCACCTCCGGTGACATCATCGGCTCACCGGCCGCGACCTGCCGGATCGCGTCCGCTATCCGGGTCGGTGGGGTGTGCTTGAGCAGGAAGCCGCCAGCCCCGGCCCGGATCGCGCGCTGCACGTGCCGGTCGGTGTCGAACGTGGTCAGCACGATCACCTCGGGCGGGTCCCGGCGGGCACGCAGCGCCTCGGTCGCGGCCAGCCCGTCCATCCGCGGCATCCGCACGTCCATCAGCACCACGTCCGGCCGCACCCGGGCGATCTCGGCGGCCACCTCGTCGCCGTCGGTGACCGCGCCGGTCACCTGGATGTCGTCGAACTGGCCGAGCATCAGCACCAGCCCGGCCCGGACCAGCGCGTCGTCGTCGACGATCAGGACTTTCACGGTCTCCACGGCAGCCATGCTCTCAGCCGGAAATCGCCGGTCTCCGTCCAGCCGTGCTCGATCCGGCCGCCGACCAGGTCCACCCGCTCGCGCAACCCGATCAGGCCCGCCCCGGCGCCGGGCAGCCCGCCGGAGACCGCGGCCGGGTTCGTCAGCTCCACGCTGAGCCCGTCGCCCGGACCGCCTCCGACGGTGACCCGCACCCGCGCGCCGGGCGCGTGCTTGCGCGCGTTCGTCAGACCCTCCTGGACGATGCGGTACACGTGCCGCCCGGCCCGCCCCGGATCGTCGCCCGGTAGCCCGGCCGTGAAGTCGACCCACGCGCCGGCCCGCCGCGACTCCTCGACCAGCGCACCCAGCTCCGCGAGTCCCGGCTGCGGCCGGTCGGCGTCCGGATCCGCGTCCGGGGCCGCGCGCAGCACGCCGATCACCTCACGCAGGTCCTCCAGCGCGTCGTAGGCGCACTCCCGGATCACACCGGCCGCGCGCGTCTCCTCCTCGGACGCGCCGCGCCGCACCTCCAGCGCGCCCGCGTGGACGGCCAGCAGCGAGATCCGGTGCGCGAGTACGTCGTGCATCTCCCGGGCCAGGCGCTCCCGTTCCAGGTGGCGGGCCTCCTCGACGCGCAGCCGCTGGCCCTCCTCGGCCTGCCGGGCGCGTTCCTCCAGCGACCTGATCAGCGCGCGGTGCGAGCGCAGCAGCAGGCCCGCGGTGACCAGCACCAGATCGGCCATCAGCAGCACGGCCGCGGTCTCCCAGTACTCCCGGGTCGGGCCGCCCTCGTCCTGGAAGAGCGAGAGGATCAGCGCCGCGTCCACCGCGAAGACCAGGAACGCCCAGCGTGCACCGCGCCGGGAGGCGACGCCGACCAGCGCGGCCGCGGCCAGGCCGGCGACCGACGGCAGCGCGATGCCGATCACGCCGACCAGCAGCGCGAGCAGCACCGGGCGGGAGCGGCGCAGCCAGACGAACAGCAGCACCGCGACGACCAGGCCGGTGAGCTCGAATCGGAGCGGGGCGAACTCCTCCTCGCCGTCACTGACCCGCGCCACCCACAGCCACACCAGCCCGAGCACCACCGCGACCGCGGTCATGCTCAGGTCGTACACCCCGCGCCTGCTCATGCCGCACACGCTAACCGCGGCGGCACATCCGCGATGCGGCCGAAGGTCGACCGGGGCACGACCAAAGTCCCGCCGGGCCGGGCGGACGAACATTCGCTGACGCGCGGGCCAACTCCCGGTGCCAGGCGTCCGTTTTCTGCCTTATTTCACCCCGGCGAGCGGGTACGTGGCGCCGCTCCCCCGAGCGTGGCGGTCGTACGATCGCTGACACGTTCACCCCAGCGGAATACGAGGTAAATGGTGACCTCGCCAGTCGGTGCGTACCAACGGCTCGAACTCATCGGCCGGGGCGGGATGGGCGAGGTCTGGCGGGCCCGGGACCTCGACCGCGGCGGCCGGATCGTGGCCCTGAAGCTGCTCGCGCCGGACGCGCTGGACGACACCGAGCTGCGCGAGCGGTTCCTGCGCGAGATGGAGATCGCGGCCGACATCGAGAACCCGCACGTGGTCGTGGTCTACGACTTCAGCGCGAAGCTCCCCGAGCCGTACATCGCGATGCGCTACATCGACGGCCGGACCATGGCGGACGAGATCGCGGCCGGCACGCTCACCCCGGAACGCACGGTCACGATCGTGGAGCAGATAGCGTCCGCGCTGGCCGCGGCGCACGAGCGCGGCCTGCGCCACCGGGACGTGAAGCCGTCCAACATCATGCTGGAGCGCGGCTACCGGGCCGGCACCGATCACGCGTACCTGATCGACTGGGGTATCGCGCAGCACATCGACACGTCCGACCTGACCCGGGTCGGCCAGATGGTCGGCACCCCGGCGTACGTGGCTCCGGAACGCCTGGTCAGCGACCGGGCGGACGGGCGCGCCGACATCTACTCGCTGGCCGTGGTCCTCTACGAGGCGCTGGCCGGGCGGAAGCCGTTCGGCGGCCGGTTCTCCATCACCGACCACCGGGACCGCGAGCCGGACCCGCTGCCGGACACCGTGCCGCCGCCGCTGCGCGACGTGGTGATGAAGGGCATGGCAAAGAGACCCGCGGACCGGTACGACGACGCGCGCGCGTTCGGCGACGCGGTCTACCGGGCGTGGAAGCGTTCCGAGAGCGTCGCGCCCGCACCGCGTACCCCCGCCGCGGTCTGGCCCCTGATCGCCGGAGGCGGTGCCGGCGCGGTCGCCGGGACCGGCCTGCTGGCCGCGGACCTGATCGACACGACCATGGCGCTCTGGGCACTGCCCGCGCTCATGATCGCCGGCGTGGTGGCCGGCTGGGCACTGCGAGACACACCCGAGGACACCGGAGGCGACGAACGATGAAAGCGCTGCGCATGGTCGCGCTGCTGGTCAGCGTGGTGCTGGTGGCGGTGGTCGCCTGGGCCGTGGTCCGCCGCGCCACCGGCCCGGACCGCGACGGCGACCCGGTGGCCGGCTGCGTGGGCGAGCAGACCCGGGTGAGTGGCGTGATCGGCTCGGAGAAGTCGCCGTACCTGAACGATCCCCGCGTCCTGGCCCGGCTGTCCTGCCTGGGGCTGACGCTGGTGGTCGACTCCAAGGGCTCGCGCGACATGGTCAACACGCTGTCGAACGACGCGCACCCGTACGACTTCGCGTTCCCGTCCAGCACGTCCACCGCGGAGAAGATCCAGCAGCTGCGCGGCGTGAACGACACGTACAAGCCGTTCTCGTCCGTGATGGTGGTCGCCACCTGGAATCCGGTCGTGACGTTACTGAAGGGCGCCGGCGTGGTCACCACCGTGCAGGACCGCCCGGTCGTCGACGTGAACGCGCTGGTCGAGCTGGCCCGCAAGGGCACCCGGTGGAACCAGCTCAAGGGCAACGAGAGCTCGCCGAACAACAAGGTCGTCCTGCTGCGCACCACCGACCCGAAGGACTCCGGCTCCGCGATCCAGTTCGTGTCGATAGCGTCCGCCGCGCTCAACGGCGGCCGGCCGGTCTCGTCCCCGGCCGACGTCGCGAAGGTGCTGCCGGACATGTGCCGGCTGATGGCCTACCAGGGCACCAAGGAGGAGACCAGCCAGGACCTGTTCGAGCAGTACCTGAGCGACAAGGCGGTCCGCTCGCCGATCGCGCTCATCTACGAGCAGCAGTTCCTGGACTCCACGTCCGCGATCACGGTGCCGCCGGACGGCGAGCACGTGATGCTGTTCCCGAACCCGACCGTCTACGCCCGGCACACGGTGGTGCCGTTCACCGACGCCGGCAACCAGCTCGGCAGGGCCCTCGACTCCGACGAGCAACTGCAGAACCTGGCCGCGGAGTACGGTTTCCGGCTCGACGGCCAGGCGCTCACCGACCGCCCGGAGCCGCCCGTGGTGCAGGAGCCGCCGGAGTACGAGCTGCTCGAGTCGATGCTGCTCGAACTGGAGAAGAACCCCTCGTTCGACGACACGACCGGGAAGTGTGCGAAATGATCCGGCGCATTCTCGCCGCCTCCCTGGCGGTCTCCCTGCTGACGGCCTGCACGTCATCCCCGGACCCGGCGCCCTCGCCGGAGGGCGTGGACGGTCCCGCGACCACGCTGCGGGTGCTGGCCGGCAGCGAGCTGGCCGACATGGCGCCGATCCTCGAGGACGCGGCGAAGGCGACCGGCGTCACCGTCGAGTTCGAGTTCATCGGCAGCCTGGAGGGGGCGGAGCGGGTCGCTTCCGGAAAGGCCGACGGCGCGTACGACGCGGTCTGGTTCTCCTCGAACCGCTACCTGGAGATGGAGCCGGAGGCGAAGAGCCGGCTCGGGTCGTCCGAGCGGATCATGAGCTCGCCGGTCGTGCTCGGCCTGCGCACCTCCGCCGCCACCCGGCTCGGCTGGACGAACCGCGCGGTCACCTGGTCCGAGATCGCGACCGCGGCCTCGCGCCGTGACTTCACGTTCGCGATGACCGACCCGTCCGCGTCGAACACCGGGTTCTCCACGCTGGTCGCGGTCGCGTCCGCGCTCGACGGCAGCGGCCGGGCGCTGGACGCGTCCGCGATCGACCGGGTGTCCGGGCCCGTCAACGGCTTCTTCAAGGCACACAGCCTGAACGCGGGCTCGTCGGACTGGCTGGTGGACGAGTTCGTCGCCCGCAACGGCGACCTGGACGGCCTGTTCAACTACGAGGCGTCGCTGGTCGCGCTGAACCGGTCGAAGGCGCTGCCCGAGCAGCTCACCATCGTCTACCCGTCCGACGGCGTGGTCACCGCGGACTACCCGCTGACCGTGCTGGCGGACGCGCCCGAGGCGGCCCGGGACGCGCACCGGCGGCTCGCCACCTGGCTGCGCGGGACCGACGTGCAGCAGCGGATCGGCGCGACCACGGCCCGGCGGCCCGCGCTGCCCGGCGTGCCGTTGCCGGAGGGCCTGCCGGAGTCGCCGGTCGAGCTGCCGTTCCCGGAGACGCAGGCGTCGCTGAAGGCGCTGCTCACGGCGTACAACGACGAGTTGCGCCGGCCGTCCCGGACCGTCTACGTGCTGGACGTGTCCGGCTCGATGGACGGCGACCGGATCACCGCGCTGAAGACCGCACTGTCCGGGCTGACCGGCGTGAACACGTCGCTGACCGGCGAGTTCTGCCGGTTCCGCAGCCGCGAGGACGTGGTGCTGCTGCCGTTCAGCCAGACGCCGCAGGCCGCGAGGTCGTTCACGGTCGACGCCGCGAACGCGCAGCCGTCCCGGGACGCGATCCGCGGCGCGATCGACGCGCTGCGGGTCGGCGGCGACACCGCGGTCTACGATTCGCTGGTCGCGGCGTACGCGAGCCTGGACGCGGCCACCGACAAGGACCGCTTCGTCAGCATCGTGCTGATGACCGACGGCGAGTCGAACCAGGGCCGCGACCTGGCCGCGTTCAAGGACTTCCTCAAGCGGCGCGGGGACGCGGCGGTCACCACGCCGATCTTCCCGATCCTGTTCGGCGAGGCCGCGGAGCAGGAGATGAAGGAGATCGCCGCGGCCACCCGCGGGCAGACGTGGGACGCCCGCAACGGCGACCTGACCCGCGCCTTCTGCCAGATCCGCGGATACCAATGAAGTTCAACACCATCGCCGGGGGTACGCCGGGAGCCGCACCTGGCGCTTCCGGCGCCACCCGTCACACTCCGCGTGATCATGCGCGGGCCGGCGCGTCGCGGTTCGTTCGCACGCGCCGCGGCCTGCTCGGACGCGCCACGGCGCTGCCCGGGGTCACGGCTCCCCTCGGCGTCACGGCTCCCCTCGGCGTCACGGCTCCGCTCAGGCGCGGGACGGCGTGGCCGTCAGAGGGTGGTTCGAGATCCTTTGGGTTGATCTATGCGTTGAGTCCGTTTGGAGATCGTTCTGCGGGTTCATGACAGATAGTGATCACTCGATGGCGTGAAGGGTGAATTTTGGTCGCGTCCCGTGGCCGGGGTGGGGTGTTGGCCTGTTCATGGGTGATCGGAAGCCGTATCCGAGTGACGTCAGCGATGCGCAGTGGGCGTTGATCGGCCCGTTTCTGGACGTGTGGCGGGCGGGGCGGGTGTCGGTCGCGGGCCGGACCGGTGAGCAGGATCTGCGGGAGGTCGTGAACGCGATCCTGTATCAGAACCGGACCGGCTGCCAGTGGGCGTATCTGCCGCATGACCTGCCACAGAAGCCGGTGGTCTACTACTACTTCGCGTTGTGGCGTGATGACGGCACCGACGCGGTCATCCATGATCTGCTGCGCTGCCAGGCCCGGCAGAAGGCCGGCCGGGCCGAGGACCCGACCATGGTGGTGCTGGACACCCAGTCGGTGCGGGCCGCGAACCACGTCCCGGCTGCCACGACCGGCAAAGACGCGGGGAAGAAGGTTCCGGGCCGTAAGCGGGGCCTGGCCGTGGATGCTCTCGGGCTGATCATCGCCGTGGTCGTGACCGCCGCGTCGGTGACCGACAACGTCATCGGGATTCGGCTGCTGGACAAGGTCGCCGCGCACGCCCCGACCGTCACCCTCGCCATGGTCGACGCCGGGTTCAAACAGGACGTCGCCGTCCACGGCGCCGTGACAGGTATCGACGTCGAGGTCGTCAAACGCTCCGACACGATGCCGGGGTTCGTGCCGGTGAAGAAGCGGTGGATCGTCGAGCAGGTCTACGGCACCCTGATGCTGCACCGCCGCCTGGCGCGTGAGTACGAGAGCCGCCCGGAATCGAGCGTGTCCCGCACGCTCTGGGCATCGATAGCGAACATGGCCCGCCGCCTGACCGGGACCAGCACCCCGACCTGGCGAGACCGGTAACGGGCCCGCTGATGCACCTGGACACGATCCTCGACCTGATCACCGCGCAGGAGACCACCGCGACGCAGACCGCGCAGCGGCTGCGCGAGCAGATCAGCGCGCTCACCACCGAACTGGACCGCACCGACCGTGAACTGGCCGACCTCGCCACCACCCGGACCACCCTGAAAACAATCGCCGCGGCCCAGTTCACCGCCGAGGAACCGATCGTGATCAGCTCCGCCTACCAGCAGATCCTCACCATCCTCGGCACCGCACCCGACGGCATCCGCGCCAAGGGCATCTGCCTCGCCCTCGACATCGAACCCACACCGGCACACGTCGAAGGCACCCGCGCGAAGCTCAAACGCCTGGTCCACCACAAACTCGTGACCGAGACCGAACCCGGACTGTTCACCCTCACCCCGAAACGGACGTAACCTCCCTTACCGCCCTCTCAGGAGCGCGGCCACCCGTGGCAGCGCCGTGACCAGATCCTCGCGGATCACCTCGGCCGCGATCGCGTCGTAGGGCGTCGGGTCCCGGTTGATCACCACGAGCTGGGCGCCGCGGTCCACCGCGAGCGCGCACAGCGACGCGACCGGGTTCACGATCAGCGAGCTGCCCGCCGCGATGACCAGCTGCGACGCGGACACGATCGCGGCCGCGCCGCCCAGCAGGCGCGCGTCCAGCTCCTCGCCGAACAGCACCGTGCCGAGCTTGAGGACCGCGCCGCACTCGGCGCAGCGCGGATCGGTCTCCCCCGCCGCGACCCGCGCCCGGACCTCCGCGGTGGGCAGCGACCGCCGGCAGCCGGTGCAGTCCGTGCGATGCATGGTCCCGTGCAGCTCCAGCACCTTCCGCTCGGCCAGCCCGGCCCGCTGCTGCAACCCGTCGATGTTCTGGGTCAGCACCCGGACCGCCAGCCCCGGCCGGTCCAGCGACGCGATCGCCCGGTGCGCCGCATTCGGTTCCGCACCCCAGGCGGCGTGGTCCGAATAGGTGCGCCAGAACCGCTCCCGGACCGCCGCGTCGCCGATGAACCGGTCGTAGGTGAAGGCCTCCGCCAGCGACGGGTCCCGGGTCCAGACGCCCTCCGGCCCCCGGTAGTCCGGGATGCCCGACGCCGTCGAGACGCCGGCACCGGTGAGCACCGCGACCCGGCTGACATGCTGCGCCCACACAGGCGTCGACGCGTTCATGGCCACCGAGCCTAGGTCGGCGGCCGCACCGCCGGCGACTCGTTTTCCGGGCCGCTCCTCCGTGGATCGAGGACACCGCGTACCGGTCGGTCGACGCGGTCATCGCGGTCAGTCGATGGATGCGCGCGGACGTGTTGCGCTGCCTGCCGCACCTCAACCCGGACCGGGTGCACGCGATCCACAACGGCATCGACACCGACCGGTTCCACCCGACCGGCGAGCGGGACGCGCTGCCCCGATACGGCATCGACCCGGACCGGCCGATCGTCCTCTTCGTCGGCCGGGTGTCCCGCCAGAAGGGCGTCCTCTCCCTCCTCCGCGCCGGCCACCTGCTCGACCCGCGCGCCCAGCTGGTCATGGGCGCCGGCGCCGCGGACACCCCGGAGCTGGCGGAGGAGGGCGCGTCCGCGCTCACCGACCTGCGCGCGTCCCGCCCCGGCGTGCACTGGATCACCGGGCTGCGCGACCCGCTGGTGCTCCGTCAGTTCTTCGCCGCCGCCTCCGTCTTCGTCTGCCCGTCCGTCTACGAGCCGATGGGCATCGTGAACCTGGGAGTCCTTCGCCGACTACCGCTCCGCGGGCCGCACGATCGCCTACCTCAGCCCGTTCTTCGTCGAGGCCGCCGGCTGACACGCTCACCGGACACCGCCGTCGGGTGCCCGCGACCCGGCCCAAGGCACCACAGGTGGCAGCCGGCCCGCTGCCGCGACGAGACCGGACACCGCCCTCCAGCTCCGGCGCCCGGCCGCCGGCACCACGGGTGGCGGCCGGTCGCCCGCCGCGGCGAGGTCCGCGCGATCGTCATCCGCCCGTCGCGTCGGCGGAGCCGGTCAGCGTGACCTCGCGGCCGGGCCAGCGCGACCGCAGCCAGCGGTCGTGGCTGGCGACCACGATCGCGCCGGGACCGGCGGCGAGCGCGTCCTCCAGCTCGTCGGCGAGCCGCGGGGACAGGTGGTTGGTCGGCTCGTCCAGCAGCAGCAGCTCCGGCGGGTCCGCGATGACCAGCGCGAGTGCGAGCCGCCGCCGCTGGCCGACGGACAGCTCGCCGACCGGGAGCGTCTGCGCGCGGGCCGGCAGCAGGCCGAGCGAGCCGAGCGGCACCGCTTCCGCACGATCCGGTCCGAGCGTGGCGGCGTAGAGGTCACGGGCGAGCCGGTCCGGGCGATCGAAGACGGTGTCCTGGGTCAGCAGCGCCACCCGCAACCCACGGCGGCGCTGCACGTCGCCCTCGACGACCACGCCGCCGGCATCCCGCCGCCCGCCGCCGGTGCTCTGCGGGCCCGGGGCGGCACCCGCGTCACGCTGCCCGGCGTCGTCGGTATCGCGCGCGCCCGGGGCCGCACCGGAAGCGGGATGCAGGCGGCCGGCCAGGACCGCGAGCAGCGTGGACTTGCCCGCCCCGTTCGGGCCGGTGATCAGGATGCGGTCGCCGGCGGAGACGTCCAGGCGGTCGAGGAACAGCCGGCCGGGCACGCGCACGTCGCGGAGCGAGATCAGCGACCCGGACGCGGACGTGGCGGCCAGTGTGGACGGCGCGAAGCGCAGCGGTTTCGGCGGCTTGCGGACCTGGGTGCGTTCCAGCTCCTTCAGCCGCCGGGCCGCGTTGCGGACCCGGCGGGAGACCTGCTGCTGGACGCGGCCGGCCGTGTGCCCGTAGCCCATCCTCTCGCCGTCCCGCGGCGGCCGGCCGTGCGCGACCTGCTGCGCCGTGACCGAGGCCGCGTGGCGCAGCGCGGTCAGCTCGTCCTGCTCCTCGGAGAACCGGCGCTGCCACCGTTCCCGCTCCGCGCGCTTCGCGGCCTGGTATGCGGTGTAGCCGCCGCCGTACCGGGTCGGGCCGTCCGTGGCCGGGTCCAGGTCGATCAGGTCGGTGCAGGCCGCGTCCAGGAACGCGCGGTCGTGACTGGCCACGAGCACCACGCCGGGCAGCCCGCGCAACTCCTCCTCCAGGAACGCGGCGGCCGCGTCGTCGAGGTGGTTGGTCGGCTCGTCGAGCAGCAGCGCGGCCGGGCGGCGGACCAGCAGCGCGGCCAGCGCGAGCCGGCCGCGTTCGCCGCCGGACAGCGATCCCACGGTCCGGGCCAGGTCCAGGTGGCCGAGCCCGAGCCCGGCCATGACCAGCGTGGCGCGCCGGTCCGCGTCCCACGCGTCCAGCTCCTCGGCCCGCTCCAGCCACGTGCCGTATCCGGCCAGAAGTTCCTCAGCCGACCCGGAGATCATCGCCGAGCCGGAGACCGCCAGCCCGGAGACCGCCGTCCCGCAGACCGCCGTCCCGGCAGCAGCCGTGTGCGGAGCAGCCGCCGTGTCCGGGCCGGCCGCGCTGGACACGGCCGCGCCGGGAGCCGCCGCAGCGTCCGGGCCCGCAGCGTCCGGGCCCGCAGCCATCGCGGCGGCCAGGCGGTCGAGCGTGGCCAGCGCGAGGCGGGCCTCGCGGAGTGCGTCGTCGAGCACGTCCGAGAGCGTGGCACCGGACGGAAACGGCAGCTCCTGGTGCAGGAAGCCGAGCGACTCGGGACGCACCACGCTGCCCGAGTCGGGCACGTCCGCGCCCGCCAGCAGGCGCAGCAGCGTGGTCTTGCCGGTGCCGTTCTCGCCGATCAGGCCGATGCGCTGACCGGGTGCGGCGACGAGGGAGACGCCGTCGAGCACCCGGCGGCTGCCGAGCGTGCGGACGAGGTCATGGGCGAGCAGGGCGGGCATGGACATGCCGGGACACCTCGGGAGAAACGAGAGGAAACCCGCCGGGCAGCACAGGCCTCGGGCACGGGTCGGGGAGGTGTCAACGGCTCACATCGCGATCAACGGTAGCGCCGCGCCGCACCCCCGGCAAGCGACTTGCCGGTGTACGCTCCTCAACCATGACCGCGCGACTGAACTTCTGGTGGCACGCCTCCGAGGCGGCCCACCAGCCCCGCGCGTAACCACACCGCGGCCGCCCATCGAGGCGGCCGCCACATGCTCCTCCTGTGGCACGACAAGGTCCGCCGAGAGCGACGGCCCTGACCACGGGAGACCGCATTGTTCACTCGGATCATCACCGGCGAGCGGCCGTTCGCGCTGCTGCGGCGCGAGGGCGCCGACGAGGTCGAGGCCCTCACCGGCGACCTCGCCGTCGCCGGCACGCTCGCGGAGCTGCCGCTCGACGCGCGCACCGGGCCGCAGACGCTGGCGCTCGTCCCGTACCGGCAGATCATGGAACGGGGTTTCGAGACCGTCGACGACGGCACGCCGATGGAGTTTCTGCGGATCGCGGAGGCGACCGCCCACCCGGTCGGCGACGTGCTGCGGGCGCTCCCGGACGTCCCGATCGTCACCGAGAGCGCGGGTTTCGACGTCGACGACGACGCCTACGCCCGCGAGGTCGAGTCCGTGCTGCGCGAGGAGATCGGGCGCGGCGAGGGGGCGAACTTCGTCATCCACCGCACCTGGAACGCGACGGTCCGGACCGACCCGCGCACGGCCGCGCTCGCCGCGTTCCGGCGGTTGCTGACCGAGGAGCGCGGCGCGTACTGGACGTTCCTGGTCTGGACCGGCACCCGCTATCTGATCGGCGCGACGCCGGAGCGGCACGTCAGCGTGGACCGCGGCCTCGTGATGATGAATCCGATCAGCGGTACGTTCCGGCACGCCGGCGGCGGTGACCTGCTGAGGTTCCTGGCCGACCCGAAGGAGCGCGACGAGCTCTACATGGTGCTGGACGAGGAGCTGAAGATGATGGCCACGGTCGCGGAGGGCGGCGGCCAGGTGCTCGGCCCGTACCTGAAGGAGATGTCGCACCTCACCCACACCGAATATCTGCTGGCCGGGCGCACCACGCGGGACGTGCGGGAGGTGCTGCGCGAGACGATGTTCGCGCCGACCGTGACCGGCAGCCCGATCGAGAACGCGGCCCGGGTGATCGCGCGGCACGAGCGCCGGGGCCGCCGCTACTACGCGGGCGTGCTGGCGCTGCTCGGCCGGGACGCGGACGGCGGCCAGTCACTGGACGCGCCGATCCTGATCCGGACCGCGGAGTTGTCGCCCGCCGGTGAGCTGCGCGTGCCGGTCGGCGCCACGCTGGTCCGGCACTCGACGCCGGCCGGCGAGGTCGCGGAGACCTATGCCAAGGCCGCGGGCGTGCTCACCGCGCTCGGCCTGCGTCCCCGCGTCACCGCCGAGACGACCACGACCCACGATCACGACCATCCGGCGGTACGCCGTGCGCTCGCCGCCCGCAACGACCGGCTCGCCCGGTTCTGGCTCGACGACCGGGCGGCCGGCGGATCCGGAACGCCGGTCTTCGCCGGGCGGCGCGCGCTGATCGTGGACGGGGAGGACACGTTCACCGGCATGCTGGCCCACCAGCTGCGCGCGCTCGGCCTGGAGGTGACCGTACGGCCGTGGCACACTCCGAGCCCGGACCTGGACGCGTTCGACCTGGTGGTGCCGGGCCCGGGGCCGGGCGATCCGGCGGATCCGGCGTTCCCGCCCGGCGCGGCGCTGCGCGCGGTGATCGCGGGGCGGCTGGCGTCCGGCCGGCCGATGCTGGCCGTGTGCCTCTCGCACCAGCTGTTGTCCGGCATGCTGGGACTGCCGCTGCACCGTAGGGACGCGCCCTATCAGGGAATGCAGCGCGACATCTCACTTTTCGGGACGATGCGCCGGGTCGGCTTCTATTCCACCTACACCGCGCTGTCCGGCGTGGACCTCGTCCGGACGCCGCACGGTCCGGTCGAGCTGTCGCGGGACCCGGCGGACGGCGCGGTGCACGCGCTGCGTGGGCCCGGTTTCGCGGGCGTGCAGTTCCATCCTGAGTCTGTGCTCAGTCAGGACGGGCTGGCCGTGCTGACCGGCCTGCTCACCACGCTGCTGGAACCCGGAAGCGCTCCCACGCAGAAATCGGTTTCTGATTCGCATATTCCGGCGGTTCGCGGGTAGCACGTTCGGTAGCGGCACCTGATGATGCCGGGGTCGCCGAAGGTCCGGGCGGGTTTGAGAGCCCCCGCCCGGACCTTCGGTTCGGCTGCCGCCCGCCACTTCGCGGCATACATCAAGCCCTTGCTGATACCTGGGGATTAATCCCGGGTTAACGCCCCACGATTCGGCGCTGATCCGGCCACTCCATCAACCCCTGATCGCTACTCTGTGCGCACGTAAGGACCGCACCTTACGTACGTAAAGAAGGTGGAGTATGGCGATTTTTAAGCATTTAAGGGTATCGGGGAGTGTCAGCGCGCGGGGCGACGGCAAGCTCCCGGCCGGCGATCCGGACCCGCCACCGGCGGCCGACACCGCGCACGGCCCGCCCGTTACCGGCGAACCCGGCTCCACAAAGGCCTGGACCTGGCGGGGTGACTTCGGCGCCTCGCTGGTCGTGGTGCTGATCGCCGTGCCGCTCTCGCTCGGCATCGCGGTCGCGTCCGGCGCACCGCTGGTCGCCGGCCTGATCAGCGCCGTGGTCGGCGGCATCGTCGGCGGTCTGATCGGCGGCTCCGCCGTGCAGGTCAGCGGCCCGGCGGCCGGCCTCACCGTGATCGTCGCCGGCCTGGTGCAGTCCTACGGATGGGCCACCACCTGCGCGATCGTCGCGGCGGCCGGCGTCGTTCAGCTGCTGCTCGGGCTGTTCCGGGTGGCCCGCGCCGCGCTCGCGGTCTCGCCCGCGGTCATCCACGGCATGCTCGCCGGCGTCGGCGTGGTCATCGCGCTCTCCCAGCTGCACATCGTGCTCGGCGGCACGCCGCAGAGCTCCGCGCTGGACAACCTCCGCGAGCTGCCCGAGCAACTCGCCCGCAACCACAACCACGCGGTCGCGGTCGGCCTGCTCACGCTGGTCGTGCTGATCGCCTGGCCGCGGCTGTCCCGGCACGTCCGGGTGGTGCCGGCACCGCTCGCGGCGATCGCGGCCGGCACCGGCATCGCGGTCGCGTTCGGCTGGGACATCACCCGCGTCGACCTGCCCGACGACCCGATCGGCGCGCTGGTCACACCACAGTGGCCGGACGCCGGCTGGTCCTCGATCGCGGGCGCGGTCGTCGCGGTCGCGCTGGTCGCCAGCGTCGAGTCGCTGCTCTGCGCGGTCGCGGTCGACCGGCTGCACGATGGCACACGCGTCAACCTGGACCGGGAACTGACCGGACAGGGCGCGGCGAACCTGACCGCGGGCCTGCTCGGTGGCCTGCCGATCGCCGGCGTGATCGTGCGCAGCACCGCGAACGCCAAGGCCGGTGCCCGCAGCCGGCGCTCCACCGTCATGCACGGCGTCTGGGTGCTCGTGCTCGCGCTGGCCGCCGCGCCGGCGATCGAGCTGATCCCGCTGAGCGCGCTGGCCGCGCTGCTGGTCGTGATCGGCATCCAGATGGTCAACCTGGCGCACATGCGCGGCGTGCACCGGCACGGCGAACTGCCCGTCTACCTGCTCACCATGGCGGGTGTGGTGGCGCTCGGGCTCTTCGAGGGCGTGCTGATCGGGCTCGGCTGCGCGCTGCTGCTGACGATCCGGCGGCTGGCCCGCATCTCCGTCAAGGTCACGCCGCAGCTGGACGCGCCGGTCCAGGTCACGGTGGACGGGTCGCTGACGTTCCTGAGCGTGCCCGCGCTGACCCGCGCGCTCACGGCCGTACCCGCGAAGGCTGTTGTTGAGCTTTCTTTGAACATCGATTTCATGGACCACGCCGGCGTCACCTCGATCGACGACTGGCGCACCGGGTACGAACGCGCCGGCGGAACCGTGCGCATCGACGAGGTGCGCGAGCAGTGGTTCGCGCCGGGCAGGTCCGGACTGCCGCGGCCGGTGCGGCGCACGCCACCGGTACGTGATCGCGCGGCCTGGCACCCGCTCGCCGCCACGCTCTCCGGCCGCCGGCAGCTGGAGGAGGGCACCGAGGAGTACCAATCGAAGGTGGCCCCGCTGGTCCGGCCGCTCCTCAGCGAGCTGGCGCACGGGCAGCGGCCCACCCACCTCTTCATCACCTGCGCCGACTCGCGCCTGGTGCCCAACATGATCACGTCGAGCGGCCCAGGTGACCTGTTCACGGTCCGCAACGTCGGCAACCTGGTGCCGCGCCACGACGAGGCCGACCCGAACGACTCCACGATCGCCGCCATCGAGTACGCGCTGGCGGTGCTGCCGATCAAAACCATCACGGTCTGCGGCCACTCGGCCTGCGGCGCCATGGACGCGCTGCTCACGCCGGAGCGTGCGGGGAACATGCCGTACCTGAGCGGCTGGCTGCGACACGGTTCGCACAGCCTGGACCGGCTGCCGTCACGGCCGGCCGGACCCGGCCGCCTGGACCTCCTCGGCCGGGAGAACGTGCTGCAGCAACTGGACAACCTGCGCACCCACCCGGCGGTCGCGGCCCGCGAGGCGGCCGGTGAACTGGAGTTGTGCGGCGGCTACTTCGACATCGCGGAGGGGCGCCTGCACATCCTCTCGCCCGCCGCACCGGTCACCGTCTAGGCGCCTTCCACAGTGGCACGATTTGGTGATCTGCCCAGGTCAGAGCCCTCGTAGAGTAGTAAGCGGCCGGTCGGGAGGGGTCGGCCGACAGCGCAACGAGGGGAAGTCGAGATGACATACATCGGCCCGGGCTAGACAGACCCTCAGATCACGTCCCGCATCCCCGGACGCGCCCGCGTCCGGGGATGCTTCACGTCATGACGGATCTTCGGTACGCGGGCTTCGCCCGGGAGGCGCACGGGGTCTCCCCGGCCTACGAGACGCTCGCGCGGTCGGTCGCGAACGACGCGCCACTGCTCGCGCTGATCGACACGCTCCCGGAGGCGAAGCGGCAGCCGAACCTGCTCTTCGGCGCGGTCCGGCTGCTCGGCGGGCCGGTGGCGCCGTGGGCGGACTTCCGCGCGTTCGTGACGGAGCACTGGGACGCGGTCGCGCGCGAGATGCGCGCCCGGATCACGCAGACGAATGAGGCCGGGCGATGCGCGGTGCTGTTGCCGCTGCTGGCCGCGCTGCCGCAGCCGCTGGCGCTGCTGGAGGTGGGCGCCTCCGCGGGGCTGTGCCTCTACCCGGACCGCTACTCCTATCGGTACGGCGGGGCCCCGCTCGGGTCCGGCGTACCGGTGCTGGACTGCGATTCTGATCTGCTGCCGGCCGGGCTGCCCACGGTCGTGTGGCGGGCCGGGATCGACCTGAACCCGCTGGACGTGCGCTCACCCGAGGACCTGGCCTGGCTGGACGCGCTGATCTGGCCGGAACACGCACACCGGCGGGACCGGCTGCGCGCGGCGGCCGCGATCGTGGCGGCGGACCCGCCGCTGCTGGTGCGCGGCGACCTGGTGGAGGCGCTGCCGGCGCTGGCCTCGACGGCGCCGGCCGATGCGACGCTGGTCGTGTTCCACACGTCCGTGCTGTACCTGGTGCCGCCGGAGCCGCGGGCCGCGTTCGTGTCGCTGGTCCGGTCGCTGCCCGGGCACTGGATCTCGAACGAGTCGCCGGAGGTGCTTCCGCCGCCCGGCCCGATCGCGCGCCACCGGCCGGGCACCACAACCTGTTGTCGCTGGACGGGCGGCCGGTCGCCTGGACACGTGGTCACGGTCAGGGCATGACTGCCCTGCCGCCGGCCGGCGCGCTCCGCAGCGACGGATCCCGCTCCTGAGCGGCGGTGGTCTCGCAGACCGCAGTGGTTGCGGCAGGTCTAGTAGGCCGACCGGGGAGGGGTCGCGCCAGCGGATCTCCCACGGGCCGCGGCGGAACCGCCGGCCGCGGCGAGGAGGGCGGCGTGATCTTCAGGAGTCAACCGGTCGGTGCGCACGCGATGCATTCAAGCGCATCGCGCGCGCACCGGTGTCAGAGGTGGCGGGAGATGCGGGGGTCGTCGGCCGGGAGGCTGCGCACGCGGCCGTCACGGTCGATCACCCGGACGACAGGCACCCGGCCGGTGCGCGGGCGCGCGGCCAGCCAGGCCAGGCCGGCAACGGCCAGCAGTGCGATCGTCGACACCCACAGGATCAGGGTCGGCATGGGGGGACCTCCCAACGTCGGCCACACCAGAGTAGCGCGGGTTCCACGGCACGCCACCGGTGGAGACAATCACACAGGGTAACCCTCAGCTCAGCCGGCCGCGGCGGGCGGCCACTGGCCGGGGTCGCGCGGCGCCGGGGAGATCGGCCGGACGACCACGTCGAAGGCCCCGGTGCGCGGCATCCGCGGCGGCTCCGGCTCGCCGATCTCCGCCTCGGCGGAGACGGACAGGCCGGACGGATCCCAGGAGAGCAGGTCGGCCACGTCCTGCCGGCCCGGGGCCAGCCGTTGCGGCGGCGACACCTGCCGCAGGCTCCCGAGCGCCTCCATCAGGCGCGGCACGTCCTCGCCGTCCAGCCGGAACGACGCGCGGCACTGGCGGTCGGACCAGAGCGAGAGCACCACCATGCCGCTCTCGTCGTGGCAGCTGACCCGCATGACACGCCCGTCACCCCGGACATCGGAGAAGAGGTCACCCCGGCGTGGCATCGGCACGAGTTCACCCATGCGCACATCCTGCCGGTCCGATCATCAATTAGGAAGGGTCGCCCGAACCGGAGGCTCCGGGCCCGCGGGTACGCGCCGGACGACCTGAACCGCCGGTCGAGACCGAACCGGGGCAGGCCTCGTGTTCAGGGCGTCCCCGACGCCGCGCCAACGACATGGGGGACGCCCTGATCACGGGAGAGGGCGATCGGTCTACAGCGTCAGGTTGCGGCCGGTGGCGGCGTCGAACAGGTGGATCTTTTCAAGGTTGAGCCAGACCCGGTGCGGCTCGCCGGAGCGGACACGGGACTCCGCGGAGAAGCGGGTGACCAGGTTGGAGGCGCCGGACGGCAGGTCGGCGCCGCCCGCGTCCGCGGCCAGCTCCTCCAGCTCGGCCGAGGTCGCGGTCGCGCCCTCGAGCGTGAAGTAGGCGTACTTGTCGGAGCCCATCGACTCGACCAGGTCGACCGGCGCGGTGAACTCGTGGCCCCGGGGCCGCTGGGCGTCGTCGATCAGGGCGGCGTCCTCGAAGTGCTCGGGCCGGATGCCCAGGATCAGCTCGGACGAGGAGAGCGCATCCCGTACCCGCGAAGGGGTCTGGATCTTTCCGAGCGGCGTCTCCAGGAAGCCGTCCGAGACCGCGGCCGGCAGGAAGTTCATCGACGGCGAGCCGATGAACCCGGCCGTGAAGAGGTTGGCCGGATGGTCGTAGAGGTCCTGCGGGTGGCCCACCTGCTGCACCCGGCCGGCCCGCATCACCACCACGCGGTCGCCGAGCGTCATCGCCTCGGTCTGGTCGTGTGTCACGTACACCGTGGTGGTGCCGAGCTGTTTCTGCAGGCGGGAGACCTGGGTGCGCATCTGCACGCGCAGCTTGGCGTCCAGGTTGGACAGCGGCTCGTCCATCAGGAACGCCTTCGGGCTGCGCACGATCGCGCGGCCCATCGCGACGCGCTGACGCTGCCCGCCGGAGAGGTTCGCGGGCTTGCGGTCGAGGTACGGCGTCAGCTCCAGGATCTTGGCGGCCTCCTCGACCTTCTGGTTGATGACCGCCTTGTCCAGCTTGGCCAGTTTGAGCGGGAAGCCCATGTTGTCCCGGACGGTCATGTTCGGATAGAGCGCGTAGGACTGGAACACCATGGCGATGTCCCGGTCGCGCGGCGTCTTGTCGTTGACTCGCTCGCCGCCGATCAGCAGGTCGCCGGAGCTGATGTCCTCCAGCCCGGCGATCATGTTGAGCGTGGTGGACTTGCCGCAGCCGGACGGGCCGACCAGGATCACGAACTCACCGTCCGCGATCTCGAGGCTCACCTCCTCGACCGCGGTCGTGCCGTCCGGGTACTGCTTGCCGATCCTGTCGAGAACTATCTCAGCCATTGACCATCACCCCTTGACCGCGCCGTTCGTCAGACCCGAGACGATGCGACGCTGGAAGAACAGCACGAACAGAATGATCGGGATCGTGATCACCACGGCGGCCGCGGAGATCGCGCCGGTCGGATCCTCGAACTGGGACTCGCCGGTGAAGAACGACAGCGCGACCGGCACCGTGCGGGACCGCTCGGTGGAGGTCAGCGAGATCGCGAACAGGAAGTCGTTCCAGCAGAAGATGAAGACCAGGATCGCGGTGGTGAACACGCCCGGCGCGGCCAGCGGCGCGATCACCCGGCGGAACGCCTGCGCCTGGGTGGCGCCGTCCATCTTCGCGGCCTTCTCCAGGTCCCACGGGATCTGTTTGAAGAACGCGGAGAGCGTGTAGATCGCCAGCGGCAGCGCGAACGTGATGTACGGCAGGATCAGCCCCGGCCAGGTGTCGAAGAGGCCGAGCCGGCGCTCGATCTCGAAGAGCGGCGAGACCAGCGAGACCTGCGGGAACATCGCGATCAGCAGCGACACGCCGACCAGCAGCCCCTTGCCGGGGAAGTCCAGCCGGGCGATCGCGTACGCGGCCATGGTGCCGAGCACGACCGCGACCGCGGTGGCGATCAGCGCGATGCCGATCGAGTTGACCAGCGCGCGGACGAACTGGTCGGTGGTGAAGATGACCCGGTAGTTGTCGAGCGTCCACTCCCGCGGGACGAAGTTGCCGTCCGTCAGCGTGTCCGGCGTCTTGAACGACAGCGACGCGATCCACAGCACCGGGAACAGCGCGAACACCACGACCACGACGTCCAGGAGACCCCAGGAGATCTTGGCGCGGGTCTCCTTGCTGACGCGGCTCTCCTTGCTGACGCGGTTCTCCACAACGGCTGTCATCAGCGCCTCCCGTCATCGGAGGCACCGGGCGCGGCGGTGCCGAAGAGCTTGACGAAGATGAACGCGATCACCGCGACCGCGAGGAAGATCAGCACGGACATCGTGGAGCCGATGCCGAGGTTGAGCCCGCGCAACAGGTTGTTGTAGGCGATCATCGACACCGAGGACGTCTCGTTCGCGCCCGCGGTCAACACATAGATGTTGTCGAATACCCTGAATGCATCGAGGGTACGGAAGAGGAGCGCGACCAGGATCGCCGGCTTCATCACCGGCAGCATCACATTGGTGAACCGCTGCCACCAGGTCGCGCCGTCCATCGACGCGGCCCGCAGCAGTTCCTCCGGCACCAGCGCCAGCCCGGCCATCAGCAGCAGCGCCATGAACGGCGTGGTCTTCCAGATCTCCGCCACGATGATGATCGCCAGCGAGCCGGCCCGTTCGGTGAGCGGCGCGCCGTCCGGCGTCAGCAGGTTCGCGAGGTAACCGGTGTCCGGCGTCCACGCGTACCGCCAGGAGAACGCGGCCACCACGGTCACGATGCCGTACGGGATCAGCGCCGCGGTCCGCACGATGCCGCGCCCGACCAGCGTCCGGTGCATGATCAGCGCCAGGCCCATGCCGAGCACCAGCTCGATCACGACCGTGACCACGGTGATCAGCATGGTCACGCCGAACGCGGTCCACCAGTACCCGTTGGACAGCACGGTCACGTAGTTCTCCAGGCCGACGAACTCGCGCTCGTCCGGGAACTTCAGGTCGAAGCGTTGCAACGACAACCAGACCGAATACAGGATCGGGTACGCCGTGACCGCCACCATCACGATCGCGGCCGGCGCGCAGAGCAGCCAGCCGAGCCGCCGCTCCTGCCTCTTGCCCTCACTGAGCTGTGTCACGGCAGCACCCCCTTGGACTCGAGGGCGTCCTGGATCTGCTTCCGCAGCAGCTCCGCGGTCTCGTCCGGGTCGATGTCACCCGGCGGGGACAGTGTGGCCGACATGACCGTGGAGATGTTCTGGTACGCCGGGGAGAGCGGCCGCACGGACGCGTCCTGCAACTCCTCCAGGATCACGTCCTTCATCGGGTACGCCTCGGCCATCTCGGGCGCGTCGTAGACCGACTCGATCGTCGGCGGCACCCCGTCGTTGATCGCCGCGTACTTCTGGTTCTCGGCGTTCCGCAGGCAGCGCGCCGCCTCGAACGACTCCACCGGATACCTGGTGTACGCGCTGACCGCCAGGTTGGTGCCGCCGATCGTGACCCGGCTCGGCGTGTTCGCGTCCACCCCGGGGTACCGGGCCCAGCGCACGTTCCGCGCCAGGTCCGGCGCCGCCGCCTGCATGGCCGGGTAGACGTACGGCCAGTTCAGCTGGAACGCGCCGTTGCCGCCCTGGAACTCCAGCCGGGCCGGGTCCTCCAGCGCGTTCGTGAACGACGGGCTGGTCACGCCGGCCGTGGCGAACCGCTTGAGCAGGTCCAGTGCCCGCACCGCGCCGTCGTCCAGCACCGCGGTCCTCCCGTCCGCGCTGAGGATGTTGCCGCCGGCGCTGGCCACCAGCGTGTTGTAGAGGACGACGAGCCCCTCGTACTGAGCACCCATCGTGATCACCTGGTACGGCCGGCCCTGCGACCTGAGCTGCTGCGCCTGGGTGATCATCTCGTCCCAGGTGCGCGGCGGGTTCGGCACCAGGTCGGTGCGGTACCAGAGCAGTTGCACGTTCGTGTTGTTCGGCGCCGCGTAGAGCTTGTCCTCGTAGGTCGCGGACTCCAGCGGGCCGGGCAGCGTGCCGTCGCGCACCTCGGCCGCGTCCGCACCGGTCCACTCGCGAATCCAGTTCGCGCCCGCGAACTCCTGCGTCCACGTGACGTCGAGCCCGAGCACGTCCATGCTGTCGTCCTCGGCCGCGAGCCGCCGGACCATCTGCACACGCTGGTCGTCCGCGCCGCGCGGCAGCACGCGGTAGACGATCTCGTAGCGCCCGTTCGCCGCCGCGTTGCAGGTGTCGATCACGGTCTGCATGTTCTCGACCGGCGGGTTGTAGAAGTTGATCGTCGGTGTGCCGCCGTCGTCCTGACCACCGCAGGCCGCGAGCGGCACGGTCACCAGAGCCGCCGCGGCGAGTCTGCGCCAGCGTCGCTTGAGGGGTTCACCCATCCCTGTGCCTCGCCTCCCGTTGGAGATGGCGCGCGCCGCGAGGCTGTGAGCGCAGCGATGCCCCGCGGCACGCGGTCCGGGGGACGACCTCAGCGGGTCATCCGCTACCCCATCTCCCCCGCCCGCAACACAGCGAAACGCATCATTAACACAACGTCCACTTCAGGCGGATTTGAGGCGGCGGTTCGCGGTCAGCGTCAACGCCCGGTCCGCCCAGCTGTCCGCCGACTCGACGCGGCGCAGCAGGATCCCCTCGCGCAGCGCCCACGGGCAGATCGTCACCTCGTCCAGGCCGAACATGTCCAGCATGGTGTGTGCCACCAGCGCGCCGGCCAGCGACTGCCGGGCGCGCGGCGCGGAGATCCCGGGCAGCCGCGCGCGCTTGTCCGCGGTCAGCGCGCCGAGCCGGCCGATCTGCCGGGCCAGCTCGTCGCGGCGCAGCACGCGCGGCACGAACGGGCCCTGCCGCAGCGACGGCGCACCGCAGAGCTGCGCCAGCTGCTGGAACGTGCGGGACGTGGCGACCGCGGTCCGGGGCGCGTCCCACTGCATGCGGCTGGCCACCTCGCCCAGCTCGCGACGCAGGTAGCAGCGCACCTTGTCGATCTTCTTGCCCTCGGGCGGGTCGTCGCGCAGCCGCTCGCGGGTGATCCGGGCCGCGCCGATCGGCAGCGACACGGCGAACGACGGCGTCAGGTCGTGCCCGTAGGCGATCTCGGCCGAGCCGCCACCGATGTCGAGCAGCAGCAGCGGTCCGGCGCGCCAGCCCATCCAGCGGCGCACCGCCAGGAACGTCAGCTCGGCCTCCTCGGTGCCGGAGAGCGTGCCGAGCCGCACGCCGGTCCGCGCCTCGATCTCGCCGAGCGCGGCGTCCCGGTTCGGCGCGTCCCGGACCACGGCCGTGGCGTACGCGAACAGCTCGCGCACCTCCCACCGTCGCGCCCGCCCGGCCGCCGCGCCGACCGCGGTCGCCAGCCGGTCGATCGCCTCGGACCCCAGCTCGCCGTCCCGGCCGACCACTTCGGCCAGCCGCACCGGCTCCTTGACCGCATGCACCGGCAGCGGCACCCCGTCGCCGACGTCCGTCACCACCAGCTGCGCCGTGTTGGAGCCGACGTCGAGCACTCCGATCCGCATGCAGTCAGTGTCCATGATCAACTCTCGCCCACTACCCGGAAGCTAGCAATTACCCGTCGCGTAACCCTTGGACCATCTTCCGTTAACCTTGCGGTCCGGGGCCAACCCGCGAGGCCACCGTCACACCACGGTGTGCGGCAGCCATCGACGGGTTCCGTGTTCCGGCTGCCGCCAAACGCGTGACCCGCGCCGGATCAGGGGACGAGCGGACCGGCCAGCCCGGCGAGCAGGATCGCGGTGGACTGCGCCACGATGGCCGCGCGGTTCGCCTCGAAGACCGCGTCGGTCACCGCGGCCGAGTTGGCCGTGTCGAACGACAGCACCGGCGTGTGCAGGTGACCGCCGGGCGGGGCCGACGGGGTCTCGGTGAGCAGCCGGGTCACGCGGTACGCGCTTTCGTTGGAGAGGTAGCCGCCGCCACCGCCCTCGACCGCGACCGAGCCGTCGGTGGGCCCGTCGGCCCGGACGACCGGGATGGTGCTGCCGGCCGGGATCTCCCGCACCGTGGTGTTGATCCGCACCGGGAAGAGGCCACCGGCCTGCGACATCTCCTCCATCGGCAGCGTGCTGGGCAGGAACTCGGGCCCGGGGCCGACGTTCGGGAAGACGACCGGCGCGTGCGCGAGACCGCCACCCCACAGGTTCAGGTTGTCCGGCGCGGCGGCGGAGCGACGCCGGCCGTTGAACGCCTCCAGGTCGAACGCGCCGGGCCGGCCCTGGCTGATCGTGGTCACCTGGTCCGGCCGGCGGGCCAGCGCGGCACGGAACGCGTCCTCGACCATGCCACCGTCGAAGTCCGGGTAGCGGACCGGGAACACCACGGCCTGCACCTGCACCCGCGTGCCGTCCAGCGTCGTGAGGATCCGGCCGTCCAGCGCGAGCGCGACCGCGCCGGACGGGTTGCCCCGGCGGATCTCCGCGTCCAGCTGGAACGGGTCGAACCCGGAGATCATCAGCTTGCGGACGCCGGGCAGCGGGCGGAACGCGCTGGAGGTGAGCCCGCGGGACGAGTACTCGAGCCGTTTCTCCCAGGCCGCGCGCTCGTCCGCGGAGTGGGAGAAGGACGGTGTCCACTGCCGCAGCGCGCGGGTGAGCGCGAGCCGCGCCCAGTAGAGCGGCCGGTCGTCGTCGGCCGGGAGCGCCGCGCCGAGCGTGAGCGAGCGCTGCGCGCGGGCGACCGCGGACTCGAAGAGCAGGCGGCCGGTGGCCTCCGCGTAGGACCCGGCTGTTCGCGCGTCCGGCACCGCGCAGAGGCCGAGCGTGAACGCGCGGACCAGCGCACCGAAGCCGCTGCGGTCGAGGATCTCGGCGGGGACGGAGGCGGTGCCGCCGGGAACCGGGCGGTCGAGCCGCTCCTCCTCCACGGTGAGCGGCACGGAACCGTCCGCGCAGCCGGCCGGGTGGGCGGCCGCGGGCGTCGCCACCAGCAGCGACACCGTGAGAGTCACTCCACACAGCACGGACAGGCCCCGGGCGAGTCTGGTCACGAGTTCCTCCGCAGCGTCGATCCCGACAAGAGACTAACCAATATCGACCACCGTCAGGTTGCCGCGCGGCGTCGAATTTTTTCGGTCTCATGACGTTTGCCACGCCGGGCCGGATGGGTACCGAGCGCGAGCACGCAGGATGGCGCATCAGGGGGGTTCGAACATGTCCGACTTGGACGAGCCGACGGTCACGCTCGATGTCCGGCAGCTGGGACCGGTGGAGCGCAAGCTCCGCGGCGCGCTGGAGGAGCAGCTGACGTCCGCGCTTCAGGCCGCCACCGAGCGGGTCCGAGCCGGCTACGCGGGCGAGCCGGTCGAGGTGGTCCAGCAGCAGCTGCTCGCCGAGACGCGGGCCGGCCTGCACCACGACATCGCGGACGCCTGGCAGCCGGACCCGGCCGAGCTGCACCGGGTCGCGGCGACGATCGCGCACCAGGACACGATCGCCCACCACGCGGCGCCCTAAAGCTCAAGATCCAGCGGGGGTACGTACCCCGTGCGGGCGCGGCGCTGTCGAGCCGCCGGTTCTCCGAAGACAAAGAGCGCGTCTTCGGAGAACCGGCGGCTCGGCAGCGCCCGAGAGCGCCCGCGCCGGAGGAGCGAAGCGACGACCGGAAGCTCAGCTCGTCATCGGTAGACGGTCAGGATCAGATCGCTGACCAGGGCGGTCCAGCCGGTCTGGTGCCACGCGCCCAGCCCGGCGCCGTTGTCGCCGTGGAAGTACTCCGGGAAGACGATCCGGTCCTTCCAGTCCGGGTGGGTCTGGAACAGCTCGCACCGGCCGTATATCGGCCTTCTCCCGGAGGAGTCCGGCAGGAACAGCGAGATCAGCCGGTGGGACAGGTCGTCCGCCACCTCGGTGAGCGTGACCTTCCTCCCCGAGCGGGTCGGATACTCCACCAGCAGATCGTCGCCGTAGAACGTGGCGAACTCGCGGACCGCCTCGATCAGCAGGTAGTTGGTCGGCATCCAGATCGGGCCGCGCCAGTTGGAGTTGCCGCCGAACAACCCGCTGGTCGACTCGGCCGGCTCGTAGCCGACCGTGAAGTCGGAGCCGCCGAGCCAGATCGTGAACGGCTTCTCCAGGTGGCTGCGGGAGAGCGTGCGCAGCCCGTACGGCGAGAGGAACTCCTCCTCGTCCAGCATGCGGGCCAGGATCCGCATCAGCTGCTCCTGCCCGACCATGGCGAGCAGCCGCTGCTGCCGCCCGTCGCCGGAGAGCCGCCGCGCGCCGACGATCTCCGCGTACTGCGGGCGCCGGTTCTGGAACCAGCGGACCCGCGCGGCCAGCTCCGGCAGCCGGGAGAGCGTGACCGCGGTGAGCGTGCTGGTCGCCGCGAGCGGGAGCAGCCCGACCACGGACCGGACCTTGAGGGGCAGCTTCACGCCGTCCGGCAGCCGCAGCACGTCGTAGAAGAACGAGTCCTCGTCGTTCCACAGCCCCTGCTGGTACGCGGCCATCCCGATGTACGCGTAGTGCTCGAAGAACTTCGTGGCCACGTCCTCGTACGCGTGGTCGTGGATGGCCAGCCGCACCGCCATGTCCAGCAGATTCAGCGCGTACATCGCCATCCAGCCGGTGCCGTCGGACTGTTCCAGCACGCCGGCGACCGGCAGCGCGGCGGACCGGTCGAACGGGCCGACGTTGTCCAGCCCGAGGAAACCGCCCTCGAACACGTTGTTGCCGTTGACGTCCTTGCGGTTGACCCACCAGGTGAAGTTGAGCAGCAGCTTGTGCAGCACCCGGGCGAGGAAGTCGTGGTCCCAGCCGCCGTCGATCTCGAAGACGCGCAGCGCGGCCCAGGCGTGCACGGGCGGGTTCACGTCACCGAACGCCCATTCGTACGCCGGGATCTGGCCGTTGGGGTGCATGTACCACTCGCGCAACAGCAGGAGCAGCTGCGACTTGGCGAACCCGGGGTCGACGCGCGCGATGGAGACGCAGTGGAACGCCAGGTCCCACGCGGCGTACCAGGGGTACTCCCACGGGTCCGGCATCGAGATGACGTCGAAGCTGTTCATGTGCCACCAGGCGCTGTTGCGCCCGTGCCGGCGGCCGGACGGCGGTGCCGAGCCCGGGTCGCCGCCGAGCCACTGCTCCACGTCGAAGTGGTAGAACTGCTTGCCCCACATCAGCCCGGCGATCGCCTGCCGGGCCACGTCGGCCGCCTCGCGCGGCGCCGCGGCCGGGATGACCTCGCCGAAGAAGTCGTCGGCCTCGGCCGCGCGCAGCCGCATCACGGTGTCGAACCCGTCCGCGAGGTCCAGCGACGGCGCCGGGCCGGGCGCGGTCAGCGAGAGCCGCAGCCGGATGGTGACCCGCGACCGGGCCGGCACGGTCACCGTGTAGTGCAGCGCGGCCTTGGTGCCCTCGCCGTCCGGGTTGACCGTGTCCGCGCCGTCGACGACGTGGTCGTTGATGCCGTCCTTCGGATACGCGCTGCGGCCCTCCAGGCCCCACAGCCGAAACGTGTTGGTCTCGTTGTCGCAGGCGAGCGGCTCCGGGTCGCCGGAGCCCTCCAGCACGATCTGCCCGAGCCCGCGGTGCTGCCCGATCAGCCGGTTGCCGGACCCGAGGATGGTGGGCACGTGGTCGCGGCCGGGGATGCCCCACGACCAGGTGTTGCGGAACCAGAGCGTGGGCAGCACGTGCAGCGTTGCCTCGTCCGGGCCGCGGTTGGCGAGCGTGACCAGCATGCAGTAGTCGGTCGGCGAGGCCTTGGCGTAGTCGACGGTGACGGCCCAGAACCGGTCGTCGTCGAAGACGCCGGTGTCGACCAGCTCGTACTCGCTCTCGTCGCGGCGGCGGGAGCGGTTCGTCCGGACCAGGTCCTCATAGGGGAACGCGGCCTGCGGGTAGTGGTAACGCCAGCGCATCCAGGAGTGGGTGGGCGTGGAGTCCTCGTACCACCAGTAGTCCTTGACGTCCTCGCCGTGGTTGCCGCCGTCGCCGCCGAGGCCGAACATCCGCTCCTTGAGGATGGAGTCCTTCCCGTTCCACAGCCCCAGCGCGAAGCAGAACAGCTGCCGGTCGTCGCAGACGCCGGCCATGCCGTCCTCGTTCCACCGGTAGACGCGCGATCGTGCGTGATCGTGCGGGAAGTAGTCCCAGGCGGTGCCGTGCTCACTGTAGTCCTCGCGGACCGTGCCCCAGGCGCGTTCCGACAGGTAGGGCCCCCACGCCCGCCACGGCTGCTCGCCAGAGTCCGCCTGCGCGAGACGCTCCCGTTCACTCACCGGCGCCCCTCACCTCCTCGTGAATCTTCCATAGGGGAACTTCCCAAGACAAAGTCGATCACACTAAACATTGTCGCCGTGGCGTGTTACCGCCACTCCACAGACGGCGTGAGTGATAGGTGCTGAATCCATGATCCCGATCAGCTTCGGTCCACAGGTCTGCGGCTCGCTCACCGAGGGCGCCGCGCGCGAATGGCTGGTCCCGGACGGCCTCGGCGGATACGCCATGGGCACGGTCTCCGGCCTGCGCACCCGCCGCTACCACGGGCTGCTCATGGTGTCCGGCGCGACCGCGTCCGCGCGCACGCTCGCGCTGGCCGGCCTGGACCCGGTGCTCACGATCGGCGGTGACGAGATCCGGCTCGGCACGCACGAGTGGGCGTCCGGCTCGATCGCGCCGGCCGGGCACACGTTCCTGGAGCGGTTCTCGCTGATCGACGGTCTCCCCCGCTGGCGCTGGCGGGCCGGCGACGTGGTCCTCGAGCGCGAGCTGGCCATGGTGTACGGACGCCCCGCGCTCGCGGTGGTGCACCGCCTGCTGGCCGGCGGCCCGGTCCGCCTCGATCTCCAGGCGCTGTGCACCTGGCGGGACGGGCACGGCGAGCGGGGGGCGGGCGGGCCTGCTCCGCGTGTTGATCCGGCTTCTGGCGGCGCCGTGATCGAGAACTCGTATCGGCTGGAGGGCCCGGACTGGCGCGCGGCCGGCACCTGGTGGACGGGCGTGCACCACCGCGAGGAGGCCGCGCGCGGCCTGGCCGCTTCAGAAGATCTCTTCCACGCCGGTACGTTCGGCGCCGAGCTGCGTGAACCCGGCGATGTGCTGGAGGTGCGCGCGTGGGCCGGCTCGCTGGAAGACACCCCTCCCCCGGCCCGCGAGGTGATCTCCGCGGCCCGCCGCCGGAACCGGGCCGTGGTGGCAGCGGCCGCGCCGGCCGACGACGTGGACGCCTCGCTCGCGCTCGCCGCGGACGCGTTCGTGGTCCGCACGGACTCCGCGCCGGACGTGGTCGCCGGTTACCCGTGGTTCGGCGCGTGGTCCCGGGACACGATGATCGCCTACGAGGGCCTGCTGCTCACCACGAACCGGGCCGAGGAGGGCCGGCGGCTGCTGCTCGGGTACGCGGCCACGCTCTCCGAGGGCATGCTGGCGAACACCGCGGACACCGGCAGCGTCGAGTACAACACGGTGGACGGCACGCTCTGGTTCCTGCACGCCGTGGCCCGGCACGTGACCGTCACCGGCGACACCGACCTGGCCGAGGAGTTGCTGCCCGGGCTGCGCGACGTGGTCGACGCGCACCTGCGCGGCACCCGCTACGGCATCCGCGTCGACCCGGACGACGGCCTGATCACGCAGGGCGCCGCCGGAGAGGCACTGACCTGGATGGACGCCCGGGTGCGCGGCGTGCCGGTGACGGCGCGGGCCGGGAAGCCGGTCGAGGTGAACGCACTCTGGATCAACGGCCTGGCCGGTATCGTGGACCTCGCGCGGCGCACCCGGGGTGACGCCGGCGCGGCCCCGGCCGCGCACCGCACCGCCCTCGCCTCGTTCCGCCGCCGCTTCCCTGCCCCGGCCGGGTGGCTCTACGACGTCGTCGACGGCCCGCACGGCGACGACGCCTCGCTGCGCCCCAACCAATTGTTGGCCTGGTCTTTGCCTTACGCTCCAATGCGTGCCGATGCACGTGCTCTCCGTGCAATTTCCAAGGGATTACTGACGCCGATCGGTCTGCGCAGCCTCGGCCCGCGGGAAATGGGTTTCCTGGGTGAACACCGTGGAAATTCCGACGCCAGGGATGGCGCATATCACATGGGCACGGTGTGGCCGTGGTGGGTGGGGCCATTTATCGATACGTGCGCGAAGTCCGCCGTGTCAGATGGCGAACTACTCTCCGGTATCGAAGGTCATTTGACCGAGTTTGGCCTAGGCTCTGTCACTGAAACAGCGGACGGTGAGCCACCTCACTCGGCTACGGGTTGCCCGTTTCAAGCGTGGTCGGTCGGGGAAATAGTTCGCGTCCGTCGGTGTTGATCAACCTTGGTTACACGACGGCAACCGGGGTGTCTTCGCTGGTTTCCACGGGTAGGGCAAGATGAGGCCATCCCAACGACGCGTTGACACCCTTTCGAACCTGATTTGAGGGGCGTCCGCTGGCGTGTGCCTAGGGACAATCTGCGAGGGGGCCGGGCCTAATGTCACCAAACGCCGACATCATCGAGATGCGGACCGCACGTCCGCAACGTGTTCTGATGCTCTCCTGGGAGTACCCGCCGGTGGTCGTGGGTGGTCTGGGGCGTCACGTGCACGCGCTCTCGGTCGCGCTCGCGAACGCGGGCCACGAGGTGACGGTGGTGACGCGGCACGTCGCCGGCGCCCCGCTGGAGGAGTACGCGGACGGGGTCCGCATCGTGCGCGCGCCGGAGGACCCGCCGGTCTTCCCGCTCGCCACCCCCTCGCTGCTCGCCTGGACCATGGCCTTCAACCACACGCTGACCCGCGCGGCCCTGCGGGCGGCCGAGTCCGGTGAATACGACGTGATCCACGCGCACGACTGGCTCGTCACGCACACCGCGGTCACGCTCAAGGAGCACCTCGACATCCCCCTCGTCGCCACCATCCACGCCACCGAGGCCGGCCGTCACCAGGGCTGGCTCCCGGAGGAGATGAACAAGGCGATCCACACCGTCGAGTGGTGGCTCGCGCAGGAGGCGGTGCGCGTCATCGTCTGCTCGGAGTACATGCGGTGGGAGGTGAACCGGCTCCTCGACCTCCCCGCGGCCCGGATGGACGTCGTGCCCAACGGAGTCGACGACACCATGTGGCGTGCCCAGCCCCGCGCCGTCGCCGCCGCCCGCTCGCGATTCGCCGGTGCCGGCCCGCTGATCGGGTTCGCCGGCCGCCTGGTCTACGAGAAGGGAGTGCAGCACCTGGTCAACGCGGTGCCGAAGCTCAAGCACCGGCACCCCGGCCTGAAGGTCGTCATCGCGGGCGACGGGCCTTATCGCTCCGAGCTGCAGGCCGAGGCCGCGCGACTCCAGCTGGACGACACCGTCACGTTCGCCGGCTTCATGAACGAGAAGCAGCTGCCCGCGGTGCTCGCCGCCACCGACGCCACCGTCATCCCGAGCCTCTACGAGCCGTTCGGCATGATCGCGCTGGAGGCCGCCTCGGCCGGCGCGCCGATCGCGGTCTCCTCGACCGGCGGCCTCGCCGAGATCGTCGAGCCCGGCGTCACCGGCGTCACGTTCCCGCACAGCAACCCGGACGCGCTCGCGGACGCGGTCGACTCGCTGCTGACCGACGAGGTGTTCGCGCGCCGCGTGGCCCGGCAGGCGCGCTCGATGGTCACCGAGCGGTACGGCTGGGGCACGATCGCGGCCCGCACCGCCGCCGCGTACGGCTCGGCCATCCGGGAGGCACCGGCCTTCAACACGAAGCAGGCCGAGGCGCAGCTGGCCACCGGCCGGCCGAAGGCCGTCGTGCCCGAGGGCAACCTCCTGCACGGCCTGATGAACGCATCCGCCATCTGAGATCCCCCCGATCTCCGGCTCTCTCCGCTGGCCGCCGCGCCCCTCGCGACGGCCAGCGGAACCTTTTCCACCCCCGATCCCAGGTTGCGAGGCTTACCGCTCCGTGTCCGACAGCAACGACTTCATCGGCGAGATCGACCGCTGGCTGCTCTCCCAGGGGCGGCACGAGAGGCTCTGGACGGTGCTCGGCGCGCACCCCACCGACGACGGCTGCCACTTCGCGGTCTGGGCGCCGAACGCGCGGGAGATCCGGGTGATCGGTGACTTCGCGGGCTGGGGCGCGGACGACGGCGTACCCATGCGGAATCTCGGTGACAGCGGTGTCTGGGCCGCGTTCGTGCCGGGTGCGCGCATCGGCCAGCACTACAAATACAAGATCCATGGCGCGGACGGCTCGTGGATGGACCGGGCCGACCCGCTGGCCGTGGCGACCGAGGTCCCCCCGCGTACCGCGTCGAGGATCTTCAGGTCCGAGCACAAGTGGGACGACGGCGACTGGATGGCCGCGCGCGCCGGCCAGACCGAGCACCACAAGCAGGCGATGAGCGTGTACGAGGTGCACCTCGGCTCCTGGCGGCCCGGCCTCGGCTACCGGGACCTGGCCGACCAGCTCACCGAATACGTCTCCGAGCTCGGCTTCACGCACGTCGAGCTGATGCCGGTGATGGAGCACCCGTTCGGCGGCTCGTGGGGCTACCAGGTCACCGGCTACTACGCGCCGACCTCCCGGTTCGGCACGCCGGACGAGTTCCGCTACCTGGTCGACCGCCTCCACCAGGCCGGCGTCGGCGTGCTGCTCGACTGGGTGCCCGCGCACTTCCCCAAGGACGAGTGGGCGCTGGCCGACTTCGACGGCACCGCGCTCTACGAGCACCCGGACCCGCACCGCGGCGAGCACCCGGACTGGGGCAGCCTGATCTTCAACTACGGCCGCTGGGAGGTGCGCAACTTCCTGGTCGCGAACGCGCTCTACTGGCTGGAGGAGTTCCACGTCGACGGCCTGCGGGTGGACGCGGTCGCGTCGATGCTCTACCTCGACTACTCCCGCGAGCACGGCGAGTGGTCGCCGAACGAGCACGGCGGCCACGAGAACCTCGAAGCCATCGCGTTCCTCCGCGAGCTGAACGCGGTCGTCTACCGCGAGCACCCCGGCGCCGTCATGATCGCGGAGGAGTCCACCGCCTTCCCCGGCGTCTCCAAGCCCACCGACTGGGGCGGCCTCGGCTTCGGCCTCAAGTGGAACATGGGCTGGATGCACGACACGCTGGAGTACGCTTCTCGCGATCCGCTCTATCGGTCGTTCCACCACGATCAACTGACCTGGCCGTCCTGCTACGCGTTCGATGAGCAGTTCACGCTGCCGATCAGCCACGACGAGGTCGTGCACGGCAAGAAGTCGCTGATCGCGAAGCTCCCCGGCGACCGCTGGCAGCGCCTGGCCGGTCTGCGCGGCTTCCTCGCCTACATGTGGTCGTTCCCCGGCAAGCAGCTGCTCTTCATGGGCTCCGAACTGGCCGACGAGCACGAGTGGGCCGAGCACCGCGGCCTCGACTGGCACGTGCTCGGCGACCCGGCCGTCCAGGGCGTGCACGCCACGCTGCGCGACCTCAACCGGGTCTACCGCGAGTCGCGCGCGCTCTGGTCGCAGGACACGCTGCCGCAGGGCTTCCGCTGGATCGCGCACGACGACCGGCAGAACAACGTCATCTCCTTCCTGCGCTGGGGCGACGACGGCTCGGTCATGGCCTGCATCGCCAACTTCTCCGGCGTGCCCCGCACCGGCTACCGCATAGGCCTGCCCCGGGGCGGCCGCTGGGACGAGGTCCTGAACACGGACGCGTCCCACTACGGCGGCTCCGGCGTCGGCAACTTCGGCGCGGTCCACGCCGCAGGCGACGGCTCGCACGGCCTGCCGCACTCGGCCGACGTCGCGGTCGGCCCGTACGCGGTCGTCTGGTTCCGCCCCGCCTGACCCGTTCTGCGACGGCCCTTCATCCCATCGGGTGGGGGGCCGCCGTGCGTTTAGGACAGGTTCTGTCCGCCACTCTTCATAGGCTGCGTCTATGACACTGACACAGGAGCGCACCGACCTCATCCACCTGCTCGACCGGCACCGCGGCTTCCTGCGCTTCACGGTGCAGAACCTGACCGACGAGCAGGCCGCGTCGCAGCCGATCCCGAGCACCACACTCTCGCTCGGCGGACTGATCAAGCATGTGGCCGCGACGCAGCGGGGGTGGCTCGCGTTCGCCACCGACGGTGCCGAGGCGATGCAGGCCGAGCCGAACGACTGGGAGAACGGCTTCCGCATGGCCGGCGGCGAGACGCTGGAGGGCTTGCTCGACGAGTACGAGAAGGTCGCGGCCCTGACGAACGAGCTCGCCGCCACCGCGGACCTCGACGTCGCGCACGCCCTTCCCGAGGCGCCCTGGTTCGAGGCGGGCGCCACCTGGTCGGTCCGCCGCGTCCTGCTCCACATCATCGCGGAGACCGCCCAGCACTCCGGCCACGCCGACCTGCTCCGCGAGGCCATCGACGGCCAGAAGACCATGGGCTGAGCCGTACTCCCGCCGATTCCCGGCCGGTCGTTCCACAGCCGCGAGCCGTGGGCGAGGCGGGCCCGGGGGCGATCAGAGGCTTGCCGCGCGGGCTTCCCGGCAGGCTGCGGCTGGGGCTGGGAAAATGCAGAACACACTTCATATTCCCGCTGTCCGGCGTGCCCACTCCGGGCATGCTCCCGCGGGCACCGACCCAATGCCACTTAGCCTAAGTTGATCATGCTCTTTGGCCTGCGCGTTCGCACACCACGTGCCCGCCTTCAACTGTCCACCGCCGGGTGCGGCGAAGGATTTCCGCAGGCAGGCGCGCTGCCGCCGGACCGGCCTCGGGTCAAACTCAACTTAGGCTAAGTGGCATCGGGCACCGGCCCGCCGCAGGCGGCCTCCCCGCAAAGTCCGCCGCCACTCCCGCAAACCCCCCCAACCCGGGGCTTCGCCCCATCCACCGCGCACCCCGAGCGCCCCACGAGCCAGCCACCACGCAACCCGAACCCCCACACCAGCCCGAGCGAGCCGCCGGGGCCGAAGATCCGCATCGGTGACCACGCGACCCCCGCCACCGCGCAAGCCCGGCACTCCACCAGCCGACCACCGCGCAAGCCGGCCACCACGCAAACCGGGCGCTGCGCAAACCGGGCGCTGCGCAAACCGGGCGCTGCGCAAACCGGGCGCTGCGCAAACCGGCCACCGCGGGAGTCGGCCACCACGCGCCCGAAATTTCGCCATATTTTGTCGTGCCCGCGTGGCAGATCTCGGTGGACGGGCTCCCCACCAGCCCTGAGTGATCAATCAGTGGAGCAAAAGATAGGTCAACTTCGCTAGTTGACCTATCTTTTGCTCCACTGATTGATCACTCAGGCGCCGGTATCGACCCGCTGAGCCACGCGACGTAGGTGATGAGCATGCCGATCGTTTATACGGAGTTTTCGAGCGCGAGGATGCCTACCGGTTCTACCGGGGAGCGTGCCGGGTCCGGTTTGGGCCTGCGGGCTCTGGTGAGAGCGTTGGCCGGGCTGGGCCGGGCCGGGCGGGCTGGGCCGGGCGGGCTGGGCGGGCTGGGCTGGGCTGGGCTGGCTGGGCTGGGCGGGGCTCGGGCTGTGGTGAGTGGGCTGGGACTTGCAGGGAGGCCGCCTGCGGCCGACCGGTGCCCCATGCCACTTAGCCTAAGTTGATCATGGTCGTTGACCTGCGCGTTCGCACACCACGTGCCCGCCTTCGACTGTCCGCCGCGGGATGCGGCGGACAGGATTTCCGCAGGCCGGCGCGCTGCTGCCGGGCCGGCCTCGGATCAAGATCAAAATAGGCTGAGTGGCATTGGGCACCGGTCGGCCGTGGCAGGGGTGTCTGCACGTTCCGCGGCCGGTCGCCCAAACCCGGCCACCTCCCTCACCACCGAATCGCACGATCTCGCAGGCCAGAACCGGACCCTCGACCGGAGGGGCGACCCGCAGGGCGGCTCAATGATCCACTTCTGCGATCGCGCTGAGGGTCTTGCGGAAGCGGTCCGTTGCGGTAATCGCAGGTCAGCTGGAGTGATCGCAGGTCGGGCATGGGTGCGGCGGGCGGGTAGATCGGGTTGGTCTTGCCGCGGGAAACCGGCAGGGAGGCGGCCCGCGGGAAACCGGCAGGGAGGCCGCCCGCGGCCGACCGGTGCCCGCGGGAGCACGCCCGAGCCGCCACGCCGGAAGCGGGAAATCGCCTTTTATCGCTTTTAATGGAGCCAGGTGGGGCGGACCAGGGCGGATTCGTAGGCGAAGACGACCAACTGAGCGCGGTCGCGCGCGGACAGTTTGATCATCGCGCGGGAGACGTGGGTCTTGGCGGTGGCGGGGCTGACGTGGAGGCGTTCGGCGATCTCGTCGTTGTTGAGGCCCTCGCCGACCAGCGCGACCACCTCGCGCTCACGGTCGGTCAGTGGGTCCGTCGAGGGCGGGGGCGGCGCGGGAGTGCTGCGGCCCTTCGTGGCGAACTCGGCGATCAGGCGGCGGGTGACGCCCGGGGACAGCAGGCCGTCGCCGGCCGCGACCGCGCGCACGCCGCGCAGCAGGTCGACCGGCTCGGTGTCCTTGACCAGGAAGCCGGACGCGCCGACGCGCAACGCCTCGAACAGATATTCGTCCAGCTCGAACGTGGTCAGGATGATGATCCGCGTGTCGGTCAGCGACGGGTCCGCGACGATCCGGCGGGTGGCCTCCAGACCGTCGACGCCCGGCATGCGGATGTCCATCAGCACCACGTCCGGGTGGGTGCGCGTGGCCACCGTGACCGCGGCCAGGCCGTCCGCGGCCTCGCCGACCACCTCGATGCCCGGCTCCGCGTCCAGCAGCGCGCGAAAACCGGCCCGGACCAGCGCCTGGTCGTCGGCGAGCAGCACCTTGATCACTTCTTCTCCCCCTCCGGTGCCGGCAGGTGCGCGACGACCAGGTATCCGCCGGACGCGGTCGGTGCCGCCTCCAGTGAGCCGCCGAGCGCCTCGGCGCGCGCCCGCATGCCGGGCAGGCCGATGCCGGACCCCGGCGGTACGGTCGGGTCGGCCTCGCCCGGCTCGTTCTCCACGCGCAGCCCGACCCCGTCCGGCGCGTAGCCGACCGTGACCGTGGTGGCGGCGCCGCCCGCGTGCCGGCGCACGTTGGTGAGCGCCTCCTGCACGATCCGGTACGCGGCGCGGTCCACCTCGGCCGGGAGCGGGCGGGGCGTGCCGCGCACGACGGTACGGCACGGCAGCCCCGCACCCCCGGTCAGCGCGTCCAGCCGGGCCAGTCCGGGCGCCGGCGCGCGCGGCGCGGACTCGTCCTCCTCGGCCAGCGCGCCCAGCACGGCCCGGACCTCGCGCAACGCCTCCGAGCTGGCCGTCTTGATCGCGGCGAGCGCGGACCGGGCCTGCTCCGGCCGGCTGTCCATCAGGTGCAGCCCGACCCCGGCCTGCACGTTGATCAGGGACAGGTGGTGGCCGATCACGTCGTGCAGCTCGCGCGCGATGCTCAGCCGCTCCTCGCTCGCCTGCCGCTTGTCCTGCTCCTCGCGGGCGCGCGCCTCCTCCGCCTCGGCACGCATCATCTCCGCGATCTGAATCTCCCGGGTCCGGCCGGCCTCGGTGCCGACCACCGTGACGATCGAGGTCAGCGCGATGATGGCGAGCGCAGCGAAGGTCGGGCGGTTGTCCGACGGTACGCCGAGCAGGTCCGCGAGGATCCGGCCGGCCAGCAGGTAGCAGAGCCAGGCGACGCCGACGACGGCCGCGACCCGGATCGCCCGCCCGGCCCGGACGCCGTGCACGACCGCGACGATCAGCGCCACGAAGAACGGGCCACCCGGGAAGCCGGCCAGCGTGTACGCGATCGCCGCGCCGGCCGCGACCGCGACCGGCAGCACCGGGATCACCTTCCGGAACAGCAGGCTGATCGGGCCGGCCAGCAGCAGCGCGACCATCAGCGGCGAGAAAGCGTCCCAGGAGCCGGCCACCAGGCGTACGCCGATGACCTGCACCAGCGCGGTGAAGATCACGATGCCGCCCAGCGAGTCCGGCTTCTTCCGGTCCGGGTCCGCCCAGGGCGGCAGCCGGTGGTCGTGCCACGGCGGCCGGCCCCAGTGGTGGTGCCGGCGTTGCTGCCGCTCCCGCAGACGCGCGATCATCTCGCGGTGCATCCGGAGGTCACGCTCGCGGCGGAGACGCTCCCGGCGCTGCTCGCGCTCGCGGACCTCGTCGAGCCTGTCCGCGGCCAGCCGCCGCACCCCACGCCACCGCTCCCGCCGGCCACGCCACTCACCCTCCGGATCGCGCGGAACGCCGCCGCCCACATCCCGCGAAGCGGCGCCGTCCGGACCACGCGAAGCGACGCCACCCGAATCGCGCGAAGCGGCGCCGTCCGAACCGCGCGAAGCAGCACCGCCCGAATCAGGCCCAGCGGCGCCGTCCGAACCGCGCGAAGCAGCGCCGTCCGGGGCGCGGGGGACGTCGCCGGGTGAGGCGTCCTGCGGACCGAGGGGCGAAGGTGGCACGTTCACGACCGTAGGGCACGGCGGGGCGCCGCGGCATCGCCGAAGCGCGGGCGGACGCCGTACCCTCGCCGCGGTATGTCCCTGGTTCGTCCCTACTCCCGGCGGCGTAGCCGCGGGACGGACCGCCTCCGCCCGGACCGCCCGCACCGCCTCCCCCGGCCCGACGTGCCGGCCCCCGTCCCCGGCGCACGCTGAAGGCCACAGACTCGGGAGGACACCATGGAAGGCACACAGACCGGCCGGATCCGCACGTCCGACGCGGAACGCGAGCAGACCGCGGAGGTGCTGCGCGCCGCGATGGGCGAGGGCCGGCTTCCGCTCGACGAGGGCGAGATCCGGATGACCGCGGTCTACGCCGCCGTCTACCGCGACGAGCTCACGCCACTCACCGCCGACCTGCCCGGCCGCGGCCTGCCCGCGCTGGCCCGCACGCCCGAACGCCTCGCGCTCGCCCGCCGCCACCTGCGCGGCCACGCCGGCGCGGTCGTGCTGGTCATCGGCGTGCTGGTCGCCATCTGGGCCTCGACCGGCGCGCACTTCTTCTGGCCGGTCTTCGCGATCGTCCCGCTGCTGCTCAGCGTCTTCAAGCATGCCGCCGTCATCCGGGCCGGCGGCACCTGGGAGTCCCGTGACTGGCACGGCCACGGCCCGTGGAGCCACCACCGCGACGGCTTCCACGCCTACCACCGCTGACCGATAAGGAGCGCAGCGTATGTGTTCCGACACGTGTCCCAATTGGACCCGTGGCGGTGTTTGATCACGAAGGGCGGAACTGACATTGTGTGGCGGGCTCGCGCCGACCGTGCGCGCGCCCGCACGACCCTGGGGAGGGTACGCACGATGATGGGGCCGCAGCATGCGCTGTCCGGCGCGGCAGCCTGGCTGGCCGGGTGCTGGGCGTTGGACCAGTTCGCGGGCTATGAGCAGACGCCGATCGCGATCGCGGTCGGCACCGCGATGTGCGCGGGAGGCGCGCTGCTGCCGGACATCGACCTCTCCGGGCGGGTGACGAAGAACCGGGGCGGCGCGACCGTGGCCAAGACGTTCGGCGTCTTCTCGCTGTTCGTGGCGGAGGTGGTGGAGAAGTTCTCGCTGGGCGTCTACACCGCGACACGGCTGAGCAAGGACCCGAGGCGGGACAACGGGCACCGCACGTTCACGCACACGCTCCCGTTCGCCGCGCTGGTCGGCTGGGGCACGGGCGCGCTGTGCGACGCGTTCGGCAAGTGGGCGGTCATCGGCATCCTGTTCTTCATGATCGGCCTGGCGCTGCGCGGCCTGTTCGACGAGTGGGCCGAGCGCGCGGGCTGGGTCGTGATCACGCTGCTGTCCGCGGCCGCCGCCTGGTTCACGTTCCTGAACCTGCCGGGTGATCGCGGTTATCCGATGCTGGGCGTGGCGATCGGCGTGGGCTGCGTGATGCACCTGTTCGGCGACATGATCACAAAATCGGGCGTGCCGATCCTGTGGCCGATCCCGACCGCCAAGGGCCGACTGTGGCGCATGATCGGCATCAACGACAACTGGGCGATCAAGGTCGGCGGCAAGTTCGAGACGATCTGGCTGCGCGGCGCGTTCACGCTCATAGCGCTGGCGTCGGCCGCGGCGCTGATGGGCCGCTCGGCGCTGCGATATTTCAACATCGAGATCTAGATCCTTCCGGGGGTACGTAGTTCAGCTACGTACCCCTGTATGGTTCTTCGGGGTTCTCCGGGCTATTCATGATCGACAATTAGCGTCGTGCGCATGAAGATCCGGCTGCTGATCCTCGCTCTGCTGCTGTGGTCCGTCCCCGCCCCGGTCTCGGCCGCGCCCGCGACCGCGTACGGCGGCTTCCGGGTCGTCCGGGCCTCGCCCGGCACCCCCTCCACGCCCGTCGTGAGCCTGCCCGGCGGATACGAGGTGATGTCCGGCGCGACCGCGAGCCGGGCCGAGTTCTTCGCGTTCGTCCGCGGACCCTCCGCCACGGCCGTGACCGTCACCGTGTCCTGGCCCGGCCAGTGGATCACGGACGTGATCTCCGGCAAGGCGCACGTGCCGGTGGAGCACGACGCGGCCGACCCGTTCACGGTGCGTTTCCCGATCCCGGTGACCGGTGCCTCGGTCAACCAGAACACGCTGCAGGTCTACTCGTACCCGAGCGGCAGCACCGCGACCGGCGTCTACTGGCGGATCGAGCACAACGACCCGGACCGGGTGGCCGGGCCGTGGACGAGCGTGGCGTGGCCGGGCAACCAGGCCGCCTCGGTGATCAACTACATGGTGGCGGCGAACCTGGTGCTCCAGGACTCGGGGCTGGCCGCGGAGGCACGGCGGCGCGGGCACTTCTTCGCGCTGATGGGCTTCGAGACGAACAATCCGCTGCACCCGGACAACCCGCCGCACTGGCACCTGTCGTACTACCCGGGGCTGACGTTCGGGGCGGCGGGCGCGCACGTGCCGCACTTCTGGGTGGACGCGGCCGGGCGGACGTTCTACAACGGCATGGACGTCCAGGGGCGCGGGCGGGGCAGGTTCTACGTGGGCGATCCGGCGGAGATCCGGGACCCGGCCGGCGCGCTGATCATCACGATGACGATCCGGGCGGACGGCGGGCTCGACCTGCGCGGGCCGGACGGGCGGGCCTACTCGATCACGTCGGCGGGCGGGGACTTCGGCGCGGAGGTGCGGGTGCTGCGGGACGGCGCCGGATGGCGGTGGGTGCGCAGCGGCGACAGCGTGACGGGCGGGGTGCTGGTCACGCACGTCGGCGGGCTGGGCACCGAGGCCTTCCACCAGACGCTGGTCTACCGCTACGACCGCCTGACCGGCACGATCCTCGCGATCCACCCAAGCTGACGCGATCCGCGCGGCGACGCGATCCATCCGGGCTGACGCGATCCGCGCGCGGCGATGCGATCCGCGCGGGCCGACGCGATCCATCCGGGCCGACGCGATCCACGCGGGCCGACGCGATCCGCGCGGGCTGACGCGATCCGCGCGGGCTGACGCGATCCACACGGGCCGACGCGATCCACACGGGCCGACGCGATCCACACGCGGCGCCGCGATCCACACGGGCCGACCGGTCGGCGCGTTGGCCTTGATGTTGCCGCTCGTCGAACTACGCTATTTCCGGATATATGCGTAGGAGGAGACGTGACGCGACGCTGTCTGCCGGCCGCCGTGCTGACCGCGCTGCTGGTGCTCCCCGCTCCGGCCGCGGCGGCGCCGGAGACCGGCACCCGCCCGGCCGGCGACTGGACGCACGTGGACGGCGACGCCGGCCGCACCGGCTATCAACCGGTCACCGGCGGGCTGCACCCGGCCAACGCCGGCCGGCTGCACGACGGCTGGCGGGTCGCCGGCGCACCGCACGGCACCCTTGTCGCGGCCGGTGGCGCGCTCTACCTGCCCGCCTCCGAGCGTGGCAGCGTGCGGATCCTGAAGCTCGACGCCCGTACCGGCCGGGAGATGCCCTTCGGGGTGCGGGCGGAACAGTGGCTGGGCCGGCCCGCGGCGGTGGACGGCACCATCGTCACGGTCGCCTCGGACGCGCCCGGCCGGGACGAGCTGCGTGCCTACTCCCCCACCGGCGCGCTGCGCTGGCGCGCGCCGATGCCGGGCGACGCACCCGCCGACGATCTCGCGGTGCACGACGGGCTGGTCTTCGCCGGCGGCGGCTTCGAGTGCCGCTACCTCTGTGCGTACACCCGGCTGCGCGCCTACCGGCTGAGCGACGGCACGCTCGCCTGGGAGCAGGACGTGGTGGGCGACGTGCAGTACGAGGCACCGGCCGTGGCCGGCGGCACGCTCGTCTGGCCGATGCGGGACGCGAACGGCGCGAGCGTGGTGGCGCTGGACGCGGCGACCGGCTCACCCCGGTGGGGCGCGCACGCGAGCACCCTGGGCGTCCAGGAGTTGATCGTCGCGGACCGCGCGGTCTACGCGGTCGAGGGCGGGAGTCTGTGCGCCCGGAGCGTCGAGGGCGGCGGCCGGCGCTGGTGCAGGGACGATCTCGACCACGTGAGCGTGGCGCTGGCACCGCAGCGGGCGGACGCGCGGGACACCCCGGCCGTGCTCTACGCGGGCGGCGGCACGACGATCCGGGCGCTGGACCCGGCGGACGGCGGCGTGCTCTGGTCCGCGCCGGTCGACGGCACCCCGCAGACGATCACGGCCGGCGGCGGTCTGGTCTTCGCACAGCTGTGGAGCCCGCGCGAGACGCGGATCGCGGTGCTGGACGTGTCGGACGGCCGGCGCCTCGCGGACCGGCTGCTGTCCCGGGAGGGCATCTTCGGGGCGGTGGTCCCCGCCTACGGCCGGCTCTTCGCCGTCGACCCCTACGAGTCGATCCTCGCGCTGAAGCCGCACCACCCCTGATCCAGGCGTCTGGAACGACCTGGGGACGCCTGGATCACGAGGCAGCGGTCCTCAGACGAACAGCTCCGCGATCTGGACCGCGTTGAGCGCGGCGCCCTTGCGCAGGTTGTCGTTGGAGCAGAAGAACGACAGGCCGTGCTCGACCGTCTCGTCGCCGCGGATCCGGCCCACATAGGTCGGGTCCTGCCCGGCGGCCTTGAGCGGCGTCGGCACCTCGTCCAGCGTCACTCCGGGCGCGGACGCCAGGATCTCCCGCGCGCGGTCCGGTGAGAGCGGCCGGGCGAAACGCGCGTTGATCTGCAGCGAGTGGCCGGTGAACACGGGCACGCGCACGCAGGTGCCGGAGACCTTGAGACCGGGAATGCCGAGGATCTTGCGGCTCTCGTTGCGGAGCTTCTGCTCCTCGTCCGTCTCGTTCAGGCCGTCGTCCACGATCGACCCGGCGAGCGGGAGCACGTTGAACGCGATCGTCTGGGAGAACTGCTTCGGCGACGGGAACTCCACCGCGGACCCGTCGTGGGTCAGCTCGGCGGCCCGGTCCGCGACCGCGACCACCTGGCCGGACAGCTCGGACACGCCGGACAGCCCGGCACCGGAGACCGCCTGGTACGTCGCGACGACCATCGCCTCCAGCCCGGCCTCGGAGTGCAGCGGGCGGAGCACCGGCATCGCGGCCATCGTGGTGCAGTTCGGGTTCGCGATGATCCCCTTCGGCCGGTCCTGCGCGGCCTGCGGGTTGACCTCGGCCACGACCAGCGGCACGTCCGGGTCCATCCGCCAGGCGGACGAGTTGTCGATCACGATGGCACCGGCCGCCGCGACCGCGGGCGCCAGCTCCCTGGACGAGCCCTTGCCGGCGGAGAAGAGCACGATGTCCAGGCCGGCGAAGTCGGCCGTGGCCGCGTCCTCGACCGTCACCTCGCCGCCCGCCCACGGCAGCGTGCGCCCCGCCGACCGGGCCGACGCGAACAGCCGTAGCTGTTCCACCGGGAAGTTGCGCTCCGCCAGGATGCGCCGCATGACGCCACCGACCTGGCCCGTTGCTCCGACAATGCCAATCCGCATGACGACGAGGTTACCGACTCGTCACCGGTGCTTCGAATCCGGAATCCCACCAGGTGAACAGGGGTGTGCCGGCGATCGGAGGACTTGTGCGGGGGCGACCGGCGGGCCGGGGTTTCTGCGGTCACCGCCGATGCGCGCCGGAGGAAAATTTTGCCGCGAATACGCCACACCGGGCTGGCATCATCCGTCCATGGAGTCCGGGATCGCGCTTGCCCACGCGTACCACCGTGAGGTCGTGGGTCCGCTGTTGAGGCGTGAGGTGCCGCGGCTGCCGCACGCGGTCGGCCGGCTGGGGCACGGCTCGGACGTGCTCGGCTTCGACGACGAGGTGAGCCGCGACCACGACTGGGGGCTGCGGCTGCAGCTGCTGCTCGACGACGCGGACGCGGACCTGGTGCCCTATCTGGACGAGCTGCTGGAGCGGGAACTACCGAACCGGTTCCGCGGTCACCCGGTGCGCTTCCCGATGACCTGGGATCCGCGGCCCCGGCACAAGGTCTCGGTCGGCACCGTGAACGGGTTCGCGCGCGAGCGGCTCGGCTTCGGCTTCGACCCGGCGGACACGGTCGGCTGGCTGATGCTGACCGGGCAGGCCGTACTGGAGGTGACCGCCGGGCCGGTCTTCGCGGACACCACCGCGTGGCTGGGGCCGCTGCGCGCGTCGCTGCGGCACTACCCGGCCGAGGTCGAGCGGTACGTGCTGGCCGCGGGCTGGCACCGGCTCGCCCGGCTGCCGCTGCACGCGCGCGCGGCGGAGACCGGCCAGCCGATGGCCGCGCGCCGCCTGGCCGGGACGCTGGCCGAGGACGTGATGCGGCAGGCGTTCCGGCTGTGCCGCACCTGGGCGCCGTACGACAAGTGGTTCGAGCGCGCGTTCCAGCGGCTGCCGATCGCGGCCGAGCTGACCGGGCCGCTGACCACGGTGCTGCACAGCGGCGACCCACGGGTGCGGGAGGACGCGCTGGTCACGGCCGTCCGTGTGCTGCTGGCCCGGCAGCGCGAGCGCGGCCTGCCGACGCCGCCGAACGGGGTCGGGCCGTTCTTCACGCGCGCGTCCCGGGCGGTCCGGCCGGAGGTACCGGCCGCGCTGCTCGCCGGCCTCACCGACCCGGTGCTGCGCCGGCTGCCGCCCGAGGCCGGCGCGATCGACCAGTGGCTGGACAATCCGTGGCTGCTGGCCCGGCCGGCGATGCGCGCGCCGCTCGCCGCCGCATATGGACAGTGGCTGTCGATCGATCGTTGACAGTGCCCTGGTGAGCTGGCCGCATGAGCGTCACCCGTGTGCCCGTCAGAATCGTGGTCGCCATCCTCGCCGTCCTGCTGATCGCCGTGCTCGCGCTGTTCGCCTGGCCGCTGGACAGTGACGGCCTGCACCCGCCGGCGCAGCGGCTGAGCGCGGACGCGGCCCGGGCCGCGATCGCGGAGCGGGCCGCGCGCGAGGAGGCGGAACCGGGACTGCGCGCCGAGTGCCGCTCCCGCGCGCTGCTGCACGACGCGCCGGTCGCGAAGTCGGTGCTGATGCTGCACGGCTTCACCGACTGCCCGGCGCAGTTCGCCGAGCTGGCGCAGGTCTACTTCGAGCGGGGCTACAACGTGTACGTACCGCTGGCGCCCCGGCACGGCTTCCCGGACCGGACCGCGATCGCCGGTATGCAGGCGCGCGAGCTTGCGGAGTACGCGTCCGGCGCGCTGGACGTGGCCGTGGCGCTGGGCGACGAGACCGGCGTGATCGGCATGTCCGGCGGCGGCGTGCTGGCCACCTGGCTCACCACGAACCGCGTCGACGACGTGCGTCACCTGCTGGCGATCTCACCGTTCTACCGCCCGGCCCCGTCGCAGGCGCCGCCGATCGTGATCAAGCCGTTCACCGTCCTGTTCGGCTTCCGGCTGGTCCCCGACGTGGTCAACGGCAACGATTTCTCGTTCGCCGCGCTCGCGCAGTACCTCCGGCTCGGCCTCACCATGGACACCGGCCGCGACGACGGAAACCTCGCCACGATCGCGGTCGTGACCAGCCCGAACGACGACTTCATCGACCTCGGCCGGGCGGTCTCCATCCCGCGGGACATCGCGGAGGGGCGCGGCCTGCGACTGACCGCGCGGGAGATCCCGGCCGACACCGGCATCGGGCACGACGCGGTCGACCCGGCCGGGCTCGGCGACGCCAAGGACGCGCTCTACGAGCAGTACGTCTCGCTCTACGAGGGGTGACCTCCGGCGCGCCGGGCGCGGCGCCGGCCGGTGGATGAGGCACGATCTTCAGGTGCTGTGGGCTGAAGATCTCGACACCTCCGTGCTGGCGCCGCGTCAGCGGGCGATCCTCGGCGTCATCCGGGACTGGGTGGTGCGGTACGGCTACTCGCCGTCCACCCGGGAGATCGGCGACGCGGTCGGGCTCGCGTCGACCTCCTCGGTCAGCCGGCACCTGCGCACGCTGGAGGAGCTGGGCTTCCTACGCCGGGGCCGGACCGCGACCCGGCCGGTGGACGCGCGGATGTTCCTTGACGGCGGCGGTGACCGGCCGCGGCGCGACGAGCAGACCGTGGGCGTGCCGCTGGTCGGCACGATCGCGGCCGGTGCGCCGATCCTCGCGGAGGAGACGGCCGAGGAGACGTTGCAACTGCCCCGCGACCTGGTCGGCCGCGGCACGCTGTTCAGCCTGCGCGTCCAGGGCGACTCGATGGTCGACGCGGCGATCTGCGACGGCGACATCGTGGTGGTCCGCCAGCAGCACGAGGCGTACAACGGCGACATCGTGGCCGCCATGATCGACGAGGAGGCCACGGTCAAGGTCTACCGCCGCCGCTCCGGCCACGTGCTGCTCGAACCGCGCAACCCGGCCTACGAGCCGATCGACGGCGACCGCGCCACCATCCTCGGCAAGGTCGTCTCGGTCCTCCGCCGCGTCTAGAGGCTCTCGCCACGCCTCGGCCCTGATCGAAATAAAGCGAAGATCAAATTCTGAAAGCGGATCTTCCCGCTTCCGGCGTGGTGCAGCCCGCATGCTCCCGCGGGCTCCAGTCCCGCCGTGGCCAGGCAAACCCACGCGACTCCCGCCGCTTCGGTCGCGTCCACCGGTGGATGTGTCATACGCGGGGCGCAGAATGTGGGTGTGCTGGTGGCGGCGGTTCCGGGGGAGGACCGCGGCGGGCGACTCGCTCCGCTGCGCGTCTCCGGCGCGCCCGTGGGGCGGGTCACGCCGGTGGCGGATCTGGCCGCGGCCGTCGCCGGGTGGGAGCGGCGGGAGCATCCACGGTGGCTGTGGGCGAGCACCGACTCGATATATCCGGGGCTGCTGCGGGCGGGGGCGCGGGTCGACCGGTGTCATGACCTGGAGCTGACCGAGACGCTGCTGCTCGGCTATGACGGGCGCTGGGGTGAGCCGCGTGCGCTCGCCGCGGCCTGGGCGCGGCTCTCGGGTGGGCCGGTGCCGCGCGACCCGCCGGCCCGGCAGGCCGAGCCGCCCGGCGGCGGGCAGCCCGCGCTCTTCGACGCCGGGCCGCCACCCGCGGAGATCGGCACCGATCCGCTGACCGCGGTCACCGAGGTCTACGCGGACCAGGCCGGGCGGATCGCACGCACGGCGTACCCCGGCAGGTTTCGCCTGTTGGTCGCGGCCGAGTCGGCCGGTGCGCTGATCGCGGCCGAAATGGGCCGGGCCGGGCTGCCGTGGCGGGCCGACGTGCACGACCGGCTGCTGGTCGAGTTGCTCGGGCCGCCGTCCCCGGTCGGCGGGCCGCCGCGCCGCCTCGCCGAACTGGCCGGGCAGATCAACGACGCGTTCGGCGTGCGCGGCCTGCACGTGGAGTCCCCGGCCGAGCTGCTGCGCGCGTTCGCGAAGGCCGGTTTCGACCTGCCCAACACGCGCCGCTGGGTGCTGCGCGACGTCCGCCACCCAGCCGTGCCGTTCGTGCTGGAACACAAGGAGCTCTATCGCATCTGGACCGCGCACGGCTGGGCCTGGCGGGACGCCTGGGTGCAGGACGGCCGGTTCCGCCCGGAGTTCGTGCCCGGCGGCGTGGTCTCCGGGCGCTGGGCCACCCGCGGCGGCGGCGCGTTGCAGATCCCCAAGGTCGTCCGGCGTGCCGTGGTCGCGGACCCCGGCTGGAAGCTCGTGGTCGCGGACGCCGGCCAGCTCGAACCGCGTGTGCTCGCCGCCGTCTCCGGCGACGCCCGCCTCGCCGCGGCCGGTGCGGCCGGCGACCTCTACGCCGCGCTCGCCACCGACTCGTTCGGCGGCGACCGGGCCAAGGCGAAGATCGCGTTGCTCGGCGCCATGTACGGGCAGACCGGCGGCTCCGCGATCCCCGCGCTCGCGGTGTTGCGGCGCAGCTATCCGCGGGCGTTCGACTACGTCGAGGCGGCCGCGCGCACCGGCGAGCAGGGCGGCCTGGTCCGCTCCTGGCTCGGCCGCACCTGCCCGCCCCCGTCCGCCTCGTTCGCGGCCGACGGCACGCTGCTCACGGCCGACTCCGGCGACACCGGCGGCGGCTCCGACGACGGGTCACCGCGGGCCCGGCCGGACGCCCGCGCGCGGGGCCGCTTCACCCGCAACTTCGTCATCCAGGCCACCGCGGCGGAGTGGGCCCTGGTCCTGCTCGCCACGCTCCGGACCGCGCTCGCCGGCACCGACGCCCAGCTGGTCTTCTTCCAGCACGACGAGGTCATCATCCACTGCCCCGCCGACCAGGCCGCGTCCGTCGCCACCGCGGCCCAGCACGCCGCCGACCAGGCCGGCCGCCTCCTCTTCGGCGACTCCCCGGTCCGCTTCCCGCTCGATGCCTCCATCGTCGACTGCTACGCGGACGCCAAGCCCTGAGACATTCGACATTCCCGGTTCCGGCGTGGTCGCGGAGGCTCCGGTCAGGGATGGGCGGCCGGGTCCCGCGGGCACCGGTTCCGGCCCACACGATCCAACCCACCCCGTCACCGCGCCGGGTAGGGGTCACGGCGTGATCGATCTCAGCTACAAGTGAGCCTGTATGGCGTCGAGGTGTCGGCGGTCGCAAGGCACCGGGCGCCTCATGTCCGAGATGTCGGCATTTAGTATCCAGTTGAAGAGCGCTCCTGACTTCGATGCTGAAAGGCCGGAGCGCCCCGGGTGGGGAGCGTCCCTCACCCCGCGCCGAAAGGCTTACAGTGCTTCCCGACTGCGGGATCGATCATGCGAAAGCAATTAGTGATACGTGGAGCACCGTATGAGGCCCTCATACGGTGCTCCACGTATCACTAATCAAATTGAAGGGCGACGGCCGGGTGGCTTTAAAGCGATATTTCGGGCGTCGCACCCGCAGTGCGCGCGGCATTTCCACAATGTGGAGGCATTTTCCCGCCATGCGGAAGATCGGTCGGCTGTCAGGATCGATCTTCCGCGATACGGGATCGATCTTTGCGCTGGAAGCAGCCGGAAGGCGACGCGCGGGGTGAGCCGTCATGATCTCCACGGCGCGAGGTTGATTTCCGGATGTAGCAACGTTCGAGGAAAGATCGCTTGCGCGATTGTGCCTCACTTCTTCAGAATTGCTGCTTGGAGGGTTATTCAGCGTGTAGCGATCCGGCAGCGCTGGCCTGCGGCGACGCGGCGCCGACTCAGCCCTGCTGAATAAGCCTCTTGATATGGGGTCGCGGGGGAATAACTTGGTTCCCGGGGTCAGCGGAGCCGTTCCTGGCAAGGGATTGAGGCTTATTCAGCGCGTCGGCAGTGAGGCTTATTCAGCGCGGCGAGCCAACGCCGCGCTGCCGCAGGCCGGGCCGCCTGACGAGGGCGACGCTGAATAAGCCTCAGTGCCGGCCTGCGGCGACGCGGCGTCGGCTGGCCCCGCTGAATAAGCCTCAGTGCCGGCCTGCGGCGACGCGGCGTCGGCTGGCCCCGCTGAATATGCCTCAGTGCCTGGCCGGACAGACCAAGTGTTCCTCGGCGAGCACTAAGCCTCCCGGTGTTCACTCAACCGTCGATCGAGCGCGAATTCACGAACAGGGGGCATGACCAGCGCCTCGGCCGACACGAGGCTCCACCACTACGCGCATGTCGCAAAATTCCGGACAGACGCGCAGAGGTGCGATCCCTGGAGGCTTATTCAGCGCCGCCCTCGTCAGACCGCGCGGCCTGCGGCGACGCGGTGCCGGTTCGCTGCGCTGAATAAGCCTCCTGGTTCGGTTTCGGGATGTGCGAGGGCTGCGGAAGCGAAAGGAAATCGCGTGGGGTGGGGTGACCAGCGATGTCACCGGCTTCGCCGCGGCGGCCGGAGCGGAGCGCTGGCGGAGTCGCCGGCCTCCGCGCGGTTTGCCCGCTCCGAGCATGCGGGCCGCACCGCGCCGGAAGCGGGAAATGCACTGGAGGATTCTGGGCCGGAGGCCAAAAAGGACATGGGGACGGCCGGTGAGCCGTCCCCATGCCGAAAGCGGAAGCGCTTACTTGACCGCGCCCGAGGTCAGGCCGGACTGGATCTGGCGCTGGAAGATGGCGTAGATGACGATCATCGGGAGGATGGCCATCGTGAGCGCGGCGAAGAGGCCGCCCCAGTCCGCGTCGAAGCCGGCGCTGGTGGAGATGTTCGCGATGCCCTGGGTGAGCACCCACTTCTCCTCCGCGCCCTCGCCCTGCAACAGCGCGAGCGGCAACAGGTACTGGTTCCACTGGCCGATCACGTTGAAGATCGTGATGCTGATCAGGCCGGAGCGGGCCATCGGCATCATGACCTGGAAGAACAGGCGCGTGTGTGACGCGCCGTCCATCGTGGCGGCCTCCGCCACCGAGTTCGGCAGCGACTTGAAGAACGCGGCCAGGAAGAACACGGTGAACGGCAGCGAGTACGCGATGTAGACCAGGATCAGGCCGACGTACGAGTTGAGCAGCCCCAGGTTGCGGACCACGAAGAAGAGCGGGACCAGCGCCAGGAAGACCGGGAACGCCAGCCCGGAGACGAACAGGTAGTAGATCGCCCGGTTGCCCCAGAAGCTGTAGCGGGCCAGGACGTAGGCGGCCATCGCGCCGAGCAGCATGGTGCCGGCGGTGCTGAGTGCGACCACGAACACGCTGTTCAGGAAGTACTGGCCGACGTGCGCCTCGGACCAGGCGCGGGCCCAGTTGTCGAGGCGGAGTGCGCCCGGCATCGTCCAGGCATCGCCGAAGATCTCCTCGTTGGTCTTGAACGAGGCCAGGAACGTCCAGACCAGCGGCGCGATGATGAGCAGCGCCCAGACCGCGAGGAACGCGTGGCCGAATCCTGCCAGGAGGTTGACCTCGCGCCGGGTCTTCTCCGGGGACGGGGCGGCGCTGGACGCGGCGGCGGGCTTGACGGTATCGACAGCCATGACAGCCCTCACATCTCCACGGATTCGCGCCGGCTGACCCGGAGGCTGAGCGCGGCGAACGTGATGGTCAGGAAGAAGAGCGCCACGCCCATCGCGGACGCGTAGCCGTACTTGGAGTAGGTGAACGCGTTCCGGTAGATCTCCATGCCGATCACGGTGGTGGAGCCGTCCGGCCCGCCCTGGTCGACCGAGAGCGTCTGCACGATGGCGAACGCGTCGAACGCGGCGATGCCGAGGTAGACCCAGGCGACCTGCAGCGTGTCCCAGAGCAGCGGCAGCGTGACCCGGAAGAACATGCTCATCCGGGTGGCGCCGTCCAGCATCGCGGCCTCGTAGATGTCCTTCGGGATGTTGGACATGCCGGCCGAGAAGAGCACGACGTAGAAGCCGACGGCCTGCCAGACCAGCACCGCGATGATCGACCACAGTGCCAGGTCCGGGTTGATCAGGAAGCCGATCGGCTCCAGCCCGACCTTGGCGACCAGGCTGTTGATCATGCCGGAGCCGTCCGGGCGGTAGATCGCCTGGAACAGCACGCCCAGGATCGCGACCGCCAGCACCTGCGGGAGGAAGAAGACCACGCGGTAGAACTTGGAGCCCCAGACGCCGGTCATCACCCCCTTCTGGGAGCCGCCGCCGACGTTGAGCATGAACGCGAGGAAGAGCGCGATGACGATCGTGATCAGCGGCAGGGCGAGCAGCAGGATCCCGTGGTGCTGCAACGCCTTCCAGAACACGTCGTCCTGGAACAGCCGCGTGAAGTTCTCCAGGCCGACGAACCTGCCGGGAGACAGCCCTCGCCAGTTCGTCAGCGCCATGTAGAACGCCTGCGCGTACGGCGCGATGACGAAGACGACGTAGATCGTCACGGGGGCCGCGAGGAACCCGATGACGAACGGGTACTTGCCGTGCCGCATGTGGACCAGATCCTCAGGAAAGGTGGGCGGGACGCCCGAGAAGGACGCCCCGCCCGGCGAACATCAGCGAGAGAACTTCGTGATCGACGAGTCGGCCTTGATCGCGTCGGCCTTCTTCTGCATCCGCTCGCAGAACTGGTCCGCGTTCTCCCGGCCGAACATCAGCGCGTTGGTGGCGGTGCGCAGCTCGGTGTCGAGCTCCTTGTACCAGCTGTCGAAGCGGTAGGAGAAGACGCCCGCACCGGCCGCCTTCAGCACCGCGGAGGCACTGGTCAGACCGGGCGAGAGCTGGATGCCCTCCTCCGCGCCGGCGACGGCGGTCAGCGACTTGTTGAGCTCGATGAAGCCCTTCGCGCCCTTGGTCGACAGCATCTGCCGCATGTACTCCATGCCGCCGCGCGGGTTGGTGCCCTTGGCGGAGACGAAGTACGGCTCGCCCGCGGTCGCGTAGAGGCCGGTCGGCAGCGTGTCCGACGCGCCGGCCGGGACCGGCATGACCGCGTAGTTGAAGCCCTCCGGCGTGGAGGCGGCCTGCTCGGCCTCCAGCCACGAACCGGACGGGTAGAACGCGACCTTGCCCTGGTTCTGCTTGAGCTGCACCTCGGTGTGGATCAGACCCTCGTCGGCCTTGTCCATGTACTTGGCGCCGATCTCGGCCCACTGCGCCGCGGCGGCCTTGACCGCGGGGGCGGTCCACGCGCCGTCGGCCAGGTTGTCGATGTTCTTCAGGATGTCCGGGCCACCCGCCTTGGCGGCCGAGGCGAGGATCACCAGGTACTGGTAGTACGGCGCGTTCTTGCCGGCGTACGCGTACGGCGTGATGCCCGCGGCCTTGATCGTGTCGAGCAGCTTGGTGAAGTCGGCCCAGGTGGCGGGAACGGTCCAGCCCTTGTCCTTGAACAGCTTCTCCGAGTACCACAGGCCGTAGACCGTGAAGACGTAGTTCAGCACGAACGGCTTGCCGTTGTACGTGCCGGACTCGACGGTGCCGGCGACCAGCGTGTCCGAGACCTTCTTCGCCGGGTCGTCCACGGACGGGGCCGCGAACAGCTCGGTGAGGTCCTGCAGCTGGCCGTCCTGGATCAGCGTGCCGAAGTCCATGAACTTGGTGCCGGAGTTGTTCACGAAGTCCGGCGGGGTGCCACCGGCGAACCGCGGCTGCAGCGTGGTCGCGATCTCCTGGGTGGCGGAGTGCTTGATCTGCGCGTTCGGGAACTTCGCCTTGTACAGCGGCTCGTGCACGTCGGTGGCGTACTTCTCGCCGTAGCCGCCGTTGAAGATGACCACCTCGAGCGGGGCGTTGCCGTCCACGCCGAGCGGGTTCTCCGCGTTCTTCTCGCCTTCCGCCTGGTCGGCCGGCTCCTCCTCGCCACCACCGGTGACGCAGGCGGAGAGGAATCCCATGGCCGGCGTGGCCATCAGGCCGGCGGCCGCGGTCCGGCGGAGCACTGTCCGGCGGGTGAGGTCGTTGTCAGACATGGTGTCGCAGCTCCTTGATGACGAACTACATACCTGGGGCGGAGGGTTTCTACTCTTTGCGGCCCTTGTGCCCGTCGACTGCCCGGGCGGTGCGCTGAAAGGCCGCGTGGGAACGTTCGGTGGTCCGCTGCGCGACCGCGATGTAGAGCAGGTCCAGCACGACCAGCTGCGGGTGCCGCGCGGAGAGCGCGTCCGGCCGGAACGTGGTGGCCTGCGTCGCGGTCAGCAGGACTATGTCGGCCAGCTCCGCCAGCGGCGCGCGCGGGAAACTGGTCAGGGCCACGGTGGTCGCACCGTGACTGCCGGCCTCGGCCAGCATCTCGATCGTCTCGCGGGTCTGCCCGCTGTGCGAGATGCCCAGCGCGACGTCGCCGTCCCGCATCAGCGCCGCGCTGGCCAGCCCGTTGTGCACGTCGGTCCAGGCCCAGGCCGGCACGCCGATGCGGTGCAGGCTGAACTGGAACTCCTCGCCGACCAGCGCGCTTCCGCTGGCGCCGAAGATGTTGACCCGGTTCGCGGTGGCGATCGCGGCCGCCGCGCGCTCCACCTCGCCCAGGTCGAGAAGCGCGGCAGTGTCCTGCATCGCCCGGGTGTCCGCGGCCATCAGCTGGTCGAGCACGCGCCCGAGCGGGTCGCCCGGCTGGATCTCGCGCCCGATGTCGACCGTCCAGCCCGCCGCGCGGGCCCTGCCGGTCTCGGCCGCGATGTCCAGCCGCAGGTCCGCGTAGCCCTCGAAGCCGAGGGCGCGGCAGAACCGGGTGATCGTCGCCGGAGAGGTGCCGCTGCGCTCGGCCAGTTCCACGATCGTGGACCGGGCCGCGACGGCGGGGTCGGCGAGCACCTGTTCCGCGACCCGCTGCAGCGCGCCGGTGAACTCCGGCAGCCGCGAGCGCACGCGCACCAGGACGCCACCCTCCCGCGCGGAGGCGTCCGTCACCGCAGGGACCGCGGTGGTGTGCACCTCCGTCATCAACGCTCCTCCGAAAAGAATGTTTACTGTTTGGTGGTAAAACTTCTTACTGACGCCCCCCTTGTGTCAAGACTTCGGTTGAAGTTTTCAAACCGTTACCGAGCGCGCAGTCACGGTACGTTCACGCCGACGTGCTAAAAGGACCCTAAAGAGCCGCAGCGAGCTGCATAAACGCTGCTCACGGCATGGTTACTCGCGGTCAGCATGCCGTTTCAAGTCTTAACAAGATCGAAATCCATGAGGGTACGGCCGGCAACTCAGGCTTGGTCGCCCGCACTCCCGCGCCCCGGTCCGTGAAAATCCGTCTTACCGCGTCGGTCACGAGACGCGCGCACGAAAAAGCCGGCCACCCGTTCCCGGGTTGCCGGCTTTCTCGTGTTTTATGGCTTTTTACACCTGTGCGGGCGTCTCATCCGCGATCGCGGTGTCCGCTGGGAGCGTGTCCATGAACGAGCTCACCGAGAAGACCGCGTTGCCAGCACCGGGCGGGCCGTAGCCGGGCGGCGGCAGCAGACCGTTCGCGTCCATCACCGCGCGGTACCGGTCCAGCAGCCGAATGTGGTACTCCAGCGGAGCGCCCTCCGGGTTCATCTGGCCCAGTGGCGTCGTCGGCTCCGGGCACCAGGTGGTGAAGCGCGGCAGGATGCCCCGCGACATGAAGTACTCCAGGCCCTCGCCGGTCGAGTCGACCGCCTGCTCCGGCGTCGCGAAACCGGCCGGCGCCGCCATCTCGATTCCGGCCACGAAGTTCGGAATCACGTTGCGCGGGCCGAAGATCTCCGCCGAGTCGAGAATGCGGCGGTGCCATTCCTCGCGGCCGACATAACGCTCCTTGCCCGGGCAGTGCAGCTCGAACAACCGCTTGTCCCACACCTCGTAATTGGGGTGGTAAATGCGCACGCCGTAGTCGTAGAAACGCTGCACGTCCTCCTTGGGAAGCGCCTGCGCGACCACCTTGCCGATCCAGCGCCCGGGGAACCGCTCCTCGATCGCCTTCGCGTAACGGCCGTAGAAGTCCGCCTCGGCCAGGCCGTCCACCTTGGACGTGACCGAGCCGCCGGTCAGCGTGTACGCCTTCGAGGCGCCCAGCGTGTCGTGCTTGTCGATGATGTCGAGCGCCTCCAGCACCTCCTGCACCGGCTTCACACCGGTGTAGGGACGGCCGGCCGCCTTGTGCTGACGCCAGTTGTGGTTGATGTCGCAGTACTGGCATTCTTCCTTGGCGCCGAAGTACTGGCAGACCCGGAAAACGGTCAGGTAGATGAGGTAACCCCACTGAATCGTGGGCGCCACCTCCATCACCGACTTACCGTTCCGCAGCGTGTGCCGGTAATAGTCCGGCATCGGCGGCAGGCCCACGTCGGAGATCGCGCGGCCGTCCAGGAACAGCTTCGCGCGCCCCTCCTCGTCCGCCGCGATCCGGTACGGCGAGGCCGGATTGACCCGGACCGAGACCACGGTGCGGCGCAGATCGTACGGCCCGCCGGTCAGGATGATCTCCTCCGGCGGGCGGCGCAGCGCGGCCTCGCCCAACTCCGGCAGCGTGCGGTGGTCGAACGAGAAGATGAAGTACGACTTCGGCTTGACCTCGCCCTCGTCGCCGTCGGTCAGCATCGAGCCGTCGAAGGCGACGCCGCCGCGGAGCAGGTCCTCCTTGATGACGGCCTCTTTCGGGATGTGCGGGAACCTTGCCATCAGGTCCTCGATGACGTCGGTACGCCTGTCCATCGCCGCGATCTCCGTCCTGCCGTGTTTACACCCGGCTCCCAGTCTGTACCTCATCACTTGTACTCGGCGAACCGCCCGGTGGCACTTACCGTTGTGCCGCCTGTCACGGCCCGCCGCCGTGCCGCCTGTCACGGCCCGCCGCTGTGCCGCCTGCCACGGCCCGCCGCTGTGCCGCCTGCCACCGCCCTCTCCGTGATCCAAGCGTTTAGAACGACATGAGTGACGCCTGGATCACGGACGTAGGGCGATGGGGATCACGGCAGCAACGCGACCGCGGCCTCGCGGGACAGGGCGAGGCCGCGCGCGACCGCCTCCGCGAACGCGGCCGCCCCCAGCTCCGCGGTCAGCCCGTCGGTGAGCATCGCGATGTCCAGGCTCAGCCGGTCCGGGCCGCCCCGGATCGTCTCCGCCGCCCCGAGCAGCTCCGCGGCCTCTGCCGGGCGACCCTGCGCGCGGCGCACGAACGCGAGCGTCACCCCGGCCCGGGCCAGCACCGGGACGTCCGCGATGCGCCGCGCGGCCGCCACCAGGCCCGGGATCATCGCCGCAGCCGGCTCCGCATCGCCGCGCTGCGCCGCGATCACCGCCAGCCCGCAGCCGATCAGCACGTCGATCTGCGGCGGTGCGGTGCGGGCCGCGGCCATCAGCTCGCGCGACCGCAGCAGTCGCGCCTCGGCCCGGTCAAGGTCGCCGAGCGCGGCGAACGCGGCGCCGAACGTCACGTTCGCGAACGACTGCGCGCGCAGCGAGCCGGACAGGTCGCACTCGGTCAGCACCGCCTCGAACTCGGCCCGCGCGTGCTCCGGGCCGCCCGTGCGCGCCGCGATCAGCGCACGCCAGATGCGCTGGTGAGCCACGTCGTCGGTCACGTTCAGCGTGCGCAGCAGCGAGATCGACTCGTCCAGTACGGCCAGCGCCGCGTCGAACTCACCCGCCAACGACAGCGCCTCGGACAGCTCGGTCAGCGAGCCCGCGAGCCCCATCCGCTCCCCGAGGTCGCGGAAGATCCCGGACGCGGTCTCCAGCTCGTGCCGGCGGCCGGCCGGATCGCCGTCGTTCTCCCGCACGTGCGACCGGATCAGGTGCATCATGGCGCGCAGCCACGGGTCCGGCCCGGCCAGGTGCCGGTCGATCACCGCCAGCGCGGCCGGCATGTCCTCCGCGTAGATCGGCAGGCCGGCCTCGATCAGCGCCAGGAACGGATGGCCCCGGTCCGCGTCGCCGAGCCCGTCCAGCAGCGCGCGGATCTCGGCCGGCCCGGCCGCCTGGTCGACCTCGGTGAATCGCGGCATCAGGCGGCCGACCAGCACGATCACGCGCGCGGCGGCCGGTGCCGGGCCGGGCAGCGCACCGGCGATCTCGCACCACTCCAGCGCCTCGTCCTGCTTGCCGGTGATGATCCAGTACATGCCGAGCGCGGCGGTCATTCGTACCGCCAAGTCGGAATCGTGGGTTTCCGCCGCGAACCGCAGTGCCGCGATCAGGTCGTCGTGCGCGCCGTCCAGTTTCGCCAGCCATTCCAGCTGTTCCGCGCGGCGCAGGTGCGGCTCGGCCTCCTCGGCGAGCGCCAGGAAGTGCCGCGCGTGCGCCGCCCGGGTCGCATGCGTGCCGCCGGAGGCGTCCAGGCGCTCGGCCGCGTACGCCGCGATGGTGTCCAGCATGCGATAGCGAGGCTCGGCCGCGGACGCGGTCTGCACCAGCGAGCGGTCCACCAGCGAGAGCAGCACGTCGCCCGGGACGTCGCAGACGGTCTCCGCGTCCGCCAGCGTGAACGCGCCCGGGAACACGGCCAGCCGCGCCGCGAGCAGCGCCTCCGCGTCGTCCAACAGATCCCAGCTCCAGGAGACCACCGCGCGCAGCGTGCGATGGCGAGGCAGCGCGGTCCGGCTGCCGCCGGTCAGCAGCGCGAACCGGTCGTCCAGCCGCCGCACCACCTCCTGGATCGGCAGCGCCCGGAGCCGCGCCGCGGCCAGCTCGATCGCCAGCGGCATCCCGTCCAGCCGGCGGCAGACCTCCACCACCGCGCCCACGGTCGCCGCGTCCACCGCGAAGTCCGGCCGCACCGCGACCGCCCGGTCCCGGAACAGCCGCACCGACGCCCAGCCGAGCGCTTCGGCCGCACCGGCGTGCGGAGCGGGAAGATCCAGCGGGGGTACGGGGCAGAGCGCCTCACCGGCGATCCCGAGGCGCTCCCGGCTGGTCGCGATGATCCGCAGTCGCGGGCAGCTGCCGAGCAGTTCGTCCGCGAGCCGGGCCGCGCCCGCGATCACGTGCTCGCAGTTGTCCAGTACCAGCACCGCGTCATGCGGCGCCAGCAGCTCCACCAGCCGGTCGATCGTGCCGCCGGGCGCCCGCGCCGCGCCGAACGAGGTCACCCGCAGCTTCTGCAGCGCCCCGAGCGCGGCCTGCGCCACATCCCCGTCCGCCGCCACCGGCGCCAGCTCCACCAGCCAGACCCCACCACGCGGTACGCCCCCGGCGGCCGTGTCGCGCGGGCCCTCGTGGATCTCGTGGGCGACCGTGGTGGCCAAGCGGGTCTTTCCGGCACCGCCGGGACCGACCAGCGTGACCAGGCGACCCTCGGTCAGCTGCTTGATGAGCAGCGTGCGCTCGGCCTCGCGGCCGACGAAGCTGGTGATCGGTGCGCGCAGGTTCGTCCCGGCCATCGGTGCGGCGGCCGGCCCCGGGCGGTGGCGCAGCGCGGCCAGGTGCACCGCCTGTACCTCCGGCGACGGGTCCACGCCGAGCGTGCCGGCGAGCCGTTCGCGCAGCTCCGCGTAGACGGTCAGCGCCTCCGCGACCCGGCCGTCCGCGATCAGCGCGCGCATGCGCAGCGCGTGGATCCGCTCCCGCAGCGGGTGTGCGGCCTCCAGCTCGCCCAGCTCCGCGATCAGCTCGGCCGGCACACCGGCGTCACCGGCCGCAGCCAGCTCCGCCTCGGCCCGGTCCTCCGCCGCGGCGAGCCGCAGTTCCTCCAGCCGGGCCGCCGCGCCCTGCGCGTAGGGCGCGTCCGCCGCGTCCGCGAGCGCGGCACCGCGCCACAGGCGCAGCGCGTCGCACAGCACCGCACCGGCCTCCGCGGGCCGACCGGCTCGGAGCGCCTGCCGGCCCTCCGCGACCAGCCGCTCGAACCGCACCGCGTCGACGGCGTCGGCCGGCAGCTCCAGCACGTAACCGGCCGGGGTCGAGCGGAGCACCGCACCGTCCGGCAGCGCCCGCCGCAGCCTCGACACGAGCTGCTGGATCGCGCCGACCGGGTCGCCCGGCGCTTCCTCCGCCCACAGCGCGTCCGCGAGCGTCGCGACGGAAACGGCCCGGCCCGGCTCCAGCGCCAGCCTGATCAGCAGCGCGCGCAGCCGCCCACCGGCCACCTCGACGGCCACCCCGTCGGCGGCCACCTCCAGCGGCCCCAGAATCCCCACCCGCACCAGCCCACTGTCTCACCCCGGCACCCGCACCGACTCCCCCACCGGGCGCAGCCCGCCGTCATCCCTGCGACGTATCCCGGCCCTGGATGACGAGCCGTGGGCGGAGGCTGCCGAGGACACCGCCGATCGGTCACTCGATCCGGCGCTTGATGCCTGGATACACCGGCAACAGCCTCGATACATGGCTCGCACGATCATCGACATCGACATCGACATCGACATCGACGAGGAAACCCCGCGCGGGCGCAGCGCGCGCTGCGAACAAGCACCAAGCCGGACCGTCCGCGCCGATAGACCGTGACGCCCTTCGCCTCCACCGCCGGAAGTCGGCGGCGGAGGCGAGTCCCGGGACCAAGCCGTGTCGTCAGGTGCGGCGACGGTAGGCGCGCACCGCCAAGGGAGCGAAGACCAGCAGGAGTCCGGCGGACCAGGCGAGGGTCTTGAGGACCGGGCCGGTGGCGTCGGGGGTGCCGAGCATCAGGGCGCGGGCGGCCTCCATCGCGTGGGTGGCGGGGTTGATCTTGACCCAGGCCTGGAGCCAGCCGGGGAGGGTGTCGGTGGGGACCATCATGTTCGTGCCGAAGGTCAGCGGGAACATGACCAGGAAGCCGAGGCCCTGGACCGCACCGGGCGACCGGACGATCATGCCGATCAGAACCGTGACCCAGCTCAGGCAGAAGCCGAAGACCATGGTGACCAGCGCGGCGGCGAGGAGCTGGAGCGGGTCGGTGCCGATCCGGAAGCCGATCGCGTAGCCGAACGTCAGCAGCACGACGATCGCGACCACGAAGCGGATCAGGTCGCCGAGCACGGAGCCGACCAGCGGCGCGGAACGGGCGATCGGGAGGCTGCGGAAACGGTCGAAGACGCCCTTCTCGATGTCGGTGTTCAGGTTGGTGCCGGTCACCGTGGACGCGAACATGATCGTCTGCACCATGATCGCCGGCAGCAGGAACTGCAGGTAGTCGTGGGTGGATCCGGCGATCGCACCGCCGAGCAGGTAGACGAAGATGACGACGAACAGGATCGGCTGAAGCGTCACGTCCAGCAGCTGCTCCGGCGTGCGGAGCGTCTTCAGCAGGCTGCGCTTCGCCAGTTGCAGGCTGTGCCGGAGCAGGCCGAACGGCCGTGGCTGCGGGCGCTCCGGGATCGCGTGGGCGTCCCGCAACAGGGTGGTCGTGCTCATGCCGCCGCCTCCTGCAGCTCGTGGCGCCCGGTCAGGCTGAAGAAGACCTCGTCCAGGCTGGGCAGGCGCAGCGCCAGTTCCAGCACCGGGATGCCCGCGGACTCCAGCTGCCGGACCACGTGGCCGAGCGCGGCGTCGCCGTCGACCGGCACGGTCAGCACGCCACGGCTGGGCGACTCCGGGGTCACGCCCGCGACGCCCCGCAGGATGTCCGCGACCGCTGGCACGTGCTCCGGATCGAGCGGCCGGACCACCACGGTCTGACCGCCGACGATGTGCTTGAGCTGCGCCGGCGTGCCGTGCGCGATCACCCTGCCGTGGTTGATCACGGAGATCTCGTCCGCGAGCGCGTCCGCCTCCTCCAGGTACTGCGTGGTGAGCAGCACGGTCACGCCCTCGGTGACCAGGTTGCGGACCATCGCCCAGACGTCGTCGCGCTTGGCCGGGTCGAGCCCGGTGGTCGGCTCGTCCAGGTAGATCACGTCCGGCCGGCCGACCAGGCTCGCGGCCAGGTCGAGGCGGCGGCGCATACCCCCGGAGTACGTCTTGACCGGCCGTCCCCCGGCGTCGGTCAGGTCGAACTGCCCCAGCAGCTCCACCGCGCGCGCCTTGCCCTCGGCGCTGCGGTAGTCGAGCAGGGCCGCGATCAACTGCAGGTTCTGCATGCCGGTCAGGTCCTCGTCGACGGACGCGTACTGCCCGGTGAGCCCGATCAGGCGCCGCACCTTGACCGCATCCTTGACCACGTCGAACCCGCCGACCGTGGCACGCCCGCCGTCGGGGCGCAGCAGCGTGGCCAGGATCCGTACCGCGGTGGTCTTGCCCGCGCCGTTCGGCCCCAGCACGCCGAGCACGGTCCCCGGCGTGCCCGTCAGGTCCACACCATCCAGCGCGGTCGTCTTCCCATAGCGTTTCACCAGGCCCTCGGCCTGGAATGCGGCGGTCATGGTCACCCCTCGTGTCGTCTCCCGGTGTTGCCGTCCGAAGACTGCGGGACACCGCTGACAGCACGGGCACAGATCGCTGACACGGCCCACGGCGGTGATGTCAGGCCGGTGATCGAGAAACAGAACTGGCCTCACCGCTCATTCTTGCCCGAAATATCACGATAAAAGCAGCGGCGGCTTGCTGACGAAACGATCACGTGTCGCAAATCGTTGTCATCCGGCCGCCCAAACAACGATTTGGCACACGTCAGCGACTCTCGGCGCCGTTTTGATCTTCTCCACCGCGACCTCATGCGGCGCCTCATGGTGGAGCCTGTGACAAGCCTCAGGTCTGCGTCGGGAAGCCCAGGTTGAGGCCGCCGTGTGACGGGTCGAGCCAGCGGCTGGTGACGACCTTGCCGCGGGTGTAGAAGTGCACGCCTTCCAGGCCGTGCGCGTGTGTGTCGCCGAAGAGCGAGGCCTTCCAGCCGCCGAACGAGTAGTACGCCATCGGCACCGGGATCGGCACGTTGACGCCGACCATGCCGGCCTCGACCTCGTGCTGGAAGCGCCGGGCCGCACCGCCGTCGTTCGTGAAGATCGCGGTGCCGTTGCCGTACGGGGAGTCGTTGACCAGCTTGAGCGCCTCGTCGTAGGTGCCGGCGCGGACCACGGACAGCACCGGGCCGAAGATCTCGTCGGTATAGATCGACATGTCCGGGGTGACGTGGTCGAAGAGCGTCGGGCCGAGCCAGAAACCGCCGGGTGCACCGTCCACGGCCGGGTCGCGCCCGTCGACCACGGCGGTCGCGCCGGCCGAGATGCCGGCCTCGACGTAGGAGGCGACCCGGTCCCGGTGCGCGCCGGTGACCAGCGGGCCCATGTCGCAGCCGCGGCGGCCGTCGCCGGTCCGGATCGCGGCCATCCGGGACGCGATCCGGTCGACCAGCGCGTCGCCGGCCGGGTCGACGGCCACCACCACGGAGATCGCCATGCAGCGTTCGCCGGCCGAGCCGAAGCCGGCGTTGACGGCGGCGTCCGCGGCCAGGTCCAGGTCCGCGTCCGGGAGCACGACCATGTGGTTCTTCGCCCCGCCGAGCGCCTGGACGCGCTTGCCGTTCGCGGTGCCGCGCTCGTACACGTACCGTGCGATCGGGGTTGATCCGACGAACGACACGGCCTTGACCGTGGGGTGGTCGAGCAGCGCGTCGACCGCCTCCCTGTCGCCGTGCACGACGTTGAACACGCCCTCGGGCAGGCCGGCCTCGGCGAACCACTCGGCGAGCAGCACGGCCGCGCCCGGGTCCTTCTCCGACGGCTTGAGCACGACCGTGTTGCCGGCCGCGATCGCGATCGGCACGAACCAGAGCGGCACCATGGCCGGGAAGTTGAACGGGGAGATAACCGCGACCACGCCGAGTGGCTGCCGGATCGCGTAGGTGTCGACGCCGGTGGAGACGTTCTCGCTGAAGCCGGCGCGGATCAGCGTGGGGATGCCGCACGCGTACTCGACGACCTCGAGGCCACGCTGCACCTCGCCGGCGGCGTCGGAGAGCACCTTGCCGTGCTGCGCGGTGATCACGGCGGCCAGGTCGTCGCGGCGCGCGCTCATGATCTCTCGGAACGCGAAGAGCACGGCGGAGCGCTTGGCCAGCGACGTGTCCTTCCAGCTCTTCGCGGCCGCCGCGGCGACGCCGACGGCATGCTCCACATCGGCGGCCGACGCGAACAGCACGGACTCGGCGATCTCGCCGGTCGCGGGATCGAAGACGTCGCCGGTACGGGTGGAAGCGCCGGTCCAGGGCTTGCCGCCCACGAAGTGCGAGATCATCGGGCGTCCTCACGGGGTTGCGGGGTCGGGGTCATGCGATAACCACCTCTGCGTCGACCGTCGCGATCGCGTTCACCAGGATCTCCAGGCCCTCGCGAGCCTCGTCCTCGGTGAGCGTGAGCGGCGGGCCCATCCGGAGCACGTTGTTGTAGAGGCCGCCCTTGCCGACCAGCAGCCCGTTGCGGCGGCACTCGTCGAAGACGCGGACGGTCGCGGCCGCGTCCGGCTCCAGGGTGCCGGGCCGGACGAACTCCAGGCCGATCATGAGCCCGCGTCCGCGTACCTCCGCGAGGATCGTGGATCGGGTCTGTGCCGCGCGTAGCCCGTCGAGCAGGATCGCGCCGGTGCGGGCCGCGTTCTCCTGGAGGTCGTGGTCGAGCACGTAGTCGAGGACCGCGTTGCCGGCCGCGGTGGAGATCGGATTGCCGCCGAACGTGGAGAAGCTGATCGCCGGCACCGCGTTGATCACCTCGGCGCGGCCGACCACGCCGGCCAGCGCGAATCCGTTGCCGATGCCCTTGGCGAAGGTGAGCAGGTCCGGCGTCACGCCGTGCGCCTGGTAGCCCCAGAAGTGCTCGCCGGTGCGGCCCCAGCCGGTCTGCACCTCGTCCGAGATGAGCAGGATGCCGGACTCGTCCAGGACCTTCTTGAGCGCGCCGAGCGTGCCGTCCGGTGCGGCCACGAAGCCGCCGACGCCCTGGATCGGCTCCGCGATGAGCGCGGCCACGTCACCCGAGGTCTGCGTCGCGAGCACCTCCCGGAGGTCCTCGACCGCCGCGTCGATGTGATCGGAATCGGACAGCTTGGCCAGCAGGCCGCGCACCCGGTCGCCGGAGTGCAGCCACGAGATGTTGAGCGGGTTGAGCGAGCTGGCCGACCAGCTGCGGTGCCCGGTGATGCCCATCGTGGCGAGCGTGCGGCCGTGGTAGCTGTTCCGGATCGCCAGGATCTGGTTGGACCGGCGCAGGTTCGTGGCCATCAGCAGCGCGGCCTCGTTCGCCTCCGAGCCGGAGTTGGTGAAGAACACGCGCGCGTCCGGGATGCCGGAGACCCGGGCGATCTTCTCGGCCAGCTCGACCTGCGCGCGGATCAGGTAGAGCGTGGAGGTGTGCACCACACCCGTGGCCAGCTGCCGCTCCACCGCCTCGCGGATCTCCGCGACGTCGTAACCGATCATGTTGGTCAGCACGCCGCCGAAGAAGTCCAGGTAGCTGCGGCCGGCCTGGTCGACGACGCGCCGGCCGGAGCCGGAGACGATCTCGATCGGATCGTCCGGGTAGTAGATCGGCATCCACGACGGCAGCACCGCACGGTGACGTGACAGCAGGTCGTCGCGGAGTCGGCTCCCAGCGCCCACTGCGTCGCGCCGGTCGAGGCGCTGAGCCGATGATTCGCTCGCAAGCTCGCTCATTGACTGCACGCTGCCACCGCCCGCACCCGAAGGCAACTGTCACCCTGTCATCCGGCGCGTCCGCTCACCTGACACATCGTCAGAACGATCAAAAACAGACAGAACCCCTTCCCGCGGCACGGGGATAGGCACGTTCCGGGCGGGGCGGTTACCGTTACGCCATGTCAGAAGTGGTGTACCCGCCGGTTATCGCAGCGTGCAAGGTGATGTTCAGGGCCCTGGACCTCAAGATCCGGATCGAGGGCGCGGAGAACGTGCCCCGTGCGGGTGGCGCGGTGCTGGCCAGCAACCACATCGGCTACCTGGACTTCATCTTCGCCGGCCTCGGCGCGCAACCGGCCGGGCGCCTGGTCCGTTTCATGGCCAAGCACGAGGTCTTCAAGCACCCGATCTCCGGCCCGCTGATGCGGAACATGAAGCACATCTCGGTCGACCGCGAGGCCGGTGTCCAGTCGTTCCGGGACGCGCTCACCGCACTGAAGAGCGGCGAGATGATCGGCATCTTCCCCGAGGCGACGATCAGCACCTCCTTCACGGTGAAGGAGTTCAAGAGCGGCGCGACCCGGATGGCCATGTCCGCCGGCGTGCCGCTGATCCCGGTCGCGGTCTGGGGCACGCACCGGATGTGGACCAAGGGCCGCCCCCGCACGCTCACCCGCCGGCACACGCCGATCACGATCCTGATCGGCGAACCACTGGAGGTGAACCGCAAGGACGACGTGAACGTCGCCACCGCGGAGCTGCGCCGCCGGATCACCGCACTCGTCGACCGCGCCCAGCGCGAATATCCGGACAAGCCGAAGGACGACGCGGACCGCTGGTGGCTTCCGGCGCACCTGGGTGGCACCGCACCGCAGCCGACGGTCGCACCGGCCTCCTGATCTTCCCCACGGCATCAGGCCTGGTTACCGGCCGGTTTACCGGCATCCTCGGTGGTGTCGAAGGCGCGAACCTACGGTACCGTAACCGTAGGTTCGCCATTCCCTCTGGAGGTCCTGTGACCGTCGACGAAGCAACCACGCGAGCGCTGCTGCTCGACCTTGAGCCCGTGGTGGAGACCAACCTGAACCGGCACATCGGGTTGGCCAAGGAGTGGTTCCCGCACGAGTACGTTCCGTGGTCCGACGGCACCAACTTCGACGGCCCGCTCGGCGGCACCGCCTGGTCCGTGGAGCAGTCCAAGCTCTCCGACGTGGCCCGCACCTCGCTGATCGTCAACCTGCTCACCGAGGACAACCTGCCGAGTTACCACCACGCGATCGCGTCCATGTTCGGCCGCGACCGCGCCTGGGGCGACTGGGTGCACCGGTGGACCGCGGAGGAGGGCCGGCACGGCATCGCGATCCGCGACTACCTGCTGACCACGCGCGCGGTCGACCCGATCGAGCTGGAGCGCCTGCGGATGACGCACATGGCGACCGGCTTCGAGAACGACCACGACCAGAGCATCCTGCATTCCATCGCGTACGTGTCGTTCCAGGAGCTGGCCACCCGCGTCTCGCACCGCAACACCGGCAAGTTCTCCGGCGACCCGGTCTGCGACGCGATGCTGCAGCGCATCGCCACCGACGAGAACCTGCACATGGTCTTCTACCGCAACCTGCTGGAGGCCGCGCTGCAGCTCTCGCCGAACCTGGCGATGCGCGCGATCTCCGACGTGGTCCGCAACTTCCAGATGCCCGGTCACGGCATCGAGAACTTCTCCCGCAAGTCCGTGCAGATCGCCATGGCCGGCATCTACGACCTGCGCATCCACCACGACGAGGTGCTCATGCCGGTGCTGCGCAAGCTGCGCGTGCTGGAGACCGAGGGCCTCACCGACGACGGCGCCAAGGCGCGCGACGAGCTCGGCGAGTTCATGGCGAACCTGGACAACCAGGCCACCCGCTTCACCGAGCGCCGCGAGGCCCACCAGGCCCGGGTGGCCGCCCGCAAGGCCTGACCCCGCACTTCCTCATGATCGGGGCGTCCCCATGTCGTTCTGAACGGCGTGGGGGACGCCCCGATCATGGTGTGGAACGTGATGTGGCAGGAGCGGCGGCCCTGCGGCCCACGTCACCTGCCGACTCTGCGAGCGGCGGGTGACGTGCGGAGCTAACATTGCGCCCGGCCGGGGGACGGCCGCAGGCACAGCGAAGGGCTGAATCGGTGGCGTTGAGCGCGGATGAGATCCGGGGCCGGGACCTCTTCACGGCCGAGGGTTACCACCTCGACGTGGAGACCGGCGTCGTCGAGCTGCACTACGCGCTGACCGGGCCCGGGGTGGAGCCGCTGCGGTTCACCGAGACCGTCACGCTGCCGGTGCCGGAGACCGCGCCGGGCGAGGACGCGCTCGCCCGCACGCACCGCGTGCTGGAGCTGCTGCTGATCGCGGCCGGCGTCTCGTACTACAAGGTGGCGGCGCCGGCACGGATCGCGCTGCCGCACCGGGTGGGTGCGAAGGCACGGGCGTTCGCGACCGCGGTCTACACCAAGGGAATGGGCGAGTTCGCCTACCGCAACGAGTTGCCGCACGTGCTGACCGTCGCGATCACACCGCCGGACGGCGAGCCCACATCCGTACCCGCGCATGCTCTTGATCTGGATCTGCGGCCGTTGTCCGCCGTGGGCGGGGGTAAGGACTCGATCGTCACGCTTGAGGCGCTGAGAAACGCGGGGCGGGAGCCGGTGCCGTTCTCGGTCAACCCGAACGGCGTGATCAAGGCGGTCAACGCGGCGTCCGGGCTGGTGGCGCGCGAGGCGCGGCGGAAGATCGATCCGTTGCTGTTCGAGGTGAACAAGGCGGGCGCGCTGAACGGGCACGTGCCGGTCACGGCCGTGAACTCGCTGATCGCGGTGGCCACGGCCGCGTTCAACGGGCTCGGGCCGGTGGTGATGTCGAACGAGCGGTCCGCCTCCGACCCGAACCTGGTCTGGCACGGCGTGGAGATCAACCATCAGTGGTCCAAGGGTGTCGAGGCCGAGGGGCTGCTGCGGGATGCGCTGGCCGAGCACGCCGGGCTGACGAACGCGTACTTCTCGCTGCTGCGCCGGCTCTCCGAGCTGCACATCGCCCGGCTGTACGCCGAGACCGGCCGCTACGACGACGTGGTCACCAGCTGCAACCGGGCGTTCCTGCTGCACAACGCGACCGCGCGATGGTGCGGCGACTGCCCGAAGTGCCGGTTCGTGTTCCTGGCCATGGCACCGTCGATGAGCCGGGACCGGCTGCGCAGCATCTTCGGCACCGACCTGCTGGCGGACGAGGCGCAGATCCCGGGCTTCCTGGAGCTGCTGGGCGTGGACGCGCACAAGCCGTGGGAGTGCGTCGGCGAGGTCGAGGAGTGCGTGGTCGCGCTCGATCTGCTCCGGAAGAGCCCGGAGTGGCAGGACGAGCCGGTGGTGAAGGCGCTGGCCGACGCGGTACCGGCGTCGGCGTGGCGGACCGCGTCGCACTCGGGCGTGTTCACACCGGGCGGGCCCGCGTTCGTGCCGGAGACCTACCCGCGCGTCGGTGAGTAGAGCCGCTCGAACGCACCGGACAGCGTGGTGATCAGCGTGGGCGGCCCGTCCACGTAGACGTCCCAGTCCGACCAGTCGGCGGCGCCGGCCACCACATGCGCCAGGCTGCCGCCGAGGAAGCGGCCCTGCGGACCGGCCGTGACCACGACCTGCACCTGCGCGTCCAGGCACTCGGCCGCGATCGCGCGCAGCGGCTCCAGGTCGTAGAGCTCCGCGACCGTGCGCACGCCGACGAAGACGCGCACGGCCCGGTGCTGCCGCCGCCACGCCACCTCGGTCAGCAGCGCCTTCATGGTGGCGGCGCCGGTGCCCTCCGCGATCAGCAGCAGGTCCCGGCCGGACGCGCGGTCGACCGGCAGGTGCTCCACGGCCGGGTGCAGCCGGACCCGCTCCCCCGGCTCGGCCTCGCGCAGCAGGGCCAGGCCGGTGTAGTCGGTGGCGCGCGCCTCCACGTGCACCTCGATGGTGTGGTCCGGCGTGGGCGGGTTGCCGATCGGATACGCGCCGGTGGCGCCGTCCGCCTCCAGCACCGCGCGCTGCCCGGCCCGGTGCGGGTAGGGCAGGTAGGTGCGGATCCACAGGATGGACAGGTCGTCGCGCCAGTCCTGCCGGGCGACCACGGTGCCGAGCCAGGTCAGCGGCGCGTAGCCGGCGTCCTCCTCGCCCTGCTCCAGCCACTGCGCGGCGAGCTTCCAGGTGCTGCGCCAGGCGGCGTCGTGCTCCGGGCGCCAGGCTCCGGCCATGCCGGCCCGCATCGCGTCCAGCATCGCCATGCCGAACGCGTCGATGTGCGCGCGCTGCACGCCGAACTCGCGCAGCACCGGGCCGAGCTGACCGCAGCCGGCCGCCAGCACCTGCGGGTCGTCCAGGTTGTCGACCAGCCAGCCGAGCGCGTCGCGCAACTGCTGCCGGTGCACCTCGGCGCTGGGTGGGAAGAGCGGGCGCAGCTCGGGACGGGCGGTGAACAGGTGCTCGTCGAGCAGGCGCACGGCCTCGTCGAGGTCGCCGAGCAGTCGCAGCGACTCGCGGAGCCGGGTCTGCAGCGCGTGCAGCGCGGACTCCTCACCGGGCCGGAAGCCGTCGACCAGCGCACCCCGGGCGGCGGGACGGTTCGGGCCGCCCCGGATCGGCACGACCGCCTCCCACGCGGGCACGCCCCCTGCGGGGACATAGGGCGGAGACCCGGCGTGGGTACGCGTGGGAGCCGGGAAGACGCAAGCCGGCGCGTTCGTGGGCGGCCCCGGGATGTAGGGCGCGGGCACGGTGGTGCCGGGGATCACGGGCGGCGCGGTGCCGGGGATGCCGGGCGGGGCGCCGGGGAGCGCGGGTGCCGCCGTGCCGGGGATCGGAGCGGAGGGCGGGCCGGGCGGGAACGGCACGGCCGGGCCGGATGGCAGAGCGCCCGCGCCCGGTGCGCCCGTGGGGAGCGGGCCGGTGCCCGTACCGCCGGTGGGGTATCGCCCCTGGGGTGCCGCGTTGCGCGGTGGCACGGTGCCGCGCGGGAGCGCGCTCTGTGGCGTGCCCGCCTGCTGCACCGCGGTCTGCTGCGCCGCCTGCTGGGCCGCGCCGCCGCCCATCGGCACCCAGGTCTGTGCGGCCGGCTGCGGCGGGGTGTGGGTGGCCGGCGCGGGCGGGCTGACATTACTGTGTGCATTCGGCAGCTGCTCGACGACCTTGCCGACCCGCAACGCGTGCAGCAGCGCCCGCAGGTCCCGGTGTCCGGCTCCGCCAACGCTGGTCACCCTGTGGATTCTTCCGAACCCGAGCCGGTCTCGGGTGTGATCTAGCCCGTTAGCACCCGGTTTGCACCGCTTACTCGGGAGCGCCGGGCCACCGGGGTGTCGGTTCTCTCCATGTAGAGTTGTCGGGTTCCGACAAATTGGGACCGCGTCCAGTGGCGGGTCCAACGGTTCCATACCGCCCGGTAACGACGAAGCTTGTTGACGGGGCCGATCGAGGACCCCGCAACGTTGTGTACGCACTTTGGGAGGCTCGGTCGGTGTTCAACCGCATCGCCATCGTCAACCGCGGAGAGGCCGCCATGCGGCTCATCCACGCCGTCCGCGAACTGAACGCCGAGACGGGAACATCGCCGATCGAGACGGTCGCGCTCTACACGGACGGTGAGCGCGGCGCCACCTTCGTCCGCGAGGCCGACCGCGCCTACAACCTCGGGCCCGCCTCCGCCCGGCCGTACCTGGACCACGCGGTGCTGGAGCGCGCGCTCGTCGCGACCGGCGCGGACGCGGCCTGGGTGGGCTGGGGCTTCGTCGCCGAGGACCCGGCCTTCGCCGAGCTGTGCGAGAAGATCGGCGTCACCTTCATCGGCCCGAGCGCGGACGCGATGCGCAAGCTCGGCGACAAGATCGGCTCCAAGCTGATCGCCGAGGAGGTCGGCGTCCCGGTCGCGCCGTGGAGCCGCGGCGCGGTGGAGACCCTGGAGGCGGCGAAGGCGGCCGCGGCCGAGATCGGCTACCCGCTGATGCTGAAGGCGACCGCCGGCGGTGGCGGGCGCGGCATCCGCGTGGTGCGCAGCGACGACGAGCTGACCGACGCCTACGAGCGGACCAGCCTGGAGGCCGCGCGCGCGTTCGGCAGCGGCATCGTGTTCCTGGAGCGCCTGGTCACCGGCGCCCGGCACGTCGAGGTGCAGGTGATCGCGGACGGCCAGGGCAGCGCGTGGGCGCTCGGCGTGCGCGACTGCTCCGTGCAGCGCCGCAACCAGAAGGTGATCGAGGAGTCCGCCTCCCCGGTGCTGGACCGTGCGCAGGCGCGCGAGCTGAAGGAGGCGGCCGAGCGGCTGGCTCTGGCGGTGGATTACAGGGGCGCGGGCACGGTCGAGTTCCTCTACCACCCGGGCGAGCGGCTGTTCGCGTTCCTGGAGGTCAACACGCGCCTCCAGGTGGAGCATCCGATCACCGAGATGACCACGGACTTCGACCTGGTCAAGGCGCAGATCCACGTGGCGTCCGGCGGGCGGCTGGGCGAGCTGATGCCGTCCGAGGGCGGGCACGCGGTCGAGGCCCGGCTGAACGCGGAGGACCCGGACCGCGATTTCGCGCCGTCCCCGGGCCGGATCGTCCGGCTCACGCTGCCGAGCGGGCCGGGCATCCGGGTGGACACCGGCGTCAGCGAAGGCGACGTCATCCCGGCCGACTTCGACTCCATGATCGCGAAGATCATCGCGTACGGCCGGACCCGTGACGAGGCGCTCGGCCGGCTGCGGCGCGCGGTGTCCGAGACCATGGTGATCATCGAGGGCGGCGCCACCAACAAGAGCTTCATCCTGGACCTGCTGGACCAGCCCGAGGTGATCGACGGCAGCGCCGACACCGGCTGGATCGACCGGGTGCGCGCGGAGGGCCGGCTGGTCTCCACGCAGCACTCCGGCATCGCGCTGGCCGCGGCCGCGATCGAGGCCTACGAGGACGAGGCGCGGGTCGAGCGGCAGCGGCTGCTCTCCACCGCGCACGGCGGGCGCCCACAGGTGCAGCACAAGAGCGGCCGGCCGATCGACCTCAAGCTGCGCGGCGCGACCTACCGGGTGACGGTGGCGCAGACCGGGCCGCGCCGGTTCCGGGTCGGCATCGGTGAAGAGGCCGTGCTCGACGCGGAGCTGGACCGCTTCGACGAGCACACCGGCCGGATACTGGTCAACGGTGAGCGATTCCGGCTGGTCACGGCCACGCACGGCCCGACGCATCTGGTCGAGGTGGACGGCGTCACGCACCGGGTCAGCCGCGACGAGGGCGGCGTGCTCCGCTCGCCCGCGCCCGCGCTGGTCGTCGCCACGCCGCTCGCGGTCGGCGACGAGGTGGAGGCCGGCGCGCCGGTGCTCGTGCTGGAGAGCATGAAGATGGAGACGGTGCTGCGCGCGCCGTTCAAGGCCAGGCTGCGCGAGTGCCTGGTCTCCGTGGGCAGCCAGGTCGAGACGGGCGCGCCGATGCTGCGCCTGGAACCGGTCGGCGACGCCGCTGCCGCCGAGGCGGTCTCCGAGGCGGTGGATCTGGACCTGCCGGGCTCGCAGGACGGGCTGGCGGCCGAGGAGCGCGTCGCGCGCGGCATCGCGGAACTGCGCAGCCTGCTGCTCGGCTACGACGTGGACCCGCTCGACGAGAAGCGGGCGCTGGCGTCCTACCTCGCGGCGCGGGACGAGCTGAGCCACCGGCCGCTGGAGGAGGAGGTCGGGCTGTTGCAGGTCTTCGCGGACCTGTCCGAGCTCAGCCGCAACCGGCCGGCCGGCGAGGAGACGTCGGCGGACACCCGAGTGCACAGCTCCCGGGAGTACTTCCACGCGTACCTGCAGTCGCTGGACGTGGACCGGGCCGGGCTGTCCGACACGTTCCGCGGCCGGCTCGCCCGGGTGCTCGCGCACTACGGCGTCACCGACTTCGAGCGCACGCCGGAGCTGGAGGAGGCGGTCTTCCGGATCTTCCTGGCCCAGCAGCGCGCGTCCGCGGACGTCTCCGTGATCGTCACGTTCCTGCAGCGCTGGCTGGCCGAGCCGCTGCCCGGCGACGGGCTGCGCGAGCTGGTCAGCGGCGCGCTGGAGCACCTGATCGCGGCCACCCAGCTGCGCTTCCCGGTGATCGGCGACCTGGCCCGGTCGATCGTGTTCCGCTGGGCCGCCCAGCCGATGCTGCGGCGCCGGCGCGCGGAGGTCTACGCGGAGGTCCGCAACCACCTGCGCTTCCTCGACCAGAACCCGGAGGCTCCGGACCGCGGCGAGCGGATCCTGGCGATGGTCGCGTCGTCGGAGCCGCTGGTTCGCATCCTCGGGCAGCGGATCGGCCGGCCCGGCGTGGATCACGGCCCGATGCTGGAGGTGCTCAGCCGCCGCTATTACGGCAACCGGGGCGCGTCGGACACCCGTACCGTGGAGGTCTCGGGTCTCTGCTTCTTCACCGCGGCATATCAGCGCGGTGACGAGCGGTTCCGCCTGGTCGCGACCGCGTCCGACTTCGGCTCGCTGCCGTCGGCGCTGGCCGCCGCGGCCGGCCTGGTCTCCGCGGACTCGGTCGCGGACGTCTACCTGACCTGTGACGAGCAGCCGTCGCCGGACGAGATGGCGGCCGCGCTCGGCTCCGCGCTCGCGGAGTCGGGCCTGCTCGACTCGGTGCAGCGGGTCACGTTCTCGGTGGCCGGGATCAGCGGTGGCGCGGTGCACCACCACTTCACGTTCCGGCCCGGTCTCGGCGAGGAGCGCGTCATCCGCGGCCTGCACCCGCTGATCGCGGAGCGGCTGCAGGTGCCGCGCTGGCAGAACTTCGACCTGACCCGGCTGCCCACCGCGGACGAGGACGTCTACCTGTTCCGCTGCGTGGCGCCGGAGAACCCGGCCGACGAGCGGCTGGCCGCGATGGCGCAGATCCGCGACCTGACGCCGCTGCGTGACGCGGACGGCCGGATCGTGGCGCTGCCCGCGGTCGAGGGCGCGCTCGACGCCTGCCTGGACGCGATCCGCAAGGTGCAGGCGCAGCGCCCGGTCAAGAAGCGGTTCGACACCAACCGGATCACGCTGTACGTGTGGCCGCAGGTCGAGCTGTCGATGGAGGAGCTGAACGCGGTCGCGCAGCGGGTGCTGCCGGTCACGGCCGGCGCGGGCCTGGAGGAGGTGCAGTTCATCGGCCGGCGGCGGGACGCGGCCACCGGTGAGCTGGTCGAGATCGCGGTCAACCTGGGCTTCGAGGCCGGCATGAACGTGTCGTTCACGACGCCGTCCACGGCGCCGATCGAGCCGTTGGACGACTACCGCTCCAAGGTGATCTCGGCGCGGCGGCGGGGGACGACGTACCCGTACGAGCTGACCGGTCTTCTCGGGTCCTTCGAGGAGTACGACCTGGCCGGCTCGGTGCTGGAGCCGGTCGACCGGCCCCGCGGGCAGAACAGGGCGGGCATCGTGGTCGGGGTGGTCAGCACGCCGACCACGCGGTACCCCGAGGGCGTGAAGCGGGTCGTGCTGCTCGGTGACCCGACCAAGGCGCTGGGGGCGCTGGCCGAGGCGGAGTGCGCGCGGGTGATCGCGGCGCTCGACCTGGCTTCCTCGCTGAACGTGCCGGTCGAGTGGTACGCGCTGTCCGCGGGCGCGCGCATCTCGATGACGTCCGGCACGGAGAACATGGACTGGGTCGCGGCCGCGCTCAAGCGGATCGTCGAGTTCACCCAGGCCGGCGGCGAGATCAACATCGTGGTCGCGGGCATCACGGTCGGCGCGCAGCCGTACTGGAACGCCGAGGCCACGATGCTCATGCACACGCGCGGCGTGCTGATCATGACGCCGGACTCCGCGATGGTGCTCACCGGCAAGCAGTCGCTGGACTTCTCCGGCGGCGTGTCCGCCGAGGACAACTTCGGCATCGGCGGGTACGACCGGGTGATGGGGCCGAACGGGCAGGCGCAGTACTGGGCGCCGGACCTGACGGCGGCGCGGGACCTGCTGATGACGTACTACGACCACTCGTACGTGCTGCCGGGCGAGACCCGGCCGCGGCGGGCTGTGACGTCGGATCCGGTCTCGCGCGACATCTCGGACTTCCCGCACTCGGCGCCGGACAGTGACTTCACCACGGTCGGGCAGATCTTCTCGGCCACGCACAACCCGGACCGGAAGAAGCCGTTCGACATCCGCACGGTGATGCGCGCGGTCTCCGATCAGGACCACGTGGTGCTGGAGCGGTGGGCCGGCATGGCCGACGCGGAGACCGCGGTGGTCCAGGACGTGCACCTGGGCGGCATCCCGGTCACGCTGCTCGGCATCGAGTCACGCTCGGTGCCGCGGCGCGGCTTCCCGCCCACCGACGGCCCGGACACGTACACGGCCGGCACGCTCTTCCCGCGCTCCGCCGCGAAGGCCGCCCGGGCCATCAACGCGGCCAGCGGCAACCGTCCGCTGGTGGTGCTGGCGAACCTGTCCGGCTTCGACGGCTCCCCGGAGTCGATGCGGCGTCTCCAGCTGGAGTACGGCGCCGAGATCGGCCGGGCGATCGTCAACTTCGTCGGCCCGATCGTGTTCTGTGTGATCTCGCGCTACCACGGCGGCGCGTTCGTGGTCTTCTCCAAGGCGCTCAACCCGAACATGACGGCCCTGGCCGTCGAGGGCTCGTTCGCCTCGGTGCTGGGCGGGGCGCCGGCCGCGGCCGTGGTCTTCGCGGGCGAGGTGAACGCGCGGACCGCGAAGGACCCGCGGGTCACGTCGCTGGACGCGGCCATCGCCTCCGCCTCCGGCGCGGCCCGTGCCGCGCTGGTCGCGGAGCTGGCCGAGATCCGCTCCTCCGTGCGGGCCGAGAAGCTGGGCGAGGTGGCCGCCGAGTTCGACGGCATCCACAGCATCAAGCGCGCGGTCGAGGTCGGCTCCGTCGACGCCATCATCAAGGCCTCCGAACTCCGCCCCCAGATCGTCGCGGCGATCGAGAAGGGCCTGAACAGCTGAGTCCGCTGGGCGGGGCCTCCGGGCCCCGCCCAGCCGGCTCGCTCACCGGCCGTATTCGCTGTCCATGGACTCCGCGCGGGGCCGCTCGGCCGGCTTCCAGCACAGCAGGGATCGGGTGGTGGTCCTGGAGCGGACCCGCGATCGCGGCCTGCCAGCCATCGGGCCGACGGCCCGGCCGCGCGGTCAGCACGGTCAGCGGTCAGCACGGTCAGCACGGTCAGCGGTCAGCGCGGTCAGCGTTCGCGGATGGCGGTCAGGGCGAGGAGTGCGACGTGGAGGGAGAGGCAGGTGTCGACGGAGTCGAGGTCGGTGTTGAGGATGCGGGCGATGCGGGTCAGGCGTTCGTAGAAGGCGGGACGCGACAGGTGGGTGGCCGCGGCCGCGGCCGACTTGTTGCGGCCGTTGTCGAGGTAGGCGCGCAGCGTGCCCAGCAGCTGTTCGCGCGGGTGTCTCGCGTCGTGGGCCAGCAGCGGGCCCAGCTCGCGCTCGACGAAGGTCTGCAGGCGGGGCTCGTCGCGCAGCAGGTGGAGGAGGCCGGCCAGGCCGACGTCGGGCAGGCGGAAGACGGGGACGTCGCGGCGGTCGTGCCGGGCGGCGTCGGCGACCTGGCGGGCCTCGCTCAGGGAACGGCGGGCCTCGCGGAGCGTGGGGGCGCCGGTGCCGGCGGCGACGATGACCGCGCCCGGGTCGGTGCCGCGGGCGCGATGCAGCGCGGCGGCGAAGAGGAGCAGGGCGCGATCCTCGTCGGCCGGTGACCGCAGGGCCAGTAGCGCACCGACCGTGGCGTCGTCGACGGCGCTGGTCAGCCCTTCGATCCCGGCGTCGCGCAGCGCCGCGCTGACCGCCTCGGCCAGATCGCGGAGACGTGTCGGGCCGTCAGCGGCGAGATCGCGCAGGGGCGTGGACCCACCAGCGGCGACATCACGCGCTGCCACCGGGTTACCAGCGGCAGGATCACGCCGGCGGGCCGCGATGTCGTCGGCGAGATCGGCCGGGTCGACCGGATCACGCGGATCACGCGCGTCACGTGGCGCGGATCGGAACCGCACCACCACCCCGATCAGATGGCGTCGCTCCAGCGGCACGCCCAGCGCCTTCGCGCGCAGCGCCACCTCGTCGACCGGCCGGGAATGGTCCAGTAGCGCGGTCAGCAGCGTGCGGTGGATCTGGCGTTCCAGACCCTCCGCGTCGCGGCGGATCAGGCGGCCCAGCGCCAGCGTGGAAGCCGCGCGTTCGAGCAGGATGGTGAGGCGGGACGGCGGCGTCGCGGGGCCGGGCCAGCGCAGCAGCAGGCGGCCCCAGTCCTGGCCGCGGGCGCCGACCGTGGTCACCAGCCAGCCCGCGGCGTGGAACGTGCGGGACGGCAGCTGCAGCCGGCGGGAGTGCTGCTCCCAGTCGTCGAGCAGCGGCTCGGGCCGTTCCCCTGCCGGGTCGTAGGCGAGGACCTGCCGGGACAGGTTCTCCAGGACCACCGGGCAGCCGGACAGGACCGCGGCCTGGTGGACCACCTCGGACGGCTCCGCGCCCTCGACGGACAACTCGGTGAAGCGCTGGTGGATCTCCTCGGTCGCGCGGAGCTCGGTCAGCTGCGCGTCGACGATCAGCGCGTGCACCGCCTCGGTGATCCGGACGAATCGCACCGTGCGCCGCAGCTCGATCAGCGGCAGCGACCGGCGGGCCGCCTCGGAGATCATGGCGCGGGGCAGGGACGACGCGAACCGGCCGCGGCCCAGCTCGATGACCAGGCCGGCGGCGCCGACCTCGGCGAGCGCGGCGACGAAGCCGCACAGCGCGTCGTCGGACGGCGGCAGTCCGATGCCGGTGCTGAGCACCAGCTCGCCGCCGCGCAGCAGGGTGGCGATGTCCGGCACCTCGGCGACGTGCACCCAGCGGACCGGGGTGTCCAGCAGAGCCGCGCCGGCGAGCACGCTCGGCAGGCCGTGCCGGACCGAGTCCAGGGCCAGGATCTCGCGCACGGTCGGGAACACGCGGGCGAGCCTATCCCGCTAGAGTCTGCCCGCTGACCCCCAAGGAACGCTGACCACAGGAAAGGCAGGGCTAGGGATGGCCAGGGTGCTGATAACCGGATCGTCGACCGGGATCGGGCAGGCGGCGGCGGTGGCGTTGATCGCGCAGGGCCACGAGGTGGTGCTGCACGCACGGAACGAGGAGCGCGCGCGGCAGGCGGAGGCGGCGGCGAAGGGCGCGATCGGCGTGGCGATCGGCGACCTGTCCACGCTGGCCGGGACGCACGAGCTGGCGCTTCAGGCGGAGAAGTTCGGCGCGTTCGACACGGTGGTGCTGAACGCGGGTCTCGGCACGTTCGTCAATCCGGAGCGCCGGGTGACCGACGACGGAAACGAGCTGATCTTCCAGGTCAACACGCTGTCGTCGTACCTGCTGACCGCGCTGCTGCCCCGGCCGAAGCGGCTGATCTTCACCTCGTCCGCGCTGGCGGGCGCGGGCGTGCTGGATCTGGACGACCCGAACTACGAGCGGCGGCCGTACCAGCCGCGGGAGGCGTACTGCTCCACGAAGCTGCACCTGGTGCTGCTGGCGCTGGCGTTCGGCCGGCACTGGGAGGGGACGGAGAGCATCGCGTTCGACCCGGGCTGGGTGTCCACCCAGATGACGCGCAGCAACGGTGACGACGCGCCGCTGACGCCGGAGCACGCCGGCGCGCGGCTGGCCCGGCTGGCGATCATGGAGAAGAGCGCGACCAGCTACGACACCGAGCGGGCCTGGCGGCCCGGCGACCGCGAGCACGACCACCGGAATCAGGAGGAACTGCTCGCTGTCTGCGCGAAGCTGACCGGCGTCACCATCTAGTAACAGCGGCGATCTTCCCTGGTGGCGCGAAGCGTGGCACGATTGGATCCAATCTTGAAGGCATCGGATGCCGAACAAGAGGTAAGTGATCCAAGTCGAGGGAGGCCCGCACGGTGCTCAAGCGCGAGGACAACGAACGCGTCACCCGGAGCGGGCCCGGCACCCCGCTCGGAAGACTCCTGCGGGCCTACTGGCAGCCGGCCGCACTCGTCTCCGAGATGACGCCGGACCGGCAGGTCAAGCCGGTCCGGCTGCTCGGCGAGGACCTCGTGCTGTTCCGCAAGCCCGACAACAGCTGGGCCCTGGTCGGCCGGTTCTGCGCGCACCGGGGCGTGGACCTCGCCTTCGCCCGGCACGAGGAGGGCGGCCTGCGCTGCCTCTACCACGGCTGGCTCTACGGCGCGGACGGCCAGTGCAAGGAGCAGCCGGCCGAGCCCGCGCACAGCCGGTTCGCCGAGCGGATCCGCATCCCGGCGTACCCGTGCGTGGAGAAGAACGGCATCGTCTTCGCCTACCTCGGCGAGGGCGATCCGCCGCCGTTCCCGTGGTACGACGCGTTCCAGGCCCCGGACGAGTACACGTTCGCGTTCAAGGGCCTGTGGGAGTGCAACTGGCTGCAGGGCCTGGAGGGCGGCATCGACCCGAGCCACGTGAGCTTCCTGCACCGGTTCATCGACGAGGACCCGCGCGAGGTGTACGGCCAGCAGTTCAGCGAGATCGTCGAGGGCACCGGGCAGAAGCTGTCGAAGCTGGTCGGCGACTCCTACCGGCCGGACATCGAGGTCGAGGAGGCCGAGCACGGCCTGCGCGTCTACGCGTTGCGGCAGCTCACGGAGGACATCAAGCACGTCCGGATCACCAACCTGGTGTTCCCGAACGCGTTCGTGGTGCCGTTCGGCACCAGCAAGGTCTTCATCCAGTGGCACGTGCCGATCGACGACCACCACCACTACTGGTACATGATCTGGTACGACTTCGCGGAGCGGACCGACCGGGACACCCTGCTCCAGCAGCGCCTCACCGAGGTCTCGCTCCCCGACTACCGGCCACTGCGAAACAGGACCAACAACTGGGGGTACGACCCGGGCGAGCAGCGCGACCTCACGTACACCGGCATGGGGTTGGACATCAACGTCCACGACCAGTGGGCGGTGGAGAGCATGGGCGCGATCCAGGACCGCACCACCGAGCGCCTCGGTGTCTCGGACCGCGCGGTCACCGCGAACCGCCGCATGCTGCTCCGCGCGATCGACGCGTTCGAGCAGGGCGGCACGATCCCGGCCCGCCCGGCCGGTGACGCGGACGCACAACAGCTGACCGGCCCGCTCGCGGTCGACACGATCGCGCCGAACGACGGCTGGGAGGACACCTGGCGGCAGCGCGAGGCCGAGCGCCGCGCGGCGTCCCCGTGGGCGTCCCCGCGGAAGGACCGCGCCGATGCCTAGCGTGGACGCGCGGCCGGTCGCGGAGGGCGGTGGCGGCTGGGACGCGCGCCCGATGCTGGCCGCGGACCGCGGCGGCTTCATCGATCGGCACGGTCTGTGGACGCAGGCACACCATGCGGCGGCCGGCCAGCTCCGCCGCGTGATCGACGAGCTGGGCCTGGAGCTGGTCCGGTTCTCCTTCGCGGACCAGCACGGCGTGCTGCACGGCAAGACGCTGACCCGCGCGGCCGTCCCGAGCGCGCTCCGGTCCGGCCTCACCGCGCCCAGCTCGCTGCTGCTCAAGGACTCGTCCGGCCGGTCCGCGTTCCCGGTCTTCACGCCGGACGCGCAGGCGGGCTTCGCCGGCGCCGGCGACGTGGTGCTGGTCCCGGACCCGACCACGTTCCGCGTGCTGCCCTGGGCGGAGAAGACCGGCTGGGTCCTCTGCGACCTGCGCTTCCCGGACGGCTCCCCGGTGCCGTTCTGCACCCGCTCGATGCTTCGCGAACAGATCGACAAGCTCGGCGACCACGGGTACGACATGACGGTCGGCGTCGAGCTGGAGTTCCACGTGTTCCGCGCCGAGGAGGCGGCCTTCGCCGCCGACCGGGTGGGCGGGCCGGGCGCGCCCGGTCGTCCGCCGCGGGTCGGCCCGGTCAGCGGCGGCGCGCAACTGCTGCACGAGGAGGGCCTGGACCGCGTCGACGACGTCGTCCAGCTGCTGCAACGCGGCCTGACCACGCTGGACCTGCCGCTGCGCTCGATCGAGCTGGAGTTCGGCCCGAGCCAGCTGGAGATCACCATGCAGGCCGGCAGCGCGCGGGACGCGGCCGACCAGGTGGTGCTGGCGCGCAGCGCGATCCGGCAGATCTGCCGGCGGGCCGGCTACCACGCCACGTTCATGTCCCGCCCGGCCGGCACCGCGACCGCGTCCACCGGCTGGCACCTGCACCAGTCGTTGCGCGAGCGCGCGACCGGGCGGACCGCGTTCGACCCCGGGCCGGACGAGACGCTGATGTCCAGCACGGCCCGGCACTGGCTGGGCGGGCTGCTCGCGCACGCACCGGCCGCGGCCGCGTTCACCACGCCGACCGTGAACGGCTACAAGCGCTACCTGCCGTTCTCGCTCGCGCCGGACCGGGTGCTGTGGGGCGCGGACAACAAGGGCGCGATGGTCCGCGTGGTGGGCGGCGGCACCGACTCGGGCGCACGCCTGGAGAACCGGTCCGGCGAGCCCGCGGCCAACCCGTACCTCTACATCGCCTCGCAGGTGGTCAGCGGTCTGGACGGGCTGAAGCACGCGACCGACCCGGGGCCGCCGACCGAGAACCCCTACGCCGCGGACGCGGTCCGGCTGCCGCGGTCGCTCGGCGCGGCCGTGGACGCGCTGGAGGCGGATCTCGTCTTCGCCGACGCGTTCGGGGCCCGCACGATCGACTGGTACGCCAAGCTCAAGCGTGACGAGTTCGCCCGCTACCTGGCGCACGTCTCCGACTGGGAGCAGCGCGAATACTTCGACCTGTTCTGAGAGGACGTCATGCGCGAACTCGAACCCTTCCTGATCGACGGCGAGTGGATCTCCCCGGGCGAGCGGGAGACGTTCCCGGTGACCGACCCGAGCAACGGCGACGTGCTGGCCCGCGTCGCCCAGGCCACGGACGACGACGTGAACGCGGCCGTCTCCGCTGCTGCGCGGGCGCATGCGGACCGCCGCTGGTCCGGGCTCCCGCCGATCGAGCGGACCCGGATCCTGAGCCGGATCGCGGACCTGATCGAGGAGAACCTGGAGGAGCTGGCCGTCCTGGAGACCCGGGACAACGGCAAGCCGATCGAGCGCTCCCGGGCCGACACCGCGTTCTCCGCCAGGGACTTCCGGCACTTCGCGGGCGCGCCCGGCCGGCTCACCGGCACGGTCGTGCCGATCGACGGCGGCGCGCACCACGTCTACACCGTGCGCGAGCCGGTCGGCGTGGCCGCGCTGATCCTGCCGTGGAACTTCCCGATCATGACGGCCGCGCACAAGCTGGCCCCGGCGCTCGCCGCCGGCTGCACCGTGGTGGTCAAGCCGGCCGAGCAGACGCCGCTGACCATGCTCCGGCTGGCCGCGCTCTGCGAGCGGGCGGGTCTGCCCGCGGGCGTGCTGAACGTGCTGACCGGTGACGGCCGCACCGGTGCCGCGCTGGTCGCACACCCGGGCGTGGCGAAGGTGTCGTTCACCGGCTCGACCGAGGTGGGCCAGCGGGTGATGGTCTCGGCCGCGGCCACCACCAAGCGGCTCACGCTGGAGCTGGGCGGCAAGAGCCCGAACATCGTGTTCGCGGACGCGGACCTGGACGCGGCCACGACGACCGCGATGCGCGCGTCGTTCGGGCACTCCGGCCAGATGTGCACGGCCGGCAGCCGGCTGCTGGTGCAGCGCTCGATCCTGGACGAGATGACCTCCCGGCTCACGGCCGCGACGCTGAAGGTGCCGGTCGGCAACGGCCTGGACGGCGGGATCTCGGTCGGGCCGCTGGTCTCCGAGGAGCAGCGGCAGATCGTGCTCGCCTACATCGAGAAGGGCCGCGCCGAGGGTGCCACCGTGGTCGCCGGCGGCGGCGTGCCGGACCGGCCGGGCTACTTCGTCGAGCCGACGCTGTTCACCGGCGTCACCAACGACATGACGATCGCGCGCGAGGAGATCTTCGGGCCGGTCGCCGGTGTGATCGCGTTCGAGGACGAGGAGGAGGCGCTCGCCATCGCGAATGACACCGGGTACGGCCTCGCGGCCGGCGTCTGGACGCGGGACCTGTCGCGCGCGCACCGGATGGCGGCCCGGCTTCACGCGGGCACGGTCTGGGTGAACACCTACAACATCTTCGACCCGGCGCTGTCCTTCGGCGGCGTCGGCGACTCCGGGATGGGCCGCGACCTCGGCGACGAGGCCCTGCACGCCTTCTGCGAATCCAAGGGCATCGTCATCGCTCTGTGATTCCGGTGGTCGCGCTCTGCTTCTGGTCGTCGCTCTCTGCTTCTGGTCGTCGCTCCGCTCCTCCGGGCTCGACGCCACTCCCGGCGACGACAGACGACCTCCGGACGAAGAACGTGTCTGAAGATCGCCCGCCGTCTCTGGTCGCCCGCATCTCACGTGGGCGGTCCGGGTGGTGGGTGGACCGGAGAAACTGCAACAGGAACTCACGGGCCGGTGCGGGCGGGTCGCCCGTGAGGTCCGGGTGGCCGGGGCGATGCGCTCCTCATGCGTACCCACTCACGGCTTTGATCTTGATTGGATCCAATGTGAATGTTTTGACATCCAGGGAAGTGCCGTGACGGGGTTTGATCCGGTTGCGCTGCGGGATGCGACGCCGGGGATGCGGCATGCGCGGCATTTCAATGCGGCCGGGTCGGCGCTGCCGAGTGCGGCCGTGCTGGAGACCGTGGTCGCTCACCTGCGGCTCGAGGCGACGATCGGCGGGTACGAGGCGGCGGAGGTCGCGCGGGAGCGGCACGAGGAGGTCTACGCGCTCGCGGCCCGGCTGGTCGGTGGCGCGGCGGAGGACATCGCGCTGACCGAGAGCGCGACCGTGGCGTGGCACGCCGCGATGGACGCGATCCCGTTCGTGCCGGGGGACCGGATCCTGGCGTCCGCGTCGAGCTACGTCAGCTCCGCGATCCACCTGTTCCGGCTGCGCGAGACGCACGGCGTGATCGTCCAGGTGCTGCCCTGCGCGCCGGACGGCACGGTCGACCTGGAGGCGCTGGACAAGGCGCTGCGCACGCCGGCCCGGCTGGTCACGATCGCGCACGTGCCGACGTCGTCCGGGCTGGTCGAGCCGGTCGCGGAGGTGGCGGCGCTGGCGAACGCGGCAGGCGTGCCGCTGCTGCTGGACGCGGTGCAGTCGCTCGGGCAGCTCCCGGTCGACCTGGCCGCGCTCGGCGTGGATCTCGCGGTCGGCACCGGACGGAAGTTCCTGCGCGGGCCGCGCGGCACCGGGCTGCTCTACGCGTCGCCGCGCATCCGCGAGCTGCTGCGCCCGGCCCGTCCGGACGTGCGCGGCGCGGTCTGGAGCAGCGCGGACGGCTACGAGGTGAAGGACGGCGCGCGGCGCTTCGAGACCTGGGAGACCGCGCACGCGCTGCGGCTCGGCTTCGGGACCGCGCTGCGCGAGGCGCTGGACCTGGGCGTGGACGCGATCCACTCGTACACGTCCGGGCTGGCCGGCCGCCTGCGGGACGCGCTGGCCACGATGCCGGGCGTGACGCTGACGGATCCGGCCGCGGCCGGCGGCGCGATCGTGACCTTCGTGGTGAAGGGCGAGAAACCCGCGGACACGGTACGGCGGCTGCGCACCGCCGGCGTCCACGTGACCTCGATACCGGACCACCACGGGCAGTGGGACCTCGGGCGCCGCGGCCTGGAGTCGGTCGTGCGCGCATCCGTGCACGTCTATAACGACGAATCCGATATTTCGGCTTTGACGGCTGCATTGGGGAAATCTGTGCCCGCTTTGCTCCCCGCACGGGGACGTGCCGATGTGATCGTGGTGGGCGCGGGCGTGCACGGCAGCGCGACCACCTGGAACCTCGCCCGGCGTGGCGTGAACGTGATCCAGCTGGACCGGTTCGCGGACGGGCATCACGAGGGCTCGTCGCACGGGCACATCCGGATGATCAGGCGCGCCTACCCGAATCCGATCTGGGACGACCTGGTCGACCGCGCCTATCTCGCCTGGTCGGAGCTGTCCGAGGCGGCCGGCGAGACGCTGCTGACCACGACCGGCGGGCTCTACGCGCGCCCGGCCGCGGACGGCACGCCCGGCCTGCGCGGACCCGGCTGCGAGACGGTGGACGCGGCGCGGGCCGCGGAGATCTTCCCGGGGCTGCGGCTCGGCGCCGAGTTCACCGCGGTGCACGACCCGGCCGCGGGCGTGCTGAACGCGGCGGCCACCATGCGGTCGCTGCGGTCGCTGAGCGTGGCCGCGGGCGCCGACCGGCGGACCGGCGTGACCGTGCTCGGGTGGGAGCCGGACGGTGACGGCGTCGCGGTGCGCACCGGCGACGGGGTGCTGCGCGCGGACCGGCTGGTGATCGCGGCCGGACCGTGGACCGGCTCGCTGGTCCCCTCGCTCGCGGAGCTGCTGCGCGTGGTCCGGATCGTCAACATCCACGTCGGCGCCTCGGACGTGCCGGCGGTGTCCGCGCCCGCGCTGGGTCCGTTCTCGATCGAGGTGCCGGGCGTGGGACTGCTCTACGGGCTGCCCGCGTTCGGCGGCGACGCGATGAAGATCGGGCTGGATCACGGGCCGGACGACGACCCGGCCCGGCCGCAGACGCCGGTGACCGCCGCGGAGGCCGCTGAGCTGCTGGCGCTTGCCCGCCGATTCCTGCCCGCGGCCGACGGGGACGTGGTCGACTCGGTGTCATGCCGCTACACGATGGCACCGCGCAACCGGTTCGCGGTGGGGTCGCTACCGGCCACGCCGCAGGTGCTGGTGGCGGCGGCGTGCTCCGGGCACGGCTTCAAGTTCGGGCCGGCTCTCGGCGCGGCACTGGCGGATCTGGCGCTCGGCAAGCAACGCCCGGAGCTGGACTTCCTGGCGCCGGGCGCACTCGGCGGGGCCACGTGAGCGACGAGTGCACGGACCCGGCCACGCGCCCGGCGCGGTGGCGCGGGTGCCGGTCAGCCCTTGAAGACGGTGGCGGAGCGGCGCTCGTACCAGCGGGCGAGCTGCTCGCCCGCGCTGAGCACGTGCGCGAGCATCTCGCGGCGCGCGGTCTCGGCGTCGTCCTCGGCCAGCGCGGCCAGGATGCGCTCGTGCTCGGCGAAGTTGTCGTCCCGGTGGCGCGGGTGCTCCTGCAGCACCAGCGCGGAGACGTTGCGCGGGAACGCCTCGTTTATCTCCTTGATCACCTTGGCGAGCCGCTCGTTGCCGGCGATCTGGTGGATGAGCGTGTGGAACCGGTCGTTCGCCGCGTGCGAGGCCGGGTTCGGCGGCGCGTCGCCCGGCCGGAGCAGCTCGTTCGTGTCGCGCAGCTCCTTCAGCGAGTCCCGGGTCAGCCGCCGCACGGCGCGCTCGCAGGCCAGACCCTCCAGCTCGGCCCGGACCTCGTATGCCTCGCGGACCTCCCACGGGGCCGGCACGCGGACGACCGCGCCGCGGTTCGGCACGACCTCGATCAGGCCGCCGGTCTGCAGCTGGCGCAGCGCCTCGCGGACCGGCGTGCGGCTGACGCCGAGCGTCTTGGCCAGCTCGGCCTGCCGCAGTTGCGCGCCGATCGGGATCTCGCCGGACATGATCCGCGCGCGGATCGCGGCGGCGGTCTCGTCGACGAGAGCGGTACTGCTGGAGGAATCGTCCATTGTGGCCTCTTCGGGAGGCGGAAGCCTCGGGTCGCTTGCGGGGGTGAGGGCCGGGGCGGCAGCTCACCATAGCAAGCCCGGTGCACGACTGGATGCGGTCCACCGCAACTTTGGATCCAAGAACCCTATCCTCGTATCCCAAATTCTCGTATGGTCACCACACGACAGCGCACAGACAGGAGCCGCCGATGAGCGCCTGCCACACCTCCGCCGATGACGGCGGACGGACCGCTCGCTCCCACCCGCTCGATCCGCCCACCGCGGACGAGATCACCCGCGCCGTGGCCGCCGCCCGCGCGGACGGCCGGCTCGGCGACCCCGCCCGCTTCTGGGGCGCCACGCTCGACGAGGCGCACGCCCGCCGGGTGATCACGGGCGAGGCCGCCGGCGTGAAGATCGGCCTGGTCGGCATGCGAGTCGACGGCGAGGGCGCATGGGAGATCGACGTCCTGCTCGACCACGATTCAGCAGAGACGATCGACTGGCGCCCGGTCGACCCGCGCCGCCCCGGCATCACCTCGGACGAGGCCCGCGCCGCCGCGAGAGCCTGCCGGGAGAGCCCGCTCTTCCAGGAGGTCATGGCGCGCCGCGGCATCCACGACGTCTCGCTCTGCATGATCGACGCGGAGTCGATGGGCGGCTTCGAGCCGGAGAGATACAAAGGCAGAAGAGTCACCTGGGGTACGGTCTGGCACCGCACGACCGAGGACGACAACGGTTACGCCCGGCCGGTCCAGGGCGTGGTGCCGATCATCGACATGCACACCATGGAGGTCCTGGAGGTCGAGGACCACGGGATCATCCCGGTCTCCGCGGAGGCCGGCCCGCTCACCACCGGCGGCTTCGGCGCCGACCGTCCCGGCCTGAAGACCCTGGAGGTCGCGCAACCCGACGGCCCCAGCTTCGACGTCGACGGCTGGAAGGTCGAGTGGCAGGGCTGGACGTTCCGGGTCGGCTTCACCCACCGTGAGGGCCTGGTCCTCTACGACCTGGAGTTCCTCGGCCGGTCCGTGCTCAGGCGCGCGGCCTGCAACGAGATGTACGTGCCGTACCTCGACTCGAACTCCACGCAGTACCGCAAGAACTTCTTCGACTGGGGCGAGTACGGCGCCGGCCCGCTGACCAACTCGCTCGCGCTCGGCTGCGACTGCCTCGGCGTCATCCACTACTTCGACGGCGTCCACCTCGGCGGCTACGGCGACCCGGTGACGATCGAGAACGCGATCTGCATGCACGAGGAGGACGACAGCATCCTCTGGAAGCACAACGATCTGCGCCGCGGCGTCAGCGAGGTCCGCCGCTCCCGCCGCCTGATCATCTCGAACTTCCAGACCGTGGCGAACTACGACTACGGCTTCTACTGGTCGCTCTACCAGGACGGCCGGATCGAGCTGGAGGTGAAGCTGACCGGCATCCTCTCCGCCTCCGGGATCAACGCAGGCGACGAGGTGCCGTACGGCCGGAAGGTCGCGGAGCTGGTCCAGGCCCCGATCCACCAGCACTACTTCGGCATCCGGCTGGACACCGCGGTCGACGGCGAGCTGAATCGGCTGGCCGAGGTGCACGCGGAGGCGGAGCCGGACCCGCGGCTCAATCCGTACGGCAACGCGGTCCGCTTCGTGCGCGAGCCGCTGACCGTGGAGACCGCCCAGCGCAACGACCCGGCGACCGCGCGGCACTGGCGGATCGAGAGCGCCGAGAAGACCAACCGGTACGGCGAGCCGACCGCGTACCAGCTGCGGATACCGGACACCACGCGCAGCTTCGGCCTGCCGGACTCGGTGATGGCGACCCGCGCGCCGTTCATCCACCAGCACCTGTGGGCCACGCCGTACGCGGAGGACGAGAACTTCATCGGCGGCCGGTATCCGAACCACGCGGTGCCGGGCGACGACGGCGTGCACGTCTGGCAGCGGCAGGAGCGCTCGATCGACGGCGTGCCGCTGGTGCTCTGGCCGGTGCTCGGCACGCACCACCTGCCGCGGCCGGAACAGTGGCCGGTGATGCCGGTGGAGGCCATCCACCTGACGCTGGCACCGGACGGCTTCTTCGACCGGAACCCGGCGCTCGACATCCCGGACCCGGCGGCGGCGCGGGCATCCGACCCGGATTCCTGCTGCTCATAGCGGATGCGTCGCCTGCGTCGGCGACACATCTTGTTCACAGAGCCGATACGCCACCGCAGCGGTCGGGCCCCACGATTGGATCCAATCCCAGCGGAATGAAATCCCAAATAGTCAGACTTTGATACCACCCCTCGGTAGGCCAAGGAGTTCCCCACATGACTGACACAGTCTCCCGGCGCACCCTACTGCGCGGCGCCGCCATCCTCGGCATGGGCGCCGGTTTCACCAGCCTGCTCGCGGCCTGCGGTATCGCCTCCGAGGAGGGTGAGAGCGGCGGCAAGACCGGCGGCACGCTGACGCTGGCGATCGACGGCACCAGCGCGGTCAACGACCCGGCGTTCTACACCACGCTCGGCGACTGGATGGTCGTCGACTGCGTCTGTCGCGGACTCACCTTCATCGACTACGAGACCACCGAGCCGAAGCCGGACATGGCGGAGAGCTGGACGGTCTCCGAGGACGCGCTGACGTACACGTTCACGCTGCGCCAGGGCATCACGTTCCACGACGGCAACCCGCTCACCTCCGCGGACGTGCTGGCCAGCCTGAACCGGCAGTTCAACAAGGACGACCCCACGCTGCCGGAGGGCGCGTCCCGGCCGCTGAACAGCCTCGGCACCAACGTCGCGTCGCTGACCGGCCCGGACGCGAGCACCGTCGTCATCGTGCTGAAGAAGCCGGACCGCACGCTGCTCGGCCGGCTCTCCGACATCGGCGCGCGGATCATCTCCAAGGCCGCGCTGGACGAGCACGGCAAGGACATCGGCAAGAACCTGGTCGGCACCGGCCCGTTCAGGTTCGTCTCCGCGACGGCCGGCCAGAACGTCACGCTGGAGGCGTTCGACGGCTGGTACAAGGGGAAGGCACCGATCGACCGGCTGGTGATGCAGCAGGTCACCGACCCGTCCACGATCGTCAGCTCGCTGCTCTCCGGCGACATCGGCGCGACGCAGTTCACGCCGTACTCCGCGCTGGAGCAACTGCGCGGCGACGCGAGCGTCACCGTCTACGACACGCCGAAGAGCTTCGACGCGTTCATGATGATGGACGTCCGCCGCATCCCGGAGCTGGAGGTGCGCCAGGCGATCAACCTGGCGGTCGACCGGCAGGCGCTGATCGCGCAGGCGTTCTTCGGCGCGGCCGTGCTGCCGGACGGCTACACGATCCCACCGAGCCAGGACGCGTACGACCCGAGCCTCGCCGACCTCAGCGCCACGAACATCGAGGAGGCGAAGCGGCTGATCGCGGCGGCCGGCGCCACCGGACGGACCGTGCGCCTGATGGCCGCGAGCGACAGCTGGCACCCGAAGGCCGCGCAGATCATCGCGCAGAACCTGGCGGACATCGGGCTGAAGGTGGAGAGCGACTCGGTCGACCCGGCCGCGTACTTCAACCGGCTGCTCGACCCGGCCGACCGGTTCCACGACATCATGATCTGGGAGCGGAACGGCTACTACCCGGACGCGGACGACATGATCGGCTCGCTGGCCCGGCCGTCCGGCGTCTACGGCGACTTCATCTCCGGCTTCAAGACGCTGGACGGGTCCGCCGAATACGCGGACAAGCTGTTCGAGGCGAAGAACATCGCGGACGTCGCCGCGCGCAAGGCCCGCTACACCGAGATCCAGCGCGAGTGGGCCGAAAAGTACATGACGCTCTCCATGCTGGTCACCGGCGCGAACCCGGTGGTCAGCGGCAAGAGCGTCGAGGGCATGAACTGGAAGGCCCTCGGCAGCCACCGCTGCTACATGGAAAACGCGAGTGTCTAGTACTGCCACGGCCCGCCTCCGCGCCTCGGTGAAGGCGCGGAGGCTCGGGCGCGGCCCGCTCGCCGCCGGCTCCTGGGTGATCGTGGCGTTGTTCGTCATCGTCGCCGCGGTCGGCCCGCTGCTGGTCGGCGCGGACCCGGCCCGCGGGACCAACGACACGCTGCTGCCGATGGGCGCGCCCGGGCACCTCCTCGGCACGGACGACCTGGGCCGCGACGAGCTGGCCCGGATGATCCACGGCGCGCAGCCGCTGCTGATGGTCGCGTTCCTCTCCACTGGACTCGCCGCGCTGCTGGGCATCGGCATCGGGCTGATCGCGGGCTACGCCGGCGGGTGGATCGAGTGGGTCCTGATGCGGTGCATGGATCTGGCGCTGGCGTTCCCGTCGATGCTGCTGATCATCCTGATCGTCTCCGCCTGGCGGCCCGGCGTGGGCAGCATGGTGGCCGGCATCGCGCTCGCGCTCGCGCCCGGCCTGGCCCGGCTCGCCCGCGCGCTGGCCGCCCGCGAGGCCCGCCGTGACTACGTGCTCGCGGCCAAGCTCGGCGGCACCCGCGGCCCGCGACTCCTCGTGCAGGAGATCCTGCCGAACATCGCCGGGCCGATGCTCGCCCAGGTGGTCATGACGCTCTCCGTCGCGGCCGGGTTCGCCGCCGGCCTCTCCTACCTCGGGCTGGGCATCCAGCCCCCGACTCCGGACTGGGGATACATGGTGCAGGCCGGCCAGGAGTTCCTCTACACCGCGCCGCGCCTCGTGGTGCTGCCGGCGGCGGCAACGCTGATCTTCGTGGTGGCCTGCAACTTCGTCGGCGACGACCTGCGGGACGCCCTCGATCCCAGGGCCTCCGGCACAGCGGGGTCACGATGAAAACCCTTTCCGCGGTACGGGTGCCGGCCCGCCTCCGTACCCCCTGGCTGGTCCTGAAAAGGCTCTCCGCGGTGCCCCTGGTCATGCTGGTGCTGGCCACCATGGTGTTCATCGCGATGCGCATGCTGCCCGGCTCGCCGGCCACGTCTCTCGCGGTCGGTGGCGGCGCGGCCAGCCAGTCCTCGGCCGAGGAGATCGCGGCGAGCGAGCAGCGGATCAACGAGGCGCTGGGCCTGAACGACTCGCTGGCCGACCAGTACACGACGTTCCTCGGCGACGTGCTCACGCTCGACCTGGGCAGCTCGTTCTTCGGCGGCAACGACGTGCGTAGTCTGCTCGGCGACTCGCTGCCGGCCACGATCGAACTGACCGTCGCCGCGATGCTGATCGCGGTGCTGATCGGCATGGTCACCGGCGTGCTCGCGGCGCTGCGCAAGGACACCTGGATCGACACCACCACGCGCGCGATCGGCACGGTCAGCTTCTCGCTGCCCTGGTTCGCGCTCGGCGTGCTCTCCATCGTCGTCTTCGGCGTGTGGCTGCGCTGGCTGCCGGTCATCGGCCGGCTGCCGAACGCGCTCGACTACGACCCGTTCACGAACTTCGTGCTGCTGGACGCGATCCTCCAGGACCGGCCGGAGCTGATCTGGCCGTGGATCCGGCACCTGATCCTGCCGGCCACCACGCTCGCGCTGTCGATGGCCGGGTTCATCACCCGGATCGTGCGCGCGTCCGTGCTGGAGGTGCTCGGCGACGACTTCGTGCGGACCGCGCGGATGAAGGGCCTGTCCGGCGCCGCCGTCATGCGCCGGCACGTGCTGCGGAACGCGTCGCTGCCGATCGTCACCGTGCTCGGCCTGCAGTTCGGCTCGCTGCTCGGCGGCTCGGTGATCACCGAGACCGTGTTCTCGTACCCCGGCGTCGGAAACCTGCTGGTCAACGGCATCCTGCAGCGCGACTACCCGATCGTGCAGGGCGCCGCGCTCGCCATCGCCCTGCTGTTCACGCTGGTCAACGTCGTCGTGGACCTGCTCTACCTCGCACTCGACCCCCGGCTCCGGAAGGCCTGACACATGCACATCGTCCTCGTTCACGGCGCCGGCGGGACCCCGACCACCTGGTCCGAGGTCACGCCGCTGCTGACCGCCGCCGGCCTGGAACTCACCCTGATCACCAACCCGATGACGTCCCTGGACGACGACGTGGCGCACACGCTCTCCGTGACCGAGGGCGTGGGCGGGCCGGTGCTGCTGGTCGGGCACTCCTACGGCGGCGCGGTGATCACCAACGTGGGCCGGTCGCCGGTGGTGAAGGGGCTGGTCTACGTGGCCGCGTTCGCGCCGGACGAAGGCGAGACCGTGAACGGGATCGTGGAGCGCTACCCCCCGGCCGAGGTCTCCAAGTACATGCGGCGCGGCCCGAACGGCGAGTGGAAGTCCGAGCACACCGACGAGTACTGGGCCGAGATCGGCTGGGACGTGCCGGTCGCGCAGCGCGCCGTCTGGGACAACGAGTCCCGGCAGAGCGACAACAAGATCTTCACCCAGCCCACGGGTACGCCGGCGTGGCGCACGAAGCCGGCCTGGTACCTGGTCGCGGCGCAGGACCGGACGCTGAGCACCGTGATCCAGCGGGACATGGCCGCGCGCGCGAAGGCGATCACCAGCGAGGTGCCGGGCAGCCACTTCACGCCCCGGGTGCGCCCGCACGACGTGGTCGCGTTGATCCAGAAGGCGCTGGCGACGCTGTGAGCGCGCTCCTTGCGATCCGCGACCTGCGGGTGGAGTTCGACGTGCCGGCCGGGCGGCTGCCCGCCGTGGCCGGCATCGACCTCGACCTCCACGCGGGCGAGCTGCTGGCGCTGGTCGGCGAGTCCGGCTCCGGCAAGTCCGCGCTGTCGATGAGCCTGGTCGGCCTGAACCGCGGCCCTACCACGCACATCAGCGGCGAGGTGGACTTCGGCGGCCGCAACCTGGTCGCGCTCTCCGAGAAGGAGCTGCGCGGCGTCCGCGGCAGGGACGTCTCCGTGGTGTTCCAGGACGCGCTCGCCGCGCTCAACCCGACGCAGAAGGTCGGTGACCAGGTCGCCGAGATGATCCGCACGCACCGGAGGATCTCGCGCCGGGACGCCTGGAAGCGCGCGGAGGAGCTGCTCGGCGAGGTCGGCATCGCGAACCCGGCGCAGGCCGCGCGCGCCTACCCGCACCAGCTCTCCGGCGGCATGCGGCAGCGAGTCATGATCGCGATCGGGCTGGCGAACGACCCGGCCGTGCTGATCGCGGACGAGCCGACCACCGCGCTCGACGTGACCATCCAGGCGCAGGTGCTCAAGCTGCTCAAGCGCCTCCAGGCCGAGCACGGCACCTCGATCGTGCTGATCACGCACGACCTGGGCGTGGTCGCGGAGGTCGCGGACCGGGTCGCGGTGATGTACGCGGGCCGGGTGATCGAGCAGGGCACCCGGGACGAGGTGCTGGACAACCCGCAGCATCCGTACACGATGGCGCTGCTCGGCTCCGTCCCCCGCGTCGACGGGCCGCACGCCGAGCGACTCCCGGCGATCGCGGGCAGCCCGCTCACCGGCGTCACCCGTCCGCCCGGCTGCGCGTTCACGCCCCGATGCGCGTTCGCTTCGGAGGGATGCACAGATCACATGCCACGACTGCTGCAGCGGTACGGCGAGCCCGGCCACCTGGACCGCTGCCTGCTGGACGAGCCGGCCCGGGTGCGGGCCCGAGCCGGCTCCGACCCCGAGGGGGTGACGCCGTGACGCCGAAACCCACGCCACTGCTGGAGTTGTCCAAGCTCCGCGTCGAGTTCAACGGCTCGGCCGGGCGCAGGGTACGCGCGGTCCGGGACGTGGACCTGGAAATCTACGAGGGCGAGACGCTCGGGCTGGTCGGCGAGTCCGGCTGCGGCAAGTCCACGCTGGGCCGGGCCATGCTGCGGATCACCGAGCCGACCGCAGGCTCGATCGACTACCTGGGGCTGGACATCACGCGGCTGCGGGGCACGGTGTTCCGGCGTACCCGCGCGGATCTGCAAATGGTCTTCCAGGACCCGTTCGGGTCGCTGAACCCGCGCCGGACCGTCGCGGACATCGTGGCCGAGCCGATGCTGCGGGCCCGCGGCATGGACCGCGCGTCCGCCCGGCAGGCCGTGGACGCACTGCTGGAGCAGGTCGGGCTCGGGAAGGAGGCGGGTGCGCGGCGGCCGCACGAGTTCTCCGGCGGGCAGCGGCAGCGGATCGGTATCGCCCGCGCGCTGGCGCCGTCGCCGCGGTTCGTGGTCGCGGACGAGCCGGTCTCCGCGCTGGACGTCTCCATCCAGGCCCAGGTGATCAACCTGCTCACCGACCTGATCCGGGAGCGCGGCCTGACCATGCTGTTCATCTCGCACGACCTGGGCGTGGTCCGGCACATCGCGGACCGGATCGCGGTCATGTACCTCGGGCAGATCATCGAGATCGCGTCCCGGGACGACTTCTTCGCCGGGCCGGCGCATCCCTACGGCGAGGCGCTGCTGTCCTCGGTGCCGTCGCTGGGGCCGGCCGGCCGCGAGCGCATCGAGCTGGCGGGCGAGCTGCCCGACCCGGCTTCACCGCCGCCCGGGTGCACGTTCCACACCCGCTGCCGGTACGCGATCGACCGTTGCCGGGCCGAGGCCCCCGAGCTGCGCGAGGTCGCGCCCGGGCGGCAGGTCCGCTGTCACCTTCCGCTCGTCTCCCTGTCCACCGCAGGGGTAACGAAAGGTTCCACCTCATGATCATCGATGCGTACAACACCACGCAGGACGTCCGTGGCCGCTCCGACTACCTGACCGGCGCGCGTCCCGGGCAGGCGCCGCCGCCGTACACGCCGTTCGACCCGCGGCGCATCCTGGACCGGATGGACGCGGCCGGCGTGGACATGGCCATGGTCTGCTCGCTCGCCCAGCGGATCGAGAACGACTTCATCGCCGGGCTGGTCAAGGCGTACCCGGACCGGTTCATCGGCTTCGGCCAGGTGATGCCGCAGGCGGACGGCGCGCTCGACGAGATCACCCGGATGCGGGATCTCGGCACCTCCGGCCTGAAGCTGCACCCGTCGCTGCACGGATATCACGTCGCGGACCACGGTCTGCTGGACCCGGTGTTCGAGCGGTGCGCCGAGCTGGGCATGCCGATCCTGATCAACGCGTTGGACGACGCGTTCTGCTCACCGCTGGCGATCGAGGAGGTCGCCAAGGGCCACCCGACCGTGCCGACGATCATCGCGCACATGGGCGCGGTCTGGAACGTGCCCGAGGCGATCATCGTGGCCGAACGCAACCCGCACATCTACCTGGAGACCTCGGCGACGCTGATCGCGGACGTCAGGCGCGCCTACGCCCGGCTCGGCCCGGACCAGATCCTGTTCGGCAGCGAGTGGCCCGGCTCCGACTTCGACCTGGAGCGCATGAAGATCGCCAAGGCCATCCCGGACGAGGCGGACCGCGCGAAGGTCGAGGGCGGCAACATGGCGAAGATCCTCGGCCTGTGATCACCCCGGTCACGCCGCCCCCGGCGATGTCAGCTCCGGACGCCGCTCTGCTTACCACCGCGCAGGAGCTGCTGGGACGCGTCTGGGTGGACGGGCGGCACGAGGTCGCGACCGCGCTGCGGACGGCCTCCGGCGACGTCTTCACGGGCGTGCACCTGGAGGGGTCCTGCCGGCGCAGCTCGATCTGCGCGGAGGGCATCGCGCTCGGCGCCGCGCGCACGGCCGGTGCCGCACTGACCGACGTGGAGGCCGTGGTCTCCGTGCAGATCAAGCCGGCGGACCGGTTCCGGATCATCGCGCCGTGCGGCGTGTGCCGCGAACTGATCAGCGACTACGCGCCGGACGCGATCGTCTGGCTGACCTCGCCTTCCTCGGACGAGATCGTCTCGTTCCGCGCGCAGGACCTGTTGCCAGAGAAGTCACGACGGAAGTGGTGAAGATCAAATGACGGACGACCTCGGGGGTACGGGTCAGCCGGTGCGCTGGGACACGCTCACCTGGCCCGAGTCCGGCGCACTGGCGTCGGAGACGAACGCGGTGATCATCCCGGTCGGCGCGATCGAGCAGCACGGGCCGCACCTGCCGCTCAACGTCGACTCGGTGATCTGCGAGGAGGTCGCGCTCGGCGTCTCCGCGCTGACCGGCGTCCCCGTCGTACCCACGCTGAATTATGGGGTGTCCGGCTCGCACGGCGACTTCGCCGGCACGCTCGCGCTGCGCCCCGAGACGCTGATCGCGGTGGTCGAGGACGTCATCGACTCCCTGCACGCCAGCGGAATCCGGCAGTTCATCCTGCTCAACGGCCACATCTGGAACAGCGGCTCGCTCGACGTCTCGGCCGAGAAGCTGCGCGTGCGGCACCGGGACTCCCGGGTGCGGTCCATCGCCTACGTGACCATGTATCCCGGTCCGGAGGTCAACGGGCGGGTGATGTTCGGGCGCGGCCTGATGCACGCGAACTTCTTCGAGACGTCCGTCATGCTCCATCTACGACCGTCACTGGTACGAATGGACCGGGCGACCTCGCACGTCGACGTCGACTCGTTCTGGGACTACCGGATGGACCAGGTCAGCGACACCGGCGTCTGGGGCCGCGACGTGGCCGAGGCCTCCGCCGCGCACGGGAGGTCCGAGTTCGAGCGCTGCGTGCTCACCACCGCTCGGGCGATCTCCGCGGCCGTTCGCGAGCCCTGGCCGTCCTCGGCACACCGGCCCACGCTCTGAAAGGGATCACCATGGAGATCTTCGACATCACGCTCCCGATCCACCCGGAGATGCTGCACTGGGGCCGCAAGCCGGAGGTGGAGATCGTCGAGTCGCTGGCCAACGGCGACGCGTCGAACGTGACCCGCTGGCGGCTCGGCGCGCACACCGGCACGCACGTGGACGCGCCCGCTCACTTCGTCGACGGCGCCACCCCGGTCGACAAGCTCGACCTGCACGCGCTGGTCGGCCCGGCACTGGTCGTCGACGCGACCGGCGTCACCGGCGACATCTCCGTTCTCGATCTGGAGAATGCCGGCGTGGCCGGGCACCAGCGGGTGCTGCTCAAGACGTCGAACTCGGCCGGGCCGCTCAAGGAGACGGACCGCGCGCCGAGCTGGGTCGGCCTCTCACCCGAGGCCGCGCAGTGGCTCATCGCCCAGGGCGTGCGGCTGATCGGCATCGACTACCTGACGATCGAGAGCCACACCCGCACCGAGACCTGGGACGCCCACCACGTCCTGCTCCGCGCCGGCCTGATCATCCTGGAGAACGCCGACCTGGACGGCGTCCTCCCGGGCGACTACGAACTGGTCGCCCTCCCGGCCAAACTCGTCGACGCGGACGGCTCCTTCACCCGCGCCATCCTGATCAGGCGGGACGCCTGATGTCCACGGCGGACCCTGCCCCGGACAGCCCCGGATCCCCGGCCGCCGCCGGCACGCCGAACGACCCCGGACTCCCGGCTGACGCCGGTTCGCTCGCTGCCGGTTTCGGCGCGCGCACCGGCACCGCTGACGCCGGTACGCGCGCTGCGGGTTTCGGCGCGCGCACCGGCACCGCACCACGGGCGACCGCAGCCGGCACCACCATCGGCACCGGAGCACAGGCGGCTGGGATCGGGATGGGCGCCGGTGGTGGTCCCGGCGGGACCGCCGCGGCGGCCGGCCGAGGTGTGGCGGTCGCGGCACCGCATCCGGCCGCGATCGACGCGGCGCGGGCCGTGGTCGCGGCCGGGGGTAACGCGTTCGACGCGGCGCTCGCGGCCGCGGCGGCGCTGACCGTGGCCTATCCGCACCAGTGCTCGGTCGGCGGCGACCTGGTCGCGATCGTGCGGCCGGCCGGCGGGGAGGCGCAGGCCGTGCTCTCCATCGGCGCGGCCGCCGCGAACGTGGACGTCGACGCGCTGCGCGCGGGCGGCGAGCGCATGCCGTTCGGCGGGCCGCTGACCGTGACCGTGCCCGGCGTGGTCGCGGGCTGGGCCGCGATCGCCGGGCTCGGCGCGTCGCTACCGCTGACCGCGCTGCTGGAGCCCGCGATCCGCCTGGCCGGCGACGGCGTGCCGGTCAGCCCCGGACTGCACCGGGCGACGCTCGGCCGGCTCGACGGGGTGAAGGCCGACCCCGGCCTGTCCGCGCTGCTGCTGGACCCGGCGACCGGCGAGCCGGTGCGCACGCTGGTCCAGCCCGCGCTGGCCGAGACGCTTCGGCAGATCGGCGCGAACTGGCGCGCGTTCTACAAGGGACACCTCGCACACCGCCTCGCGGACGGGCTGGCCGCGCTCGGCAGCCCGCTCACCGCCGACGACCTGGCCGCACACCGGGCCGAGGTGACCACACCCCTCACCACGACGGTCGGCGACGTGACCTGGTCCGCGGCCCCGCCGCCGGTCCAGGGCGCCACGTTCCTGGCCATCGCCGGCGCGACGACATCCGGCGCAACAGCACCCAGCGCGATGGCACCCGGCGCCGCAGCACCCAGCGCGATGGCACCCGGCGCCGCAGCACCCAGCGCGATGGCGCCCAACGCGATGGCGCCCGACCCAACGGCATCCAGCGCCGCAGCATCCGGCGCAACAGCACCCAGCACCGCACCATCCGACGCAACAGCACCCAGCGCCGCAGCACCCGACCCAACGGCATCCAGCGCCGCAGCATCCGGCGCAACAGCACCCAGCGCCGCACCATCCGACGCAACAGCACCCAGCGCCACAGCATCCGGTGCGACGGCACCCGGCGCCGCAGCATCCGGCGCAGCTGACACCGGGGGGACCGGCGCCGCGGGCGTGGGCGGCCCGGTCGCTGATGTGACCGCCGACGCGGCTGACCCGCCCGCTGACGCCGTCGAGGCGCGCGCTGCCGCGCTGCTCACCGATGCGCGGCGGGCGCAGCTGGCCCGGGACGCCCTACTCGGCGACCCGCGAACCGGCCCGATCGACCTGGACGGCCTCCTGCTGCGCACCACGGACGCGTTTCCCGGCGCGGACGGCGGGCCGAAGCCGGCCGGGGACACGGTCGCGGTCACCGCGGTCGACGCGGCGGGCAACGCGGTCACGCTGATCCAGAGCGTGTTCCAGAGCTTCGGCTCCGGTCTGCTCGAACCCGGCACCGGCCTGGTCCTGCACAACCGCGGCTCGTCGTTCAGCCTGGACCCGGCGCACCCGGCACGGATCGCCCCCGGCGTACGCCCACCGCACACGCTCTGCCCCACGCTCGCCACCACCCCGGAGGGCGGCGTCGCGGCGCTCGGCTGCCAGGGCGGACGCTCTCAGGCATGGATCCTCGCCCAGGTCGCGCCGTCCGTGCTCGACGCCACCGACCTGGACGGCCTGCTCGCCCGCCCGCGCTGGATCATCGGCGCCCGGGAGATCGGCCGCGAGGTGCCGACGCTGCTGCTGGAGCCGGGTACGCCCGGCGTGAGCGCGCTCACCCGTACCGCGAAGGGCCTTGATCTGGCCGTCGACACCACGGCCGGACCGCACGACGACGCCGGCCACATCCAGATCGCCCGCCGCACCGGTGGCGTGCTCGCGGCCGCGAGCGACCCGAGAGCCGACGGACTGGCCGCCGTCCTCTGATGTCCGCCACCGGACCGCCCCGCGCAGCCACGCCTCACCGCCGACCCCCACGGCGCGGCCCCGCGGCGCGCCCTAACCTGCCCTCCGCATCCGCCCTGCTCACCGCACTGCTCCCCGCCGCCTTTGCTCTGCTTACCGGTAGGAAGCGCACGCGTCTTCGCGGTCGGCGGCGCAGCACCGCGGTGGCCGGGACGGGGCGCCGCCGCGCACCGGTAAGCAGAGCAAAGCGCCCGCCCGGGCACCGCAGGTAAGCAGAGCAAAGCCGGCCACGCACACCGCAGGTAAGCAGAGCAAAGCCGGCCACGCACACCGCAGGTAAGCAGAGCAGGGGCGCGTGCGCACCGCAGGTAAGCAGAGCAAAGGCACGCGTGAACGATTGGATCGGAGCGACCGCATGGTGAACGGCCCGGACTCAGGTCATGGGGTGGTCGGTCGATGAGCGGCGGTGGGATGGTGATCGTCGGTGAGGTGATCACCATGGATCCGGCGCGGCCACGGGTCAGGGCGGTCGCGATCGTGGATGGGGTGGTGGTCGTGACCGGGACCGTCGCGGAGGCGCGGCGGGCGGTTCCGGCCGGGTCGCCGGAGGTCAGCGTGGCCGGGACCGTGATTCCCGGGTTCGTCGACAGCCACGTGCACCTGCTGTGGGCCGGTCGCAGGGCCGCGCGCGTCTCGCTGACCGGCGCGGTCTCGATCGCCGAGGTCCAGCGGCGGCTCCGGGCGCACGCGGACGCGCATCCGGGCGCCGGCTGGATCGAGGCCGACGACGACCTGGACCCGTGGGACCTCGCCGAGAGCCGGCTGCCGACCGCGGCCGAGCTGGAGGACGCCGTGCCCGGCCGGGGCGTGCTGTTGGACCGGCGCGGGCACGACGCGCTGGTCAGCACGACCGCGCTGCGGCACGCCGGGATCACCGCGACCACGCCGGACCCGGTGGGCGGGCGCATCGCACGGGACGCGCACGGCGACGCGACCGGCCTGCTGGTCGAGCATCCCGCGGTGGCGCTGGTCCGGGCCGTGGTCCCGCCGCCGTCGGACGCGGACCGCCGCGCCTGGATCGAGGCCGGCCAGCGGGCACTGCTCGCGCATGGCATCAGCACCGCGATGGACCCGGCCGTGGCCGTGCCGGAGCTGGCCGCCTACGCGGACGCGGCGCGCGCGGGTGCGCTGCGGCTGCGGGTCGTCGCGATGCCGCTCGGCTCCGAGAGCATCGATTTCGCCGGGCTCGATCGCGCGGCCGCGGACTGTGGCCTGGAGACCGCGGACCCGCGCATGCTGCGCCGCGGTCCCACCAAACTCTTCCTGGACGGCGGCGGCTCGCTCGGCACCGCGTTGCTGTCCACGCCGTGGCCGGGGTCGGACGGCTATCACGGCAATCAGACGCTGAGCCGGGACGTGCTGCTCGCGCACTGCCGGGACGCCGCGCGGGCGGGCCGGGGTGCCGGCGTGCACGCGGTCGGCGACGCCGCGATCGACCTGGTCCTGGACGTGCTGGCCGAGGTGGACGCGGAGACGCCGATCGCGGCCCTCGGCTTCCACCTGATCCACGCCTATCTCGGTCCCGGCGCCGCCGCGATGCGAAGAGCAGGGCATCTGGGGGTACGCGTGTCCGCGCACCCGGCGCTGCAGTGGGACTTCGGCGCCGGCCTGATCGACCGGCTCGGCGAGGAGCGCGCGGCCGCCGCGAACCCGCTGCGGTCCTGGCTGGACGCGGGCGTCGAGGTCGGCGGCGGCTCGGACGGCCCCGGACCGCCGATGGCCCCGCTGCACGGCATGTGGCAGGCGCGGACCCGCCGGATCCGCGGCCGGGACACACCACTCGGCCCGGACCAGGCGATCAGCGCAATGGAGGCACTCGCGCTCTTCACCACCGGCGCGGCCAGGATCACCAGCGGGCCGGATACGGGCGTGCACGGCAGCGACCGGCAGGGCAGCGACCGGCAGGGCAACGGCGTGCATCGCAGCGGCCGGCAGAGCAGCGGCCGGCAGAGCAGCGGCCGGCTCCGGCCGGGCGACGTGGCCGACCTGGCGCTCCTCGACGGCGACCCGCTCGCCGCCGAGCCGGACGCGCTACGGAACATCCGGGTGACCGCGACGATCGTTGGAGGCACGGTGGCGTTCGGCGACCTCGGCGGTGCGGCCGCCCCGCCCGCGATGACCCGAGATTTCGGGCGCGAAGCGCCCGGGCTGCAATGACCCGTCGCGCGGTCAGCACCGGTACCGCATGCCGGGACGCCGGGACGCCACGGGACTCGCGGGGGCGACGACCGCGATTCGCCAAGTCGCCGGGATCGCGGACGGGCGTGATGGCAGTGCGGGCGTGATGGCAGTGCGGGCGTGATGGCAGTGCGGGCGTGATGAGGCGGGCGAACGGCGTACCGTGGCGGCATTTTGATCGTGAGTATGGGGTGCGATGGGGCTGATGGAAGCCGCGCTGCTGCTGGTGGCCGGTCTGGCGGCCGGGATCGTGAACGCGATCGCCGGTGGTGGCTCGCTGATCACGTTCCCGACCATGCTGGCGATCGGGATCCCGCCGGTGTCCGCGAACGTGAGCAACGCGCTCTCGGTCGCGCCCGGCTACGCGTCGAGCGTGGTCGGCAGCCGCGCCGATCTGAACGGGCAGGGCGGCCGCATCCTGCGGATCGTGCCGACCGCGCTGGCCGGTGCCGCGTGCGGCTGCGTGCTGCTGCTGAGCACGCCGCGGGACCTGTTCGACTACGTGGTGCCGTTCCTGGTGCTCGGCGCCACGATGACGCTGGCGTTCCAGGCGCGGCTGCGCGCGCTGGTCGGACACCCGCGCGAGGTGTCGCCGGTGCGGGCCACGGTCATGCTGCACACCGCGGTTTTCCTGTGCGCGCTGTACGGCGGCTACTTCAACGCCGCGCTGGGCGTGTTGCTGGTGGCGGGCCTGGCGCTGGTGCTGGACGAGACGCTGGCCCGGGTGAGCGCGCTGAAGAATCTGCTCTCCGCCGTGGTCGGCGTGGTGACCGTGCTGGTCTACAGCATCTTCGGCCCGGTCGACTGGGCCGCGGTCGCGATGGTCGCGCCAGCCACGGTGGTCGGTGGCTACCTGGGCGCGCGGCTGGCCCGGCTACTGTCCGCCCGGGTCCTCCGCGTGGTGATCGTGACGTTCGGGACCGCGGTCGGGCTCTGGCTGCTCGTCCGCGTCCTGTTCCTCAGCTGAACCGGCCGGCCAGCTCCGCGGTGAGCGCCGGCCACGCGATCGGGTCGTGGCCGGGGATCACCGGGTAGCCGTGCCGGGCCCCGATCTCCTTCAGCCGGCGGATCGGGGCCGTGGTCTGCTCCGCGGTGACGCCCCTGAACGAGCCGATCGCCCGCTCGTGCGTGATGTTCTCGGTCAGGTCGGCGGCGTCGCAGGCGAAGACGTAACCGCCGCCGCCGTCGAGGTGCACCACGAAGCTCTGGTGGCCGGGCGTGTGACCCGCGGTGAGCAGCGCGGTCACGCCGGGCACGATCTCGGTGTCGCCGTCCGCGAGCCGCCAGTCGATGCGCGGGTCGTCGTAGTCGACGCGCGCCATCGAGTATCGCTCCGGCTCCGGGTGGTTGCTCAGCCCGTAGTCGAGCTCGGCCCGCTGCGCGTGCACCGGCACCCGGCCGGCGAAGTGCTTGAGCCCGCCCACATGGTCGACGTGCAGGTGGCTGAGCGCGACCCGGGTGACGTCGTGCAGCGCGACGCCCACGGCGGCGAAGGCCTCCTCCAGCGGCTCCCCCGGGCCGGGCAGCTCCGGCTGGTAGTTCGGGCTCGGGTAGAAGCGGCGGCGCAGCGCGGGGTCGCGCAGCAGCGCGGTGTTGAAGCCGGTGTCGAGCAGCAGCCAGCCCTCGTCGTGCTCCAGCAGCAGCGCGGGCACGGGTTCGCGGACCCGCTCGGCCCGCGACGCGCCGTGCACGGAGGCCGACCTGGGCAGGTCCTCCCAGCCCAGCGTGAGCGCGATGATCCGTTTGATTCCCATGGGATCCGAAGGTAGCCCACGTGGATCCCAAATGTGGCCCTGGAAGAATGCCACACCGTGCAGATCACCGACGCTGAGGACGACCGGATCGCGGACTACCGCGCGCTTACCGACGTGGAGCTGCGCACGAGGTGGGAGCCGCCGAACGGGCTGTTCATCGCGGAGGGTGAGCTGGTCATCCGGCGCGCGGTGCGGGCCGGCTACCGGCTGCGCAGCGTGCTCGTCGACGAGAAGCGGGTGGAGCAGCTCGTGGACCTGCCCGGCGACGCGCCGTTCTACGCGGCCACGCCCCCGGTCCTGGAGGCGATCACCGGCTTCCACGTGCACCGCGGCGTGCTCGCGTCGTTCCACCGCAAACCGCCGCTGTCGATCACCGACGTGTTGACGCCGTCGAGGCGGATCGTCGTCCTGGAAGGGCTCAACACACACACGAACCTGGGCGCGCTGTTCCGCAGCGCGGCCGCGTTCGGGATGGACGCGGTGGTGCTGTCGCCGGACTGCGCGGACCCGCTCTACCGCCGGGCCGTGCGGGTGAGCATGGGCGAGGTGTTCGCGATCCCGTACGCGAAGGCCGAGGACTGGCCGGGCGCGCTGGACGAGATCCGCACGGCCGGGTTCACCCTGCTGGCCATGACACCGGCGGCCGACTCCGTACCGTTGCAGGCCCTGACGCCCGCGCAGCGGGCCCGGCCGGCCGTGCTGCTCGGCGCGGAGGGCCCGGGGCTCACCCCGCGGGCGCTGGCCGCGTCGGACGCGCGGGTCGCGATCCCGATGCACCGCGGCGTCGACTCGCTCAACGTGGCGACCGCGGCGGCGGTGGCGTTCTGGGAGCTGTCCCGGGAGGACGCACCCTCCTGAGCTTCGGACGCCGCGCGGCGGGTCTCGCGGCACGGCGGTGATCGCGTAGTTCGTCCGCTGTCACAACGTCAGCCCGGAAGTCCACACCGCCGGTGGACGAACGCGAAGAGGGCCTCCTGCGCTTCGGTGGGCACCTCGATCAGCGTGTAGACGGCCGGGGCGTCACCCACCGCGAGCCAGATCGGGAACTCGTACGGCTTCTTCACCTCGCCGACCGCGTGCGGATCGCACCGGTTCGAGTCGATCGTGAGCGGGATGTCCAGGGTGGTCGCGCCGGCCGCGAGCGTGCGCGGCGCCGCGGTCAGCGTGTAGAGGATGCTGCCGCGCAGCTGCGTCATCCGGACCGGCTCGGTGCCACCGGTGCGGGTCAGCCGGACCACCGCGTCCAGCGCGCCGTCCGGCCGCTCGGCCAGGCCGGTGAGGGTGGCGGTGGCGACCCGTGCCACCTCGGCCTGCTCGCAGTCCGCGCGCAGGAGCGAATTCAACAGCTCGCTGGGGTACGGCAACGCGAGCTCGACCTTCCGCTTGCGGTCACCGTCCCGCACGCTCAGCACGGCCGTGGCCGGCTCCGCGGTCAGCGTGCCCGCCGGGCCGGCGCAGACGCCCCGGCCGTAACCGATGCGGATGTCGGTGCGCACGTCGCCGGTCATCACCAGCGTGTCCGTGTCGACCGGCCCGGCGCCGGTGAACGACGGCGACCGAAGCTCCGCGCGGACCACTTGGATCGGCGCGTCACCACGGTTGCTCAGCTGGATCTTGACGGTGCGGGTCACCTGATCGGTGCGGTGCTGCACCAGCTCCGCACCGAGCGGGATCTCCGGTGCGTCGCTCGGGGCGGCCGCGCACGCCGCGGCCGCCCCGAGGACGACGACACCGATCAGGACAGGTCTACGCCACACACGGCTAAGCCTTGTCCACCCGGGACGGCTCGTAAAGGCCCGAGATCGTGGACGGCGGTGCGGCCGGCAGGCCCTTCGGCGCGTTAGTGCCGGCCGGCGCGCTCACCTCGGCCTCGGCGGCCCGGGCAGCGTCCGCGACCTCACGGGCTGCCGCGGCGGCCTCCTCGGCCGCCTGGGCCGCTTCCCGCTCCACCTCGGTCGCGGCGGCGGCCGCGGCCGGGGACGGCACGTCGTTCGCGGTGCCGGCCAGCCCGCCGAGCGCCCCGCCGAGGCCTTCGAGCGCCTTGGTCAGCTCGGCCGGGACCACCCACACCTTGTTGGCCGAGCCCTGCGCGATCTGCGGCAGCGCCTGGAGATATTGGTAGGCCAGCACCTTCTGGCTCGGGTTCGCGGTGTGGATCGCGTCGAAGACCGTGCGGATCGCCTTGGCCTGGCCCTCGGCCTCCAGGATCCGCGACTGCCGGTTACCGTCCGCCTTGAGGATCGCCGCCTGCTTGTCGCCCTCGGCCGTGAGGATCGCGGACTGCTTGTGGCCCTCCGCGTTCAGGATCGCGGCACGGCGGTCCCGCTCCGCACGCATCTGCTTCTCCATCGAGTCGCGGATGCTCGGCGGAGGCTCGATCGCCTTGATCTCGACGCGGGTGACCTTGATGCCCCAGCGGCCGGTGGTCTCGTCCAGCACGCCGGACAGGTGCCGGTTGATCTCCTCGCGGCTGGTCAGCGCGCGCTCCAGATCGAACGATCCGATGACGTTACGCAGCGTGGTGACCGTGAGCTGCTCGATCGCCTGCAGGAAGTTCGCGATCTGGTACGTCGCGTCCGCCGAGTTGACGACCTTGAAGTACAGCACGGTGTCGATCGAGACGCTCAGGTTGTCCGAGGTGATCACCGGCTGCGGCGGGAAGCTGACCACCTGCTCCCGCACATCGACCCGAGCCCGGACCTGATCGATGAACGGGATCAGCAGGTTCAGTCCCGGGGTCAGCGTGCGCTGATATTTGCCGAGGCGCTCCACGATGTATTCACGCTGCTGCGGCACGATCTTCAACGCCGAGATGAGCGTGACCACCACGAGCAGTGCGATGGCGCCGACAACCACGCCGATGAATGTCTCCATCTATTCCTCCAACTCCGTCCGCGACGCCGGGCCGATGCCCTCACGCCAGACGTAGACGGTCGCTCCCTGCACTTTGATCACACGCACGCGCTCACCGGCCTCGTACGCCTCGGTGTCGTCGAACGGCCGCGCGTTCCACAGCTCGCCGCCGATCTTCACCTGGCCGTGCTCGCCGTCGACCCGGTCCAGCACCAGCGCGGTCTCGCCCTCCACGCCGCGCGCGTCGAAGTGGTGCGGGTCGTCACCGTCCGCGTCGCCGAGCCGGTGCCGGCGGATGAGCGGCCAGAACGCGGCGACCGTGGCGGCGGAGACGCCGGCGAACACGGCCAGCTGCACGGCCACGCCGAAGCCGAGCGCGGCGGCGCCGGCCGCGGCGAACGCGCCGGCCGCGAACATGATGAGGAAGAGCGACACCGTGAAGATCTCGGCGACGGCCAGAACGGCGCCGAGTGCGATCCACAGAAAGGGCTCCACGAACTGATCGTGTCACGCCCGTGCACCTACCGCGAACGCACCGGATCTTGAATGGGGCCGGGCATCAACATACTGACCCGCGCGGCAACATCCCGGCCGCCGGAAATGCGTTAGATTGGCGGGAATATACCGCACTGTGGGCGGTCGAACATGACGAAATCCTAACGAAAGAAAATCCGGCCGTCCGCCCCGAAACGGAGTTGCACGTGTCGTTGTTGCCGGAAACCAGTCGCCGGGTCAATGAGATCGTCACGTCGGCACAGTCGGCCGGCCGGGTGCCGTCACTGGTCCTCGGCGTCGTCCGGGACCGGGCCCTGGCCTGCTTCACCGGCGCCGGCGAGGCACCGCGCCCGGACGCCAAGACGCAGTACCGGATCGGCTCGATCACCAAGACGATGACCGCGGCCATGGTCATGCAGCTGCGCGACGAGGGCGCGTTCTCCCTCGACGACCTCGTCTACCGGCACCTGCCCGGCACCTCGATCGGCGGCGTCACGCTGCGTCAGCTGCTCGCGCACGTCGCCGGCCTGCAGCGCGAGCCGGACGGCGACTGGTGGGCGCGCACCACCGGCGGCGACACGGACACGCTGATCGAGGGTCTGTCGTTCGAGAAGATCTCCTGGCCGCCGTACCGGACGTACCACTACTCCAATCTGGCCTACGGCGTGCTCGGCGCCGTGCTGCACCGCGTCACCGGCGAGACCTGGCCGTCCCTGCTGGCCAAGCGCGTGATCGACCCGCTCGGCATGAAGCGCACCACGTACCACCCGGTCGAGCCGTTCGCCCGCGGCCACGTCGTCCACCCGTGGCAGCACACGCTCGCCGAACAGCCGCGCACGGACGCCGGCGCGATGGCCCCGGCCGGCCAGCTCTGGTCCACCATCACCGACCTGGCCAAATGGGCCGGCTTCCTGGCCGACCCGGTGCCCACCGTGCTGTCCCGGGAGACGGTCGCGGAGATGTGCGCGCCGGTCGCGATCAGCGACCTCGAGTCCTGGACGCACGGCCACGGGCTCGGCGTCGAACTGTTCCGCGTCGGCGAGCGCGTCTTCACCGGCCACGGCGGCTCGATGCCCGGGTACGCCGCGCAGCTCACCGTGCACCGTCCGACCCGCACCGGCGTGGTCGCGTTCACCAACGCCCACACCATGCCCACGCTCGGCGGCCTGCGCACCGTCACCACGGACGCGCTCACCGCGGTCCTGGACCTGGAACCGCCGCTTCCCCGCCCGTGGCGCGCCACCGGCACCCCGCCGCCGGACGACGCGCTGCCACTCTGCGGCCGCTGGTGGTGGATGGGCCGCGAGTACGAGATCACCTGGCACGCGGACGCGGCCGAGCTCCGGATGACCTGCGTGACGCTCCCGGACCGTACCGCCTGGCACTTCCGTCAGGAGGCCCCGGCCCGCTGGCGCGGCCGGACCGGCTCCAACGCGGGCGAGGTCCTGACGCCGCTCCTCGACGACGCCGGCACGGTGACGTCCTTGAACATCGCCACCGCGGTCTTCACCCGCGCCCCGGACTGAGCCACCCCGCGGCGTTTCCCCTACTCCCGCGACTCCCGTGCTCCCGCGACTCCCGTGCCGCGTGGGTTCTCGGCGACCACCCACCCGACGTGCAGGAAGGAGCGCCCGCGACGACCGGTGCCCGCGGGAGCACTCGGAACCCGGCCACGCCGGAAGCGGGAGAGTCTCTCATTCCTCAAGGACCGTGACGAAGTCGATCAGGCGTTCCATGGAGTTGATCAACGGGGTCTCCAGGTCGCGGTAACTGCCGACCGAGGACAGGATGCGGCGCCACATGTCCTGCGGGGTGGCGACGCCGAGCGCGGCACAGACGCCCTCCTTCCAGTCGACCCCGCGCGGGATCTCCGGCCAGGCGCGGATGCCGACCCGGTCCGGCTTGACCGCCTGCCAGATGTCCACGTAGGGGTGGCCGGTCACCAGCACGTGCGGTGACGTCACGGACGCGACGATGCGGCTCTCCTTGGAGCCGGGGACCAGGTGGTCGACGAGCACGCCGAGGCGGCGGTCCGGTGACGGCCGGAAGTCCGCGACCGCGGCGGAGAGGTCGTCGATGCCGTCCAGCGGTTCCACGACCACGCCCTCGATGCGCAGGTCGTCGCCCCAGACGCGCTCGACCAGCGTGGCGTCGTGGATGCCCTCGACCCAGATCCGGCTGGCCCTGGCGACCTGAGCGGGCACGTTCGCGACCGCGATCGAGCCGGACGCGGTCAGCCGGCGGCCGGGCACGGCGGCCGGTGTCGCGGTGGGGCGCCGCAGCGTGACCGTGGCGCCGTCGAGCAGGAACGCAGCCGGTTCCAGCGGGAAGTTGCGGCGGCGGCCGTGGCGGTCCTCCAGCACGACCGCGCCGTACTCGAAGCCGGCCACCGCGCCGCAGAAGCCGGACGAGACGTCCTCGACGACCAGGTCCAGCTCGGCCTCGACCACCGGAATCGTCTTGCGCCGGCGGCGGTTCCCGGCGAGCACGTCCTCCCCATACATGGTCAGGACGGTAACCCGCTCACGTTTGCCGAACCATCACCCACGCCGTGGTCGCGTGACGTTCTCGACAGTGCGAGGCGCGACATTCGTCGTACCCGCGTCGTACCCTTCTCTGCATGTCCCCCACCGCAGGCGCCACGACGCTGGTGGCGCGCCGGTCGACCCGGTTCACGGCCTGGGTGCGCGCATGGCGTGCCGGCCTCGTCCCGTTCGACGACCTGGCCGAGGAGATCCGCGGTCTGGCGCCCGACGAGGAGCAGCTGGCCGCCGACGCCCCCGGCACCTGGTCCGACGTCGCGCTCGGCGCCGCGCTGCCCGCCTTCGCGAAGGTGCACCCCGACGAGATCCGCCTGGTGCTGCCGGTCCCCGGCGACCCGCGCGGCCTGCCCGGCCCGGGTGAGTTCACCGACGCGGCGCTGCTGGCCGGCGAGGGCATCGTCGCCCGCGGCTTCGGGCTGGTCCCGGAGGTCCGCACGCACACCTCCGGCTCCGGCGTGACCTTCTCCACGGTCCTGTGGCGCTTCCACCCGCTGCCCGGCACCGCACCGCGCGCCGCGCTGACCGAGCCGTCCGCGGCCGAGGCCGAGTCCGACCTGTCACTCGCGCTCGCCGAGGCCACCAACGCGCTGACCCGGCTCGACGTCGCCGCCTGGAAGCCGGAGCTGGCCGGCGCGCTCGCCGCCCTCCGCAAGCCCGACGCCGGCACCGACCTCCCGGCCGGTTTCGACCCACGGGCCCGCCGGCTCTACGCGCGAGCGTCCGTCCTGGACCGGGTGCTGGCACTCGCCTCCACCGCCGCCCCCGGCGGCGCGGTCAACAACTTCGAGGCCCAGCAACGCGACGCCGCCCTCCGTCCACTCACCACCGCGTGCCGCCGCGCCCTGGTCGCCGCCTGCAACGCACCGCTGGCGCTGCACTGAGCTTTCCGGCGTCAGGGTCTGGTCTCTCCGGTGATCCGGGCGTCCTTCAAGTCGTTCTAACGACGTCAACGAGGCTTATTCAGCGGGGCTGAGCCGACGCCGCGTCGCCGCAGGCCGGCGGTGTCGGCGCGCTGCACGCTGAACAACCCTCAACGACACCTGATCACGATTGACCGGCGGCTCACCCCGGCGCTGAAAGTTCATTAGAACCTTTCTTTGCCCGCTTCCGGCGTGGGCACGTTCCGAGTGCTCCCGCGGGCACCGGTCCACTGCCACTCAGGTTAAGTCGATCATGGAGTTCGAGCTGCGCCTTTCACAAGCACCTCGCCGGCATCCACGCGACGCGCCGGTCCACCCCCTGTCGCCCGCCCCCTCGGGCCGGGCAGCGCGGGCCAACCCAGCCCGCGCGCGGCACCCAGGCGCTCTGCGCCCGAAATATCGCGACATCCAACCCTCCGGCGCGGACCGCCCGCCCGCGAGGTCCCACCACTGCGGCCTGAGTGATCAATCAGTGGAGCAAAAGATAGATCAAAAATCGAAGTTGATCGCTCTTTCGCTCCACTGATTGATCACTCAGGCGCCAGACCCAGGATCGTCAAAGAATTCCCGGCGTCGCCAGGTAAGCGCTTGACGGCTTTATCAGGAGATTTCGGGCGCCAGGCGCCCGAGCACATCGGAGGGGTACGGCTCCGCCTGGCGCCCGCGGTGTTTCGACCCCCGGAGGCCGTGCGCGAATCGCGCACCGACAGCAAAGATCACCTCTGAACCCGGATCGAACTGACAGCATTCCTCCTGGGCAAAGCCGTACCGAGGCCTATTCAGCGCCGCCCTCGTCAGACCGCGCGGCCTGCGGCGACGCGGTGCCGGTTCGCTGCGCTGAATAAGCCTCACTGCACCTACTCCAAGGAGGATTATTCAGCGCGTTGCGCGCCGACGGCGCTGGGCTGCGGCGATGCGGCGTCGGCTCGCGCCGCTGAATAAGCCTGAAGATCGAAATAGGCCAAGTGGCGTTGGGCACCGGTCGGCCGCAGGCGGCCTTCCCGCCGGCCGGGTGGGCGAGCCACGGCCTAGAGCCTGTATCGAAGTGGGGGCCGGAGCGAGGCGAGGTCCAGGTGTCGTGGAGGGTGTGCGGCGCGGAAGCCCTCATACCGGTGTTGTATGTGGGCTTTTGCGCCGTGCGGCCAGGCGGCGCCTGGGCCACGCCGCAGCCCGTCTCCCACTTCGATACAGGCTCTAGAGCAGGGGCTCGACGGGGCGGCGGCGGGAGTGTTCGTAGACCAGGGTGGTGCGGAGGTCGGCGACGGCCCAGTGGGCGGCGAGGCGGTCGAGGACCAGGCCGTCGAGTTCGCGGGGGCCGGGGACGGCGACGTGCACCAGGAAGTCCTCGGCGCCGGCGGTGTGGAACGCGGCGATCGTCTCGGGCAGGCCCAGCGCCAGCGCACGGAACTCGTCGACGGCCGCGCGGGTCTTGGGCTGGAGGCGCACGCCGATCACGGCCTGCACCGGACGGCCCAGCGCGGTCAGGTCGACCTCGCTGTGATGTCCGGTGATGACGCCCTCGGCGTGCAGCAGCCGCACGCGTTCCAGGCAGGTCGACTCGGCCGTGCCGATGATCCGGGCCAGCTCGCGGTTGGTCTGTCGCGCGTTGCGCTGCAGCTCAGCGAGCAGGCGCCGGTTCACCGTATCGAAATTCGGCACAAACTAGGACTATACCGACGTTGGGGTCCCGCCGACCTCGATGTCGTCGACCTTCACGTTGACGGCGGACACGGTCAGGCCGTACTTCTCGACCGCCTCGATCACGGCGACCCGCACGGCCTCGGTCACGTCCGCGACGACCGAGCCGGCCTCGATCACCAGCACGACGTTGATCTCGGCGGCGGTGCCGGTGATCTTCGCGTTCACGCCGCGGGTGGCGTCGCCGACCGCGTCCAGCCCGACCCGGTCGAACACGGTGTTGAAGAAGCGCGCCACGTCGCCACCGAGGTCGGTCACGCCCGGCACGGTGCGGGCGGCCGCGGCCGCGATCTTCTCGACGACCTCGTCGTCCACAGAGGTCGTGCCGCGCGTGGCGCCATTGTCGGCTACGTCGGTCATGTCCCATTCCCCCACATCTATTAAGGTGCGGGGGCAGCCTACAAGGATCTCTCAGATCTCGTCGATCAGGTCCGCGACGGAGTTGACCACACGCGACGGACGGTACGGGTACCGATCCGCCTCCACCTCGTCCGAGATGCCGGAGAGCACCAGGATCGTGTGCAGCCCGGCCTCGAGTCCGCACAGGACGTCCGTGTCCATCCGGTCGCCGATCATCGCGGTCGTCTCCGAGTGCGCCTCGATGGTGTTCAGCGCGGAGCGCATCATCATCGGGTTCGGCTTGCCCACGAAGTACGGATCGACGCCGGTCGCCTTGGAGATCATCGCGGCGACCGAGCCCGCGGCCGGCAGCGCGCCCTCGACGGACGGGCCGGTCGGGTCCGGGTTCGTGCAGATGAACTTCGCACCGTCGTTGATCAGCCGCACGGCCTTGGTGATCGCCTCGAAACTGTACGTCCGGGTCTCGCCGAGCACCACGTAGTCCGGGTCGTAGTCGGACAGGATGTAGCCGACCGCGTGCATGGCCGTGGTCAGGCCGGCCTCACCGATCACATAAGCCGTGCCGCCGGGGCGCTGGTCGGAGAGGAACTGCGCGGTCGCGAGCGCGGCCGTCCAGATCGCCGACTCCGGCACCTCGAAACCCATCCGGGACAGCCGCGCATGCAGGTCACGCGGCGTGTAGATGGAGTTGTTCGTCAGGATCAGGAACGGCTTGCCGGACGACCGGAGGCGGTTGATGAACTCGGGCGCGCCGGGCACCGGCTGACCCTCGTGCACCAGCACACCGTCCATGTCGGTCAGCCAGCTCTCCACCGGCTTGCGGTCGCCGCCCATCGGCCTCTCCCTCGGGAAGATCACACCACGGAAGCTCATCGAGCCGGACGCGCCGGCGGCTTGCAGCAGTCCACCGCACAGTAGTCCCACACCGGGATGCTGCCCAGCCGCCGCCCCGGATTCGACACGCAGACCGGCTCGGCCGCGGTGAACGGCGCCCGGACGCCGTCGCCGACCGGCTCGGACAGCCGCTCCAGCACCAGCTCACGCACCATGGTCACATAACGCGGATCGTGACCGGGCGTGCCCGCGCGCGCATAGCCCAGGCCCAGTTCCCCCGCGGTCTCGCGGGCCTCGTTGTCCAGGTCCCAGACGACCTCGAGGTGGTCGGAGACGAAGCCGATCGGGCTGACCGCGACGTCCGTCACGCCCTTCTCGGCGAGCGCGCTCAGGTGGTCGTTGATGTCCGGCTCCAGCCACGGCACCTGCGGCGGGCCGGAGCGGCTCTGCCAGACCAGGTCCCACGGCAGGTCCGTGCCGGCGGCGGAGGCGACCAGCGCCGCGGTCTCGTTCAGCTGCGCCTCGTAGCGCCCGCCGGTAGGGCCCGCGGTCGCGGCCATCGAGTTCGGGATGGAGTGCGCGGTGAAGACGATCCGGGTGGTCTCCCGGCGCGCCGGATCGAGCGTGGCCAGCGCGTCGCGGAGCGCGTCCGCGTGCGGCTCGACGAAGCCCGGGTGGTCCCAGAACTGCCGCAGCTTGTGGATCTCGGGCGCGCCGTCCACCGCGGCCCGGCCCTTGTCGATGTCCTCCCAGTACTGCCGGCAGGACGAGTAACCGCCGTAGGCGCTGGTCGCGAAGCCGAGCGCGGTCCGGATGCCGTCCGCCTTCATCTGGGCGAGCGTGTCCGCCATCATCGGGTGCCAGTTGCGGTTGCCCCAGTAGATCGGCAGGTCCACACCGTGCGCGGCGAAGTCTGCCTTCAGCGCGGCGATCAGGTCGCGGCACTGCTGATTGATCGGGGACACGCCGCCGAAGTGCATGTAGTGCTCGGCCACCGCGAGCAGGCGTTCCCGCGGCACCCCACGACCCCGGACCACGTTCTCCAGGAACGGCATCACGTCATCGGGGCCCTCGGGCCCGCCGAACGACATCACCAGCAACGCGTCGTAACCCACGGGACCCAGTCTGCCCGCTCGACCCGCACGACGAGGCGTCAGCCCCCTAGAAACGCGACCAACACAACACCAAAGCTTCGGGGGTACGGGACGGGAGCGCGCTCCCGTCCCGTACCCCCGAAGGATGTTGATCTTTATGCGCCGACGGCTGTGACGCTAGAGCTCAACGCTCCACGCGACAGGCGCGAAGATCATGCGCCGATCACCGCAACGCCAAATCCCAACCCTCCACGCGATAGGCGCGAAGATCATGCGCCGATCACCGCAACGCCAAATCCCAACCCTCCGCGCGATAGGCGCGAAGATCATGCGCCGATCGCGTGGAAGCCACCGTCGACATGCACGATCTCGCCCGTGGTGGCCGGGAACCAGTCGGAGAGCAGCGCGAGGATGGCCTTCGCGGCCGGCTCGGTGTCGTGGAGGTCCCACTTGATCGGGGCCCGCTTGGTCCACTCCTCCTCGAACTGGTCGAAGCCCGGGATCGACTTCGCGGCGATCGTGCGCAGCGGACCGGCCGCGACCAGGTTGCTGCGGATGCCGTCCTTGCCGAGGTGCAGCGCCAGGTAGCGGTTCGCCGACTCCAGGCCCGCCTTCGCGACGCCCATCCAGTCGTAGACCGGCCAGGCCACGGTCGCGTCGAAGGTGAGCCCGACGATGCCGGAGCCGGGCGCCATCAGCGGCGCGCAGGCCTTGGCGAGCGCCGGGTACGAGTACGTGGAGACCTGCACGGCCGTGGCCACGTCCTCCCACGGCGCGTCCATGAACCCGCCGCCGAGGCAGCTCTGCGGCGCGAAGCCGATCGAGTGGACCACGCCGTCCAGGCCGTCGACGTGCTCGCGGACCTTGTCGGCCAGCCCGTCCAGGTGCTCCTTGTTCGACACGTCCAGCTCGATGATCGGCACCGGCTTGGGCAGGCGCTTCGCGGTGCGCTCGACCAGCGACAGCCGGCCGAAGCCGGTCAGGATGACCTCCGCACCGGCCTCCTGCGCGAGCTTGGCCGTGGAGAACGCGATCGACGCGTCGGTGAGCACGCCGGTGATCAGCAGGCGCTTGCCCTCAAGCAATCCAGACACTGTTCCATATCCCTTTGTCGAGTTACTTCAGTGACCCATGCCCATGCCGCCGTCGACCGGGATGACCGCGCCGGTGACGTAGACCGCACCGTCGCTCGCCAGCCAGGTGACCACGGACGCGACCTCCTCCGGCGTGGCCATCCGGCCGAGCGGGATCTGCTTCTTGATCTCCGCCTTGCGCTCGTCGGAGAGCACGTCGGTCATCGCGGTGTCGATGAAGCCGGGCGCCACCACGTTCGCCGTGATGTTGCGCGAGGCCAGCTCCCGCGTGATCGACCGGGCCACGCCGACCAGGCCCGCCTTGCTGGCCGCGTAGTTGACCTGGCCCGGGTTGCCGGACAGCCCGACCACGGAGGAAATGAAGATCATGCGACCCCAGCGGGCCCGGACCATCTTCGGCGTGGCCCGCTTGGCCACCCGGAACGCCCCGGTCAGGTTCGTCTCGACCACGTCGGTGAACTGCTCGTCCGTCATCCGCAGCAGCAGCGTGTCCGCGGTCATGCCGGCGTTCGCGACCAGCACCTCGACCGGGCCGAGCTTCTCCTCGACCTGCGTGAACGCGGCGTCGATCGAGGCCGGGTCGGTCATGTCGCACCGCACGCCGAAGAGGTCGCCGTCGGGTGCGCCGGACCCGCGGTGGGTGATCGCCACCCGGTCGCCCTGCTTGGCGAACGCCTGGGCGATGGACAACCCGATTCCGCGGTTGCCTCCGGTCACCAGCACCGTGCGCGCCACGGTCACACTCCCTGCTCTCGGCCTGCCGGGCGGCAGGCGGTCGGGGTGAGCCTAGGTGCTACCGATTGGTAAACGGTAACCATCGGTGCCGGTGAGGCGGGTCATACCAGGGTATGAGCACCCGTGGAGGCACGACACCGCGATGTCACCCGCCGTAGCCTGCCGGGGTGTCCCCCGCATCACGCCTCCGCCGGCCCACGCCGCTGCGCGATCTCGGCCGGCTGATCGCCGGCGCCGACTACCCGTTCGCGCCGACGCGGCCGGGCTCGCGGTGGGCGGGGACGCGGCGCTGGCTCGTACCGCTGGGGCTGCTCCTGATCGTCGCTCTGACCGCCGCCGGCGCGGCCTATCTGCAGTCGCAGCGCAACCTCTCGATGGAGATCGCGACGCTGCTCTCGGCCTCCGGCACGGTACCGCTGCTGTTCGTCTTCTGGCGGCCGGTGATCGCATGGCGGTTCGCCTACGCCGGCGCGTTCATCGGCGCGCTCTGGACCGACCGGGAGACCTCGGACTGGCCGTGGAACCCGGTGCAGATCATCGTGCTCCTGCTGGTGTGCGGCGTCGTCTCGGCCCGGGCCGCGGGCGGCATGGTGCTCTGGGTCGCGCTGCTGATGGCGATCCCCTGCTTCGTCTACACGCCGAACGACAACGCGTTCGCGGTCTGGATGCTGTTCCTCGTCGTGATCGTGCTCGGCGACCAGGTGCGGCGGCGGACCCGCGCGCAGCAGAGCCTGGAGGCGCAGGAGGAGATCACCGACCTGGCCAAGGCGCAGCGCGCGGTGCTGGAGGAGCGGGCCCGGATCGCACGCGAGATGCACGACGTGGTCGCCCACCACATGTCGATGATCGCGGTGCGGGCGGAGACCGCGCCGTACCGGCTGGCCGAGCTGCCCGGACCGGCCCGCGACGAGTTCGCCGCGATCGCGGACGCGGCCCGGGAGACGCTCGCGGACATGCGGCGGCTGCTCGGCGTGCTGCGCACCAACCGCGAGGACGACCGGCAACTGGCGCCGCAGCCGACGCTCGCGGACGTGCCCGCGCTGATCACCACCGCCTACGAGGCCGGCATGCCGGTGTCGCTGGAGATGGACGAGATCGAGCCGGCACCCCCGGAGCCGGTGTCGCTCGCCGCGTACCGGATCGTGCAGGAGGCGGTGGCGAACGCGGGCCGGCACGCGCCGGGCGCGGTGGTGCGGGTGACCGTCTCCGTCTCCGAGGACGGCGGCGCGCTGCGCGTCACCGTGGCGAACGGGCCGGCACCGGCCGGGTCCGCCTCGCCGTCGCCAGGCGGCTCCGGACACGGTTTGATGGGGATGCGGGAGCGGGCGCAGGCGCTCGGCGGCACGTTCATAGCGATGCCGTCCCGCGGCGGTTTCGAGGTCTCCGCCACCTTTCCCCTCCTGGACCCGGCTACCGCCCCGACCACCCACCCCTAGTTCGACCAAAGCCCGGCTACCGCCCCGACCACCCACCCCCAGTTCGACTAAAGGCAGAGTTCCTTGATCAAGCTGTTGATCGCCGACGACCAGGCGATGGTTCGCGAGGGGTTCGGCGCGCTGCTCGCCGCCCAGCCCGACCTGGTGGTCGTCGGCTCCGCCGCGAACGGCGAACAGGCCGTGGCCGAGACCCGCCGCCTCGACCCGGACGTGGTGCTGATGGACGTGCGCATGCCGGTCATGGACGGGCTGGAGGCGACCCGGCGGCTGCTCGCCGACCCCGGCGCCGACCGGCCCAAGGTGCTCATCCTGACCACGTTCGACCTGGACGACTACGTCTTCGAGGCACTGCGCGCCGGGGCCAGCGGGTTCCTGCTCAAGGACGCGCCCGGCGCCGACCTGGTCCAGGCCGTGCGCGTGGTCGCCTCCGGCGAGGCGCTGCTGGCCCCGTCCGTCACCCGCCGGCTGATCGCGGAGTTCACCGCGCGGCCCGCGCCCCGGGAGCGGCCGCGGCCCACCGCGCTGAACGCGCTCACCGCCCGGGAGACCGAGGTGCTGCGCCTGATCGCCCGCGGCCGGTCGAACACCGAGATCGCCGCCGACCTGGTGGTCGCGGAGCAGACCGTGAAGACGCACGTCGGCCGGATCCTCGGCAAACTCGGCCTCCGCGACCGGGCCCAGGCCGTCGTGCTCGCCTACGAGACCGGCCTGATCTCCCCGGGCGAGTAGTACCTCCGCCGTAGTGAACGGATCACGGTTTGGTCACGTACCTCCGGAAAGCCAGTCGAAAGGCGGCTCTGGGGAGGGACGCGACACCCGTGGCCGGCGCCGCACGGTGTCCCCTCCAGCGAGGAGAGGACCGCCATGACGGGACGCATGCTGATGACCGCCCTGGTCGCCGTGGTGCTGTGGGCATACCTGCCGATGTTGCCGGTGCACCACCCCAGCCGGGTCCGGCCCCGGATGGCCGCCACCATCGCCGGGACGCTGGCCGGCTGCGCGACGCCGCACGAGTGCGCACGTCGGATCGACCGGCTCTACACGGTCGGCACCGCGTCGATGCGCGCGGCCGGGCAGCCCTACGCGTCCTGGGCCGGCCGCACGTTCCTCGGCTTCGACCCGCGCGGCGACGGGCAGGCCGCCGAGGTCTTCGGCGACCTCGCCACCGCCGAACGGATCACGATCGTCGTCCCCGGCGTCGCCACCACACTCGACACGTTCACCCGCGGCCTGGGCAACGTCGCCCGGCGGGCCCCCGCGGTGCAGGCCCGGGCGGTACACGAGGCGGCGCTCGCGCACGACCCGCACGCCCGGGTCGCGGTCATCGCCTGGCTCGGCTACGACCCGCCGGACGGCGTCGGCGTCTCCGCGGCCCGGGAGGAGGTCGCCCGCTCCGGTGCCCGCGCCCTCACCCAGCTACTGTCCGGCCTCGGCGCGGCCCGCCCCGGCGTACCCGTCACCCTCGTCGGCCACAGCTACGGCGCCATCGTGGCCGGGCTGGCCGTCCGAGCCGGTGCACCGGCCGTCACCGACCTGGTCGCGCTCGGCGCGCCGGGCATCGGCGCCGCGAAAGCCACGGACTTCCCGGGGGTACGGGTCTGGGCCGCCCGCGCCGACGCCGACTGGATCGCCCGGGTGCCGGCCGGCAGTCTGTTCGGCTTCGGACACGGCACCCCGCCGGCGGCGGCGTCGTTCGGCGCGCTTCCGCTGCCGACGGCACCGTCCACCGTGCACGATGCCTACCTGACCGCGGAGTCCCCCACGCTGCCGGCCGTGGCGGCGCTCGCGCTGCCGGGTGTGACCGCGCACTGACACGTCACGATCGGGTTGCGGTGACCGTTGTCCATGATCGGACAACGGTCACGCTCAGTGTCCGTCACCATTCGTGACGTGGATCGGAGATCGACGGGTTTACCCGCTCCCGCTTGTGGGCATCCTCTTTCCTGATCAGGCGTTATGCCCACCGGTCGCCGTCGGCGCCGGCCGACCCGTCCACACACGACACGACGTTCGTGTTCACCGGATGGTCAAACACGGTCGCGGGTAACGGGTGTAAGGTGGCGTCGGTTCGGTCCGGAACGACTGCGGGAGGTGATTGCTATGCGAGATAGCGATCCCCCCAGTCATAGCCGGGCCACCCGTCAGTTCCGCTGACGCCGCTCCCGGCGTCTCCACACAGCGACTGACCCGGTGACCGCTTCCCGTTTTCCCCCCGCTCTTCGGGCCGGGGCTTCATCCGCGCGCGCATCGCGCCGCCGCGGACGACCGGGAGCATCCGCGCGTTGATCTCCCCCTGCGGTTGCGCTTCCCTGCGCAGCACGGGGCTCGCCACCGGAGACACCACCATGAGCCGTTACGTAGCACCGCTGGGTCTGATGCTGGCCACCGCCTGGGTGGTCACCCTCTTCGTACTGGTCAGCGGGACGCCTAGCTGAATGTCGTCTCTCGCGCTCGGGCGCTTGATCGGGAGCGGCTTCGGCCTCGCTGGGGTGGCGTGGTGCACGGCCTCTGGTCTTCCTAGGAGGCTAGCCTTATTTCTGGAAGAGGTACTTCCAGGCGCTGAAGGCCAAAGCGAAGGCTAAAGGCGGAAGGTCGGGCCCGAAGGTCAGCCCGAAGGGTGGATTGGAGCCACCCGCCAGCGAACTCCGCCCCAGCGCCGGCCGGACGCCGGTCAAGGCAATCGCGACGACCAGAGAAGGCTACAGACAGCCGCCACCAGGCCGAGCAGTAAAGCGAACCCCGCATACCACTGAGTCACTTCACGCGGTTCTATCCGATACCCGATGGAGCTACCCATGTCTTCATAGACCTGCTTCAACTCGGTCACCGAAGCAGCCTCGTAGAAGAATCCCTTCGTCGCCTCGGCCAACTGCGCCAGCGAATACCGGTCGACCGGAACCGGCTGCAGATCTCCCGCGATGTCGACGATCCCGCTGTCCGTGCCGAACGCGATCGTCGACACCGGGACGTTCGCGGCGACCGCTGCCGCGCCCGCCTCCTCGATCGACCGCCCGGACGTCCGGTAGCCGTCGGAGAGCAGGACGATTCGCGCCGGGGGTGCGCCCTCGGCGCCGTCGGCGGGGACGGTGCGGACGGCGTCGAGGGAGGTGAAGACGGCCTCGCCGGTGGCGGTCGCCTCGGCGAGGGTGAGGCCGTCGATGGCGGAGATCACGGCAGAGCGGTCCTTGGTGGGGGCGACCAGGACGTTCGCGGCCTTGGCGAAGGAGACCAGGCCGACGTTGAAGGTTTCGGGCAGTTCGCCGACGAACTGCTTGGCGGCGACCTGTGCGGCCTCCAGGCGGTTCGGGGCCACGTCGTCGGCCTGCATGGAGAGGGAGACGTCCATGGCGAGGATGATGGTGGCGCGCTCCAGGGGCTTCTCGGTGTCGACCGACGGGCGGCCCATGCCGAGTGCCAGGGTGAGCAGCGCGAGCAGGAACGCGGTCGGGCCGATGTGCTTGCGCCAGCCGAGTCCTTTCGGGGCGAGGGTGCGCAGCAACTCGACGTTGCTGAAGCGCACCGCGACCGTGCTCTTGCGCAGCTGCCGCCAGACGTAGGCGCCCGCGGTCGCGAGCACCGGCAGCACCAGGAGCAGCCAGAACGGTTCCAGAAAGCGAATCATCGCGTCGTCCCTCGGGTCCGGGCGTGCCGCTGGGCGGCCACGAAGCGAACCATGTCGAGCAGCCAGTCGGAGTCGGTGCGCAGCCGCAGGTGGGCCGCGCCGGCGCCGCGCAGCGCGGACGCGATGGCCGCACGTTGCGCGGCAGCTCCCTCAGCGTACCGCCGGCGTAGTTTGGGGTCTGAGGTCTGGACCTCGTGCACGGCGCCGGTCTCCGGATCGACGACGGCGAGCACGCCGACGTCCGGGAGTTCGAGTTCGCGGGGGTCGACGATCTCGATGGCGAGAACGTCGTGCCGGACCGCGAGTTTCTTCACGGGCCGGGTCCAGGTGGCCGGGTCGGACATGAAGTCGGAGATGACCACCGCGACGCCGCGGCGGCGGGGTGGCTTGTTGAGCAGATCGACGAGTTCGCCGAGGTCGGAGCGGCCGGGCGCGCTGGGCAGCGCGGCGACGTGCCGGAGCAGGCCCTGCGCCTCCTTGCGGCCGGGGCGGGCGGGGCGGCGCTGGGTGCTGCCGCCGGTGCCGATCACGGCGCCGAGCCGGTTGCCGCCGCGCACGGCCAGGTGCCCGATGGCGGCGACGGCGGCGACCGCGAGGTCGCGTTTGAGCCAGCGGGCGGTGCCGAAGTCGAGGCTGGCGGAGAGGTCCAGCGCGATCCACGTCTCCAGTTCGCGGTCGGCGACGGTGCGGCGCACGTGCGGGACCGTGGTGCGCGCGGTGACCGGCCAGTCCATCCGGCGGACGTCGTCGCCGGGCGAGTATTCCCTCGACTCGCCGGCCTCGGTCCCGGGGCCGGGCAGCAGGCCGGCGTAGTCGCCCTGCAGCAGGCCGTCGAGTTTCCGGGTGACGAGCAACTGCAGCCGGGAGAGGACCGCTTCGGATCGGGTCGACTCGGCCGGTGCGAGGCCCCGGATCATCCGATCACCGGGCCCCGGGCCAGCCGGCCGGTGCGGTCTGCGCGCCCGGGGTGGCGCCCTGGCGCGGCGTGACCGAGGGCAGCGGGACGGTCGCCATGATCCGGGCGACCACGTGGTCGGCCGGCACGTCGTCGGCGAGCGCGTCGTAGCTGAGCACCAGGCGGTGACGCAGGATGTCGGGCGCGATGTCCTGCATGTCCTGCGGCAGCGCGTAGTCGCGGCCGCGGAGCACCGCGAGCGCGCGGGTGGCGCGGACGATGCCGAGCGATGCGCGCGGGCTGGCGCCGTACTGGATCAGGCGGGCCACGTCCTGCATGCCGTGGTCGGCCGGGGCTCGGGTGGCGAGCACCACGCGGACCGCGTAGTCGATCAGTGCGTTGTGCACGAAGACCTGGTCGGCCTTGTTCTGCAGCTTGATCAGGTCGTGTGGCGTGAAGATCGACATCGGCTCGGGGGCGCGCACGCCCATCCGGTAGACGATCTCGCGCTCCTCCGCGTCCGTCGGGTAGCCGACCACGATCTTCATCAGGAAGCGGTCGCGCTGCGCCTCGGGCAGCGGGTAGACGCCCTCCTGCTCGATCGGGTTCTGCGTGGCCATGACCAGGAACGGGTGCGGCACGCGGTGGCTCTCGCCGCCGATCGACACCTGCTGCTCGGCCATGACCTCCAGCAGCGCGGACTGCACCTTGGCCGGCGCGCGGTTGATCTCGTCGGCGAGCAGGAAGTTGACGAAGACCGGGCCGAGCTCCACGTCGAACTTCTCGCTGGACTGCCGGTAGATCCGGGTGCCGACGATGTCGGCCGGCACCAGGTCGGGAGTGAACTGGATGCGGGAGAACGTGCCGCCGACCACCTTGGCCAGCGTCTCGACCGCGAGCGTCTTGGCGACGCCGGGCACGCCCTCGATCAGACAGTGGCCGCGGGCGAGCAGCGCCACGAACATCCGCTCGACCATCCGGTCCTGGCCGACGATGACGCGTTTGACCTCGAAGAGCGCCCGCTCGACCTGGGTGGCGTCCTGCGCCGGAGTGGTGCCCTGTGCCGCCGCCGGCGGCGGAGCGTCGGGCTCACTGTCGGAGACGGGCACCTCGGGCGTGGTCTCTTCGGCCACAGGTCCTCCACAGAGTGGGTGTCGTTCGCTTGATCAAAGGCTAGTCCGCGGGACCCACCAAGCGTGACACGTCCCGATTCCGGCCGCTTGAGACAACCACACTTGTCTGACACCGGGCTGGGAGTACGCCGAGAGTCCGCGGAGACTCACGGCGGGTGGGTGGACAGGTGCCACGGTCCCGTGTGTACCATTTCAGCCGTCGCCGGGCGGCTTCCCCCGTGGCTGCCCGGCGACCCACAGCACCTCAGCATGATCAGCACCTCAGCATGATCAGCACCTCAGCATGATCAGCACCTCAGCATGATCAGCACCTCAGCATGATCAGCACCTCAGCATGATCAGCACCTCAGCATGATCAGCACCTCAGCATGATCAGCACCTCAGCATGATCAGCACCTCAGCATGATCAGCACCTCAGCATGATCAGCACCTCAGCATGATCAGCACCTCAGCATGATCAGCACCTCAGCATGATCAGCACCTCAGCATGATCGCGGGGTTTCGACGATGACCGAGCCCGAGACGCCGATCTGCTCGGCGAAGGGCTGCAAGGCACCGGCGACGTGGCGGCTGCTGTGGAACAATCCCGCGCTGCACACCCCGGACCGGCGCAAGACGTGGCTGGCCTGCGACGCTCATCGCGAGCACCTCTCCGGCTTCTTGGACGTCCGCCGGTTCCTCAGGTCGGTCGAGCCGTTCTGAACGCGGCGTTCCCGGCGCGCTGCGACTACCGTGGATGCCGTGACTGAGACGCCCGCACCCATGGACAGCGGCGAGGTGCGCATCAACGCGCTGGAGCCGTGGCCGGACACGGTCGAGTGGCGGCCGGTGTCGCACGACCTGATCTGGGTCGAGCTGGTGCGCCTCGCGATCTGGCTGGTGATCATGCTGGGCGCGATGATCGCCGGCTGGGTGCTGGTGGGCCACTGGATCTTCGGGGCCGGGCTCGGCCTGGTGCTCCTCTTCGGCCTCTGGCGGGCGATCGTGATCGGCCGGGCCGTGCGCGCCTGGGGTTACGCCGAGCGCGAGCGTGATCTGCTGGTCCGGCACGGGTTGCTGGTGCGCCGGCTGTCCATCGTGCCGTACGCGCGGATGCAGTTCGTGGACGTGACCGCCGGTCCACTGGAGCGCTCGTTCGACCTGGCCACGGTGCAGTTGCACACGGCCGCGGCGGCCAGCGACGCGAAGGTGCCGGGCCTGCGTCCGGCCGAGGCGTCCCGGCTGCGCGACCGGCTGACCGCGCTGGGCGCCGACCGCGCCGAAGGCCTGTGAGATGACGGAGACGCACCGCGCCTCCCCGCCGGACCGGCCCACGGGAGACGAGCCCGAGACGCACGACCCCGAAACGCACCAGCCCGGGATGCACCAAACCGGGACGCATGAACCCGGGACGCACGGGACCGGGACGCACGGGACCGGGACGCACGGGACCGGGACGCACGGGACCGGGACGCACGGGACCGGGACGCACGGGACCGGGACGCCGGAAGGCGAGTTGCCGCCGCGCAAGCGGCTGCATCCGCTGAGCCCGCTGCTGAACGGTGCCCGCACCTTCGTGGTGATCGTCGGCGCGATGTCGCTGTCCCAGGCGTCCGAGTTCGGCTGGCGGCGCTTCGTCGTCATGCTGGCCGTGATCTCGGTCGGCGCCGTCGTCTTCTCGCTGATCAACTGGGCGAACACCGGCTATCACGTGGTCGGCCGCGAGTTGCGCATCCACGAGGGCCTGTTCTGGCGGCGCACCCGGGCGATCCCGCTGGAGCGGCTGCAGACCGTGGAGGTGCGGCGCCCACTGCTGGCGCAGCTGACCGGCCTGGCGGAGCTGCGGCTGGAGGTGGTCGGCGGCGGCAAGACCGAGGCGCCGTTGGCGTTCCTGACCGTGGCGGACGCGGAGGCACTCCGGGAACGCCTGATGAGCCTCTCCGGCCCACAGATCCCCAAGCCCTTCGCGGGTACGCCGGAGGCCGCGCACCACCCGGGAACGCTTCCCGCGGAGGCGGCTCCCCCCGCGTACCCCCAGAGGGATCTTGATTTTCCGCTGCACGCGGTGCGCAACACGGACCTCGTGCTCAGCCAGGTCCTCACGCCGCAGACGTTCTTCCTGCCGCTCGGCGTGGCGTCGGTGCTCGTCCAGTTCAGCTTCGCCGGCGACTTCAACCCGGTGGCGATCTTCTCCACGCTCGCGGCGGTCGGCGGCGTCATGCTGGCCCCGGCGCGCCGGGTGCTCAACGACTGGGGCTTCCGGCTCCGGGACATCCCGCTGAACGGCGAGGGACGCGGCCTGCGCATGGCGTACGGGCTGCTGGAGACGCGTAACCAGACCGTGCCACTACACCGGTTGCAGTCGGTGACCGTCACCTGGCCGCTGCTCTGGCGGGCCAAGTCGTGGATGCGGGTGCGCTTCTCCGTGGCCGGCGTCGCGGGCCCGAGCGACGGCAACGACCAGCAGTCCGACCGGCTGCTCCCGGTCGGCGACCCGGAGACCGGCCGGCGGCTGGCCGCGCTCGCCATGCCCGGCCTGGACCTGGCCACGGTGCGGGTCGCGCCGCCGCCCGCGCGGGTGCGCTGGCTGCACCCGTTCGCCTGGTCGCGGATGGGTGTGGGGCTGAACGCGCGGGTGTTCACGGTGACGAAGGGCGTGGTCACGCGCGAGCTGGTGGCCGTGCCGTACACCCGGGTCCAGAGCGTGCGGGTGGTGCAGGGGCCGTTGCAGCGTCGCCTGCGGCTGGCCACCGTGCACGTGGACACCGCGGGTGGCGGCGGCGCGGAGGCGCCGGACCGGGACATCCACGAGGCGTGGGCGCTGGCCGCCGCGCTGACCGCCCGCGCGCACGCGGCGCAGGCTGCGACGATGTGAGCTTGACGGATCCTGTGCGGCGCGTGGGTGTGTGCTACGCATAGGCTGTGGTCATGGAAGAGCAGCCGGTCTTCACCCCCGGCCTGACCGCGCGCGTCGAGCTGACGGTCAGCGACTCCGACACCGCCCAGGCGCTCGGCTCCGGCGACGTGCCGGTGCTGGCCACACCGCGGGTGCTGGCGCTGGCCGAGACGGCCACGGTGGCCGCGACCGCCCGGCACATGCCGAGCGGCACGACCCTGGTCGGCGCCCGGGTCGAGCTGGCCCATCTGGCGCCCACGCCGATCGGCCGCACCGTCGCCGCGCAGGCCACGCTGGCCTCGGTCGACGGCCGCCGCCTGGTGTTCGACGTGCACGTCACCGAGGTCGCCGACGTGCCCTACGAGAAGCGCCGGGTGGTCGCGGAGGGCCGCGTCGAGCGGGTGCTGGTCAACCGGCAGCGCTTCCTGTCCACAGCGTTCGACTGAAGGGTCATCCGTGAGGTTCGTCGAGGTCGCCGATCGTGTCTACGTGCTCCGTTACCCCATCCTGGACGTCAACTCAACGCTGATCGTCGGGGACGGCGAGGCGCTGCTCGTCGACACGCTCGCCACCGGCCGGCAGGCCGCGGACCTGGGCGAGGCCGCGCGGGCCATCACCAGCTTCCCGTGGGCGGTGGTGAACACGCACCACCACTTCGACCACGCCTTCGGCAACGCCGCGCTGGCCGACGCGATCCGCCCGGTCTGGGCGCACGAGGAGGCGAACCGGCTGCTGCTGGCGACCGCGGAGGAGCAGCGCGCCGCCTGGATCGCGCGCTGGTCGGAGACCGACCCGGTGCACGCGGAGGACCTGGCCCGGGTGGAGGTGCGCGGCGCGACCGACACGTTCGCCCAGGAGATCCCGCTCGACCTCGGCGGCCGGCTGGTGCACCTCAAGCACCTCGGCCACGGCCACACCGCCGGCGACATCGTGGTGCACGTGCCGGACGCGGGCGTGGTCGTCGCGGGTGACCTGGTGGAGGAGTCGGCGCCGCCGTCCTACGGTGACGACTCGTTCCCGCTGCAGTGGCCGGAGACGGTCGCGGCGCTGCTCCGCCTGGACCCGCTCGGCACGATCGTGCCCGGCCACGGCGCCCCGGTCACGCCGGAGTTCGTCAAGGCGCAGCACGAGGGGCTGACCACGGTCGAGTGGACCCTGCGGGACGCGTACGGCGACGGTGCCCCGGTCGAGGACGCCGCCCGCGCGGTGCTGGAGAAGACCACGCTCGGCCTGACCGAGGAGGCCGCGCTCGCGGCCGCCCGACGCGCCTACGCGAGCCTCTCCTGATCGGGCGTCCCTCACGGGACGCCCGATCACGGTTATTCCGGCAGGGTGATGGCTATTCCGGCAGGGTGATGCAGGCGAGCCGGGTGCCGGCGGTGCCGGCCTTGCCGGGGGCGGTCTCGGTGTGCTCGGCGTGGATGACCAGCGAGCGCGGCGGCTCGGTCTGGTCGAAGCGCCAGGAGACCGTGGCGGCGACGGACGCGGTGCCGGCCACGTCGGTGGTGAAGTCGAGCCAGACCTCGTTGCTGGGGTTGGCGAAGGACGGGTCCACGGACGGCGGGGAGGCGACGGCCTTCGGGTCGTGGTGGTGCTGGTAGTGCGGGCCGGCGTCCTCGCCCTTGGCACCGCAGACGTCGGTGTGCAGGTGCGCACCGTACGCCCGGGACGGCAGCAGGCCCTCGACGTCGAGCTGGACCATGGTGTCGACCACCGCGGGTGAGACCGTGACCAGCGCGCTGGCGCCGATCGGCACGAGCGCGGGATCGTAGGTGACCGCCGTCTGGTCCGCCGCCCACGCCTCGAACGTGCCGCCCTCGGCGTAGGCGCGCAGCACCGACGCGGTGGACGGTGCCGAGGGCAGCGCGGTGTCCCTGTCCTGCGACCCGCAGCCGGTGGCCGCCGTGAGCAGCCCCGCCAGCCCGAGCCCGATCATGAGTGCTCGTCGCATCCGCCCGCTCCTAACACCACGAAAACCGACAAATCATGATATTGCAGTGTCCATTGTTCCAGGGTTCCACTCGCCGATGGTGCGGATGGCCTGGGAGGATCGGGAGAAAATTCGTTCCCGGGAGGAACTGAATGACCTACGCGGTGGTGCTCGGCGAGGCGCTGATCGACCTGTCCGAGACCGAGCACGAGGGCCGGCCCGTCTACCGCCAGGTGATCGGTGGCGCACCGCTGAACGTGGCGACCGGCATCGCCCGCCTGGCCGGCCCCGGTCGCGCGGAGTTCGGCGGCGCGCTCGGCGACGACGTGCTGGCCGGCCGGATCGAGACGTTCCTCACCGACGCGGGCGTCGGCACCCGCGCGGTGGCCCGGGTCACGGCACCGACCGCGCTCGCGGTGGCCACGTTCGACGGCGCCGAGCCGGACTTCCGCTTCTACGGCGACCCACCGTCGTACGCGCTCTACTCCCCCGCCGACCTCCCGGACGGACTGACCGCGCGTGCGGCCGTGCTCTACTGCGGCTCGATCAGCCTGCTGCGCGAGCCGTTCGCGGACGCGGCGCGCGCCGCCTGGGCCACCGACGGCCCGCTGCGGATCTTCGACCCGAACGTGCGCCCACGACTGCTGCCGGACGACGCCGCCTGGGACCGCCAGCGCGCGCTGGTCACCGAGTTCACCGCGCGCGCCGACCTGGTCAAGCTCAGCTCGGTGGACGCCGAGGGCCTCTACGGCACCACGCCGGCCGAGGCCGCGCACCGGCTGCACGCGCTCGGCGCGCCGGTCGTGGTGGTGACCGACGGCGCGCGCGGCGCTCTGGTCTCCACCGGGGACCGGGAGTCGTTCGTGCCCGCGCCGGTCGTCGAGGCCGTGGACGCGACCGGCGCCGGCGACTCCGTGATGGCCGCGCTCGCGTACCGGCTGATGAACGACGGCCGGCCCACCGGCCACGCCGCGTGGCGGGAGCACGTCGAGTTCGCCCTGTCCGTGGCCGCACTGGTCTGCGAACGGGTCGGCGGCGCCGTCGCGATGCCGACGCAGGAGGATCTGCGCCGCCGATGGCACCCCTCCACGAAGATCAATTAGCTCCGGGTGGGTACGCCGGGAAGCGTGACGACGCGGTAACGTCGGGAGGATAATCCTCGGCGCGGCAGATCACCCCCTCCTGCCCGCCGTCGCCGGCACTCACCCCCGGGAGGCAGGTCCCCATGGCCGAGAAAGAGGCCCCGAAGACGGAGTCGCACGACCCCGACTTCCCCGAGGCGCTGCTGCAGTTCATGCGCTCCGGCTGGCGGGACGACTCGCTCACGGTCGAGAAGGTGTCGCACGCCGACCGGTTCGCCGCGCGCCGCGCCAAGCTCTCCGCCGCGTTCCCCGGCGAGACGCTGGTCATCCCGACCGGCGCGGAGAAGGTTCGGGCCAACGACACCGACCACCCGTTCCGGCCCGGCAGCGACTTCGCGTACCTGACCGGTGACCACGACCCGGACGGCGTGCTCATCATGACGCCGTCCGGCGACGGCCACGACGCCGTGCTCTACACCCGGCCGCGCTCGTCACGGGAGACGGACGAGTTCTTCCGCAGCCGCGACGGCGAGCTGTGGGTCGGCCGCCGGCACACGCTCACGGAGAAGTCCGCGCTGCTCGGCATCGAGACCGCCGCGCTGCGCGACTCCGAGGCCGCGCTGGCCGGCTGCGCGCCCGCCCACACCCGCGTGCTGCGCCGGCTCGACCCGCGCGTCGACGCCGCGATCCGGCCGTTCGACACGGAGAAGGCCGGCGCCCGCGACCGCGAGCTGGCCTCAACCGTCTCCGAGCTCAAGCTCGTCAAGGACGAGTGGGAGATCGCGCAGTTGCAGGCCGCGATCGACGCCACCGTGCGCGGCTTCGAGGACGCGGTCCGGGTCATCCCGGCCGACCGCGGCGTCTCCGAGCGCCTGATCGAGGGCGTCTTCGGCCTGCGCGCCCGGCACGACGGCAACGACGTCGGCTACGGCTCCATCGTCGGCGCCGGCTCGCACGCGACGATCCTGCACTGGGTCCGCAACAACGGCGTCACCACGCCCGGCGAGCTGCTGCTGATGGACATGGGCGTCGAGGGCGACCACCTCTACACCGCGGACGTCACCCGCACCATCCCGGTCAACGGCACGTTCTCCCCGCTGCAGCGCCAGGTCTACGACATCGTGCACGCGTCCCAGCAGGCCGGCATCGACCTGATCAAGCCGGGCGTGAAGTTCAAGGACGTGCACGAGACCTGCATGCGCGTGCTCGCCGAGGGCCTCTCCGACCTCGGCGTGCTCCCGGTCAGCGCGGACGAGGCGATGGACCCGAAGTCCACCGTCTACCGTCGCTGGACGCTGCACGGCTTCGGCCACATGCTCGGCCTGGACGTGCACGACTGCGCGCACGCCCGCAAGGAGAACTACCGCGACGGCGAGCTCGGCGAGAACTTCGTGCTCACCGTGGAGCCCGGCCTCTACTTCCAGCCCGAGGACGACCTGGTCCCGGCCGAGCTGCGCGGCATCGGCATCCGCATCGAGGACGACATCCTGGTCACCGCGGAGGGCGCGATCAACCTCTCGGCCGGCCTGCCCCGCACGTCCGCCGACGTCGAGACCTGGCTCGCCACCCAACGCGCCGAAGGCCCCCGCCTCCCCGGCGCCTGACGTCTCCCACGGGGCGTCAGGCGCCGGAACCTGGCGCGCCGTCCAACACGCCGAGAGCCCGCCCGGCGTCCCACGTCTCCCACAGGGCGCCAGGCGCCGGAACCTGGCGCGCCATCCAACACGCCGAAGCCCCCACTTCCCCGGCGCCCGACGTTTCCCAGGGGGCGTCAGCCCACGCCTGACGTCCCCGTTCAGATTCCCGCTTCCGGCGTGGTCACCGCGGGCGTGCTCCCGCGGGCACCGGTCCGATGCCACTCAGCTTAAGTTGATCTTCAGTCGAGGCCAGCGCGGCAGCAGCGCGCCAGCCCGCGGATTCCTTTCCGCCGCATCCGGCGGCGGACAGTCGAAAGCGGGCACGTGGTTTGCGAACGCAGGTCAACAACCATGATCAAAATAAGCTACCGAGCCTTCGGCGTCAGGGTGAGCGGCGCTCGGCAATCAGCACGGAACTTCCCTCCGCCGCTGAAACCCTGTCCGAAATATCACCACAAAGGCACCGACGGCGACCCTTGAAAGCGATCACGTGTCGCAAATCGTTGTCGAAAGCGCCGGATGACAACGATTTGCGACACGTGATCAACTCCCGGCCCGGCCATATCGAGCCTTGGATGTCGGCTTGAGCGGCGCTCCGCAGCGGCGAACCTCTAGCGTGAGATTTCGGGCGTGCAGCGCCCGGACGGCCACCGCCGCTCGAACCTCGACTCCGAATGGTCAGTAAGTGGCAAGGGGCACCGGTCGTCGCTGGCGCTCCCCCGTGCCAGCCCGCCGCCGCGAGACCAAACCCTCCCCGGCCCGTTGCCCGATTCGTCTGCCGCGTTCGTCGGCCCGGCCCGTCTGCCCGGCCCGCCCCCGGCCCATCCACCCGGCCCACCCCGGCCCACCCCGGCCCGACCGCCCGGCCCATCCACCCGGCCCGACTGCCCGGCCCGTCTACCCGGCCCGTCTGCCCGGCCCGCCCCCGGCCAATCCACCCGGCCCACCCCGGCCCGTCTGCCCGGCCCGCCCCCGGCCCGACTCCTCGGTTGGCCTTCGGCTCCGACTCGGGCTGCCGCCCCGCCTCTCGGCCCGTCCACAGCCTGGCTTTGCCCGCCTGACCTCTGGCTCGGCGCCGGTTCGGCCTCCGACACCTACCCGCAACGAGGCCTCTTCGCCCGGAATCTCACGTATGCCGCCTAAGCGATCGCCCGCTCGGCGCGAGGCGGCCGGAAAGGATCATTGAGTGATACGTGGGGTAGATCAACGCGCGAAGTTGATCTACCCCACGTATCACTCAATGATCCTCCAGGGTCTGCGGCGATGATGTTCGTTCCTCTCGGGGTTGCGTCCGGGCTCCACGTCCGAAATATCACTACATCCCACCCTGCCGCAGGGCGCCTCAGTCCTGAGTGATCAATCAGTGGAGCAAAAGAGCGATCAACTTCGATATTTGATCTCTCTTTTGCTCCACTGATTGATCACTCAGGCTCTGGCCGGGGTGCGACTGACGTCATCCGGCACGACCGATCGCGGCGCTCGCAAACTTTATAGTGATATTTCGGACGCGACGCGTCCGGGCAGGGCGCCCGGCGGGTGTGAGGTCGCGCGGCCCGCTGGGGGGGGTGGGGGTTACTTGCGTGAGATGCGACCGGCAGGGATGAGCGCAAGCGATGATCGGCACCCATTGCCACTTAGCCTGTTTTGATCATGGTCGTAGACCTGCGCGGTAGCAAACCACGTGCCCGCCTTCGACTTTCCGCCGCCGGATGCGGCGGGAAGGATTCCGCAGGCTGGCGCACTGGTGGTGCGCCGGCGTCGACTCAAGACCAACTTAAGCTGATTGGCATCGGGCGCCGTTCGTCGCTGGCGACCCTCCCTGCCGGCACCGCCGCTGGTCACCACAAACCCCGCGGCACTCCTGCGACCCGAACGCGGAGCCGCCCAGCGACTTCCTCGTACCGCCGCGACTCGCGTCGCACCCGCCCACACCTCATGCCCCGCCCACACCTCGTGCCCCGCCCACACCTCGTGCCCCGCTCGGACGCGTCGTGCCCCGCCCGACTCCGTCCATCGGCTGTCGCGCCCGCGATATCGGCGTAGGGCCGGTGGTGGGTGTTGGGTGGTCAGGAGGAGGCGGTGGCGAGGAGGGAGTAGGCGAGTGTCGTGGGAGCGTGGTGGGCCGCGTTGCCACGGCGGGTGGTGACGAGCAGGCCGGCCGCGCGGAGGACGGAGAGGTGCTGGGAGGCCGAGGGCAGACTGATGCCGACCCGGCGGGCGAGGTCGGAGGTGGTGCCGGGGGTCTCGGTGGCGGCCCGGAGCACGGCGGCCCGCGAGCGCCCCAGGAGCGCGGCCAGCGGATCTTCCGGCAGAGCCGGCGACGCCGAGCGGCGCGAATACCGGCGAGCCGCGGGCCCGGACAACGATCCAGCTCCGGAAGGCGGTCCAAGCCCGGAAGGCGGTCCAAGCCCAGAAGGCGGTCCAAGCCCGGGAAGCGACGCGGGACCGGAAAACGACGCGGGACCGGGAAACGGCGACGGACCGGGAAACGACGCGGGACCGGGAAACGGCGCGGGCGTCGTGGTGATGGGGTAGGCGATGAAGACGGCGGCCGGGTCGGTGCCGACCCAGGGGCGGGTGGCCGCGACCGACGGGATGAGGGTGACGCCGGCGCCGTTCGGGCGCAGGTCCAGGTCGTGGCTGGTGTCGACGATCAGCACCGGGTTGTGCCAGCGGACGCGCGGGTGGATGGTGGCGAACAGGCCCTCGACGCCGGTGGCGGCCAGATCGCGGGTCTTGGCGCGGACGTCACGGTCGACGTGGGCGGCGGCGCCGGAGCTGGCGGGCCCGGTGTGCCGGTCGTGGTGGCGGCGGATGGCGTCGGCCAGGCGGCGGAACGCGGGCCGGTCCCCGGCGGCGAGGCGCTGGTGCCAGGCGTTGAGCGCGCCGCCGGTGAATCCGAGGAGCTCGCTGCGGACGCGCCGGCGCCCGGTGTCGGTCAGCCGGCGCAGCGACTCGTCCAGGGTCTCGGGTGCGGACGTGCCCGCCAGCGGCGCCAGGAAGTCCGGGAACGCGGCCGGATGCGCCAGGTCTCGCAGCTCCCGGCCGGGGTGGGCGGTGCGGGCGGCGACGCCGATGAAGACCTCGTGCAGTGGAAGGGGCGCCGGGAGCAGCCGGGTCCGCGCGAGGTCGTCGGGGCCGAGCCAGATGCGGATCATCGGCGTGCCGTGGTCGCCATGCCGACGAGACGCCGCGGCAGGCCGCAAACGTTGTCATGCCTGGCGATCGAGAAAGACATATAGCATCCTCGATTGATATTGCCGAGACCGCATTGCGGTCGACGTGCGGCCCGGGCGGCACAGTACGATCAGCGGCGCCGCGCGGACAAGGGAGAACTCAAGCCGATGCCGAGTCGCGATTCGGGCCGGGACAACGAACCCGAGATACCTGGTGGACGGCGGACGGACGGTCGCGCACCCGAGCCGGTGCGCACGCCTCCACCACCGTCCACGGGGCACATCGATCATGAGGCCACGATCGTCATGCCTCTGGTCAAGCCCCGCACCGCCACACCGGGCACCGAGCCCTCCGGCCGACCGGGGGCCGCGCCGAAGACCGCGCCCAACGGCGACGCGGCCACCGAGGTGACCCCGCCCCAGGACCCGGCGCCCAGAACCGCTCCCAGCGGCGACGCCGTCACCCAGGTGACCCCGCCCCAGGACCCCGCACCCAGAACCGCTCCCACCGGCGACGCCGTCACCCAGGTGATCCCGGCCCAGGACCCGGCACCCAGGACCGGTTCCAGCGGCGACGCCGTCACTCAGGTGACCCCGCCCCAGGACCCCGCACCCAGAACCGCTCCCACCGACGACGCCGTCACCCAGGTGATCCCGGCCCAGGACCCGGCACCCAGGACCGGTTCCAGCGACGACGCCGTCACCCAGGTGATCCCGGCCCAGGACCCGGCGCCCAGGACCGGTTCCAGCGACGACGCGGTCACTCAGGTGGTCTCCGCCCAGAGCCCGGCGCCCGATACCGCCCCCACCGGCGATGCGGTCACCCGGGTAATCCCGGCCCAGGGCTCCGCGCCCAGCGCCTCGCCGGCTGCGCCCGCGTTCGGGCCGCTCAGTGAGGACACCGTCGTCCTGCCCGCGCTCCGCGGGCGCACCACCAAGCAGGATCGGGAGCGTCCACCCACCAACATCCCCCAGCCGGTGCCACCCGCGGAGCCGGCCGAGGCCGACGTCGCAACGCCGGCGCCGCCGGCCCTCGAGGCGCCGCAGCGCCGTGGGCCGTCCCGGGCGATGGTCGGTGTCGGGATCGCGGTGGTGCTGATCGTGGCGGCCGCGTGGCTGCTGGTCAGCCTGCCAGGCGCGCCGGGTGGCGCGGACTGGGCCGGCGGCGGCGACCGGAACTGGCCGCCGGGTGCGCCCGGCGGGAGTCCCAGCGCGGAGCAGCCGATCGGCGCGCCACCGGCCAGCGCGCCGTTCGAGTCGCCCGAGCCCGGCCGGCCGACGGACAACGGCCTGGTCGCGACGCCGCCGAGCCCGGCCGCGGCCGCGGAGCCGGCCGTGACCACGCCGGCCGCCGCGGGCACCTCGCCCAGCGACGCACCGCCGATCACCGGCGCGCCCACCGTGCCGTCGCCGACGTCGAGCCCGGTGAACGGCGGCAACGGCATCGGCGGGCTCGCTCAGATCGAGGCGGAGGCGTTCGCCTGGCAGTGGGGCGTGACCGCGGCCGCGCTGGACGGCGCGTCCGGCGGGCGCGGCGTCTCCGCGATCAGCAACGACGACTGGCTGCGCTTCGACTCGCTCAACTTCGGCGGCGGCGTGCGCACGTTCAAGGTCCGGATCGCGAACGGGTCCGGCGCAAGCGGCCGAATCGAGATCCGCTATGACAGCCCGTGGTCGTCGCCGGTCGCGTCCGTCTCGGTGGACAACACCGGCGGCTGGTCGCAGTGGCGCACCCGGAGCGTCTCCTGCACGTCCACCACCGGCAGCCGCACGATCTACGTCTCCTTCGTCAGCCGCTCCGCCGGCGACTTCGTCTACCTCGACTGGATCTCCTTCGCCTGACCACGCCCACTCCCCAAGATCGAGGCGTCCCCCAAGTCCGTCTAACGACTTGGCAGACGCCTCGATCACGGGAGAGCCCAAAGTGGGAGCGCGGGCGGCGGCACGCCGAAGGGCGAGCGCCTCGAGCGGCGAGCGCTCTGAAGGGGCGTGAGCCGCTTTGGTTTTTTCTGGAGTGGCCACGAACCCCGCAGGGAGGAGCTCCAGCGACGACCGGTGCCCGCGGGAGCATTCGGCCCTCAGCCACGCCGGATGTGGGAATATCAAGATCTTGAAGGGTTGGAAACGAGGCCGGAAACGAAGCCAGAAACCAAGCTGGAAAAGAAGCCCCAAAGGCTCATAAACCCCCCGCAGTGGCCGATGGGACACCGCAGACCCATTCCAGCGGATCGGACCCGGGCGGCGGCGATGGCAGCGCGTGAGGCGAAGAACAGGCACACGGGAAGCCGGCGGTGGGATGCGGCGCCCGGTGAGGGGCGGTCGGCGGGACGGCAGCTGACGTTCTACTTCTCGGTGCTGGTGGTGCTGCTGGCGCTGACCGCGGTCGCGCGCGCGGTGGTGACGGAGTACGCGACGCGGCAGATGACCGAGGTGGCGAACCGCTGGGCGCCGGCCGGCGTGACGAACGCGAAGGTGCTGCAGTCGCTGACCGACGTGCAGGCCGGGATCCGCGGCTACCAGCTGACCGGCGACGCCGCGTTCATGGACACCTACTCGTCCGGTACGGCCGGTTTCCTCGCGGCCGTCGACTCCCTGCGCGACCTGCGCGCCTCCGACCCGGACCTCGGCACGCTGCTGGACCGGCAGGAGACGCTCGGCAAGCGGTGGTGGCAGACGTACGCGGAGCCGGTCTCGGAGGGCGAGCGGGTCGACGCGGAGGAGGCGGCGAGCGCGTTCGCCGCGATCCCGGCCGCGAACGCGGACGCCCAGGCGCGGATCGACACGAACATGGTCGCGTCGATGTCGGCCGCGAAGGACCTGATCCGGCTGGTGAACGCGGTCTCCGCGCTGATCACGCTGATCACGGTCACGGTCACGCTGTACCTGGCGTACCGTGCGGTCGGCGACATCATCCGGCCGTTGCGCGCGCTGAGCATCACGCTGCGCCGGCTGGAACGCGGCGACTCGCACGAGCGCGCGCCGGTGTTCGGGCCGGCCGAGGTGCAGAACGCCGCGAACGGCGTGAACAAACTCGCGGTCGAGAACCAGCGGCTGCGGATGCGCCAGGAGCACGAGGGCCACATGCGCGAGGTGGCCCGGACGATCGGCGTCGCGGTCCGCGCGCACCTGGACGTCGACACCGTGCTGCAGGAACTGGTCGACAAGCTCGGCCCGGTGATCGGCGCGGACCGGGTGTACGTCCAGCTCTCCGGCCTGGCCGGCGGCATGCGGCTGAAGCAGTGGCACGCGCCCGGGCTGGTGCCGCTGCCGCCGAGCCTGCTCACCCAGGCGCCGGGCCGGATCGACGCGGCCATGTCGGAGCAGGACCCGGAGGCGCCGCCCGGCATCCACTTCCGCCAGGGCCGGATCCTGATGGAGATCGGCGGCGGCGACGGCGCGAACGGCACGGTCACGATGGCGTTCCCGCGCGAGTACGAGGTGCCGGACGGCGAGCTGGGCCTGCTCGCGCTGGTCCGCGAGGACATCGACCGGGCGCTGCACCACTCCTCGGTCTACGCGGAGCAGAACCGGCTGCTGGCCGAGGTCAAGGCGCTCGACGAGCACAAGGAGCGCTTCCTCGCCGACGTCACCCGGGAGATCCGCAATCCGCTGAGCAGCATCCAGGGCTACCTGGAGCTGATCGACGAGTCACCGGCGGAGCTGCCCGCGCCCGCGCAGAAGATGATCGCCGTGATCGACCGGAACGCGCACCGGCTGCGCGCGCTGGTCGACGACATGGTCACGCTCTCCTCGATCCGCCCGCGGTTGGCGAGGGCGAAGGGCCGGCCGGTCGCGCTCGCGGACGTGGTCAACGCGGTCGCGGGCGAGTACCGGTCGCGCTTCGAGTCGCAGGAGGTCACGTTCACGGTCGACTGCCGCGCCGAGGCGGCCGAGATCGGCGGTGACGCGGACCTGCTCGCCCACGCGCTGCGCAACCTGCTCGACAACGCGGCGAAGTTCACGTCCAAGTCCGGCACGGCCACGCTGCGCTGCACGATCCCGCCCCGCATGGTCGGCGACGCCGGCACCTCCGTGCTCACGGTCAGCGACACCGGCATCGGCATCCCGCCGGCGGAGGTCGACCGCGTCTTCGGCGAGTTCTACCGCGCGTCGAACGCGGTCCGCGCCGCGGTGGAGGGCCCCGGCCTGGGTCTGAGCCTGGTCAAGGAGATCATCGAGGCCCACTCGGGCCGCATCAAGATCACATCTGAGCTGAGCCGGGGCACCCAGGTCACCGCCGAACTACCACTGCTCAAGGCCGCTCCGACAACCGCCTGAGAACTACATCAGCGGGTACGGCCGGGCGCTGTGCGCGCGACATTTCGTATTGAGCGGGCGGGTGCGGTGTCAATCCGCAGGTCAGCGCGGAATGGCTCGCTGAGCGTCAACGACGTTCCCGGCCCGGCGACCGCACCATCGACATACCGCCCGTCCTCCAGCCGCCGCCACCGCAGGGTGACCAGACCGGCCGGGTCCGGATCGGCCAGCAGGTACCACCTGATCCCGGCCTTCGCGTAAAGATGATCCTTCGTAACGGTGTCGATCAGTCTGGTCTGCGCTGCCAGGATCTCGGCGACCAACACCACGTCGGACACGTCCACGACGTCTCGTGCCGGATCCGCCACGTCGTCCGAGTCGGCGGCCTCTTCCCCGGTGCTGTCGGCCGGGGGCCGCCGCACCACCAGGTCCGCGACGACGATCCGCTGCGGTGTGAGCCGCAGGGTGACCCGTTCACCGACCACCAGCTCCGCCTCGCGGGCGCCCGGTGCGAGCTGGTCCGCGATCGACCGGGCCAGATCATGCTCCCAGGGCCGGGGTAACGCACCGATCAGCAGGTCGCCGTTCACCAGCTCGACGTGGTTGGACGCCGCTCCGAGGGTCAGATACTCCGCCTCGGTCCAAGGCCCGACATGATTCAGAATCGACATCGCACGATGCTGGCAGAGCCGACCGCATGATCGCCGCCCCAGATGCACGATCGGTCACGCTCAATCGGGTGATCGGATCCGGCGCCCGTTCTGATACGGACGCCGGATCAAGAGGCGTCAGGACTGCACGAAGACCGTGACGCTGCGAGGCGGGACGGTGAAGGTGCCGGTCGAGGTGTCGAACGCGGCGTCACGCAAGGATTCGTCGGCCGAGTTGCGCAGGATCGGGTGCAGTGCGGTGGACGTGCCGGTCAGCGATGAGACCGTCTGGGTCGCCGGCTCCGGAGTGGCGTTGAAGACGACCGTCACCGACTGGCTGCCGGACGTCAGCAGCATGGTGATCACGCCGGGTGTCTCCGCGGCGCCGGAGAGCGGGAACGACAGGTGCTCCTGCACCGCCGCGGCCGTGCCCAGCGAGAACAGCGGTGATGAACGCCGGATCTCCAGCAGCTCGCGGTAGCGCGCGTCCGACAGGTTGATCGCGTCGCAGCCCGGCACCAGCGCCGGGTCGGCCAGCAGTGGTCGCGCGTAGTCCCACTTGTCCGCGTTGTCCGCCGCCGGTGGCAGCCCTCGCCCGAAGCCGTTCCCGGCCGCGCAGTCCCAGGAGATCTCGTTGAACCAGTCGCCCGAGTTGAACGAGTTGCGATCGAGCGACTTCGACCGCAGCCGCTCCGAGCCCGCGGTCACGAACCCGGCGCCCTGCCCGAGCACGGTCGTGGCCAGGCTCAGCGTCTGCATCCGGGCCCGGTCCGCCGCCGTCGTCGACCGCGGCAGCTTGAACGCGAGCGCGTCGTAGAGGATCTCGTTGTCGTGCGCGTCCACATACGTGATCGCCTCACCCGGCGCCGCCGTATAGCCGGTCGGCGACCCGTTGTAGGGGATCTCCGCGCCGGTCTGCGAGGCACCGGTCGACGACGCGACGAACCGGTATGACGCCAGGTTCCCGGACAGGCCGACCTTGATCTGGTCCTGGCGCAGCAGCAACGCGGCCCGCTGCTCGTCGGGCGTGCCGTTGACCGGGTCGCCGTTGGGGTCGGTGAACAGGCCCGACCCGAACCCCTGCACCCGCGGATTCGCGTCGAACGGCCCGCCGCCCCGCACCGCGTCCCGCAGCCGGTCGTTGAACGTGCCCACGCCGGTCCCGGCCATGTTCGCCTGGGTCGCCTGCACGAACCGCGCGTCCCCGGCCACCTCGCCGAAGTTCCATCCCTCGCCGTAGAGGTAGATCTGCGAACCGTCGACCCCGTCGCGCTCCGGAGAAAGCGCGTCCAGCGCCGCCCGTACCGCCATGATGTTGGCCTTGGGGTGGTGTCCCATCAGGTCGAAGCGGAAGCCGTCCACTTTGTAAGCCCGGGCCCACGTCACCATCGAGTCGACCACCAGCTTGCCCATCATCGCGTGTTCCGGTGCGGTGTTCGAGCAGCAGGTCGAGTCGGCCACGGTCCCGTCCGCGAGCAGCCGGTGGTAGTAGCCGGGCACGATCTGGTCGAGCACCGAGTGCGGGTCCACGCCGTGCGCGGCCGTGTGGTTGTAGACCACGTCCAGCACCACCCGCAGCCCGTCCCGGTTGAGCGCGGACACCATCGACCGGAACTCGCGTGTCCGCGCGGACGGATCGACCGCGTAGCCGCCCTCCGGCACCGTGTAGTGCAGCGGGTCGTAGCCCCAGTTGTAGCCGTCCCGGTCGGCCACCGCCGCGATGCACGCCTGCTGCCGATCCGAGTCCGGCGGCAGCGACGCCAGGTCGCAGTCCGGCTGCGCCTGGTCCGCGCGCCGCTCCGGAATCGTCGCAAAATCAAAGGCGGGCAGCAGGTGTACGTGTGTCACGCCGGCCGCGGCCAGCTCCCGCAGATGCGTCGCGCCCGCGGACTGCGAGGACTCGAACGCCCGATATGTCCCCCGCGCGGCGGAGGGCACGGTCGTGTCCGCGATGCTGAAGTCCCGTACCGACAGCTCCTGGATCTGGATCTTCTCCGCGGGCACCGCGGCCGGTTTCGCCAGGCTGGACCAGCCCTCCGGGGCGAGCGCCGGATCGTCGAGGTCGGCGAACCGGCTGTGCGTGGAGTCCGCCGCGAGCGCCACCGAGTACGGGTCGGTGACCGACGCGGTCACCACCTTCCGCACGGCCGGCTGCCACGCGGTCACCTCGAACCGGTAGAACTTCCCCGTCTCGCCCCGCGCCGACCACACGCCCGTCGCGTCGTCCCGCAGCATGTCCACGGTGGAGGGTGTGGACGCCGGCGAGTCGAAGAGTTGCAGCCGCACGGTCCGCGCGGTCGGCGCCCAGACCGACACGGACGGCCGGCCGTCGTCTCCGAACACCGGCCCCAGGGAGGCCTTGACCGCGTCGGGATAGACGTCGTCCAGCACGCCCGGGATCTGCACCGCCGTGGCCGCCAGCAGTCTGCCGGTGTGGTCGCGCTCGGTGACGACCACCTGCCCGCGCAGGATGTCCTTGACCCGCGCGCCGCCCGGCACCTCCAGCGCGCCGTAGGCCCACAGGTGCGGGAACCGCTGCCGCTGCGCCTCGGTGAGCCCGTTGCGCCGCGCGCTCAGCGGCACGGTGTCGTAGTCCCCGGTCAGCTCGCCGTTCGCCACACCGATCCCGCCGTCCGGCGACCAGGCCAGCGCATGGGCCTTCCCGTCCGCCGGCCGGCCCTCGCCGAACGTGGGCGTGGCCAGCCGTGCCCACGCGACCGTGGACCGGTCCAGCCACTGCGCCTCCGCCGTGGTCAGGTCCACGTCCGGGCTCACCGTGGTGGTGCTGCCGGGCAGCAGCCGCCCGGCGACGCCCGCCTGCAGCCACACCTCCCGCCCCGCCGCCGCGAAGTCGAGCCGCTGGTCCTCCGGCAGATCCTTCACGTCACCCCGATGCAGCACGTAGTTCAGCCCGGCCGCCCCGGCCGCGAGCGGCACCTCGAAGACCGCGCCGTAGGCGTCCTGCCGCGCCGGCATCAGCGGCGCGTTCCAGTCGGTCGGCGTCGCCGCGCCGTCCCAGACGTGCAGCCCCCAGCCGTCGTAGCCACCGGCCGGCCGTCGATAGTGGACGATCGCGGTGTCCGGGTCCTGCGCCGGGTCCGGTTCCCCGGTCGCCGCCTGCCTCGTCGGATATGTCGTGGCGTCGCCCGACCTGACCCACACCTCGCCGGTCGCGGTCACGTCCACGGTCCGGTCCACGGCCGGATCCTTCGTCCCGGACGGGTCGACGACCAGGAAGCCGACGGTCTGCGCGCCCGGCTTGAGCTTCACCCAGGCGAACCGGCCGTAGGCGTCCTCGCCCGCGAACGGCTGCCCGGCCGGCCAGGTCGTCGCCCACGCCGGGTCGATGTCGCCCCACGGATACAGGCTCCAGCCGTCGTAGTCCCCGGCCGGGCGTTGGTAGTGCACGACGAGCCAGTCCCGGCTCGGCGCCTGCGGCGGTGTCTCGACGGTCGCGGTCGCGGTGGCTGAGGCGGTTCGCCCCTTGCTGTCTTCCACCACTGCCTTGTATGCGATCGAGGCGTTCGCGGGCAACCCCTGCGGGTCGTGGTGGACCCGGTACGGCGCACGCGTCGCGGTCCCGAGCAGCTCCCACCGCCCGCCCGGCCGCTTCGCCGCGAACGTGACGGTCGCGGACGGATCGCCGCCGCGCACGGTCGCCTCGACGGTGTCGTCGGAGGCGCTGAGGCTCAGGCCGGGCCGCGCCGACGGCCCGGGAACGGCCGAGGCGGCCCGCCACGCCATCGCGGACATCGCCGGCACCGTGATCGTCACCCGCAGGTCCGCGCCGGAGGTCGCCGCCGCGGAACCGCCGTAGATCGGCGCGAACCGGGTGCCCGGCGAGAACGTGTCGATCGTGACGGTCTGCGCGGTGGCCGCGTTGTTGACCGCGATCAGGTGCTCGACCCGCTCGTCCGCCAGCAGCCGGGACGCCGCGAACACGCCGGGCGCGCCGGACGCGGCCCGGGTCGTCTGGGTGCCGTCGGCCAGCGCCGGGTAGCGCTCGCGCAGCGCGCCCAGCGCCGCGATGGTCCGGTAGATCGGGTGCCGGGTGTCGTAGTTGCCGGTCGCGTGCGTGCGCGCGGTGCCGATCAGGTCGTCGTCCAGGTAGTCCGGCGTGCGGCTGGCGAACATGTCCTGCCGCGCGTCCCGGTCCCCGCCGGGCCCGGTGAAGCCCTGCTCGTCCCCGGAGTAGATCACCGGCTGCCCGCGGGTGAGGAACATGAGTTCGTGCGCGAGCTGGGCCTTCCTCAGCTGTTCTTGATCAGGGCCGCCACCGGCCGCGATGAACGACCCGATCCGGCCCATGTCGTGGTTGCCGAGGAACGTCGGCAGGCGGCCCGCGTCCGTGTCCCGCGCGGTGTAGAGGCCGTCCGCCGCGTAGACGTCCGCGAGCCCCCGCGGCGTCCCGGTGCCGGTGACGAACGCCTGTGCCGCGGCCTGGAACGGGAAGTCGAGCGTGGCCGGGAGGCCGCCGCGCCGCACGTACCCCGAGGTGATCTCCGGGTCAGCGCTGTAGACCTCGCCGAACATGAAGAAGTCCGGTTTTCCGGATTTCTCGGCCGCCTGCGCGATCCCCCGGCTGAAGCGGGGCCAGAAGTCCATGTTGACGTGCTTGACCGTGTCCATCCGGTAGCCGTCGATGCCCAGCTCCCGAATCCAGTCCGCGTAGATCCGCGTCATCCCGTCGACCACCTCCGGCCGCTCGGTCCACAGGTCGTCCAGCCCGAAGAAGTCGCCGTACTCGCTGTTCTCGCCGGTGAACGTCGAATCGCCCCGGTTGTGGTACATCGCCGGATCGTTCAGCCAGCGCGGCACCTTCACGGTCGCGTCCGACGGCTTGCGGAACACCGGCGTGTACGGTCCCGCGTCCGCGTTCACGCGCGGGAACGGCCGCGTGCCGTCCGCGTGGTTGCGGTCCTCGAACGGTTTCCCGGCCGCGTCGACGTAGGGCGACGCCGCCTTCGAGACGTAGCCGTACTCGTTCTCCGCGTAGGCGATCACGTCTGCCGTGTGATTGGTGATGATGTCAAGGTAGATCTTGATGCCCCGCTTGTGTGCGGCCTTGACCAGCCTCTTCATGTCCTCGTTCGAGCCGAAGTGCGGGTCCAGCCGGGTGAAGTCCGTGATCCAGTAGCCGTGGTAGCCCGCGCTGACGTCCGCACCCGCTCCCTGCACCGGCTAGTTCTTGAACACCGGCGCCAGCCAGATCGCGGTCGTCCCGAGCCCCTCGATGTAGTCCAGCCGGTCGATCACGCCCTGCACGTCACCGCCGTGATAGAACCCCTTGTCCGCCGGGTCGTGCCCGGTGCTCAGCCGATCCCCGCTCAGCCCACCCCGGTCGTTGCGCCGGTCCCCGTTCGCGAACCGGTCCGGCAACACGAAGTAGAACTGCTCCGCCTCCCGCTCCGGCGCCTTCCGCCCGGCCAGCGCGACACTCGACGGCTCGATGTCCCAGGTCACCGCGCCGGAGGCCGGCAGGGGTGCGAGCGCGACCGCGCCGAGCGGCAGCACCACGGCCACGGCCAGCGCCGCGACCAGCCTTTTCACGACCATCAGGGGGTACGGGAGCGCCACGATATCCATCGACGACCTTCCTCACCAGCGTGTTGCCGCACGTTATCCCGTGATGAAAGTCGATGCAAGACCCTGCAAAAGATCCGCAACTCTTGCGCAAGCAGAGCCGCACCACCTGCGTTCCACTGCCCGTGATCGGTGTGTCGGCGCGGTTTGCGGACCTTGCTGGCAGGAAACTCTGCAGAGGTGAGCGCCACGACTGATCTGGACACGCTGAGTGACTTCTTCGACCGCTATGGCGCCGCGCTGACCGCCGGTGACCTCACCGGGATCGCCGGTTGCTACGCCCTGCCGGGCATGGTGGTCTCCGGCTCGTACAGCTTCACCTTCGCCTCGCCGACCGCGGTCGCGCTGAGTTTCCTCGGCGCCGCCCCGTCATACCTGGAACGCGAGCTGGTCGCCGCGCACGCGCAGATCCGCGACGTGCAGCGCCTCGCGGAAGGGCTGTCGATGGTGGCGGTCGACTGGGAGTTCCTGGACAGCCACGGCGCGGCCGTGCCGGGCCAGAGTTTTCGCTATCTGCTCCGGGCCACCGCGCACGGCCCGGAGATCTGCACGGTCATCTCGACCGGCTGAGGCCACGCCCCACCGCGACCGGCACCCTGTATGCTTCTAGCAAGACGGACGTACGGTTTTGTAGAGCCCGCGACTTAGCCCTACCTAACCGACACGAACGGGTAACACGTACGAAAGACTGTTTGAGGACTACTCACGGTCAGCCCGTTTTCCGGGAGCCAGCACGCCGAGCGGCGAGTGGCCCCGGGGGCCGAGGGACCGCAGGGACAGCGGGAAGGAGTACGACGTGGCGAGCCTCGACACCTTCGGTGCGAAGAGCGAGCTGCGCGTCGGCGACGCGAGCTACGAGATTTTCAAGATCAACAAGGTGGAAGGTCACGACCGCCTGCCGTACAGCCTGAAGATCCTGCTGGAGAACCTGCTCCGCACGGAGGACGGCGCGAACATCACCGCCGACCACATCCGCGCGCTGGGCGGGTGGGACCAGAACGCGGACCCGAGCGTGGAGATCCAGTTCACGCCGGCCCGCGTGCTGATGCAGGACTTCACCGGCGTGCCCTGCGTCGTCGACCTGGCCACCATGCGCGAGGCGGTCAAGGACCTCGGCGGCGACCCGACCAAGGTCAACCCGCTGGCCCCGGCCGAGCTGGTCATCGACCACTCGGTCATCGCCGACCTGTTCGGCCGCGCGGACGCGTTCCAGCGCAACGTGGAGCTCGAATACCAGCGCAACCGCGAGCGCTACCAGTTCCTCCGCTGGGGTCAGACCGCGTTCAACGAGTTCAAGGTCGTCCCGCCGGGCACCGGCATCGTGCACCAGGTCAACATCGAATACCTCGCGCGTACGATCATGGAGCGCAACGGCCAGGCGTACCCGGACACGGTCGTCGGCACCGACTCGCACACCACCATGGTCAACGGCCTGGGCGTGCTGGGCTGGGGCGTCGGCGGCATCGAGGCCGAGGCCGCGATGCTCGGGCAGCCGGTCTCCATGCTCATTCCGCGCGTGGTCGGCTTCAAACTGTTCGGCGAGGCCCCGGCCGGCACCACCGCCACCGACCTGGTGCTGACCATCACCGAGATGCTGCGCAAGCACGGCGTGGTCAGCAAGTTCGTCGAGTTCTACGGCCCGGGCGTCTCCGCGGTGCCGCTGGCGAACCGCGCCACCATCGGCAACATGTCGCCGGAGTACGGCTCGACCGTCGCGATCTTCCCGATCGACGAGCAGACGATCGACTACCTGAAGATGACCGGCCGCACCGAGGCGCAGGTCGCGCTGGTCGAGGCGTACGCGAAGGAGCAGGGCCTCTGGCTCGACCCGGCCGCGGAGCCGGACTACAGCGAGAAGCTGGAGCTGGACCTCTCCACGATCGTCCCGTCGCTGGCCGGCCCGAAGCGCCCGCAGGACCGCGTACCGCTGAACGCGGCGAAGCAGATGTTCCGCGACGCGCTCGGCAACTACGTGCAGGGCATCGATGGTCCCGCGGACGAGGCGAGCGCCGAGTCGTTCCCGGCCAGCGACCCGCCGGCCAACACCGGTGACGCCGAGGCCGACAAGCCGCACGTGTTCAGCGCGGCCGACGGCGCCACCGGCCGGGTCTCCAAGCCGACCCGGGTCGTCGGCGAGGATGGCGTGGAATACGAGCTGGACCACGGCGCGGTCGTCATCGCCGCCATCACGTCCTGCACCAACACCTCGAACCCGCAGGTGATGATCGGTGCGGCGCTGCTGGCGAAGAAGGCGGTCGAGCGCGGCCTGACCCGCAAGCCGTGGGTCAAGACGACGCTCGCGCCCGGCTCCAAGGTCGTCTCCGACTACTACGACCGTTCCGGCCTCACGCCGTACCTGGACAAGCTCGGCTTCAACCTGGTCGGCTACGGCTGCACCACCTGCATCGGCAACTCCGGCCCGCTGCCCGAGGAGATCTCCGCCGCGGTCAACGAGGCCGACCTGACCGCGGTCAGCGTGCTCTCCGGCAACCGCAACTTCGAGGGCCGGATCAACCCGGACGTCAAGATGAACTACCTGGCGTCCCCGCCGCTGGTCGTCGCGTACGCGCTGGCCGGCTCGATGGACATCGACATCACCACCGAGCCGCTCGGCACGGGCTCGGACGGCAAGCCGGTCTACCTGAACGACATCTGGCCGTCCGCGCAGGAGATCGACGAGACCATCGCGCAGGCGATCGGCGCGGAGGGCTTCTCCGCCGCGTACTCCGACGTCTTCGCGGGCGACGAGCAGTGGCAGTCGCTGCCCACGCCGACCGGCAAGACGTTCGAGTGGTCCGACGACTCGACCTACGTCCGCAAGCCCCCGTACTTCGAGGGCATGCGGGCGGAGCCGAGCCCGGTGAACGACATCTCCGGCGCGCGCGTGCTGGCCAAGCTGGGCGACTCGGTCACCACCGACCACATCTCCCCGGCCAGCTCGATCAAGCCGGACTCCCCCGCGGGTAAGTACCTGGCGGAGCACGGCGTGGCCCGGCACGAGTTCAACTCGTACGGCTCCCGCCGCGGCAACCACGAGGTCATGATCCGTGGCACGTTCGCCAACATCCGGCTCCGCAACCAGCTGGTGCCGGGCGTCGAGGGTGGCTTCACGCTCAACCACCTGACCGGCGAGCAGACCACGATCTACGACGCCTCCGTGGCCTACGCCGCCGAGAACGTCCCGCTGGTCATCCTGGCCGGCAAGGAGTACGGCTCCGGCTCGTCCCGCGACTGGGCCGCCAAGGGCACCATGCTCCTCGGCGTCCGCGCGGTCATCGCCGAGTCCTACGAGCGCATCCACCGCTCGAACCTGATCGGCATGGGCGTGCTCCCGCTGCAGTTCCCGCAGGGCGAGACCGCCGAGTCGCTCGAGCTCACCGGCTCCGAGACGTTCACCGTCACCGGCGTCACCGCGCTCAACGACGGCAGCACGCCGCGCACCGTCAAGGTCACCACCGACACCGGCATCGAGTTCGACGCGGTCGTCCGCATCGACACCCCCGGCGAGGCCGACTACTACCGCCACGGCGGCATCCTGCAGTACGTCCTCCGCAAGATGATCGCCAGCTGACCCTCGCACCACCGCCGTCGGGCGGCCGTCCTCCGGGGCGGCCGCCCGACGCCTTTCCGGACCAGAACCGCAGAACCGGCTCCCCCGCTTCCGGCGTGCCCACGTTCCAGTGCTCCCGCGGGCACCGCTCGGCCGCATGAGCAGAGCGTTCACTCCCCTCAGGGGTGGGTGGCCGGGGCAGCGACAGGGCTCCCTGCCATTCCCGCCGCTGGCCGCCCGGGCCCATCGCTCGCGGACGGCGTCCGTCCCCACCGTCCGGCTCCGCTCAGCGGCCGGGCGACCCGGTCCAGTCCTCGGGCATCGCCTCGACGCGCACGCCGGGCAGCGCGGAGACCGGAGACTCCACCGCCTCGATACAGTAGACCGGCGGATCGGTGTACTCCTCGACGTCGTCGACCCTGGCCCGGGTGTGCCGGCCGTCCGGGCCGGCCAGCCAGTACACGCCCGGGCGCACCTCCGTCCACGGGAAGACCACGACCGTCCGGAGACGCCGCGCGAGAAAAGCCGCGGTCTCCGGCTCCGACGGAGGCTCGGCGACCGCGAGTCCGAAGTCGACCTGAAGGCTCCAGTTCACGTCCCCGGCGAGCGGGCTGTAGGTGCCGAGGACCGCCGCATCCCAGTCACGCTCGGCAACGCCCTCCGCGACGACGTCCGCCGCGTCGGCCGGCAGGCCGAGCAGCGCCGCCAAGGCCTCGGCGACCCGCTGCGGCACCAGCCCGCCGGCGATCATCACGGTGAACACGGGCTCAGCGGCCGGGCTGGCGGTCCCAGGGGAGCGGGCGTGGGACGTGGCGCCACCACCAGTGGTCCGGTGGAGCGTCCACGGCGGCCCCGCCCGACTCGGCCGCGAGCGCGGCGCCGCCGTCGTCGTGGGTAAGGCGGCGGAAGGCGTCGTCGATGCCGGACAGCGCGCCGGCCAGCACGGCCCGGGGGCCCGGTGGCGCCTCGGCCACGGAGACCGCCAGGCGGTCGCGGGTCTCCAGGTCGCCTCGGTAGTAGTCGGCCGGGTACCAGCCGTCCGGCGGCCAGCCGAACTCGATCCGGGCGACCAGCGCCTCCCAGGCGGCCAGCCGGTTGACGGCGTGCCACATCCGGTCGTCGCTGTCCGCGCCGAGCCGCTCACCGATCCGGTCCGCGATCGGCGAGGGCATGACGTGCGTGCGGATCACGTCCGGCAGCGGCCGGACCTGCGCGCCGGGGAGCGCGACGACCGGGTACTCCACCGCGCCGACCCGGACGGCCGGCGTCTCGCCGCCGTCCTCCGCGTCGAGACGCGCCCGGATCCGGCTGCCGGTCGGCGTCGCCACCCAGAACGCGCTGGGCAGATCCTCCTCCGCCGGATAGAGCACGGGAGTCCGCAGCGCACGGGCGAGCCCGACCGCCGTCTCGCGTTCGGACGGTGCGGCGAAGGACTCCGCCAGGTAGATGTCGAGTGCCTCCCGCGCGTCGCCGGTGCGCGGCGACGTCGTCACCAGGACCGGCGCGGCCCAGTCCCGCTCCTCGGCGTCCTCATCGGCGATGTCCACGCCGGTGGGTGGCACCCCGAGCAGCTCAGCCAGCGCGGTGGCGAGGGCGGCGTGATCCGGTTCCCCGACGATCAGCAGGTTGTACGTCACGGATTCCAGGTCCCGTCATAGATCTGCTTGGCCTTGTCTACCAGCTCGGGGTTGTTCACGAACCGCGGGGCGTGCGAGAGCTGTGGCGCCCTCGACAGGTCACCCTCGGCGCGAACCCACTGTTGAAGGGCCGCGTACTCGTTGCGGTCCAGCTTCTCCATGCCGACGCCCTCGACGGGGAAGGCGCGGCCGGTGTCCTCGATGCGGTACGTACGCCCGTTGATCGTGTACAGCCCGGTCTTCTCGTTCCACGTCGACCGGCCCTCCGCGATGCCCCGGACGTCCTCCCGGGCTGCGCCCTCGTACCCACGCAGGTAAACCGTGTTGTCCGCCTTGATCTCGCCGGTCTTGGCTCCGCCGATCGAGTGCCGGTCGTGCGGCGGCTGCAGCTCGGTGACTCCGCCCGGCAGTCCTCGCACCCCGTCCGCCACCGGCCATGGCGGGTCGCTCGCCGCGTCCGGAGTGGTGGCCCGGTCCGGAGCCGGCTGCCCGGACTGCCCGGGGCGGCCGGCCACCGCTTCCGCGTGGGTCTCGGCCTGGGCCGCGTCGATGGATCTGCTGCCGCCACCGCCGGGGCCGCGGCTTCGGCCGTTGCCGTCACCGCCGTCCGGTGGGTCGTTCGGCCCGCGTGGGGTGCCGCCGCCACCGCCGGGATTCCTCGCCACAGCTTCCTCCGCCGCCCGTGAACGGCACCGACTGTACCGGCCGTGATCCAGGCGCCGGGCGACGGCGCCTGGATCAGCGGCTTCACTGCAGGTAGTTCTCGACCTCCTGCTTGGAGTGCGCCTGCTGCGCATCCGCGTCCTGGCCGAACTCGCGGGCGGCCCGGCGGCGGCGCAGCAGGTCCCAGCACTGGTCGAGGGACTCCTCGACCGCGCGCAGGCGGTCGTGCTCCTCGGCGGCGGAGATCTCACCCTCGGCGAGCTGCTGGCGGAGCTTGTGCTCCTCGTCCACCAGGTTGTTGATCTGGCTCAGAATCGTCGTGTCTTCCATGCGTTATTCCTACCGCAGGTTCGCCTCGGCGAGCAGCGTGGTGATCAAAGGCTCCGGATCGGCCAGCTCCGCGGGCAGGCCGCGAGAGGCGAACCAGGCCGCGACCACCCGCACGTCCCGGGACAGGAAGTCCCGGCCCTGCGGGTTTGCGATCACGTCCACGATCTGCGGCAGGTCGATCAGGACCAGCCGCCCCTCGTGCACCAGGATGTTGTAGGGCGAGAGGTCGCCGTGCGCGAGCCCGCACCGGGCCAGCACGGTCAGCGCCTCCACCATCTGCCGCCACAGGTCCAGCAGATGCTCGCCGTCCGGCCGGGCCTGTGCCAGTCGCGGCGCGGCCTGGCCGTCGGCGTCGCCGAGGAACTCCAGCATCAGCTCGGTGCCGAGCAGCTGCACCGGGTACGGCACGTGGATGCCGCCCATGGTCCGGCCGATGTGCCAGAGCCGGGACAGCGCGGCGAACTCCGCGGCCGCCCACTGCCCGGCGATCATCTGCCGGCCGAACGAGGTGCGGTTCTCCATCGCGCGCATCTCGCGGGACCGCCGCACCCGGCGGCCCTCCAGGTAGCCGGCGTCGCGGTGGAACAGGCGGTGGTCGGCGTCCCGGTAGCGCTTGACGGCGAGCAGCACGGACCGGTCCGTGCCGGGGACACCGCGGCGTACCAGATGGACGTCGGCTTCTTTTCCGGTCTTCAGGATGCCGAGCTCGTCGTCGACCGCGGCGTGCTCGGTGACCACCCACTCGGGGATCGGCTCGGGGCCGTGATCGGCCGCCTCCCAGGTGGACCAGCGGTCGCCGGTGTCGGGGACGTCGGCCTCGGCGACCGCCTGCCGGCGGGCGCCGCGGAACTTCAGATCGTGCGGCTCGTCGTCGTCGAACTTGCGACGGCCACGCGGACGGGAACTGTCGAACACTTCAGCGTCTCCTCGGACGAGAAAAGGAAGAAAGGCATGGCGAAGCTCGTGACCATGACAGCCATTCCTCGCACCTCCTCCTTCTCTCGCCGGGCGCTGAAACGCGCCCCGCCGCACGCGAACGACGTCGCGCGACCACTATCGCGGGCCCGGCCGGGCCACGCAAGCGATTTACGGGTGAACCATCCGCCCGCCGGCCAGCACCGCGGACAGTCCCTGGATCAGCGACCCGGCCGAGGTGGTCGGCTCGAAGCGCGACTCCATCCACCGTCGCCCCCGATGCAGCCACACGCTGGGCAGGCCCATCGCCGCGGCCGCGCCGATGTCCGCCTCCGGGCTGTCGCCGACGATCCAGGCACCGCGCATCTGCATGCGCACCCGCTCGGCCGCGAGCGTAAAGATCCGGGGGTTCGGCTTACTGACGCCGGCGGCCTCGGAGATCACCCAGTCCGCCACGTAGTTGTCGAGGCCGGTGCGGCGGATGATGCTCTCCTGCCGGTACGCCGGGCCGTTGCTCACCACCACCGGCATCCAGCCCGCGTCGTCCGCGATCCGCAGCGCGCACGCCACCAGCGGGTCCAGCCGGGTGTGTTCCACCAGACCGAGGTCCAGCTCGTCGACCAGGTCCACGGCGGAGGCCCGCAGGTGATATCTCGCCTTGATCGCGTCGGCCAGGTCCCACCGTGAGGTCAGTCCGTCCGCGTCGATCGAGACCAGCCACTCCAGGTCTTCCCCGGGCGCGCCGATCTCGGCGAGGAACTTCGCACCCCAGGCACGGAACGCCGCCTCCCGGTCGAGGAGGGTGTTGTCGAGCGCCAGCAACATGAGGGGCACTCGCGCACACTAGTTGAGCTTTCTGGGAGCCGACCAGTCCCACCATGTAAACAAGACGTATAAAGCAAGTCCCGGCTACCGGCGACGGCTGAAGATCCGCCCGCCGAACTGCACGAAGACCATCCCGGGGGTACGCCGAAGCGCCGGCATCCGGCGCGGCCGGGGCTCGTGCACGCCGTCGTAGACCCACGCCGCCTCGCGCCGGGCCAGTTCCTCCTCGGCGCCGGCTCCGCGCACGCCACGGGCCCGCGCGAAGTCCCAGCCGTCGCGCAGCGAGCCGTTGGTGGGCCGCCCGTCCGCCCACTCCGCGAACACTGTGATCCACTCGGCGCCATGTCCGGCGGCCAGCATCGGCCAGTGCCGGGCCACCACGCCGCCCCGCTTGCGCAGCAGCGCCTGCCGGGCCACGCCGACCAGCCGCGCGTCGAAGCCGGCCGGGACCGGCGCGCCGCCGGTCAGCGCCGCCACCAGCGCCTCCTGCCCGGCCGCCAGGCTGACTGACACTTCGGGCTCGCTCATCGCGTCGGGTCGGGATAACCCGCCGCGGCCGCGATCGCGGTCAGCTCCGCGGTCAGCTCCGCGGCCGGCGGGTAGTGGCCGTCCCGCTCCAGCATCAGCGCGGGCGGCCGGCAGCGCGCGGTCAGCTCGGTGATCAGGTCCAGCACCGGCTGCGGCGTCGCGGCCGTGTGTGTGTCGTGGTAGATGCCGTCCACATCGTCGCCGCCGGCCACGTGGCAGTACGCGATCCGCTCCAGCGGCAGCCCGTCCAGCACCGCCACCGGGTCGGTGCCCCGGTTGCGCGCGTTCGCGTAGACGTTCGCGACGTCCAGCAGCAGCATCGCGTCCGACCGCTCGACGATCTCGCTGATGAACTGCGCCTCGGTCAGCTCCTCGTCCGGCCAGTCGAAGATCGCCGCGATCGGTTCCAGCGCGATCGGCACGGACACGGCCGCGCGCACCCGCCGGACGTTCGCCACCACCGCGTCCACCGCCTCCCGGGTGCGCGGCAGCGGCAGCAGATGCCCGGCCTCCACGCCCCCGGCCCGGACGAACGCGATGTGCTCGCTGACCAGCGGCGCGTCCAGCGCCTCGGCCGCGGCCGCGAACTGCGCGACGCGCTCCGGCTCGACCGGCGCGGCGCCGCCCAGCGACAGCCGGACGCCGTGCGGGATAACGGTCACGCCGCGCTCCCGCAGCCGGGCCAGGCCGGGCGGGAGCGGGCCGGTGGCCGGCACGGTCTCCGCGATCACCTCGGTGAAGCGGAGACCGGGCAGCTCACCGACGAAACCGGAGATCTCCGGACGCCACCCGATCCCCACCCCGTAGAACGGCGAGGTCATCCGCCACAGCCTCCGCCGCCGCAGCCGCCACCACCGCCGCCGTCGGAGCCGCCACCGCCGCCGTCCGAGCCACCGGACCAGGACGAGCCGCCGTCGCCGGACCAGCCGCCACCGCCGGTGGTGGCGGCCTCGGCCTGCCGCTCGATCTCCGAATCGGCCGCGAACGCCGGGTCGAACGTGTAGAACGACGCGGTGCCCCAGAGCGCCACGCCCATCGCGACGCCGGTCGCGCCGTAGGTGGCCCAGGCCGGCGACTGCGCCGGCGACAGGTACTGGTAGCGCTGGCGCATCCCGGCGAGCGCGGTCTTCCCGGTCCGGGTCATCCACGGCGTGCGCGAGCGCAGCACCACCGCGGTGATGCCGAGCGCCAGCACGATCAGGAACAGGTACCAGACCGGCGCGCCGTTGATCAGGCCGAACGCGATGCGCACCACGCCGAGCAGGGCCAGCGCGCCGAGCAGCAGCGTGGAGTTGCGGTACGCCCGGCGGTCGTCGTCGCTGAGCGCCAGGCCGAATCGCTCCAGGTCGGTGCGGAGCCGGTCCAGCTCGTTCTGCACGGCCGGGTCGTTCTTCGCGCTGCGCACGGTCTGGTTGCGCTGCAGCGCGTGGTAGAAGGCCGTGTCCAGCGGGGGCACGCCCTCCGGCAGCGGCGCGGTCTGCACGACCCGGCGGCCCGGCGCGCCGGCGATCAGGCCGGCGCCGCGCAGCGACGCGACCGCGGAGTAGACGGCGAGATCGGGGCCCCCGGTGAGGTACGCCGCCTGCTGCGAACTCAGGTGGTCGGTGCCGGGGACGTGCGTGCCGCCCGCCATCTTGTGGCGGCGGACCAGGACGATGACGAGGGCGACGGCGGCCGCACCGAGGTACACCGCGAGGAAGGTCGGACCCGGGATCCCCCAGGTGTCGCCCGATGCCGATAGCGCGATCATGCCGTCATTGTGCGGCACGCCTGCCAGCCCGGGACTCCCCGGAACGGGCCGACACACAGGTCAGCTCCGCCGGACCGCTTCCTCCACCACGTCGAGCACGCGGCTCAGCGAACCGGCCGGGCGGCCCATCGCGAGGTGCAGCACCAGCCCGTCGTAGGCCAGCTCCAGGAACTCGGCCAGCACGTCCAGCGGCACGTCGTCGCGCAGCTTGCCGGCCTCGCGCAGCCGGCCGAGCCGGGTGCGGGTGGCCTCCTCGATCGCGGCCTGCCGCTGCGCCCACCTGGACGCGAAGTCCGGGTCGGTGCGCAGCCGCCGCGAGACCTCCAGCTGGCTGCCCAGCCAGCCGGCCGTGTCCGGCGACTGCGCGCGGGCCAGCAGGTCGCGCATGACCTGGACCAGGCCGTTCTCCGCGACCGTGGTCACCATGGCGGCCGCGTCGTCCTCCGCCACCGCGAGGAAGAGCGAGTCCTTGTCCCGGAAGTGGTGGAAGATCGCGCCCCGGGACAGCCCGGTGGCCTCCTCCAGGCGACGGACCGTGGCGCCCTCGTATCCGTGCCGGGCGAAGCAGGCGCGCGCGGCCGAGAGAATCTCCTGGCGGCGCGCGTCGAGCTGGTCCTGGCTTACCCTTGGCACGCCGACGATCGTGTCACGCTGCGCAGTAATTCTGCAATCCGTACGTACGGCTTGTAACTCGGCCGGGCGTAGGATCATCGGCATGGATCTGGGTCTGGACGGACGCGTGTACGTGCTCACCGGCGCCTCCCGCGGCCTCGGCTTCGCCACCGCGGCCGCGCTCGTCGCGGACGGCGCCCGCGTGGTGATCTCCGCGCGCGACGCGGACGCGGTCGCCGGTGCCGTCGCCCGGCTGGGTGGCGAGGCGCACGCCCACGGCGTGGCCGCCGATCTCGGCGATCCGGGCGCCGCGCGGAGCTTGGTGGACGCGGCACGGTCCCGGTTCGGCCGGATCGACGGCGCGCTGATCTCCGTGGGCGGCCCGCCGCCGGTCTCCTCGCTGGAGGCCACGGACGAGCAGTGGCGGTCCGCGTTCGAGACCGTGTTCCTCGGCGCGGTGCGCGCGGCCCGCACGATCGCCGCTGAGCTCTCCGACGGTGGCGCGATCGCGCTGGTGGCGTCCAACTCGTCGAAGTCGCCGCTCAGCGGCCTCGGCATCTCCAACGGGCTGCGGCCCGGCCTGTCCATGGTCGCCAAGGAACTGGCCGACGAGCTGGGCCCGCGCGGCATCCGGGTGCTCAGCCTGCTGCCCGGCCGCTTCCTCACCGACCGGCTGCGCGAGCTGATGGAGGAGACGGGCGACGCCGAGGCGGCCGCCGCGGGCTACCGGCGGGCGATCCCGCTGCGCCGCATCGGGGACCCGGCGGAGTTCGGCCGCGTCGCCGCGTTCGCGCTCTCCCCCGCCGCGAGCTTCCTCAACGGGGTGGCGCTGCCGGTCGACGGCGGCGCCATCCGTACCCTCTGATGGCCTTCACCAGGGCGGAGCTTGAGGCCGCGGCCGACCGGATCATCCCGGACGTGATCGCGCCCGGCCTGCGCGTGCTGTTCTGCGGCATCAACCCGGGTCTCTACTCCGCCGTGACCGGCCACCACTTCGCACGGCCCGGCAACCGCTTCTGGCCGGCCCTGCACGGCGCCGGCTTCACGCCCAGGCTGCTCAGACCCGCAGAGCAGGACCAGCTGCCGGGGTACGGCCTGGGAATCACCAACATGGTCCCGCGCGCCTCGGCCCGCGCCGACGAGCTGTCCCCGGCCGAGCTGACCGCGGGCGGCGGCGCGCTGACCGCGAAGGTCACCGAGTTCCGCCCCGCCTGGCTCGCGGTGCTCGGCATCGGCGCCTACCGCTCCGCCTTCGCCCGCCCCAAGGCCACCATCGGCCCCCAGCCCGACACGATCGGCACCGCCCGCCTCTGGATCCTCCCCAACCCCAGCGGCCTCAACGCCTCCTACCAACTCCCCCGCCTGATCACCGAATTCACCCGTCTCCACACGGAGGCGCGATTCTGAGGTAACCCTGAAGTTTCTCGGCGAAGGCCGAGCCGGGGGCGGCCGATCGTAGGGGTGCACGAAGGGAAACAGCGAAAGGACGGGTGGCATGAGCGTCAACGGGGTGTCGTCGTCGACGGAACTGAGCACGGCGCAGGCGCAGCTGCGGAAGGATCAGCAGCAGCTGGCCAAGGACAAGGCGGCGCAGGCGGACGAGAAGACGCTGGCGGCGGACCGGGCGGCGGTGGCGAAGGACCAGCAGCAGATCGCGCAGCTTCAGCAGCAGGTGGCCGCCACGGCCGTGGCGACAGGGCGGCTCGACACCTACGCGTGACTGGCAAACCCAGCTATATCGTCTTATTGCGCGGTAGCGAACTGGGTGCGGTAGAGGTCCGCGTAGAGGCCGTTCGCGGCGAGGAGTGACTCGTGGGTGCCGCGTTCGGCGATCCGGCCGTGGTCCATGACCAGGATCTGGTCGGCCGCGCGGATGGTGGAGAGCCGGTGCGCGATGACCAGCGCGGTGCGGCCGGTCAGCGCGGCCGTGAGCGCGGACTGCACCGCCGCCTCGCTCTCCGAGTCCAGGTGGGCGGTGGCCTCGTCGAGGATGACCACGGACGGGGCCTTGAGCAGCAGGCGGGCGATCGCGATGCGCTGCTTCTCGCCGCCGGAGAAGCGGTAGCCGCGCTCGCCGACCACGGTCTCCAGGCCGTCGGGCAGCTCCCGGACCACGTCCGCGACCTGCGCGGCCACGAGCGCGGCCCACAACTCGTCGTCGGTGGCGCCGGGGCGTGCGTAGCGGAGGTTATCCGCGATCGACTCGTGGAACAGGTGGGCGTCCTGGGTGACCACGCCGACCGTGTCGCGCAGCGAGGTGAGGCGGGCGTCGCGGACGTCGGTGCCGCCGATCGTGACCGCGCCGGACGTGACGTCGTAGACGCGGGAGAGCAGCATCGCGGTGGTGGACTTGCCGGCGCCGGACGGGCCGACCAGCGCGACCAGCGTGCCCGGTTCGACCGTGAACGACACGTCGCGCAGGACCGGCTCGGTGGCGGCGCGGTCGAGCACCGCGACGTCCTCCAGCGAGGCCAGCGACGTCTCCGCGCCGGTCGGGTAGCGGAACGTGACGCCGTCGAAGACCACCCGGGCACCGGCGATGTCCACGGCGCCGGGGCGTTCCGCGATCGCCGGTTCCAGGTCGAGGACCTCGAAGACGCGCTCGAACGAGACGAGCGCGCTCATCACGTCGACGCGCACGTTGGAGAGCGCGGTCAGCGGGCCGTAGAGGCGGGTGAGCAGCAGCGCGAGCGTGACGACCGTGCCCGCGCTGACCGCGCCGGTGACCGCGAGCCAGCCGCCGAGGCCGTAGGTGAGCGCCTGTGCGAGCGACGCGACCAGCAGCATCGCGACGAAGAACGTACGTGAGTAGATCGCCTGCCGGACGCCGATGTCGCGCACCCGCTCGGCCTTGACCGCGAACTTGCGGGCCTCGTCGGACGGCGAGCCGAACAGCTTGACCAGCAGCGCGCCGGCCACGCCGAACCGCTCGACCATGGTCGCCTGCATGGACGCGCTCAGCTCGTACGACTCTCGGGTGATCTCGGCGAGCCGGCGTCCGACCCGGCGTGCGGGCAGGATGAACAGCGGCAGCATGACCAGCGACAGCAGCGTGATCTGCCAGGAGAGCGTGAACATGACGCCGGCGGTGAGCGCGAGCTGGATCGCGTTGCTGACCACGCCGGAGAGCGTGGACGTGAACGCCTGCTGCGCGCCGATCACGTCGTTGTTGAGCCGGCTGACCAGCGCGCCGGTCTGGGTGCGGGTGAAGAACGCCAGCGGCTGCCGCTGCACGTGGTCGAAGACGCGGGTGCGCAGGTCGAGGATGATGCTCTCGCCGACGCGCGCCGAGTACCACCGCTGGCCGAGCGAGAGCAGCGCGTCCGCGAGCGCGATGCCGGCGATCGCGACCGCGATCCAGACGATGGTCCGGGCCGCTTCCGGGCCGCCCCGGGTGATCTCGTTGACCACGTCGCCGGCCAGCACGGGCGTGGCCACGCCGAGCACCGCGGAGATCACCACGGCGACAAGAAAGATCACGATATCCCGGCGGTACGGATACGCGAAGCGCACCACCCGCCGGGTGATCCTCCAGTCGACCTTGCGGCCTTCGAGCTTCTTCTCGTTGTTGAGCGCCCGGAGCGTGGACCAGCCGCCCATGCTCCCCGGTCCGCCCGGCATCCCCCGCATGTTGTTCATCTCGGGCGCAAATCTAGCGCGCCGCCCAGCTCGGTGATCCAAGCGTCATCCATGTCGTCAGAGCTACATCGATGACGCCTGGATCACTGAGCTTCCTTCCACCCGGCGGACCCGGGCGGCCGACTGATCCCATGCCGACCGGCCACACCGGCCGGGTTGAAATGGGTCACCCGAAGAGGTCTTCGGCGCGTCGGACCTGGGCCTCGCGTTCAGCGCGGTCGGCGTCGGCGTAGGAGCGGTCCGCGGCGGCGGCGAGCAGCGCCTTGATCTCGATGACCGCGTCGCGGTTGCTCGCGAGCACGGCGGCGGTGAGGTCGGCGGTGGCGGAGGTCAGCTCCGCGGCCGGGACGACGATGTTGGCGAGTCCCATGGCCACGGCCTCGGACGCGGCGATGCGGCGGCCGGTCACGCAGATCTCCAGCGCGCGGGCGTAGCCGACCAGCTCGACGAGGCGCTTGGTGCCGCCCAGGTCGGGCACCAGCCCGAGCGTCACCTCCGCCATCGAGAGCTTCGCGTCGTCGGCCAGGATGCGCAGGTCACAGGCGAGCGCGAGCTGGAACCCGGCGCCGATCGCGTGGCCCTGCACGGCCGCGATCGTGATCAGGTCGGGCCGGCGCAGCCAGGTGAACGCCTCCTGAAACCCGGCGATCCGGTCCGCGGCCTCGTCGTCCGGGAGCGCGGCCAGGTCGGTGAAGTCGCCACCGCCGAGGACCGCGCGGTCGAGACCGGCGGAAAACGCGCGCCCCTCGCCCCGAACCACAACAACCCGGACGTCTCCGGTGAGTTCGCGGGAGAAATTGCGCAGAAGGCGCCACATATCGGGAGTCTGTGCATTGAGCACGTCGGGCCGGCACAACGTCACCGTCGCGACCGGCCCGTCGTTTTCGAGCCGCACGCCACTATCTGAATTCATCGGGGGGATCCCGGACGCGCGTACTGTTTGCCGGCGATTACCGGGCTCACGCCTTCTTGCGACGGCGAGCACCGCCGCGCTGGCGCAGTTGAACGCCGCTTTCGGTCAGAACTCGGTGCACGAAACCGTAGGAACGGCCTGTCGAGGCGGCCAAGGCGCGGATACTTTCCCCAGAGGTATACCGCTTTACGAGGTCCTTGGCGAGCGTCTGACGCTCCTGCCCGACAATTCGGCGACCTTTCTCAGTGCTGGTGGCTGTGCCAGTGGCTGCCATGTTGAATCCTCACGTCCCAGACTGTGCGGTTCGATGCGGTCCCACCTATTAGACCGCCTCGAACGATCATGCGCCAGATACCATTCGTTCGCCAACCGACACGCATGCCACTGTCGGGCCGCGGTCACGGCGGCCGAGTCGCTTCGTGGGCTGGCTCGTTACCCGCCTATCGGCTTGTACCTGCGCATTCTTGGCGCCGCCCGCGTGGTGCGGCATCGTCGGCCGTACATCGGGGGCGGTACGGAGTGTGCCAAGATTTTCACACTCCCGTGTCGCCCCCGACAAGAGAGGCCGGCAATACCTACCGTCACTGAAATTTTCGGCGCCAATTCCACTCACGGGAACTGTGAAACATGGGATTAGCTGCGGCTCAGGCGAGCTCGACCAGCTCGAGGAGGTCGTCGCTCCACGCGTCCTCGTCACCGTCCGGAAGAAGGATCGCGCGATCCGGCTTGAGCGCCAGCACGCAGCCCGGGTCGTGGGTGACGAGCACGATCGCGCCGGGGTAGTTCGCGATCGCGTCCAGCACCTGCTCGCGGCTGGCCGGGTCCAGGTTGTTCGTGGGCTCGTCGAGGAGCAGCACGTTCGCGCCGGAACAGACCAGCGTGGAGAGCGCCAGCCGGGTCTTCTCGCCACCGGAGAGCACGCCCGCCGGCTTGTTCACGTCGTCGCCGCTGAACAGGAACGCGCCCAGGATCTTCCGCAGGTCCGTGTCCGACTGGTCCGGCGCGGCGCTGCGCATGTGCTCCAGGATCGTGCGATCCACGTCCAGCGTCTCGTGCTCCTGCGCGTAGTAGCCGAGGCGCAGCCCGTGCCCCGGGTTCACCGACCCGGTGTCCGACTCCAGCAGGCCGCCCAGCATGCGCAGCAGCGTGGTCTTGCCGGCGCCGTTCAGGCCGAGGATCGCGACCCGGGAGCCGCGGTCGACCGCCACGCTGACGTCCGTGAAGATCTCCAGCGAGCCGTACGACTTGGAGAGGTTCGACGCGGTCAGCGGCGTCTTGCCGCACGGCGCGGGCGCGGGGAAGCGCACCTTCGCCACCCGGTCCGCCGAGCGCACCTCCTCCAAGCCGCCGAGCAGCTTCTCCGCGCGCTTCGCCATGTTCTGCGCGGCGACGGTCTTGGTGGCCTTCGCGCGCATCTTGTCGGCCTGCGCCATCAGCGCGCCGGCCTTCTTCTCCGCATTGGCCCGCTCGCGCCTGCGGCGGCGCTCGTCCGTCTCGCGCTGCTCGAGGTACGACTTCCAGCCCAGGTTGTACTGATCGACCACGGACCGGGTGGCATCCAGGTACCACACCTTGTTGACCACGGCCTCCAGCATCGCGCCGTCGTGGGAGATCACCACGAGCCCGCCCTTGTGCGCGGAGAGGAAGCTCTTCAGCCAGTTGATCGAGTCGGCGTCCAGGTGGTTGGTGGGCTCGTCGAGCAGCAGGATGCCGCTGTCGCCCGCGTCCCGGAACAGGATCCGGGCCAGCTCGATCCGGCGGCGCTGACCACCGGAGAGCGTGCCGATCGTCTGCGCCAGGATCCGGTCCTCCAAGCCCAGGTTCGCGCAGATCCGGGCCGCCTCGGCCTCGGCCGCGTAACCCCCGAGCGCGGCGAACCGGTCCTCCAGCGCGCCGTACTTGCGGACCAGGCGGTCGTCGGAGTCGACGGCCAGCTTCTCCTGCAACTCGTTCATCTCGCGAAAGATCGAGTCCAGACCGCGGGCGGAGAGCACGCGGTCGCGCGCGGTGACGCCCAGGTCGCCGGTGCGCGGGTCCTGCGGCAGGTAACCGGCCTCGCCCTTGCGCTCGACCTTCCCGGCGTACGGCTGGCCCTCACCGGCGAGCACCTTCAGCGTAGTGGTCTTGCCCGCGCCGTTGCGGCCGACCAGGCCGATCCGGTCGCCCGGCTGGATCCGCAGGTTGGCCTCGGACAGCAGGATGCGGGCTCCGGCACGAAGCTCCAGGCCGGTGGCGGTGATCATGCGGTGACTCGCTCTCAGATCAGATCCCGGCCGGAAAGCCCCGGCACAGAGAGAAGCTCCGCGCATCGGCGGAGCACCAACCTTCAGTGTACCGATGACCCAACACACCCTCCGCCGGATTGATTTCCAAGATCAACGGGTACGTCGATGGCACCCCCGCACACGAGTGGAGCCGGACGATGGAGCTCAACGAGAACGCACGGATCGACACCGACCAGATCACCGACCGGCGCGGCAGCGGCGGCGGTGGCGGCGGGCTGTCCGGCATCCCGATCCCGATCGGCGGTGGCAAGGGCGCCTGGATCGGCCTCGCGGTCTTCCTGCTGGTCTCGCTGGTCGGCGGCGGCCTCGGCCTGAACGCGATGGGCGGCGACGGCGCCGGGTCCGGCAGCGGATCCGGCGAGCCGCTGGCCCAGGAGTGCGCCGCGAACGACCGCCTGCAGCAGCTGGAGTGCCGCAACGCGCTCTACGTCAACTCGATCCAGGACTACTGGAAGGACGCGCTGCCGCAGGCCTTCGGCGAGCAGTACGCCGAGTCCGACACGGTCTTCTTCGAGCAGGCCGTCAGCACCGGGTGCGGCAACGCGGACTCCGGCGTCGGCCCGTTCTACTGCCCGGCCGACGACCTGGTGTACATCGACCTCACGTTCTACCGCCAGCTCGCCGACCAGCTCGGCGCGCCCGGCGAGTTCGCCCAGCCGTACGTGCTGGCCCACGAGTACGGCCACCACGTGCAGGACCTGCTCGGCACGGAGGCCGAGATGCGGCGTGCCCAGGAGCGCGACCCGGGCGCGGCCAACCAGCTCTCGGTGGCGCTGGAACTGCAGGCCGACTGCTACGCGGGCGCCTGGGCGAAGAACGCGACCGGCACCGACGACGCGAGCGGCCAGAAGATCTTCAAGAGCATCACCGACCAGGACATCCAGGAGGGCCTGGACACCGCGGCCGCGATCGGCGACGACACGCTCCAGCAGAAGTCCGGCAACCCGGTCGACGAGCAGGCGTTCACGCACGGCTCCTCCGCGGACCGCCAGAAGTGGTTCCGCACCGGCTACGACACCGGCGACCCCAAGTCCTGCGACACCGGCCTCAGCTGATTCCCTGGCCGGTCATCCCACAGCCGCTAGCTTGGGGCCAGGCCGGGGCCGGGCAGTTCAAGGTCAAAGGCTTGGATATTCCCGCTTCCGGCGTGGGCACTTTCCGAGTGCTCCCGCGGGCACCGGTCGTCGCTGGCGCTCCTTCCTGTCAGCTGAGTGGGGGCCCGCTTTCCAAGATCAGGGCGTCCCCGAAGTCGTACTGACGACTTCGGGGACGCCCTGATCACGATTCCGGGGCGGGGTCGTGGATGACGATCGTGATGGCGCGGGCCTCGGGGAGCGCGGCCTCCAGGACGGTCTGGCGGGGCTCGGGGACGTCCAGGAAGCGCTCGGCGCGCAGCTCCAGCAGTGGTGCGAGGCGGCGGTCGGCCAGGATCGCGTCCACGGCGGCCCGGTCGCCGCCGGTGACCAGCGTGGTCAGCTCCCGGGCGCGGGGCAGCAGCAGGCGCACCGCGATGTCGGCGGCCCCACCGGCCGCGGCCTTGGCCTGGTTGCCCCGGCGGCGGGCGAAGCGCTGCTGGGACCAGCCGCCGGCCGCGGTCCGGGACTGCACGTAGCTGCGGTCGACCTTCGACTCGCGCAGGTCGTCGCCGATCGCGTAGCCGACCGCGACCGCGGACTTGCGGGCCAGCAGCAGGCCGAGCGGGCGGGGCGCGACCGCGGCCGCCAGGAACGACTCCGGGTCGCCGGCCAGTGGCGCGCCCGGCGGCGCGTGCAGCTCCGCGACCGCGCCGTCCGGGGCTTCGAGGCGCATCTCGTACCCCCGCATGGTTTGCAGGGGTGGCCCGTGCCGGGCCGTGAAGTTGTCGAGCCAGCGGGTCAGGCGGCCGGGGACCACGTCGACCCGCCGGCCGCCGCCCGCGGCGGGTCGCGCACGCATGCCCACAGCGTAGTGGGCTAGTCGCTCTCCTCCAGCAGCAGCGCGCGGTGGTCGCCGAGGAGCCGGCGCAGCCGTTGCAGGCAGCGCTTGCTCTGCGACTTCACGACCGTGGTGGAGACGCCCATCACCTCGGCGACCGTCTCCACGCTGTGGTCCTCCCAGTAACGCAGCACGACGATCGCGCGGTCCCGTTCCGGCAGCGTGCCGAGCGCCTCCAGCAGCGTCATCCGCAGTTCCGGGCCCGTGTCCGGGGCCGGGGAGTCGAGCTGGTCGCCGGTCGCGATGCCGACGAACTCGCGGCCGCCCTTGCGCCGGTGGTCGAAGAGCGCGTTCATCAGCACCTTGTGGCTGTACGCCTCGACGTTGACGGTGCCGTGTATCCGGTTCCATGACACGTACATCTTGGTGAGCGTGATCTGGGTCAGGTCCTGGGCGAGGTGCCAGTCGCGGCACATCAGGAACGCGGTGCGCCGCAGCCGCTCCGCCATCGCCTGGGCGAACTCGACGTACTCGTCCTCCTGCTCCTGACGCGCGGCCCGGGCCCGGCCGGTGCGCAGCAGGCGGCGCGCGCCGGACTCGGACGGTGGCTGTGGTGGAGCGGAGGGGGCCACGGCCGGCGCCGCCAGAGCGTAGTTGCCGGTAACGCTGGTCACTCAGCCTCCAACAATCGTGGGCAGCTCGGGTTGGTTGATCGCGCCCGCCTTGACCAGGTCGGCCGGCATCTCCGGCCCCCACTGCGGGTTCAGCACCACGGTGACCGCCTCCTGCAACGACAGCGCGACCTGGCCGGGCGGGTTCTGCCGGCCGTCCCACATCAGGCAGTCGCCGAGCATCAGGGACACCATCACGCCGTCCGCGCGGTAGAACGAGACGCGTTGGAACAGCGTGCACTCGTCCGGGTTGTTCTCCACCACCAGCAGCCCGACGCCGGGCATGTTGACGCAGGACCGCATGGCCACGCACAGCCGGGACGCGAGCCCGTCCGTCCTCGGCTCCGGACCGGCGAGGTGGAGGCGGATCATCCCGTAGCCCTCGCCCCGGTCGAGGTACATCTGCACGAACGTGGACCCGGCCTCGTCCTCCGCGGGCGCCCGGTAGGCCAGCCCGCCGATGTCGCCCTTCGGGACCAGGTAGGAGAGCAGCTCCAGCGCGGACTCCGGCGTGGTGCGCGAGAGCCCCTGTTCGGCCACGGTGTCCGTCGACGGCGTGGTGAGGTCGATCCCGCGCAGGCTGCCCGTGCAGTCGATCATCCAGAGGCCGCCGCTGCCCCAGCCGTCGCTCGCGGCCGCGCTCGCCCGGGCTGGAACGGACTTCTGCGCCGGGTCGGAGGCGGTGCTCACGCCGGGGCTCGGCGTGGTGCACCGCTCCGGGGCCGCCGGAGCCGCCGGTGCCGCCTGTTCCGGCTCGGCCGCCACGGTCAGCGACGGTGAGGACTCCGCGGTGGGCGGCTCGGCGGAGCCGGTCGGTCCGCCCAGCGCGAACAGTCCCGCGACGGCGAGCACAACGGCCGCGGTACCGCCGCCGGCACCGGCGAACCACCGATGCCGGCGGCGGACGCGTCGCCCCGAGTCGACGGACACCCGCACCACGTCACCGAGCGGTGGGGGCGTCTCACCGGCGAGCTCCTCCTCGAGGAGCCGGCGTAGTTCATGAGTCACAGCGGTGTTTCCCTCTTCCGGCCGACGTCATGAAGACTCCGCGGACGCCGGTTCGGTGACACAGTGAGCCGATGGATGTCGTGGACCGGCTGATGATCGCCTATCGCGCGGCCGCGGACCCGGAGCGTGCGGTGGCGATGAGCGCCTACATGCGCGACCTCTTCCCGTTCCTCGGCATTCCCACGCCGCGCCGCCGGGCGCTGGACCGCGCGGTGCTGGCCGGGCTGCCGGCTCGCACCGCGTCCGACGTGCCGCTGGTCGCGGAGCTCTGCTGGGAGCTGCCGGAACGCGAATATCAGTACTTCGGCGCGGATTGGCTGCGCCGGGCCGCGCCGAGGTCACCGGCCACGCTGCTGCCGGTGGTGCGCGGGCTGATCACCACCAAGTCGTGGTGGGACACGGTCGACACGCTGGCCACCCGGGTCGTCGGCCCGCTCGGCGCGGCGCACCCGGCGGTCCGCGACGAGATGGACGAGTGGATCACCGACCCGGACGTGTGGGTGATCCGGACCGCGCTGCTGCACCAGCTGCACTACGGCGCGGACACGGTGACCGAGCGGCTCTTCGCGTATTCCCTGCGTCAGGCCGGGCACCCGGACTTCTTCGTGCGCAAGGCGATCGGCTGGGCGCTGCGGCACTACGCCCGGACCGCGCCGGAGGAGGTGCGCGCGTTCGTCACGGCTCACGCGGACGTGCTGTCGCCGCTCTCCGTCCGGGAGGCGCTCAAGAACCTGTGACGCGCACCGAGGATCAAACGATCAGGGCGCACCACGAGGGTACGGCCGGGGCGTACCCATCGGGCCAATGTGCCGGTCTCGTCCCTGATGTCGGTTCCGAGGCCGATGACCGGTGCGTCCAGCGCCTCGGCCAGTTCCCCCGTGTGCCGCCCCGGCGCCGCGGTCAGGATCGCGAAGCCGGGGCCGAGCACGTCGTCGAGCAGCACCTCGCGGCCCCGGTGCCACACCCGGGGCTGTGGCAACACCCGGCCGGTCGGCGGCCGGCTCCACCAGGGGCGCAGCGCGCTCGGGCCGATCAGCGGCGCGATGCCGCGCAGGCCGGCCGCGGTGAAGCCGGGCACCCGCACGGCCACGGCCAGCACGGCGCGGCGCACCGCCGCGGCGCCGTCCTGTCCCCCGGTCATCGCGGCGCCGAGCAGGCGCGCGGCCTGGATCAGGCGCAGCGCGGGCCGGCGGCGCTCCCGCTGGTAGGTGTCGAGTAGCGCCTCGCCGGCCCGCCCGGTGAGCACCAGCTCCAGCTTCCAGGCCAGGTTCGCCGCGTCGCGCAGCCCCGCACCCAGCCCCTGCCCGATGAACGGCGGCGTCTCGTGCGCGGCGTCGCCGAGCAGGAAGACCCGCCCGTGCCGCCAGCGGTCCGCGATCCGGGCCCGGAACGTGTACGCGATCCGCCGCCGGATCTCCACGCTCGCGCTGCCGGTCCACGGCGCGAGCAGCGCGTCCGTGTCCGGGCCGTCCGCGGTCTCGCCGGGCAGCAGCCGGAACTCCCAGCGGTACCGGTCCGCACCGATCCGCATGAACGTGGCCGCCCGGCGCGGGTCGCTGACCTGGTGGACGCCGCCCCAGTGCCCGAGGTCGTCCCCGCTGACCGCGTCCACGACCAGCCAGTCCTCGCTGTAGCCGAGGTCGGTGCTGCGCGCGCCGATCAGCGCGCGGACCGTGGAGTTCGCGCCGTCACAGGCGAGGACCGCATCGAACCTCTCGGCGTAGGTGCCGGTTCTCGATGTCAGAGTGGCGCGGGTGCCGTCCAGGGCACGCAGTTCGGTGCCGGTGCGCAGCTCCGCGTGCGGCAGCGCGGCCAGGCGCGCGCGCAGCAGCGCGTCCAGCACCGGCTGGTCGAACATGTTCGCCTGCGGCCACCCGTGCATCCCGACCGGGCTGTCCCGCCGGAACTCGGCCAGCGTGCGCAGCCGTGCGTCCACGATCCGCAGACCGAGCGCGGGGCGGCTGATCGCGCTGAACCCGTCGGCCACGCCCGCCCACTGCAGGATCCGGTGCCCCTCGTCGTCCAGGTGCACCGCGCGCGGCAGCGGGTACGGCTCGTGGTGCCGTTCGGCCACGACCACCGGCACGCCACGCTGGGCGAGCAGGATCGCCGCCGTCAGCCCCGTCGGGCCCGCGCCCACCACCAGCACCGTCACCCTCACATACAACCCCAGACCACGGCACCGCGCTCGCGGCGTGACCAGGGGCACGGCTCCCCGCCGACCCCAGCGCCCCCGGAGATCGACCGGAAGGATCATTGAGTGATACCTCAGGTAGATCAACAAGCGAAGTCGATCGACCTCACGTATCACTCAATGATCCTTTGCAGGGTCAGGAGACGATGGTGTGCGCGGCCAGGGCTGCGACGAGGGCTGCGGAGGCCAGGGCGGTCAGCAGTCGGCCGCGCCGGCTGGTCAGCACGCGGCCGACCACGGAGCCGCCGGCCGCGATCAACAGCTGCCAGCTCGCCGACGCCAGGAACGCGCCCAGCACGAACGCCGCCGCCGCTCCCGGCGGCAGGTCGCCGGAGGCCTGCCCGGCCAGGACAAGCGCGCCGAAGTAGACGATGGTCATCGGATTGAGCAGGGTCAGGGCGAGAATCCCGCCGTACGCACGGATCGGCGTGGTCAGCGCGGTGCCGGTCGTGGCCGCGCGGGCCGGATCGCGGTGGTGGCGGATCGCGGTGATCGTGGTGTGCACGGCGAGTCCGATCAGGACGGCCGCGGCGATCCAGCGCATCGGCGTGGCGACCGGCGCGATGACCCCGGCCAGCGCCGAGCCGCCGGTGACCGCGACGGCCGCGTAGAGACCGTCCGCGGTGGCCACGCCGAGCGCGGCCGCGGCGCCGACCCGCGGCGACGTGCGCGCGGCGAGACCGGCGATCAGGATCGCGATCGCTCCGACCGGCACCGCCACGCCATACCCGGCGACCACCCCGGCCAGGAATGCGGCGCTCATCGTCGCGGGCGTCCGGCCGAGCCGATCGCGTCACCGGCCTGCTGCCGCCCGGCCCGAACGGCCGTCGCGACAGTGAGCCGGTTCCGCTTCGCCTCGGTCATGCGGCCATCCTGCGCGCCGGTGCGCGGTTCCGGCCATCCGTTTTCCGGTGCGCTGCCCACCGCGCCCGCACCGGCTTTGCTCTGCTTACCGGCACGGCGGCACGCGGCGCAGGCGTGAATAATCCTCTGGGTAACGATGTCGAGGCCTATTTCCAGGTCAGCCTTTCAGGGAGGGCTATTCAGCGCGTTGCGCGCCGACAGCGCTGGCCTGCGGCGCCGCGGCGTCGGCTCGCCCCCGCTGAATAAGCCTTAGGGTCGGAGTGAGCAGGCGCGTCGCAGCGCCGCGTCCTTGTATTCCGAAATTTCGGGTGCGCAGCGCCCGGATGGCCGACGTTGCTCCGCGGATGCGGTCGTCAGCTCTGCTCTGCTTACCAGCGCCGCACCACTCGCGTCACCGGTCAGCTCGGCTTGCCGACGCCGTGGCGTTTGCGGGATCGGGCGGTGCGACATCGAGGTAAGCGGAGCTGGAAGCCGCCGAAAAGGTGTGGAATGTCCGGCGAGCGCTGCTGGCTACGCCGGACCGGGCATGGCACCCTGCCGTTGCACCCGGCGGGCGTGGAGGCGCGCCGGGACCGCAGCGTCGTGGCGAAGCGGGGGTGGATGGTCAGGTCAGATAGGCCTGGAGGAGGGTGCGGAGGGCGTCCGCGTCCGCCACGTTCGTGTGGGGGGTGATGGACGGGTGCGAGACCGGCTCCGGGGACATCAGGATGGTGGCGCCGACGCCGGCGCGGCGACCGCAGAGCACGTCGCGGTCGAGCTTGTCGCCGGCGAACCAGGCGTGGGTCAGGTCGACGCCGAGGCGGTCCGCCGCGTGCTTGAGGATGGCCGGGTTGGGCTTGCGGACGCCGACCTCGTCGCTGTAGATCTCCGCGCCGAACGCGCCGTCCAGCGGTGACGCCGCGATGATCTCGCGGAACGCGGCGCCGCAGAGCGTGTTGCTGACCACCGCGACCGGCAGGCCCGCGTCGACCGCGGTCCGCACCAGCTCGACGATGCCGGGCAGCAGCGTCCAGTCGTTGTTGTCGATCAGCCAGAGGCGGCTGAGCACCTCGGCGCTGTCCCGGACCGCGGTGCGCGCGGCGGCCGGCCAGTCAGCCGCCACGTACTCACCCCAGAAGTCCTGCTGGGTCAGCTCCGGCGGCGCGGACGGGCGGGACATCGCGTCGCGCCACGAACGGTACGCCGCGAGACCCGCCGCGTGGTCGGCACGGACCCGGTCGGCGGGCACGGACGGCCCGGCGATGCGCGCGAGGACCTCGATGAACGCGTCCTCGCGGCCGGGGCGGGCCTCCGCGCGGCCGATCACCCCGTGAAAGTCGAGCAGCAACGCCCGTGGCCTGATCAACACGGCATTGATCCTGACATGTGTGCGCCAATGGGCCGTATCGGGGGATCCCCCGATACGGCCCGAGTCCACAGCGGCCGGTGCCCGGATCGTCCGAGCACCGGCCCGCCGGCGAATCAGACGTTGAAGCCGAGCGATCGGAGCTGGTCCCGGCCCTCGTCGGTGATCTTGTCCGGGCCCCACGGCGGCAGCCAGACCCAGTTGATCCGCACGTCGTTGACCAGGCCACCGTCCGGGCCGCTCATCAGCGCGGTGCGGGTCTGGTCCTCGATCACGTCGGTCAGCGGGCAGGCCGCGGACGTGAGCGTCATGTCGAGCGTGGCGACCTTCTCCGCGTCCACGTAGACGCCGTAGATCAGGCCGAGGTCGACGACGTTGATGCCGAGCTCGGGGTCGACGACGTCCTTCATCGCCTCCTCGATGTCCGCGACCAGCTTCGGGTCGACGGCCACCGGAGCGCCCGCGGCCGGCGCGGCCTCAACAGCCGCCGAAGCGGCCGGCGCCGCCGGAGTGGCCGAAGCGGCCGGCGCCGCCGGAGTGGCCGAAGCGGCCGGCGCCGCCGGAGTGGAGGAGGGAACGGTGGCGTCGTAGATCGACGCAGGGGTGTCAGTCATGAGACGAACCTTTCAGGCAGCGGGTGTGGTCACGGCCACGCCGGCACGCGCCGCCGCGTCCTTGAACGCCATCCAGGGCAGCAGCGCGCACTTCACGCGCGCCGGGTACTTCGCGACGCCGGCGAACGCGACGCCGTCACCGAGCAACTCCTCGTCGGGCTCGACCGTGCCTCGCCCGCCCATCAGGTGCGCGAACGCCGCATGCACCCGGGACGCCTCGTCGGCCCGGCGGCCCTGCAGCAGCTCGTGCAGCACGCTGGCGGACGCCTGGCTGATCGAGCAGCCCTGCCCGTCGTAGGAGATGTCGGAGAGCACGCCGTCCGAGTCCACCGCGACGCGCATGGTGACCTCGTCGCCGCACGTGGGATTCACGTGGTGCGCCTCCCCGCCGAAGGGGTCGCGCAGCCCGCGCCCGTGCGGGTGCTTGTAGTGGTCCAGGATGATCTCCTGGTAGAGCCCGTCAAGCATCGCTCGTGCCCCTCAGCCGAATATCTTCCGCACCTGATCGAGGCCGCGCACGAGCGCATCGACCTCCTCGGTGGTGGTGTATAGATAGAACGACGCACGGGTCATCGCCGGAACGCCATATCTCGCGCAGACCGGCCGCGCGCAGTGGTGGCCGACGCGCACCTCCACGCCGAGCGAGTCGAGCACCTGGCCGACGTCGTGCGGGTGCACGCCGTCGAGCGCGAAGGAGAGCGTGCCGCCGCGGCCGACCGGCGTCTCCGGCCCGAAGATCCGAAGACCGGGAACCGCGAGAAGGGCATCCAGCGCGTACGCGGTGAGCTCCTTCTCGTGCCAGGCGATCGCCTCCATGCCGATGCCGGTGAGGTAGTCCACGGCCGCGCCGAGGCCCACCACCTCCACGATCGGCGGCGTGCCGGCCTCGAACTTGGCCGGCGGCGCCGCGAACGTGGACCCGCTCATCGACACGGTCTCGATCATCGACCCGCCACCGAGGAACGGCGGCATGGCCTTGAGCAGCTCATACCGGCCCCAGAGCACGCCGACACCGGTCGGGCCGCACATCTTGTGGCCGGTGAACGCGATGAAGTCCACGTTCAGGTCGCGCACGTCCACCGGGATGTGCGGCGCGGCCTGGGACGCGTCCAGCATGACCAGCGCGCCGACCTCGCGGGCGCGCGCGGTGATCGCGGACGTCGGGTTGATCGTGCCGAGCGTGTTGGAGACCAGCGCGTACGACACGATCTTGGTGCGCTCGTGGATCAGCTCGTCGAGCTTGTCCAGCTGCAGCCGGCCCTGGTCGGTGATGGAGAACCAGCGTAGCTTCGCGCCGGTCCGCTCGCAGAGCAGCTGCCACGGCACGATGTTGCTGTGGTGCTCCATCTCGGTGATGACGATCTCGTCACCGGGCCCGATCCGGAAGCGCGGGTCGTCGGCGCGCTCGGAGAACGAGTACGCCACCAGGTTGATCGACTCGGTGGCGTTCTTGGTGAACACCACCTCGTCGACGCTCGGCGCGTTGATGAAGCCCGCGACCTTCGCGCGGGCCCCCTCGTACGCCTCGGTCGCCTCGGTGCCGACCGTGTGGACGGAACGGGACACGTTGCCGTTGTGCCGTTCCAGGTGCGCCTGCATGACCTCGAGCACCTGGCGGGGTTTCTGCGACGTGTTGCCGCTGTCCAGGTAGACCATGCGGTGACCGTTGACCTCACGGTCGAGGATCGGGAAGTCGGCGCGGACCTTCTCCACGTCGAACCGGGGCTTGTCCTCGTACTGAGGCATGCCCTGCGGAATCGCGGCGGTCGACATCAGGCTCCTTCGGAAATCTAGATCGCGGCCGCGCCGGCGCCGGCGGCGTACTGCTCGTAGCCCTCGGACTCCAGCTTCTCGGCCAGCTCCGAGCCGCCCTCCTCAACGATCTTGCCGTTGACGAAGACGTGCACGAAGTCCGGCTTGATGTAGCGCAGGATCCGGGTGTAGTGCGTGATCAGCAGCAGGCCGGTGTCGCCGGTCTCGCGAACCCGGTTGACGCCCTCGGAGACCACCCGCAGCGCGTCCACGTCTAGGCCGGAGTCGGTCTCGTCGAGGATGGCGATCTTCGGCTTGAGCAGCTCCAACTGGACGATCTCGTGGCGCTTCTTCTCACCGCCGGAGAAGCCCTCGTTCACGTTGCGCTGGGCGAACGCCGGGTCCATCTGGAGACGCTCCATGGCGCCGCGCAGCTCGCCGGCCCAGGTGCGCAGCTTCGGCGCCTCGCCGTCGATCGCGGTCTTCGCGGTGCGGAGGAAGTTGGCCACGGACACGCCGGGGACCTCGACCGGGTACTGCATGGCGAGGAACAGGCCGGCGCGGGCCCGCTCGTCCACGGTCATCTCCAGCACGTCGACGCCGTCCAGCGTGACGGTGCCGCCGGTGATCTCGTACCGCGGGTGACCGGCCAGCGAGTAGGCCAGCGTGGACTTGCCGGAACCGTTCGGGCCCATGATGGCGTGCGTCTCGCCGGACTTCACGGTCAGGTCGACGCCGCGCAGGATCGGCTTGAGCTCGCCCTCGGGCAGCTTGACCGACACCTGGAGGTCGCGGATCTCGAGGGTGCTCAAAGCTTCACTCCATCATCAGGCGTCTGCGACGCGGCATTACGTGGGTTCAGGTCGACGTAGATGTCCCCGTCTCGGACCTCGACGGGGAAGACGGCCACCGGCTCGGTGGCGGGCAGGCCGGTGGGCTCGCCGGTGCGCAGGTCGAAGCGCGAGCCGTGCAGCCAGCACTCCAGGGTGCAGCCGTCGACCTCGCCCTCGGAGAGCGGGATGGTGGCGTGCGAGCACTCGTCGTGGACGGCGTGGAACTCGTCGTCGTCGGTGTGCACGACCGCGAGCGGGACGCCCTCCACCTCCACCGCGATCGCCGTTCCCTTGGCGATCTCGGCGGCGGCTGCCACCCGTACCGTTGCGGGCATGTGTTAAGCCCCTGACTTGGCGAGCCGGGCCTCGATGGCGTCGCCGAGCCGCTCCCGCAGATCCTCCACCGGGATCTTGTGCAGGATCTCGGCGAAGAAGCCGCGGACCACGAGACGGCGGGCCTCGCCCTCCGGGATGCCGCGGGCCATCAGGTAGAACAGCTGCTCGTCGTCGAAGCGCCCGGTGGTGCTCGCGTGGCCGGCGCCGGCGATCTCGCCCGTCTCGATCTCCAGGTTCGGCACCGAGTCGGCGCGGGCGCCGTCCGTGAGCACCAGGTTCCGGTTGATCTCGTACGTGTCGGTGCCGGTCGCCTCGGTCTGGATCAGCACGTCGCCGACCCAGACCGTGTGCGACTCCGCGCCCTGCAGCGCGCCGCGGTAGCCGACGTAGCTGCGGCAGTCCGGCACGCTGTGGTCGATCAGCTGCCGGTGCTCCTGGTGCTGGCCGTTGTCCGCGAAGTAGAGGCCGTAGAGCTCGGCGTCGCCACCGCGCTCCGTGTACTCCACGCTGGTGAACTGCCGGACCAGGTCGCCGCCGAGCGTGACCTGGGTGTGCACGACGCGCGCGTCCCGGCCGAGGCGGATCTTGATGTGCTGCGCCTGGACCGCGTCGGACGCCCAGTCGGCGACCGTGACCAGCGTGAGCCGGGCACCGTCCGCGACCACGACCTCGACGTTGTCGGCCAGCGTGACCGAGCCCTCCTGCCAGAGCACCAGCGCGGCCTCGGCGAACCGGCCCACGGTGATCTGCGTGCGGGCCGCGTGCAGGCCCTCGGCGCCGGTGCCGGTCACCCGGACCACGGCCGGCTCCGCGAGCACCGCGTCCTTGGCGATCTCGATCAGCGTGACCTCGGTGGCCGCGCCGTAGCCGAGCGCGCTGATCCGGTCGAACGGGATCAGCACCTTCTCGGCCACGGCGGCGTCCACGACACGCAGCGAGACACCGTCGGTCGCGGCCAGCGCGACGGTGACGCCCCCGCTGGTCGCTTCGACGGATTCGGCCAGCCCGCGGAGGCGCTTGAGCGGCGTGAACCGCCAGTCCTCCTCCAGGCCGGTCAGTGCCGGGAAGTCGGCGACATCGTAGGAGCGCAGCGCCTGCGACTTGGTCTTCGGCGGCGCTATGGTCTCAGCAGTCATCTCGTCCTAGCTCTTCGGTCTCGTATTACAGCCGCGACTAACCGACCGCGCCTTCCATCTGCAGCTCGATCAGGCGGTTGAGCTCCAGCGCGTACTCCATCGGGAGCTCCTTGGCGATCGGCTCGATGAAGCCGCGCACGATCATGGCCATGGCCTCGTCCTCGGTCAGGCCGCGGCTCATCAGGTAGAAGAGCTGGTCGTCGCTGATCTTCGACACCGTGGCCTCGTGCCCCATGGAGACGTCGTCCTCGCGGATGTCGACGTAGGGGTACGTGTCCGACCGGGAGATCGTGTCGACCAGCAGCGCGTCGCACTTCACGGTCGACTTCGACTGGGTCGAGCCCTCCAGGACCTGGATCAGCCCGCGGTACGACGTGCGGCCGCCACCCCGGGCGATCGACTTCGAGATGATGCTGGACGACGTGTGCGGCGCCGCGTGCACCATCTTCGCGCCCGCGTCCTGGTGCTGGCCCTCGCCGGCCATGGCCACGGAGAGCACCTCGCCCTTGGCGTGCGGGCCGGTCATGTAGACCGCCGGGTACTTCATCGTGACCTTGGAGCCGAGGTTGCCGTCGATCCACTCCATGGTCGCGCCCTCGTGGCACACCGCGCGCTTGGTGACCAGGTTGTAGACGTTGTTCGACCAGTTCTGGATCGTCGTGTAGCGCACCCGCGCGTTCTTCTTCACGATGATCTCGACGACCGCGCTGTGCAGCGAGTCCGACGAGTAGATCGGCGCGGTGCAGCCCTCGACGTAGTGCACGTACGAGCCCTCGTCCGCGATGATCAGCGTCCGCTCGAACTGGCCCATGTTCTCCGTGTTGATCCGGAAGTAGGCCTGGAGCGGGATCTCGACCTGCACGCCCTTGGGCACGTAGATGAACGAGCCACCCGACCACACGCTGGTGTTCAGCGCCGCGAACTTGTTGTCGCCGACCGGGATGACCGTCCCGAAGTACTCCCGGAAGATCTCCGGGTGCTCCTTGAGCGCGGTGTCGGTGTCCAGGAAGAGGACGCCCTGCTCCTCGAGGTCCTCGCGGATCGCGTGGTAGACGACCTCGGACTCGTACTGCGCGGCGACGCCCGCGACGAGGCGCTGCTTCTCCGCCTCCGGGATGCCGAGCCTGTCATACGTGTTCTTGATGTCCTCGGGCAGGTCCTCCCAGCTGGCGGCCTGCTTCTCGGTGGAGCGCACGAAGTATTTGATGTTGTCGAAGTCGATGCCGGTCAGGTCCGCGCCCCAGTTGGGCATCGGCTTGCGGCCGAACAGGCGCAGGCCCTTCAGCCGCAGGTCGAGCATCCACTGCGGCTCGCTCTTCTTGGCGGAGATGTCCCGGACGACGGCCTCGGACAGGCCCCGCTGCGCCGCGGCACCGGCCGCGTCCGAGTCAGCCCAGCCGTACTCGTACTTACCGAGCGCGGCGAGGTGCTCCTCCTGGCTGATCGGCTGCGCGATCTGGTCCGTCATCGCTCTGTCCTCACGGTGGAGTTCTTCTTCGTGGTGGTGTTACCTGCGTGCCCGGCCGAGGCCGGGATATGCGTGGTGCAGACCCCGTCGCCGTGCGCGATCGTGGCCAGACGCTGCACGTGGGTGCCGATCAGGCGGGAGATGACCGCCGTCTCCGCCTCGCAGAGCTGGGGGAACTCGGCGGCCACGTGCGCCACCGGGCAGTGGTGCTGACACAGCTGCCCGCCGGTCGCGATCGTGGTCGCGTTCGCAGCGTAGCCCTCCGCGGTCAGCACGGCCGCGAGTGCCTCCGCCCGCGCGAACGGGTCGTCGCCCGCCCCCTCCATGGCCGCACGGCAGCGCTGCTCCAGCGCGGAGACCTGCGCCTCGGCGAACTCGGTGACGGCCGCCGCACCGCTGTGCACCGCGATGAAGCGCAGCGCCGCGGAGGCGATGTTGTCGTAGGCGTGCGTGCCGCAGCGCAGCCGGGCCGCGTCGGTGAGCAGGAAGACCTTGGCCGGCCGGCCGCGCCCGCGCGGTGCGCCCGAGGCGTGGTCGCGGATGGTCACGTCGCCGTCGGCGAGCAGCGCGTCCAAATGGCGGCGGATGCCGGCGGCGCTCAGTCCGAGCGCGCGGCCCAGCTCGGCCGCGGTGGCGCCGCCGCGCTCCAGCAGCAGTTGCGTGATCTTGTCCCGGGTGCGGCCGTCCTGCGCGCCGGTGGCCGTGTCGGCCTCCGTCGCGCTCGCGGGCAGCAGCTCCAGGTTTTTCACTACGCCAGTGTTACGTATTTCGGTGGGCACCTGCAAACCACCCCTCCAGTGACCCCCGCCACCGGGGTGAACGCCCTTCTACGACGCTGCGTAGGATTGGATTCCGTGAGCCAATCCTCCGTGATCACGCCCGCTCCCCCCATGCCCGATTCCGGAGATGTCCGGAATATGGATCGATGGTTGCGCGGGTTCGGTCTGGCCTCTCTCGTCGCGAACGTCGGCATCGTGGTCACCGGCGGCGCGGTCCGGCTCACCAAGTCCGGCCTCGGCTGCCCCACCTGGCCCCGCTGCACGGACGAGTCCTACACCACCACGCCCGAGATGGGCATCCACGGCATCATCGAGTTCGGCAACCGGCTGCTCACCTTCGTGGTCATCGCGATCGCGGTCGCCGCGCTGATCACCGCCGTGCTGGAGCGCCCGCGCCGCCGCCGGCTGGTCACCCTGGGCCTGGTCACGCTGCTGGGCATCCCGCTGCAGGGCGTCATCGGCGGCATCACCGTGCTGACCAATCTGAACCCGTGGGTGGTCGGCCTGCACTTCATGGGCTCCATCTTCGTCATCACCACGGCGTACCTCTTCTGGCGCCGCGTCGTCGACGCGCCGGTCACCGCCGCCCCACCGCGCCCGCTGCGCCACCTCGCCTGGATCACCACCGCGGTCAGCCTGGCCGTGGTCGTCGTCGGCGTCATCGTCACCGGCGCAGGTCCCCACTCCGGCGACGGCGGCGCCAAGCGCAACCACCTCGACCCCGAGCTGATCTCGCAGCTCCACGTCGACCTGGTCATGCTGCTGATCGGCCTCTCGGTCGCGCTCTACTTCGCCGCCAGGATCGCCGGCGCCCCGACCGGCCCGGCCGTCCTGCTGATCGCGGTCGAGCTCTCGCAGGGCACCATCGGCTTCGTCCAGTACTTCACCCACCTCCCGATCGTCCTGGTCGGCCTCCACATGCTCGGCGCCTGCCTCGTCTGGATCGCCACCCTCCACGCCCTCCACGCCACCCGCTCCCCCGACAGGGCCGCAGTCCCGGCATCCTGACCGGAGGACCTTCAGAACCAGATATTCCCGCTTCCGGCGTGGCCACCCCGGGCGTGCTCCCGCGGGCAAACCCGCGGCGGCCGCGCGGAGACCCGGGGCGCGGCAGATTTGCCGCACCCGGGATCCTCGCGGGTCTGCGTGGCCGCCACGCATCAGACAGGGAGCCCGACCACCGCACCGGACCGGAGTGAACCTCTGCCCCTGCGGCCGACCGGTGCCCGCGGGAGCACGCCCAGGGCGACCGCGACCGGAAGTGGGCATGTCTCCGACTTCGAAGGTCTCCAATGGGTGAATGAACTGCTCTAACGGGTGAGATGTGCGGTGACGGCTGCGGCGAAGCGGGTGGCGGCGTCCTGGTCGAAACCGAAGAAAAGGGATGGTTCGGTCAGCTCCAGCTCCACCACCACCGGGTCGCCGCCGGGGCCGGGGAGCAGGTCGACGCGCGCGTAGAGCAGGCGCTCGGTGCCGCCCGGGATCGCGGCCAGGGCACGCTCCGCGGCCTCTCGCTGCGAAGCGGTCGCCACCCGAGGGTCGATCCGCTCCTGCTTGTAGAGGCCTTCGACGCCGGTGTCCGGGCCGGTCAGCATCGGTCCCTTGCGGATCGCGTGGCTGTAGGTGAGCGCGCCGGTGACCGGATCCGTGAAATAGAGGAGCGCGGTCTCGCCGTCCGTGTCCACCGCGGTCAGGTACGGCTGGACCATCACCAGCCGGGCCGCCGCCAGCAGGCGCTCGACGTGCAGTTCGGCCAGCTCGCGGTGCTCGGCGTCGCCGAGGTCGTAGCGGCCCGCGTCCACACTGCCGGCGCCGACCGCGGGCTTGACCACCCACTCGCCGGCCTCCGGCGGCGTCCAGACGTCGGTGCCGGAGATCCACTGTGTCTCGGTGACCGGCACGCCGGCCTCGGCCAGGTCGCGCAGGTAGGTCTTCTCGGTGTTCCAGACGACCACGTCGGCCGGGTTGAGCAGGCCGGGGACCGATGACACCCAGGCCAGGAAGTCGGCGCGGCGCTCGGTGTAGTCCCACGGCGAGCGGAGCAGGACCAGGTCGTACGCGGTCCAGTCGACGTCGGGATCGGACCAGACGACCGGTTCGGCGGCGATCCCGGCGGCCGTGAGCGGCGCGAGGATCAGGCGGTCGTCCGGTTCGAGGTCGGGGATCTTCGCGGCGGTGACGACAGCGACCCGGGGCTGAGCCCGGGTCGCCGTGTCGTCGAAGGGTCGGGTTGTCACATCACGATGGTGCTGGAGGGTGGTGCGGTACCGCGCGGCGGGGCTTAGCGCGCCATCATGCGGCGGCCCATCGACCGCCAGAGGTCGTTGCTGGGGCGCATCTGCTCCATCAGCTCGCGCTCCCACTCGTTCTCCACCGCGACGCCGGCCTTCTCGCAGGCCTGCCGCGCCGTCTTGGTGTCGGAGGCGAACTGGTCCGCCCACTCACCGTCCTCACCAACGAGAACGATGCGGGCGCCACGCTTGCCGACGTACTCGACGACCGCCTTCGCGCCACCGTGCCCTGCGGCGAAAGAGCGGATGCTGCCGACCAGAGCGGCCGGCTGCGACTTCTCGTCAATCGTCAGCGTCGTATCGGAACCTTCTGCCATGCGGGGAAGCGTAGGCAGACAGAAGGTGAAACGCAGGGGTTACCTGAAGTTTTTGTGATACCCCTAACGAGGCGTTTCGACGAGATCACTGTCTGTTTTGACCCGCTTTATCCCAGAAAAACTGGACAAAATTTACGGACGAATCGGACTTTCCTCGCGCCACCCGAGGGGTAGCACTTATCGATGCCGATTTTCGGGCGTTTCACCGGCAAGACGGCCCGTAAGGGACAGTCGGGCATCAACCGTTCAGTCGAGTAAGCCGAGGTAGAAGCGTTATCCGGCCGTGATCAGACCAGCGCGTCGATGGCCACGGCGAGGAACACGATCGTGAGGTACGTGGTGGACCAGTGGAACAGCCGCATCGGCTTGACCGGCTCCCCCTTGGACGCGCGCCGGGCCAGCAGGTGGGACTCCAGCACGAACAGCGCACCCACGATGGTGGCCGGCACGCCGTAGATCCAGCTGAGACCGAACGGCCAGGCCGCGAGCGAGGAGATCAGCGTCAGCCAGGCGAAGCCGGTGATCTCCAGGTTGACCCGGCGGACCGAGGCCACCACCGGCAGCATCGGGATGCCGGCCCGCGCGTAGTCGTCCTTGTACTTGATGGCGAGCGCGTAGAAGTGCGGCATCTGCCAGAAGAAGACCACGCCGAAGAGCGCCCAGGCCGCGGGCGACAGCGAGCCGGTGACCGCGGCCCAGCCGATCAGCACCGGCGCGGAGCCGCAGATGCCGCCCCAGAACGTGTTCCACGCGGTGACCCGCTTCAGCCAGAGCGTGTAGATCACGTCGTAGTAGAAGATCGAGCCCAGCGTCATGGCCGTGGCCAGCCAGTTCGTGGTCAGCGCCATGATCACGACGCTGAGCGCGGCGAGCGTGAGGCCGAAGATCAGCGCGTTGCGCGGCGAGACCGAGTGGGCCGGCAGCGGGCGGCGCTTGGTGCGCCGCATCACCTGGTCGATGTCCCGGTCGATGTAGCAGTTCAGCGCGCTCGCGCCACCGGCGGCCAGCGCGCCGCCGACCAGAACCGCCGCCATCAGCCAGAGTGACGGCAGACCGTTCGCGGCCAGCATCATCGTGGGTACGGTCGTGACGAGCAGTAGTTCGACGATGCGCGGCTTGGTGAGCGCGACGTACGCCTTGATGACGTCGACGGCACGCGGCGCGGCACCCGGAGGACGCTTCACCGGCCGGGTCTTCCGCCCCTTGACCGCGGGCAGAACCGGGCGTTCGGTGAGTGTGCTCACGGGTTGTCACCTTCCGGCTGGGGCGATGGAGTGACCAGGCGACGACCGACCTCGCAACCAAGGTCACGCGCCATGGGCGACAGCCTATCGGCACGGGATTCGCCGCCCCGGCAGACCCGGTCAGGATGCGCGGCGTCACACCGGCGCGCGCCGATGATCATGCGTGTGTCCGCTCACAGCTTAGGTTGTTCGCGCGTTCCGCGGGCGCGTGTTCAACAGCGCTCGCTAGGGTCGGACACTGGAGTAGTCGAAAATCTCATTTGCCGGTCACACCCGAGGAGCACACAGATCGTGGCTGCCACCCCATCCGAGGACAGCGCTCTGAGCTGGTCCGATCTCGACCGTAAGGCGGTCGACACCGTCCGCGTCCTGGCCATGGACGCCGTGGAGAAGTCCGGCAACGGTCACCCCGGCACCGCCATGAGCCTGGCCCCGGCGGCCTACCTGCTCTTCAACAAGGTCATGACGCACAGCCCGGCGAACTCGGCGTGGCCGGGCCGGGACCGTTTCGTGCTGTCCGCCGGTCACTCCAGCCTCACCCTCTACATCCAGCTCTACCTCTCGGGGTACGGGCTGGGCCTGGACGACCTGAAGTCGCTGCGCCAGTGGGGCTCGCTCACCCCGGGGCACCCGGAGCAGGGTCACACCGACGGCGTCGAGACCACCACCGGCCCGCTGGGACAGGGCATCGGCAACGCGGTCGGCTTCGCGATCGCGGCCCGCCGGGAGCGCGGCCTGTTCGATCCGGAGACGCCGGACGGTGAGTCGATCTTCGACCACAACGTGTGGGCGATCGCCTCCGACGGCGACATCGAGGAGGGCATCAGCCACGAGGCCAGCGCGATCGCCGGCCACCAGAAGCTGGGCAACCTCACGCTGATCTGGGACGACAACGAGATCTCGATCGAGGACGACACCAGGATCGCGAAGTCCGAGGACGTGGCCGCGCGCTACGCCGCCTACGGCTGGCACGTCCAGGTCGTGGACTGGCGCAAGGCGTTCGACGACGGCGGGGAGTACGCGGAGGACGTCGAGGCGCTGCACGCCGCGCTGGTCGCGGCGAAGGCCACCACGGACAAGCCCTCGTTCATCGCGCTGCGCACGGTGATCGGCTACCCGGCGCCGAAGAAGCAGAACACCGGCAAGATCCACGGCTCCGCGCTGGGCAAGGACGAGGTCGCCGCCACCAAGACGATCCTGGGCTTCGACCCGGCGCAGTCGTTCCAGGTGGACGACAAGGTCCTCCAGCACGCCCGCGAGGTCGTCGAGCGCGGCAAGGCCGCCGAGGCCGCCTGGCGGGAGAAGTTCGACGCGTGGGCCGCCGCGAACCCGGAGCGCAAGGCGCTGTGGGACCGGATGTCCAAGCGTGAGCTGCCGGCCGGCTGGGACGCCGCGCTGCCGGTCTGGGAGGCCGACGCCAAGGGTGTCGCCACCCGCGCCGCCTCCGGCAAGGTGCTCAACGCGTTGGCCCCGGTGCTGCCGGAGCTGTGGGGCGGCTCGGCCGACCTGGCCGAGTCGAACAACACGACGATGGAGGGCGAGCCGTCCTTCATCCCGGAGGAGTACGCCACCAAGGCGTTCCCGGGTCACAAGTACGGCCGCACGCTGCACTTCGGCATCCGCGAGCACGGCATGGGCGCGATCATGAACGGCATCGCGCTGCACGGCGGCACCCGCGTCTACGGCGGCACGTTCGCGGTGTTCTCCGACTACATGCGCCCGTCCGTGCGGCTCGCCGCGCTGATGAAGCTGCCGGTCGTCTACGTGTGGACGCACGACTCGATCGGCCTCGGCGAGGACGGCCCGACGCACCAGCCGGTCGAGCACCTGACCGCGCTGCGCGCCATCCCCGGCCTCGACGTGGTCCGCCCGGCGGACGCGAACGAGACGGCTCAGGCGTGGAAGGCCGCGCTCGAGCACACGGACCGGCCGACCGCGCTGATCCTGTCCCGGCAGAACCTGCCGACCGTCGACCGGTCCACGCACGCCTCCGCGGAGAACACCGCCAAGGGCGCGTACGTGCTGGTCGACGCGTCGAACTCGCAGCCGTCGGTGATCCTGCTGGCGTCCGGCTCCGAGGTGCAGATCGCGCTGACCGCGCGGGAGCGCCTGGAGGCCGAGGGCACGCCGACGCGCGTCGTCTCGGTGCCGTGCCAGGAGTGGTTCGACGCCCAGGACCAGGCGTACCGCGAGTCGGTGCTGCCCTCGTCGGTGAAGGCGCGGGTCAGTGTCGAGGCCGCCATCGGGATGTCCTGGCGGCACCTGGTCGGCGACGCGGGCGAGACGGTCAGCATCGAGCACTACGGCGCCTCCGCGCCGTACACGGTGCTGTTCGAGCAGTTCGGTTTCACGGCCGACAACGTGGTGGCGAAGGCGCACGCGTCGCTCACCAAGATCGGCGCCATCACCGGCAGCAAAACGGGTAACTGAACTACTCAGACTGAGTGAGGGGTGTGATTCCCATGACCGATCGGCTCAAGGAACTCTCCGACGCAGGCGTGGCGGTGTGGCTGGACGACCTGTCCCGCGTCCGCCTCGCGTCCGGCACGCTGGACAAGCTCCGCACGGAGAAGCACGTGGTGGGCGTGACCACCAACCCGACCATCTTCGCGAAGGCCCTCTCGGACGCGGACGCGTACGACGAGCAGCTGCGTGAGCTGGCCGACCGCGACGTCACCGTGGAGGAGGCGACGCGCGCGCTGACCACGTACGACGTGCGCTGGGCAGCCGACGTGATGAAGCCGGCGTACGACGCGTCGGCGGGCCAGGACGGCCGCGTCTCCATCGAGGTCGACCCGCGCCTGGCGCACGAGACCTCGAAGACCGTCGCCGAGGCCAAGGCGCTCTGGTGGCTGGTCGACCGGGAGAACGTGCTCATCAAGATCCCGGCGACGCTGGCCGGCCTGCCGGCGATCACCGCGACGCTCGCCGCGGGCATCAGCGTGAACGTGACGCTGATCTTCTCGCTGGAGCGCTACGGCAAGGTGATCGACGCGTTCCTGGACGGTCTGGAGCAGGCGAAGGCCAACGGCCACGACCTGACGAAGATCGCCTCGGTCGCGTCGTTCTTCGTGTCCCGGGTGGACAGCGAGATCGACAAGCGGCTCGACAAGATCGGCTCCGACGAGGCGAAGGCGCTGAAGGGCAAGGCGGCCGTCGCCAACGCCCAGCTGGCGTACAAGCTCTACGAGGAGAAGTTCGGCGGCGAGCGGTGGGCCGCGCTCAAGTCGGCCGGCGCGCACCCGCAGCGTCCGCTCTGGGCGTCCACCGGCACGAAGAGCGCCGAGCTCAAGGACACGATCTACGTTGAGGAGCTGATCGCTCCCGGCACCGTCAACACGATGCCGGAGTCGGTCATCACCGCCTACGCGGACCACGGCGAGACCCGCGGCGACACCGTCACCGGGCAGTACGCGGCCGCGCAGGAGACCTTCGACAAGCTCGCCGCGATCGGCGTCGACTTCGACGAGGTGGTGAAGGTCCTGGAGTCCGAGGGCGTCGACAAGTTCGAGGTCTCCTGGGGCGAGCTGCTGGAGGGCCTGGCCAAGTCGCTCGACGCGGCCAAGAAGGGCGCGTCCAACCCGAGCGACGCGGCCTGACATGAGTGATCTGCTCAGCGGTGGCGCCGAGGCGGCCGCCGGACTGGCCGTCCACGGCGCACGCGCCATCGATGAGCAGTCACCGGCGTCCGTCCGGCGGGCGCTGGTCGCCGACGGTGTGCCCGGCCTGCTGGCCCGCAAGGACCCCACGCTGTGGGGGCCCGAGGCGGAGTCGGCGGCCGCGGCACACCTCGGCTGGCTCGACACATTCCACCGGTCCCGCGAGCTGCTCCCCCAGCTCGCGGAGCTGTGCGCGGAACTCGGCGACCTGGACCACGTGGTGCTGTGCGGCATGGGCGGCTCGTCGCTGGCCCCGGCCGCGATGGCCGCGACGCTCGGGCGCCCGCTGACCGTGCTGGACACGACGGACCCGGGGCAGATCCGGGCCGCGCTCGGCGACCGGCTGGACACCACCGTGGTGGTCGTGGCCAGCAAGTCCGGCAGCACGATCGAGACGGACGCGCAGCGCCGGGCGTACCATCAGGCGTTTCTCGATCTCGGCCGGACTCCGGAGGAGGCCGGCCGCCACTTCGTGATCGTCACCGACCCCGGCTCGCCGCTGGTCGAGACCGGCCTGGAGATGGGCGCGTTCGTCATCGTGGCCGACCCGGCGGTCGGCGGACGATTCGGCGCGCTGACCGCGTTCGGCCTGGTCCCGGCCGCGCTGGCCGGGGTGGACGTGGCCGAGCTGCTGGACCAGGCGGAGGAGTTCGCCGCCTCGCTCGGCGGCGACGAGGACAATCCTGCGCTGGCTCTCGGCGCCGCGATCGGCTCGGCCGCCACCGCGGGCTACTCGGCGGTGGCGCTGGTGCCGGACGGCAGCGGGCTGGACGGGCTGGGCGCCTGGGTGGAGCAGCTGCTGGCGGAGTCGCTGGGCAAGGACGGTCTCGGGCTGCTGCCGGTCGTGGTCGACTCGCCGTCCGCGCCGGGCGCGACCGGGCTGGGCGTGCTGACCGTGGCGTACGGCGGGTCGCTCGGCGCGGGCGCGGTGCCCGGCGGCGGCGTCGGCGCGCAGCTGGCGGTGAACGGGCCCCTCGGCGCGCAGTTCCTGGCCTGGGAGTTCGCGACCGCGCTGGCCGCGCGGGTGCTCGGCGTCGATCCGTTCAGCCAGCCGGACGTGGCGTCCACGAAGACTCTCACCACCGCGGCGCTCGAATCCGACATCCCCGAGATTCCGGTGTTCGTCGAAGGTGCGGTGCAGGTGTTCGCCGGGACGAGCGCGAGCGGCGAGACGACTGTGGCCGGCCAGAACGCCGCGGCCGGCCAGAGCGCCACGCCGAGCCCGGCGGCCGCAACCAGCCTCGCCGATGCTCTCCGGGCCGTCCTGGACGCCGGTGAATACCTTGCCGTCATGGCCTATCTGGACCGTCACGACGACGCGGAGATCGCCCGTCTGAGGTCCATCCTGGCCGAGAGGATCGGCAAGCCGGTCACCTTCGGCTGGGGCCCGCGCCTGCTGCACACCGCCGGCCAGTTCCACAAGGGCGGGCCCCGAACCGGCGCGTTCCTGCAGATCACCGGCGCGGTCTCGGACGATCTCGCCATTCCCGGCCGGCCGTACACCTTCGGGCAGCTGCAAGCCGCCCAGGCCGCCGGCGATCGGGCCGCGCTGCACGACCGCCCGCTGATTCGCCTGCACCTCACCGACCGCACGGCCGGAATCAATCAACTCGTAACGGCCGCGCAGGCACTGTAAACCTGCTCTGCCTGGCAAAAACTGGGAGGATGGCGGCGTGAGAAATCCGCTGCGCGACCCACAGGATCGCCGGCTGCCGAGGATCCCGGAGCCGTGTGCTCTGGTGATCTTCGGCGTCACCGGCGACCTGTCCCGTAAGAAGCTGATCCCCGCGGTGTACGACCTGGCCAATCGTGGCCTGCTCCCGCCCGGTTTCGTGGTGCTCGGCTTCGCCCGGCGCGACTGGGGCGACGGAGACTTCGAATCGCTGGCGTACGAGGCGGCCAAGAAGGGCGCCCGCACCCCGTGGCGGGAGGACGTCTGGGCCCGGCTGGCGGAGAACATCAAGTTCGTGGCCGGCTCGTTCGACGACGACGCCGCCTTCGACACGCTGGCCTCCTCGCTCGACGAGCTGCGCGCCACGCACGGCATCGCCGGCAACGCCGCGTTCTACTTCTCGATCCCGCCGGTCGCGTTTCCCATCGTGCTCAAGCAGCTGGCCCGCACCGGCATGGCCGACAACGAGACCTCCGGCGGCTGGCGCCGGGTCGTGGTGGAGAAGCCGTTCGGCTACGACCTGGAGACCGCCAAGGAGCTCAACCGGCTGGTCGACTCCGTCTTCACCGCCGACGACGTGTTCCGCATCGACCACTACCTCGGCAAGGAGACGGTCCAGAACATCCTGGCGCTCCGCTTCGCCAACTCGCTGTTCGAGCCGGTGTGGAACTCGAAGTACGTCGACCACGTGCAGATCACCATGGCCGAGGACGTCGGCATCGGCACCCGCGCCGGGTTCTACGACGGCGCCGGCGCAGCCCGGGACGTGCTGCAGAACCACCTGCTCCAGCTGCTGGCGATGTTCGCGATGGAGGAGCCGACCAGCTTCGACCCGTCCGAGATCCGCGCCGAGAAGCTCAAGGTGCTGAAGGCGATCAGCGTGCCGAAGGACATCGCGGGCGACACCGTCCGCGGGCAGTACCTTCAAGGCTGGGTCGCCGGCGAGCGCGCACCCGGCTACCTGGAGGAGAAGAACATCCCGGCCGAGTCGAAGACCGAGACGTACGTCGCGGTCAAGCTCGCCATCCAGAACCGCCGCTGGGCCGGTGTCCCGTTCTACGTGCGCTGCGGCAAGCGGCTGCCGCGCCGGGTCACCGAGATCGCGATCGTCTTCAAGAAGGCGCCACACCTGCCGTTCGACCCGGCCGACGTGGAGATGCTGGGCCACAACCAGCTGGTCGTGCGCGTGCAGCCGGACGAGGGCATGGTGCTCAAGTTCGGCTCCAAGGTGCCGGGCACCACGATGGAGGTCCGCGACATCGCGATGGACTTCCAGTACGGCGAGGCGTTCACCGAGTCCAGCCCGGAGGCGTACGAGCGGCTGGTCCTGGACGTGCTGGTCGGCGACCGGACGCTGTTCCCGGACGCGGCCGAGGTGGAGCAGAGCTGGAAGGTGATCGACCCGCTCGAGGAGGCCTGGGCGGGCACCACACCGGAGCCCTACCGGGCCGGCGAGTGGGGCCCGCGCGCCGCCGACGAGCTGCTGGCCCGCGAGAACCGTAGCTGGAGGCGAGCATGATCGGCCTGTGGGACACGACCGGCAACGAGGTCGTGAAGGCGCTCGCCGCGGAACGGCGCAGCGCGGGCGGCGTGGCCAGCGGCCTCGCGCTCACGCTGATCGCGGTGGTGGACGAGAAGCGGGTCCGGGAGGCGGAGGCCGCGGCCACGATCGCGGCGTCCGCGCACCCGTGCCGCCTGCTGATCGTGGTCCGGTCCGACGTGGAGAGCCAGCGCAGCCGGCTGGACGCGGAGATCGTGGTCGGCGGCCGGCTCGGCCCGGCCGAGGCCGCGGTGCTGCGGATGTACGGCCGGCTCGCGCTGCACGCGGAGTCCGTGGTGATGCCGCTGCTCGCACCGGACGTGCCGGTGGTGTCCTGGTGGCACAGCGAGCCGCCGGAGCAGATCGCGAACGACTTCCTCGGCGTGGTCGCGGACCGGCGGATCACCGACTCCGCGCAGGCCCCCGACCCGGTCGCCGCGCTCAAGCAGCGCGCCAAGGACTACGCGCCCGGCGACACCGACCTCACCTGGACCCGGATCACGCTCTGGCGCACGCTCGTCGCCAGCGCGTTCGACACCACGTCCGAGCAGGTCACCGGCGCCATCATCGTGGCGCCGGAGCTGGACCCGACCGCCGCGCTGATGGGCGGCTGGCTCTCCGCCCGGCTCGGCATCACGCCGGTCTTCGAGCCGACCACCGAGCACCCGCGCATGCGCTCGGTCGAGCTGCAGTGCGCCAACGGCGACTGCATCAAGGTCACCCGCGACGAGAACACGGCGCTGTTCAGCCGCACCGGCCAGGCCGACCGCGAGATGCCGCTGGTCCGCCGCCCGGTCGGCGACGAGCTGGCCGAGGAGCTGCGCCGCCTCGACCCGGACCAGGTCTACTCCTCGGCGCTCGGCGCGCTCGCCGGCCTGCCGCACCTGGAGAGCCGCCCGGCCCACCGCGTGCACGTCTGGAAGGACCCGGCGCTCGCGCGCTGATCGCCTTCCGGGGTCCGCCCGCGACGCGCGTCGCGGGCGGACCCTTCCGATCATCAGCGGGTACGCCTGCCGCCTGCCCCTGTATCGAATGAATCCGCCGGTCCGCCCGGCTCCCGTCCTCCTGTGGGGTGTAATCCCGATGACCGACCCGACCGTGATCGTCCACGCGGACGCCGACATCCAGACCCAGGCCGTCGCCGCGCGCCTGATCGTCAAGATCATTGACGCGCAGGCCGCGCGCGGCACCGCCGGCATCGTCCTCACCGGTGGCCGCGGCGCCGCCAAGATCTACCGCGCGATCGCGTCCTCCCCCGCCGCCACCGCCATCGACTGGTCCCGCGTCGACCTGTGGTGGGGCGACGAGCGCTTCCTCCCGCTCGGCCACGCCGACCGCAACGAGACCCAGGCCCGCGAGGCCCTGCTCGACGCGCTCCCGCTCGACCCCAAGCGCATCCACCCGATGCCCCCGTCGGACGGCCCCGACGGCGACGACGCCCCGGCCGCCGCCGCCCGCTACGCCGCCGAATGGACCGCCGCCGCCCCGCACATCGACGTCGTCCTGCTCGGCGTCGGCGAGGACGGCCACGTCGCCTCCCTCTTCCCCGGCCACCCCGGCCTGGCCGACACGGCCGTGGCCGCCGGCATCCACAACAGCCCCAAGCCACCCCCCACCCGCATCACGCTCACGTTCCCCACCATCAACGCGGCCGACGAGGTCTGGCTCATCGTCACCGGCGCCGACAAGGCCACCCCGGTCGCCACCGCGCTGCGAGGCGGCTCCGACCTGCCGTGCGCCCAGGTCCACGGCACCTCCCGCACCCTCTGGCTGATCGACAAGCCCGCCGCCACCGACCTCTAGCGAGCCCGTCCGCGACCGTTCCGCCACCCCGGCGAACGTTCGCGGACCCCCACCATCGACCCCCAAAAGCCTTTCTTCCCGCATCCGGCGTGGGCACCATGGGCTTGCTCCCGCGGGCACCGGTCGTCGCTGGCGCTCCTCCCTGCCAGTCCCGCGGTGGGTCTCCCCGCCATCCCCGCCTCCCACCTCACGGCGGCAGCACGAGACGCGAGCACCAGACACGGCAACACCACACCGGCACCGGACGCAGCGAGCACCGGACGCAGCGACACGAGACGCGCGCACCAGACACGGCACCACCACACCGGCACCGAACGCAGCGACACCTGGCACCGGCACCGAACGCGGGGCACCAGACACGGCAGCAAGGGCACGGCCTACCGACCCACCGGCGTCGGGTAAGACAACCTGGTAGGCCGCGTCTCGCCAGGCCATCGGGCATTTCATGCTCGAAATTTCATGACAAAGGCGGCGGCGTGAAGCGGTGCACGCGACCCTTCGCCGCGTGGCGATATCTGGCCGCATACACGGCGGCCCCCGGACCGGCGCGCAACGACATGAGCGCCGAGTGGGCTTCGCGCCGGTGCGCGGCATGAAGAACCGGCCCGCTTCACGTGGACGGCGAGCGACGCATTCGCAACAGATTCTTTCAGCGCACGTCCGCGCCACAGGTTTCCGATATCGGCTGCGACGATCACACCTCTTCGCGAATTCCACGCCGGAACCCGTCGCCACTTCATCGCTTTCGCCACGATCGTCGTTCTCTACATTCTCAACCACACGAATCGCAGCCTTCTCACATGCGACCGGCGCGTCACCCTCCACATCTCCGATCGTTTCTTCGCATTCGATCTGCCTGCCGCTCACGCCGCGGTCCGCCGTTTCGCCACATTCGACCGAGCGACCCTTTTCCAGCCCTTTCTTCCGACTCGCCCGCGCGGCCGAGCAGCGCCATCGGCCGTTCATCACGCGGATCGACGGGTCGAGGCGGCGGGGTCTCGTCGGCGTAGCGGCGGAGCATCGGCGGTGCCATCGGAATGTCGACCGCGTGGCCGTAAAGCTTTCGCAGGCGTCTGGCGTGTCGTTGCTGAAGCCCCCATGCCCGGTGCGGCTCGTGCACCCGGCGGAACTCATCGTGCGCGGGAGAATAGCGACCAGACGCGGTCCGGTCGCGCATCGCGGCAATGTCCGCCTGAGTGAATAATTGCAGCTGCCGCATGACCACAATTATCCCCGCAAGCCACCGCCCGCATCGCCCCGCTCGATCAGCCGACTTTCATATCCCGCGCATTCGCACCTGGCGGACCATTCGCGGCGCGGTCTATTCGGATCGCGGCTCCGGCATCTCCATCGACATCTGGTCGATCGGGTGAGCCTTCGACGTACCCGCGGCGAGTGTGGTGCTTTTATAGCGCACGAAACGCACGTCTCCGAGGCCGAGCGCGACCCGGACCGGTGGCGCGGCGGCGAGTTCGTCCCGGATCGCCGCCTCTCCGGCCGCGACGCGAGCCGGGTCAGCGTCGGGGACCTGTCCGATGACGAGGTAGCAGTCCGGATCCTGATCACCGGGCCGAGCGTGATAGCGGTGACGAAAGCCGAAGTCCTGGCACGAGCGCCGCAGGGTGTCCAGCGCGGATGCCGGCCTCCCGCCGGCATCGACCGGCCAGCCGATCAGAACCACGCTGACCTCGCTGACCAGGAAAGATCGCTCGTAGAGGCTTCGCCCCCGGCTACGAATCGGATGATCGCCGTCTGCGAAGCCACCGAACTGAACGATCATCCCGGCCCGATCCAGAGAGGTCCGCAGGTGACGCACGAACGGCGGAAGATCCGCGTCGGTCACCTTGCGTGTCGGATGCTCCAGGCCGATGAGCGTGGCGTGCACCTCGGGCAACGGCCGGGGCCGGAAACCCGGGAGGTGCGACGCGGCCAGGGCCTGCACGCCGGCCATCAGCGTCGCCAAGGGCTCCGGCTTCTCGCCGTAGAACGCCACGACGGTCGAATTCTCCACGGTGATCAGCGTATTTCGGGGCGACAGCCGGAATCGGTCGATAGATCAGAGGATGTCCCGGCGCAGGTCGGCGCCCATATGCTGCGCGCATGACCAGCGCCGGACCATCCCTGCTGCTGGCCGTCGGCTCGCTCATCCTCGGCCTGGCGGCCTCGGTCCTCTGGACCCTCACGCGTTATCTGATAATCGCCGCGCACGAGGGCGGGCATGCGCTGTTCGGATCGGCCACGGGCGGCGAGGTGGAAAGCATCCGGCTGCATCCGGACAGCTCCGGGCTCACCGTCACGATCAACGGCAGTCCTTTTCTCACCTCGGTGTCCGGCTATCTGGGGCCATCCCTGTTCGGCCTGGCCGGCGCCACGATGCTGGCGCACGGGCTGAGTCCCGACGCCGTGCTGTGGACGTGCGTCGTCCTACTGGTCATCACCTTCGTGCAGATGAGGAACTTCTTCGGCTTCTTCATCATCGGGCTCTACGGCACGCTCTTCTTCCTGCTCGCACGTCACGGCTCACCCGGCGTTCGCGCACTCTCCGCGTACACCCTGGTGTGGTTCTTGCTCCTCGGCGGTGTGATCCACACGGCGCTCGGCAATCTGAAGGCCGGGGACTCCACCAACCTGCGCGAGATGACCATGATTCCGGCCGGGTTCTGGGGCGCATTCTGGTGGCTGGCCACCCTGGCCGCGCTGGTCTACGGCGCCGGTGTGCTGCTCGGGTTCATTGATCCGGTGTTCCAGCGCGCGCCCGAGTGACCACCTCCTCGGTCGACAGTGGGCTGGCCGGGTGATGCGTCAGGCAGAGCGGCGTGCGGAGTTTGCGGGGAGCTGAACCCTCGGCCGCCAGGTAGAACTCGCCGCTGGTGAGGCGGGCGATGTCGGGGACGTCGCCGCCCTTGGCCTTGGCCATCTCGCGGGCCGTGTCCATCTGGATCGGGCTGTTCAGGCGGCCGTAGAGCTGCGTCGCCGAGTTGCCGGGGATCTGGTTGTGCAGGCCCTTCGGGGACTGGGTCGCGAAGATCAGGCCGAGACCGTACTTGCGGGCCTGTGAGACCAGCGCCAGCGTGCTGCGCGTGCACGGCGTCATGCCGCTGGACGGCGCGAGGTTCTGCGCCTCGTCCATGATCAGTAGGCCGCCGAGCGGGCGGTCGCCGGCCGGGTTGCGCCTGATCCAGGCGAACAGGGCCATCTGCAACTGGTTGACGAAGCTCTGCCGCATCTCGTCGCTGCCCAGGCCGACCATGCTGATCACCGACACCCGGGCGCGCTTCCCCGGCGGCGGCGTGAGCAGCATGCCCGGGTCCATCGCGGTGCCCGCGCCGCCGAACAGCGGATCGTTGTACTTCGCCGCGGTCAGCGACTGCGCCAGCCCGTTCGCGATCTTCGCGGAGTCGTCCAGCTCGATGATGTCCTCCGGGAAGTCGGCGAGCGTGTCGATCAGCCCCTGCAGCCGGCTGCCGCCCTGCCGCCCGTAGTGCTCGACCGCCTTGCGCAGCACGGCGAGCTGTAGGTTCGACTTCACGCCGCGTCCGCTCAACGCGCGTGGCGCCAGCGACGCGACCGCCGACTCGACCGCCTCGTTGAACTCGTCCGGATCGTCGCGCACGCCGGCGAAGTCCGGCAACGCCTGGAACACCAGCGGCCGGCCACCGTCCCGGCGTGGCGTCCAGATCATCACATCGGTGTACGCCAGGTAGTCCGCCGCCTTCGCCGCGTCCCCGGCCGCCCACGCGGCCGGCTCCTCCGGCCAGGCGTCGCCGAGTCGGGCCAGGTCGTTGTTGATGTCCAGCACGATCGAGGAGACGCCCCGCAGCGCACATTCCTCCACGATCCGCCGGATCAGCACGGTCTTCCCGGACCCCGACCCCGCGAAGATCGACATATGTTTCCGCAGCGCCTCCAGCCGCAGCGGCACCGCCGCACCGGAGTCATACCGGTGCCCGATCGCGAACTCCGCCGCTACGGTCCGCACCGGATCCGGCATCGACTGCCGCGGGATCCGTCCCGTGGCGGGGGCGAGGCGCTCGTCCGCCGCACCGGATCGCGCCGCGACGCTCCAGTCCCGCAGGTCGGTCCGCCCGCCCGCACCGGGACGCCCGGCAGCCGGCGCCGGGTCCGCCCCACCGCCTCCGGCGACGGCACCGGAGGCTGCCGCGGCGGCCGGCACCGCGGAACTGTCCACCGGCGACGACGCGTCGCGTCCCGTGGACGCCCCTTCACCGAAGTCGGTCACCCGACCCGCGGCCCCGGCCGCACGGTCACCGGACCCGCTCACCGGACCCCCAGCCGCACCGGCACCACCGGCCACCCGACCCGCGGCCCCGGCCGCACGGTCACCGGACCCGCTCACCGGGTCCCCTGTCGCAGCGGCGCGACCGGTCCGCCCGGACCCGGAAGCGGCCGTCACGCCGTCCGGCGCCGGTTCGTCGTCCCGGGCCGGGATCGCGGCCGTGGCCGGGACGGCCTCGGGCAGCCAGGTGTCCGCGTCCGCGAGGGCGGACTCGAAGACCGCGACGCTGCGGGTCGGCCGGCGGGCGACCAGCCAGGCACGCAGTTCCGCGGACGGGTCCTGCAGCATCATCCGCAGCGCGAACAGGATGCGCAGGTCCTCGTCGTCCAGCGGCAGCCGGATGCCGCCGTCGGCCTCGAACGCGGCCACCGCCTCGCGCATCTTCGGCCCGCCGGTCAGCGCGGTGTTGCGCAGCACGAACAGTTTCCGCTTCGGCACCCGGCCGTCCAGGCCCGTGGCCGTGCCCGCCTTGCGCAGCCGGGACAGCGCCGCGTTCCCGTGGTGACCGTCGCTGATCGCGCGGAAGCACCAGTGCACCTGGTCCTCCCGCTCGTCGTCGATGGTGAGCCGCAGCCGCGCGTGCAGCGACGGTCGCGAGCTGGGCGGCGGGTCCAGCCGGAACCGCTCGCCCGCCGTGCCGCGCTCCGTGATCCAGGCGGTCAGCCCGGCTGTGAGCAGCGACGGGATCTCCGCGTCCTCGCGGGCGCCGGTCAGCGGGCCGGTCACGTCGGCCACCCGCTTGAAGTCGACGAACCGCGCGTCGAACCGGTCCAGTTGACCGGCCGCGACCACCGGCACCACCGGCACGTCGGGGTGCGGCACGCTGCCGCCGAGCCGGGTCAGCTCGCGCACCTCGCCGGCGAGCAGGCAGGCGCGCACGTGCGCGTCGATCTCGATCAGCAGCTGGCGTGGCGTGAAGTCGCCGACGTCCTCGAACGCCTTCTCGCTGACCGGCCACGTCGGATACGGCGGCCGGAAGCGGATCTCCTCGAACCGCACCGCGAACCGCTTCTCGACGATCTCCCGGCCCAGCCGGTTGTCCTTGATCGTGCTGAGGATCGGCGAGAGCCGGAACCGGCTGCTGACCGACGCGGTCGCCTTGGTCCGGATCATGGTCCAGGTCGCCGGGATGCAGGACACCACGGTCAGCGTGCGGCGGGTACGTTCGCGCAGCGTCATCAGCCCACCGGCGATCTGTTCCAGCGCGGCCGTCTCGGCCGGGTCGAGCCGCTGATCACCCGGCTCCGCGGCGACCCCGGTTCCGGCGGACTGCGCGATCAGCGTGTCGATCTGGTCCACCGCGATCACGGTCGGCCCGGTCAGCGCCAGCAGCCGGGACAGCTCCTGGACGATCTCCTCCGACGTCTTCGGCATCCGGCGCATGCCCCACTCCTTGCGTTCCCCCGCCACGCCCTCGTCCAGCAGCGCGAAGAAGCCGTCCGCCAGGTCCTGGTGCTCCAGGTCGTCGGACGCGCTCAACGCCAGCGCCCGCGCGGTGTCCTGGCTGTTCCGGCCCACGTAGGGGTCGTAGGCGGCGAGGCCGTGGATGAACGCGTCCAGCGTCTCGCGGGTCAGCTCCGTCTCGCCCATGAACGCGCGCCGGGCCAGCCGGGGCGCGCCGACCTTGGAGGAGAGCCGGCGCAGCAGCAGTTGCAGCTGCGTCTCGCTGCCCGGGATCGGCCGGGCCAGGCCGTCCAGTATGGAGGCCAGCACGCTGTCCCAGAAGCCCTTCGAGTCGAGCAGGCTGACCAGGAAGAAGTAGCCGCCGAGCTGTTGGGTGTGCTGCCGGACCCAGCCGAGCATGTGCGTCTTGCCGGAGCCGGGCGGCCCTTGCAGCACCACGCCGATCGGGCTGCTCTCCTGGCTCTTGTCCGCGTCGGCGATCCCCTCCACCACGTTCTGCACGACCGCGGGGTGCAGCCCGTCCACGTGGAACCGCGAGGGGCGCCAGACGTCGTCCGGTACCCGCGCCCAGTCGAAGTTGAGCGCTTGCAGGGCGGCCCGCTCCTCCTCGGTCATCACACTCCGATCGCCAGCAGGTGCTTGTCCTGGCCGCCGCTGCGCAGGGCCGCGTCACGCTCCTCCGCGGTCAGCGTCTTCTGGTTGTCCTCCGGCGCCAGGTGCACGCCGTCCTCGCGGCTGAGCTGCTTCAACGCCTCGTCCAGCGCGGCGCGTGGCACGTCCGTGAAGTGCTGCCGCAGGCCGGCCAGGCTCACCCAGGCGCCGGCACCGCTCGCCAGCGACGCGTAGACGTTTCGGATCCGCTCACCGAGATCGTCCTTCTCCACCGGAGCCTGAGCCTGAGCCGGCTCGGGCTCGGCCCGCTGCGCCGGCAGGACCGGGCTCTGCGCCAGTGCCTCACCGAACGTGGCGAACTGGGTCCGCGGCAGCACCCGGTCGCGCATCACCGCGTGGAAGGCGGCGAGCGCCGAGCCGAGGATCTTCGGCGTGGATCCGGGGAACCGCAGGTCGCTCTCCAGCAGCACCCAGCCCTTGTCGCCGAGCGCGTGCACGAACGTGCGGCCCTCCTTGCGGCTCTCCAGGTAACCGAGCCGGTTGAGCTTGTCGCGGCTCGGCTTCTTCAGCTCGCCGTAGTTCTTCGTCAGCTCGGTATTGGAGATCTCCCGCATCTCGGACATGAGAAGCAGCAGGAGCGCAGTCTCGCTCGGGTTGAGCTTGTCGGTCATGATCATTGCCCTCTCGGATGTTCGTGTCGCCGTTGGTGGATCAAGGTGCCGATCTGGCGTACGACCGCCTCGACGTCGTGGCGTACCCGTGCGTTGGTGAATCTCAGGACGGCGAAGCCGTCGAGCTGGAGCCGCACGTCGCGCTGCCGGTCCTCCTCGAAGCGACCCGGCCGGCAGTGTTCCGGCCCGTCGATCTCAACGACGCAGCGCTCGTTCCGCCACAGCAGATCGAGCCGCACCGGGCTGTCCAGCGCGTGCGACCGGTAGGTCTGGTTCCACGCCCGCCCGGTCGCCCACGGCTGCCGGGCAAGCGCCGCCTCCAGCGCGCCCTCGCACCAGCTGCGCGGATGCGGTCTTCCCTCGACCGCGGCGACCGTGCCGGCCGGTTTCCGGGGCGTGGGCGCGCGGGCCGGCAGGTCCACGGCGCTGAGGCGGTCGATCGTGGTGAGCGGCGCGCCGCAGAGCCACACGCCGGTGCCGGCCCGGTCCGCGAGCCACTCCGCGCCGGCCACGACCGTGCGTTCGGCCTCCGCGCCCAGACCGTCCGGCACCCGCATGAGCAGCACCAGCCGCGCGCGTCCCAGCCCGTCCGCGACCGCACGGGCCAGCCCCCGGGCCCGGATCTCCGGGGCGAAACGACGCCGCGCGGGTACGCCGGAGAGCGCCCCCGCGGCCAGATCGGCGAGGAACGGCCCGAAGTGGGGCGTGCCCGCGGCCCGCTCGGCCGCGAGTGCCCGGACCGCGGCCAACCCGGCGCCGCCCGGCGAGTCGATGTGCTCCGCCGCCGGCAGCCAGGCCGGGTAGAGCCCGATCGCGGCCGTCTCCAGGTCGTCCAGGACCGCGCCGACGAAGCCGGCGACCCGGTTCGCGGTGCGGAACCGGTGGCTGAGCACGGCGGGCGCGTCCGGGCCGCCGTGCGCGGCGAGCAGCGCGATCCGGTCCGGGTCCGCGCCGCGCACCCGCACGACCCGGTCGACCGGCAGCGCGGTCAGGGGCGTCACGGCGTACCCGCCGCGGGGGTGCCGTCCGGGTTGATGCCGAAGGCGCGGAGGTGGTGCAGCGTCTCGCGATCCGTCTCCTCGCGCGCGGTGAGCAGCGCCAGGTAGCGGTCGACGGCGCCGGGCGTACCCGCGTTGACCTCGTCCAGCAGCGCGTCCGCGACGCCGAGGTCGAAGAGCAGCGCGGTGAGCGTCCGCGCGGACCGCTCGTCTCCGCCGTCGACCTGCGCCCGCAGCTCCTCTATCTGCCGCGCGGCCTCGGCCCGGCCGGGAACGCCGTCGGCCATCATCTTCCGGTAGCGGCGGCCGGCCGGCTCGTCGCCGCTCTCCGCCCGTGATCTCAGCTCGGCGACCCGGCCGTGCAGGGCGAGCAGGTCGGCGAGCTGTTCCGCGGCGTAGCGGTGCCCGCGATCCGCGCGTTCCCGGAGCTCGTCGAGGTGCCCCTGTTCGGCGAGCACGTCGACGAGCGCCTCGGCCGCGGTCACGTCGCCGGCATCGGCGCGCTCCCGCAGCAGGTCGGCGCGGCCGAAGTCGGCCAGGAGGCCGGTGACCGCGGCCGTGACGCCGGGCCGGGACCGGACCTGGTCCGCGCGGCGCATGAGGTTGACCAGCTTGTCGTACCGGTCACGCAGGTCGTCGGAGGGGCTGACCGCGATCCGCTGGGCGAGCAGCACCCGGGCCTCGTGCAGGCGGTCCTGCCGGACCAGCAGGTCCGTGAGATCCAGCGTGGCCAGGTCGTTGAGTTCGGGGAGCCGGCGCAGCGCGGCCTCGGCGTACCGGTAGCGCATGCGGGCCTGTGCGCTGACCGAGAGCCGGCGCAGGTCGTCCGGGTTCGTCACGTGCGCGAGCAGCGCCTCCCACAGGCTGTCCGGCGGGCAGGCCGTGCGGTTGACGCCGCTGATGTGCTGGGCGAGGAAGTCGGCTATCACGTACCCGTCGAGCGATCCGGCCTTCCGGGCGTAGGGCGCGAGCACCGCGGTGCCGCCGCCGAGCTCGTCGGTGAGGTAGGGCAGCGCGCCGGCGAGCCATCGCTCGGGCGGGACGGCCCGGTCGGCCGGGCTGAGGTAGCCCTCGATCGCGTCCCGCAGCAGTTCCTCCGGCAGCGGCGAGCCGACGCCGAGCCGGCGGGCGTCCGCGGCCGCGGTGATCACGGCGCGGACGAACGGGCTGGACGCGTGCTCCCAGCTCTCCAGCAGCGCGGACGCGCCGACCAGGGCCCGGGGCAGGCCCGCACCGGCGCCGGTGGCGAGCGCGACCCGGAGCCGTTCGTCCCGTTTCGCGAGGACGGCCGCCTCCTCCCGCTCGCGGGCGGTGAACTCCGCGTCCACCCGGATCCGGGTGGCCAGCTTGAGGAGCTGGCGGTCGTCGGCGTACTTGTCGAAGCCGTCCGGGTGGCGCAGCGGCGACCTGGCCATGTAGTGCTCGGACCAGATCGTGCCGACCACGATCATCCCGGCCCGCATCAGCCCGTCCAGGATCGCGCGGTTGAGCGGCGGGTCGGCGCCGAGGAAGTTCTGCAGCTCGTCGAGCCAGAGCACGGTCCGCTCGGTCGGCTCCCGATGGGCGCGGATCACGTCTCGCGTATCGGCCGGATGCAGCAGCCACCAGTCCGGCACAACATTGAGAATCGCTTCGTAGAGTGATCGGGTCTTCCCTGTCGAGGAGCCACCGACCAGCAGTACGAAAGCGCCCTCGTCCGCGCCTTTCGCAATGATCTCGCGGAGATGATCGTCAAAGTCGCGGCGGACATAAGCCGGCAGATCATCAGCGGAATCGCCGACCCGGATCGACGCATGCAGACCGAGCGCGTGCGGTGAGGCGTCCCGGCACCGTCCGGCGTTCGCCGGGCCGGCGCCGGCCCGCGCGTCCAGCCGCCGCCACACCTCCCGCACCTGGCCGCGCTGGACGTCCGGCAGCGACCACGCCCGCAGCAGGCTCTCCAGCAGCGCTTTCCTGATCGGGCGACGCCCGATCAGCGCGTCGCTGACCGCGCCACGGTCGAGCCGGCGATCGTCCAGACCGGACTCCGCGGCTTCCAGGTCGGACAGGCTCATGCCGGTCGCCTGGTGAATAAGGCTCAGATAGAGCGCGAAATCCGGCCAGTTGCGGATCTCGAACGGGTCGTCGGCGAAGGCGGCGGACGTCAGCGTGCTCAACCCCTCCGTCGCGGGCTGCCAACATTCCGGCACAGCCTAAGAGAACGCGCACGGCGGAGACCATAGGCGACGCGGGGTGCGACCGATCGGCCGTGGAAACCGCACCGATCGGCCAATGCGTTCCGGGTGAACGGCGACCGTCCACTTCACACCTCCGTGGGAATTGCGTATTCGGCATATCGCTTTCCACATCGGATATCCCGCCACGCCACTCGAAGGTGGGCCGTACAATGTACGGTATGACGTACACACCCGCTGCCGACGAGGTAGACGCCCTGCTTGACTGGTTCGCTCGCTATGACGCGCACGCGCGCGGCAACGACACCGAGGCCATGGCCGACATGGCGATCTTCCCGCTGATGGTGATGACGGACGACTCGGCCGGTGAGAGCGTCGCCCAGGTCTGGGACCGGCCCACCTTCATCGCGGCCATGAGCATGGCCGGCGCGGACACGGCCAGGGTCGAGTTCGACAACCACCGCAGCCCGACGTTCCTCGACGCCCACCTGGCGGTCGTCACCACGGACTCGACGATGATCATCGACGGCGAGACCACGCGGACGCGCTACGTCGACGTGATGGCCAGGCAGAACGGCGAATGGCGCTTCAAGAGCATGATCCAGCCCGGCTGGGGCGACATGCTGAAGGAACACCTGGGTGCGTGAAAGGCCAGGCGGTCGGTAGGAGAGACCACCTGGCCCACAACGATCCGCCAGGGAGGAGCGCCAGCGACGACCGGTGCCCGCGGGAGCAAGCCCAAAGAAACCACGCCGGAAGCGGGAAATCCGCTTCTAAAGCTCTTGACGCTCTTCGCTTCTAACGCTCCCCGCGCCGCGCCCGGACCGCCGCCAGCGCCTCCGCGAGGATGGCTTCACCGTCCTCAGGGGACCGGCGCTCCTTCACGTAGGCCAGGTGTGTCTTGTACGGCTCCGGTCGCGCCGGTCCGGGCGGGTTCTCCCGGTCACGACCGGCCGGCTGGCCGCAGCGGGGGCAGTCCCAGACCTCCGGCGTCGGCGCCTCGGCCGCGAGCAGCAGCTCGGTCGTGTGGCCGTTACCGCACCAGTAGGTGACGGGAACGCGCGGGGCCGGTTCACTTCTCTCGGTGGGGCGCATGGGGCTGGAGCCCACGCGGGTGCCCCGGATAGCGCTGCCGTTCGGCACGATTCGCTCCTCTGTCCGTTGGGGGTTCGGTGGAAGCGTTGCGATCCGCCGACGGCGTTCCGTTCGGCGCTGGACACCAAAAACTCTGCGCCTGGCCCCGAGGACAGGGACCAAGCGCAGAGTGTACGACTAGGAGTGCCGCTCAGGCACCGTCGACGGCGAGTTTCAGCCAGAAGCCGAGCCCGACGATGCAGGCGAACCACACAATTCCGACCAGAACGGTGTAGCGGTCGAGGTTCTTCTCCGCCACGGACGAACCGGCCAGGCTGGAGGTGACGCCGCCGCCGAACATACTGGACATGCCGCCACCCTTGCCCCGGTGGAGCAGGATGAGCATGGTCAGAATGGCGCTCGTGATGATCAGCAACACGATCAACGTGTAGGCGAACCACATCGGCATGATCGGGTCGTTCCTCTCTTGGGCAGGGCCGTGCCAAGGATAGCGGGCGGTCGAAGTCGCGGTCACGCGGGGCACGCGGAAGGGGGCCCGGTAAAAGGCCCCCTTCGTGTGAAGCGCGTCAGCGAGCGACGTGCTCCGGGAAACGCACGATCTGCACGAACTGTTCGGCGTCGATGCTCGCACCGCCGACCAGCGCGCCGTCCACGTCCGGCTGCGCCATGATCTGGGCGACGTTGTTGCCCTTCACCGAGCCGCCGTAGAGCACACGGACCCTCTCCGCGGTCTCCTGGCCGTACTTCTTCGCGAGGCGGGCGCGGATGTCGCCGCACACCTCCTGCGCGTCCTCCGGCGTCGCGGTCTTGCCGGTGCCGATCGCCCAGACCGGCTCGTACGCGATGACGATCTTCTCGACCTCGGCCGCGGCGAAACCGGACAGGCCGGCCTCGAGCTGGTCGGCGCAGTGGGCGATGTGCCCGCCGGCCTCGCGGACGTCCAGGCCCTCGCCGATGCACAGGATCGGCGTGAGCTCGTTCGCCAGCGCGGCCTTGGCCTTCGCGTTGACCAGGCCGTCCGACTCGTTGTGGTACTCACGGCGCTCGGAGTGCCCGACCACCACGTAGGTGCAGCCGAGCTTCGCCAGCATCGCGCCGGAGATCTCGCCGGTGTAGGCACCCGACTTGTGCGCCGAGATGTCCTGCGCGCCGTAGCCGATGAGCAGCTTGTCACCGTCGACCGCGGTCTGCACCGTGCGGATGTCGGTGAACGGCGGGAGAACCACGGTCTCCACGTCGGTCAGCTGCTTCTCGGTGAGGCCCGCGGCCAGCTTCTGGACGAGAAGGTTCGCCTCGAAGTGGTTGAGGTTCATCTTCCAGTTGCCGGCCATCAGCGGCCGGCGCGACGAGGTCGCCATCACTTCTCCAAAGCGGCGATGCCGGGGAGGGTCTTGCCCTCCAGGTACTCCAGGGAGGCGCCGCCGCCCGTGGAGATGTGGCCGAAGGCAGCCTCGTCCAGGCCGAGCGTGCGCACGGCCGCGGCCGAGTCGCCGCCGCCGACCACGGTGAAGCCGTCCACCTCGGTGATCGCCTCGGCGACGCCCCGGGTGCCGGCCGCGAACGGCGCCAGCTCGAAGACGCCCATCGGGCCGTTCCAGAAGACGGTCTTCGCGCCGGCGATGGCCTCGGCGAAGAGCTTGACGGACGAAGGTCCGATGTCCAGGCCCAGGCGGTCGGCGGGAATCCCGTCGGCAGGGACGACATCGTGGTCGGCATCAGCGGAGAACGACGAAGCCGCCACCACGTCCACCGGCAGCACGATCCGATCGCCACCGCGCGCCAGGAGATCGGCACACGTGGAGATCATCTCCTCCTGGAGCAGCGACTTCCCGACCTCGTGGCCCTGGGCCTTGAGGAACGTGAAGCACATGCCGCCGCCGATGAGCAGCTTGTCCACCTGGGGCAGCAGCGCCTCGATCACGGCCAGCTTGTCGCTGACCTTCGAGCCGCCGAGCACCACCACGTAGGGCTTCTCCGGCGAGGCGACCTTCTTCAGCACCTCGACCTCGCGGCCGACCAGGCCACCGGCGTAGTGCGGAAGGAGGGCCGGCACGTCGTAGACGCTGGCGTGCTTGCGGTGCACCGCACCGAAGCCGTCGCCCACGTAGACGTCCGCGAACGCGGCCAGCTGCGCGGCGAAAGCCTCCCGGGAAGCGGAGTCCTTGCTGGTCTCGCCCGCGTTGAAGCGCAGGTTCTCCAGCAGCAGGACGTGACCGTCCTCCAGCGCGGCGACCGCGGTCTCGGCACCGGGGCCGACCGTGTCCTCCGCGTAGACCACGGCGGATCCGAGCAGCTCACGAAGCCGCTCGGCGACCGGCGCGAGCGTGTAGGCCGGGTCCGGCGCGCCCTTGGGACGGCCGAGGTGGGACATCACGATGACGCGGGCACCCGCGTCGCGGAGCGCGACCAGCGTCGGCAACACCGCGCGGATCCGGCCGTCGTCGCTGATGACGCGCGGGTCAGAGTCCTTCTCGAACGGGACGTTCAGGTCGGCGCGCACGAGCACGCGCCGACCTGAGACACCCTCGCCGAGCAGGTCGTCGAGAGTCTTCACAGAGGTTGTCCCTTACAGGGAGGCGCCGACGTACTTGACCAGGTCGACGAGACGGTTGGAGTAGCCCCACTCGTTGTCGTACCAGCCGACGACCTTGACCTGCGTGCCACCGATGACCTTGGTCAGCGGCGCGTCGAAGATGCAGGAGGACGGGTCGGTGACGATGTCCGAGGACACGATCGGGTCCTCGGAGTAGGTCAGGTAGCCCTTGAGCGCACCCTCGGCGGCGGCCTTGACCGCGGCGTTGACCTCCTCGACCGTGGTCTCGCGCGAGGCCACGAACGTCAGGTCGGTGGCGGAGCCGGTCGGGATCGGCACGCGGACCGCGAAGCCGTCCAGCTTGCCCTTGAGCTCCGGCATGACCAGGCCGATCGCCTTGGCGGCGCCGGTCGAGGTCGGCACCAGGTTCAGCGCGGCGGCGCGGGCACGGCGCAGGTCGCTGTGCGGGCCGTCCTGCAGGTTCTGGTCCTGCGTGTACGCGTGGATCGTGGTCATCAGGCCGTGCTCGATGCCGATCGCGTCGTTGATCGCCTTGGCCATCGGCGCGAGGCAGTTCGTGGTGCAGGACGCGTTCGAGATCACGGTGTGCGACGCCGGGTCGTACTTGTCGTGGTTCACGCCCATGACGACCGTGACGTCCTCGTTCTTCGCCGGAGCGGAGATGATGACCTTCTTGGCGCCGGCCTCGATGTGCGCCTTGGCCTTGGTGGCGTCGGTGAAGAAGCCGGTCGACTCGATCACGATGTCGGCGCCGACGGCGTCCCACGCGAGCTTGCTCGGGTCGCGCTCGGCGGACGCGCGGAACGTGTTGCCACCGACGGTGATCTCGGTGTCGGTCGCCTTGACCTCGTGGCCGAGGCGGCCCAGGATGCTGTCGTACTTCAGCAGGTGGGCGAGCGACTTGTTGTCGGTCAGGTCGTTCACGCCGACGATCTGCACGTCGGCACCGGAGGCGAGCACCGCCCGGAAGAAGTTACGGCCGATCCGGCCGAAGCCGTTGATACCAACCCGGATGGTCACAGGTCCGTCTCCTCGCGATCTGGCCCGCCGCGGGATTTCCCCGTCACCGGCGGACACGTGTGCCGACCGTTTACCGCAGCCGGCCGCCAAATGGTCGTCCCGGATAGCCCTGCCGCGGTTGCGCAAGAAGACCGCACCACGACGAGGGTGAGAACCGGTTTGCCGGCCCCGTCGCCGTACGCTGCGAACACTATCTGAGTTGTTGCAGCGCCGTTGCGGCGGGGCTAAGGATCCCATCCTGTCCGGTTACACCGGCACCCACCAGGGCACTTCAGCCCCCTCCGGGCATTTTCAAGATCACGAACCCGCGCGGGTACGGACGTGCGGCGTCACCGACCGCAACACCACAAGATCCAGGCGTCCCCCATGCTGTTCGACCGACATGGGGGCGCCTGGATCTCGCCAGGGGTTCAGCTCAGCAAGCGAGCATCTCGGGCGTGACCGCCGCCTCGGTGTCCGGTATTCCCAGGTCACGGGCCCGCTTGTCGGCGAGCGCGAGCAGCCGCCGGATGCGCCCGGCGATCGCGTCCTTGGTCAGCGGCGGGTCGGCCAGCGCACCCAGCTCCTCCAGCGACGCCTGCCGGTGCTGCAACCGCAGGTGACCGGCGGACGTCAGGTGGTTCGGCGCGTCCTCGGAAAGGATCTCCAGCGCGCGGGTGACCCGCGCCGCCGCCGCGACCGCGGCCCGGGCGGACCGGCGCAGGTTCGCGTCGTCGAAGTTCGCCAGCCGGTTCGCCGTGGCCCGGACCTCGCGGCGGACCCGCCGCTCCTCCCAGGAGAGCACGCTGGAGTGCGCGCCGATCCTGGTCAGCAGCGCCGCGATCGCGTCGCCGTCCTTGACCACGACCCGGTCCACGCCGCGCACCTCGCGCTGCTTGGCCGTTATCCCGATCCGCCGGGCCGCGCCGACCAGCGCCAGCGCCGACTCCGGGCCGGGGCAGGTGATCTCCAGCGCGCACGATCGGCCCGGCTCGGTGAGCGAGCCGTGCGCCATGAACGCGCCCCGCCACGCCGCGACCGCGCAGCACGCGTTCCCGGAGATCACGTGGTGCGGAAGCCCCCGCACCGGCCAGCCGCGCACGTCGAGCAGCCCGGTCTGCCGGGCCAGCGCCTCGCCGTCCTTGACCACCCGGACGATGAAGTGGCTGCCCTTGCGCAGGCCACCGGAGGCGAGCACGTGTGTCTCGCTGGAGTAGCCGTACACCTCGGCGATCTCCCGCCGGAGGCGGCGCGCCGCGACGCCGGTGTCGAGCTCGGCCTCCACGACCACCCGGCCGGACACGATGTGCAACCCGCCCGAGAAGCGCAGGAGCGCGGTCATCTCGGCCCGCCGACAGCACGGCTTCGCCACTTCCACGCGGCTCAGCTCGTCCTTGACGGCCGCAGTCATCGCCATATCGTCGTCACCTCGTGCACGCAATCCTTGAGTTGTCCGTCTCGGCTCGCCTCGCCCATGGCTTAACGATCGACTCCCAGCACCGGCACCAGCGCGGCGCCGAGTGTGATGGGATCATGCCGCGGGCTGCCGTCCGGCACCGCGACGGGTGCCAGCACCAGCCGGGCACCCAGCGATTCTGCCGCAACCGCGACCGGTTCGGGGTCACCGACCGCCGCGGGATCCGCGAGGACCACGTCCGCGGTCAGTCCCGGCAGGTACCAGGCGAGCGCGGCCAGGTGATCGGCGACGGAGAGCCCGAGCGTCTCCTTCTCCGCCGCGAGGTTGAGCAGCACCAGTCTCCGCGCCGGGCTGCTCAGGATGGCCGCGGCCAGCTCCGGCACCAGCAGGTGCGGGATCACGCTGGTGTACCAGCTGCCCGGCCCGAAGATCAGCCAGTCCGCCTCGGCCACGGCGGCGAGCGCCTCCGGGCAGGCCGGCGGGTCCTTGGGCAGCAGCCGGACCTGCCGCACGGTGCCGCGGGTGACCGCGACCTCGTGCTGGCCGTGCACGGTGCTGATCTCGTCCGGCCGGGCCGGGTCGGCGCCGCACACGTCCGCTTCCAGCTGCACGCCGTGCTTGGACATGGGCAGCACCCGGCCCTGCGCGCGGACCAGGCCGGCCGCGTGGTCGAGCGCGGCGATCGGGTCGCCGAGCAACTCCATCAGGCCGCAGAGCAGCAGGTTGCCGACCGCGTGACCGGTGAGTGGGTCCTCGTCGCCGAAGCCGGCGGCGGTGAAGCGGTGCTGCAGCAGCGCGGCGGTGCGCGCGGACGTCTCGTCCTCCGCGGAGAGCGCGGCGAGCGCCTGACGCAGGTCGCCGGGCGGAAGGATGCCCCGCTCCGCGCGCAACCGCCCGCTGGACCCGCCGTTGTCACCCACGGTGACCACGGCGGTCAGCTCCAGGTCCAGCTCGGGCCGGACCCGCCGGAGCGCCCGCAGCGACGCTCCCAGCCCGTGTCCCCCGCCGAATGCGACTACTTTTACCGTCACTCGCGCCCCAGGTCGCGGTGCTGGGCGTTCGCGGACAGGCGGGCCTCGCGCAGCCGGGTGGCGAGCTCCTCGCTGATGGCGACGCTGCGGTGCTTGCCGCCGGTGCAGCCGATCGCCACGGTCAGGTAGCGCTTGCCCTCGCGCTCGAAGCCGGACGCGGTGGCCGCGATCAGCCCGGCGTAGGAGCCGACGAAGTCGAGCGCACCGTCCTGGCCCAGCACGTACGAGCTGACCGACTCGTCCCGGCCGGTGAACTCGCGCAGCTCCGGCACCCAGTACGGATTCGGCAGGAACCGGGCGTCGAGCACGAAGTCCGCGTCCGGCGGCAGCCCGTACTTGAAGCCGAACGACAGCACGGTCACCCGCAGCCGGCGCGCGTCCTCGCCGCCGAACAGCTCCTCGACCCGCCGGCGCAGCTGGTTGACGTTCAGGTGGCTGGTGTCGATGATGACGTCGGCCTGCTCGCGGGCCTCCTCGAGGAGTTTCCGCTCGGCCGCGATGCCCTCCTCCAGCCGCCCGTCGCCCTGCAGCGGATGCGAGCGGCGGACGCTCTCGAAGCGGCGGATCAGCACCTCGTCGTCCGCGTCGACGAACACCACGCTCGGGTGGAAGCCCTTGTCACGCAGCGCCTGGACCGCGCCGGGCAGGTCGGTGGAGAACGCGCGGCTGCGCACGTCCAGCACCATGGCGGTCTGCCGGGTGGCGGGGCCACCGGCCGCGAACGCCAGCTCGGCCATGTCCACCATGAGCGCCTGCGGGAGGTTGTCGACCACGTAGAAGCCGACGTTCTCCAGCGCACGGGCCACGGTGCTGCGGCCGCCGCCGGAGACGCCGGTCACGATGACGAGGCTGACCTCGGATCGGGCCTCCGCGTCCACCTCCGGTCGCTGTTCGCCGTGCCGGTCGAGCCGGTCGGTCACTGTGTCCTCCGGTCGCTCGTCGTCGCGCCGCTCGGTCACGACGGCCCCCTCATGGTCGAAAGTCTGTCGGGCGCCAATCCTAGAGTTCGCTCACTGCCGGCCGTGCGCCCGCTTCGGGCTCAACATCCGGGGTGGATGCGCTGTTCCCCGGTGTATCGGCCGTCTCCGGGCCCGCGGGTGCGGCCAACTTTTCACCCGTCAGGGCGGCGATGATGGCCTCGGCCGTGCGCGGGCCGATGCCCGGGACCTCGGCGATCTCGGCCGGTGACGCGGCCGCGAGCTTCTTGACCGAGCCGAACTGCCGCAGCAGCGCCTTGCGGCGCACCTCGCCCAGGCCCGGCACGTCGTCGAGCGCGGAGACCGTCATCCGCTTGGAACGACGCTGCCGGTGAAAGGTGATGGCGAACCGGTGTGCCTCGTCGCGGACGCGCTGGAGCAGGTAGAGCGCCTCGGAGTTGCGCGGGAGGATGACCGGGTACTCGTCGTCCGGCAGCCAGACCTCCTCCAGCCGCTTGGCCAGGCCGCAGAGCGCCACGTCGGTGACGCCCATCTCGGCCATCACCGCGGCCACGGCCGCGACCTGCGGCGCGCCGCCGTCGACCACGATCAGATTCGGCGGGTACGCGAAGCGCCGCGGCCGGCCCGTGGTCGGATCGATGCCGGGCAGCTCCGCCGGGACCGGCTCGCCGCGCGCGGTGAGCTCCACGCTCTCCGCCTCGCCGCCGGGCGCCAGCTCGCCACCCGCGGTGACCTCTTCATTCGCGACCGGCTCCTCGCCCGCAACCGCGTGCTCCCCGCCGACGATCGGGCGCCGCCCGCCCGTCACCGCATCCTGGCCGCCCACGCCCGCGTCCCGGTAGTCCGCACCCGCATCCTGGCCACCCACGCCCGCTTCCTGGTAGTCCGCACCCCCTTCCTGGTAGTCCGCGGCGGCGCCCGGGCCGGTCGCGCCCGACCAGCCGCCGCCGGCCCGCGCGGCGTCGGCCTGCGCTCCGGCCTGCGCGTTCTCGGACTTGAGGCGGGCGAAGCGGCGGCGCATCACCTCGGACATCGCGGAGAGGTCGTCCATGCCGCCGCCGTGCCGGTCGCCGCGCACGATGAACCGCCGATATTCCCCCTTGCGGGGCAGCCCGTCCTCGAACACGACCATGCTGGCGACCACGTCGGTGCCCTGGATCTGCGAGACGTCGAAGCACTCGATGCGCAGCGGCGCCGTCTCCATGCCGAGCGCGTCCGCGATCTCCTCCAGCGCCTTGCTGCGCGTGGTCAGGTCGCCGGAGCGCTTCAGCTTGTGCCGGGTCAGCGACTCGGCCGCGTTCCGCGCGACCGTCTCCATCAGCGTCTTCTTGTCGCCGCGCTGGGGGATGCGGATCTGCACGCGGCTGCCGCGGTGGCCGGAGAGCCAGTCGGCGAGCGCGTCCGCGTCGTCCGGCAGCGCGGGGACGAGCAGCTCGCGCGGCACGTCGGCCTCGCCCTGCTCGGCGCCGTAGACCTGGGTGCAGAAGTGGTGGACGAGGTCGCCGAGGGACAGCTCCTCGTTCTTCTCCACCACCCAGCCGCGTTGGCCCCGGATGCGCCCGTCGCGCACGTGGAAGACCTGGACCGCGGCTTCGAGCGGGTCGTCGGCGAACGCGACAACGTCCGCGTCGGTGCCGTCGCCGAGCACCACGGCCTGCTTCTCCAGCGCGCGCCGGAGTGCCGCGACGTCGTCCCGCAACCGAGCCGCGAGCTCGAAGTTGAGTTCGTCGGACGCGGACATCATCTCCCGCTCCAGCTTCTTGACCATGGTGTCGGTCTTGCCGGCCATGAAGTCGCAGAAGTCGTCGACGATGTCGCGGTGCTGGTCCATGCTGACCTGGCCGGTGCACGGCGCGGAACACTTGCCGATATAACCGAGCAGGCAGGGGCGGCCGACCTGGGACGCGCGCTTGAACACGCCGGCCGAGCAGGTGCGTGCCGGGAAGACGCGGAGCAGCAGGTCGAGCGTCTCGCGGATGGCCCACGCGTGCGAGTAGGGCCCGAAGTAGCGGACGCCCTTGCGCTTGGCGCCGCGCATCACCTGGAGCCGCGGATAGTCCTCGTCCAGCGTGACCGCGAGGAACGGGTAGGACTTGTCGTCCCGGTACTTCACGTTGAAGCGCGGGTCGAACTGCTTGATCCAGGTGAACTCCAGCTGGAGCGCCTCGACCTCGCTGCCGACCGTCACCCAGTCGACCGAGCCGGCCGTGGTGACCATCTGCTGGGTGCGCGGGTGCAGCGTGAACGTGTCGGCGAAATACGAGTTCAGCCGGCTGCGCAGGCTCTTCGCCTTGCCGACGTAGATCACCCGGCCGGTCGGGTCACGGAACCGGTAGACACCGGGGGACTCGGGGATGGTCCCGGGCGCGGGGCGGTAGGTCGACGGATCGGGCACTCATCCACCCTAATCCGGGGGTCCGACAACCCCGCCCGCCCCAGCCCTCGTGATCCAGGCGTCATTCATGTCGTCAGAACGACATGAATGACGCCTGGATCACGGGCCGAGAACTCAGGCGAGCGTGATGGACTCGCCGTCGACGGTGATCTGCTTCTCCTCCAGCGGCTGGCGCGCCGGGCCGGAGGTCGGCGAACCGTCCTCGATCGAGAACAGGCTGTTGTGGCACTTGCAGACGATCGAGCCACCGTCCACACTGCTCACCGGGCAGCCCTGGTGGGTGCAGATGTTGCTGAAGCACTTGAACGTGCCCGCGGCCGGCTGCGTGATGACGACCTGCTGCTCCGCGAGGATCACGCCGCTGCCGACCTGGATGTCCGTGGTCTTGGCGATCGCGTCGGCCGCGGTGTCGCCGCCGCCGGTCGAGGGCGCGCTGCTCTCCGCGCCGGTCGTCGAGGGGGCACCCGTGGTCGGGTCGGACCCGGCCCCCGAGCTCGTGCTCGGCGAGTCGGACTCGGTGCCGCACGCGGCGAGCGCGGCGACCGCACCCACGGATCCGGCGCCGACCAGCAGCATCCGGCGCGACGCGGTCCCGGCCTCGAGCACCTGCTCGTTCTTCATGCTGTAAACCCTCCTGTTAGCCCGCGGTGCGCCGGCCGCTGTGCCGCCGTGCGCGTCCACGTCCATAGACACGGGTGGCGGGCCCGGCCGGTTCGATGAGAACCGGCCGAACCACCCCACGTCCGTTACTCACGGTAGAGAACACACCTGTGCGTAACAGAAGAACCCGGGCACGGTCTGCTGACAGAGGGTTGCCTTACCGTCCCGCTATCGGCTCGCCGTGGCCTTGGCCCGACTGGAACGAGCCTTCGTGGCCGCGGCCGGTTTCACCGAGTTGACCTTTTCTCCGTTCGCCTTCGCGGCGCGGGCGACCGCGTCCTTCGCGCCGGACGGTTCGCCGGTGAGGCCGAGCATCGGGCGCAGGAACTGGCCGGTGTGGCTGCCCGGCACCTCGGCCAGCTCCTCCGGCGTGCCCATGGCGAGCACAGTGCCGCCGCGGTGGCCGCCCTCGGGGCCCATGTCGATCAGCCAGTCGGACGACTTGATCACATCGAGGTTGTGCTCGATCACGATCACCGTGTTGCCCTTGTCGACCAGGCCCTCCAGGACCAGCAGCAGCTTGCGGATGTCCTCGAAGTGCAGGCCGGTGGTCGGCTCGTCCAACACGTACACACTGCGGCCGTTGGATCGTTTCTGCAGTTCGGAGGCGAGCTTGACGCGCTGCGCCTCACCACCGGAGAGCGTCGGCGCGGGCTGGCCCAGCCGGACGTAGCCGAGGCCCACCTCGACCAGCGTCTTCATGTGCCGGTGGATGGAGGTGATCGGCTCGAAGAAGGTCGCGGCCTCCTCGATCGGCATCTCCAGCACCTCGGAGATCGTCTTGCCCTTGTAGTGCACTTCCAGCGTCTCGCGGTTGTAGCGCGCGCCCTTGCAGACCTCGCAGGGGACGTAGACGTCCGGCAGGAAGTTCATCTCGATCTTGATCGTGCCGTCGCCCGCGCAGTTCTCGCAGCGACCGCCCTTCACGTTGAACGAGAACCGGCCCGGACCGTAGCCGCGCACCTTCGCCTCGGTGGTCTCCGCGAACAGCTTGCGGATGTTGTCGAACACGCCCGTGTACGTCGCCGGGTTCGACCGCGGAGTGCGGCCGATCGGCGACTGGTCCACGCCGACCACCTTGTCGATCTGGTCGAGCCCGGACACCCGCGAGTGCCGGCCCGGCACCATCTTCGCGCCGTTGATCTGGTTGGCCAGCACCTTGTAGAGGATGTCGTTGACCAGGCTGGACTTGCCGGAGCCGCTGACGCCGGTGACCGAGATCAGCTGCCCGAGCGGGAACGGCACGGTCACGCCGCGCAGATTGTTCTCCCGGGCGCCCTGCACGACCAGTTCCCGATCGGGGGTACGCGGGCGGCGCACCATCGGCGTCGGGATCTTCTTCCGGCCGGACAGGTAGGCCCCGGTCGCGGACTCCTTGTTCTTCAGCAGCCCGGAGTAGGGCCCGGAGTGCACGACCTTGCCGCCGTGCTCGCCCGCGCCCGGCCCGATGTCGACCACCCAGTCGGCCTGGCGGATCGTGTCCTCGTCGTGCTCGACCACGATCAGCGTGTTGCCCAGGTTCTTCAGCCGGAGCAGCGTCTCGATCAGCCGGTGGTTGTCCCGCTGGTGCAGGCCGATCGACGGCTCGTCCAGCACGTAGAGCACGCCGACCAGGCCGGAGCCGATCTGCGTGGCCAGCCGGATGCGCTGCGCCTCGCCGCCGGAGAGCGTGCCGGCCGGCCGGTCCAGCGACAGGTAGTCCAGGCCCACGTCGACCAGGAACCGGAGCCGCGCGTTGATCTCCTTGAGCACCCGCTCGGCGATCATCTTCTGCCGGTCGTTGAGCTGCATCTCGCCGAGGAAGTCCGCGCACTCGCCGATCGAGAGGTTGCAGACCTCCGCGATGGACTTGTCGTTGAGCGTGACGGCCAGCACCTCGGGCTTGAGGCGGGCGCCCTTGCACGTGCCGCAGGGCACGTCCCGCATGTAACCCTCGTACTTCTCCCGGGACCAGTCCGACTCGGTGTCCGAGTGGCGGCGCTCGATCCACTGCATGACGCCCTCGAAACCGGTGTAGTACGACCGATCCCGCCCGTACCGATTCCGGTATTTGACGTGGACCTGGTCCTCGGCGCCGAACAGGATCGTCTTCTGCGCGGAGGAGGACAGCTTCCGCCACGGCGTGTCCAGCGTGAAGTGCTCCTGCTCGCCGAGCGCCTCCAGCAGACGCAGGAAGTATTCCTGGGTCTGGCCGCCGGACCACGGCTGCACCGCGCCGTCACGCAGCGTGCGCTCGATGTCCGGGATGACCAGCTCCGGGTCGATCTCCTTCTTCGTGCCGAGGCCGGTGCACTCCGGGCAGGCGCCATAGGGTGCGTTGAACGAGAAGACCCGGGGCTCCAGGTCCTCGATCGCCAGCGGGTGCTCGTTCGGGCAGGCCAGGTGCTCGGAGAAGAGCCGCTCGCGGTCCGGGTCGTCCTCCGGCGCGTCGACGAACTCGAAGATGACCAGGCCGCCGGAGAGGCCGAGCGCGGCCTCGACCGAGTCGGTGAGCCGCTGCTTGCCGCTCGCCTTCACGCTGAGGCGGTCGATGACCACCTCGATCGTGTGCTTCTCCTGCTTCTTCAGCTTCGGTGGCTCGGTCAGCGGGTAGACCACGCCGTCGACCCGGGCCCGCGCGTAACCCTTGGTCTGCAGCTCGGCGAAGAGGTCGACGTATTCGCCCTTGCGGCCGCGGACCACCGGGGAGAGCACCATGAACCGGGTGCCCTCCGTCATCGCGAGGATCCGGTCGACGATCTGCTGCGGTGACTGCTTGGAGATCAGCTCGCCGCAGACCGGGCAGTGCGGGACACCGGCGCGCGCGAAGAGCAGGCGCAGGTAGTCGTACACCTCGGTGATGGTGCCGACGGTCGAGCGCGGGTTACGCGACGTCGACTTCTGGTCGATCGACACCGCGGGCGAGAGGCCCTCGATGAAGTCGACATCCGGCTTGTCCATCTGGCCGAGGAACTGCCGCGCGTACGAGGAGAGGGACTCCACGTACCGCCGCTGGCCCTCGGCGAAGATCGTGTCGAACGCGAGGCTGGACTTGCCCGACCCGGAGAGGCCGGTGAAGACGATCATCGCGTCGCGTGGCAGATCAAGGGAGACGTCGCGGAGGTTGTGCTCACGCGCGCCACGAATGATCAGTCGGTCGGTCACTGCCCGCCCACTTCCCAGCTCAAAAAGTGCCATGCCTGTGGTGTGTGTCACATCGGGCCGCGCAGCGGCCCGGGATGTTCCAACGTCTCTTACCCCGGTTGAACTCCCACTTCCCCTTCCGGGGTACTAACAGCAGGTCAGACCGCATGAGAGCGCCGCAGGCGACTCTAACCGGGGGGTACGACATTTTCGGCCGGCCTCAGATCGGGAGGTCCGACACCTTCCACACCCAGGCGCCGCCCACGAGTTCCGGCTGCCGCCCCAGAAGGTCGGTCACCGTGGCCCTGAGGACGTCCGCCTGCGCGTGCCGCTCCCCCAGCACGAGCGCACCGGCCTTCCAGTATCTCAGGTCGTCCAGCGCGGCGGCCCGATCCGCCGCGGTCACCACCGGCGCCCGCCCGGACCGGACGATCTCGAACAGGATGTCCGAGGTGCGCCGGGCCGGCGCGTTCCACGTGCCGGTCGTCTCCGTCTCACCGTTCGTCGGGCCCATGAAGTAGCCGCGCGGCACCGGCGCGTCCAGCGCGGTGAACGCGGCCATCCGCATGCCCTCCCGGCCCACCGTCACCTCGGGCAGCGGGACCGGGACCAGCGAGCGGCCGTCCGGTACGAACTCGCGCCACTGGCCGGACGTGATCAGCTCGGGCATCGGCGTGGCCGGCGCGGTGATCAGCGGCTTCGGCGCGACCGGGAGCAGCGCGACCGCGATCGTCACCCACCAGAGGACGACCCGCCGCCCCGGCTTCTCGGTGTGCTCCCGCAGCACCCGGTCGGTCGCGAAGGCCAGCAGGAACGCGCAGGCCCAGACCACGACCATGGTGAAGCGCGTGGTGGTGATCAGGTTGATCAGCGGCAGGTGGCTGACGAAGAACAGCGGCATCGGCACCTCGGTGTCCACGCCGCCGACCACCAGCGTCGGCCCGGACGCGATGATCACGAAGACCAGGCCGGTGATCACGACCGCGCGCATCGCCCGCAGCCGCCAGGTCAGCACCGCGCACACCACCAGCAGCACGACCAGCGGCAGACCGAAGAAGCTGTTGTCCTCGGTCGCGCTGACGCTCAGCGACTCGGCCAGGCCGGTGTGTCCGGCGATCGACTGGCGGGCGTAGAACACGTACGACGCGAGGTCGGTGACGTAGACGTCCGGCGTGAACGGCAGGCCGCGATAGTGCTGACGACCCAGGAACTGCTGGAACAGGGGGTACGCGAGGAGGACGCCGGAGGTGCCGGCCGCGACCGCGAGCCCGGTCAGCCCGGGCTTCCACACGGTGCCGATCCGGTCCCGGTGCATCAGCAGCCACGAGACCGTGAAGATCGCGCAGGCCAGCGCCACGAAGAGCAGGATCTCCTCGTTGACGAAGACCTGTGCGGTGATCAGCAGGCCGAGGACGACGCCGTTCCGGACGGGCCTCTCGGGCCGGCGCAGCTCGGCGACGCGCCAGAACAGGAACGGCACCAGGATCAGCACGGTGAAGTTGATGTGCCCGTTCGCGTGCGAGATCATCGCCGGCGCGAACCCGCCCCACAGCCCGGCCACGAACGCGGCGCTCCGGTGGCTCACGAAGTGCCGGCCGAGCACCCAGTACCACGCCGCGGCCGTGCCGCCCAGCCCGATCGTGATCAACAGCGCCATCGAGACGCCCGGGCCGAACCAGTGCGTGATCGGCGAGACCGGGACGCCCAGCGCCAGGATCGACGTGTTCGCCATCATGTTGATGCCGTCCGGGAAGTTCAGCCGGTCCGTGAAGAACAGGCCCTCCCCGTGGAAGACCGCGCGCTCCGCGTGCGCGAGCACGAACAGGAAGAACCCGTGATCGTCCTCGTTCGCCTTGAGAACACGGCCGTCCGGGTCGGCCCACAGGCGTGAGGTGACCAGCACCGCCAGCGCCGTGTAGACCACGCCGGCGACCACGTCCCACAGCCGGTGGGATGCACGCCCGCCGTCGGGCTTCGGTGTCGCCTCCTCGGGCGCGCTGTCCAGGACTCGCACCCGCGCATCATGCCAGAACGCGCGCGGCCCGTCCCTGTCGCTACGCTGGGACTTGATTCGATCATCGATGCATGGGGGCGGGTCTCGTGTCGTACACCGGTCATGTCTCACCGGGCTCCGGCCCGGCCGTGCGGGAGCTGCCCGCGCTGACCATCACCAAGCAGTCGGTCGGCGGAGAGTTCGACAACAACGCCTACCTGCTCCGCTGTACGACCACCGGCACCCAGCTGCTGATCGACGCCGCGAACGACGCGGACGTGCTGCTCGCGCTGACCGGCTCCGATCTGGCGACTGTGGTGACCACGCACGCGCACGGCGACCACTGGGGCGCGCTGGCCGAGGTCGTCTCCGCCACCGGCGCCGAGTCGATCGCGCACCGCGACGACGCCGCGGAGCTACCGGTCGTCACCCGCACCGTGGTCGACGGCGACACGATCACGGTCGGTGAGGTCACGCTGGAGGTCATCCACCTGGTCGGCCACACACCGGGTTCGATCGCGCTGCTCTATCAGGACCCGGCCGGCATCGCACACCTGTGGACCGGCGACTCGCTCTTCCCCGGCGGCGTCGGCAACACGCGCGGCAACAGAGCCGCCTTCGACTCCCTGATCACCGACGTCGAGACCAAGCTCTTCACCCGCCTCCCCGACACCACCTGGTTCTACCCCGGCCACGGCGACGACTCCACCCTCGGCGCGGAGCGTCCCTCCCTCCTCGAGTGGCGCACCCGCGGCTGGTAGACACCTCGATTCCGGATACACGGATCGACATCGACGACGACGCGCTCACTGAAGCAGCGAAGCTGCTCGGCACGAAATCCCGGACGGACACGGTGAACACCGCCCTCCGGGTGACCACGGAACGAGCTCCGGCGGGCCCGGGCCCTCAGCCGGCTCGCAGAACTCGGCGAAGCGCGCGCATCGACGATCTTCTGAGAAGGAGCGCCTACCGCGGGCCCGTCCGCCGCTGAATCAGTCGAATGGATTGATCAGAGGGACGCCGGTGCGGGCGACGTCGATGACGTTGCGGGTGACGAGTGTCAGGCCGTGGACGCGCGCGGTTGCCGCCATCAGGCCGTCGATGACGGGCGGCGGCTGACCCGTGGCACTCAGCCGCCCCCATTCCTCCGCGACCTCTGCCGTGACGGGCAGAAGGCGGTCACGGTACGAGGACGTCAGACCGGTCAACCAGCGCTCCAGAATCTCGGCCTGCTTCGGGTCACGCGGACGGAGTCGTTCGACGCCGCGCCGTATCTCGCCGACGACCATGGCGCTCAGATAGGCGACGGCGCGGGAGTTGGCCGCCTGCCATGCGACGACGCGTGGATCCGGCACGCTCTTGCGCAACTCGAAGACCACATTCGTGTCGAGCAGAAATGCCACGCTCAGCCAGCCAGGTCAATGTCGCGGGGCGGTTCACCCGTCCGGCCGATCTCGGCATCGAGGTCGACGTCGTCGAGCGGATCAACACGCAGATATTCCATCAAACCGACCTGCTCACCCTTCAACCTGCGATACGCGGCGATATCGATCACGACCGCGACCTCCTCGCCGTGCTTGGTGACGATTTGCGGCTCGCCCGTCTCCGCAGCACGCAACACCTCACTGAAACGCTGTTTGGCTTCTTGCACCTGCCAGTACATAACGCCCCCTGTCTAGACTGACTAGACTGTACCGCAGGTAATCAGAAGACCGTTCCCGCGTCGGTGGGAAGGAGGGTGTCGAGGCAGCGTTCGGTGAGGGCGGCGACGGTGAGGGCGGGATTGCAGGCGGCGGTGGAGCCGGGGATCAGGGACGCGTCGAGGACGTAGAGGCCGGGGTGGTCGTGGACGCGGCCGAACAGGTCGCAGGCGCGGCCGAGGACCGCGCCGCCGAGCGGGTGGAACGTGTACGGCTCCAGCGCGTTCATGTCGAGCAGGCCGTAGGGCGCGGCAGCGGCGGCGGAGAGCAGGCCGTCGAGCGCCGGGATGCCGGTGAGCGGCGGATTCGGGCCCGGCGACGGCGTACCCGCGACAAGGGTTTGCAGGGTTTCTCGAATCGCGCTCTGCGCGGCGGCGTCGGCCGTGGAAGGCCAGGTCAGACGGGCTTCGTCGGTGAGCGGACGGTACGTGAAGCGGCCCTCGGGCGCGCACAGCCCGATGCCGGGCAGCGGCATCGCGTGCGTCTCCACCGGGAAGGGCGCGGGCCCGAACTCGACCGTGACCGCACGCGCCGGATCGGACCAGCGCTTGATCGCCACGCTGGTCGGCCCGCCCTGGTACGCCCCGGTCGGCGACGGGACCAGCGCGCGCAGGTGGAGGCGGAGTCCGTTGTTGCCCCAGTGCAGCCCGACCTGGTCGTTCAGGTGCGGCAGCGCGCCGGTGTCGCGCGCGCGGACCAGCAGGCGGGTGCTGCCCATCGAGCCCGCGGCCAGGATCAGCGCGTCCGCGGTGAGGACCAGCTCCGCCACGAGATCGCCGTCCACGGTGATGTGCCGGGCACGGACCTCGTAGCGCCCCTGCGAGGACGACGCGGAGATGTCCGTGACCACGTGCAGCGGGCGCACCTCGGCCAGGCCGGACGCCTCCGCCCAGGCCAGGTAGTTGCGGTCCACGGAGGTACGCGCGCCGCTGTTGATGCCGGTCAGGTACTCGCCGATCGAGGCCGCGGGTACGGCGGTGCCGGCGAGTTCGTCGCGGACCACGGACCAGTCGCAGGCCTCGTCGAGGCGGCCGGCGGGCAGTCCGGCGCGGGCGGCCTGGTCGAGGAAGAGCCGGGTGGGCGCGTACCGCGGGTGGGCGAGCACGTCGTCCGGGATCGACGCGGCGCTGATCCGCGCCCGGACGCGCGGGTAGTGGACGTCGGCCATCTCCTGGTAGTCGACGCCGGGCGGCATCACGCGGCTGAACACGTCGCCGTCCGGCTGCAGCATCACGCCGTCGACCAGCGAGAGGCCGCCGACGCCGGCTCCGGTGATCACGTCCATGCCGTCGCCGTGGACCCGCTCGAAGAGACCGGCGTACGGGCGGTAGACCACGGGCGGCATGCCGGGGTAGACCGGCGAGGGGGTGAACCACGACGAGCGGCGGTCCGGGCGCAGGAACGGCGGGAAGGTGTCACCGCCGGGGAGAACCGGCCAGCGGCGGCCGCGTTCCAGCACGAGGGTACGAACACCGGCCTCGGCCAGGCGGTACGCGGCGATGGCACCGCCGTACCCGGAACCGACGATGATCACCCGGTGATGCTCCCGCCGGATGCGGGGCGGCGACGGCGGCCCGGGCAGCAGCGCCGCGGCGGACAGGGCCAGCACGTTCCGGCGGGTCAGCTCCGCGGCCACGGTCGCTCCTCAGGGGTCGGCTGCACGCAGTCTGGCCCGGCCCGGGGAACGCCGCACGTCGATCTTCAGGCCGCCATGGCGTGGCGGAGGCGGGCGTGCAGCGCGCGGGTCTCCGGTGAGGCCGGGGCGCCGATCTGGGAGTGCAGCAGGGTGACCAGGTCGTCGTACTGGCGGAGCGCGCGGGCCGGGTTGCCGAGCGCGGCGTGGCAGCGCATCAGCCCGCGGTGGGCGGCCTCCAGCAGCGGATCGTGCTCGATCAGGCGGGCGAACGTCTCGGCGGCCTCGGTGAAGCGGCGCTCGCGGCCGAGCAGCACGCCACGAGTCAGCATGATCTGCTCGTAGCGGCGGCGCAGCCGGTCTCGGGGGACGTCGGCCCAGTCGCCGGCCGGTACGTCGGTGAGAAAGTCGCCGGGGTAGCGGCCGGCGGCGTCGGCGAGCGCGGCGATGTCCTCCGAGTCCTCGCCGGCCGCGGCCAGGAACGTGTCGACGTCGTAGACGACGTCGCCGTCGAGCCGGTAACCGCCGGCGGTGAAGCGCACGGTGGCGGCGCCGGCGAGCGCGCGGCGCAGGTGCTTCAGGCAGGTGTGGAAGCTGTTGCGCAGCTCCGCGGCCGCGGCCTCGGGCCAGAGCGCGGCGCCGATCTCGTCCTTGGTCGCACCGGGGTGGGTCAGCAGGTGGTAGAGCAGCTCGCGCGGTTTCGCGTAGGTCCAGTCCTCGGGGCCGAGCCGGCGGTCGCCGACGAGCACACGGGCGCGGCCCAGCGCGTGCACGACCAGCCGCCCCGGCGGGTGGCCGCCCACGGAAGCCGGCGCGACACCGCCCACGGACGCCGGCGCGACACCGCCCACCGGCGCGGGTCCGCGCGATCGTGGTCCGGACGGCTGTGGCAGCGAAACGGCCGGCGCGTCCTCGGTCCCGCCGGCCGGCGCCGCACCCGGCGCGTCGACCCGCGGGTTCGCCGGGACCGGCGCGGCGGGCGGTCCGGCGGACGGCGGTGGGTCCGAGGCGGCGAGCGCCAGCTCCACCGCCCGGGGAAGCGTCGACGCCCTGCCCTCCACCACCGCGCGCTCCCACTCCCCCGGCCCCAGGCGCGAGGCCACCGCTCGTACCCCCCGCTCTCGTTCCAGCCGGTCGCACGGCGGCAGCGGGGTGCCGATCTCGGTGCGCGCCGCGGCCGCGGCCGACAACAACACCGCGGCGGTACGCGCGTCCGTCACCAGTCCGGCCAGCACGTCCAGCACCCCGGCGGTACGCCACCGGTCTCCCACCCCGTGATGCACGGTCAGCGCGTCCCGCAGCAGGCCGCGCGCCTCCTCCCGCTCACCGAGCGCGAGCGCGGCCAGCCCGAGCTGCTCGGTCGCCCACGCGATCCCCTCGTCCGACCCGAGCCGGCGGGACAGCGCGAGCGCCTCGCGGAGCAGCGGCCGGGCCCCGGCCGGGTCGCCACCGCGCAGCGTGGCCGCGCCGAGGTCGACCAGCGCGCCGACCATGCCCTCGGCGTCGCCCAGCTCCCGGAACCGGCGCAGCGCGTCCGCCGCGAGCGGGGCCGCGCGCGCGTAGTCACCCTCCACCCAGGCCGTGAAGCTCAGCGACTTGATCGCCCGGGCGGTGCCGGCCGAGTCGCCGAGGTCGCGCCAGATGTCCAGGCTCTGCTCGTGCCGGGCGCGGGCATCCGCGTACCGCCCCTGCTCGCGGGCGATGCCGCCGAGGTTCTGCAGCGCGGTGGCGGCGCCGCGCCGGTCACCGGCCCGGGTGAGCAGCGTGACCGCGCGGTCCAGGTGGGCGGTGGCCGGCTCGTACGCGCACTGCAGGAACTCCAGCGTGCCGAGCGCGGCCAGCGCCTTGGCCAGCAGCGCCGGCGGCGTGTCCGGCCCGGCCAGGTCCAGTGCGGCCCGGAGCCGTTCGCCGCCCTCCGCGTACCGCCCGCGCAGCCGGTGGTAGCGGCCGAGCGCGGCGGCCAACCGGATCGCCGTGGCCGGGTCGTGCTCGTGCGCCCACACGAACGCGGACCGCATGTTGTCGCACTCCACGCGCAGCCGGTCGAGCCACAGCTCCTGGCCGGCTCCGGTCAGCCGCGCGTCCGCCCGCTCGGCCAGCGCCGTGTAGTAGCGCGCGTGCTCGGCCGGGCCCGCGGGGCCGAGCGACGAAGCGTACTGCCGGACCACGTCGAGCAGCCGGTACCGCTCGGTGTCGCCGTCCGCCTGCGCCTGGACCAGCGACTTGTCGACGAGCCGGGCGAGCAGCGGCAGCGCGTCCGGGCCGCCGACCGCCTCGGCCGCGTCCAGCGTGAAGCCGCCACGGAAGACCGCGAGCCGGGCGAAGAGGTCCCGTTCCGGCGGTGGCAGCAGGTCGTAGCTCCAGTCGAGCGCGGCGCGCAGCGTGGCGTGCCGCGCGGGCACGTCCCGGTCCGCGGTCACCAGCAGCCCGAACGCGTCGTCGAGGCGGTCCAGGATGCGCTGCGGTGGCAGCATGCGGACGCGGGCGGCCGCGAGCTCGAGTGCGAGCGGCATGCCGTCCAGGCGGCGGCAGAGCCGGGCCACCGCGTCCGCGTTGCCGTCGCCGACCGTGAAGCCGGGTGCGACGCGCCGCGCCCGGTCCGCGAACAGCTGCATCGACTCCGCGCCGGGCAGCCCGTCGACCCACCAGACGTGTTCGCCCGCCACGGCCAGCGGCTCCCGCGTGGTGGTCAGGACGGACAGGCCGGGGCAGTCGCGCAGCAGCCGGACGGCCAGTTCGGCGACCGCCTCGACCAGGTGCTCGCAGTTGTCCAGCACCAGCAGCAGCGACCGGTGGCCGATCAGGTCGGCGAGCGAGCGCCCCGGCACCTCGGCGACCCCGAGGGCATCGAGCACCGCGGGGCCGGCCTGGGCCGCCTCCACCTCGGCCAGCATCACCCAGGCCGTGTCCGGCCCGGTGCAGATCTCCCGGGCCAGCCGCGTCTTACCGCTGCCGCCGGGTCCGACGAGGCTGAGCAGGCGTGACTCGCCGAGCAGGCGACGGATCTCGGTGACGTCGCGGCGGCGGCCGATGAATCGGGTGAGCGGGGGCGCGGTCATGACCTGGCAAGCATTCGATCCATGGCCGTCACGGTCAAGCGGATTGTCGGCTCCGCGATGACCCGGTATTTCCGCGCTTCCCCCCGCGCCACCCCGCGTCTCCCCCCGCACCCGGCCGCCACTGTCGTGAGGTCAGTTCCGAACTCCTCCGAAGGGGAAACAGATGCTCAGGCGTCTCGCCGTCATCGCGGTAACCGCCGGTGCCGTCACCGCGGCCCTGCTGCCGGTGGCCGGCCCGGCCTCCGCCGCACCGGCGTCGTTCACGAAGATCCAGGGCGCGGCCTCGAACGCCGCCGGCCTGCAGGGCACGGTCGCCGCGTACCGGCTGCTGCTCGGCGACCCGAACAACGGGAGCCTGCTCGGCACCCAGCCGGCCGGCCGCCGGGAGATCAACTGGGACGGCACGCCGGACGCGCAGTCGGCTCCGAACGCACTGCCGCGGGACTTCTTCAACACCACCGCGCCGCGCGGCGTGGTCTTCTCCGGCGCCTCGACGTTCCAGGTCAGCGCGGACAGCTCCAACCCGTCCGCGGCGCCGGTCCGGTTCGGCAACATCAACTCGACGTACCCGTCGATCTTCGGCACGTTCAGCCCGGAGCGGCTGTTCACGCCGGTCAACACGAACAAGACCACGATCAAGTTCTTCGTGCCCGGCAGCACCGAGCCCGCGGCCGTCAAGGGCTTCGGCGCCGTCTTCACCGACGTCGACAAGGCGAACACCACGCGCGTCGACGTCTACGACCGCTGGGGCGGCCTGCTCTGGGGCGAGTGGGTGCCGGCCGGCACCGCGTCGTCCAAGAGCCTGTCGTTCCTCGGCGTCACGACCGACGCGGACATCGCCGAGGTCCGCATCACCACCGGCAACGCCGCCCTCGGCGCCTGGACCAACGACACGTCCAGCACCGACCTGGTCGTCATGGACGACTTCCTCTACGGAGAGCCCAAGGCCCTCCCCTGACCCGCCACACCGATATCCAGTGGCCGGGGTTGCCGCCCCGGCCACCGGCCTTCCCGCGCGATGGCCTCACATTTCGACCAGATAACCACCGAGAAGACGACCAGATGCCCACGATACCCGCGGCCAAGTGTCCACGAGACCTTCGGCCAGATGCCCACGATACCCGCGGCCAAGTGTCCACGGGACCTTCGGCCAGATGCCCACTCAACCCGCGGCCAAGTGTCCACTCAGCCTACGGCCAAGTGACCGTTGATCTTGGCTATGACGCATAATGACTACATGCCCGACCTCATCCCCCGCCACGCTCAAGCCCTGGTGAACGATGCTCTTGCCGACACCCGGGTGATTCTTGTCAACGGCGCGCGACAGTCCGGCAAGAGCACCCTTGCTCGGCTGGCGACGGCACAGAATCCCGCGACGATCATGCGACTGCTCGACGACCCGGTGACCTTGCTCGCCGCGCAGGATGACCCGACGTCTTTCGTCGATCACGACGGGCTGATGGTGATCGACGAGGTGCAGCTGGCACCTGACCTGTTGAGGCCCATCAAGCTCAAGGTCGACCTCAACACTCGTCCAGGACAGTTCATTCTGACCGGATCGTCCCGAGTGCTGGCACTACGGTCGCTGCCGGATGCCCTTCCCGGTCGCATGGAGATCATCGAGTTGTGGCCGCTGTCCCAGGGCGAAATAAGTGGTGGCCCGGATCGGTTCATCGATGCTGCGTTCGCCCACGGCTCACAGATTGATCACACGTCGGAGTGGCGCCGGAAGGACTACCTGGCGCGGGCGGTCGTCGGCGGTTTTCCCGAGGCCATCCGTCGGACGGACCGCCGCAGGGCGGCCTTCTTCGACTCGTACCTGGCCACGTTGATCGAACGGGACGTTCTCGAGCTGGCGAGCATTGAACGGCGCGGCGAGATGTTCCGGCTCCTCTCACTCCTGGCCGGCCGGGTCGGCAACCTCCTCGTGCCCGGCACGCTGGCCGGCCAGTCCGGTATCCCGCGCACCACGCTGACCCGCTATCTCGAACTGCTGGCCTCGGTGTTCTTGATCAAAAGCGTTCCGGCCTGGTCGTCGAATATCACCCAGCGTGCGGTCGGCACACGGAAACTTGCGTTCGTCGACACCGGCGTCGCATGCCACCTGATCGGCCAAGACCTCGCCCGCCTCAACGACCCGGGCGGCGCGGCCGGACCGATCATCGAGAACTTGGTCCTCATGGAGCTGGCCCGCCAGCTCACCTGGAGCGATCAGCGGGCACGACTGAGTCACTTTCGCACCAAGGACGGGGTCGAGGTCGACGCGGTGCTGGAGACACCGGACGGCCGCGTCGTCGGCATCGAGGTGAAGGCCGGCGCGAACGTTCGCACCGAGGATCTGCGCGGCCTCCGCCTGCTCGCCGACACGGTGGGTGACCAATTCATCGCGGGCTACGTGCTCTACACCGGCCAGCAGACGCTCCCGTTCGGCGACAAGATCCGGGCCGTGCCGCTGGACGCCCTGTGGCGTGTCGCTCCCTGACCAGACCCGCGGCCATCGCGTGCTGAGGACGGCCGCGCAGCACCGAATCTCGGCCGATCGGGCACCACATTCCAGGCACCGGATCGCAGCCACCGGAATTGCCCGCTGAGCTGCTGGTGTGGGTACCGATAACCTCTATGGATTCCCCATCCGCAGCGTCTCGTTTCCGCGACTGCAGAAGTTCTTCTTCCGTGATCCGGCGAAGCGGGCGCCGCTGTCCCGGGCATGCGGGACGGCGGCTGGGGAGCAGCGCATAGAGTGGCGCGCGATGGACCCGCGGAAGATCCTTGTGGCGCTCGCCGGGCTGGCGCCGGCCAGGGCTGAGCTGGTGCTGGACGTGACCCGGCCGGGGCAGCCGTTCGCCTGGCTGGAGGAGCCGGAGCGGGCGCCACGGGGGCGGGCCGGGGAGCGGTTCGCGGGGCTGGACGCGCTGCACCGGGAGGAGCGGGTGCTGCGGCTCGGGCTGGCCTGGGTGCTGGGCAGCCTGGAGGTCGGCGGGGTGCGGCGGCGGGTGCGGGTGCCGCTGGTGTCGCAGCCGGTGCGGGTCGAGCGAGGGCTGCGCGGGCGGCTGCTGCCGGCCGGGGATCTGGAGATCACGCCGCTGCTGGCGGACCGGGCGCTGGCGGCGCGGTTCGAGGAGGCGTCCGGGCTGGGCGGGCCGGGGTGGCTGACCGCGCCCGGCACCAAGGCGTGGATCTCGTCGCTGGCCTGGGCGGCCGACCTGCCGGTGCGGGACGTGCTGGAGCCGCCGGTGCAGAAGGCGCCCGCGGCGCACCTGGTGGCGTACGCGGTGGCCGCGCTCTACGTCGCCCGGGACGTGGCCTCGACCGGCCCCCGGGACACGCTGCTCACCTGGTCGAACCGGACCGGACTGGAGCACACCGCGCTCGCCGCCGTCTACGACGGAACGGACGGCGGACCAGACGGCGGAACGAACGGCGGGCCGGACGGCGAGACCGACCGCGTCCTCTCGCCACTTCCGCTGAACGCGGCGCAGCGGACCGTGGTCGCGCGCAGCCGCCGGGAGCGGGTGGTCGTCGTCTCCGGGCCGCCGGGCAACGGCAAGTCGCACGCGGTCGTCGCGGCCGCGCTGGACACCGTGGACCGGGGCGGCTCGGTCCTGATCGCCACGCAGTCCCGGCACGCGGCCGAGGTGCTGGGCGGCCTGCTGGACCGCTATCCCGGCCCGGTCCCGGTGCTGTTCGGCGACGCGGAGCGGCGCGAGGAGATCGCCACGAGGCTCACGGCCGGTCTCGGTGAGGGCGTTCCGCCCGGCCGTCTGGCCGAGGACGCGCGCCGGGCCGCCGACGCGGCCGAGACCGTGGCGCGCACCGAGTGGGAGATCGCCGCGGCGCTGTCCCGGGAGGCGCTGGCCGAGCGGCTGGAGGAGTGGCTGCCGCAGCTCCCGGCGCTGCGCACCGCCGTACCCGCGGCCTTCGCCCCTGATTTTGATCTTGATAAGGCCGGCCGGCTGCACGACCGGGCGACCGCGGAGGCGCACGGCTGGTGGCGGACCTGGCGGCGCCGCCGGGCCGCGGCGGCACTGCACAAGATCTTCAAGACCGAGGACCGCGTGGGTACGGCACTGGAGGCCGCCGCGAGCGTGCGCGCCGCGGCCGAGCTGGCCGCGACCGGCGGCACCGACCTGGCCGCGCGGTGGGACGCGCTGGCCCGTGCGGACGACGCGCTCGCGGCCGCGACCGGCACCCGGATGCGCCACGACGCGACCAGCGCGGCCCGCTGGGACGCCGCCGCCCGCCGGAGCGCGTCCGCACTGGCCGCCGCGCTGCGGGCCGGACGGGCCCGGCGCCGCGAGGCCCTGGCCGCGCTGGACGCGAAGGCGCTGGTCCGGGCGCTGCCGCTGTGGGTCGGCACGGTCACGGACGCGGAGGATCTGCTGCCGGCCGTACCGGCGCTGTTCGATCTGGTCATCCTGGACGAGGCCGCGCACATCGACCAGCTCCGGGCCGCGCCGGTGCTGGCCCGCGCCCGCGCCGCGCTGGTCGTCGGCGACCCGCGCCAGCTGCGCTTCGTCTCCTTCGTCGGCGACGCGGACGTGGCCGTGACGCTCGCGGCCCACGGCCTCGGGGGATACGCGGACCGCCTGGACCTCCGCCGGATCAGCGCGTTCGACCTGGCCGCCGGCGCGACCGCGGTGACCGTGCTGGACGAGCACTACCGGTCGGTGCCGCACCTGATCGAGTTCTCCGCGCGGCGCTTCTACGACGACCGGATCGCGCTGGTCACCCGCCATCCGCGCACCGAGGGCACGGACGCGGTCGAGGTTCGCCGGGTCACGCCGGAGAGCGAGGTCGAGGCCGTGGTCGCGGAGGTCCGCGCGCTCTCCGGCGAGACCAGCGTCGGGGTGATCACGCCGTTCCGCGCGCACGCGGACGCGCTGGAGGCCGCGCTGCTGACCGCGTTCGGCGTGGACGAGATCGAGGCGATGGGGCTGCGGGTCGGCACGGTGCACGCGTTCCAGGGCGCGGAGGCGGACGTGGTGGTCGCGTCGCTCGGGCTCTCCGACGCGGATCCGGCGTCCCGGCACCGGTTCGCCGCGGACCCGAACCTGTTCAACGTGCTGATCACCCGGGCCCGCCGCCGCCTGATCGTGCTGACCGCGCAGGAGCGGCCGGCCGGACTGCTCGGCGACTTCCTGCGGTACGCCGCGGAGCCGCCCCGCCCGGCGCACGCGCCGCCGGACGCGGCGAAGGGCTGGGCCGCCCGGCTCGGCCGTGAGCTGGCCGAGTCCGGCGTGCCGGTGCGCGCGGACTACCCGGCCGGCCGGTGGAGCGTGGACCTGTGCGCGGGTGAGACCGGCCTGATCTGCCGGGTGCACCCGGACGGCCCGGCCGCGCACATCGAACGGCAGCGCACGCTGCGGCGCGCGGGCTGGCGGCTGCTCGACGCGTTCCCCACCCGCTGGGACGGCAACGCCGCCCGCGCCGCCCTGGACCTGGCCGCGCCGGCGCCCTGATGAGCGCCATGCTGTTCCGGCGCGCCTCGGTCATGGGGGTCAGCTGCTGATGTCGCGGGCCCAGGGCAGCGTGAGGCGCTCGATCAGCACGATCGAGTAGAAGAGCATCACGCTGGTCAGCGCCAGCACGATCGCGGCGAACGCCATGGCGTGTCCGCGGAGGCGCTGGACAGCGCCGTGCGTGACCGGCCCATGAGGGGCCTCCCCCGTGAGGTCAGCCCCTGATCAAGACATCCACGTTTAACGATGCTTAAGGCAGGCCGCGACTATCGGTCCTAGATCTGATAGAGATAGGTCGGAGGTGGGGACAATGGCGTTCTATCGTTCCGTCGGCGAGGTTCCACCGAAACGGCACACACAGCACCGGCGCCCGGACGGCGGCCTCTACTACGAGGAGCTGATGGGCGAGGAGGGCTTCTCCTCCGACTCGTCGCTGCTCTACCACCGCGAGATTCCCACCGCGATCGTGGACGCGTCGCCGTGGGAGCCGCCCGGCCTCGGCACCACGGCCAACCATCCACTACTTCCCCGGCATCTGCGGCTGCACGAGCTGTTCAAGCAGCTGGAGGACGCCGACGTCGTCACCGGCCGGCGGCTGATCCTCGGCAACGGCGACCTGCGCATCTCCTACGCGGTGGCGAACACGCCGTCGCCGCTCTACCGCAACGCGATCGGCGACGAGTGCGTCTACGTCGAGTCCGGGTCGGCCACGGTCGAGACGGTGTTCGGCGCGCTGCGGGCGACGGCCGGCGACTACGTGATCCTGCCGCGCGCCACCACACACCGGTGGATCCCCGAGCAGGGCCCGCTGCGGGCCTACGTCATCGAGGCGAACAGCCACATCGCGCCGGCCAAGCGGTACCTCTCCCGCTACGGCCAGTTCCTGGAGCACGCGCCGTTCTGCGAGCGGGACCTGCACGGGCCGGACGCGCCGCTGACCGCCGACGGCACGGACGTCCCGGTGCTGGTCAAGCACCGCGGCAGCACCGGCGTGACCGGCACCCGCTACGTCTACCCCCGGCACCCGTTCGACGTGGCCGGCTGGGACGGCTGCCTCTATCCGTACACGTTCAGCGTCCATGATTTCGAACCGATCACCGGGCGCGTGCACCAGCCGCCGCCGGTGCACCAGGTCTTCGAGGGCGCCGGCTTCGTCATCTGCAACTTCGTGCCCCGCAAGGTCGACTACCACCCGCTGGCGATCCCGGTGCCGTACTACCACTCCAACGTGGACAGCGACGAGGTCATGTTCTACTGCGGCGGGAATTACGAGGCGCGCAAGGGCTCCGGCATCGGCCAGGGCTCGATCTCGCTGCACCCGGGCGGGCACCCGCACGGCCCGCAGCCCGGCGCCTACGAGCGCTCGATCGGCGTGACCGAGGTCGACGAGCTGGCCGTCATGGTCGACACGTTCCGGCCGCTGGAGCTGGGCGAGGGCGGCATCGCCTGCGAGGACCCGTCCTACCCGTGGAGCTGGGCCCGGTGAGTTACGGCGTGTTCAGCGTCGGCGACGGCCCACGCCGGCTCGGTGCGCTGGCCGGTGACCGGGTGATCGACCTGTCCGCCGCCGGGATCTTCGCGGCCACCTCGCTGAACCCGCTGCTGGCCGCCGGCCCGGCCGTGTGGCACGAGGTGCACGGCCGGCTCGCCGGCGTCGACCTGGAAAGACATTCCCACCCCGCCGCCACGGTACGGATGCACCGCCCCTTCGACGTGGCCGACTACGCGGACTTCTACGCCTCCGAGCACCACGCCACCAACGTGGGCCGGATCTTCCGCCCGGAGGCGCCGCCGCTGCACCCCAACTGGAAGCACCTGCCGATCGGATACCACGGCCGGGCCGGCACGGTCGTGGTATCCGGCACGGACGTCCGCCGGCCGGCCGGCCCGCTCGGACCCGGCGAGTTCGGCCCGACGCGCAAGCTCGACTTCGAGGCGGAGATCGGCTTCGTGGTCGGCGTGCCGGCCGGCGGCCCGGTGCGCTGCGACGACTTCGCGGAGCACGTCTTCGGTGTCTGCCTGGTCAACGACTGGTCGGCCCGGGACGTGCAGCGCTGGGAGGCGACGCCGCTCGGCCCGTTCCTCGGCAAGTCGTTCGCCACGTCGATCGGCGCCTGGGTCGTACCGCTGCATGCCCTGGGTGCCGCACGGACCGCCGCGCCGCGCCAGGACCCGGCACCGCTCCCCTATCTGCGGGGCGACCGGCCGTGGGCGCTGGACCTGCAGATCGAGATCCGGATCAACGGGTACGTGGTGTCCCGTCCCCGGTTCGCGGACATGTACTGGACGCCGGACCAGATGCTCGCGCACCTGACCGTGAACGGCGCCGCGCTGCGCACCGGCGACCTGTTCGCGTCCGGCACGGTCAGCGGCCCGTCCCGGGATCAGCGCGGCTGCCTGCTGGAACTGTCCTGGGACGGCCGCGACCCGCTGCCGCTGGCGGACGGCGAATCGCGCGCCTACCTGGAGGACGGCGACACGGTCACCATCTCCGCGGCCGGGCCCGGTGGCGTCTCGCTCGGCACCGTGGCCGGCACCGTCCGCCCCTGCGCGTGATCCGGGGTGAAGGCCGACGATCAGTGATCCAGGCGTCATTCAAGTCGTTGGACGCTCGGATGACGCCTGGATCACCATCAGGCCGGTGACCCTGACGTCGGAAGCTGCTCAGAGGAACAGCACGGCGTCACTCCTGGCGGCGGCCCACGTAGTAGACGGTGGCGGCGGCCGCCGCGACCATCAGCACCGCGATCGCGCCGAGGCCGGAGAGCGGCGTCAGCATGGTCTCCGGCGCGGCCTCGCTGCCGAGCAGCACCATCATCGGCCCGACCGGCGGCACCGCGCGGAGCAGCACCATCGCGCCCACCGCACCGACCGCGACGAGCACGGCCACGCCGGCGCGCCGGATCAGCAGCCGGGAGCAGAGCAGTCCGACCGCGATCCCGGCCAGACCGGCGGTGAGCTGCGCGATCACGCCGACCGCCAGGCCCGCGCCGGTGATCGGGTGCCGGCCCGCGTAGAGCGGATAGATCAGCCCGGCCAGCGTCAGCAGCACCGCGATGAACGCGGCGGCCAGCACGTTCCCCGCCAGCACGCGGGTCTCGCCGCCGGCCGCGGTCGCGGTCATCGCGCGCTGGGTGCGGTCCTCCGTGTTGATCAGCACGACGGTCAGCCAGGTCATGCAGAGGAAGAGCACGAGCGCGCAGGCCGAGTACGTCTCCGCCAGCGGCCCGGCGTCGCCGGTGGTGAGCACCGTGATCGCGGCGCCGAAGAGCAGGATCGGCGCGATGTACGCCTGGCTGCGCACCAGCATCGACAGCGAGTAGCGGGCCAGCGCGATCATCGGGCCTCCTCCGCGACGTCGGTGTCCTTCACCAGCGTGAGCCGCGGCCGGGGCGCGGGCTTGCGCGCGGGGCTCGGAGCGGCCGGCTCCGGCTGGCCGCCGGCATCGGGCTCGCCGGCCTCCACACCGCCCACCGGACGATCATCGACCGGCTGGTCGCCGCGCTCATCCGCCGGCCCGGGGAAAGCCGCATGGTCATCAGCCGGTCCGGCGTTCGCCGCCGCACGCTCACCGGCCCACTGGGCAGCCGCCGCACGCTCACCGGCCCGCTCAGCAGCCGCCGCACGCTCACCGGCCGCACGGTCGTCCGACGCGTGCCAGGCGTCGCCGGGGTGGCCGCCGCGCGACCGGCCGTCGTCCCACACCGCGTCGTCGTCCAGCACCGCGTCGTCGTCCAGCACCGCGTCGCCGGGAAGCCCTCGCGACTCGGCGGTGCCCGGCGTGCCCCGGCCGAGATCGATCCCGTCGAGATCCTCGCGTGACCGGCCGCCCGCGGCCACCGGCACCGGGGCGGAGCGGCGGACCGACTGCACCGACCAGCCGTTGCCGAGCGCCTGGAAGATCAGCTCGTCCGCGTACTTCGCGACGATCTCCAGCGTCACCACCGCGTCGTCGCGGCGCGCCTCCAGCACGCCGGGCAGGCGCCACCAGTCCGGCTCCGGCGCGTCCAGCGCCGCGTCGACCAGCTCCACGAACGCGAGCGTCTCGCCGGACGGCGCCGTGGAGAGCCGCCCGCCTGCGATCCGGTAGATCACCGACGCGCTGGCCGAGACCACCGCCTCCCGATGGTCGGTGAACACCACCGCACCGCCCTCGCGCGCGGTCTCCGCGATCAGCTCGGCCAGCACCTCGTGCGCGGCCGTGTCCAGGCCGGACCACGGCTCGTCCAGCACCAGCAGCTGCGGCGGCACCACGAGTGCCTGCGCGACCGCGACCTTCTGCGCGTTGCCCTTGGAGAGCCGGCGCAGCTCCGCGTTCGCGCCGCCGACCAGCGCGAGCCGGGTGAGCAGCTCGTCCGCGCGGGCCACGGCGGCGCGCGTGCTCAGGCCCCTGATCCGGCCGATGTGCTTCAGATAGGAGCGCGCGGAGATGCGCGCCTGGGTGGGGAAGCGCTCGGGCACGTAACCGACGACCCGCGGCCGGGCGATCACCGCGCCGGACGAGACCGGCGAGAGACCGGCGACGATGCGCAGCAGCGTCGACTTGCCGGAACCGTTGCCACCGACCACGCCGACGACCTCGCCCGGGTAGATCACCAGGTCGATGTCGTCCAGCACGGTGCGTGACCGATCGTATCGCTTGCCGACGCCGCGCAGCTCGACGAGGCCAGCCATGACACCTCCACATTCGCAGGCATCCGCCCGTCGCCCCGGCCCAGCATACAAACCGAAGAGCATTCGCGGGGGTACGCGACCGCGCCGTCACCCACCCGAAAACGATTACTAAAAGTGATCATCTCGTTGCGATCAGGTCCACGACGACGAGCAGCGCCACCACGTCCCAGCCGCGCCAGAGCTGCCGGAGCAGGTCCACCGGGATCAACCCGAACGGCGTCTCCACGATCGGCCCGTCGTAGACCAGTGCCGGCCGGGTGCCGGACCGGTACACCGCACCGGCCACGCCGAGCAGCAGCACCGCGCTCACCAGGAGCTGCCGGTCACCCGCGACCGGCAGGGTGATCAGGAAGAACAGCACCGTGGCGAGCGCCGGCACGGCTAGGTGTGCCAGCTTCAGCTCGGTGTCGCCGCCGCCGAGCGCGCGCCGCAGGCCCGGCGACCGGGTGATCGCGCGCAGCCCGCCGGCCAGCCGGTCACCGGCGAGGAACGCGGTCAGCAGGTGCGCCGGGCCGGCCAGACCCGGCACCGCGAGCGCGACCGCGTACTGCACCAGCACCAGCGCGGCCCAGCCGAGCAGCGCACCCCGCCGGCGGACGGCCCGGCGCAGCTCCGCCTGGGTCAGCACCCACCAGCGCGGGCCGCCCCGGAAGCGACCACTGCGCACCCGGCCGAGCGCACGCCAGCGGCGCACCTCCAGCAGGTCCGCGACCAGCGTCGGGTCCAGCATCACCGCGGCCGCGGCGGCACTGCTGGCGAACTGCGCGCCGGTCGTGGTGGTGGACCGGTCCAGCCGGCGCAGCGCGCGGACCGCGAACACCACCGCCGTCCCGGCGGCCGCGAACACCAGCGGCGGCACGGCGGGCGGCACCGACCCGGCCGGGCGCGGCATCGGCGTACCCCCGGCGAAGTGCAGTGTCACCACCGCGCCCGCGATCAGCGCGCCCGCGACGATCGGGACCCGGCCCGGCAGCTCCGCCGCCCACCGTGCCCGGCGCACGCCCTGGGCCACCACCGCACCGGCGCCCGCCAGCAGCCCGATCGCGGCGCCGAGCAGCGTCCCGTCCACGGTGCCGGGGCCGAGGCCGGAGCCGCCGGCCGCGATGCCGGACAGCACGCCGAACAGGAAGCCGAGCAGCGCCACCACCGCGGACGCGCCGGTCAGCAGCCCGGCGAAGCGGGGCAGCAGCAGCGCCCGCCGGTCGATCGGCGCGCTCGCCACCCAGGACTGCAGCGCCGGGCCGACGAAGACCGGGCCGAGCGCGCGGAGCCCGGCCCAGCCGAACCCGGCCGCGGTCAGCACCGCGGCGATCACCAGCCAGCGCTGCTCGGCCGGGTCGCCGGCGCTGACCGTCGTGGAGCCGAGGAAGTCGCGGCCCATGTCGACGAACGCCCAGCCGTAGAGCGCGGCGAGCAGCGCGAACAGGTACAGATCAGACAGCAGGTCACCCAGCGACTTACTGTGGTGCCGCCGCCGGAGCCGCCGCAGGCGCGACCGCACCTCGCGCACGCCGGCCGCCGTCGCGCCACCGGCCGGCGCCCCGGCCACATCAGTGCCGGGCGCGCTCACGCGCCGATCTCGATCCGCAGGTCCGCGACCGCCGCGATCAGCTCCTCGTCGTGCGAGGCCATCAGCACCGCGACGCCGGCCGCCTTCTCCCGCAGCAGCCGCTCGGCCAGCCAGGCCCGGCCGCGCACGTCCAGCCGCTGCTCCGGCTCGTCCAGGATCAGCAGCCGCCGGGGACGCACGAAGCACGAGGCCAGCGCGAGCCGCCGGCGCTGTCCACTGGAGAGCGTGGCCGGCAGCTGGTCCCGCGCCCGGTCCAGCCCCAACTCGGTCAGCACCTCGCCGACCGGGTCGCCGCCACCGCCGTGCGCGGCCGCCAGCAGGTCGAGGTGCTCCACCACGGACAGATCCGGGAAGAAGTCGATGTCGTCCAGCGCGGCCGCCATGATCGACCGCGTCCACGGGTCGGCCTCGTCGAGCCGCCGCCCCTCGGAGCGCACCTCGCCCTCGTCCGGCCGCTCCGCCCCCACCACGCACCGCAGCAGCGTCGTCTTCCCGGACCCGTTCGGCCCGGTCACCACGCCGGCCTGCCCGGCCGTCAGCGTGAAGCTCACGTCGTCGAGCACCAGCAGGTCCCCGAAGCTGCGCCGCAGCCCCCGCACGTCCAGCGCCACCATGGCGGCCACTCTGTCAGATCGGCCGACGACGCCACGATCGCCCTACCGGCCGTCACGACCATCCGGAGATAGAGATAATCCAATCTATCGATCGAAAATGATTGAACGCGATGTTCATCTAATCAATGTTGAGACACCTCGACGCAAGTCGCCGCATCCGCAACGCGGTGATGCACTTCAACCCGGACCCGCTACCGGCAGACGCGATGGCCAAGCTTAGAAAACTCAGTGCCCTTCTGAAGCAGTACAGCGACTGAGAGCCGGAAACGGTCCGTGGCCAACGGTGCTCAGCTCGGGATCGCAAAGTCCAGAACGGTGGTCCGCCCGGCCTCGACGGTGACTTCCGCAACCTCGCCGACCAGGTCGGTCCCGTAGCGGACACGAAACTCGTAGCGTCCCGGGCTCAGGCCGGACCAGCGGTAGGCGCCGGTGCCGTCGGTGGCGACCACCTCCTCGCGGATGTCCGCGCCGCCGGGCACGTCCAGCGCGCGCGGCTCCAGCGCGGCGCCGGCCACCGGGGTGCCGTCGGCGGTGGTGACCGTCCCGGCCACGACGCCCGTGTCGCCGGCGACCGCGGGCGGTGGCGTCATGGAGCTGTCCACCGGCGTGTCCGGCCCGGAGCCGGGTGCGGCGTCGCCGCCGCACCCGGCCGTCAGCAGAGCCGTCAGCAGGATGATCGCGAATCCGTGGCGCATCGTGCCTCCCTCATGGAACCCGCGGGTTTGGACGCCGCGCCACGGTCACCGGTTCCTACAGGCCGTTCCAGTACTGGAAGTTGGTGAACACTCCCTCGGTGATCCGGGTGCCGCGGTTGTGGTTCGAGAACGGCGGTGAGCCGCCGGTCCGCAGGCCGTACGCGTGGACGGCCAGCCCGCACGGGCCGCAGTCGTCGCGGTACGTGTAGATCGGGCTGCCGCTCTGCCCGCCCACGGTGTCGTTGTGGTAGAAGAGCTCCCGGTCGTGGCTCACCCGGATCTGGTCGTAGCTGGCCCACTGCTCGCCGTCCGGCTTGTCACCGGGGTAGCCGCGGGTCGACGTGCCGGTCCCGTTCAGGCTCGCGCTCTGCCAGCGGAACCCGTACGTGCCCACGGTGTTGCCGACCGTGCAGTCGAGCTTGATCGCACCATAGTCGTACTGCGTGTTGCGGTCGTTGATCCAGCCGTTGACCGAGTGCATGCTGATCGACGCGCACGAGCCGTACGGCGCGGCCGTGCCGTTGCGGCCCGGCCAGGCGCGGACGCCCTGCCCGGTCCGCCAGCCGCCGTTGTCGTGGCTGAACACGCAATGACCTGCGGTGATCACGGTATTCGGCCCGATCAGCCAGCCGGTGCAGTAGAAGATCGTCGCGCCGTTCGCAACCCGGGTGAGCTGGACCGTGGCGCTCGCCGGCCACCACGTGGTGTCCGTCTCGCGGATCCGGTCGTCCGTGCCGATGACGCTCTGGGCGGCCATCAGGTTCTCCGGCCGGCCGGACAGGTCCGCGGTGTGCGAGGCGCCGTCCGAGCCGGTCACGCCGGTTCCGCGGGTCGCCGGGACCATCGACACATCCGGCAGCGCGGCCAGCGCGGCCGCGCTCCCGATCGTACCGTCGCTGGAGACCGGTGTGTCGGGATCTTTCGCGGCCGCGTGGACGGGCGCGGCCGTGGCCAGCAGCATCCCGCCGATCGTGACGCCGACCAGCGCCAGCCGTGTGCGGTGAATGAGGTTCATGGTGCGTCTTCCTCCTCCGTGTTGCCAACGGTGGGAGGGCAGGACGAAGCGCCGGAAGGCCCCCGTCAGCGACCGCCTGACGGCCGCTCACCCCGCAGCGAACGTATCGGAGATACTCGATCGGGAGTAGCCGATCAACGACACTCGGTCAGGCCGGAACCTTGGTGGCCGCGACCATCCGAGCGGACCAGCGCCAGCCGTCCACATAGGCACGCACCAGGTCGGCGCCGTGCGCGGCCGGTGCGACCGCGTCGAGGTCGCCGCGGGAGAAGGCGTCCACCGTGCGCAGCACGTCACCGAGCACGCCGGTGCCGTCGATGAGCGCGCCGGCCACGTCGTCGGCGAGCGGAAGGCGTTCGGCGAGCATGGCCGGGGTGAGGCTGAGGACCTCGGCGACGCCACTGATCAGGCCGGCCGTGAACGCGGCGTCCGGGGACGCGCGCATGCCCTCGGCCAGGCTCTCGCAGAAGCGGGCACGCAGCAGCGCGGTGGTGAGCTGTTCGTCGGAGGCCTCGACCGCGTCGCCGAGCGCCATGATCATCGCCCACTGGCGGATCTGGGTGAGGCCGAGCAGCACCACGGCCTGGCGCACGGACGAGACCTTGTACGCGGCGCCGGCCGCCGCGGAGTTGCTGGCACGCAGCACGCGCAGCGCGAGCGCCGGGTCGCTGACGATGATGGTGATCACGCGGTCCATGTCGGCGGCGCCGATCGCGGGCACCAGCTGCAGACGCACCAGCTTGGACGGGGAGAGGCTGGTCGCGGTCATCACCCGGGGGCGGCTCAACGCGTACCCCTGGCGCAGCTCGAATTTGTATCGGTCTGCCAGCGCGACGTGCTCGGCCGTCTCCAGGCGTTCCGCCACGATCTGCATGCCCGGGTAGTCTCGGCAGACCGCGGCCACCTCGTCGAACCGGGCGACGTCGCTGTCCAGCATGTCCAGCTTGAGGTAGGAGGCGAGCGGCAGCAGCCGCTCGTGCCCGGAGCCGTGCACGTAGTCGTCCAGCGCGATCTTGTAGCCGGCCTCGACCAGCGCGGTCACGCCGGCCACCACCTCGTCGTCCGGATCGACGGTCTCCAGGATCTCCAGCACCACGTTCTCCGGCCCGAACGGCAGCGCCATCTTCCCGACGATGAACTCGCGGGTCAGGTTGATGAAGCAGAGCCGGCCGCCGGCCACCTCCCCGATGCCGAACTCGGTGAAGACGTTGATGAGCACCTGGCTGGTGGCGTAGGCGTCGCGCGCGGACGCGTCCACCGCCTCCATGCTGCCGCGGAACAGCAGCTCGTACGCCACGACCGTCCCGCGCGAATCGAAGATCGGCTGACGGCCGACGTGCACGCGCTGGGTGATCGACGGCATAGGGTTCACGCGCCGACGATCGGTACTCCCGGCGAGCTTCTGAGGAATTCGGCAGTGACGAGCATTACAACCGCGATTCCGGCTTCCGGCGGCTTCCCCACGTTCACGGGGTTCAGACGAGTCCTTCGGACGCAAGCGGTGGAGCGGCCGGGTCGTAGCGCGCCGTGTGGCGTTGCCAGTCGTAGTTGCCGCGGATCAGCGTGTGCAGCGCCAGCCGGACGTAGCGGTCGACCGTCGCGCGCTCCGCCGCGGTCAGCCCGATCGCGGCCGCCGCGTCCGGGAGCAGCCGCTCCAGGCCGTTCAGTTCCGCGATCAGCGCGTGGACCAGCGCGACCGTCTCTCCGACCGCCCCGGCGCGCGGCCGCCCGGTCGTGTCCTCCAGCACCAGCACCGCGTTGCGCCGGATGCCGCCGCGCTCCTCCTTCTCCACCGAGGCCACGTCGTTGCAGAGCCCGGCCACGTCCGCCGCGATCGTGCGCAGCCGGTGCAGCAGCGGCGTGTGGAACGCGACGTCCGGCAGCTCGCAGCCCTGCACGCGCTCGGCCAGGTCGAGCACCGGGTACGCGCCGACCGTCGGCCGCCGCAGAGCCAGGTGCTCCGCGACGGTGGCGGGTGGCGCGAGCGCCGGTGGCTGCGCCTCGACCAGCACGCCGGCGAGATATCCGGCCCAGTCCTGCGCCGCCCGTGCCCGCCACGCCGCGGTCATCCCGGCGCAGCTGCGCGCCCACACGTCGGCCCAGGCCCGGGTGGCCGGCACGCCGTGGCGCGGCCGCGTGCCGGGCGGCTCGTGCAGCAGCGCCAGCAGTTCCCGGGCCGCGACGACCTCTGCCGCGCGCGGGCCGCCGGGCGCGTCGTCGAACTGGTCGTCGAAGAGGAACAGGAAGCACTGCAGATTCGCGGCGAGCAGCAGGTCGTCGCCGTGCGCGGCCGGGTTGAAGCGGGCGGCCAGCTCGGTCAGCCGCCAGCCCGCGATCCGGTCCGCGGCCGCGTCGTCGCGGACCAGGCCGAGGTCGCGCGCCCAGTCGAGCGTGGCGACGGCGGCCTTGTCGACCTCCGGAGCGACGATCACGGTCTCCGGGTACGGAATGTCGAAGGCGACGCTCTGCGGCACGGGAACTCCCGGAAATATCGATTTCCTTCGTCCTACCACAGGCGAACCGAGTTCACCTTACTCAGCGTTGAACCGGGCCCGGCGGAACGCGCCCGCCACCAGCAGCAGGAGCAGCAGCGCGCCGAACAGCACTGTGAGCGGAAGCACACCGAGGCGCTCGACCGCGGACACCAGCGTCTCCTGCACGCCGAGCGCGGCCTCCACGACGGGGTCCGCGCCGGCCCACCGGGCGTCGTGCAGGACGCGCAGCTCGTACCAGCCGTAGTAGGTGATGTAGAGCCCGGCGATCGCCAGGAGCACGCCGCCGGCGCGCGGCGCGACCGTGCCGGCCCGCCGGATCCGGGACAGCAGCGACGTGCGGACCAGCGCGACCGCGAGCGCGGTCACGCCGACCACCAGGCCCATCCCCGCCGCGTAGGCACCGAACAACGTGATCGAGTCGCCGTTCAGCGACGCGCCGACGATCGCCAGGAACGGCACGATCGTGCAGCTCACCGACGCGAGCGCGTAGGCGGCGCCGAACAGCGCCATCGACGGCACCGACCGGGTGAGCACCGGCGCGCGGCGGACCAGCGGCAGCGCCGGCAGCCGGCGCCCGGTCGCCAGCAGCACGCCGAGCGCGGCCAGCACCAGGCCGGACGCGAGCGTGAGCCAGGGAAGCCGGGGCTGGAGCCAGTTCATCGCGGGCGCGAGCGCGAACCCGAGCGTGCCGAACACGGCCACGAAACCCGCGGTCATCGCGAACGTGGAGGTGAGCGCGCGACCCACGGCGCCCCAGCGGCCGCCCGGTGTGTCCGAGGCCACGAGCACGGAGAGGTAGGCGGGGAGCATCGCGAAGCCGCACGGGTTGAGCGCGGCCAGCATGCCCGCGGTGAGCGCGAGGAGCAGCACGGCTCAGGCCGCCAGCCTGTCGAGCCAGGTGACCAGGTCCTGGTCGTCGAGCCAGCCCTTGTGCACCACCTCGCCGCTCGCGTCGATCATCACGAAGTACGACTGCCGGGTCACCTCGAAGCGTTTCCACAGCTCGCCGGCGCCGTCGTTGATCTGCGGCACGCCGCCGACCTCGTAGTCCGCGACGAACTTGTTCATCGCGCCGGTGTCCGTGCTCAGCCCGGCGACACCGATGATCGGCACCCGGCCCGCGTACCGCGGTGCCTGCTTGGCGACGGTCCAGCCCTGGCCGGCGCAGGTCGCGCACCACGGCGCCCAGAACCACAGCACGGCCGGCCTGTGCGCCAGCGACGTACCGTCGAAGGATTCGCCGTCAAGGGTGGTGCCGGTGAACTTGAGCAGCTCGGGCACCGGACCGGTGGGCTCGGGGGCCGAAGACGCCGCGGACGAGGAGACCGGCGGAGCCGCGGACGAGGAGACCGGCGGAGCCGCGGAGGGAGCGGCGGCCGGGACCCAGGACTCCGGTGGTGACACGCATGCGCTCAGCGCCAGCAGCGCGGCTCCCATGACCAACGCCGTCAACCGCCGTGCCCGCATGCCGCCCCCAGATGGTCGTCCCGGAAAACCCGTTCGACCAAGAGGTACGGCAGGCACCCGCACAACGGTTCAGAGGCCGGCGCGCGGGGTGCACGCCGGCCTCTGTCCGCGAGGTACCTGCTACCGGGTCGCCATCGCCCGGCCGTGGCCGAGCCGGGCCGCGAGAACCTGCTCGATCAGCGACACCAGGATGCTCTTGACCGACTCGCGGTTCCGGGCGTCGCACTCGACGACCGGCACGTAGTCCGCGACGCCGAGCGCCTCGCGTATCTCCTGCAGGTCGAACCGGTTGATCGAGTCGAACACGTTCACCCCGAGCAGGAACGGGATGTTGTGTTCCTCGAAGTAGTCGAGGGCGGGGAAGCAGTCCTCGATCCGGCGCGTGTCGACCATCACCACGGCGCCGAGCGCGCCGTCGACCAGGTCGTCCCAGAGGAACGCGAACCGGTCCTGTCCGGGCGTGCCGAACAGGTAGAGGACCAGGGACTCGTCGAGGGTGATGCGGCCGAAGTCCAGGGCCACCGTGGTGGTGGTCTTGGCGGCGACCTGCGACGTGTCGTCGATGCCGATGGACTTCTCAGTCATCTCGGCTTCGGTGATCAGAGGCTCGATCTCGGAAATCGCACTCACGAAAGTGGTCTTTCCGACGCCGAACCCACCGCTCACCACGATTTTCACCGAAATCGGTGCTGGGCGGCTAGAGGGCGCGTACACGATCCCGAATCCTCTCGATCAGTTCGATGGAAAGCTCGTTCGTCTGTTCGGAGACCTGGATGTACTTCTCGGCTATCAGGTCTCCGACCAGCACCCGCGTCACGCCGAGCGGCGTGCGCAGCGCGGCGGCGAGGTCCGCGAGGGACATCGGCGCCTGGCAGAGCTGGACGATCCGCTCCGCTTCGAACCGCAGCGGCGCGGAGAGCGCGGCCGGCTGTGCGAAGAAGAGCGTCTCGATGCGGATGTTGTCCGCCAGCGGCCGGGTCCGGCCGCCGGTGACCAGGAACGGCCGGACGACCGGGTCCTCCGCCTCGGAGGACCCGTTGTCCGCACGGTGGCCGCCGACGTGATCGTCTGTCCGGTCCCGCGCCGGCCGTACCTCCTGCTGCCATTTCGGGAACATCCGCGGATCCGGCATCCGCAGGCCGGCCTCCGGGTCGCCGTTCACAGACCCAGGTGACGTCGGGACTCGGCGATCAGGGCCGGCGTGAGCAGCGGCCCGAACCGTTCGGTCAGCGTGGAGATCTCGTACCCGATCAGGCCGAGGTCGCTGTCGCCGGTGGCCACCACGCCGAGCACGCTGCCGCCGGTGATGACGGAGACCAGCAGGAAGCCCCGCTTCATCTCGATCATGATCAGCTTGAGTCCCTCGAACTCGTACTTCTTCGAGGCGCTGCGGGCCAGGCTGGCCATGCTGGAGACGATCGCCGCCAGGTGGTCGGCCTCGGTCCGGTTCAGCCCCTCCGACGCGGCGATGAGCAGCCCGTCGGAGGAGACCGCTACGGCGTCCTTGACCCCGTCGGTCTGGTGGACGAAGTTGCCGAGCAGCCAGTTGAACTGGTGCCGATCCGTCTGAGTGTCGACGCTCATGCGCTGGTACCTCCGTCTTCGGTGCCGTACGGGTTCGTTCGAACATCGGTGTTGGCGCGCTGCATGCCCGCCCGCAGTGCCGTGAGCCGGTTACGCACCTCGGCCGGCGATGAGTCGACCATCGCGGCCCGCGTCTCGGGCGCGCTCGGAGCCGGAGCCGGTGCGGCCTCGGCCTCGGGCCGGCTGGTTCGCGGAGCCCGCTTGCGCAGCCCGTTGCGGGTGCGCTCGACCTCCTCGGCGTCGATCGTCCGGGGACGCGGCGAGGACTGTTCCGCGACCGCCTCGGCGGCGGCCTCCGCGGCCACGACCTCGGGCGACGGCGGCACCGTCAGGTACTCGACCACGCTCGGCTTGACCCGGCCGCCGATCGCCAGGTACGGCGCGTCCGGTGCCTGGGTGGGCGCCCCGGAGCTGACCAGTGGCCGGGCGACCTCCGGGGCCGGCGGGGCCGGGGGTGCCGTCGGCGCCATGACCGGGGTGAACGGGGCCGGCGGGATGACCGGCCTCGCCGGACGCTCCTCGACGATCTCCACGTCCCGGACCACGGGCGACGACGCGTTCGACATCACGGCCGCCGGCAGCAGCACCCGGGCGGTGACGCCGGTGACCGGCGAGGACGCCAGCTTCACCTCCGCACCCATGTCCGCGGCCAGCTGACCGACCACGTAGTGGCCGAGGTAGCGAGCCGGCGCCGTGATGAAGTCACCCTCACCGCGGAGACGCGCGTTCGCGGCCTCGATGTCGACGTCGCTCATGCCGACGCCCTGGTCGACGATCGCGATCAGGTACTGGTCGCCGACCCGGCGGCCCTGGATCTCCACGTCCGAGTCCGGCGGGGAGAACGTCAGGCCGTTCTCGATCAGTTCGGCGAGCAGGTGCGCCACGCCGCTGACCACGGCACCGGTGATGTTCGCCTCGTCGATCCGGCGGAACGACACCCGCCGGTACTCCTCGACCTCGGAGACCGCGGCCCGGATCACGTCCGCGATCGGCAGCGGTGCCGACCACTGCCGCGGGCTGGACGAGCCCACGAGCACCAGGAGGCTCTCCGCGTTCCGTCGCATACGGGTGGCCAGGTGGTCCAGCTCGAACAGGTTGGCGAGCGCGGACGGGTCCGTCTCCTCCCGCTCCAGGGTGGTGATGAAGCCCAGCTGGCGGCGGAGCAGGTTCTGGTTGCGGCGGCCGAGGTTGGCCAGCGACTCCGTGGTCGACTTCCGCAGCAGCGCCTGCTCGGTGGCGAGCGCGTACGCGGTGGCCTGCACGTGGTCGAAGGCCTCGGCCACGGCCCGCATCTCGGCGGACGCGCCGCGGGCCAACCGGACCGGTGCCAGCTTCGGCCGCTCCTCGTCCGGCGACAGCTCCTGGGCGAGCGCCACCGCCTGCGGCAGCCGCACCTCCGCGATGTGGTCGGCCTCGGCGGACAGCGCCGCCAGCGGCCGGGTGATCGACCGGGACGCGTAGAAGAGCAGCACGACGGCGGCCACGATGGAGGCGGCCACGATGACGACCAGGATCAGGATCGCGTTGAGCGCGTCGGTCTGAAGCTGGGACGCGCGCTCCGCGATCTGGTCGGCGACGGCCTCCTGGAGACCCGTCACGCCGGTCAGATACTGGATCATCGCGTTCGAGTAGAGACCGGTGTCCGCGAAGATCTCCCGGCCGTCCGCGGACTCGTCCGCGATCTCCCGGAAGCGCTCGACGGTGCGGGCCGAGCCGGTGTCCAGCACCCGGGCGAACTCGTCGCGCTGCGCCTGGGTGGCGGCGCCGGCGAACCGGGTGAAGGCGGCGTCCTGCTCCGCGATGAGACCGGCGTAGCTGACGTACTGGTTCACGCCGTCCAACTCGAACGACCCGCGCAGGAACACCTCGTTCAGGCGGACGCTCTCCATGGAGGCGCCCTCCTTGACCGTCCTCAGCGCCTCCATCACGGTCACCATGCGCCGCAGCGCCTGGTCGTCGAGCCGGTCCAGCTCGAAGTCGATCGTGTTGAAGGAGGTGATCCGGTCCGTGAAGAACACGACCGCGCTGTTCAGGTTGACGGAACCCGCGTCGATCTGCCCACGGAAGTTCTCCAGGGCGTTCAGCGAGGCGAGCGTGGACTGGGTCCGCTCGTCGAGCTGGTTGCCCGGGTCGTCGTCCTCGTTGATCCGGCGCGTGACGGCCGCGCGCTGCTGGTCGACGGCCTCACGGGACGCGTCCAGCCGGTCGGCGATCAGGTCATTGCCGGTGAGCAGACCGGCGGTGGCGCCACGCTCGTCCTGCAACGCCTGCACCAGACGTTCCACGTCGAGGGCCAGCGCGACGTCGTGGGTGGTGGCCCGGGCGTTGTTGAACGCCACGACCAGGACCAGGACGACGAGACTCAGAAGAGCGAGTACAGCGGCGAGCGGGACCGCCAGTAGTGCGGCCAGGCGCTGGCGGATCGGGCGGCCCTGCCGGAGCTTCTGCCCCGACGTGGTGACGCCCGATCCGCGACCAGGCCTGAAGATCCCGCTCAGCCGCGTCTTGCTGCGATGCACGGCTGAACTCAACACCGACCTCCAATAGCAGATGCGAATGTCGGCCCCTCCCGGTACATGACCGGGCCGCATCAGCTGTGGCGGTCTAGGTGGCCTGGGTTGCAGTTCGACCGGAATCGCGCATCTCTTAGGCGATTACCTCTCCGCGAAACGCAAAACACCGATCGGCGCGCTCAGTGCCCGCCGAATGTCCGATTCGGGGCGAACAGCCCGATCGGGTGCGCGGTCCTCCCGGTGGTGGCCAGGTCCGCCAGGATCTCGCCGACCACCGGCACAAACTTGAAGCCGTGCCCGGAGAACCCGCAGGCGACCGTGACGGTCCCGTGCTGCGGGTGCGCGGCGATCACGAAATGCTCATCCGGCGTGTTCGTGTACATGCAGGTCTTGGCGCGCAGGAACCGCCCGGCCGCGCCCGGAAGCACCCGCCCGAGGTGCGCGCGGACCGCCTCGATCTCGTCCGGGTGCACCTCCCGGTCGATCGTCTCCGGCGTGCACACCACGCCCCGGCGGAAGAACGCGACCTTGACGCCGCCGTCCGGCCCGTCCACCGCCGGGAAGCCGTAGATCTGGGTACCGTCCGCATGCTCCCAGATCCAGATCGGGTGCGCGGTGAACTCCTCGATCGGCGCGCGGGGCGCGAACCAGTACTGCACCTGCCGTTCCACCACCAGCGGCACGCCCAGATCGGCCAGCATGCGCGGCGCCCAGGCGCCCGGCGCCACCACCAGGTGCCCGGCCGTGTAGGTGCCCGTGCCCGTGGTCACCCGGACGCCGGTCCCGGTCGCCTCCCACGCCAGCGCGGGCTCGCCGAAGCGCAGCTCCGCACCGGCCCGCGCGGCCAGGTCCAGGTGCGCGGCCACGGTGACCTCCGGGCGGACCAACCCGGCCTTCGCCTCGAACAGCGCCACGTCGTCCGGCCCGGGGTTCAGCGTCGGGAAGCGGCGGCGCAGCTCGGCCGCGTCCAGCATCTCGTGCGCCAGGCCCCACTGCTCCGCGCTGCGCCGCGAGCCGGCCACGGTCCGGCTGTCCGGCGGGCCGATCATCAGGCCGCCGCAGAGGGTCATCACGTCCGCGCCGGAGTCCACGGCCAGGCGGTCCCACAGTTCATAGGACCGGAGCAGCAGCGGTACGTAGGCCGGGTCCTCGAAGTACGACTGCCGGGTGATCCGGGAGCCGCCGTGGCTGGCCCCCTGGTCGTGCGCCGGGCCGAACCGTTCCAGTCCGAGCACCCGCTGCCCGCGCGCGGCCAGGTGATACGCCGCGGAACTGCCCATTCCACCCAGACCAAGCACGATCACGTCATACGCCGGCATGTGCGTCCTCTCCTCGTACCCGCGGAAGGCTTGTGATTGTCTCCCCGGAACGACGATCGAGGCGCCCCCGCGTGGGGACGCCTCGATCAGGCGGTGAGTGCGGTCAGGGGCGGGCCTTGGCGACCGGGCCGTCCTCGGTGACCTGCAGCTGCTCCGCGACCTCGAGCTTCTCGCCCAGGTCGAGGCTGGAACGCAGCGTGGTCGGCTTCAGGAAGATCGCGGCCACGATGCCGATCACGCCGATCGCGGCCGAGATCAGGAAGATGTGGCCGGTCGCGTCGCCGTACGCGGCGCGCACGATCTCCTGCACCGCCTCGGGCAGCGCGGAGAGGTTCAGCGCGCTGGTGCCGGAGTCGCCGCCGGCCGGGATGCCGGCCGCGGTCAGGTCCCGGGTGATCGAGTCGTTCACCTGGCGGGCCAGCACCGCGCCGAGCACCGACACGCCGATGGTGCCGCCGAGGGAGCGGAAGAACGTGATGGTCGCGCTGGCCGCGCCGATGTCCTTGAGCGGCACGTCGTTCTGCACGGCCAGGATCAGGTTCTGCATGGAGAGGCCGACGCCCGCGCCGACCAGCAGCATGGCCCCGCCGACCAGGTAGAGCGACGTCTGGTGATCGATCGTGGAGAGCAGCAGGAAGCCGAGGACCAGCACCACCGTACCCGTGAGGATGTAGGGCTTGACCTTGCCGCTCTTGGTGATCATGCGGCCCGCGACGATCGACGAGATCAGCACGCCGGCCATCATCGGGATGGTGAGCAGGCCGGCCTCGGTCGGGCTGTAACCGCGCCCGATCTGGAAGTACTGGCCGAGGAAGACCGCGCCGCCGAACATCGCCATGCCGACCGCGAGGCTGGCCAGGATGCTGAGCGCCGGGGTGCGCTGCCGGACGATGTCCAGCGGGACGATCGGCTCCTTCACCCGCGACTCGACCCAGACGGCCAGCGCGAGCAGCACCAGGCCGGCGCCGACCATCGCGCCGGTCTGCCAGGAGACCCAGGCGAACGAGTCGTCGACGAACGAGATCCAGATCAGGAGGATGCTGACGCCGGCCGCGATCAGCGACGCGCCCAGGTAGTCGATCCGCACGTCGTCGCGCTTGAGCACCGGCAGCTTCAGCGTGGCCTGCAGCAGGAACAGCGAGACCAGCGCGAACGGGATGCCGATGAAGAAGCACCAGCGCCAGCCGAGCCAGTCGGTGTCCACGATCACGCCGCCGATCAGCGGGCCGGCCACCGTGGCCAGCGCCATCACGCCACCGAGGTAACCGTTGTACCGCCCGCGCTCACGCGGCGGGATCATCGCGGCGATCGCCACCTGGACCAGCGCCTGGAGGCCGCCGACGCCGATGCCCATGAACGCACGCGCCGCGATCAGCTGGGGCGTGTCCTGCGCGAAGCCGCTCACGAACGAGCCGAGCAGGAAGATCACGATCGAGACCTGGATCAGCGTCTTCTTGCTGACCAGGTCGGACAGCTTGCCCCAGATCGGGGTGGTCACGGTGGAGGTCAGCAGCGTGGCCGTGACGACCCAGGTGTACTGGGTCTGCGAGCCGTTGAGCGATCCGATGATCTGCGGCAGCGCGTTCGAGACGATCGTGGCGCTGAGCATCGAGACGAAGAGCGCCAGCAGCAGACCGCTGAGCGCCTCCAGGATCTGGCGGTGACTCATCGTCTCCGCGGGTGGTGCGGTGGTGGCGCTCATGGCGTGTCCTCCTCGGACAGGTACGTGGTCATGTCCCGCGAGAAGCGGGCGAGCATACGGGCGAAGTCGTCCATCTCCACGGGGGTCCAGCCCTTGAGCGCACCCGCGGCGACCGTGCGGTACCACTCGTGCAGCTCGGCGATCGCGTCCCGCCCCTTCGGCGTCACGCTCAGCACGCTGGCGCGGCGGTCCTCCTGGTCCGGCGTGCGCGCGACCAGCCCCAGCGAGACGAGGTGCGCGACCGCGCGGCTGACCGTCGACGGATCGAGGTAGGTGTGCGCCGCGAGCTCCTTCAGGTGGCACTCCCGGCCGCTGAGCCGGTCCAGCTCCGCGAGCAGACCCAGCAGACCCGGCGGTACGCCACCGGAGGGCCGGGCCTGCTTCGCCAGGCGCAGCACCCGCTGCTGCTCCTGCATCCGGCCGATCAGTTCGGTCTCCATCACAGCCGCCCCTCATGTGGTTGGCACATGCAAGCTTCCTCCGAACTTGCCCACTGCGCAAGTTTGCCCATTGGGAAACGGATCACACGGGCCGTAGGCTCTGCACCATGGATTCGCAGGCGCTCGGGCTTCGGGAGCGCAAGAAGGCCGCCACCCGGCTCGCGCTGCACGAGGCGGCGCTGCGCCTGGTGCTCCGCGACGGGCTGGCCGGCGTGACGGTCGAGGCGATCGCGGACGCGGCCGACGTGTCCCGCCGCACGTTCTCGAACTACTTCTCCGGCAAGGAGGAGGCGCTGCTGCACGGCGACCAGGTCCGGATGGGCACGTTCCTGGACACGATCCGGGCCCGGCCGGCGGACGAGACGCCGTGGACCGCGCTGCGCGAGACGATGGTGGCGCTGCGGGACACGTTCGGCTCACGCGGGCCCGGCGTCACCGCGCAGCTGCGGCTGCTGCGCAAACAGCCCACGCTGATCAGCCGGCAGACCGCGATCTACGCGGAGGCGGAGCAGGAGCTGGCCGCGGAGTTCACCGCCCGCGGCGCCGCACCCGGTCTCCCGGCCCGCCTGCTGGCCGCGACCAGCATGGCCGCGGTCCGCGTCGCCACCACCCAGTGGATCGAGGAGAACGGCACGACCCCGCTGCCCGACCTGGTCGACGCCGCCCTGCTCGTCATCCGCCCCGCCTTCCCGGACTGACGACGCTTTCGGCGCTCCCGGCGTGCCCGCCGCCGCGCGAGAAAAGCGCGCAGTCGATGCAGCTCAAAGCGATCGTTGAATCGACATATCGGGCGCGGGGCCCCCGGCGACAGTCAGCCCGAAGCGCCCGGAAGAGACCCGGCCGAAGCAACGAGAGCGGGTCAGTGCAGTGACAGCACGTGGGCGTTTATCCGGCGCACCTCGTCGGCGAGTTCGTCCAGGTGGATCACCTGGACGCCGCAGGCGGTGAGCAGCGCGGCGCCGTCGCCCTCCACGAAGACCGGCGGCTCGCGCAGTGCGTAGACCACCCGCGGGACGCCCGCCGCGAGGATCAGTTCCGCGCAGGTCCGCGGGTGCGACGCGCGCCGGCTGCACGGCTCCAGCGAGCTGTAGATCGTCGCGCCGCTCAGATCCACGCCGCGCAGCTTGCGCAGCGCGGTCTCCTCCGCGTGGTCGTGCGGGTCCGTCTCGCGCGAGTAGCCGGTGGCCAGCTCCCGGCCGTCCGCGCCGACCACGACCGCGCCCACCGCGAACGCGGTCTCCGAGACCGGGCACAGCCGCGACAGCTCCACCGCCCGGTGCAGCCACAGCAGGTCCGGTGTCACACCGGCACCTCGAACCGGTCGGTGAGCAGGTAGCGCAGCAGCACCACGTCGTCGATCTTGCGGACCTCCGCGACGGTCATCCGCTGGCCGGACGGCCAGGCCAGCGCGCCGCCGCCGGCGAACCGGGGCGCGGCCGGGTCCCCGACCAGGAACGGCGCCACCACCAGCTGCAGCTCGTCGACCAGCCCGGCGGTGAGGAACTCCGCGTGCACGGCCGCGCCGCCCTCCACCATGAGCCGGTGGACGCCGCGGGCGGAGAGGTCGGCGAGCACCCAGTCGAGCGCGACGTCCGGGCCCGCGTCGATCACGGTGGCCAGCCCGTCCAGCGACGCGGAAAGCGCGGTGAAGGCCGATGAAGCGGTGTAGACGAGCTTCGGCGCGTCGCCCACGGTGAAGAAGTGCGAGGCCGGGTCCAGCACGCCGGACCGGGTGAGCGTGACCTTGACCGGCGACGGCGGCTGGCTGCGCGCGACCCGGTCGCCGCGGCGGATCCGGGAGCGGACCACGAGCCGCGGGTTGTCCCGGCGGACCGTGCTGGCGCCGACCAGGATCGCGTCGCAGGTGGCACGGATCAGGTCGACGCGATCGAGGTCGGCGTCGTTGGAGAGGATCAGGCGCTCGGCGGACGCGTCGTCGATGTATCCGTCGACCGACATGGCACAGCTGAGCAACGTGTAGGGACGCTGCGACCCCATGGCACAACCCCCCGGCGCCGGACGAACTCGACAGCGCAAGCGTAGTGGCCCGGCGGGGGCGCAAAAGCGCTTATGCCCACGTGACGCGCATCAAAAAGCGTGCGCGCGGTCGGCCGCGATCAGTCGCTCGACCGCGTCGGCGGTGATCGGCCGGGAGAAGTGGTATCCCTGGCCGAGGTGGCAGCCGAGGTTCTGCAGCAGGCGCGCCTGCTCCGCGGTCTCCACTCCCTCGACCACGGTGCCGAGCGCGAGGCTGCGGGCGAGGTCGATGATCGCCCGGATCAGCGACACCTGCTGGAGGCCCTCGGGCCCTTCGACCGGCACGAACGCCTTGTCGATCTTGATGCTGTCGATCGGCAGGTGCTGCAGGTACGCCAGCGACGAGTAGCCGGTGCCGAAGTCGTCGACCGCCACCTTCACGCCCATCCTGCGCAGCGAGGTGAGGTGGGCGATCGCGGCGCCGCCACCGTCCGCGACCAGCACGCTCTCGGTGATCTCCAGCGTGAGCGCGTGCGCGGGCAGCCCGGAGTCCTTCAGCGCCTCGCGGACGACCTGCTCGAAGTCCGGCTCGCGCAGCTGCCGCACGGAGACGTTGACGGAGAGCCGCACGCCGTACCGGTGGTGCCAGGCGACCGCGTCCAGGCAGGCGCGGCGCAGCACCCAGGCGCCGAGCGGCACGATCAGCCCGGAGTCCTCCGCGACGGAGATGAACTGGTCCGGCGGGATCGGCTTGCCGTCGCTCGGCGTCCACCGGACCAGCGCCTCGACCGACACGGTGTGCTCGTCGCGCAGGTCGACCAGCGGCTGGTAGTGCACGGCGAAGTCGGCGCGGTCGATCGCGGCACGCAGCCCGTCCACGGTCCGGGTGCGGTGCAGCTGCTCGGCGCGCAGCCGCTCGTCGAAGCTGACCACCCGGTCCTTGCCGGCCGCCTTCGCCGCGTAGAGCGCGAGGTCGACGTCGCGGAGCATCTCGGACGTGCTGAGCCGGGAGTCGAGCGTGCGCAGGCCGACGCTGGCCGTGGTGTGCAGCCGGTGGCCGCCGACCTCGACCGGCTGCCGGACCAGCTGCACCAGCTTCTCGCCGATGAGGACCGCGTCCACGTCGCGGACGTCCTCCAGCAGCACCGCGAACTCGTCGCCGCCGAGCCGGGCGAGGGTGTCGCCGGAGCGCAGCCCGGTCTGCAGCCGGGCCGCGATCACCGCGAGCAGCGCGTCGCCGGTCGGGTGCCCGAACCGGTCGTTGATGTCCTTGAACCCGTCCAGGTCCAGCATGATCAGCGTGGCCGGCACCGGTCCGCTCAGCGCGGCCTCGACGCGCTGGCGCAGCAGCAGACGGTTCGGCAGGCCGGTCAGCGGGTCGTGCAGCGCCTGGTGGCTGAGCTCGTCCTGCAGCGACTCCTGCCGGGCCAGCGCACGCTCCAGCGCGGTGCCGCGGCGGACCAGCGCGCGGGCTCGCGACTCGGCCAGGCTGGCGATCTGGGTCAGCCGTGTGACCAGCAGCATCAGCGTGACCGCGGTGGCGGCCATCGGCACCACGACGTCGTGGCCGTCGATCGAGCCGGAGCTCAGCTCGGTCAGCAGCGAGACCGTGGTGGCGGTCGGCACGACCAGCACCAGTGCCAGGTAGCTCGCGAACATCGCGTGCGGGTGGGTGCGCCGGACGTCGGAGACCCGCCCGCCCGCGGCCATCGCCGGGTGCAGCGCGGCCGCGCCGGCCAGCACGGCCGCGGCCAGCCAGCACAGCGACGCGGGCAGCAGGTCGATCCACCCGTCGCCGCCGTCCACGATGTGGATGAAGACCAGGGTGTCGCCGATCGTCTGCGCGATCGCGGCGCCGACCACGAGCAGGCTCCAGCCAGGGCGCCCGCTGCCGAGCAGGGCGAGCCGCGTCGCGCCGCACAGAATCAGAAGATCCATCAGCGGGTACGACAGGGCGAACAGCCCGGCCGGGGTCAGCTGCGCGTCACGGCTGTTCAGCAGCGGGTCGACCAGCAGCGTCCAGTAGAGCACCGCGCCCGCGCAGGCGAAGATGCCGGTCTCCAGCATCCCGGTCCGCCAGGCGCCACGGCCGCCGCGCTCGGGCAGCGCCACCATACCCATGAGGAGCAGCGGGTACATCAGGAAGTAGAACGCGTCGACCGGCCCCGGATACGGCGGGTGCAGGCCGGCCAGCGACAGCCCGATCCAGGTGAGGTTCGCGATCAGCGGCACGGAGACGCCGGCCAGGATGCACCGCCAGGGCAGCGTGCGGCGCGGCCGGTGCAGGCGGATCCCGGCCGCCACCGCGGCGACCGCGGTGATCTCGCCGCCGAGCAGGGCGAACGGCCGTAGCGTGGGCAGCGCCACGGCGACGCCGGCCAGGGCAGCGCTGCCGATCACGAACCACAGCCACAGGTGCGGCCGCGTCCGGGACGGCGCGGGGCGCTCAGCGATCGTCACGCCTGCCTCCGGGTGCTTCGAGCTTCCGCTTCCGGCAGCCACCATCGGCCACCCGGCGGGCGACATATGTGGTTTCTCGGAAAGCGCCGTGGGGACCGTCACGGTTGGTAACCATGGCGAGGGCCGCTATAGTCGGACTTCGCGAAGGGGAGTAGCTCCCAATGTCGTGGTCGACATACTGACGTCTTCCTCGGAAGTCGTCCGGCCACGCGGCCTCGGTCTCACCACCGGGGCGGGCGAGACCTTCGACTCTGGCTGTTGCACGCCTGTGCGCAGGACACAGCCGGGTCGAGGTCGCCCGTGCCCTGATCCGGCTTCTCATGGACCGGAAGGGCTTCATGGAAGGCTTCGTAGTCGCATTCCTCGTCAGCTTCGGCGTCATCTTCGTCGCGGAGCTGGGCGACAAGTCGCAGTTGATGGCGATGACGTTCGCGTTGCGCTACCGCGCGTGGCCGGTGCTGCTCGGCATCACGATCGCCACCGCGGTGGTGCACCTCGCCTCGGTCGGCATCGGTTACGGCCTGGGCGCCGCGCTGCCGACCGGCTGGATCGCGCTGATCTCCGGTATCGCGTTCATCTTCTTCGGTGCCTGGACGCTGCGCGGCGACGTGCTGACCGACGACGAGAAGCAGAAGGCCGAGCACTCGACCGGGTCCGCGGTGCTCGCGGTCGGCGTCGCGTTCTTCATCGCGGAGCTGGGCGACAAGACCATGCTGGCCACGATCACGCTGGCCACCCAGTACGGCTGGTTCGGCACCTGGGCCGGCTCCACGCTCGGCATGGTGGCCGCGGACGCGCTGGCGATCGTGGTCGGCCGCCTGCTCGGCCGGCACCTGCCGGAGAAGGCCATCAAGATCGGCGCGGCCGTGCTCTTCGCGCTCTTCGGCGTCTGGATGATCGCCGAAGCCGTCGCCGAACTCACCTGACCCGGCCACACCGGCGATGCAGGCGTCATTCAAGCCGTCAGATCGACTTGAATGACGCCTGCATCACGGGGCCACACGGCACGCGAGCGGCGGCGGCGGCGCGGCGGTTCTCTACAGGAAGCGGCTGTAGAACGCGGCGAGGTCGTCGCGCAGGCCGTCGGCCGAGTAGCGGTCCCGGATGTGGTGGTAGGCCAGGCGCCCCATCGCCCGTACCCCCGCGGGATCTTGATCGTAGGTCTGTAATGCCTGCTCGGCGCGCTTGGCGAAGGCGAGCACGTCGTCCTCCGGCACCGGCACGCTGAACATCTCGTCGAAGAACTCCCGGCCGGCCAGCCCGGTGAAGCCGACCACGTACGCACCGCTGGCCATCGCCTCGGCCGGCGGCAACCCGAAGCCCTCACGCTCGCTGAAACTGAGGAAGACCGGCGCGCCGCGCAGCAGCTCCGCCACCCGCGCCTCCGGCACGCCGTCGATCGGCACCAGCTCCCAGCCGTCGAGCGCGCCGCGCGCCCGCAGCAGATGCAGCACCTGCTCGGCGTCGGCCCGGCGACGGCGCGGCAGGTAGGCGACGCGCCGCGCCGGGATCTCGTCGCGGTCGCCCGGGAAGAACAGGTCCGTGTCGACCACCACCCGCGCCCGGCCGACCGGCAGGTGCGGGAACGCGTACCGCAGGAACTCCTCGTTGTCCTCGGAGACGGCCAGCAGCGCCAGCACGTTCTCCACGCCGGCCAGCGGTGCACCGGCCGGCGTGGTCTCGAACGGCTGCTGGTCGAACGTCCGGTAGGCGTTCTGGTTGAAGATCACCTTGCGCAGCTCCGCGGGCAGCCGGCCGAGGGCTGGCCCGTACCACTCCGCCACCACCAGCAGGTCGGCCGGCGTGAGCACCGCGTCCGCCGCGGACTCCACGCGCGTGCTGTTCGGGAACCAGTCGCACCGGAACCCGCGCTCGTGGTGCAGCACGGCCGCCGCGGTCCCGGACGCGTTGAGCAGGTCCACGTGCCGGTAGATCTGCCGCAGCCCGCCGCTCGGCCGCGGGTTGTCCGGCGTCAGGTAGTAGACGGTCGGCGGCCGGTCACCCCCGGCGGCGGCGGTGCGCAGCGCGGGCGGCTGCCGCACCTTGAGATCGGACGCGCGCTGGACCGCGTGCGCCACCCGCCGAGCCGCGCCCATCACCATGCCGCCACCCCGTCATCGAAGGTCGAACCGGGTGAGATCGTAGCGGCGCATGATGTTGATCAGGTTGTCCGCGTACGTCGGCGACGTGGCGTACCCGGCCTTGTGGATGGCCCGGGCGAACCGCTCGGGCGCGTAGTCCCACACGAACGCGGGCGCGTACCGCGGGTTCACGGTCAGGAAGCGGCCGTGGTCGAGCATCGAGCCGGACGCGTTGCGGTACGCCCGGAACGACGCCCGCGTCCGGAAGCAGCCCTTCTTGCCGCACTCGCTGGTCTCGTACGTCCGGCAGCCGACCGCGATCCCGGCCGGCGAGCCGAAGCACTTGATCCCGAAGTAGTTGTGGTCGCGCCGGGTCAGCCCGCTGCCGCCCCACCCGGACTCCAGGATCGCCTGCGCGATCGTCACGGACGCGGGCACGCTGTACCGCCGCATGCCCTCCTGGGCCGGGCCGGAGACCCGGGTGATGAACGCCTCGGGCGTGGCCGGCGGCACGGTCGGCGGCGCCTGCCCGCACCAGGGCAGCGTCGGCGAGGACGGCCAGACCACGTTCGCGTCCGCCACGTACCCGCCCTCGGCCAGCTTGTTCCAGGCCGCGCTCCTGCGCTGGGTGCCGGACACCGACTCGCCCCAGTCCTGGCAGACCACGTGCAGCGTCTCGCCGTCCCCGATCTTCCGCAGTTCACGGCCGCCGGTGTTGGAGACGGACCGGACGTTGAGCCCGGGCGCGTCGCCGGGCCGCGCGATCGGCACGGTCGCCGCGGCCGGCCCGCACCAGGCGACGTGCGGCCGCTCCGGCCGCCACCGCACGTAGGCGTCCGAGACGTATCCGCCGCCGGTTAGGCGCAGCCAGTACGGGCTGTCCCGGACACCACCCGCGACCTGCTGGCCGAAGACCTGACAGCTGACGGTGACCGCGGCGCCGTCCGCGAGCGCACCGACCTTCTTGTGCGCGCTCGACCCGCCGGAGCGGACGTTGAGCGGTGTGCCCGGGCTGTCCACGGTGCTGCCGGCCGTGGCGCCGAGCGCCTCGACCGGCGCGCCGCCGAGCGCGGCCACGGTGCCGGCCACGACCAGCGCGACCGGGCCGAGCTTGCGTATGCCCGCCGCGCCCGGAACCCGGGCCTTCCTGCGATGCCGCCCGCCGCCCTTTCGCAGGTGACGAGCCACGGAACCGCTGCGCATGCCGGTTCCCCCTTCCCGACATAGACGAATCCGCCACCGAGCGTAAGCGCCCATTAGGGTGATATGAAGGGAGATTCCGGAAATCAGCTCGCAACGAGGATTGTTCAGCGCGGTCGGAGGCCGACGGCCTGACCTGCGGTTACGACCCGGTCGAAGGCGGCGTCTCGACGGGCAGGAACACGGCGGAACGCCGGACCCCGTCGTGGAAGACCTCGCGTTCGGCCGCCCGGAGCGTGACCGCGGCGCCCAGCGGATCGCCGGTGCCGGGGTTGCGCGACCAGCGCGGATGCGCACCGCCGCTGACCTGCACGCGCAGCCGGTGCCCGGCGCGGAACACGTGCCCGATCGGCCACAGCGGCACGATCACCCGTTGCACGCCCTCCGCGTCGGCGTCGAAGCGGCCGGGCGTGACCCGCACCAGCCCGTCGCACACGTTCCGCGAGACGCCCGCACGATCCACATCACAGACCCGGACGAAGACATCATGGTACGGAAGGGAGCTCCGTTCCCAGATCTCCGCGCGCACCGGCCCGATCGCGGTCAGGTCGTGCGCGAGCGGCGCGCTCGTCCAGGTGAGCACGTCCGGGCGCGCCTCCAGCCGCGCGTTGTCCACCGGCCCGGACCGGTGCGCCACCAGCACCGGCCCGCCGATCGACGGCGTCGGGTCCGCCGGGTCGTAGGTGAACGTGTCCGGCGGGCCCGCTCCGGCCGGCTCCTCACTCAGCTCCCGGTCCGCCCGCAGGTGCCAGGCGGCCGGGCGGTAGCGCGGCGGCCAGTCGTCCCGGCGCTCGGGCCGGCCGGTCAGCGTGATGTCGACCGTGCCGGACGACCGGGCGTCCGGCACGGTCAGGTGCCGGGCGTCCGGTGCGGTCAGGTGCCGGGCGTCCGGTGCGGTCAGGTGCCGCAGCAGGAACGGCACGCCGGCGCGGAGCGTGGCCGCGAAGAGACCGGCGCTGCCGTGCGTCCACGGGCCGACCGTCAGGCTCGGCCGGCGGCCCGCCTCGCGCAGCACCACGAAGTCGTCCAGCTGCGCGGGCAGGAAGATGTCGTGCCAGCCCGCCACCATCAGCACCGGCGCGTCCACCTCGGCCAGCCGTTCGCCGAACACCCGGTCCCGCCAGTACTCCGCGCCGGCCGCGTGCTCGGCCAGCCACTGCTGGAAGAACGGCACCGTGCCACCGGTCACGACCCGATCCGCCTCGGCCAGCGGCAGGTGCGCGAACCCGGCGGCCAGCCTCGGCTGGCTGCGTCGCAGTTCCAGCTGGCGGGACAGCCACGGCACGGTCCGCGACTCCAGCAGTTGGGTCCAGGTCAGCACCGTGTCCAGGGAGAACGCCTCGCCCGCGTAGGTCAGGTCACGCATCGCGGAGGTGGTCACGGATGCCACCACGGCGGCCAGGTCCGGCGCCGCGTCCGCCGCGATCGCGTAGTGCGCGGCGCCCTGATAGCTGACGCCGAACAGGCCGAGGCGGCCGGCGTACCAGCGCTGGCGGCGCAGCCAGGCGAGCGTGTCCAGGCCGTCGTCGCGCTCGTGGACCAGCGGCTCGAACCGCCCGCCCGAGCCGAACGTGCCCCGGCAGGACTGGATCACCACGTGCACGCCGCGCGCCGCCAGCAGCCGGCCGAGCATCGGCATCGCGGCGCCCCGGCCGTAGGGCGTGCGGATCAGCACGGCGGGCCCGTCCTGGGACGGCGCGTAGTGGTCGGTACGCAGGATGACGCCGTCCCGGGCCCGTACCGACAGGTCACGTTCGATGGTCATCGCGTTTCCCGCCGCCTTCGGCAGGCCCAGCCCGGCCGCCAGCGCGGCCGCCGCCACCGACTCGATCACTTTCGGCCCTCCACTCGTCCGGGCGCGCTGGTCACACGCCTGATCATCCGCTGTCGATTGCTGATTACCCCGCTCGGCCGGGCGTGCACACGCGGCGGCGCCGCAGCGCGCGGACGGTCAGCAGGGTCGCCACCACGATGCCGGCCACGGCCAGCACCGCGCCGGTCGCGCCGCCGAGCACCGCGGACATCCGCCGGTACGACTCCCCCGCCAGATGACCGGCCAGGATCGACGCGCCGACCCAGCTGACCACGCCGGCGAGATTCCAGGGCAGGAAGCGGCGGTACGGCAGGCCGCTGCTCCCGGCGAGCCGCGGCGCGAGCGTGCGCACGAACGCCACCCAGCGCACCGGCAGCATCGCCCGCGCGCCGTGCCGGGTCATCAGCGCGTCCGCGCGCGCCCACCGCGCCGCACCGACCCGCCGGCCCAGCGCGCTCGCCCGCAGTCGTGGCCCGTACCGGCGACCGGACCGGAACGCCAGCGAGTCACCCACGCCGGCCGCCGTGATCATCACCACCAGCGCGGCTCCGAGATGCAGCCGGCCCTGCGACGCCAGAAACCCGACAAGTAGCAGCGTCGCCTCGGCCGGCACGGTCAGGCCGATCAGCGACGCGGTCTCCAGCAGCACCAGCCCGGCCGCAACCAGGTAGATCAGCGTGGGCGGCAGGCTCGCCAGCTGCTCTACCAGGGCTTCCACGGCACTCCCGAGGTCATCCGGACAGCATCGCAAGACTCAGTTGTCACACTCGACGCGGGATCGACCCCCGATTAGGCAAATAGATCGCAGGTTGGGGACACTAAAGGTATGCAGACCCGCTCCGACCTCCGTAACGTTGCGATCATCGCCCACGTCGACCACGGCAAGACCACGCTGGTCGACGCCATGCTCACGCAGGGCGGCGCGTTCTCCGCCCGGGCCGAGGCCGCCGACCGGGTCATGGACTCCATGGACCTGGAGCGCGAAAAGGGCATCACGATCCTGGCGAAGAACACCGCCGTGCGGTACGTGCCCCCGACCGGCGACCCGGTCACCATCAACATCATCGACACCCCCGGCCACGCCGACTTCGGCGGCGAGGTCGAGCGCGGCCTCACCATGGTCGACGGCGTCATCCTGCTCGTCGACGCGTCCGAGGGCCCGCTCCCGCAGACCCGCTTCGTGCTCCGCAAGGCGCTGGCCGCCCGCATGCCGATCATCCTGGTGATCAACAAGGTGGACCGCCCGGACGCCCGTATCAAGGAGGTCGTGGACGACACCTACGAGCTCTTCCTGGACCTGGACGCGGACGAGGAGCAGATCGACTTCCCGATCGTCTACGCCTGCGCCCGCGACGGCATCGCCTCGCTGACCCAGCCGGCCGACGGCACGATCCCGGAGGACAGCGACTCGCTGCTGCCGCTGTTCACCACGCTGCTGAACACGATCCCGGCGCCGTCGTTCACCGAGGGCGCGCCGCTGCAGGCGCACGTGACGAACCTGGACGCGTCGCCGTTCCTCGGCCGTCTCGCGCTCTGCCGCGTGCACGAGGGCACGATCACCAAGGGCTCGACCGTCACCTGGTGCAAGACCGACGGCACCATGTCGAAGGTCCGCATCTCCGAGCTGCTGATGACCGAGGGCCTGGAGCGCAAGCCGGCCACCTCGGCCGGCCCGGGCGACATCATCGCGGTCGCCGGCATCCCCGAGATCATGATCGGTGAGACGCTGGCGGACGCGGAGAACCCGGTCGCCCTGCCGCTGATCACGGTGGACGAGCCGGCCATCTCGATGACCATCGGCACCAACACCTCGCCGCTGGTCGGCAAGGTCAAGGGCGCGAAGGTCACCGCCCGCATGGTCAAGGACCGGCTGGACGCCGAGCTGATCGGTAACGTGTCGCTGCGCGTGCTGCCGACCGAGCGGCCGGACGCCTGGGAGGTCCAGGGCCGTGGCGAGCTGGCGCTGGCCATCCTGGTCGAGCAGATGCGCCGGGAGAACTACGAACTGACCGTCGGCAAGCCGCAGGTGGTCACGAAGGAGATCGACGGCAAGACCTGCGAGCCGGTCGAGCGCCTGACGATCGACGCGCCGGACGAGTACCTCGGCGCGATCACCCAGCTGCTGGCGACCCGCAAGGGCCGGATGGAGCAGATGGTCAACCACGGCACCGGCTGGATCCGGATGGAGTGGCTGGTCCCGGCGCGCGGCCTGATCGGCTTCCGGACCGAGTTCCTGACCGACACCCGCGGCACCGGCATCCTGCACCACGTCTTCGAGAAGTACGAGCCGTGGTTCGGCGAGCTGCGCACCCGCAACAACGGCTCCCTGGTGGCGGACCGCTCCGGCCCGGTCACCGCGTTCGCTATGACGAACCTGCAGGAGCGCGGCAGCCTCTTCGTGGAGCCGACCACCGAGGTCTACGAGGGCATGATCGTCGGCGAGAACTCCCGCTCCGACGACATGGACGTCAACATCACCAAGGAGAAGAAGCTCACCAACATGCGGGCTTCCACCTCCGACGAGACCGAGAAGCTGATCCCCCCGCGCAAGCTCTCCCTGGAGCAGGCGCTGGAGTTCTGCCGCGAGGACGAGTGCGTCGAGGTCACCCCGGCCGCGGTCCGCATCCGCAAGGTCATCCTCAACCAGCAGGAGCGCGGCCGCGCCGCCGCCCGCCGCAAGCACTCCAACTGACCACCGCCACGCGGTGATCCAGGCGTCATTCCAGCCGTTCCAACGGCTGGAATGACGCCTGGATCATGAGGTGGGACGGCGGACCGCAATCCAAGATCGGGGCGTCCCGCATGTCGTTCCAACGACATGCGGGACGCCCCGATCACTAGGGTCCGCCCACCCCGCGACGCAGCCACGCGTGCGCCACTGCGCCACTGCGCCACTGCGCCACTGCGCCACTGCGCCGTCCGCGTCCCAGCGGCGCCAAGGCGCCGCATCCCACCGGGCGCACGCGCCCCATCCCAGCGGCACACGCGCGCCCCATCCCAGCGGCGCAGGCGCGCCCGATCCCAGCGGCGCAGGCGCGCCCGATCCCAGCGGCACAGGCGCGCCCGATCCCAGCGGCACAGGCGCGCCCGATCCCAGCGGCGCGAGGGCGCCGCGCAGCGTAACGAGAGCGCCCCGCTCGCCGGTCTCCGGCGGGCGGGGCGCTCTGCTCTTGTTCGTGGTGACCACACGGATGCGGAAGGGAGGAGCGCCAGCGACGACCGGTGCCCGCGGGAGCATGCGGGCCCGGCCACGCCGGAAGCGGGTATATCCAGCTCTTGCTCTTGGCCTTCAGATGCTCTCGGGCCTTCAGACCCGGCCTTCAGACCGGCTCTCCATCAGGCCTTTATCTCCGGCTCTCTCTCAGGCCTTTGTGACCGGCTCAATCTCAGGCCTTTGTGACCGGCTCTCTCAGGCCTTGAGAACCGGCTCTTCGGGGGCCTCGGCGGCCTTGCGGCGCGCCTCCTTGCGGTCGTCGGCCGCCGTCTTGACCAGGCTGGCGACGGTGGCGATGACCAGCGTGCCGAGGATGACGACCAGGGAGAGCCAGATCGGGATCGTCGGCGCCCACTCGACGTGCTCGCCGCCGTTGATGAACGGCAGGTTGTTCTCGTGAAGCGCCTCGAGGACGAGCTTGACGCCGATGAACGCGAGGATGATCGCCAGGCCCTTGGAGAGGTAGACCAGGCGCTCGATCAGGTTGCCGAGCAGGAAGTAGAGCTGGACCAGGCCCATCAGCGCGAAGACGTTCGCGGTGAAGACCAGGTACGGCTCCTGCGTGATGCCGAAGATCGCCGGGATCGAGTCCAACGCGAAGATCAGGTCGGTGGTCCCGATCGCGATCATGACGATCAGCATCGGCGTGAACATCCGGCGGCCGGCGTGCACCGTGGTCAGGCGGGCGCCGTCGAAGCTCGGGGAGATCGGCAGCGCGCGGCGGCTCCACCGGATCAGAATGTTCTCCTTGAAGTCCTCGGACTCCTCGTCCAGCCCTTCCCGCGCGAAGTTGATCGCGGTGTAGATGAGGAACGCGCCGAAGATGTAGAACACCCAGGAGAACTGCGTGATCAGCGCGGCACCGGCGGCGATGAACGCGCCGCGCATGACGAGCGCCAGGATGATGCCGACGAGCAGCACCGTCTGCTGGTACTGCCGGGGCACCGCGAAGCGGCCCATGATGACCACGAAGACGAACAGGTTGTCCGCGGACAGGCTGTATTCGGTGAGCCAGCCCGTGTAGAACTGCCCGGCGTACGAAGGCCCGGCGAGGAGCCAGACGCCGACGCCGAAGAGCAGCGCGAGGCTGATGTAGATGCTGACCCAGATCCCGGACTCACGGGGTGAGGGTTCGTGCGGGCGGCGCCCGATGATGACGAGGTCGATGATCAGCACGACGGCCATCGCGGTCAGCGTGACGGCCCAGACCCAGGCGGGTACGTTCAACGAAATCCTCCGGCAGACACAGCATTGCGCCGCAGTGGTCCCTACTTACGCGAAGTAAGAAGATACCCACTCACGGCGACGTGCACTCGTATGTGACTGTCCGGAGGTCTCTTCCGCCACGGGATGGCACAATCCGTGACCGACGGCGCCGGGCGTCAACCCTTTGTCCAGGTTTCCACCGTGCTGACGACACCGCCGTAGGGGGAATACTCCCCTCCTTCGCGCGCAATTCTGCCTCATTCCGGCGCGGCCCGGAACGGGGGCTCGGAGTGCCGCTCGACACGCTCCGTGGCGCGGACCGCGTCATGACTCCCCTCGGACGGCACGACAGCCAGGTCGTCCTAGGAGGCTAGGTGAATTCGGGTCGTGCGAGACTGCCGGACATGGTTCTTGAGGTTGCGTTGATCGACGTGGTACCGGGCCGGGAAGACGATTTCGCGGCGGCGTACGCGAAGGGGCACCCGATCCTGGCCGGCGCGCCCGGCTGCCGCTCCGTGCGGATGACCCGGGGCATCGAGACGCCGGACCGGTTCGTGCTGCTGGTCGAGTGGGACTCGGTGGCGGCGCACGAGGAGAATTTCCGGGCCACCGAGCGGTTCGGGCAGTGGCGCGCGCTGATCGGCCCGTTCTTCGCCGGTCCGCCGCGGGTAGAGCACTTCACCGACGTCCCCGCCTGATCCACTGCCGATCGGTCCCGACCGGTCTGGCGGTCCCAGCCGAAGCGGCAGTCGCAGCCGGAACGGCGGTCCGGGTGCGGAGAGAGCCGGTCCCCCTGCCAGGGGCCCGGCTCTCCGCTGTGCTGGTCAGCCCTTGACGCGCTCCACGAACGCCCGCCAGGCCGGCTCCGCGAACCGGAGCCGGGGCCCCGGATCCTTGGAGTCCCGAACCGCGATCGTCCTCGCGCCCGCCGCGACCTCGACACAGTTGCCGTTCGCGTGGCTACGGCTGCTCTTCACCCAGCCAGTTCGACGTGCTCCCATCGCCCTCCGTATCAACCACCACCGTTGACCCCGCGCTGAGCGGGGATCGCCCGCGCCTGGTCCGGCCGGATGTCGACCGCCCGGGCCAGGTAGGCGCGCGTCTCCTCCTCCGGCAGCGCCGCCGCCCGCAGCCAGTCCGCGACCAGCAGGTAGCGCGCCACCTCCTCCTCGTCGGTGAGATGCACGTCCTCGCTCATCGTCTCCAGCACGACCGTGCGCGGGTCGGCCGGATCCGGGAACGAGTAGACGGAGAACGCGGTGTGCGGCACGTAGCCGTCCTGTAGCGGGGTCCGGAACGGCAGCATCCGGATCACCACGTTCGGCAGGTCGGCCATGGCCAGCAGGTGCCGAAGCTGGCCGCGCATCACCTCGGGCGGCGCGACCTGCCGGTGGAACGCGGACTCGTCGATGATCGCCTCGTAGCGCGGCGGCTGCTCGCGGCGCAGCACCACGTGCCGGGCCGCGCGGGCGCGGCTGTCCGCGTCCATGTCCAGACTCGGGTAGAGCGCGCGGCCGGAGCGAACCCGGACCCGGCCGTACTCCGGGGTCTGCAGCAGTCCGGGCACGACGTACTGGTGGAACTCGAAAATGTCAGCGGCGCCGGTTTCCAGCTCCGCATATCGACGCTGGCGGGGACCCATGTCGCCGAGCGCCTTCCACCAGCCGCGCGCGGCGGCCGCATCTCGGGCGATGACAATGAGTTTGTCGCGGTTCGGACCGTCCACGTCGTAGATGTCCAGCAGGTCCATGATGTCGGCCAGATCGGGACGACTCTGCCCCAGCTCGATCCGGGACAGCTTCGAGGTCGAGGCCCAGCCGAGCCGGTCGCAGACCTGCTCCAGCGTGAGGGCTGCCGCGCGCCGCAATTGTCGTAGCTCGGCGCCCAGACGCAATCGACGGACCGTAGGACTTTTGGGGGGTGGCATTGGTTCTCCCGGCGCCGACGTCGTGGCGACAAGGAGATTACAGGCAGCAACGTTCTGGTAGCCATCCGCTATTGGACAGTACAATTCGCATGTTTAGCGGTACGCACATCCCGGCGCGGCACTTCCCGGCACCGCGCGATCGCCGCGCCGGCGACGCCCACCCGCGCCCGACCTGCGATGTTGCGCATCGATGAACTCCGCGGGCGCACGCCGTGGACACGTCACCGAGCGGGTCCGCGACACCGGAACGCGCACGGAAAGTTGTTGATCCACATAGTGCGCGCGAAACGGCGAATCGGCGTTAATGGCCGTAAACCTAACCGCTGCCACTCGGCCGGGTGACCTGCGCAAACCAAGTGTCCATCAAGGAACCTGCATTGTCACCTGCGCCTGCAGGATCTCCTGCACGTGCAGGAACAGAACGGTCGAAAAAGGACCGGCGTCGCTGCGCTGCGTGACGCCGGTCCCCTACGTTCGGTTACTTCACGCCGGCGGCGTCCATGCCGCGCAGCTCCTTCTTCAGCTCGTTGACCTCGTCGCGGATCCGGGCGGCCAACTCGAACTGCAGCTCGCGCGCGGCGGCGAGCATCTGCTCGTTCAGGTTCTGGATCAGCTCGGCCAGCTCGGCCCGGGCCATGCCGGCGCGGGCCGGAGTGCTCGCGCCCTTGCCACCCCTCGACCGGGTCTCCGGGACCGGGGCCTTGCCGCGGGACATCTGCCGCCCGCCGCCGCCGACGATGTGGCCGCCGGGACCGTGACCGCCGAGCGCGGACTCGGTGTCCTCGGCCTCGCGGTAGATGTCGTCCAGGATGTCGTGGATCTTCTTGCGCAGCGGCTGCGGCGAGAGCCCGTGCTCGGTGTTGTACGCCACCTGCTTCGCCCGGCGCCGGTCGGTCTCGTCGATCGCCTGCCGCATCGATGGGGTGATCTTGTCAGCGTACATGTGGACCTGGCCGGAGACGTTGCGCGCGGCGCGGCCGATCGTCTGGATCAGCGAGGTGCCGCTGCGCAGGAAGCCCTCCTTGTCCGCGTCCAGGATCGCGACCAGCGACACCTCGGGCAGGTCCAGGCCCTCACGGAGCAGGTTGATGCCGACCAGCACGTCGTAGTCGCCCTTGCGCAGCTCGCTGAGCAGCTCGACCCGGCGCAGCGTGTCCACCTCGGAGTGCAGGTAGCGCACCCGGATGCCGTGCTCCAGCAGATAGTCCGTGAGGTCCTCGGCCATCTTCTTGGTCAGCGTGGTGACCAGCACCCGCTCGTCCCGCTCGGTGCGCAGCTTGATCTCGTGCATCAGGTCGTCGATCTGCCCCTTGGTCGGCTTGATCACGACCTCCGGGTCGACCAGGCCGGTCGGGCGGATGACCTGCTCGACGAACTCGCCGCCGGCCTGCTCCAGCTCCCAGTTGCCCGGGGTGGCGGAGAGGAAGACCATCTGGCCGACCCGCTCCAGGAACTCGTCGAAGCGCAGCGGCCGGTTGTCCGCCGCGGACGGCAGCCGGAAGCCGTGGTCGATCAGCATGCGCTTGCGCGACGCGTCGCCCTCGAACATGCCGCCGATCTGCGGGATCGTCTGGTGCGACTCGTCGATGACGGTCATGAAGTCGTCCGGGAAGTAGTCGAGCAGGCAGTGCGGCGGGCTCCCGGGCAGCCGGCCGTCGATGTGCATCGAGTAGTTCTCGATGCCGTTGCAGAAGCCGACCTGCTTCATCATCTCCAGGTCGTAGGTGGTGCGCATGCGCAGCCGCTGCGCCTCCAGCAGCTTGTTCTGCCGCTCCAGCTCGTCGAGCCGCTCGGCCAGCTCCACCTCGATGTCGCCGATCGCCCGCTCCATCCGCTCCTGGCCGGTCGCGTAGTGGCTGGCCGGGAAGATCAGTGCGGAGGGCACCTCGCGGACCACGTCGCCGGTGAGCGGGTGCAGGTAGGAGATCTTCTCCACCTCGTCGCCGAACAGCTCGATGCGCAGCGCCAGCTCCTCATAAGCCGGGATGATCTCCAGCGTGTCGCCGCGGACCCGGAACGTGCCGCGCTGGAACGCCATGTCGTTCCGCGTGTACTGAATCTCGACCAGGCGGCGCAGCAGCTTGTCGCGGTCGATCTCCTCGCCGACCGACACCCGGGCGGCGCGCTCCAGGTATTCCTGCGGGGTGCCGAGACCGTAGATCGCGGAGACGGTCGCGACCACGATCACGTCGCGGCGGGTGAGCAGCGACATGGTGGCGGAGTGCCGCAGCCGCTCCACCTCCTCGTTGACCGAGGAGTCCTTCTCGATATAGGTGTCCGTCTGCGGGATGTAGGCCTCGGGCTGGTAGTAGTCGTAGTACGACACGAAGTATTCGACCGCGTTGTTCGGCAGCAGCTCGCGAAACTCCTTGGCGAGCTGGGCGCAGAGCGTCTTGTTGTGTGCGAGCACCAGCGTGGGCCGCTGCATGCGCTCCACCAGCCAGGCCGTGGTCGCGCTCTTGCCGGTGCCGGTCGCGCCGAGCAGCACGCTGTGGCGCTCGCCGTCGCGGACCCGGCGCTCCAGCGCGTCGATCGCCGCCGGCTGGTCACCGGAGGGCTTGAAGTCGCTGATGACCTGAAACCGGTTGTCGATCCGGGGAATGTCGAGCGCCATGACCCCCACGGTACGCCCGGGGTCCGACAAGTTTCCCGGTCGCGCCAAGCGAGAGCCTGCGTCGACGTGGACGCAGGAGCGAGGCTCCGGCCCCCACTTCGATACAGGCTCTAGATCGTCTTCGATATTACGATTGTGTGGTGCGGCCCCCGGCCGTAGCGTTGACCGGTAGGCCGCTCGCGGCGGCCGTCCGGCACCGATGCGGCCCCCACACCGGCCGCTCGACCGGCGCACGACGGGTTGCAGCCCCGGGCTCATCACCCGGCGAGCGCGCCCCGTGCGGTGGCGCCAACGGCGCAGACCGGTCGCCGCGAGCGCGCCCAGAGCGTGCGTCGCTCGTTTCAACCTCCGTGACTTCCAGCAAACGGCGTGCGATCGCGCTCGCGTCCCTGATCGGCCTGCTCGGCAGCGCCGCGGCCGGGCTCATCGGCGGCCTCGGCTCGTGCGCGCCCACCGCCGACGGCCCGGCCGCGCGGCCGCTCTCCGCGGCGGAGGCGGAGCGGCTGGCCGGCATGCGGGTGCGCAACCACACGGACGGCACGGCCGGCGTGACCGCCACCATCGCCGGCGACAAGCTGCGCGCGGAGGGCTGGGTGGACTGGCGGCGGCGGCTCGCATACCTGCGCGTCACCCGGCCGGGCGCCGCGTCCGCACTGGTCCAGGGCGTGCCGGGGTTGGTCGCGACGATGACCGAGCCGGGCAGCGCGAGCCGGGGCCAGGTCTCGGCCGGGCCGCCGCCGACCGACCCGCCGGCCGGCGACTGGCGGGTGCGCGCCTCGGCCGGCGACGGCACGACCGGCAACTCGGCCGCGACATCGGTGGACGCGCTGCTCAATCTCCTGTTCGGAGCGTCCGCGACCCGGCCGGACTCGGCCGACACGCTACGCGGCAGCGACTCCCGCTGGCTGAGGTCGGACACCACCGGCGGCGACGTGGTCGACGTGTTCCTCGGCCCCGCGGTCCCGCCCGCGCCCCCGTTCACGGCCCCCGCGCCGACCCGCCTCTCCGACATGGGAGGCGCGGTCCGCTACTGGCTCGGCCGCGACGGTGACCTGCGGCGGATGGCGGCCACGCTGCCCGGCAAGCTACCGGTCGAGATCGACCTGCGGCGCGGCGAGGCGACCGCGTTCGGTGCGGTGGCCGCGTTCGGCGGCGCGCCGATCGTGCCCCGGGAGGTGACCGCGGACGAGGCGCGGCTGCTGGCCGGGCTGCGGGTGGCGGACCTGCGCGCGGGCGGCGGCCGGATCTCGGTGACGCTGCCGTCCCGGGACGGCGCGCTGCGTCGCGGCGAGGGCTGGCTGGACTGGGAGCGCACCCGCGCCTACCTGCTGCTGCGCTCGTCCGGCGGCGAGGCGCCGGACGAGCTGATGATCGCCACGTCGGCCGCGGTGGCGACCCGGCGGGTGCCGGCCGGCGCGGCCGGATGGGAGCTGCCGCCGCTGAAGGCACCGCGCGGCGAGTGGACGTCGACGCCGTGGGCGGAGCGGTCCGACGAGATGGGCGGGTTCGACCTGGACCTGCTGCTCACCGAGGCGATGGCGCTGGGCGGCACCGGGCGCGGCAAGCCCTCCGCGGTCCGCGAATCAGCCCGGCACCTGCGCGACGACACCCTGAACGGCGTGGCCGTGGGCGTGTTCGAGATCCCGAAGGCGGCGGAGGGCGAGGTCGCGCCGGGCTACGCGCGCATGCGCTACTGGGTCGGCACGGACGGCGTGCTGCGCCGGGTGGAACTGCTGACCCGCGCGGCCGGCTACGCCCAGCTCGACCTCACCCCGGACGGGAACGTCCCCGACCTGCCCCGGCCACCGAAGTCGTAGCCTTGATCGAGCCCGCCGCAACATGGGCGCGGTGGGCGCCGTGCCCCGCACGTCGACCGCGTGGTTTGTGATCCGGCCACCCGCGATCCGGAAGGGAGGCCGCCCGCGGCCGACCGGTGCCCGCGGGAGCATGCGGGCTGCACCACGCCGGAAGCGGGAAAAGGCCCTGTGTTCGTGCTCTTGCCTGTCTCGCTCCTGTTCTTCGCGTTCCGGCTCTTCGTGTGGGCGAGCCGGCGGGATTACCGGCGATCGTCCTGGATGAGGCGCTGCCAGAGGTCGTCGACCGCCGCGATCAGCTCCTCGCGGGTGCCCGCGTTGCTGAGCACCACGTCCGCGACCTCGCGGCGCTGCGCGTCCGTGGCCTGGGCGGCGATCCGGGCGCGGGCCGCGTCCTCGGTCATTCCGCGGTCGCGAGTCAGGCGCGCGACGCGGATCTCCTCGGGCGTCTCGACCACGACGACCAGCTGGTAGAGCGGCGCGAGACCGGACTCGACCAGCAGCGGCACGTCGTGCACCACGATCGCGTCGTCCGGTGCGGCCTCGGCCAGTTCGGCGCTGCGGTCCCGGACCCGGGGATGGATGATCGCCTCCAGGCGGCGGCGGGCCGCGTCGTCGCCGAAGACGAGCGCGCCGAGCGCGGGCCGGTCGAGCGCGCCGTCCGGCCGCAGCACGCCGTCGCCGAACGCGGCGCGCAGCTCGGCGAGCCCGTCGGTGCCGGGCGCGACGACCTCGCGGGCCAGCACGTCGGAGTCGATGACGATCGCGCCGAGCTCGGCGAGGCGGGCGGAGACGGCGGACTTGCCCGCCCCGATGCCGCCGGTCAGACCCACGGAGAGCATGACCGCGATCTTAGCCGTGCATGCGAGAAGCCCCGGTCGCGCGTCCGCGACCGGGGCTCCCCTACTGCCTTGCTACCGCATCACCTCGGGGCTTACTTGCCGCCGGCGAGCTTCTCGCGCAGAGCGGCGAGCGCCTCGTCGGTGGCCAGCGTGCCCGCCGGCTCCTCGCCCTGACGCGGCGAGGAGGAGGAGGAAGAAGACGACGACGAGCTGGTCGCGCCGCCGGCCGCCGGGGTGGAGGTGCTGACGCCGGCAGCCGCGTTCGCGGCGGCCTCGGTGTCGGCGGTGCGGGCGGCCACGACCTGCTTGGTGTGGGCCTCCCAGCGCGTCCGCGCCTCGGCGTACTGCGTCTCCCAGGTCTCGCGCTGCTTGTCGAAACCCTCCATCCACTCGCCGGTCTCCGGGTCGAAGCCCTCCGGGTAGATGTAGTTGCCCTCGTTGTCGTACGTCGCGGCCATGCCGTAGAGGGTCGGGTCGAAGTGCTCCTCGCCCTCGACGAAGCCCTCGTTGGCCTGCTTCAGCGACAGCGAGATGCGGCGACGCTCGAGGTCGATGTCGATGACCTTGACCATCACGTCCGAGCCGACCTGCACGACCTGCTCCGGGATCTCCACGTGGCGCTCGGCCAGCTCGGAGATGTGGACCAGGCCCTCGATGCCGTCGTCGACGCGCACGAACGCACCGAACGGCACGAGCTTGGTGACCTTACCCGGCACGATCTGCTGGATCGCGTGGGTGCGGGCGAACTGACGCCACGGGTCCTCCTGGGTCGCCTTCAGCGACAGGGAGACGCGCTCGCGGTCCAGGTCGACGTCCAGGACCTCGACCTCGACCTCCTGGCCGACCTCGACGACCTCGGAGGGGTGGTCGATGTGCTTCCAGGAGAGCTCCGAGACGTGCACCAGACCGTCGACGCCGCCCAGGTCCACGAAGGCGCCGAAGTTGACGATCGAGGAGACGACGCCCTTGCGGACCTGCCCCTTCTGAAGCTTGTTGAGGAACTCGGTGCGCACCTCGGACTGGGTCTGCTCGAGCCAGGCGCGGCGGGAAAGAACCACGTTGTTGCGGTTCTTGTCCAGCTCTATGATCTTCGCTTCCAGCTCGCGGCCCACGTAGGGCTGGAGGTCGCGGACGCGGCGCATCTCGACCAGCGAGGCCGGGAGGAAGCCCCGGAGCCCGATGTCGAGGATGAGGCCACCCTTGACCACCTCGATGACGGAGCCGCGCACGACGCCGTCCTCGTCCTTGATCTTCTCGATGGTGCCCCACGCGCGCTCGTACTGCGCACGCTTCTTCGAGAGGATCAGACGACCCTCCTTGTCCTCCTTCTGGAGGACGAGGGCCTCGATGTGGTCACCGACCGACACCACTTCCGCGGGGTCCACGTCGTGCTTGATCGACAGCTCGCGCGAGGGGATGACGCCCTCGGTCTTGTAGCCGATGTCGAGAAGAACTTCATCCCGATCGACCTTAACGACGGTTCCTTCGACAATGTCGCCGTCGTTGAAGTACTTGATGGTCTCATCGATCGCGGCGAGGAATGCCTCCTCGCTGCCGAGGTCGTCGATGGTGACCCGGTTGGCGCTCGAGGTGGCCTCGATGCTGCTCGTCATGTGGACAGTTGCTCCGAACGGATGGTGTCGCGGCTGGTGCTTGCGCCCACGGCCTGTCGGCGAGGACAGTGCGAACACCCGGAGTAGTCATGAGGCCGGTTAGGTCATGCTGCAGCGGGGCGACTGATTCAAGCCGACCGCGGACCTGCTCCCTGCCGAGGCACACGATCCGCGAGCGCATCGACTAGCTTACCCTGTGCATTACCACAGCGTGCAAGGCCTCCCGGCAGGTCAACCGAGATGGGCCGCGAATTGGTCGTCAAACGCCCTAGTTGGTCCCGGATGTCGCCCCCGTCACACTCCACCGGTAGCCTCCCGCTGGTGAGCGAACCCATGGACGGCGTCGAGATCGGCACCGAGGTCACCCGCCGGGACGTGACCGACGACGAGAGCCGCCGGGCCAGCCGCCACTGGTGGGACATCGACGCCGATGATTATCAGGCCGCACACGGAGAGTTCCTGGGCGACGCCGACCTCGTCTGGTGCCCCGAGGGCCTGCGCGAGGCCGACGCGCGCCTGCTCGGCGACGTGGCCGGCCGCCGCGTCCTGGAACTCGGTGCCGGTGCCGCGGCCGGCGCGCGCTGGCTCGCCGCGCAGGGTGCCGCCGCGGTCGCGCTCGACCTGTCCGCCGGTATGCTCCGGCACGCCGCCGCCGGCAACGCGCGCACCGGCATCACGGTGCCGCTGGTCCAGGCGGACGCGCTCGCGCTGCCGTTCGCCGACGGCACGTTCGACGTGGTCTGCACCGCGTTCGGCGCGATCCCGTTCGTCGCCGACTCCGCGGCCGCGCACCGCGAGGTGTTCCGCGTGCTGCGCCCCGGCGGCCGGTGGGTCTTCAGCGTCACCCATCCGATGCGCTGGATCTTCCTCGACGATCCGGGCGAGGGCGGGCTGCGCGCGGTCCACTCGTACTTCGACCGCCGCCCGTACGTGGAGGAGAACGTCGACGGCGAGCCCACCTACGTCGAGCAGCACCGCACGCTGGGCGACCGGATCCGCGAGCTGGTCGCGGCCGGCTTCGTGCTCCGCGACCTGATCGAGCCGGAGTGGCCGGACGGCCACGAGGGCGTCTGGGGCCAGTGGTCCCCGCTGCGCGGCCGGCTCTTCCCCGGCACCGCCATCTTCGTGACCGCCAAACCACAGACCACATGATCTAGCGGGTACGCCGTAAGCTTCCGGCGTGAGCGCTGAGCCGATCGGAATCGAGGCCGCCGTGTGGCAGCCGGACCCCGTGCGTCAGGCACTTGCCAACTACACGCTCCAAGACCTGCTCAACCTCCCCCCGGACGCACCGCGCGTCGAGCTCGTTGACGGAGTCATCCACGTGGTCCCCTCAGCCAACACCGGACACCAGACCATCGCCCGGAAGTTGTCCAACTGGTTCGAAGCACACGCGCCGGACGAGTTCTACCCCTACGAGGATGTCGGCGTGGCCCTGGGCCCCGGCCACACCCGGCAGCCGGATGTCCTGATCTGCTACGACGACGCCGTCGGCGACAACGAGAACTACGTGTTGCCGGCCGATGTGGTCCTCGTGGTGGAGGTGGTGTCGCCGAGCACCAAGACCACGGACCGTTTCGCCAAGCCCGGTGAGTACGCGGCGGCCGGCATCCCCTGCTACTGGCGCATCGAGCGGGACCCGTTGCACGTCTTCGCCTACCAGCTCCGCGAGCCGACGCGCCCGTCCGGCCTGCGGGAGTACGAACTCGTGGCGGACAGCGACACGCTGATCAAGGTCGAGCAGCCCTTCCCGATCGAGTTCCCGCTCTCGGAGATCGTGCGCCGCCCCCGCCCCCGGCGTTAGGCACCGCCCGGGCCGGGTAAGGCCCGGTCATGGCTGGGAAGAGCTTGCGCAAGGGCCGGAAGGTCAGCTGGCGGAGTCACGGGGAGACCGTGCACGGGACCGTGCGGGAGAAGATCACCTCCCGGACGACGACCGCGGGCCGCACGGTGGCCGCGTCAACGGACGAGCCGCAGTATCGGGTGACCAGTGACAAGACCGGGAAGGACGCCGTGCACAAGCCCGGCGCCCTGCACCCCGAATAGGCCGCTAGTGGTCGGCGGTGTGCCAGTCGCGGCCGGCACCGACCGAGACCTCCAGCGGCACCGACAGCGCGTGGGCGTTGCCCATCTCGCGGCGGACCAGCTCCTCCAGCTGCTCCCGCTCCCCCTCGGCCGCCTCCAGGACCAGCTCGTCGTGCACCTGGAGCAGCATGCGCGAGCGCAACCCGGCCTCGCGCAGCGCGGTGTCCACGTGCAGCATGGCGACCTTGATGATGTCGGCGGCGGAGCCCTGGATGGGGGCGTTGAGCGCCATCCGCTCGGCCATCTCGCGGCGCTGCCGGTTGTCGCTGACCAGGTCGGGCAGGTAGCGGCGGCGGCCCAGGATGGTCTCGGTGTAGCCCTGCTGGCGTGCCTCCGCGACCACGGACTGCAGGTAGTCACGGACGCCGCCGAACCGGGAGAAGTACTCGTCCATCAGCCCGCGCGCCTCCTCGGTGGAGATGCTGAGCTGGTTGGACAGGCCGAACGCGCTCAACCCGTACGCCAGGCCGTAGTTCATCGCCTTGATCTTGCGCCGCTGGTCCGCGGTGACCTCGGTTATTCCGACCGCGAACACGTTCGACGCGGTGGCCGCGTGGAAGTCGGCACCGGAGTTGAACGCGTCGATCAGCGCCCGGTCGCCGGACAGGTGCGCCATGATCCGCATCTCGATCTGGCTGTAGTCCGCGGTCAGCAGCGTGTCGTAGCCGGCGCCGACCACGAACGCGCGCCGGATCCGGCGGCCCTCCTCGGTGCGGATCGGGATGTTCTGCAGGTTCGGGTCGGTGGAGGAGAGCCGGCCGGTCGCGGCGACGGTCTGGAAGTACGTCGTGTGGATGCGCCCGTCGTCGGAGACGGACTTGAGCAGCCCGTCCACGGTCGTCTTCAGCTTCGCCACGTCCCGGTGCCGCAGCAGGTGGGCCAGCAGCGGGTGCTCAGTCTGCGCGTACAGGCTCTGCAGCGCGTCCGCGTCCGTGGTGTAACCCGTCTTGATCCGCTTCGTCTTCGGCAGGTTCAGCTCGCCGAACAGGATCTCCTGCAGCTGCTTCGGCGAGCCCAGGTTGAACTCGCGGCCGATCACCTCGTACGCCGACTGGGCCGCGCCCTTCACGCCGGCCGCGAACTCCGACTCCAGCTCCGACAGATATTCGGTGTCGGCGGCGATGCCGGTGCGCTCCATCACGGCCAGCACCTCGGCCAGTGGCAGCTCCACCTCGGCCAGCAGCCGGCGGGACGGGCCCTCGCCGGACGCGGCGTCCCGGTCGAGCTCGGAGTCGAGCGCGGTGGCCAGGTCGAGCGTGGCCCGGGCGCGGAGCATCAGGTTCTGCTCGGCCTCGCCCTCGTTGCCGCCGAGCCCGTCCAGCGTCAGCTGGCCGCTGTCCGGCGCGTCCACCCGCAGCTCCCGCTGCAGGTAGCGCACGGCCAGGTCGGCCAGGTCGTAGGAGCGCTGATCCGGCCGGGCCAGGTAGGCCGCGAGCGCGGTGTCGTGGGTGACGCCGGCCAGCGTCCAGCCGTGCTCGGTGAACGCCAGCCGGGCCGGCTTGCTGTCGTGCAGCACCTTGCGCCGGGCCGGGTCGGCCAGCCACGCCGCGACCGCGGACTCGTCCGCCTCGTCCAACTCGGCCGGGTCGAACCAGGCGGCGGGGCCGTCCGCGGTGGCCAGCGCGACGCCGGTCAGCACGCCGGTGCCGCGGCCGAACGTGCCCGCGACCGCCACGCCGACCTCGGCACCGTCGGTGTGCGCGGCCAGCCAGGGCGCGACCGCACCGGCGCCGAGCACCGTGGCGTCCAGGTCGAACCCGGCCTCGGCCTCCGGCTCGACCGCGTCGAGATACTGGTACAGCCGGTCGCGGAGCACCCGGAACTGCAGCGCGTCGAAGACCTGGTGGACGGCCTCCCGGTCCCACCCGTGCCAGCGCGCGCCCTCCGGCGTCAGCGGGATCTCCAGGTCGGAGACCAGCCGGTTCATGTCGTAGTTGCGGATCACGTCGGAGAGGCGCTCGCGCAGGCTGTCGCCGGCCTTGCCCTTGATCGCGTCGGCGTGCGCGATGACGCCGTCGATCCCGTCGTACTGACTGATCCACTTGGCGGCGGTCTTCGGGCCGACGCCGGGGATGCCGGGCAGGTTGTCGCTGGTGTCGCCGACCAGCGCGGCCAGATGCCGGTACTGCTCCGGGCCGACGCCGTACTTCTCCAGCACGGCGGCCGCGTCCATCCGGGCCAGGTCGGAGACGCCCTTGCGCGGGTAGAGCACCGTGACGTCGTCGCCGATCAGCTGGAACGAGTCACGGTCGCCGGTGCAGATCAGCACCTCCATGCCCTCGGCGCGGGCCCGCGTGGTGAGCGTGGCGATCAGGTCGTCGGCCTCGTAGTTGGCCAGCTCGACGAACGGGATGCGCAGCGCGCTCAGCACCTCCTTGACCAGGCTCACCTGGCCACCGAACTCCTTCGGGCTCTCCGAGCGCCCGCCCTTGTACTCCGGGTAGATCTCGGTGCGGAACGAGCGGCGGGAGACGTCGAACGCGACCGCGATGTGCGTCGGCTTCTCGTCACGCAGCACGTTGATCAGCATGGAGGTGAAGCCGTAGACCGCGTTGGTCGCCTGTCCCGTCGAGGTCGAGAAGTTCTCCACCGGGAGGGCGAAGAACGCACGATAGGCCAGCGAGTGGCCGTCGAGCAGCAACAACCGGGACTTCTCAGCAACCGCAGCATTCACGTCTCAGGACTCTAGTCGCCCCCTCCGACAACTTCGGGCGCGCCACTTCCGGCAACCCCCGCGGATACGCGATCATGGAGCTCCGTCACCGTCGGCGACCGATCTCGGATTGTCACGACTACACAACAGCCTTGTACCAGCGTGTTACAAGGCCTGGTGAACCGGCGGTGCGGTCATTAATTTGAGCTGCGACAGCGTTCTGCAAGGGCGCTCACCCGCGCCCTTAACGCTGGACTCTTAAGGAGACTGGATGATCCGCCCGAACCTCGCATGGCGTAGCGTCGCTGTGCTGAGCGCCGCGTGCCTCGCGCTCACCGCGTGCGCCGACGACGCGGAGGAAACGCCGAACGCCGGCAGCTCGTCCGCCGCCACCGCGGTGGGTGACGGCACCCTCAAGCTGGGCACCCTGCTGCCGCAGACCGGCTCGCTCGCCATCCTCGGCCCGCCGGAGATCGCCGGCGTGAACGCCGCCGTCACCGAGATCAACGCCGCCGGTGGCGTGCTCGGCAAGCCGGTCACCGTCAGCCACACCGACTCCGGTGACACCTCGACCGACATCGCGACCCAGTCGGTCAACAAGCTGCTCGCCGAGAGCGTCGACACCATCATCGGTGCCGCCTCCTCGTCGGTCTCGCTCTCCGTCATCGACAAGATCACGGGTGCGGGCGTCGTGCACTTCTCGCCGGCCAACACCTCCGACGAGTTCACGACGTACGCCGACAAGGGCCTCTACTTCCGCACCGCCCCGCCGGACACGCTGCAGGGCCGCGTCCTCGGTGACCTGATCATTCAGGACGGCAACGCCAAGGTCGGCCTGCTGGTCATGCAGGACTCGTACGGTGTGGGTCTCGCCAAGAGCACCCGCGCGGCCGTCGAGGGTGCCGGTGGCCAGATCGTCGCCGAGGCCGTCTACGACCCGAAGGCGCCGGACTTCTCGGCCGAGGTCGACCAGATCAAGACCGCGAACCCGGACGCCATCGTGCTGATCGGTTTCGACGAGGTCCAGAAGATCATCCCCAAGCTGGTCGAGGCCGACCTGACCACCGCCAAGAAGAAGTGGTACTTCGTCGACGGCAACCTGTCGAACAAGTACAACTTCCCGGCCGGCACGCTCAAGGGCGCCAAGGGCACGCTGCCGGGTGCGGCCGCGAACCAGGCGTTCAAGGACAAGGTCCTCAAGGAGGACCCGCAGCTGGCCGACTTCTCGTACGCGCCGGAGTCCTACGACGCCGCGATCCTGACCGCGCTCGCCGCCGAGGCCGCCGGTTCGGACGCTCCCGCCGCGATCGCCGCGAACCTGAAGGCGGTCTCCGAGGGTGGCACGAAGTGCACCGACTTCGCCGCCTGCCTCGCGCTGCTGAAGGCCGGCACGGACGTCGACTACGACGGCATCTCCGGTCCGATCGCGTTCAACGACGCGGGTGACCCGTCGGAGGCGACGATCGGCATCTACCAGTACGGCGACGACAACAAGTACACGAACGTCGACTACAAGTCCGGCAAGATCTGATCTTGCTCTTTGGGAGGGCCCGGCCGGTTTCCGGCCGGGCCCTTTCTTTTACAACCGACATTCCCGCTTCCGGCGTGGTGCTTTGGGCTTGCTCCCGCGGGCCACGGTCGTCGCTGGCGCTCCTTCCTGCCGGATTCGTCGTGGGCTTCGACTTGCGGAAACGCGGTATGGGGGTTTGGGGGCGAGACGCCGCACGGCGGATCAAGCCGGACCGCCCGTCGTGCGGCGTCTCGCCCCCACATCCCCCTTCCACGAGACCGCAGCCGATCCGCGCAGCAAAAAGGCCCGGCCCCGGCAGAAAGCCGAGACCGGGCCCTTCGAGAAGGAACTACGCGGTAGCCAACGTCCCCAGGTAGAGCTCGATCACCTTAGGATCGTGCATCAGATCCTGGCCAGAGGCCGTATACGCGTTACGTCCCTGGTCAAGCACGTACCCTCGGTCGCAGATCTGCAGGCAACGCCGCGCATTCTGCTCGACCATGATCACCGTGACACCGGTAGCGTTGATCTGCTTCGTCCGGCGGAAGACCTCGTCCTGCATCGCCGGGGACAAACCCGCCGACGGCTCGTCGAGCAGCAGGACGCTCGGCTCCATCATCAGGGCCCGGCCCATCGCGACCATCTGCCGCTCGCCGCCCGACAGCGAGCCCGCGCGCTGCTTGCGACGCGTGCCCAGGGTCGGGAACAGCCCGGTGACGAAGTCGAAGCGCTCCTTGAACTTCTTCGGGCGCAGGAACGTGCCCATCTCGAGGTTCTCCTCGATGGTGAGCGTCCCGAAGACGTTGTTCGTCTGCGGCACGAAACCGATGCCGCGGGCGACCAGATCGTGCGCCTTCAGGTTGGTGATCTCCGCGCCGTCCAGCGTGACCGTGCCGGACCGGATGTTGACCAGGCCGAACAGCGCCTTGAGCAGCGTCGACTTGCCGGCGCCGTTCGGGCCGATGATGCCGACCAGCTCGCCCTTCCTGGCGTACAGGTCGCAGCCGTTGAGGATGTTGACGCCCGGCAGGTAGCCGGCCAGCAGCTCGTCGCAGCGCACCAGCGCGCCCTCCGCGGCCGAGACGTGCTCGCTGCGGTCGACGACGTGCACACCGGCGGTGTCGTCGGCGAGCGCCTCGGCCTGGGTGACCTTGTCCGTCATGCCTTCTCCTCCCCGGCCGGCTTGTCGGCGGCGGGTGTGCCGTCGGCCGTGTCCGCAACGGTAGCCGCGGGCTGCGGCGTCACGGGAGCCGTGGCGGCCGGGGCCTCCGCTCCGGGCTCGTCGTGCTGGCTGCCCAGGTACGCGTCGATGACCCGCGGGTCCGCCATGACCTCGTCCGGCGTGCCCTCGGCGATCACCGCGCCCTGGCCCATCACGATCACCCAGTCGCTGATGTCGCGGACCATGTCCATGTCGTGCTCGACGAACAGCACGGTCATGCCGTCCTCGCGCAGCGCCTTGACGTGGCCGAGCAGCGACTGCGTCAGCGCCGGGTTCACGCCGGCCATCGGCTCGTCGAGCATCACCATGTCCGGCCGGACCATCAGCGCCCGGGCCATCTCCAGGAGCTTGCGCTGGCCGCCGGAGAGGCTGCCCGCGAAGTCGTTGCGCTTCGCGTCCAGCTTGAACCGGACCAGCAGCTCCTCTGCCCGTGCGGTGATCTCCTTCTCCTGGGCGTGCCAGATCGCCGGGATCAGCGCACGGAAGAAGTTCTCACCCTTCTGGCCGGTCGCGCCGAGCAGCATGTTGTCCATCACCGTGAGGCGGTTGAGCGCCTTGGTGAGCTGGAACGTGCGGACCATGCCGAGCCGGGCCACCCGGTGGGCGGCGACGCCGCCCAGGTTCTTCCCGTTGAACGTCCACGAGCCCTCGTCGGGCTTGTCGAAGCCGGTCAGCAGGTTGAAGAAGGTGGTCTTGCCGGCGCCGTTCGGGCCGATCAGAGCCGTGATCCGGCCGCGCGGGATCTCGACGTGCTGCACGTTGACGGCGGTGAGGCCGCCGAAGCGGCGCACGACGCCGTCCGCGACCAGGATCGGGTCCGGCTTCTTGGCCCCCGGCTCGCGGGGGACGTCGGCCAGCGACGGGAGCGTCTCAGCGGGCATCGAGCATGACCTCCTTCTTGTCGCCGAAGATTCCCTGCGGACGGAAGATCAGCAGGACCATCAGGCCGAGGCCGACCAGGATGTACCGGACGGAGCCGGCCTGGGTCGTGTCCATGATCGAAGTGGAGATCGCGCCGACGTTGATCAGCTCGATCAGCAGCGCGTCCACGAAGACGATCAGGAACCAGAAGATCATCGAACCGACCACCGGGCCGAAGACCCGGGCCGCGCCACCGAGGATCAGGATGGTGTACGCGAAGAACGTGAACTCGGTGCCGTACGTGTCCGGCTGCACGGCCGCGCGGCTGATCGCGAACATGAAACCGCCGAGCGAGCCGAGCACGCCACCCAGGATCAGCGACTGGATCTTGTACGAGAAGACGTTCTTGCCGAGGCTGCGGACCGCGTCCTCGTCCTCCCGGATCGCCTTCAGCACCCGGCCCCACGGGCTGCGCATCAGCAGCCAGACGATGAGGCAGGAGAACGCGACCAGGACCCAGCCGACCGTCAGCACCCACAGCTCGCGCGAGTCGAAGCCGATGACGCCCACCTGGACGCCCTGGCTGAACGGGTTCATCGTGTAGAAGTCGTCGGAGAAGCGCTGCAGGCCGTCCGAACCGCCGGTCCACTCGCTCAGGCTCACCGAGCGGGTCAGCAGCCGGATGATCTCCGCGGCCGCGATCGTGACGATCGCCAGGTAGTCGGCACGCAGCCGCAGCGTCGGCACGCCCAGCAGCAGCGCCAGCAACACGGCGCCGACCAGGCCGACGATGATGCCGGTCCAGAACGGCAGGCCGTACGTGGCCACCGACATCGCCAGGCCGTACGCCGCGACGCCGAGGAACGCGGACTGGCCGAAGTTCAGCAGACCGGTGTAGCCGAAGTGCACGTTCAGGCCGATCGCGGCCAGCGCGTAGACGATCGTGGTGGAGCCGATGATCGACTCGACGGAGACCGTCGTGATCAGTTCCCAGTTCATCGCGCGGCCCCTTAACCGATCCGCTCACGGCGGCCCAGGATGCCCTGCGGCCGGACGAGCAGGATGATGATCAGCGCGGCCAGCGCACCGACGTTCTTCAGCTCGGTCGGCACCCACAGCGTCGAGACCTGCGTGACGATGCCGACCACCATGCTGCCGATCAACGCACCGAACGCGGTTCCGAGGCCACCCAGCGTCACTGCCGCGAAGACCAGCAGCAGGATCTGGAAGCCCATCTGGAAGTTCACACCCTGGAACATGCCGAGCATCACGCCGGACAGCGCGGCCAGCGCGCCGCCGATCGTCCAGATCAGGCGAATAATCTTGTCGACGTCGATGCCGGACGCGGCCGCCAGCGCAGGGTTCGTCGACACCGCGCGCGTCGCCTTGCCCAGACGCGTCTTCAGCAGCGCGACCGACACCGCGACCAGCACCAGGATCGCCACCGCGTCCATGATCAGGTTCTTCGGCGCGATCAGCAGCGGGCCGATCGCGACACCCGCCTGCGCCGCGTAGTCCGCGTACTGCTGCGTGCCACCGCGGAACTGGAACAGGAAGACGTAGCGCAGCACCATCGCCAGACCGATCGACACGATCATCATGCCGATCAGGCCCGTACGGCGCCGGCGCAGCCAGCCCCAGAAGAACTTGTCCTGCAACCAGCCGAACGCGCCACCGACGACCACCGCCAGGATCAGCGCCAGCCACAGCGGCAGGCCGACCGTCACGTTGAACAGGAAACCGGCCAGCGCGCCGAACGTGATCAGCTCACCGTGCGCGAAGTTCGTCAAACCCATCGTGCCGAAGATCAGCGAGACGCCCAGCGCGCCCAGCGCCAGGATCAGGCCGATGTGCACGCCGGTGTACACCAGGTTCGGCAGACGATCCCACACCGTCGGCGTCGACTCCGCCGGCGGCGCGTTCGCACCGACCGGGCCGAGCGGGTACAGGACGTTACGCATCTGGCCCTCGTACACCTCGAGGGCGCGGTTCGGGCCGAGCGTCCCCTGGAGTCCGACCCCCTCCGGAAGCGAGCTCTCGTCGAGGACCACCTCATATGCCCCCGGCGGAACGGAAAGGGTCCATTTCCCGTCCGCTCCCGACACGGCCGATCCGGCCGGCTGGCCATTCTGGGTAACGTTGATCTTGACCCCAGCCAGTGGCTGGTTCTGATTGCTCAACGTGCCCTGCAGACCCTCACCCTCGGCGGCGTAAGCGCTTGTGGCGTTCACACCAAGGGCGAAGAACAGGGCTCCCAGAAGGGCCGTGAACATGATCACGGCTCTACGCAACGGTGCTCCTCGAAGTCTCTGACGCGGGTCCTGACGCTGTGTCACCTCAGGACTGGCGGATCATAGCCCGCGTCACAGGCCCTCAACGCCGTGTTATCAATCAGTTATCGGCGTTTAACAAAAAGCAACGAGGGAGGGCCTGGTCAGGTGCTCGGAGTCTCGGCGAGGATGCGCTCCGCGACCTCTTTCATCGTCATCCGGTGATCCATCGCGGTCCGCTGGATCCACTTGAACGCCTGCGGCTCGGTCATCCCGTACGTGGCCATCAGCGTGCCCTTCGCGCGCTCGACCACCTTCCGCGTCTCCAGCCGGTCCGACAGGCTCGCCACCTCGGACTCCAGCGCCGCGACCTCCGAGTAGCGCGACAGCGCGATCTCGATCGCCGGCACCAGGTCCGACTTCTGGAACGGCTTCACCAGGTACGCCATCGCGCCGGCGGCGCGGGCGCGCTCCACCAGGTCGCGCTGGCTGAACGCGGTCAGGATGATGATCGGCGCGATCCGGTCGCCGGCGATCCGCTCCGCCGCGGCCAGCCCGTCCATGATCGGCATCTTGATGTCCAGGATCACCAGGTCCGGCTTCAGCTCCCCGGCCAGGCGCACGGCGGTCTCGCCGTCGCCGGCCTCACCCACGACGTCGTAGCCCTCCTCGACCAGCATCTCGGCGAGATCGAGCCGGATGAGCGCCTCGTCCTCGGCGATCAGCACCCGACGACGCTCCGAACCCGCCTGCATGTCGGCCACGCGAACAACCCCCAACGTCCTGGAACCCGACACCCGGCCGGTCGGGTGCCGTCGCCACCAGCGTAGTGGGTAGGCTAGGTTTGCTCAGCGCGGCGTAACGAGGTTTTACATGCCGCGCGACGCCGAGGTGGAGGAACGGCATACTCGGGGCACTCAAAATGCTCTGCCTGAAAGGGCTTGTGGGTTCGAATCCCACCCTCGGCACTCAGACAACCCCGTCATACGCAGGGATGATGCGTCGATGCATCCACCCGAGATCCGTGATCGTGCGATCGCCATGCACGCCGAAGGCGTGCCCTTCCGGCTGATTTGGCAAACGCTGAATCTGTCGCCGCACACGGTCGGCAACTGGCTCTACGGCGAACGCGCGCGGCGCCGACGGGAACGAATACCGGACGCACGCTGTCCGCGCTGCGCCGATCCGCCGCGTCTCCCGGAAGCGCCAGCCACCTACGCATATCTGCTCGGGCAGTACCTGGGTGACGGTCACATCGTGCGGTCGCAGCGCACCGTGCTGCTGGCCGTCTACTGCGACAACAAGTACCCCGGCATCATCGCCGAGATCGAAGCCGCGATGCGCGCCTGCGGTGCGCGGTCGGTGCACCACCGAGCGAGGATCGGGTGCACCGCGGTCAGCGCGCTCTGGAAGCACTGGCCCTGCCTGTTGCCGCAGCACGGCCCGGGCATCAAACACGCGCGGCCGATCGCGTTGGCGGACTGGCAGGAGCCGATCGTTGACGCACACGCCGAGGCGTTCGTGCGGGGATTGATTCACTCCGACGGGTGCCGCTTCACGAATCGCGTCGTAGTGAGCGGGCGCACATATGAGTACCCGCGATACATGTTCACCAATGAGTCCACCGATATCATGCGGCTGTGCTCGCGGTCGCTGGATCGGCTGGGGATAGAGTGGCGAATGAGCAGGCGGAACACGCTGTCGGTGGCGAAACGGACGTCGGTGGCGCGGCTTGACGAGTTCGTCGGTCCCAAATCGTGAAACCGGATGAGATCGGGATCACTCGGGCGAAGCGCTTGGAAACATGATCTTCATCCCTGTGTCACCCGGAATCGGGGAACGACCGCGTAGTCTTCTCCATGTCGCCGCGCTTCACGGCTGCGGCCAGGGACTTTCCCCCGCTCAGCACGACCGCCACGGGTCGGGCTAGGCGGCGCTCCGGTGCGCCACGCACCGACGGAGCCGGTGGAGGCAGGTGCCCGCCTCCACCGGCTCCGATGCGCCTTACGGAATGTCGGCTCACCATTCTCCCGCCGGTCACCCTTTCGTCATCCGCGCCGATCCTCCGTGCCCCGGATCACATTTCGCCGGATCGCCCCGCACCGCGCGCTCCCATTCGCGGAACCGGCCAGCACATATTGACGTGAGTCAACCGTACGGCCACAGTGAGTAAATGGATCTTCACACTGACCACACCCCGGCGCGGGAGTGGGAACACGCGATGATCTCCGGGAACGGCCGTCAGGGTCTGCTGTTCTGGGGCGGGCCGGAGGAGATCCGGCTGACGCTGTCCCACGAGCGCCTGTTCCTGCCGGTCTCCGAGCCGTTGCCGCCGCCGGACACGGCCGCGATCCTGCCGGAGCTGCGTCGCCTGCTGGCCGGCCGCCGGTTCGCGGACGCGGCGCACCGGGTGTGCGCGCACGCGACCGCGGACGAACCCGGCTACACGGATGTGCGCTGGGTGGATCCGCTGATCGGCGCCGCCACGATCTCGTTCGCCCCCGCGCGAGGCGAGGCGGACGGCTACGCCCGGAGCACCGACTTCGCGACCGGCGTGGTCACCCAGTCCTGGGGCGGCGTGGTCTGTGCGGCGTTCGTGTCACGCGCCGACGACGTGGTGGTGTTCCGGGTCTCCGGCACGAACCGCACGGACGGCACGGACGGCACGGACGGCACGAACGGTACGAACGGCACGCTGGCGATCGCGCCGGTCGACGGCGTCCCGGAGTCCCCGGTCCGCACCACGGTCGACGGCCTGTCGCTGGCCGCGAGCTTCCCGGACGCGCACTGGCCGGGCGCGCTCGCCGGTTACCGGGTGGAGTGCCGGGTGTCCCGCGACGCCGGCGGCCTGCTACTGCTGGCGCGCACGGTCGTGGACGGGGAGTCCGTACCCCCGTGGCCGGATCGTGGTTTCGACGATCTGCTGGCCGCGCACGTGGCGGTGCACGGGGAGCTGTATCACCGGTTTCGCCTGGAGCTTCCCGGTGACCGGACGGAGACGGTGCTGAACGCCTGCCGGTATGCGGCGATCTCCGCGTCGGGTGAGCTGCCGCCGACGTTGCAGGGGGTGTGGAGCGGTGGCTACCGGCCGCCGTGGCGCGGCGCGTACACGCTGGACGGCAATCTTCCGGCCGCGGTCGCGGGTCTCGCGCCGACCGGCACGCCGGAGCTGCTGGAGCCGTTGTTGCGGATGGCGGAGGAGCGGCGGCCGGACATGCGGGAGAACGCGCGCCGCCTGTACGGCGTGGACGGCCTGCTGGCGCCGGTGCATCAGAGCACGCATGCGCTGGTGAACCACTTCGGCCCGCGCTGGTGCCAGACGTTCTGGACCGCGGGTGCGGCGTGGCTGGCGCGCCTGTTCACCGAGTTCTACGAGCACACCGGCGACGAGGTGTTCCTGCGTGAGCGCGCGGTGCCGTTCCTGGCCGAGGTCGCGGAGTTCCATCTGGGATTCGTGACGGTGGAGTCGGGGCGGGCCCGGTTCGCCCCGTCGTACTCGCCGGAGAACACGCCGTCGAACTCGGATTCGCAGGCGTGCGTGGACGCGACGATGGACGTGGCCGCGACCGCGGGCCTGCTTCGGGATCTGTTGCGGTTCGCCCCGGAGGATGCCCGGGCGGCACGCTGGCGGTCGTTGCTCGCGGCGCTGCCGCCGTACCGGATCGCCGGGGACGGTCTGCTGGCCGAGTGGGTGGATCCGGGTCTGGACGATGCGCCCGGTCACCGGCACGCGAGTCATCTGTATCCGCTCTGGTACGGCGGCGATCCCGCGTTCGACGATCCGGCGTTGCGTGCGTCGGCGGCGCGGGCGATCCGGGCGCGGCTGGCGTGGTGGGACGGGCAGGAGGCGGACGAGATGGCCTACGGCCTGGCGCAGCTCGGCATCGCGGCGGCGCACCTGGGTATGGCGGACGAGGCCTTCGGTGCGCTGACCCGGCTGGCCGATCGCTATTTCCGGCCGTCGCTGGTGCCGACGCACAACCGGGACGCGATCCTCAACGTCGACATCGCGGGTGCGCTGCCGGCGCTGGTCACGTCGATGCTGGCCCGTTCCGGCCGGGGGCGGCTGGACCTGCTGCCCGCGCTGCCCGCCGCCTGGCCGCGCGGCTCGGTCTCCGGCCTGCTCACCCGCGGCCCGGTCCGGATCGTCCGGATGTCCTGGTCCCCCACCGGCCTGGAGGCGACGCTGACCGCTCCCCGCCGCCTGGAGACGGTCGTCGGCCTGCCGACCGGCGAATCCATTAAGGTCGATTTAAATCCCGGCATCGAAACGCTCGTGAACTGTTGACACTTAGTTTGGACACACGGAAAAATTAGTCCGGCGTGGCGCGCCATGGTGGGGGCGTCCACGCGGGATCGGGGCGTCGGCTCGCCGGCGCCCCGATCGCCGCAAGAGCCAAGAACAAAGCCAGGAACATAGCCAAAGCAGCTTTTCCCGCTTCCGGCGGCGCAGGTTCCGCACGCTCCCGCGGGCACCGGTCGGCCGCAGGCGGCCTCCCTGCACGATCCGAGGCCGCAAGACCAACCCCGCAACCCCCGCGAGGCCTTTCAAGCTCCCCCCAGCCCCGGCCTGACCCACAGCTAGCGGCTGTGGGACGCCCCCGCCGAAGTCAGCGGGGAATGCTCTGACAGCTTTGATCTCCCCAGCCCCGGCCTGACCCACAGCTAGCGGCTGTGGGACGACCCCGCCGGAAGCCAGCGGGGAATGCTTACCTGCGAATGCTCTGGCAGCTGGCGCGGGCGGTCAGGCGGGGGTCGAGCAGGGTGGCGTCCGGGACCGGCTCGCCCTCGACCTTGCTGATCAGTAGCGACACCGCCTGCCGGCCGACCTCCTCGGCCGGGATCAGCACGGACGACAGCGCCGGGTCGGAGCGTTCCGCCAGCTCGTCCGGGCAGATCGCGACGACGGACATGTCCCGGGGCACGTGCCGGCCGAGCGTCGGCAGCGCGGCGAGCACGTGCGCGACCGCGGCCTCGTTGTGCACGACCACCCCGGTCAGGTCGGGGCGTTCGGCGAGGAGCCGGGCGAGCCCGTCGCGGACCGCCGGATAGCTCTCCTCGCAGGGCTGCGCGGTCGCGGTCGCGCCGTGCCGCCGCGCGGTCTCCAGGAAGCCGGAGCGAGTGCGGCGGGCGAATCCGGTGTCGCGCTCGTAGACGACCGCGGGCGCGCCGAGCAGTGCCAGCGATCGGTGCCCGAGCGCGACCAGGTGCTCCACGCACGCGGCACCGGCCCGGTAGAAGTCGAGGTCGACGCAGGTGAGCCCGCCCGCGTCGGCGGGGAAGCCGATCAGCACGCTGGGCCGTTCGAGTTCGTGCAGCAGCGGCACGCGCGGGTCGCGCATCTCCACGTCCATCAGCACGATGCCGTCGACCATGGCGGACGCGGCGATCCGGCGCAGCCCTTGGGCGCCCTCGTCCGCGGTGACCAGCAGGACGTCGTGGTCGTACTGCCGGGCGGTGGTGACGACCGCGGTGGCGAACTGCATGAGGACCGGCAGGTGCATGCCGGTGCGCAGCGGCAGGACCAGCGCGATCACGTTGGAGCGGCGGCTGGCGAGCGCACGGGCGCCGGCGTGCGGATGGTAGCCGAGCGTGCGGATGCTGGCCAGCACGCGTTCCTGGGTGACCGCGGAGATCGCGCGTTTGCCGCTGAGCACGTAGGAGACGGTGCTGACCGCGACGCCGGCGTGCCGGGCCACGTCCGTGATGGTGACCATGTCCGGTCGTTTCCCGGCGCCGCGGCGGCTCGTGGTCCGTCTCTCCGCCGCCGGACGGTCCTGACCGGACGGTCCGCCCTGCGTGGGTACGGAGAAGTCAGCCACCGCTGATCTCCTCGGCCGCCGTGAACGTCATATCGCTCACCGTAATGCCCGCGGCGCCGTAGACGAGGAACAGGTCGCGCACGCCACCCACCGGGGGTACCGGCGCGGTGACGTCCCCGGGTGAGCCGGGCAGTTCGACGGTCGCGAGCACCGGCCCGGCCGGGTCGTCCAGCCGCAGCGTGACCGTGCCGGGGCCGGCGCCCCGGACCCGTACCCCCGCGTGGTCCTGGAAATTGACGTGTTCGAACGCGGCCCACGCGTCCGCGCGGGTGGACGTGAGCATGTCGTGGTGGGTGGGGAGCACGCTGTCGTAGTCGTCGTTGTCCACGGCTCGCAGCGGCGCGGACGGGTCGCGGTCCGGGATCCGCTCGCCGCGGACGGTGAGCGTGGTGGTCAGTACCGGGTCCGCGCTGGACCGTCCGATCGCGACGGTGTGCCGGGCCGTCTCGACCACCGGCCGGCCCCGGGTGACGTCCCAGAACGCCAGGTCGGCCGCGCGCAGCGGCAGCGTGACGCGGGCGCTCTCGCCGGGTTCGAGGCGGATCCGGGCGAAGCCGCGCAGCACCCGCAGCGGCTGTTTGACCCGGGAGCGCTGCTGGTGGGTGTAGAGCTGCACGACCTCGACGCCCGCGCGGTCGCCGGCGTTGGTCACCTCGGCGAACACCTCGGCCGTGCCGTCCGCGCCGATCGAGGTCGCGCTGAGCCGCAGGTCCCGGTAGGTGAACCGGGCGTAGCTGAGCCCGTGCCCGAACGGGAACTGCGGCGTACCCCGGTAGTAGAGGTAGGTGGCGTCGGTGGCGACGATGTCGTAGTCGAGCAGGTCCGGCAGGTCCGCCTCGGACCGGTACCAGGTCTGGGTGAGCCGCCCGGCCGGGTCGACCGGCCGGCCGCCGGTGTCCGCGCCGAAGAGCACGTCCGCGAGCGCGGTGCCGTGTTCCTGCCCGCCGTGCGCGGACCACAGCACCGCGGGGACGCCGGTCTCGCCGATCGCGTACGGGTAACTGCTGGTCAGCGCGAGCACGGTGCGCGGGTTGGCGGCGTGCACCGCGTGCAGCATCGCCGCGGCGGCCGCGGGCAGCGCGAGGCCGGGGCGGTCCTCGGTCTCCCGGCCGTTGACCATCGGGTGGTTGCCGAGCACGACCACGGCCACGTCCGCGTCCGCGGCGGCGGCCACCGCGACCCCGGTGCCGTCGATGATCAGGTCGACCGTCAGCGGCACCGCGTCCGCGGTGGTCTCGGCGGACGCGCGCAGCAGCCCGTCCTCGCCGAGCGCGATCCACCGGCCGGTCTGCCGGTGCCGCAGGTGCAGCCGGCCGTCGCCCGCGTCCGCGGTCGTGAAGGTCTCGTGCACCTCCCAGCCGTTCGGGCCGGGCTGGTCGCTGACGAGTGGCCCGCCGGGCTCGAACGCGGCCGCGAACCGTTCGTTGCCGGCGGCGCGGAGCGCGATCACGCCGTACCCGTAGTCGTGCACGTCGAAGTGGCTCGGCGTGTCCGCGTCGCCGCGCAGCGGGCCGCCGTCCGGCGCGGAGACGTAACCGCCGGGGGTCTGGAGCGCGATCCGGTCGACGGCTTCGGTGAACGTGGCCGGGCCCCGCTCGGCGATCGCCCGGTACGGCGTGACCTGGTACGGCAGGCTGCCGGAGTACCAGTCCTCGTGCACGGCGTCGCCGAGCGGCCCGATCACCGCGACCCGGGTGCCGGCGGTCAGCGGCAGGATCGGCCCGCATTCGTTGCGCAGCAGCACCACGGACGCGCGCGCGGCCTCGCGGGCCAGCGCCTGGTGGGCGGCGCAGTTGATCACGTCCACGGTGATCGCCGCGTACGGGTTGCGCTCGGGCGGATCGAACTCGCCGAGCCGGAACCGGACGGACAGGATGCGCCGGACCGCGGCGTCCACGTGCGACTCGTCGATCAGCCCGCGGTCCAGTGCCTCGGTCAGGTGGCGCAGCGTCGGCGCGGAGTCCTCGCCGTCCTCGGTCATGCAGTCCACGCCGGCCCGCAGCGCGGCCGCGAACCCTTCCGCGTGGTCGGGCAGGACGCGCTGGTCGCGGGCGAGGTTGGAGACCGCGGCCGCGTCGCCGACCACCAGCACGTCGCGCAGCTCCGCATCGATGAGCGGGCTGAGGTGCGCGGGCACGCCGTTGACCAGGTTGTAGGAGGCCATCGCCGCGACCGCGGCGCCGGCCGCCAGGGGTGCGCGGAACGCGGGCAGCTCGTAGTCGTGCAGCACGCGCGGCGGCAGGTTGCTGGAGGTGAGCGCGCGGTCGGTCTCGTTGTTGTAGCCGAGGAAGTGCTTGAGCGTGGGCGCGGTGCGCAGGTAGAACGGGTGGTCACCGCGCAGACCCTGCGCGTACGCGGTGGCGATCACGCCGGTCAGCCACGGGTCCTCGGCGTAGCCCTCCTCGTTGCGGCCCCAGCGCGGGTCACGCAGCGGGTTGACCACCGGCGCCCACACGTTCAGCCCGGCGCGTTCCGGGTCCTTGTGGTGGTGGCCGCGCACCTCGTCGCCGACCGCCTCGCCGACCCGGCGGACCAGGTCCGGGTCCCAGCTGCTGGCGAGCCCGACGGCCTGCGGGAAGACGGTGGCCGGGCCGAGCCAGGCGACGCCGTGCAGCGCCTCCTGGCCGGTCCGGAAGCGTTCCACGCCGAGCCGTGGCACCGGCGCCTGGTGTTGGTGCAGCAGCGCGACCTTCTCCGTGAGGGTGAGACGGCCGAGCAGGTCCTCGACCCGGGAGGAAAGCGCTTGCTCGGGGTCGCGGAAATCGGTGCGCTGAAGTTCGCTCACGGGGGTCATCCTTTGACTGCGCCGTACAGCTCTGGTGGGAGCGCGAGAGGTTCCTCGAAGCGCTTCGACGAACGTTCGAGAAAAGCTCCGGGGTCGCACGGTTTCTAGCGTGTTACGCCCGAAGCAACCTGAGGTTTGCACCCCCGGCCAGGCCCGGTCAAGGGGTGAAGAGAATCGATTCGATGTCGTCGCATGCGTCGATGGAACCGCTCCCAGCGCAGCCTGCGGCTATGCCCAAGATCAATGAAACGCACCGCATCAGAAACTTCGGCCGGCGCCCCACCGGCGTTCGCCGGCGCCTCCCGCATGATCAGGGCGTCTCCCATGTCGTTGGAACAGCATGGGGGACGCCCTGATCACGGACCCGCTAAGCGGTCAGCGTGGGTAGCACCCCGGCGTCCAGCGCGTCCAGCACCCGGGCCGCGCCACCGGTCGCGGCCGCGCCCGGCCCGATCGCGGAGCCGATCAGCGTCACGCCGCCGGTGTCGGTCGCGGTCATCTCCGCGCGCGCGGCCGGCAGCAGCCACTCGGTCAGCGGCACGAAATAGCCGCCGAGCACGATCACCTCCGGGTCGAGCAGGCTGGCCAGCAGCGACAGCCCGTGCCCGAGATGACGGCCCACGTCGCGCAGCGCCGCGAGCGCGTGGGCGTCGCCGGCCCGGGCCGCGGCCGCGACCCGCTCCACCTCCGGCGCGAAGTCGGTGATCGGGCCCTCCGCGTCCGCGTCCGGCAGCGCGCGCTGGATCAGCGACTCGATGCCGGCCAGCTCCTGCAGCGTGCCGCCGTGCAGCTGGAGCCGGCCGATCTCGCCGGTGAAACCGCGCCCGCCGCGCAGCAGCCGACCGTCGACGATCAGGCCGGCGCCGAGGCCGGTCTCGCCGGCCACGTAGATCAGGTTACGCGCGCCCCGGTGGCCGCCGTAGCGCTGCTCGGCGAGCGCGGCCAGGTTCGCGTCGTTGTCCACGGCCACGTCGAACTCCGGCTTGCGCAGCGCCTTGAGCAGGTCACCGCGCAGGTCCACGCCGGTCCAGCCGAGCGCGTCCGAGCGGCGCACCGCGCCGGCCTCGTCGACCAGGCCGGGCACGCCCACGGTCAAGCCGAGCACCTGCCGGCCCTGCGCGACGGCCCGGGACGCGGCCCGGCCGGCCAGCGCCGCGATCGCGGAGACGCCGCGGCCGGCCCCGACGCCGGCCGAGACCCGGCCGGTGAACGCGCGCCGCCAGAAGAGCAGCTGCTCGCCGGCCAGGTCGACCGCGACCGCGGTCAGGTGGTCGCCGTTGACCTCGATGCCGATCGCCGCGTACGCCGAGCCGTCCAGCACCAGCATGGTGGCGGGGCGGCCGATCCGGTTCTCCGCCAGGCCGGTCTCGCGCAGCAGGCGGCGCTCGATCAGGTCGGCGACCAGGCTGGAGACCGTGGCCTTGTTGAGCCCGGTGGCGGCCGCGATGCCGGCCCGCGAGACCGGGCCGTGCGCGCGCACGTGGCGCAGCACGACGGCCAGGTTGGTCGCCCGCACGTCGGCGAAGTCGGCCGGCTGCGGGCCGGTCTGCATGGTGATCAACGTTTAGCCCCGCTCCCCGGTGTCCCGACCACATCATGCCCCATCCACCGGCCGGCGCCTCCCTTGTGGGGCACAGCACCGTCGGCTACTTTGTTTAGTCATCAGACGAACTAACTCTAGCGCCTCGACATAACCTGAGAGGAGCCCGCGGTGACGAACCGCCGGACATTTCTAGGCATGGTCGGCCTCGGCGCCGCGTCGGTGGCCGGCGGCGGCCTGCTGGGCGGCTGCAGCCGGGATCCCGGCTCGACCGGCACCGCCACGAACGCGGACGCGGCCAGCGCGGTCGTGCCGGACTACAAGGCGGTCCAGCTGGTCCAGCCGGACATCAAGGGCACGCCGCCGGTCGCGGACGGCTACGTGAGGTACCCGGCGCAGACCGTCGCCGCGATCACCGAGAAGCCCGGCACCAGCGGCACGCCGATCTCCGCGACCACGCCGTGGTGGGGCCCGCCGCCGCCCGCCACCGGGCAGAACGCCTACGTGGACGCGGTCAACGCCGCGCTCGGCGTGCCGATCCAGTTCAGCGTGCAGGACGGCAACACGTACAGCGAGAAGGTCAACGCGATGGTCGGCGCGCGCGACGTGCCGGAGCTGCTGGTCATCCCGGGCTGGGACATCGGGCGCATCGCCCGGTTCTCCGAGGGCGCACACGTGCTGTTCGAGGACCTCACACCCCACCTGGCGAAGGAGAAGGGCGCGAACTACCCGATGCTGGCCGGCCTGCCCACCGCGGCGTGGCAGGACTCGGTCTGGGGCGGGAAGTTGATGGGGGTGCCGTTCCCGACGGACAGCCCGTTCCCGTACGCGCTGTTCCACCGCAAGGACCTCGCGGAGGCGGCCGGGCTCGCCGATCCCACGAACCTGGACGAGCTGTACGCGTACGGCAGGAAGCTCACCGACCCCGGCAAGGGCGTCTGGGCGTTCGGCGACATCGCGGCCGAGGTGCAGCAGGCGCTCGGCGTGCCCGGCTCGCAGCAGGGCTGGCGGAAGAACCCGGACGGCACGATCACCCACAAGTACGAGACGCCGGAGTACAAGCAGGCCGTCGAGTTCATGATCCGGATCCACAAGGACGGGCTGATGCACCCGGACCTGGCCGGCAGCAAGGGCGGCGACGCGAACGCGCTGCTCCGGGCCGGCAAGGTGGTGTGCTGGCAGGGCGGGCTCGGCGTCTGGCGCGGGCTGCAGCGCGACGAGGCCCGGGTCAACCCGAAGTTCAACCTCCAGCCGATCAAGGTGTTCGGCGCCACGGCCGGGCAGAAGCCGCTCCGCTGGCAGGGCACGCCCGGCATCATCTGGACGTTCATCAAGAAGGGCGTCGGCCAGCCCCGCGTCGAGGAGTTGCTGCGCGTGCTCAACTGGACCGCCGCGCCGTTCGGCACCAAGGAGTACGAGCTGCGCGAGTACGGCGTGGAGGGCACCCACTTCACCCGCGCGGCCGACGGCACACCGGTCACCAACGACCTCTACACCAAGGAGTTCGCGAACCAGTTCGGTTTCCTCGGCGGGCGGCCCGCGGTCATCGTCGGCGGCGCGGACGTGCCGAACTACGCGCAGGACTTCCTCACCTGGGCCAACGACGCCATCCAGTACGCGGAACCGGACCCGTGGAAGGGCATCAAGGTGGAGACGCCCACCAAGATCGCCACGATCGCGCAGCCGACCGAGGACAAGCTGACCGACATCATGCGCGGCCGGCGCCCGATCACCGACCTGGAGTCGATCGTCACCGAGTGGCGCAACACCGGCGGCGACGAGGCCCGCGCGTTCTACGCCAAAGTCCTGGCCGACAACGGCCGATGAGCGCACCGACACTGACGAAGGCCGCCGAGCCGGTCACCCGGCCGGCTCGGCACCCGCGGCGCCTGCGCGACCGCCTTCGCCGCGACTGGCCGTTGCTGCTCATGGTCGTACCCGCGTTCCTGCTGGTCCTGGTCTTTCACTACGTGCCGACGCTGGGCAACGTGGTCGCGTTCCAGGACTACAACCCGTTCGCCGGCGACACCCCGTTCGAGGCGTTCCTCTACAGCGAGTGGATCGGCTTCGGCAACTTCGAGGCGCTGTTCAAGGACCCGTCGTTCTGGGACGCGCTGCGCAACACGCTCGCCATCCTGGTCTTCCAGCTGGTCTTCTACTTCCCGCTGCCGATCATCCTGGCGCTGCTGCTGCACAGCGTGCTCTCGCCGCGGCTGCGCTCGTTCATCCAGAGCGTCGTCTACCTGCCGCACTTCTTCAGCTGGGTGCTGGTCGTCTCGTTCTTCCAGCTGATGCTGGGCGGTGCCGGCCTGCTCGCCCAGGTCGTCCGGGACGCCGGCTACACCCCGCCGGACATCATGACCAACCCGGACACGTTCATCGTGCTGGTCACGTCGCAGGCGGTCTGGAAGGACGCCGGCTGGGGCATGATCATCTTTCTGGCCGCGCTGGCCGCGATCGACCCGACGCTCTACGAGGCCGCCGCGGCCGACGGCGCCGGACGCTGGCGGCGGCTCTGGCACATCACGCTGCCCGGACTGCGCTCGGTCATCATCCTGCTGCTCATCCTGCGGCTCGGCGACGCGCTCAACGTCGGCTTCGAGCAGTTCATCCTGCAACGCGACGCGGTCGGCCGGCAGGCCGCCGAGGTGCTGGACACCTACGTCTACTACCGCGGCGTGGTCGTCCAGCAGTACGGCATCGGCGCGGCGGCCGGCCTGTTCAAGGCCGCGGTCGGGCTCGTCCTGATCCTGGCCGCCAACAAGATCGCACACCGGTTCGGCGAGCAGGGGATCTACCAAAAATCATGACTGTCCTGACTCCACGCCGCCCCTCCCGCCGCCCCGTGTGGGAGGAGAAGCCCAGCGTCCTCGGCCAGCTCGGCAAGGGCACGATCCTCACGCTGGTCACCGCCGCCGTCCTGGTCCCGCTCTGGGTCGTGCTCGTCACCAGCCTCTCCTCGGCCGAGACGATCAACGCGGCCGGCGGCTACGTGGTCATCCCGCGCGAGTTCGACCCGTCCGCGTACGTGGTGATCTTCTCCGGCGGGCTGATCGGCCGCGCGGTCTGGATCAGCACGCTGATCACGTTCATCGGCACCGCGATCAGCCTCACGCTCACCGTGCTGGCCGCCTACGGACTGTCCCGCAGCGACTCGGTCGCGCACCGGCCGCTGCTGTTCTACTTCCTGCTCACGTTCCTGATCTACCCGGGCATGATCCCGTCGTACCTGGTCGTCACCGGCCTCGGCCTCAAGAACAACCTGCTCGCGCTCACGCTCCCGACCGCGATCCAGGCGTTCAACCTGGTGGTGCTGCGCGCATTCTTCATGAACATCCCGTCCGAGCTGATCGACAGCGCGCGCATCGACGGCGCCGGCGAGTTCCGCATCCTCACCCGGATCGTGCTGCCGCTCTCCAAGGCCGTCGTCGCCGTCATCGGCCTCTTCTACGCCGTCGGCTACTGGAACGCGTTCTTCAACGCGATCCTCTACATCGACCGCAACGACCTCCAGCCCCTGCAACGCCTGCTCCAGGGCTACATCCTGCTCGGCCAGGCCCCACCCAACGTCGGCGGCGGCGCGGTCGTCCACATCCCCGGCATCGGCTACTCCGCCCCACCCAGCCTCGCCATCAAGATGGCCGTCGTCATCGTCACGGTCATCCCGGCCCTGATCGTCTACCCCTTCATCCAGCGCCACTTCACGAAGGGCGTCATCATCGGCGCCGTCAAGGGCTGAAACCCCGGCACAGCGGGAAACCCCAAGGCCATCTTCCCGCTTCCGGCGTGCCCACTTTCCGAGTGCTCCCGCGGGCACCGGTCGGCCGCAGGCGGCCTCCCTGCAAGTGCCGCCGCCACTCCCGCAAACCCCACAACCCGGGGCTGCGCCCCATCCACCGCCCACCCCGAGCGCCCCACGAGCCGACCACCACGCAACCCGAACCCCGCACCGGCCAGAGCGAGCCGCCGGGTCCGAAGGTCCGCATCGGTGACCACGCGACCCCGACCACCGCGCAAGCCCGGCACTACACCAGCCGGCCACCGCGCAAGCCGGCCACCGCGCAAGCCGGGCCCTGCGCAAGCCGGGCCCTGCGCAAGCCGGGCCCTGCGCAAGCCGGGCCCTGCGCAAGCCGGGCCCTGCGCAAGCCGGGCCCTGCGCAAGCCGGGCCCTGCGCAAGCCGGGCCCTGCGCAAGCCGGGCCCTGCGCAAGCCGGGCCCTGCGCGCCCGAAATTGCCCCATATTTCGTCGTGCCCGCATGGCAGATCTCGGTGGACGGGCTCCCCAGCAGCCCTGAGTGATCAATCAGTGGAGCAAAAGATAGGTCAACTTCGCTAGTTGACCTATCTTTTGCTCCACTGATTGATCACTCAGGCGCCGGTATCGGCCCGCCGAGTCGCGCGACGTGGGTGAAATGAGCATGCCGGTCGTTTTATGCGGAGTTTCGAGCGCGAGGGTGCCCAGCGGTTCTGCCGGGAGCGTTGCCGGGTCCGGCTCGGGCCTGCGGGCTCTGGTGGGAGCGGTGGCCGGGCTGGGCGGGGCCGGGTTGTGGTGAGTGGGCTGGGACTTGCAGGGAGGCCGCCTGCGGCCGACCGGTGCCCGCGGGAGCATGCCCAAGCCGGCCAGGCCGGAAGCGGGAATATCCGTTTTTAGCGGTTTTCGCGCAGTTGTTGGAGGAGAGGGATCGCGGCGATCTTCTCTTCGGTGAGGGTGGGCCAGTGGATGTGGCCGGGGGTGCGTGGGGCGCGGTAGGGGCGGCAGTCGATCACGCGGGACGGGGTGATGATCAGGTCGAGCGGGACGTCGTGGCTGCTGGTGGGAATGTCGCCGGTGGGACGGACCTGGGTGTCGTGGACGGTGGTGACCACCAGGGTGTGCGGGGCGATCAGGCCGGCGGCGGAGGCCACGGCGTATTCCAGGTCGGCGAAGCCGCCGCCCTTGCCGAGGCGGGCGCCGTCCTCGCCGGCGGCCACGCAGCCGGTCACCACCAGGTCGACCGGGGTCAGCTCGGCGACCGGGACGCGGCGGGCGGAGCGGGTCGCGCCGGCGATCGAAGCGGCACGGCGCGGGGTGTCGGCCAGGTGGGCGGGGTCGAGGAGGAAGAACGGTTCGGGCTCGGCCAGGCGGGGGACGGCCATGAAAACCGTCTTGCCGTCCTGGAGCGCGCGCTGGCGGACCGGGAGTTGAGCGGAGTCCGGGTTCGCCTTGATCGTGCGGGCGGCGGCCCACTCCGGCAGCGCGCGCAGCCGGTCGGCCGCGGCCTCCGCGCCGATGAAGTTGGAGATGCGGTGCCGGGCTCCGGGGAAACGGGCGGCCTTCGCCGCGATCAGCGCGTCCCAGACCTCGTCGCGGAGCGCGGCCTTCGCGGCGAGCAGCTCGGCCGGACCGCCGGCGTCGTGATCGTGGCGCTTCGGCGGCCGGGGCATCCGCCGATCATCCCAAAAGCATGCGCCGGGTGGCCATCAGCCCGGCGCGACCAGGCCCTTAAGGTGCGTTCAGGCAGGTCATGTCGTCTGGGGGTGGGCACCACGCCGGTACCGGCACAGGGCTAGCCTGAGGTATGTGACACGCCGCGCGAAAATCGTCTGCACTCTCGGCCCCGCGACCTCGTCCCCGGAACGCATCCGGGGCCTCGTGGAGGCCGGCATGGATGTGGCCCGGCTGAACTTCAGCCACGGTGACCACTCCGACCACGAGCAGGTCTACCACCTGGTGCGGGAGGCCGCGAAGGCCTCGGGCCGCGCCGTCGCCGTCCTGGCCGACCTGCAGGGCCCGAAGATCCGGCTCGGCCGGTTCGAGAACGGCCCGCACGAGTGGCGCACCGGGGACTCCGTGATCATCACCGGCGATGACATCATCGGCTCGGCCACCCGCGTCTCGTGCACCTATCGCAAGCTTCCGCAGGAGGTCAAGGTCGGCGACCGCCTTCTGATCGACGACGGCAGGGTCGCCGTCGAGGTCACCAACGTGGAGGACAACGACATCCACGTCCTCGTCGTCGAGGGCGGCAAGGTCTCGAACAACAAGGGCGTCTCGCTGCCCAACGTGGCGGTCAGCGTGCCCGCGATGTCCGAGAAGGACGCCGAGGACCTGCGGTTCGCGCTGCGGATCGGCGCCGACCTGATCGCGCTGTCCTTCGTGCGTACGCCGGAGGACATCAAGCTGGTGCACGGCATCATGGACGAGGAGGGCATCCGCCGCCCCGTCCTGGCCAAGGTGGAGAAGCCGGAGGCGGTCACCCACCTGGAGGCGATCGTCGAGTCGTTCGACGGCGTCATGGTCGCTCGCGGTGATCTCGGCGTGGAGATGCCGCTCGACCAGGTGCCGCTCGTGCAGAAGAAGCTGGTGCAGCTCTGCCGGGAGAACGCGAAGCCGGTCATCGTGGCCACCCAGATGCTCGACTCCATGATCGAGAACTCGCGCCCCACCCGCGCCGAGACCTCCGACGTGGCGAACGCGGTGCTCGACGGCGCGGACGCGGTCATGCTCTCCGGCGAGACCAGCGTCGGCAAGTTCCCGGTCCTGACCGTCAGCACGATGGCCAAGATCATTGAGACCACCGAGTCCGGCGAGTTCGGCGTGCCACGTCTGCAGCACGACCCGCGCACGCACGGCGGCGCGCTGACCGTGGCCGCGTCCCAGATCGCGCGGAACATCGGCGCGAAGGCGCTGGTCGCGTTCTCGCAGACCGGTGACACCGTGCGCCGCCTGGCCCGCCTGCACTGCGAGCTGCCGCTGCTGGCGTTCACGCCGATCTCCGAAGTCCGTGACCAGCTGGCGCTCAGCTGGGGCGTGCAGACCTTCCAGACCGCGTTCGTGGAGCACACCGACGACATGTTCCGGCAGGTCGACGGCGCGCTGCTCGGCCTCGGCCAGTTCAAGCCCGGCGACTACGTGGTCGTGGTGGCCGGCACCCCGGCCGGCACGCCCGGCTCGACGAACACGCTGCGCGTGCACCAGCTCGGCACGCTGTCCGCGTGAGCGACTCCCCTGCCTCCGGGCAGGCCGCGGTGAACCAGCTGCTGGAGATGCTCGACCTCCAGCAGCTGGGCCCGTCCGCGTTCCGAGGCCACACACCGCAGGTCTCCCGGCAGCGCATCTTCGGCGGTCAGGTGGCCGCGCAGGCGCTGGTGGCGGCCGGGCGTACCGCGGAGACGGACCGCACCGTGCACTCGCTGCACGGATACTTCGTGCGGCCGGGCGATCCGGCCGTGCCGATCGAGTTCCGGGTGGAGAACATCCGGGACGGGCGGTCGTTCTCGGTGCGGCGCTCCGTCGCGTACCAGCATGACAAGGTCATTTTCTTCATGTCCGCCTCGTTCCACGTGGCCGAGGACGGGCTGGATCACCACGAGCCGTTCCCGGCCGGCATCCCGGCACCGGAGGACGTGCCGACCGTGGCCGAGCGGATGGCGCGCTACCCGGAGCGGCTGGCCGTGCTGGCCGCGTCCGGCCCGCACGCGATCGACGTGCGCCACCTGAGCGAGCCCGGCTGGGTGCCACCCGGCGACCGGCCGGCCAACGCGGAACCGCGGGCCTGGATGCGCATCGACGGGAAGCTGCCGGACGACCCGCTGATCCATGCGGCCGCACTGACCTACGCGTCGGACATGACGCTGCTGGACGCGGTGCTGGCCACGCACGGCGAGGTGTGGGGGCCGGGCGGCGTGGTGGGTGCGAGCCTGGACCACGCGCTCTGGCTGCACCGGCCGTTCCGGGCGGACGAGTGGTTCCTGTACGACTGCTCCAGCCCTTCGGCGTCCGGGGCGCGTGGGCTGGCGGACGGGCGGATGTTCACGGCGGATGGGCGTCTGATCGCGAGCGCGGTCCAGGAGGGTCTGCTGCGCCGCGTGGGCGGCTAGCGCTTCGACCGCTCCGGCCGCTCCGGCGCGGGATGCCGCGCGCGGTGTCGAGCCGGTGGGCCGCTCTCCACGCCAGTCGCCGGCTTCCGGCGGGACTTGCTCCACGCGGCCACCGGCTCGCGGCCAGCCGACTCCGCGCGGTTGTGGGTGTCCAGCCGGCTGATCTCCCCGCGGTTGCCGGCGTCCGGCCGGCTGACCTCCGCGGTTGCCGGCGTCCGGCCGGCTGACCTCCGCGGTTGCCGGTGTCCGGCCGGCTGGCCTCCGCACGGTTGCCGGCGTCCGGTGCCGTGCGCGTCACCGGACCGCAGCACGGGCCGGCCGTCGGACCGGCGTGCCGCGTCGGCGGCCGGAGCCCTCCCTGTGCCGGATTCCGGCGCGGTGTCCGCCACCGGCCCACAGCGTTGGGCCGGCGGCCGGTTCGGTGCGCCGGGTTTCGCGCCAGGTTGGGAAATGGCTCATTCCCGATGCGGATACTCTTCTTTTATGCGTCTGTCCGCACGGGTCGATTACGCGCTGCGCGCGGTCGCCGAACTCGCTCTCGCCGCCGCCGGCGCGGCGCCGGATCCCACGTCGCGGTCGCCGCGCCCGGGCAATCCGCTCACCGCCGAGCGCATCGCGCGGGCGCAGGAGATCCCGCCGAAGTTCCTGGAGAGCATTCTGCTGCAGCTGCGCCGCGGCGGCATCGTGCACGCCCAGCGCGGCCCCGAGGGCGGCTACTGGCTGGCCCGGCCGGCCGCGGAGATCTCCCTGGCGGACGTGATCCGGGTGATCGACGGCCCGCTCGCCAACGTCCGCGGGCAGCGCCCCGAGGACCTCGGCTACGCCGGTGCGGCCGTGGCGCTGCAGGAGGTCTGGATCGCGCTCCGGGCCAGCGAGCGGGAGATCCTGGAGCTGGTCACGCTCGCGGACATCGCCGCCGGCAAGCTGCCCGACCGGGTGCAGGAGCTGGCCGCGGACCCGCGCGCCTGGGTGTAGCCCTCTCACCTGCTGGACGGTGCTCGACCTCGCGACTAATCTCCACTAATCTGATCGACATTGTCTGGCAGATGGGTGGTGTGGGATGCGCAAGCTGGTCGTGCTGGCACTGGTCGGGTTCGCGGCGCAGCTCGTCGACGGTGCGCTCGGCATGGGATACGGCGTCACCTCCACCACGCTGCTGCTGGTGGCGGGCCTCAGCCCGGCGTCGGCGTCCGCGTCCGTGCACCTCGCCGAGATCGGCACCACGCTCGCCGCCGGCACCGCGCACTGGCGGTTCGGCAACGTCGACTGGCGCGTGGTGCGGCGCATCGCGCTGCCGGGCGCGCTCGGCGCGTTCCTCGGCGCGACCGTGCTCAGCCGACTCTCCACCGAGGCCGCCGAGCCGTGGATGGCCGGCATCCTGCTCGCGCTCGGCATCTACCTCCTGATCCGCTTCGCCCGCCCGATCGGCCGCGCGATCAACCGCTCCCCGCTGCGCAGCCGCTTCCTGGCCCCGCTCGGCCTGGTCGCCGGCTTCGTCGACGCCACCGGTGGCGGCGGCTGGGGCCCGGTCGCCACCCCGTCCCTGCTGGTCAGCGGCCGGATGGAGCCGCGCAAGGTGGTCGGCTCGGTGGACACGTCCGAGTTCGTCGTCGCGCTCGCCGCCAGCGTCGGCTTCCTGCTCGGCCTCGGCACGTCCGGCTTCGTCTGGGGCACGGTGCTGGCACTGCTCGTCGGCGGCCTGATCGCCGCCCCGATCGCGGCCTGGCTGGTCCGCATCGTCCCGGCCCAGCTGCTCGGCGCCGTGGTCGGCGGCATGATCGTGCTGACCAACTCGCGCACGCTGATGAAGTCCTTCGACATCACCGGCGGCGCGACCACCGCGGTCTACGCGCTGATCATCGCCGGCTGGCTGGTCGCGGCCACGCTGGCGGTCCGCGCGCTGCGCCGCGCCCGGCGAGCCGAGACGGCCTCGGCGGAGGCGCGGGAGCTCATCCCGGCCTGACGCCAGGCGCACCACCTGCCCCGGCACCGTCGCGCACCGATGCGGCCCGCCCGGCCAGGCATGCGATCACACGGGTGAGGACACCGAGCCGGATTCACAGGTACGGCGCCGGCCGAGGGGATGTCGCACCCCAACGTGCCCGCATCGTCGTTCACCACGCGCGGCGCAGGGCGCTCATGGAAGTCGGCGCGGAGCGTGGTCCGGCGCTGATGACACGCGGTACAGGGTCGCCCACACGAGTCGGCGCGGAGCGCAGCCGGCGCTCACGACGCCCCGGCGCAAGGCGCTCGCAGAAGCCGGCGCGGGGTTGCCAGCCCAGCGCTCACGACACGGCGCAAGGCGCTCGCAGGAACCGGCGCGGGACGCAGAGCGGGCAGGCGCTCAAGGCGGCGCGGCAGAGGGCGCAGGCGGATGCGGGGCGCCCACCGAGGCCGGCGCGAGTGCGCTCACAGAGGCCCGGTGCGGGCGTCGAGACCGGCCAGCGCGCGTTGCAGCAGCTCGGTGAGGGTGCCGCGGTCGGCCGGCGGCAGGGCGGCGAGGAGGGCATCCTGGGCCGCGGCGAGGCGGACGTCGAGCCGGGCGAGATGTTCGTAGCCGTCCTCGGTCAGCGTGATGATGTTGCGGCGGCGATCGGCCGGGTCGGGGTCGCGGCGGATGTGACCGCGGTCGGCCAGGGTGTTGAGCGTCGCCACCAGATCGCTGAGGTGGATGCCGCTGCGGCGGCCGAGCACGGCCTGACTGGCCGGGCCGCCGTCGGCGAGCGAGGCGAGCACCCGGTACTCGTACGGCTTGGTGTTCTCGGCGGCGAACTGCTCGGTGAGCAGCCGGTACCCGTGGATCGAGAGCTGGCCGATCATCCAGCTGGGCGTGCGGCGGAACCGCTCGCCACCCCAGGTCTGCGCGCTCGCGGGCATCTCGTTGCTCGCGGTCATTCCGTCGGCCATGGAGATCAGGATATTTCATTTGTGCTCCTAACGATGAGCCGATATCGTTCGTTCCTCTAACGTTAGACCCTCCAACGATCGGCGGCAGGATGCCTCACATCGCCTCGATGCACTACACCGACGCCGGCGAGGGCGGCCGGCCGGTGGTGCTGCTGCACGGCAATCCCACGTCGTCCCACATCTGGCGCCACGTGATTCCGCACCTCACCGGCCACGGCCGCGTGCTCGCACCGGACCTCATCGGCATGGGGCGGTCGGAGCGGCCGGAGCTGGCGTACCGGTTCGACGACCACGCCCGCCACCTGGAGGCCTGGTGCGACGCGCTCAGGCTGGACGACGTGACGTTCGTCGGGCACGACTGGGGTGGCGCGCTCGCGCTCGACCTCGCCGCGCGACATCCCGGACGGGTCGCGGGCGTCGCCCTGGTCGAGACGTTCCTGCGGCCGATGACCTGGGACATCTACGCTCCGGCCGCGGTGGAGCTGTTCCAGCGGTTGCGCACTCCGGGCGAGGGCGAGCGCATGGTGCTGGACGAGAACTGGTTCATCGAGACGTCGCTGCGCCTGACCATCCCGGACCTCAGCGACGAGGACCTCGCGGTCTACCGGGCGCCGTTTCCGGATCGTGAGTCACGCCGGCCGCTGCTGCAGTGGCCCCGGGAGATACCGATCGACGGCGAGCCCGCCGACGTGCACACACGCATGGTGGCGTTTGGCGAGTGGATGGCGACCACGCCGGAGGTGCCGAAGCTGCTGATGCTGATCGAGCCGTCGACCGGGCTGGTGCAGCCCGCGACCGAGCGATGGGCGCGGGAGACCATCGCCGCGCTGGAGGTGGAGAGCATCGGCAAGGCCGGTCACCAGGCCCCGGAGCAGCAGCCCGACGCGATCGGCCGCGCGGTCTCGGCCTGGCTGGACCGCCATGGCCTCTAATCGCCGACGACCTCCAAGGCCAATTCGACCAGCGGGGGTACGGATGGGTGCGTCACCGGCTCGGGCCAGGCCAGCACGACCGTGACCGGCGGCGCGTCCATCAGCGGGACGTAGGCGACGTCCGGGTTCGGGTAGACGGCGACGGTCGCCTCGGTGCTCACGCCGACCGCCCGGCCGGCCGCGATCGTGATCAGCCAGTCGTCGGTGTTGCCCACGTCGACCACCCGGGCCGGGCCGGCGCCGGCCGGCCACAGTCCACGGGTGGTGCTGCCGGTGATCGGGTTCATCGCGACCGGTTCCGCGGCCAGGTCGGCCAGGCTCAGTTCCGGGCGCGCGGCGAGCGGGCTGTCCGTCGGCACCACCGCGAAGCGGTGCTCGGTCAGCAGGTGCGCGATCCGCAGCGTGGTCAGTGTGTCCGGCGGCGGGTCACGCAGGATCGCCACGTCGCTCCGGCCGCGCAGTACGCCGGCGGCCCGGTCGTCGTCGATGCGCAGCAGTTCCAGGGGCACGTCCGGGTGCGCCCGCCCCCAGCGGCGCAGCAGCGCGGTGGTGTGCACGCCGAGCGCTGACCAGGCGTGACCGAGCCGCAGCGGCCAGCTGCCGGCCTGGGCCGGGTCGAGCGTGGCGTCGACGGCCGCGACCGCCGCCTCGGCGCGCTGGCGATACGTCTCCCCTGCCGCGGTCAGCCGCAGATGGTGGGTGGACCGGTCGACGAGCCGCACGCCGAGGTGCTGCTCCAACTGCCGGAGCGTGCGGGAGAGCGCAGGCTGGGTGACGTGTAGCTGTGCCGCGGCCCGGGTCACGTTCCCCTCGGCCGCGATCGCCAGGAACGCACGCAGGTGCCGCAGGTCCGCGGTCATAACTGGAGAGCATAACCGCCGCCCGTTCGGCATTTCCGCCGCGTTTCGGCACCGCATAGCGTGGTCTCACGTGATTACGGACGTTCTCGCATCCGAGACTGCCACCGCGCCCAGCTCGCCCGCCCCCCAAAGACGCGGTGGCCGGCGCGGCGATCTGGGCGCGGTGGTTCTGGTGCTCGGCGCGGCCGTCTCCGTCCAGTTCGGCACCGGCATCGCCGCGCTGCTCTTCCCGCAGGCCGGCGCGGCGGGCATGGTGGGACTGCGGCTCGGCTTCGCGGCCGTGCTGATGCTCGCGCTCTGCCGCCCTCGGCTGCGCGGCCACTCGCGGGCCGACTGGCTCGCCGTGCTCGGGCTCGGCGTCGTCTTCGCGACCATGAACTCGGTCTTCTACCAGGCGATCGACCGGATCCCGCTCGGCCCGGCGGTCACGCTCGAGGTGCTCGGCCCGCTCGCCCTCTCGATCGCCATCGCCCGTCGCCGCAGCACCTGGCTATGGGCGCTGCTCGCGCTGACCGGCGTGGCCCTGCTCGGCGCCGGCGGCGTCGACCGCCTGAACGCGCCCGGCGTGCTGCTGGCGCTGGCCGCGGGCGCGCTGTGGGCGGCCTACATCCTGCTCAGCGCGTCCGTCGGCACCCGCTTCCCGCGCGCCGACGGGCTGGCGCTCGCCCTCGGCATCGCCGCGCTGCTGACGCTGCCGGTCGGCGCGATCACCGCCGGCCCCGCGCTGCTCGACCCGGTCGTGCTCGGCCTCGGCTTCGCGGTGGCGCTGCTCAGCTCGGTGCTCCCCTACACGTTCGAGATGTCCGCGCTCCGCCGCCTGCCGTCCTCGACGTTCGCGGTCATGATGAGCCTCGGCCCCGCTCTCGCCTGCCTCGCCGGTTTCCTGGTCCTCGGCCAGTCCCTGAACTGGCTGGAGGCGCTGGCGGTCCTCCTGGTGATCACGGCCAGCGCGGGCGCGGTCCGCACCGGCCGCACCGACCACTCAGCAGCCTGACGATCCGACCAGCGCACCGGACGGCGGGCGAGATCGAGACCACAGGGGGCACGATCATCGCCGACGCCTCGAGACGTGATGCGCCGCAACACGAGACTCGCAGCCGAATCCGGGCCGGAAACACAACCCGCCGACGCCTCACCACAGGATCTGCGGCCGAACGCCGGGCCCGGTGTCGCCCGACGCCCGGCCCTACGACGCGCGACACCGGGCACGAGAAGGCCGCGAAAGCCACCAGGACCGCCAACGCGCGACGCGCGGCCGACGAAACCACCGCTGGAAGTGGTCGTCACCGGGCAAAGGATCATTGAGCGATACGTGGGGGAGCTCCGGAACCGAAGTTGATCTACCCCAGGTATCACTCAATGATCCCTTCGCCCCCGATACGGCCAGTCGGCCTCGTCCCGCAGGCGACATCGGATGAAATTTCGGGCCCGGGGTGCCCGATCACCCCGCACGGACGTCGCCGCATGCGGTTTGACTTCGGCCATGCCGGATCCGGCAGAGCGAAACGCCGGTAGAGCTGCCCGCGCCCGGTCGCGCAGGACGGAACGCCGGACCGGCACCGCGGAAGACACGCCCGCCGGACCGGCCACCGCGAAACACACGCCCCCCCCGACCGGCCACCGCGAAAGACACGCCCCCGGACCGGCCACCGCGAAACACACGCCCCCCGACCGGCCACCGCGAAACACACGCCCCCCGACCGGCACCGCGAAACACACGCCCCCGGACCGGCCACTGCGGGGGGCGCGCCCAGCGGATCGGGCGGCAGTCCCGGCGAGGGTGTCGGTTCTTGAGCGGGTGATGCGGCTCGGGGGGGGGTGGGGTTGGCCGCGCCGGGTCCGGCAGGGAGGAGCGCCAGCGACGACCGGTGCCCGCGGGAGCATGCCCAGAGTGGCCACGCCGGAAGCGGGAATATGGGGTGGAAAGGGCGTCAGCCCGCTTTGGGGGTCTTGACCGAGCGGAGCTTGCGGCCCACCTGACCCTCGCCCAGGTCCGGGACCGCGCCGAAGCGGCCGGAGAGGTAGGCGGTCGGCAGGTCCTCGTGGCGGCCGGGCTGGGCGGCGGTGAGGGGGAAGATGTCGCTGCACCCGATCTTGTCTTTTTCGACGAGCCAGACCTGGCCGGGTTCGAGCAACCGCTTGCCGCTGGGGGTGCTGAGCACGCTGACGTCGTGCGCGGTGAAGAGGAGTTGCGCGTCGTTCGTGTTGACCTCGGGGTCCTGGAAGAGGCGGACGACCTCGGCGGCGAAGCGCGGGTGCAGGCTGGAGTCGAGTTCGTCGACGAGCAGGACCGCGCCCTCGTCGAGCGCGAGCAGCATCGGGCCGAGCATGGCGAACCAGCTGCGGGTGCCGAAGGACTCGCTTTCCCACGGCATCGGGTACGCGGTACCGTCCGCCCCGGTGTGGATCAGCTGGACGTCGGTGACGGTGCGGCCGGCGACGCGGGTCTCGACCGGCTCGACGCCCTCGATGCCGAGGTCGGCCGCGCGCAGCAGCGCCTCGATCCGGTCCCGCTGCGGGCCGAGGACGGCCTGCCGGGTGAACTCCTCGCGCTGGTAGCGCTCGTCCTCCGGGGTGAGGAACCAGAGGTTGCGTTCGAACCAGTAGAAGACCGGTGCCAGCTCGGGGTGGTTGTTCGTGGCGGCGACCGTGAGGAACAGCGCGTTCGGCCGGGTCATCTTGACCATTGCGGCGCGGTCCTTGAGCCGGTCGCCGGGGAATTCGAAAGGCTGCCGGCGGGACGCGTCGCGGTCGAACCAGACCTGGCGGCGGCCGCGCGGATAGGCGTGCAGCCATTCGGCGACGACGCGGTCCGGGCCGAGCTCGAATCCGTACGTGTATCGAATGCCGTCGTTGACGAAGTCCAGCTCGTAGAGCGACGTCTCACGTTCGGCGACGGGGTCGAGCGCGAACAGCTCTCGGGGCACGCCGCGCTGGGTGGCCCACTGATAGTACGAGTCGAGCACGGCGGTGCGCATCTCGACGAGGCCCTTGAGGAGATTGGACTTGCCGGACGCGTTCGGACCGAAGATGCCGATCAGCGGGTAGACGTCCATGCTGCGGCCGCCGGCCACCGGGACCTGACGTGAGGCGTGGGCGGTCTTGCCGGTCGGGACGGCGAATGCCAGCTCCCGCTCTTCGCGGAAGGACCGGACATTGGCGACCCGGAACTTCAGCAGCATCTGATCTCCTCAGCCGCGATCAGCGTTGCCCGCCCTCTGGTTTCTGATTCGCTGTCAAAGGCAGCCGTAAGCGTGGCGTGCTTGTGGCAGCACCCAAAGATGATGCCAGCACGGAAAGAAATCAACAAGATCATTCGCGTTTTGGTGACGTGACGCCGCATAAATGTCACGGAATGCTGAAGCCGCACCCCGAAACGAGTAACGGAGTGCGGCTTCACATGAAAAATCAGACGGACAGCGAGTTCGCCGTGGAGCCGACCGGCGCGGGCAACTCGCCCGGTGCGCCGAGATAGCTGTGCACGGCCGCGGCGGCCGCCCGGCCCTCCGCGATCGCCCAGACGATCAGCGACGCGCCGCGGTGCATGTCACCCGCGACGAAGACGCCGTCGGCCGCGGTCTGCCAGCCGTCGTTCGCGTCGATCGCGCCGCGCCGGTTGCGCTCGATGCCGAACTGCTCCAGCAGCGGCTGCCGCTCGGTGCCCTCGAAGCCGATCGCCAGCAGCACCAGGTCGGCCGGGAGTTCGCGCTCCGAGCCGGGCTTGATCGTGAGGATGCGGCGCCCGTCCACCTTGGTCACCTCGACCTCGGCGATCCGCACGCCCTTGACCTGACCGGTGCCGTCGTCGACGAATTCCTGGACCGCGACCGCGAACTCGCGGACGCCGCCCTCCTCGTGCGCCGGGTAGTTGCGCAGCACGTAGGGCCAGGTCGGCCACGGGTCCCGGATGCCGGCGCGCGTGGCCGGCGGCTCCGGGTAGATGTCCAGCTGGTAGACCGCTGCCGCGCCCTGCCGGTGCGCGACGCCGAGGCAGTCCGCCGCGGTGTCACCACCGCCGATGATCACGACCGATTTTCCGGCCGCATCGATGGGCGCGGTCTCCTGGAGGCCGGCCACCACGCGGTTCGCCGGGACCAGGTGCTCCATGGCGAGGTGGACGCCGCGCAGGTCGCGGCCCGGCGTCTCCGGGGTGTCGCGGCCGGTGAGCGCGCCGGCCGCGAGCACGACCGCGTCATAGTCGCGCTTCACGTCCGCAGCTGAAAGATCAACACCCACGTTCACGCCGGTACGGAACACGACGCCCTCGGCCTCCATCTGGGCCATCCGGCGGTCGATGTGCGACTTCTCCAGCTTGAAGTCCGGGATGCCGTACCGCAGCAGGCCGCCGATCCGGTCGTCGCGCTCCAGCACGGTCACGTCGTGCCCGGCGCGGGCCAGCTGCTGCGCCGCGGCCAGGCCGGCCGGGCCGGAGCCGACCACCGCGACCCGCTTGCCGGACTTGGCGACCGGCACCTGCGGCGTCACGTAGCCGAGCGCGAACGCCCGGTTGATGATCTCGACCTCGACCTGCTTGATCGTGACCGGGTCATCCGCGATGCCGAGCACGCACGCGCCCTCGCACGGCGCCGGGCACAGCCGCCCGGTGAACTCCGGGAAGTTGTTCGTGGCGTGCAGCGACTCGATCGCGGAGGCCCAGTTCCCGGTCCGGACCAGGTCGTTCCAGTCCGGGATCCGGTTGCCGAGCGGGCAGCCCTCGTGGCAGAACGGGATGCCGCAGTCCATGCAGCGGGTGGCCTGCTCCTGGATGAGCCGGTCACCCGCCTCCGGGTAGACCTCGCGGTAGTCCATCAGCCGCACCGGCACCGGGCGGCGGGCCGGAAGCTCCCGCCCGTAGCGCAGGAAACCGTTCGGGTCAGGCACGTGCGACCTCCATGACCGCCTCGTCGACGTTTCGGCCGGCGGCTTCGGCGGCACGGATCGTTTCGATCACTCGCTTGTAGTCACGCGGCACCACCGCGACGAACTCCTCGACCGCGTCGGACCAGCGCTTCAGCAGGTCCTCCGCGACCGCGGAGCCGGTCTCGGTGAAGTGCCGCCGGACCAGGCCGTGCAGCGTGGCCTGCTCGGAGTCGGACAGCGTGGACAGCTCCACCAGCTCCGGATTGATCCGGCGCTTGTCCGGGCGCCACAGGAACGCGGTGCCGCCGGACATGCCGGCCGCGAAGTTGCGGCCGTGCTTGCCGAGCACCACCACGGTGCCTCCGGTCATGTACTCGCAGCCGTGGTCGCCGATGCCCTCGACGATCGCGGTCGCGCCGGAGTTACGGACCGCGAACCGCTCGCCGGCCCGGCCGCGGATGAACAGCTCACCCTGGGTCGCGCCGTAGAGGATGGTGTTGCCCGCGATGATCTGGTCCTCCGCCGTGAACGGCGCGGACGCGTGCGGGCGGATGATCACCCGGCCGCCGGAGAGGCCCTTGGCGACGTAGTCGTTCGCGTCGCCGAAGATCCGCAGCGTCACGCCGCGCGGCACGAACGCGCCGAACGACTGGCCGGCGGTGCCGTGCAGCGTCACGTCGATGGTGTCGTCCGGCAGGCCCGCGCCGCCGAAGCGCCGCGCCACCTCGCCGCCGAGCATCGCGCCGACGCTGCGGTGGTCGTTGCGGATCCGCACGTCGATGCTGACCGGCGTCTTGTCGTCCAGCGCCGGCTTCGCGAGCGCGATCAGCTCGTTGTCCAGCGCGTGCTCCAGGCCGTGGTCCTGGTCGCGGACCTTGACCCGGGCAGCGCCCTCGTCCAGCTTCGGGACGCCGAGCACGGCGCGCAGGTCCAGGCCGCGGGCCTTCCAGTGGTCGACCGCCGGGACCAGGTCGAGCGACTCCGCGTGCCCGATCGCCTCCTGGAGCGTGCGGAAGCCCAGCTCGGCCAGGTATTCACGCACCTCCTCCGCGATGAACAGGAAGAAGTTCTCGACGAACTCGGGCTTGCCGGTGAAGCGCTCGCGCAGCACCGGGTTCTGCGTGGCGATGCCGACCGGGCAGGTGTCCAGGTGACAGACGCGCATCATGATGCAGCCGGAGACGATCAGCGGCGCCGTGGCGAAGCCGAACTCCTCCGCGCCGAGCAGCGCGGCCACGATCACGTCGCGGCCGGTCTTGAGCTGGCCGTCGACCTGCACCGTGATCCGGTCGCGGAGCTTGTTGAGCAGCAGCGTCTGCTGCGTCTCGGCCAGGCCCAGCTCCCACGGCGTACCCGCGTGCTTGAGGCTGTTCATCGGGGAGGCGCCGGTGCCGCCGTCGTGGCCGGAGATCAGCACGACGTCGGCCTTCAGCTTCGCCACACCGGCCGCGACCGTGCCGACGCCGGATTCGGAGACCAGCTTCACGTGGACGCGGGACGCCGGGTTGACGTTCTTCAGGTCGTGGACCAGCTGCGCCAGGTCCTCGATCGAGTAGATGTCGTGGTGCGGCGGCGGCGAGATCAGGCCGACGCCCGGCGTGGCGTGCCGGGTCTTGGCCACCCACGGGTAGACCTTGTAGCCGGGCAGCTGGCCGCCCTCGCCGGGCTTCGCGCCCTGCGCCATCTTGATCTGGATGTCGTCCGCGTTGACCAGGTATTCCGTCGTCACGCCGAACCGGCCGGACGCGACCTGCTTCACCGACGAGCGGCGGGCCGGGTCGTAGAGGCGCTCGACGTCCTCGCCGCCCTCGCCGGTGTTCGACTTGCCACCGAGGTTGTTCATCGCGATCGCGAGCGTCTCGTGCGACTCCGCGGAGATCGAGCCGTACGACATGGCGCCGGTGGCGAACCGCTTGACGATCTCACTCGCCGGCTCGACCTCGTCCAGCGGGATCGGCGTGCTCTTCCTGAACGTGAAGAGCCCGCGCAGGTGACCGCCCTCGGCCGCCAGCGCGTCGACCTTCGCGGTGTAGCGGCGGAACACGTCGTACTGCTTGGAGCGGGTGGCGTGCTGGAGCAGGAACACCGTCTCCGGGTTGAAGAGGTGCATCTCGCCCTCGCGGCGCCACTGGTACTCGCCGCCGACCTCGAGCGCGCGGTGCGTGCGCTCGGCCGGGTTCACCGGGTAGGCCTTCGCGTGCCGGACCGCGATTTCCGCGTGGATCTCGCCGAGGCCGGCGCCGCCGATCTTCCCGGGCGTGCCCGCGAAGTAGCGCTCGATCAGCCGCCGGTCCAGGCCGACCGCCTCGAAGACCTGGGCGCCACAGTACGACGACACCGTCGAGATGCCCATCTTGGACATGATCTTCTGGACGCCCTTGCCGAGCGCCTTCACGTAGTTGCGGACCGCCTTGCCCGGCTCCACACCGGACAGCGCGCCCGTGGCGATCAGGTCCTCGACCGACTCGAACGCCAGGTACGGGTTGATCGCCGCGGCGCCGAAGCCGATCAGCGCGGCCGCGTGGTGCACCTCGCGCGCGTCGCCGGTCTCCACCACCAGCGCCACCCGGGTCCGCGTCTGCTCGCGCACCAGGTGCTGGTGCACCGCGGCCGTGAGCAGCAGCGACGGGATCGGCGCCAGGTCGGCGTTGGAGTCCCGGTCGGACAGCACCAGGATCCGCACGCCGTCCTCGATCGCCTCGGAGACGTGCCGGCAGATCTGGATCAGCCGGGCCCGGATGCCCGCGGCGCCGTCGCGCAGCGGGTAGAGGCCGGAGACCCGGACCGCCTTGAAGCCGGGCAGGTCACCGTCCTCGTCAATCGAGAGGATCTTGGCGAGCTCGTCGTTGTCGATGATCGGGTAGGGCAGCACGATCTGCCGGCAGGACGCCGGGCCCGGGTCGAGCAGATTGCCCTCCGGCCCGATCGTCGTCTGCAGGCTGGTGACCAGCTCCTCCCGGATCGCGTCCAGCGGCGGGTTCGTCACCTGCGCGAACAGCTGGTGGAAGTAGTCGTAGAGCAGCCGCGGCCGCTTCGACAGCGGGGAGATCGGCGTGTCCGTGCCCATCGAGCCGAGCGGCTCCGCACCGGCCTTCGCCATCGGGCCGATGAGGATCTTCAGCTCCTCCTCGGTGTAGCCGAACGTCTGCTGACGCCGCTGCACCGAGTCGTGCGTGTAGACGATGTGCTCGCGGGCCGGCAGGTCCTCCAGGTTGATCAGGCCGGCGTGCAGCCACTCGTCGTACGGCTGCGCCGCGGCCAGCTCCGCCTTGATCTCGTCGTCCTCGGCGATCTTCCCGGCCACGGTGTCGACCAGGAACATCCTCCCGGGCTGCAGCCGGCCCTTGGCCACCACGGTCGCCGGGTCCAGGTCCAGCACGCCGGCCTCCGAACCGACCACGACCAGGCCGTCCTCGGTCCGCCACCAGCGGCCCGGGCGCAGCCCATTGCGGTCCAGCACCGCGCCGACCACGGAACCATCGGTGAAGGCCACGGCGGCCGGGCCGTCCCACGGCTCCATCAGGCTGGAGTGGAAGCGGTAGAAGGAACGCTTCGCCGGATCCATGTCCGGGTCGTTCTCCCACGCCTCCGGGATCATCATCAGCACCGCGTGCGGGATGCTGCGGCCCGACAGGTGCAGCAACTCCAGCACCGCGTCGAAGTTCGCGGAGTCGGACGCGTCCGGCGGGCAGACCGGGAACAGCCGCTTGATGGTGCCGGGCAGGTTCCTCGACTGCAGCGCCGCCTCGCGGGCCGCCATCCAGTTCTTGTTGCCCCGGATCGTGTTGATCTCGCCGTTGTGGGCGATCAGCCGGTACGGGTGGGCCAGCGGCCACGACGGGAACGTGTTCGTCGAGAAGCGGGAGTGCACCAGCGAGATCGCGCTGGTCACCCGCTCGTCGGAGAGGTCGGGGAAGAACACCGGCAGCTGGTCCGGCGTGAGCATCCCCTTGTACACGAACGTGCGCGAGGACAGCGACGGGAAGTAGGCCGGGATGCCCCGCTCGGCCGTCTCCCGCTCGGCCTGCTTGCGCACGCAGAACGCGACCCGCTCCAGGTCGAGCCCGGACAGCGGGGTGCCGGCCGGGATGCCGTCCCGGGAGGCGAGCTGCTCGGCCGCGATGAACACCTGTCGGATCAGCGGCCGGGCCGCCTCCGCGGACGCGCCGAGGTCGTCGTTGACCACCGGAACGTCGCGCCAGCCCAGCACGTCCGCGCCCTCGACGAGCGCGTACTTCTCGAAGATCCGCGTCGCGCGGGCCGCGTCGGCCTCGTCGCGCGGGAGGAAGACCAGACCGGTCGCGTACTGCCCGGCGGGCGGCAGCGCGAAGCCGGCGACCGCGCGGAAGAACTCGTCCGGGACCTGGATCATGATCCCGGCGCCGTCGCCGGTGTTCGTCTCGGCGCCGCGTGCGCCGCGGTGGTCAAGGCGGATCAGTGCCGAGACACCCTTGGCGACCACGTCGTGTGAACGACGGCCGTGCAGATCCGCGACGAACGCGAACCCGCAGGCGTCATGCTCGAACGACGGGTCGTACATGAGGCCGTCCGTTGCGGGGAAATCGCCCGTGAGGGCGGCGCCGGCAACGGGGAGATGAACTCCCTGAGGGTGCGAAAAAGCCACCGGGCCTCCTGTCGTCGCTCGCTGGTTGAAGATGTGGGACGACGTCGGCCCTGTGCAGAGTCTCTAGAGTCTACGTGAGTGAACGCCGATTCCCACCAATACAGATAGATCACACGTCCACGATCTGAGACATGTAGGATCCCTCGATGCCTCAGGTCGATGCCGCCCTCTTCGCCCGCCTGGAACGCTTCTACGACGGGGTGCCGCGATTCGCCGCGCGCGTCGAAGATTTTGGCGCATTGGTGCTCTTCATTGGCAGTAACGACGCCTACCCGCTTTATGCACGGCCCGCATTGGAGGCCGGTAAAACGCCGTCAGCCGCAGACATTACCGCCGTGCGGCAGCGACAGCGGGACATCGGCGCGCCGGAGGCGTTCGAGTGGGTGCACGAGACCAGCCCGGAACTGCTGGCCGTGGCGCGCTCGGCCGGGCTGGGCGTGCTGGAGGCGCCGCTGATGGTGCTCGACCCGGACGCGATGCCCGCGATCACCGATGACGAATTCGTTTCGGTGCGGTTAATGGCGCCGGGCGACCCGTCGTTCGCACACGACGTCGCGATCCGCGGCGCGGTCGCGGGAATCTCGTTCACTCACGCGGGCACCGCGACCGGCTCGGCGGGCGCGTCCGCGCGGGACGCGGCGCTGACCCCGCCGAGCCCGGGATCGCTGGCGCTGCACCGGCTCCGGGCCGAGGAGGGACGCGCGGCCTCCGCGCTGGCGGAGGTGAAGAATCCCACTGACCCTGAAGTCAGCGGGGTGGTGGGCAGCGGCATGTACCAGCGGGACGGTGACGTCGCGGAGATCGTCGGCGTGGCCACGCTGCCGGCCGCGCGCCGCCGGGGCGTGGCCCGCGCGCTCACGGCCGTGCTGGCCCGGCACGCGCTCGACTCCGGCGCGGACCTGGTCTTCCTCTCGGCCGCGTCGGACGACGTCGCGACCATGTACGCCCGGCTCGGCTTCCGTCGCGTGGGCACCGCCTGCATCGCGGAGCCGTCGATCACCACGCCGTAGCCGGAAGATCAAGATCCTGAAGGTCATTTCCCGCTTCCGGCGGAGGCTCAGGGTTCACTCCGTTGTAGGGGTGGGGGCCGGGGCGGTAGCCGGGGAGTGCTCCCGCGGGCAACGGTCGGCCGCGGGCGGCCTCCCTGCGAGCCGGGTGGATGGTCACCACAACCCCCTGACCATGATCGGGGGCCGGCGGAAGGTGGGCGGGTTCCGGTCGCCGGGCGGTCGGGATCAGTACCCGACGATGTTGCGGCCGGCCGGCAGCGGGCTTCCGGCCGGCAGGAACATCGTCGGCCTCTGATCAGACCGGTGGGCGCCACTCGCCGGCGGTGGTGGCGACGCTGCCGAGCAGGCGGGGGGTGATCGTGCCGAGTGCGGCGTCGCGGGCGCGCAGGGCCAGGCGGCCGCGGGCCTGGATCACCGCGGACATCCGGCGGGTCTGCCGCACGATCGTCGCGGTGCGCGGCCGGCGGGCCCGGCTGTACTGCTCGATCGCGGTGGTCAGCGTGCGCCCCGGCACCGCCTCCGCCATCACCGAACGCAGCGTGGCCGCGTCCTCGAACGCCAGGCACGCGCCCTGCCCGAGGTGGTGCGGCATCGCGTGCGCGGCGTCGCCGAGCAGCACCACGCCGCCTGGGCCGGAGCCGAACCCGTACTGCCGGGGCAGCGGGCGCAGCTCCCGTACCTCCTGCTGGATCAGGTCCCCCGGCTCGGTTGCCGCGAGCAGCTCGCCGATCGGCGCGTGCCAGTCGGCCAGCCACCGGCGCAGCAGCTGCAGCTGGACCGCGGGCGACTCCGGCCGGGGCGCGCCGGCCGCGGTCGCCACCCAGTAGATGCCGCCCCGGCTGGACCCGCCGGCCGAGCCACGCTCGCCGAGCGAGACCGCCACGAACCGGTAGCCCGCGCCGAGCGTCTCGCCGTTCGGCGACATGTCGTCGGGCAGGCGCGGTGCGCGGTACCACGGGATGACCGCGCGCCATGCGGCGCAGCCGGAGCTGACCACGGACGCCTCCGGCGCCAGGGCCTTGCGCAGCACGCTGTCGATGCCGTCCGCGGCCACGATCAGGTCGGCCTCGTAGCGCTGCCGCCCGTGCCCGATCGACGGTCGGTCGCCGGCGTGCAGCCGCTCAGCGTCTCCCGCGTGCAGCCGCACCGTGTCGATCGGCACGCCGGTGCGGATCTCCACGCCGTCGCCGAGCCCGGCGATCAGCGCGTCGTGCAGGTCCTCGCGGTGCACCACGATCGGCGGCTGCGCGTCCGGGCCGGGCTGGCGCGGCTGGACCAGCCACTGCCCGTCCGGCCGCCGCACCCCACGGTCGCGCAGCGGCGTGGCGATCGCGTGCAGGCCGTCGCCGAGGCCGAGCGAGCGCAGCGCGCGCACGCCGTTCGGCCAGAGGATCAGCGCGGCCCGGTCCACCGGGACACGATCACCCCGCTCCAGGACGGTGACCTGCCAGCCGGATCGCGCGAGGGCGCCCGCCGCGGCGAGACCGCCGATCCCCGCACCCACCACGATCGCCGTGCGCATCACAGGTAACCTCCCGCCGTGGGGCCTTACTTCTTCTCGTCGCCGCCGGGCGCGGCGGAGGCCGCGTCGGCGTCCCGCTGCGTCTCGACCGCGTCCTGCTGCGTGCCGACCGCGTCGTGCTGCGTCTCGACCGCGTCCTGCCGTGTCTCGGCCGCGGCCGGCACCGGTGGTTCGCCCGGTGCGGGGATGACGCCGGTGTCCCGGTACGCCTCGAACTGTTCCTCGGTCACCACGTGGTAGCTGGACGGCATGACCGCCTTGGCCTTCTCCGGTGTGGTCTCGCCGTCGACCGGCGCGGTCCCGGCCGGCGGCACGGTCTCCGGCAGCACCGGGATGAGGAACTCGCGCGGGCCGCGGGCACGCAGGAAGTAGATCAGCGCGCCGGCGAACACGATCACCGAGGTGAACACGTTGAGCCGGACGCCGAAGAACTCGGTCGCCTGGTCGGTCCGCATCATCTCGATCCAGAACCGGCCGAGCGTGTAACCCATCGCGTACAGCGCGAACGCCCGGCCGCGGCCGAACTTGAACCGCCGGTCCAGCGCGAGCACCACGCCCGCGACGCCGAGGTTCCAGATCAGTTCGTAGAGGAACGTCGGGTGGTAGAGGCCGGGCTCCAGGATCGGGTTGCCGTCGCCGTCCAGGATCGCGCGGCCCGGGTTCTCGTCGTCCATCTTGTGGATCTCCAGGCCCCAGGGCAGCGTGGTCAGGCCGCCGTAGAGCTCGTTGTTCCACCAGTTGCCGAGCCGGCCGATCGCCTGCGCCACCGGCAGGCCGGGCGCGACCGCGTCCGCGAGCACGGTCAGCGGGACACCGTACTGCCGGCAGGCGAACCAGGCGCCGAGCGCGCCGCCCAGGATGGCGCCCCAGATGCCGAGGCCGCCCTCCCACACGTAGAGCGCCCTGATCGGTTCGCCGCCCTCGCCGAAGTAGGCCTGGGGGGACGTGATGACGTGGTAGACGCGGGCGCCGATGATGCCGGCCGGCACCGCCCAGACCGCGATGTCCAGCGTCACCCACGGCGCGGCGCCACGGCGGCGCAGACGGTGCTCCGTGATGAGCACGGCGGCGACGATGCCGGCGACGATGCAGAGTGCGTATGCCCGGATCGGGAAGCCCGCGACGTGCCAGACCGCGACGCTGGGGCTCGGGATAGCGGCTTGAACGGCTTGAATCACGGTTGCACACGCTACCGTTGCGCCGCACTGTCGCGTAGCCCTGGGTGATGCCAAGAAAACAAGATCAGAACCCTGCGGGGGTACGGCGTGCGCCGTACCCCCGCAGGGTTCTGATCTTCAGCGCTGGGCGGAGCGGGAGCCCTTGGCCAGGTCGGCGCCGAGTTCGCGCAGTGCGGCCAGGCCGGCCTCGCGGTCCGGGGCCTCCAGCACGCGGCGGATGAGCGCGCTGCCCACGATGACCGCGTCCGCGTATCCGCCGACCTCGGCCGCCTGGGCGCCGTCACGCACGCCGAGGCCGACGCCGACCGGGATCTCCGGGTCGATCGCCCGGATGCGCGCGACCAGGTCCGGCGCCTCCGAGGAGACCGCGTCGCGGGCGCCCGTGACGCCCATCAGCGCGGTCGCGTAGACCCAGCCGCGGCAGTGCCTCAGCGTCATCGCGATCCGCGCGTCCGTCGACGACGGCGAGACCAGGAACGTGCGATCCAGCCGGTACGCGTCGGACGCGGCCAGCCACTCGCCGGCCTCGTCCGGGATCAGGTCCGGCGTGATCATGCCGGTCGCACCGGCGGCGGCGAGGTCGCGGGCGAACGCGTCCACGCCGTACCGCTCGACCGGGTTCCAGTAGGTCATCAGCGCCACCGGCGCGCCGGTCTCCGCGACCGCCTCGATGATCCGGAACGTGTCCCGGGTCCGCACGCCGTTCGCGAGCGCGATGTCGCTGGCCTTCTGGATCACCGGCCCGTCCATCACCGGATCGGAGTAGGGCAGCTCGACCTCGATCACGTCGATGCCGGACTCCACCATCGCGATCATCGACGCGATGCTCTCGCCGACCGTGGGGAAACCGGCCGGCATGCAACCGACGATCAGCGGCCGGCCCTCCGCGCGGGCCTTCTCGAACGCGCCGCCGAGGCTCACAGGTTCTCCTCCGGGACGATCGTCTCGTTCTCGTCGAGGATGCCGAAGTACGCACCCGCGGTGTGCACGTCCTTGTCGCCGCGCCCGGACAGGTTGACGATCACGAGCGGCTCGCGGCCGAGCTCCTCGCGCAGCGCCGGGATGATCTTGGCGGCGCCCGCGAGCGCGTGCGCGCTCTCGATCGCCGGGATGATCCCCTCGGTGCGGCAGAGCAGCTGGAACGCGTCCATCGCCTCCCGGTCGGTGACCGGCGTGTAGGACGCGCGCCCGGTGTCGTGCAGCCAGGAGTGCTCCGGGCCGACGCCCGGGTAGTCCAGCCCGGCCGAGATCGAGTGCGACTCGACGGTCTGCCCGTCGGCGTCCTGGAGGATGTAGGTCCGGGCGCCGTGCAGCACGCCGGTCGAGCCGCCGGTGATCGACGCCGCGTGCCGCCCGGTCTCCAGACCGTCGCCACCGGCCTCGAAGCCGTGGAGCCGGACCCCTTCGTCCGGGACGAAGGCGTGGAAGATGCCGATCGCGTTCGACCCGCCGCCCACGCACGCGGCGACCGCGTCCGGCAGGCCACCGGTCAGCGCCAGGCACTGCGCCCGAGCCTCGGTGCCGATGCCGCCGACGAAGTCGCGGACGATCTCCGGGAACGGCGCCGGCCCGGCCGCGGTGCCGAGCAGGTAGTGCGTGGTCTGCACGCTGGCCACCCAGTCGCGCAGCGCCTCGTTGAGCGCGTCCTTGAGCGTGCGCGAGCCGTTCGTGACCGGCACGACCGTGGCGCCGAGCATGCGCATGCGGGCCACGTTCAGCGCCTGCCGCTCGGTGTCGACCTCGCCCATGTAGACCACGCACTCGAGGTCGAGCAGCGCGGCCGCGGTGGCCGAGGCGACGCCGTGCTGGCCGGCCCCGGTCTCCGCGATCACCCGCCGCTTGCCCATCCGCTTCGCGAGCAGCGCCTGGCCGAGCACGTTGCGCACCTTGTGCGCGCCGGTGTGGTTCAGGTCCTCGCGCTTGAGCAGGATGCGCGCGCCGAGCCTGTCGGACAGCCGGGTCGCGGAGTAGAGCAGTGACGGCGTGCCCGCGTAGTCGCGGAGCAGGCCGCCGAGCTCCTCCTGGAACGCCGGGTCGGCCTTCGCCGACCGGTACGCCGCGTCCAGCTCGTCCAGCGCCGCGACCAGCGCCTCCGGCACGAAACGGCCGCCGAAGCGCCCGAAGTGACCGGCCAGGTCGGGCAGGGCCGGGGCGGTCATCGGGCCGGCCTCGGGGTCGCCGGGTGGTTGCCGGCGTTGACCAGCGCGGCCACCGCGTCCCGCGGGCTGCTCTGGGTGACCAGGCCCTCGCCGACCAGCACGGCGTCGGCACCGGCCGACGCGTACCGGATCAGGTCGTGCGGTCCGCGCACGCCCGACTCGGCGATCTTGACGACCTCGTTCGGCAGGCCGGGCGCGATCCGCTCGAAGACGGTCCGGTCGACCTCGAGCGTGCGCAGGTTGCGCGCGTTCACGCCGATCACCTTCGCGCCGGCTTCCAGCGCGCGGTCCGTCTCGTCCTCGTCGTGCACCTCGACCAGCGCGGTCATGCCCAGCGACTCGATCCGCTCCAGCAGGCCGACCAGCGCGTTCTGCTCCAGCGCCGCCACGATCAGCAGCACCAGGTCGGCGCCGTGCGCGCGCGCCTCGTGCACCTGATAGCTGGAGACCACGAAGTCCTTGCGCAGGATCGGCACGTCCACGGCCGCGCGCACGGAGTCGAGGTCGGCCAGCGAGCCGCCGAACCAGCGACCCTCGGTCAGCACGCTGATCACCCGGGCACCGCCCGCGGCGTAGTCGCTCGCCAGCACCGCCGGATCGGGGATCTCCGCGAGCGGGCCCTTCGACGGGGACGCGCGCTTGACCTCGGCGATCACGCCGACACCGGGCTTGCGCAGTGCGGCGTACGCGTCGATCGGCGGCGCCACCTCGGCGCACATCTCTCTCAGACGCTCCAGCGGCACCTGCTGCTGACGGGTCTCGACGTCCTCGCGCACACCGGCCAGGATCTCGTCGAGCACGCTGCCGCCACCGTTGTTCGCATTACCATGCTCAGCTGTCACCAAGGACTCCCCTCTCCGGGTGTCATGGGCCGATGCTAGGTCTCGCCGCACCGCAGGCCATGTCCGGGGTATGGCGCGCCTCACCGTATGGGCTCCGGCATAATGCCGGACCGGTCGTGAGTGCCGGGTGACGGTCGGTGCCCGGTTTCGCCCCGGGCATCGGATTTACCAGCATCATCGTCGCCACCAGCGCAGGCAGTGATCACTTTGCGTGAGGCCGGTCGTCAGTCCTACGGTCATCGACCGGAAACACGTCTCGGGCAGCATGGGAGCCGGGCACACTTGTCCCGGACGTCCCTGGCGTCCGCCAGCCGAACAGATCCACCGTGTGGGGTTAGCCGATGACTTCCGAACGCGCCAACGGACTCGTCCACATGACACGCACCGTGTGTTCCGTCGCCGCCGACCTCGCGCAGAACGTGGAGCGGGCCGTCGTCGGACCGGCCCGGGTGCGCACCGCCACCGGCAACGCGTGGGAGGCGGTCCTCGCGGACCGCGCCCGCGCCAGCCAGCGCGACGAGGCGCGCCGCCACCTCGCCACCCTCGCCGCCACCCGCCGCTGACAACCGTGATCGAGGCGTCCCCCACGTCGTTCTGACGACGCGAGGACGCCCTGATCACGGAAGCGGGGTGGTTTTGATCTGCCCGGCCACCCCGCCGGCCGGTGCCCGCGGGAGCACTCCCCCGGCTACCGCCCCGGCCCTCACCCCTACAACGGAGTGAACTCTGAGCCTCCGCCGGAAGCGGGAAAACGGCTTTCCAGAACTTGATCTTCGCCCTTGATCTACTCGTCCGTCGGATCCTCGCCGCGGTCCAGGGCGTCCCAGGCCTGACGGGTGCCGCGCGGGGCGTTGACCGCCGGGGGCGGCTCGTCGCCGACGGGGGCGGGGCGCTCGTAGCGCGCGCCGAGCGACGGCCAGTCCGCGCCGCGGGCCGCCGTCCAACCGCCCGCCACCGCCACCGCCACGCCGCCGAGCAGCGTCAGCGCGGGCCAGAGACCGGCGCCCAGCTGGGTCGCGGCACCGATTCCGATCGCCAGGCCGAGCACGGCCAGCAGGCCGCCGATCGCGCGCCGGACCGGGCCGCGCGTGGCGATCAGCGCGCCCGCACCGGCCAGCGACACCACCGCCAGCGGCTGCAGCCAGACCAGCAGATCGGAGCCGGTGCGTTCGGTGCTCGACGGCGGCAGCGGCGCGGCCCGCTCGGTCACCTCCACCAGCCAGACCCGGGTCACCGCGTAGAGCGCCAGGCCGGCGCCGGCCGCGCACAGCAGCAGCGCGAGCGTGAACGCCCGCCGCGCGCCGGTACGCCCGGCCGCCGTGCCCGGATCGGTCACGGCCGGACCGCTGGTCATCGAGCCGGCCGGAGCGTCTCGGCGGCGGCGATCGCGGCGAGCACGGCCGCGGCCTTGTTCCGCGTCTCCTGCTCCTCCGCGGCCGGATCGGAGTCCGCCACGATGCCCGCGCCCGCGCCCACGTAGGCGTGGCCGTCGCGGAGCAGCGCGGTCCGGATCGCGATCGCCATGTCCATGTCGCCGCCGAAGCCGAAGTAGCCGACCGTGCCGCCGTAGAGACCGCGACGGGTCGGCTCCAGGCTCTCGATGATCTCCATCGCCCGGACCTTCGGCGCGCCGGAGAGCGTGCCGGCCGGGAACGTGGCGGCCAGCGCGTCGAACGCGGTGCGGTCCTCGGTCAGTTCGCCGGTCACCGTGCTGACGATGTGCATGACGTGGCTGTACCGCTCGATCGTGGCGAACTCCGGCACCTGCACCGTGCCGGGCCGGCACACCCGGCCCAGGTCGTTGCGGCCCAGGTCGACCAGCATCACGTGCTCGGCGCGCTCCTTCGGGTCGGCCAGCAGCTCCGCGGCCAGAGCGGCGTCCTCGGCCGGGGTGGCGCCGCGCGGACGCGTACCCGCGATGGGGTGCAGCATGGCCCTTCGGCCGTCGACCTTGAGGTGTGCCTCCGGGGAGGAGCCCACGATGTCGAAGTCGTCGAAGCGCAGCAGGTACATGTACGGGCTCGGGTTCGTGGTCCGCAGCACCCGGTAGACGTCCAGCGGATCCGCGCTGGTCGGGCGCTCGAACCGCTGCGCGACCACGATCTGGAAGCACTCGCCGTCCCGGATCGCCTCCTTCGCGATCTCCACGGCCTTGGGGTAGCCGCCGTCCGGCGTCCGGCTGCGCGGCTCCGTCTTCTTGATCTTTTCGACCGTCGACACCATCGGCGGCGTCGGTCGGGACAGCGCGGTGGTCATCGAGTCCAGCCGGCCGATCGCGTGGTGATAGGCCGCGGTGACCTCGGCGTCGTCCGCCTCCGCGGCCACGATCGCGTTCGCCACCAGCGTCGCCGAGCCCTCATAGTGGTCCAGCACCACCAGGTCCGTCGCCAGCATCATGCCGACCTCCGGCAGCCGCAGGTCGTTCTCCGCCTGCTCCGGCAGCCGCTCGATCCGCCGGATCACGTCGTACGCCAGGTAGCCGACCATGCCGCCGGTCAGCGGCGGGCCGTCGTCGTTGCCGCCGTGCAGCGCCTCGACCGTGGCGCGCAGCACGTCGATCGGCTCGCCGGTCACCGGCACACCGGCCGGGGGCGTGCCGAGCCACTCCGCGCGGCCGTCCCGCTCGGTCAGCGTGGCGGCGCTGCGCACGCCGATGAACGAGTAGCGCGACCAGGCGGTGCCGGCCGAGGCCGCACCCTGCTCCGCCGACTCCAGCAGGAACGTGCCGGGGCCGCCGGCCAGCTTGCGGTAGACGCCCACCGGCGTCTCCGCGTCCGCCAGAAGCTTCCTGGTCACGGGCACGACCCGGTGCTTGCGGACCTGCTCGCGGAACGAGCTCTCGTCGGGGTGGACCGCACCGGTGGTCATGCCCGGACCCCCTGCTCGACCGGCAGCTCGTCGCTGAAGCAGCTGTGCGTGCCGGTGTGGCAGGCCGGGCCGACCTGCTCCACCGTGAGCAGCAGCGCGTCGCCGTCGCAGTCCAGCGCGGCCGCCCGCACGTACTGCCGGTGGCCGGACGTCTCGCCCTTCACCCAGTACTCGTTGCGGCTGCGCGACCAGTAGGTGGCGTGCCCGGTGGCGAGCGTCCGCCGCAGCGCCTCGTCGTCCATCCAGGCCAGCATCAGCACCTCGCCGGTGCCGTGCTCACGCACCACGGCCGCGATCAGGCCGTCATCGGTCCGGCGCAGGCGCGCGGCGATGCCGGGGTCGAGCATGGGGGGTGCGGAATCAGTCGTGTCGGGCACAGCTCTCGATTCTCTCGCATCGCCCGGCGGGCCCCACGACCCGCCCTTCGGTCGTGACGACGGCTCACATCGGAGCGTGATCGACCCGGTGTCTGAAGTGGGGTGATGATTCGCCCGGCCGCGCATTAAGTCAGACATTTTACCGGGCGAAAGCACTCCTGGGGTGCTGTGCGGGTGACGTGTGACGGGTACCGTTCGGCTCACCTCACGAGCGGACGGAGATAACCCCATGCCCCCGACGCCCCCCTCCGCGGCCGACGACGGCGCCGAGGACGCCGCCCCCGGCTGGCAGGCGCACGGGCGGCCGGTCCCGCATCCCCGGCAGGCGGCGGACAGCGCGGCGTTCTTCTCGGACACCGGCGAGAACCCGGAGGCCACGCAGCCGTCCAATGCGCCGCTCCCGCCGTACATGGCGCAGCTCTTCGATCACCCCGGGGCCGGGGCGGGCAATCCGTGGGCACCGCCGGCCGCTCCGGTTCCCCCGGCGCGCCCGGCCGGGCGCGGGGACGGGTTCTACGACTACGGAGACGACGAGGAGTACGAGACGGAGCGCTTCGGCGATCCGCGGGAACAGCGCGCGGCCGTGGTCGATCTAGCGGGCTGGTCCCGGCTGAATCCCGCCAACGCGCACCCGAACGTCTCCGGGGCGATGCCGGTGCAGCGGCCGGATGCCCCGGCGCCGGGAACTCCGGAGGCGGGGCCGAGCCTCGACTTCGGGACCGGCCAGGCCGAGGCGACCCAGGCCATCGACCGGAGCGACCTACCACGCGGGCCCGGGGTGACGGGCGGGTCGCCGGCGGTGCCAGGGCTTGCGGGTGGAACCCCGGCTCGGGGGACCGTGGGCGGGCCGGTGGGTCCGGATGGTGCCGGGTGGGTGGCGGACAGGGCTGGGACGGGCGGAACGCCGGCCGCTGAGTTCGCGCCGCTGAGCCCGCGGGAGACGGCCGGTGCGGAGGACGAGACGCCGGACGCGCCACCGAGCGGCGGCCGGCACTTCGGCGGTCTGCGGCCGATCACGCCGGGAGTGCGGCCGGCCGTCAGGCCGTTCGCACCCGGACCGGCGGGACCGCCCTCGGCGAGCGGCGGGCCTTCGGGACGGGCCGGTGATTCGGACGGGCCACACGTTCCGGCACAGGGTGGGCCGCAGCGAGCGGGGCAGGACCTCTCTCCGCGCGAGCCCGGTGCACCCGGTGCGCCGGCGGCCGGGCCCGCGGTGGAGGCGGAGCAGGGTGGCACGTTCGCGCCGCTCGCTCCCGCGGGTGGCGGTGCGCCGGAGCCGCCGCTGGCCGGGCAGGGCCCGTGGAGCGGGCGGCCGTTGGTGCCCGAGGTGCCGCCGATCCCGGACACAGCGCGCAGTCCGTGGTCGCCGTTCGGCGCCGGGTCGCCGGTGACCGAGCCGGCGGCGGGCGAGCCGGAGGGGCCTCGCGCGGGGGAGGCGACCGAGGTCATCAGCTGGCCGTTCGCACCGCGTACGGCGCCGGACGACGGCCCGGCACCGGAGGCGGCGGACGCCCCTGGGGCGCGCGCGTCCATGACAGGACGAACGTCCGGCCCGGTCCGCCCGGAGGTACCGGCGCGACATGCCGGTCATGGCGCGACCGACTCGTCTCCCGGGAGCGATGCGGGCGCGAGCGGTGATGACATCGCTGCGGATGCCGGCGCGCCGGCCGGTGCCGGTGGCGGTGGCGAAGGCGGGATCGCCGGAGGGGGCACGGCTACCGCCGGCCGCACCAGCCGACACGCCGATATCGGTACGACGACCGAGGCCGGCCGGATCGCCGATGCCGGCATGACCGCCAGCGCTGGCACAGCGATCGGTAGTGGCACAGCGGTCGATGTTGACGCACCCACCCGTGCGGACGGGGCGGAGTCGTTCCCGGCTCCGCGCGCACCTCGGCGCACGTGGCAGCCGATTCCGCAGCAGGCCGCGACCACCGGATCGCCGGCGGACGCTCCGGCTCCGGCGGTGGGCGGCCTCGACGCCGGCGACGAGCCGCGCACCGCGCCGCTCCCCGCCGCTGAGTCGCCTACCGCGATCCTGCCCGCCGCTGAGCCACCTACCGCGATCCTGCCCGCGGCTGAGCCGGCGACCGCGCCTCTGCCGGCAACTGCACCGCCTGCCGCGCCCCTGCCGGTCGTTGAGTCGCCTACGGCGCTCCGATCCGCCGCTGAGCCACTCGCCACACCGCTGCCCGTGGCTGAACCGCCTACCTCGCACCGGCCTGCCGCTGAGCCACCTGCCACGCTCCGGCCCGCCGCTGAGCCACACGCCGCGCCGGGGCCCACGACTGAGCCAGCCACCGCGCCGCTGCCGGTGGGTGAGGCGACCACCGTGCTGCCGCACGGCGGGGAGCCGGCCACCACGCCGTTCTCGATCGGCGGGGCGGTCGATCCGGACTACGGCGCGGCGGACGGCCGTGCGGATCCGGCGGCGCCGGACGCGGTGAGCGTGCACCCGGGGCCGGTGTGGGTGACCACGACCCGGCTGCAGCCGGTCGATCTCCCGGCGGGCCCGGGCGACAGCCCGGATGATCGCTCGGACGTCGGCGACGCCACGGCCGGATGGAACGCCCGCACCGACGAGCAGCCGATCGTCGACGCCGGTCGCGACTCGCGGACCGGAATCGCGGTGGACCTGCCGCCCGGCGCGATCGACCACGGCGCGTCGCCGCAGCACGTCGACGGTGTGCGGAGCACCGACCGCGATCCGGACCGGGTGCCGCAGCGGACCGGCGACGACCCGGTACCGGCCGCCGCCGACGGCGGCGTCAGCCCGATCCCCATCGCGGCCGACGGCCTGGCGTCGCTCGTCACCGACGACAGCCCGGTACCGGCCGCTCCCGCCGGCGACTTGGCGCCGCTCGTCGCCGACAACAGCCCGGTACCGGCCGCCCCCGCCGGCGACCTGGCGCCGCTCGTCGCCGACAGCCCGGTGCGGACCGCTGCCGCCGACAGCCCGGTGCGGACCGCCGCCGGCAGCATGATGCCGGCCGCCACTGGCGATGGCGATGGCGAGCAGGACGAGACCCCGGTCGAGGTGATCAAGGCCATCATGGAGGCGCTGCGGGAGCGCACCGGCGAACAGGTGCCGGTAGCCGAGAGTGCCCAGAACCTGAACGGCACGACGCTGTCCGCCGAGGCCACGGCCGACGCGCTGCGAGCGGTGACCGGCATCCCGCCGCTGGCCGAAGAGCCGCTGACGGCCACGTCCAGCATCCCGGCGGTCGTGCCGCAGCACGAGGCTCCGCCGCTCACGGACGGCTCAGCGGTCGCACCGCCGGCCGCCGGACCGGTGCACACCGGAGTCTCGGAACGCGACGGTACGCGGCCTGCGTCCACCGGCGAACCGGGCGATCCGCGGCAGCACGGGGACCGGCCGGCCACGTTCACCGGCGCACAGCCACACGAGGGCCGGTCCTCGGCCGGCGATCGGGCCGGCCCGGAGCGGCACCTCGGCCCGTCGGCCACGTCCACCGGTGATCTCTCCGTCCTGCCGCGGGACGAGGACACGACCGCGCCACGGGAGCCGTTCGACGAGGCCCGGCCGGTGAATCCGCAGGAGGGTGACCTCGGTCCGGACGACGCGGACCCGGGCGCGGTCCAGCCGGCACCGGACGGATCCGCTCCGAGGATCGGTCCCGGCCTGTCCTCGGAGCGGAGCGCCGAGATCGGCGCGGCCGTCGCCGCCCTGCGGTCGGGAGCCCGGAAGGCGGGCAGCATCGTCTACACCCCGGCGGGTGCCGGACGCCGCCGTGCTCCGGCCCCGAAGCACACGGACGAGGAGCAGCTCACGCCCGCCGAAGGGGCCGAACACCCGATGATCACCGCCGCGGAACCCCCCGCCACGCCGACAGCCGGCAGCACGGAACATCCTGCCGCTCCGCACGGTACGGAACGCAGTGTCCACCCCGTCCCCGTCCCCGCCACCGCGGAGCCCAGCGATCCCGTGCCCGGCACGGCGGGAACCGGAGTCCACGACGCAACCGACACCACCGAACCCAGCGCCACCGCGGCGGCCGACGACCACGACGCAACCGGCACCGCCGAACCCGGCGGCACCGCAAACGCCACCGCGGCGACCGACGATCACGAGGCAACCCTCACCGCGGAACCCAGCATCCCGGCGATCGATCCGGCAGGCGCTCCCTCGGTGGTTCACCCGTCCGAGCCCGACGCTGCTCCCGTGAGCGGTACCGAAGAGCACAGCGTCCACGCGGCGCCCGGCGCCGAGGAGCACAGTGCCCGCCCCGGGACCGGTGCCGCGGAGTTCGACGGTCACCACGTGATCAATACCGCGCCCAGTACTCACTCGATGGACGGCACTCACTCGGTGGACGACACCGCGATGGGCACCGGCCCGGAGCCGGTCGAGGTCGTGGGCGAGTTCGCGCCGGCGGCCGAAGCCTCCGTCGCCCGTGCCCCCTCCGCCTCGGACCAGGACGATTCCACCGCCCAGGCGAGCCCGTCCGACACCGACGATTCCGACGACCAGCCCACGCCGCACTTCGAGGCGCCCACGCCGAACGACGACGTGCCCACGCCGCACTTCGACGTGCCCACGGCGGACGTCAACATGCTCACGCCGGACGACGACGTGCCCACGCCGCACTTCGACGTGCCCACGGCGGACGTCGAGATGCCCGCGGCGGACCCGATCAGCGACACCGCCGGCCCGGACGACGGCCCGGCAGCGGACGCCGAGAAGACCGGTGGCCGGAAGAGTTGGGCACGCACACCCGCGGAGGAGCCCGATTGGGTCGCGGCCCCGGCCGTGTTGGAGGCACACGACACCGGCGCCGCCGGGCCGGAGACGGCATCCGGGCCGGGCGGCACCGGCGACGACGCCCGCACCGATGAGGTCGAGGCCACGGCGAGCGGCCCTGCTCGCGTCGCCCCCGAGGACACCCCGCCGAACAGCGCCCTTCTCGGCGAGCCCGAGGCCGCACCCACGACGACCGCACCCGCGACGACCGCACCCGTGACGGCCGTGCCCGTGACGACCGCACCCCAGCGCGATGACGAGGATGACGACGTGACTGTGCTCAGCACGAAACCGGACCACGACCACGACCACGACGACGCGCCGCAGCTGCGGCCCGGTGATGTGGTGGAGACGCCGATCGCGGTGTGGACGGACGAGGCCGCGGCGCCGTTCCGGCAGCAGTGGCACGAGATCAAGGCGCAGTTCGTGGACGATCCGGTGGGTGCGCTGGCGCAGGCGCAGACCGTCTGCGCGAACGCGGTGCACGATCTGGCCGACGCGCTGCTGGCGGAGCAGGCGGGCCTGGACCCGCACAAGACGAACGCGACGCCGGACACCGAGAGCATGCGGATCGCGATGCGCCGCTACCGCGAGTTCCTGGACCGCATCCTCGCGCTCTGACCGAGATCCGAGAGGCGCCCTTACCCGGGAGGGCGCCCCTTTCGCCGCCCTGCGGAGCCACGTCGTCCACCGCTGATTCCCACAGGAGTGAATCGAGTTCCCACAGGAGTGAATCGAACACGAGGCACCCATCGGCCGGATCGGACAGGCCACGCATCGAACACCCCTGGCACGATGGAGAGGATCACATCGGCCGGAGGGGGCACCACATGGCGGGTCGGACCGGGCGCAGGCCGGGCAACCCGGACACCCGGGAGTCGATCCTCGGCGCGGCGCGGTCCGTCTTCGCCGACAAGGGCTACGACAAGGCCTCGATCCGCGCGATCGCGTCCGCCGCCGAGGTCGATCCGGCGCTGGTGCACCACTACTTCGGCACCAAGGACCAGCTGTTCCTGGCCGCGATGCAATCGCCGATCGACCCGGGTCAGCTGCTGCCGGAGGTGCTGGCCGCGGGCCCGGACGGCGCCGGCGAGCGCATGATCCGGATGGTCCTCCGGGTGTGGGACGGCCCGGCCGGGAAGGCGGGCGTGGCGCTGATCCGGTCCGCGATGACGAACGACTGGACCGCGCGCCTGTTCCGCGAGTTCATCTCCACGCAGGTGCTCCGCCGCGCGATGACCGAGCTGGCGATCGACCCGGCGGAGGCGCCGATCCGGTCGAACCTGATCGCCACGCAGATCGGCGGATTGATCATGATGCGGTACGTGATCCGGCTGGAGCCGATCGCGTCGTCCCCAGCGGAGACGATCGTCACCACGGTCGGCCCGACCCTGCAGCGCTACCTTACCGACGACATCGAGGGCCTAAACGGCGTGTGACGTCTCCGGGGAGGAGTCCGAGGCGGCGCAGCGCGGGCAGAGCACCGGGTGCAGCAGCCGGGCCAGGTCCGCGCGGTCCGCGACCGGGTGCGCGTAGGAGAGCCGGACGGTCTTCGCCGCGCCGATGTCGACCAGCATGCCGTAGCGGTCCATCCGCACCACCCGGGGCTCGCGCGCGCCGTACGGCATGCCGGCCTTGTCCAGCTGGGCCTTGAGGAACGTGGTGATCTCCGGTTCGTGGTGGTCCGCGAGGTCGCTGAGGAGATCCCACTCGATCGCGTGCAGCGGGTCCGGCTCGGCCTCGGCGTACTCGTCCGGGTCGACGTCGAGCGTGACGCCGCCGCGCTCCAGCCGGACCTCGGCCACGTCCAGGCGGTGCAGCACGAACTCGCCCTCGACGTCGAGCAGGTCGCCGGTCGGGTCGACCGCGGCGAACTCGATCGCGGCCTCGCGCGCGTCGTCACCGGAGAGGGCGACGGCCCAGCCCGCGATCCAGGCGTGGCCGAGCGACGGCGCACCGGCGACCGGCGGCACGTCCGTGACGTCCAGGACCATCGCGGTGTCGTCCGCGCCGTCCGTCGGGACCAGCGCCTCCGTGAGCCTGCCGTCGCGGCGGCTGAGCATCAGCACCCGGCCGGCGCCGTCGGTGACGTGCCGGACGGGGTGTGGGCCGGGACGGCAGGCGATCGTCGCGCTGCCGGGAAGTCGGCCGGCGGCCAGCGTGCGGGCGACCTCGGCGGGGCTGGGGTGCATGTTCTGGTCCCTCCGACTTACGTTAGGCTTGCCTTAGTAAGGGAAGGCTAACTTACTCGGCCCGGGAAGCCAATCAAGCCCCCGGGTCCGCGGACAACCACCTCTGGAGCGCTACGACGTGAACCAAACCAGGCCCAAGGTCCGCATTTCCCGTGCCCTCGGCATGCCGCTGACGCGCAAGTGCGTCAAGTACTTCGAGAAGCGGCCGTACCCGCCGGGCGTGCACGGGCGGTCCCGCAAGAAGCCGTCGGACTACCAGGTCCGGCTGCTGGAGAAGCAGCGGCTGCGGCATCAGTACAACATCTCCGAGACCCAGCTCCGGCGCGCGTTCGACGACGCGGTCCGCAAGCAGGGTCGTACCGGCGAAAACCTGCTGCAGATCCTGGAGAGCCGCCTGGACGCCACCGTGCACCGCGCGGGGCTCACCCGGACGATCTACCAGGCCCGCCAGCTCGTCGCCCACGGCCACTTCACCGTGGACGGCAAGAAGGTCGACCGGCCGTCCTACCGACTCAAGGAGGGCCAGGTCGTGGAGGTCCGCGAGCGCAGCCGCGTGAAGCCGCCGTTCCAGGTGGCGGCGACCGGCGCGCACATCGACGGCCCGACCGCGCCCTACCTGTCGACCGCGCTGGAGGAGCTCAAGACCACGGTCCTGCGCACCCCGACTCGCTCCGAGATCCCGGTGCTCTGCGACGAGCAGCTGGTCGTCGAGTTCTACGCACGGTAAGAGCCCGCCGACGCTGGCTTCCGGCCTGGTCATCCCACAGCCGCCAGCTGTGGGCCAGGCCGGGGCTGGGCAGGTCAAAAGCATTCTCCGTGGGACTCATCCCGTCGACTGCGGCCTCAGGCCCCGCAGTCGGCGGGATGTTCCAATTCAAAGCCAAAGATTCAGAAGCGGATTTTCCCGCTTCCGGCGTGGGCACCTTCCGAGTGCTCCCGCGGGCTCCAGTCCCGCCGTGGTTGAGAGAAAACCCCGGGTCAGCGGGTCTGTTCGAGCCAGCTCGCGTACAGCCGGGCGTACACGGAATCCTCGTCCTCGAGCAGTTCGTCGTGGTGGCCGCGCTGCACGACGCGGCCGGCGTCGAAGACCAGTACCTCGTCGGCGGCCTGGGCGGTGGAGAGCCGGTGCGCGATCGCGATCGTGGTGCGGCCTCGGGTCACGGTGTCCAGCGCGGCCTGCAGCCGGACCTCGGTGGCCGGGTCGACCGCGGACGTCGCCTCGTCCAGCACCAGCAGGTCCGGGTCCGCGACATAGGCCCGGGCCAGCGCGACCAGCTGCCGCTCCCCCACGCTCAGCGCCTCGCCGCGCTCGCCGACCCGGGTCTCGATCCCGGCCGGCAGCGAGCCCAGCCAGTCGGCCAGGCCCAGCTCCGCGAACGCGGCCACCAACTCCGCGTCGGTCAGCGACGGCCGGGCGAACCGGACGTTCTCCGCGATCGTGGCGTCGAACAGGAAGCCGTCCTGCGGCACCATCACCACCCGCGACCGCAGCGAGTCGAACCGGACCGTGGTCAACGGCGTGCCGGAGAGCAGCACCCGGCCCGCGGTCGGGTCCATCAGACGGGTGAGCAGCTTCGCGAACGTGGTCTTGCCGCTGCCGGTCTCGCCGACCACCGCGACCTTCGTCTTCGCCGCGATCTCCACCTGCACGTCGGTGAGCACGCGCGGCCCGTCCGGGTAGTGGAAGTTGACCGCGTCGAAGCCCACGTCCAGCGGCCCGGACGGCAGCTCCACGCCGCGCTCGGCCGGATCTGCCACGTCCGGCTCGATGTCCAGCACGTCCAGCACCCGGCGCCAGCCCGCGATCGCGTTCTGCGCCTCGTTGAGCATCTCGGTCGCCATCTGCACCGGCTGGATGAACAGCGTGACCAGGAACAGATAGGCGGTGAGCTGCCCGATCGTCACGTCGCCGCCGACGCCGAGCGCCACGCCCGCGCAGACCACGCCGGCCAGCGCCAGCCCGGTCGCGACCTCGCCGGTGGAGAAGCTGGTGACGCTGGTGCGCATCGCGTACTGCTGGCGGGTCCGCACGTCGCCGATGGCCTTGTCGAGCCGGGCCTCGGTGCGGCCGGAGATGCCGTACGCCCGGATCACCGCGGCACCGACCACGCTCTCCGAGACGACCGCCAGCATCGCGCCCATCCGCGCGCGGACCTCGCCGTACGCGACGCCGAGCCGTTTCTGGTAGGCCCGGATCACGATCGCGGCCGGCACGAACGCGGCGAACACCACCAGCGTGAGCTGCCACGAGTAGACCGCCATCACCACGGTGGTGACGATCAGCTGGCCGCCGCTGACGATCAGCTGCACGCCGCCCATCTGCAGGAACGTGGTGATCTGGTCGACGTCGCTGGTCACCCGGGACACCAGCGACCCGCGCCGCTCGGACTGCTGGTGCAGCATGGACAGGTCGTGCACGTGCCGGAACGTGCGCACCCGCAGCCCGGCCAGCGCGGTCTCGCTGACCGTGAACAGCCGGCGCATCATCCAGTAGCCGCTGGCCGTGGTCAGCACGAGCACCGCGAGCGTGGTGCCCGCGATGATCGCGACGGTGCCGACGTGCGGGCCGCCGGGCGCGGTGATGCCCCGGTCTATGCCCTGCTGGATCGCGATCGGCGCGGCGACCCGGCCGATCATCGAGATCAGCGCGAGCGCGAGCGTGCCGGCCAGTCCACCGCGCAGCTCCGGGGACAGTGCCAGCCCACGCCGGAACGTGGCGAAGGCGCCGGGCGCTTTGTCAATGACCATTTCTCAACCTCGGTTGCGAGTCAGTGCCCGGGAAAGGCGCTTCGGGGCCGGTGTCCCCGCGCTGGGACGACGTTGAAAAACAGTCAGTCATCGAGCGCTTCCGCCTTCTCGTACGCGGTGACCAGGTCCCGGTAGCCGGGCACGGTCGCCAGCAGGTCAAGGTGTGTGCCGCGGGCCAGGATCCGGCCGCTCTCCATGTAGACCACCTCGTCGGCGAGCGCGATCGTGGCCCGCCGGTACGCGACGACCAGGATGCTCGCGCCCTCACCGGCGGCGGAACGCAGCGCGCCGAGGATCGCCGCCTCCACGCGCGGGTCGACCGCGCTGGTGGCGTCGTCCAGGATCAGCAGCCGGGGCTTGCCGGCCAGCGCGCGGGCCAGCGTGAGCCGCTGCCGCTGCCCGCCGGAGAGCGACGTGCCGCGCTCGCCGACCTCGGTGTCCAGCGACTCCGGCAGCCCGGCGACGAACGAGTCGATCTGGGCGAGCCGCAGCGCGGACCACACCTCGGCGTCGTCCGCGCCCGGCCGGTCCAGCGCGATGTTCGCCCGGACCGTGTCGTCGAACACGAACGGCAGCTGCGGGACCAGCGCGATGCTGCTCGCCAGCGCCTCCGCGGTGAGTGTGCGCAGGTCGGCGCCGTCCAGCCGAACCGTGCCGGAATCGGGGTCGACGAGCCGGACGGCCAGCGACGCGATCGTGGACTTGCCGGAGCCGGTCGGCCCGACCAGCGCGACCGTCTTCCCCGCGGGGACGCCGAGCGTCACGTCGCGCAGCACCGGCTCGCCGTCGACGTAGGAGAACCCGACGTCGGTGAACGTCAGCGACGCCGGGCCGGTCGCCGTGAGATCCTCCTCGCCGTACCGGGTGGAGCCCTCGGCCGCGAGCACCGCGTGCACCCGGTCGTGGCCGGCGACGCCGCGCGGCATGTCGCCGACCAGCCACGCGATCGCGCGCAGCGGGAACGCCAGCACGGTGAACAGGAACGCGACGCTGACCAGCTGGGACACCGTGATCGCGCCCTCGCTGAGGCGCCACGTGCCGAGCAGCAGGACCGCGACCGTGCCGAGGCTGGGCAGCGCGTCCATCACCGGGTCGAAGAGCCCGCGCAGCCGGCCGACCCGGATCAGCCCGTCGCGCAGCTCGCCGACCTGTGCGGCGAAGCGCTCGGTCTCCGCTGCCTCCTTGCCCATCGTCTTGATCACCAGTGCGCCGTCGAAGCTCTCGTGCGCGATCTCAGCGACGCCGGCGCGCAGCCGCTGGGCGCGCATCTGCAGCGGCGACATCCGCCGGGAGTAGAAGATGTTCAGCGCGAACAGCGACGGGACCAGCACCAGGCCGACCAGGCCGAGCACCCAGTCGGTCCAGAGCACGCTGCCGAGCGCGCCGGCCAGCATCACCACCGTGCCCACCGCGAGCGGCAGCGGCGCGAACGGCTGGACGGACGCCTCCACGTCTGACGTGGCGGTGGACAGCAGCGACCCGGCCGAGTTGCGCTGGTGCCAGGAGAGCGGCAGTTCCAGGTAGCGGCGGGTGATCCGCTCGCGGTAGCCGGCCTGGAGCCGGAACATCATCGCGCCGGCCGCGAGCCGGCGGGCGAACATCGCGGCGACCCGCAGCCCGCTGATGCCGAGCAGCACGGCCGCGGCCAGTGCGAGCGCGCCGGTGTCGATCCGGTCCTCCGCGAACGCGGGCGTGACGACGCGGCCGACGATCTCGCCGACCACGTACGCGTTGCCGACCAGCAGCGCGCCGTGCAGCACGCTGCCGGCCACCGAGATCGAGAAGAGTCTCGGCTCCGCCGCGATGCCCTGCCCGAGAATGCCCAGGCCGCGCCGCAGCACGTCGCTGCCGGTCCTGGTCATGTCCGCTGTGCTGGTGACGCTCACCCCGTTGCTCCCCCGCCCCGGTCGCGCTCTCCTCGGCCTGCCGGCCGGTAAGCGTTACAACCGTTTCAATCCCTTACCAATGTTTACTCCTGTGCCCGTCATCTCCGCCGACCGGCCTCCGTGGTGCGGTTCACAGCAATCCGGTTCCAGAGCCTGTGTCGAGGTGGGAGACGGGCTACGGCGAGGCCCAGGCGCCGCCTGGCCGCACGTCGCAAAAGCCCACATACAACACCGGCATGAGGGCTTCCGCGACGCACACCCAGACGACACCTGGACCTCGCCTCGCTCCGGCCCCCACCTCGACACAGGCTCTAGGATCGTCCATATGACGCGTCATTCGCTGACCGAACGAGCGGCGCTGGCTGATCTTCTGCTCGACGTCGGGCCGGACGCCCCCACGCTGTGCGAGGGCTGGACGGCCCGTGACCTCGCCGCCCACCTGGTCGTCCGGGACCGGCAACCGATCGCGTCGCTCGGGAGCTTCCTGCCACCCCTGCGGGGTTACGGTGAGCGCACCCGCCTGCGCACCGCCGCGATGCCGTACCCGGAGCTGATCGCGCTGGTGCGAAAGGCGCCGTGGTGGAGCCCGACCGGCAACCCGCTGACCGACCCGGGCGCGAACACCGGCGAGTTCTTCATCCACCACGAGGACGTGCGGCGCGGAGCGCCCGGCTGGCAGCCCCGCACGCTCGACCCGGAGCTGGACGCGAAGCTGTGGGCCAACGCCCGGTTCTTCGGCCGACTGTCGCTGCGGCGATTCCCGGCCGCGCTGACCGTGGCCGCGCCCGGGCACGGGGAGTTCACCGGCGGCGCGGGCGGCGAGCCGGTGCGCCTGATCGGCGCCCCCGGCGAGCTGGTGCTGTTCATCGCGGGCCGGCAGCGGGCCACCCGCGTGCAGATCGACGGCCCGGCCGCGCTGGCCGACCGGCTGCGTACCGCCGGCTTGAAGCTCTGAAGGCCCGCGGCGCAGGTGCGCCGCGGGCCCTCAGGTAGGAGCGGTCAGTTGACCACGTAGAGCAGACGGTTCGGGGAGCCGGTGCCCGGGCTGGTCACCACGTTCGGCGTGGCGTTGTTGACCAGGTAGTCGCGCACCTGGGCCGGGGTGTAGGACGTGTTCGCGGAGAGCACCAGCGCGGCCGCGCCGGCCACGTGCGGTGCCGCCATCGACGTACCGCTGATGGTGCTGGTGGCCGAGGTGCTGGTGTACCAGGCCGAGGTGATCGACGAGCCCGGCGCGAAGATGTCCAGGCAGGTGCCGTAGTTCGAGTACGACGCGCGTGCGTCCGTGTTCGTGGTGGCGCCGACCGTGATCGCGGACGCGACCCGGGCGGGCGAGGAGTTGCACGCGTTCGCGTTGCTGTTGCCGGCCGCCAGGCTGAACGTGATGCCGGACGAGATGGCCGAGGTGACCGCGTTGTCCAGCGTGGTGCTGACGCCGCCGCCGAGGCTCATGTTCGCCACGGCCGGCTTGACCGCGTTGGTCCGCACCCAGTTGATGCCGTTGACCACGCCGGCGGTCGTGCCGCTGCCGGCGCAGTCCAGCACCCGGACCGCCACGAGCTGCACGGCCTTGGCCACGCCGTAGGTCGAGCCGCCGATCGTGCCGGCCACGTGGGTGCCGTGCCCGTTGCAGTCGGTGGCGTTGCTGTCGTTGCTGACGAAGTCGTACCCGCTGACCGCGCGCCCGCCGAACTGCGAGTGCGTGGTGAGGATGCCGGTGTCCAGCACGTACGCCCGCACGTTGCTCGCCGTGTTCGGGTAGGTGTACGTGGTCGACAGCGGCCGCGCGCGCTGGTCGATCCGGTCGATGCCCCAGGTGGCGTTGGTCTGCGTGGCCTCGGTGGAGAACCGCTGGTCCTGCTCGACGTAGGCGACCGCGGGGTTCGCCGCGAGCCGCTGCGCCTCGACCGCGGACATGCCGGCGTGGAAGCCGCTGAGCGCGCCGCTCCACGTCTGCCTGACGTCCGCGCCGTACGCGGCGGCCAGCCCGGCGGCCGTGCCCGGGACGGCGGCGCGCGCCTTGGCCGTGCCGGGCGCGCCGGCCGTGCTGTCCTTCAGCACCACGAGGTAGCTGCCGTCGATCGCGGCGTCGGCACCGGCGTACCGGACCTCGCCCTTCGGTGCCGCGCTGGCCGGGCTGCCCGCGGTCAGCGAGACGGCCGCGACCGCGGCGAACAGGCCCAGAGCCGCGAGGGTACGGCCGGGGGTGCGGGGGATCGTCATGTAGTCCTCCCAGGGATCGGCACCGATCGGTGATCGGAGTCGGTGCGCAGATCGTAGGGAGCGAATCGGGCACTCGGCCCATCTCGCTCCGGTCATACCGTTTGAACTGGGAGTCACCTCGGAGAGCGTCGATGGAGATCGACCGTCGCCCTGCACACGGCTTCCAAGCTGTGCCGATTCGGGTCTCGACGAATCAGCGCCTCCGCAATACCCTTCGGTAACACAGAATTTACGAGACGCCGGTCACATTCACATACCCACTTGAGGCGGCCCATATGACCCTTGACGTTCCTTACCGGTCAATTGCGGACATGTTGCTCCAGCGGGTGGCGAAGACGCCCGACCGCCACGCGTTCGCGTATCCGAGCCCGGACGACTCCGGCCCGGTCTGGCTGACCTGGGCGCAGGTCGGCGAGCGCGCCTCCGCGATCGCGGCCGGCGTGCGGACCCTCGGCGTCGGCAGCGAGGACCGCGTCGCGATCCTCTCCACCACGCGCCTGGAGTGGGTGCTCGCCGACCTCGGCGTGATGCTCGCCGGCGGCGCCACCACCACGGTCTACCCCACCACCGAGCCGGGCGACGCCACCTTCATCATCGGCGACTCCGGCTCCACGGTGCTGATCGCGGAGAACCCGGCCCAGGCCGCCAAGATCTCCGGCGCCGACCTGCCCGCGCTCACCCACGTCGTGCTGATCGACGGCGTACCCGACGCGGCCGCCGCCGTCCCGCAGCTCACGCTGGCCGACCTGGAGGCGAGAGGCCGCGCCGAGCTGGCCGCGGACCCGTCGCTGATCGAGCGCGCGGTGGCGGAGATCGCGCCGGAGCACCTGGCCACGCTGATCTACACGTCCGGCACCACCGGCCGGCCCAAGGGCGTGGAGCTGCTGCACCGCGGCTGGACCTGGGAGGGCGTGGCGCAGGCGCAGCTCGGCCTGCTGCTCGAGTCCGACCTGCAATACCTCTGGCTGCCGCTGTCCCACTCGTTCGGCAAGTCGCTGATCTGCGGCATCATCCACGTCGGCGTGCCCACCTACGTGGACGGCAGGGTGGACAAGCTGATCGACATGCTCGCGGTGATCCGCCCGACGCTGATGTGCTCCGCGCCCCGCGTCTACGAGAAGGTCTACAACAAGGCGGTCACCAACGGCACCGGCGGTGGCGGCCTGAAAGCGAAGATCTTCACCTGGGCCGTCTCGGTCGGCAAGGAGAAGGTGGCGCACGAGCAGACCAACCAGCCGCTCCCGGCCGCGCTTCGCGCCAAGTACGCGGTGGCGGAACGGCTGGTCTTCAGCAAGCTGCAGGCCCGGCTCGGCGGCCGCATGCGCGCGCTGGTCTCCGGCTCCGCCGCGCTCAGCCCGCAGATCGCCGAGTTCTTCGCGGCCGCGAACCTGCCGATCCTGGAGGGCTACGGCCTCACCGAGGCGAGCGCCGCCAACTTCGTCAACCGGCCGGAGAAGGTCAAGATCGGCTCGGTCGGCAAGGCGCTCGGCGACCTGGAGTGCCGCATCGACTCCGACGGCGAGGTGCTGCTGCGCGGCGCACCGGTGATGCGCGGCTACCACAACCTGCCGGAGGAGACCGCGGCCGCGTTCACCGACGACGGCTGGTTCCGCACCGGGGACATCGGCGAGCTGGACCCGGACGGCTTCCTGAAGATCACTGACCGCAAGAAGGACCTGGTCAAGACGTCCGGCGGTAAGTACGTCGCGCCGTCCCACATCGAGGGATTGTTCAAGGCCATCTGCCCGTACACCTCGCAGGTCGTCGTGATCGGCCAGTCCCGCAACTTCTGCACCATGCTGATCGCACTCGACCCGGACGCGCTCACCGCATGGGCCGCCGGCGGCCCGCACGCCGGAAGGTCCTACGCGGACATCGCGGCCGCTCCGGAGATCAAGGCCATGGTCGACGACTACGTCCGGCAGCTGAACGACCAGCTCAACCGCTGGGAAACGATCAAGAAGTACACGATCCTGCACCGTGACCTGACGATCGAGGACGGCGAGATGACCCCGTCCCTCAAGATCAAGCGGCGCGTGGTCGAGGCCAACTTCTCCGACGAGATCGAGACGATGTACGAAGGCTCGCTGGCCCACCTCTGACGCCCCGAGGGGCGGGCTCCGGCCCGCTCCTCCAGCGAGGCTGCCATAAACCCTCAGCGGGCAATCGCCTGGGTAGCCCGGTGGATCACGTGAGCGGATCATCCCGATCGGCAGACCGCCCGGCCGCGCGATAGCGTCCTGTTTCCGCATATGTCCGGCAGCCTCCCGCCCACGCCCACGCAGATCCCGCAAAGGATCATTGAGTGATACCTGCGGTAGATCAATTAGCGAAGTCGATCGACCTCAGGTATCACTCAATGATCCTTCCGGTCGATCTCCCGCCGGCCTGCCGAGCGCTCAGGCGACGTGGCGTGAATTTCGGGCGGGGAGGGTCGCGCGGAGTATTCGGCGGTCTGGTCAGTCGCTGACCGGGTGGAACTGTCGGCCGGGGTGGTCGTCGTCGGGTGGGAGGCCGGATGGCGGGGCCTGTAAGCCGGTGATGACGGTGTCGATGAGGAAGCGGAAACTGCGGTCGATGTCGGTGGGGAGCCCGAAGCCGCCCGCGGCCTCCAGCGCGGTGAAGCCGTGCAGGACGGAGCGGAGCGCACGGGCCGCGTCGACCACGCGGGCTCCGGGGAGGTCGAAGCCGGCCAGCACGTCGTAGAGCAGCTGCAGGATCTCGTTGGTGGCGCGCAGTTCCTCCTCGTCGCCGGGCGCGGGCAGGTGGTCGCCGGCGGCGTAGCGGCCGGGGTGCTCGAGGGCCCAGCGGCGCCAGGCGTCGGCGAACGCACGGCCCGCGTCGGCACCGGAGCGGCCCGCGGTCGCCCGGGCCAGCACCTGGCCGAATTCGCGCTTGCCCAGCAGGGAGATGCCGCGGTGCAGCGACTCCAGGTTCTCGACGTGTTTGTAGAGCGACGGAGTCCGCACGCCGAGGCGCTCGGCCAGCAGGCCCATGGTCAGTTTGGCGAGGCCGACCTCGTCGGCGAGGGCGGCGCCGGCGGAGACGACCGTGGCGCGGTCCAGGCCGGCCCTAGGCACGGGCGGCGCTCAGGAACGACAGCATCGTGGAGATCACCTCGTCGGGGTACTGAACGTGCGGGTAGTGGCCCGCGCCTTCGATCATCTCAAGGCGGCCGAGACCGGCGGGGAGCGCGGCCACGATCGCCTCGCCCTCGGCCCGCGGCGAGGCCCAGTCGGGGTCGAGCGTGCCCTCGACGATCAGCACGGGGCAGCGCACGTTGCCGAGCTGCTCGCCGGCGTCGGCCGGGGTGGTCTGGCCCATCTTCTGCAGCGCCTTCGTCCGGCCGGGCTCGCGCAGCATCGTCTCGATCTCGGCGAGCCGGGCGTCCCAGTCGGCCGGCTTCCGGCCCGGGTACGCGATGTCGAGGTACTTCTTCCACTGCGCGATGCTGCCGAACAGGCCGGTGGCGAGCAGCGCGGTCATGCCGCGCCGGACGCGCGACACGCCCAGGTCGCCGAGCGCCATCGACTGCTTGCGAGTGAACGGCGCGAACTCGACCACGGCGGTGACCAGCTCCGGTGCGGTGGCGGCCGCGATCGTGGCGGCGCCGCCGGAGATGGAGTGGCCGACCAGAACGGCGGGGCCGCCGAGGTGCCGTATCAGCGCGATCAGGTCGCCGGCGATGTCGGTGCGCGACCAGGACGGCCACTCGGCGCTGGACTCGCCACAGCCGCGCAGGTCCACGGCCGCGACCCGGTATCCGGCGTTCACCAGCGCCGGGACGACGAAACGGTACGCCTGGCGACTGTCACCCATGCCGTGCGCGAGCACCACGAGCGGGCCGGACGTGCCGGTCACGTCGTATGCCAGGGTGCCGCCGTCGACGGTCAGGAACTCGGTCATCGCTGCCTCCAAAGGTTGGCTAAGTGCGTTAGCTTTAAGTTAATGCGATTAGCCGCGCATGTCAAGCGAGGGCCGAGGTAGGCGACGAAAGCGCGCAAAACGGGCATGGTTTTGGTGACCCACCACGATCAGACAGGGAGGAGCGCCAGCGACGACCGGTGCCCGCGGGAGCACGCCCCAAGCGACCACGCCGGAAGCGGGAAATGAACTGGCCCCTGAAGCGGCGAAGCCGCAAGACCGGGCAAGCGGCAAGACCAGGCAAGCCGCAAGACCACGCAAAGCCAAGACCAAGCAGAGCCGCAAGACCAAGCGGCGGGGGTACGGAGGTCAGCGACCCCGAGCCGAGAACTCACGGACCGCGATCGCGTAGTCGCGGGGTTCAAGCGTCCAGGCGTCCGGTGCACCGGGGGCAGTGTTGCGGTTGAGCTGGGCCTGGAGTGTGTCGACCGCGGCGGAGAGGCCGCTGAACGGCCGCGTCCGCCAGAGATGTTCGCCCGCGGGGGCCACCTGGAAGAGGTCGTCCTCGATCAGGACCAGGCCGGCGCCGGAGAGCCGTTGCAGCGCGGTCTCGACCTCGGCGCGCTGCGGGAGGCTGCGGTGCAGGAAGTCGGCGGCGGAGAGGACATCGGCGAGCGTGGCGCCGGCCGCGGGCAGGCCGATTGCCGAGGCGCGGTCACGTTCGGTGCGGTCGGCGATGACCACCGCAACGAAGATCCACGCGTCGGTCCAGCTCCAGCCAACGTCCCCCATGACGACATGATGCCCTGATCACCCGAGACTCGTGAAGAAAGTGTGACTCGGCGATCATCGGCATGACGGTTCCTCGACGAACCGATGACGTACTTCGGCTGCCTGACCACTCAGGCAGCCGGTTTTGCATTGAAACGATTGGATCATTCCGAATTGATCACTGTCCGGTGGGCGTGTCCCGGACCGTCAGCCGCGGCAGGAACCACTGGGTGAGCGGGCCGATCGCCAGCGCGTAGGCGATCGTGCCGAGGCCGACCGCGCCGCCGAGCAGCCAGCCGAGCGCCAGCACGGTCACCTCCACCACGGTGCGAACCAGGCGGATCGAGCGGTGCGGATTGCGCGCGACGTAGCCGGTCATCAGGCCGTCGCGCGGGCCCGGGCCGAGCCGCGCACCGATGTAGAGGCCGGTGGCGAACGCGTTCAGCACGATGCCGCCGCCCAGGAACGCGATCCGCACCCAGAGCGGCGCGGGCGTGGGCAGCAGCGCCAGCGCGGCGTCGACGACCAGGCCGATCACGATGACGTTGCTGACCGTGCCGAGGCCGGGGCGCTGCCGCAGCGGGATCCACAGCAGCAGCACGATGACGCCGACCACGATGGTGACCGTGCCGAAGGAGATCCCGGCCCGCAGCGACAGGCCCTGGTGGAACACGTCCCACGGGTCCAGGCCGAGGTGCGACTCGATCATCAGGGCCATGCTCACGCCGTACGCGATGAGGCCGGCCTGGAGCTGGGTGAAGCGGCGGCCGAAGCGGTCACGGAGCGCGAGTGGCGTGCCGAGCGAGTTGCTCACGGTGGTCATGAGTGCCACTCTGGTGGCCAATACTCCGCGATCAAAGGTCCAATTTCCGGGAGGTGGCTCATGTCCGTGGTGATCCGGGGAAGCCAATTGGCCCGGATGCTCGGTCAGTGGCACCCGCTGCCCGGCACCCGGCGCAGCCCGGAGTACGCGGCGCTCGCCCAGGCCGTCCGCGGCCTGCTCTCCGACGGGCGGCTCGCGCTGGGCGTCCGTCTCCCGGCCGAGCGGGAGCTGGCCGAGGCGCTCACGATCAGCCGCACCACGGTCACCGCGGCCTACCGCGAGCTGCGCGAGACCGGCCACCTGGCCAGCCGGCGCGGTGCCGGCAGCTGGACCACACTGCCGTCCGGTCACCGGGTCAGCACCAGCGGCCTGTGGACGCCGAACGACGCCATGGGCATGATCGACCTCGGCTGCGCCGCGCTCCCCCCGCCCCCGCAGCTGGTCCCGGCCGCGCGCGCCGCCGCGGACGAGCTGCCGTGCTACCTGGGCGACGCCGGCTACCACCCGACCGGCATCATCGAGCTGCGCGAGGCGGTGGCGGAGAGTTTCCGGGCCCGCGGCCTGCCCACCAGCCCGGAACAAATCATGATCACCAGCGGTACGCAGCAGGCGCTCGACCTCGTGCTGCGGCACCACCTCGCGGTCGGTGCCGGCGTGCTGGTCGAGTCGCCCACCTACCCGAACGCGCTGGCCGCGCTCGCGGCACGACGCGCCCGGATCGGCACGCACGGCCTGGACCCGGCCGCCGGCTGGGACGCGGAACTGCTGTTCAGCACGCTCAAGCAGACCCGGCCCCGGCTCGCCTACCTGATCCCCGAGTTCCAGAACCCGACCGGCCGCCTGATGCCGCTCGAGCTGCGCGAACGCCTCGCCTCCGTAGCCCACTCGACCGGCACGGACATCGTCTCGGACGAGTCCTTCGTGGAGCTCCCGCTGGACGGCACCCCGATGCCGCCGCCGGTCGCCGCGTTCGACCGGCACTCCCGCGTGCTCACCATCGGCGGGATGAGCAAGCCGTACTGGGGCGGCCTGCGGATCGGCTGGGTGCGCGCGTCCGCCCCGGTCGTCCAGCGCCTGGCCGCGGCCCGCGTCGGCGTGGACATGGGCAGCCCGGTCATCGACCAGCTGGTCGCCGTGCAGCTGCTGCGCCAGCGGACGGAGATCGTCACCGCCCGCCGCCGCCAGCTCGCGGAACAGCGCGACGCCCTGGTCGCCGCGGTCCGCTCGACGTTCCCGGAGTGGCGCGTGGTCGTCCCGTCCGGCGGGGTGACCCTCTGGGCCGAACTGGACGGCCCGGTGTCCAGCGCGCTGTCCCACGCGGCCGAGGACGTCGGGGTGCGCTTGGCCCCGGGGCCACGGTTCGGCCTGGACGGGACGCTGGAACGCTACCTGCGGCTGCCGTTCGCCCTGCCCGCCGAGGACCTGATCGAGGCGGTCCGCCGGATAGCCGAGATCCGCTACGACCTGGACCGCATCCGCACCGGCTCCCGCTGGCGCACGCCGGAGGTCATCACCTGATCGGACGCCGCCTCGACCCAAAAGATCAACACGGCACACCGCCAGACGCGGCACACCGCCAGACGCGGTGAAGCGCCGCGAGGAAAGGCTGAGGGCGGCGCTCCCGACCGTACCCGCGGATGGGTTTGATCTGGAGCGCCGCCCTCGGCGGCGGTTGGAGTGGAGGTCAGCGGCCGGAGACGGCCTTGAGGTAGTCGGCGTTGAGGCGGCCGATGAGGTTGAGCGGGATGCCCTTGGGGCAGACCGTGGTGCACTCGCCCGCGTTGGTGCAGCCGCCGAAGCCGGCCTCGTCCTGGGCCTCGATCATGCTGATCACGCGGGAGGAGCGCTCCGGCTGGCCCTGCGGCATCAGGCCCAGGTGGGCGACCTTGGCCGCGGTGAACAGCATGGACGAGCCGTTCGGGCAGGCGGCCACGCACGCGCCGCAGCCGATGCAGGTGGCGGCCTCGAACGCGGCGTCCGCGTCGGCCTTGGGGACCGGCGTGGCGTGGGCGTCCGGCGCGGTGCCGGTCGGCGCCGTGATGTAGCCGCCGGCCTGGATGATCGAGTCGAGCGCGCCGCGGTTGACCACCAGATCCTTGATCACCGGGAACGGCGCGGCCCGCCACGGCTCGATGTCGATCGAGTCGCCGTCCTTGAAGTGCCGCATGTGCAGCTGGCAGGTGGTGGTGGCCCGCTCCGGGCCGTGCGCCACGCCGTTGATCATCATGCCGCACATGCCGCAGATGCCCTCGCGGCAGTCGTGGTCGAACGCGATCGGGTCGTCGCCCTCGAGGATCAGTCGCTCGTTGAGGACGTCGAGCATCTCCAGGAAGGAGGCGTCCGGGGAGACGTCGGCGACCTCGTACGTCACCATCCGGCCCTTGTCCTCCGGGCCCTTCTGACGCCAGACGCGCAGCTTGAGATTCATTACTTGTAGCTCCGCTGGGTGGGGTGGACGTACTCGAAGTTGAGGTCTTCCTTGTGCAGCGTGGGCGCGGTGCCGAAGCCGGCGTGCTCCCAGGCGGCGACGTACGCGAACTCGTCGTCGTGCCGCAGCGCCTCGCCGTCCTCGGTCTGGCTCTCCGCGCGGAAGTGACCGCCGCATGACTCGGCCCGGTGCAGCGCGTCGATGCACATGAGCTCGCCCAGCTCGAAGAAGTCGGCCACGCGGCCGGCCTTCTCCAGGTTCTGGTTCAGCTCCTCACCCTTGCCCGGCACCTTGACCCGGGTCCAGAACTCCTCACGCAGCGCCCGGATCAGCCCGATCGCCTTGGTCAGGCCCTCCTCGGTGCGCTCCATGCCGCAGTACTCCCACATGATGTGGCCGAGCTCGCGGTGGAAGGAGTCGACGGTCCGGTCGCCGTTGATGGAGAGGAACTTCTTGATCCGCTCCTCGACATCCCGGCGGGCCTCGACCACGGCGGGGTGATCCACCGTGACCTTGGGGTAGGGACCCGACGCCAGGTAGTTGCCCAGCGTGTTCGGCAGCACGAAGTAACCGTCGGCCAGGCCCTGCATCAGCGCGGACGCGCCGAGCCGGTTCGCGCCGTGGTCGGAGAAGTTCGCCTCGCCCACCACGAACAGGCCGGGGATGTTCGACTGCAGGTCGTAGTCGACCCACAGTCCGCCCATCGTGTAGTGCACCGCGGGGTAGATGCGCATCGGCGTGACGTACGGGTCCTCGCCGGTGATCCGCGCGTACATCTCGAACAGGTTGCCGTACTTCGCCTCGACCGCGGGCTGGCCCAGCCGCTTGATCGCGTCCGCGAAGTCCAGGTAGACGCCGAGCCCGCCGGGGCCGACGCCGCGGCCCTCGTCGCAGACGTTCTTCGCGGCGCGGGACGCGATGTCACGCGGCACCAGGTTGCCGAACGCCGGGTAGATGCGCTCCAGGTAGTAGTCGCGCTCGTCCTCGGGGATGTCCGCGGCCTCGCGGTGGTCGCCGGCCTTCTTCGGCACCCAGACCCGGCCGTCGTTGCGCAGCGACTCGGACATCAGCGTGAGCTTGCTCTGGTGCGAGCCGGACTCCGGGATGCAGGTCGGGTGGATCTGCGTGTAGCAGGGGTTCGCGAAGTACGCGCCCTTGCGGTGCGCGCGCCACGTCGCGGTGACGTTGCAGCCCTTGGCGTTGGTGGAGAGGAAGAAGACGTTGCCGTAGCCGCCGGAGGCGAGCACGACCGCGTCCGCGACCTCGGTGCTGATCTCGCCGGTGACCATGTCGCGGACCACGATGCCGCGCGCCTTGCCGTCCACGATGATCAGTTCGAGCATCTCGTGCCGCTCGTGCATCTCCACGTTGCCGGCCGCGATCTGCCGCTCCAGCGCCTGGTACGCACCGAGCAGCAGCTGCTGACCGGTTTGGCCCCGGGCGTAGAACGTGCGGGACACCTGGGTGCCGCCGAACGAGCGGTTGTCCAGCAGCCCGCCGTACTCACGGGCGAACGGCACGCCCTGCGCCACACACTGGTCGATGATGTTCACGCTGACCTGGGCCAGGCGGTACACGTTCGACTCGCGGGCGCGGAAGTCGCCGCCCTTGACCGTGTCGTAGAACAGGCGGTAGATCGAGTCGCCGTCGTTGCGGTAGTTCTTCGCCGCGTTGATGCCACCCTGCGCCGCGATCGAGTGCGCGCGCCGCGGGCTGTCCTGGTAACAGTAGGACTTGACGTGGTAGCCGGCCTCGCCGAGCGTGGCCGCGGCCGAACCGCCGGCCAGGCCGGTGCCGACCACGATCACGGTCAGCTTGCGGCGGTTCGCCGGGTTGACCAGCTTGGCGGTGAACTGCCGGCGCTCCCAGCGGGTCTCCACCGGCCCGTCCGGCGCGGCGGTGTCGGCGATCGGCTCGCCCTGGGTCCAGAACTCGGTCATTCAGCCCACCAGCCCGGTCGTCACGGCGAAGGGTACGGAGAGGAAGCCGGCGGTCAGCACCAGCGAGATCGCCAGCGCGACCGCGCGGGCGATCCGCTGCCCGCGCGCGGACTGCTGGCCCAGCGTGCGGAGCGCGCTCCAGATGCCGTGCCGCAGGTGGAACCCGACGGCGATCACCGAGACCACGTAGAACAGCGTCACGTACCACCGCTCCGGCGCGAAGTCGGCGACCACGTTGTTGTAGACCTCGCCCTCGGCGAAGTCCGGGTGCACCGTGCCGGTGGTCAGGTCCAGGATGTGATAGATCACGAAGAGCAGGATGATCACGCCGCCCCAGCGCATGGTCCGCGCCGCGTAGCTGCCCTGCACCTTGGGCCGGTGCGCGTACTTGACCGGACGCGCCTTCCGGGCCCGGATGGTCAGCAGCGTCGCGGAGACGATGTGCGCGATGATCGCGACCGTCAGGCCGATGCGCACGATCCACAGCCCCCACTGGTGGGGCAGCACCGGCGCGCCGAGCTCGCGCAGCCAGTGCGCGTAGTGATCGAAGTCGGCCGCACTGACGAAGATCTTGAGGTTTCCCGCCATGTGCGCGAAGAGGTAGAGAACCAGGACGGCACCGCTGACCGCCATGATGATCTTCAACGCCACAGTGGAGCGGGCGCGCGAGCGCCCGGCTGCCGGCTTGCGGGCGCCTGCGGGGCGCCCGGGTCCGGCCTTCTGCCCGGCGGCCTTGGAGGCCGGGGCTGAGGTATCTACCGCCACAAACTTGACCGTAGGAACGCCATCGGAATTCGTCCAATGCATGGGAACGATCAGGTCGATAGACATAGGCTATTCAAGTGCAGCTACAGCAGCTCCGATACTTCGTCGCAGTGGCAGAACTCCGACATTTCACCCATGCGGCTGATCAGTTGGGAGTCTCACAGCCCACCCTCAGTAAGCAGATTCACACGTTGGAAATCGCACTCGGAGCCCCGCTGTTCGACCGGCACCCCGGGAACGTCCGGCTGACCACGGTCGGCGAGACGCTGCTGCCGCTGGCCCGCCGCATCGTCACGGACGCGGACGCGGCCCGGCACGCGGTCCAGGAGATCGTCGGCCTGCGCCGCGGCCGGGTCCGCCTCGGCGCCACCCCGAGCCTGTGCACGTCCCTCGTGCCCGGCGTCCTCCGGAACTTCCGGGAGCACCATCCCGAGGTGGAGCTGCACGTCGACGAGGGCGGCTCGCAGGACCTGGTCGTCGACCTGATCGCCCACTCGCTCGACCTCGCGCTGATCGTGCTCCCCGACCAGGGCAGCGACCCGGCCCTGCACACCGAGCAGATCCTGCGCGAGTCACTGGTCGTGGCGTCCGTCGCCAGCGGCCCGCCACCCACCGCATCCGACCGGCTCGCGCTCACCGAGCTGCGGGACACGCCGCTGGTCATGTTCCGGGTCGGCTACGACCTGCGCACCGCCACCATCGAGGCGTGCCGGCGCGCCGGATTCACCCCCCGATACGCGGTCGAGGGCGGCGAGATGGACGCGGTGCTCGCGTTCGTCGAGGCCGGCCTCGGCGTCGCGCTCGTCCCCGGCATGGTGCTGGCCAACCGCCCGCTGCTGCGCGCCACCCCACTGGTCACCCCGGGCGTCCACCGCACGATCGCCCTCGCCCGCCGCCGCGAGTCGGTCCTCCCGCACGCGGCCACCGCCCTCCGCGAGACACTCCTCGACTTCATCGCGGCCGGCCCACTCCCGGCCGGCGTCACGGTCATCCAAACGACTCCGGCAACCCCTTAGAAGCCACAACCCGTCTTCCCGCTCCCGGCGTGGTCCGGCCCGCATGCTCCCGCGGGCCCCGGTCGGCCGCGCGGAGGGGGCGGGTGAGCAGTCAGCGGAATGGCCGCGTAACGCCGTGAGCGATCAGCGGACCGGGTTGCCGGCCTCGCGGAGCGCGGACTTGACCTGGGGGATGGTCAGCTCGCCGAAGTGGAAGACGCTGGCGGCGAGGACCGCGTCCGCGCCGGCCTCGACCGCGGGCGGGAAGTGCGCGACCGCGCCCGCGCCGCCGCTGGCGATCACCGGGATGTCGACCACCTCGCGTACCCGCTCGATCAGCTCCAGGTCGAAGCCGGCCTTCGTGCCGTCCGCGTCCATCGAGTTCAGCAGGATCTCGCCGGCGCCCAGCCCGGCCACGCGGCGGGCCCACTCGACCGCGTCCAGCCCGGTGCCGCGGCGGCCGCCGTGCGTGGTCACCTCGAAGCCGAGCTCCGGGTTGCGGCGCACGTCCAGCGAGAGCACCAGCACCTGGTTGCCGAAGCGGTGCGCGATCTCGGAGATCAGCTCGGGGCGGGCGATCGCGGCCGTGTTCACGCCTACCTTGTCGGCACCGGCGCGCAGCAGCGTGTCCACGTTCTCCACGGAGCGCACGCCGCCGCCGACGGTCAGCGGGATGAAGACCGACTCGGCGGTCCGGCGGACCACGTCCAGCATCGTGCCGCGATCGTCGGAGCTGGCCGTCACGTCCAGGAACGTCAGCTCGTCCGCGCCGGCCGCGTCGTAGGCCGCGGCCAGCTCGACCGGGTCGCCCGCGTCCCGCAGGTCGGCGAAGTTGACGCCCTTGACCACCCGCCCGGCGTCCACGTCCAGACAGGGGATCACGCGCACCGCCACAGTCATGACGACGAGCCTATCGGGGCCGGGGCCACAGCTCCCGCGCGAGGGCGCGGCTTGACCAGGAACGGCAGCAGCACTCCCCCGATCACCAGCAGACCGCCGGCGACGTCCTGCGCGTACAGCGGCTCGCCGAGGAAGAGCGCGGCCGAACCCATCCCGAAGAACGGCAAGAGCATGGAGAACGGCGCGACCGTGGACGCGCCGTACCGCTTGATCAACGAGCCCCACGCGCCGAAGCCGCCGAGCGTGGCGACGAACGCGATGAACAGCACGGCTCCGGCCGCCGGCAGGTCCGCGCTCCGCAGCGCCGCCAGGTCCGCCGCGGCGCGGCCATCACGGCCCTCCGCCAGGCCTCGACCGACTACGCGGCCCGCGCCGCGGACCTGAACACGCACCCCACGGTCCGCGATCAGGCGGCGCGACGCGGGCCAGACACGATGACACGGGCCAAGCACGAGACACGGGCCAGACGCGAGCGCACGCACGGGCGCGCCGGACTCGGGGGGTTCAGGTGCAAGGGCTGGAGACCGCGCCGGGGGCGGTGCCGAGGATCCGCGGCTCGCTGGTCAGTTGGAAGTCGAGGCGCCAGTTCGTGCAGGTCTCGCCGGGGCGTTCGGCCGGGCCGAAGCCGGGCGCCTGGCTGCTGGTGAACGAGACCGTCGCGACGTCGCCGTTCACGGCGAGCAGCCACACGTCGAAGTCCTGGGTGGTGGCGGTGTCCTCGTTGAACGTCGCGACCTGCGCGGCGTCGCCCGGGTCGACCACGCCGCCGGGCGCGAAGACCCGGGTGGCGACCGTGGGATCGTGCGCGTTGATGCCGGTGAAGTAGGTGTCGAACAGCGTGGCGATCTCGGCCACCCGGGCGTCGGCCGCGGCCGCGGAGGCGATCGACACGAGACCGACCCGCCCCGGCGGCGACGGATCCGGCAGCACCTCCGTCACCGGAGACGGCTCCGCCCCGTGGGGTGACACCGGCTCATCGGACAGCCCTTCGTCGAACGGATCGGCCGAGAAGCCCTGCCCGGAGCTTCCGTCCGTCCCGGACCGCGACTCGGTGAAGCCGGCCCCGGGAGCGGCCGTGCCGGCGGCCGACTCCGGGCCGGCGTCGACCAGCAGATATCCGGCGCCGAGCAGCCCGGCCAGCACCACCAGCGCGGCACCGGCCACCCGCCACCGCCCGGCCGGTGCCGCGGCCCGGCGGCGGCGCACACGCGACACCGACCCGGCGGGCCGGCTTCCCGACGCCCCCGGCATCGATCCCGCCCCCGGCATCGGTCCCGGCGCCGGCTCCGCTTCCGGCCCCGTCGCGGGTGCGGCGCCGTCGCAGACCAGGCAGCGCGGCGCGGACGCGTCATTCGCCGTACCGCATTCGGGGCATCGCCATTCGATCATCAATTGCCTCCGGTACGCGCGCATTGGAAACGGTGTCCTCCGATGCAGTGAATAGCGCTGTCGTGCCGCCGGGCAACGCATTACCGTGCGATTCACCGGACCCGGTACCGGGTCGGCCCGGACCGGTGGCGGAGCGCACCGGACGCCGCTCCACTCAGGCCGAAGGAACACCCCGGCAGGACGAAAAGCCCATGTCACACCGGCTGCGAACTCCGTACCGTCGGGCTCCATAAACCACTGTCGGCACTGGTGGGAGCGTATGTACGTCGAGGAAGCCACCACCGTCACGGCCCCGGTTCAGGCCGCGCGGTTCCATCACGGCGAGCCGGATTCGGCGACCCGTCACGGGCCGTTGTCCGCGATCACCCGATGCCTGAGCGGCGCGGTCTACACCGTTCCCGGATTCGCGGATCGGGTGATCACGGAATTGCTCCAGGATCGCCATCGCGCCGTTTCCCCGGCCGTCGACTACGACGTGGAACCGGTGCTGCGGCACGCGTTCCGGGCGCGCCGGCTCTGGCTCACCCAGCACGCCGCGGTCTGCGCGATTCTGCTGCTCGCCTACATCATCGCGTCCGGCCCGGTGCTCGGTCTGGTCTGCTTCGGCCTGTTGCTGACCGGTGCCGCGCGGTGGATCGGCGGCCGGCGCCCGAAGGCCTGGCAGCTGGTGCTGGCCGGCCTGGTCGCGCTGCCGCTGCTCTACGCGCTCATCGGGCCGATGATCTACGGCCCCGCCGGGACGCCGACCGAGTACGCGACCGCGGAGGAGGACACGCGCTCGCCGTACGCGATGACGCTGTTGATCGGTCTTGCGGTCTTGATCGTCACGGTCGCGGTGCGGCACACGATCCTGCGCGCGCTCACGGTCGAGCTGAGCCCCGGCCACGCGGACCGGGGCGCGATCGTGCCGAGTCCGCGGGTCGAGGAGCGGATCGCGCGGCTGTCGCTGGCCCAGCGCGGCAACATCCTGCTGCACTCCGGTGACAACCCGTTCCTCGGCGCGGGCGGCGTGCTTCGTGCCTGGTCGATGGCGATGGAGCTGAAGCCGGACGGCGACGGTGACCGGCCGGTCACGGTCGACCCGGCCGAGCTGAACCGGTTCGTCAAGCGGCGGCTGGCCGCGCTGCGCGCCGGTGACCTGCGCGAGGCCGAGCGGATGTCCGGGCTGACGCTGCGCGACCAGATCGTCTCCGCGGGCGTCGGCGGCGACGGCTGGCCGCTGGTCGACACGGACGAGCTGGTGCCGTACTCGCACGCGACGCCGGCCGCGATGGAGTCGGTGATCCGGCATCCGCAGGCCAGCGTGCGGCACTTCCTGCGGGCCACGGTCGGCGCGAACGTGACGCCGGTGCACTCCGCGGACGGACGCATGCTGATCCCGGGTGAGCACCACAGCATCGCGGTCTCCACGTTCACGCACATCGCGGTGGAGGGCGGCATGCTCTACGTGGAGACGGTCTCGACCGTGCTGGGCCCGCTCGGCCACCGGTACCGGCGGATCGACGGCTACCCAGCCGGCGGCGGCGTCGCGGGGCGGGCCGTGCTGGAGAGCCTGCGCGACTTCGGCGAGAACATCGCGCTGGCGCCGTTCCGGATGGCGGTCACGCTCTACCGGATGGCGCTGCTGGCCCGCGCCCTCCGCCGGACGGAGGCCGAGGTGACCGAGGAGGACCTCGGCGACTTCGGTGCGCGGTTCGACCTGCGGCAGGCGACGTCCGCGGCCCGGCCGGTGACCTACCTGCAGCGGCTGGACGCGGAGAAGTACACGAAGCTGATCGAGCGCCGGATCAGCGAGGCGGTGATCGGCTACCTGCGCGACGCCGGGATCGACACGTCCGAGTACGAGCGGCGGATGAACGTCTACAACAACAGCAGCGTGTTCATCAGCGGCGACAACTACGGCGCCGCGGCCGCGGGCTCGGAGGCGCAGGCCACGAAGCACGACGGCGACGGCGGCGGGTCGAAGAAGGGGAAGGACGACTGATGGGCGTCCACATCCACGGCGACAACCACGGTGCCGCCGCGGCCGGCGATCACGCGAAGGCGATCGTCGGCGAGCGCCGGGCCGAGTCGCTCGCGCCGGTGGTGTCCGCGGCCCGGCGGCTGCACGCCGCGATCGACGCGGTGCCGGAGGCGCTGCCCGACCCGGACGCGGCGCTGCGCGACGTGAACGCGATCGCGGCCGCGACCGAGTCCGATCCGCCGGACACCGCGGCCGCGATGGCAGCGGCCCGCCGGCTGCTGGACCGGGTCACCGCGGCGGGCGCGTTCGCCAGCGCCACCGAGAAGCTGCGAGCGGCCCTGCGGTCTTGAGGCGACCACGACGAAACGTGTAGGGAGGAGCGCCAGCGACGACCGTTGCCCGCGGGAGCACTCGGAACGCGCCCACGCCGGAAGTGGGAAAATCTTGATCTTGAAGGTCGACGAGCCGCACCACGCACTCATGATCAAGGCGTCCCCGAAGTCGTTAGAACGACTTCGGGGACGCCTCGATCATGGACGGTCAGCTCTCGAACAGGACCCGCAGTGCCTCCGACACCGTGAACGCGCCCGCGTAGAGCGCCTTCCCGGCGATGACGCCCTCGACGCCGGCCGACTCGAGCGTGGCCAGCGCACGCAGGTCGTCCAGCGTGGACACGCCGCCGCTGGCGATCACCGGGGCGGGCGTGGCGGCGCAGACCTCGCGGAGCAGTTCGAGGTTCGGGCCGCGCATGGTGCCGTCCTTGGTGATGTCCGTGACGACGTAGCGAGCCGCGCCGGCCTTGTCCAGGCGGGCGAGCACCTCGTAGAGGTCGCCGCCGTCCCGGGTCCAGCCACGCGCGGACAGCGTGCGGCCGCGCACGTCCAGGCCGATCGCAACACGGTCGCCATACTCCGCGGCGACCCGGTCGCACCACTCCGGGTTCTCCAGCGCGGCCGTGCCGATGTTGACCCGGGTCGCGCCGGTGTCCAATGCGCGCTTCAGGGACTCGTCGTCGCGGATGCCGCCGGAGAGTTCCACGTTGACGTCGAGCCGGCCCACGACCTCGGCCAGCAGCTCGGCGTTCGAGCCACGGCCGAACGCGGCGTCCAGGTCGACCAGGTGAATCCAGGTGGCTCCGTCGAGTTGCCAGGCGAGCGCGGCCTCCAGCGGGTCGCCGTACGCGGTCTCGCTGCCGGCCGCGCCCTGCACCAGGCGGACGGCCTGACCGTCGGCGACGTCGACGGCGGGAAGCAGTTCGAGGGTCACGAATTCTCCTTGATCATGAGTTTCTTCGGCCCAGCGCGATCACGACCAGCGCTGGTAGGGCGAGGATCAGCACCAGGACGATGATCAGGCGCATCACCAGGTCGTCCACCAGGTACCAGGTCACCATCACGGCCAGCAGGCTGAGCATCACGATCGCGGCGCGCTGGGCCGCGGTCCGCCGCGGCTGCAGCCGGCCGGTGCGCCGGTCCGGCAGCTTCGGCACGATCTTGCCGGTGATGTCCCGGCGTTTCTGGCGGCGCGACGCCACGGCCGCGCGGGCGGCGCGCTGCCGCTCCGCCTCCAGCAGCCGGGCGGCTCGCCGGATGGCCCGGTCCTTGCTCACAGCCCCGCGATCCAGTTCCGGAGCAGGCGCGCGCCGGTGTCGCCGGACTTCTCCGGGTGGAACTGCGCGACCGAGAGCGGGCCGCGCTCGACCACGGCGGCGAAGGGCTCGTCGTGCGCGGCCGTGGTGACCAGCGCATCCCCCAGCGCGCCGAGCCCGGAGGCCGCGTAGGAGTGCACGAAGTAGAACCGGGCGTCGCCCGGCATGCCGTCCATCAGGCGGCTCCCGGACGGCACGGTGACCGTGTTCCAGCCCATGTGCGGGATGCGCTCGGCCGTCAACCGGGTCACGCCACCGGGCAGCAGGCCGAGGCCCTTGGTGACGGTGCCGTGCTCGTCGCCGAACTCGAAGAAGATCTGCATGCCCACGCAGATGCCGAGCACCGGGCGGCCGGCCGCGACCCGCTCCGCGATCATCGGGCCGGCGTCGATCTTCTCCACGCCGGCCATGCACGCGGCGAACGCGCCGACGCCCGGCACGACCAGGCCGTCCGCGTCCGCGGCCGCGGCCAGGTCCGGCGTGACCGTCACGTCCGCGCCGGCCCGCTCGAGCGCGCGCTCGGCGGAGCGCAGGTTGCCGGAGCCGTAGTCCAGGATCACCACACGCTTTGTCATGATTGCTCCCCTATTCCGGGATGAGCCAGAGGATGCCGCCCGCCGCGGCCAGCGCGGCGAGCAGTCCGGTGATCACTATCGAGAACGTGCTCGCCTCCTGCCGGTGGAGCGAGAACGCCCCACCGGCGAGAATCCCGGCGAAAGCCAGCAGGAGCAGCGGGATCACAGCGTGCCCTTGGTCGAGGGGATCGCGCCCGCGTTGCGCGGGTCGATCTCCACCGCCTCGCGCAGCGCCCGGGAGACGGCCTTGAACTGCGCCTCCACCACGTGGTGCGCGTCCGGGTGGCCACCCTCCCGCGCGCCCCGCAGCACCGAGACGTGCAGCGTCATCTTCGCGGTCTGCGCGAACGACTCCCAGATGTGCCGGGTCATGCTGGTCGCGTAGACCGGCCCGATATACGGCGTGAGCAGTGGCTCGTCGTGCACCATGTACGGCCGGCCGGACAGGTCGAGCGCGGCCCGGACCAGCACCTCGTCCATCGGGATGGTGGCGGAACCGTACCGCCGGATGCCGGCCTTGTCGCCGAGCGCCTCCGCGAACGCGGTGCCCAGCGCGAGCGCGGTGTCCTCCATCGTGTGGTGCGCGTCGATCTCCAGATCGCCCTCGGTGTGCACGGTCAGGTCGAAGCCGCCGTGCTTGGCGATCTGGTTCAGCATGTGGTCGAAGAAGCCCACGCCGGTGCTGATGTCGCCCTTGCCGGTCCCGTCCAGGTCCAGCTCGATGCGCACCTTGGTCTCGTTGGTGGTGCGGTCGATCCGCGCCCGTCGGCTCATCGGTCAAGCTCCTTCATCGCGTTCAGGAAAGCGTCGGTCTCGTCGGGGGTGCCGGCCGTGACGCGCAGCCAGCCGGGCAGACCGACGTCCCGCACGAGGACACCACGGTCGAGCAGCGCCCGCCAGGCGGTCTTCTGGTCGGGATCGGGCGTCGCAAAAAGGACAAAATTCGCGTCGCTCTCCGCAACGGTGAGCCCACGGTCGCGCAGGACGGACACGATCCGGTCCCGCTCGACCTTGATCGCCTCGACCGTGCTCAACAGCGCGGCCCGGTGCGACAGCGCGGCCCGCGCCGCGGCCTGGGTCAGCGCGGAAAGGTGGTACGGCAACCGGACCAGCTGCACCGCGTCCACCACGGCCGGGTGCGCGGCCAGGTAGCCCAGGCGCCCGCCGGCGAACCCGAACGCCTTGCTCATCGTGCGCGTCACCACCAGCCTCGGGTGGCCGGGCAGCACCTCCAGCGCGCTCGGCGTGCCGGGGCGGGCAAACTCCGCATACGCCTCGTCGACGATCACCATGCCGGGCGCGGCGTCCAGCACGGCCGCGATCACGGCCGGGTCCAGCGCGGTGCCGGTCGGATTGTTCGGCGAGCAGAGGAAGACCAGGTCGGGCGCGTGCTCGCGGATCTGCGCCACCGCGTGCTCCGCGGCAAGGCCGAAGCCCTCGTCGCGCCGGCCGTCCACCCAGCGGGTGCCGGTGCCGACCGCGAGCAGCGGGTGCATCGAGTAGGCCGGGGTGAAGCCGAGCGCGGTGCGCCCCGGGCCCGCGAACACCTGCAACAGTTGCTGCTGGATCTCGTTGGAACCGTTCGCCGCCCAGACGTGCGCGGTGGTCAGGCCATGCCCGAGGTACTCCGCGAGCGCGCCGCGCAGCGCGATCGCGTCCCGGTCCGGGTAGCGGTTGAGGTCGCGCAGCTCGGCCTGGAGCGCCTTGCCGATCGCCTCGACCACCTCGTCGGGCACCGGGTACGAATTCTCGTTCGTGTTCAGCCGGACCGGCACGTCGAGCTGGGGCGCGCCGTACGGGCTCAGGCCGCGCAGGTCGTCCCGGATGGGAAGGTCGATCATGCGAACCCTCCGGGGAACCGCGCGGTGACGGCCTCGCCGTGCGCCGGCAGGTCCTCCACCGTGGCGAGCGCGACCACGTGCGCCGCGACCTCGCGCAGCGCGGGCTCGTCATACTCCACGATGTGCACGTTCTTCAGGAACGACTGCACGGACAGGCCGGACTGGTGCCGGGCGCAGCCGCCGGTCGGCAGCACGTGGTTGGAGCCGGCGCAGTAGTCGCCCAGCGACACCGGCGCGAACGCCCCCACGAAGATCGCGCCGGCGTTGCGCACCCGCATCGCCCACTCGCGCGCGTCCCGCGTCTGGATCTCCAGGTGCTCCGCCGCGTACGCGTCGACGACCCGCAGGCCCTGCTCCAGATCCGCGACCAGGACGATCCCCGACTGCGAACCGGTCAGCGACGTGGTGATCCGCTCGGTGTGCTTGGTGGCCGCGACCATCCGGGACAGCGCGTCCTCGATCGCGTCCGCGAGCGCCACGGACGGCGTGACCAGCACGCTCGCCGCGAGGGGGTCGTGCTCGGCCTGGCTGATCAGGTCGGCCGCGACGTGCACCGGGTCGGCGGTGTCGTCGGCCAGGATCGCGATCTCGGTCGGCCCGGCCTCCGCGTCGATGCCGACCACGCCGCGCAGCAGCCGCTTCGCCGCGGTCACCCAGATGTTGCCGGGGCCGGTGATCACGTCGACCGGGGCGCAGCCGTCGCCGTCGACCGCGCCGGTCGAGCCGTAGCCCAGCATCGCGATCGCCTGGGCGCCGCCGGCCGCATAGACCTCGTCCACGCCGAGCAGCGCGCACGCGGCCAGCACCCGGGCGTCCGGCAGGCCGCCGTTCTCCTTCTGCGGCGGGCTCGCCACCACCAGCGCATCCACGCCCGCGATCTGCGCGGGCACCACGTTCATCACGACGGTCGACGGGTACATCGCGAGGCCGCCGGGCACGTAGAGACCGACGCGGGACACCGGCAGCCAGCGCTCGGTGACCGTGCCACCGGCCGCGACCTGCGTGGTCACGTCGTGCCGGCGCTGGTCGGCGTGCACCTTGCGGGTGCGGGCGATCGCCTCCTCCAGCGCGGCGCGCACGTCCGGCTCGAGCGCGGAGAGCGACGCCGCGATCGCCTCGGCCGGCACGCGCAGTCGCTCCAGATGCACGCCGTCGAACCGCTCGGTCGCCTCGCGGATGGCCGGGAACCCATGCTCACGGACCGCCTCCACGAGCGGGCGGATGGTCTCGGTCGCGACCGAGACGTCGAGCTGGGCACGGGGCAGCAGGCCACGCGGCACCGCGGCGTCGGCCGCGCTCCGCAGGTCGATCCGGTTCAACACCCTTGGGAGTCTATTCGGCGCGCTCCGGGCGGACAGGGGCCAGTCCGGTTGCCGGGACGATAACGCAGCGGAACCGGCCCCGCGTCCGTCAGGATGGCAGGGTGGCTGAGGATCGGAAGAGGCGCGGGGCTCACGGGCCGGGGCGGTTCCGCTACGCTCGTGGCGTGGTGACGCGGTTGCCGGTGTTCCCGTTGGGGACGGTGCTCTTCCCCGGCCTGGTGATGCCGCTGCACATCTTCGAGGAGCGATATCGCGAGCTGGTCCGTGACCTGGTCGCCCGCCCCGAGGAGACGCCGCGCGAGTTCGGCGTCGTCGCGATCCGCAGCGGCTGGGAGGTGCTGCCCGCCGGACCGGGCGGCCCCGACGCCGCCGCCGCGCGCGTCACGCTGCACGAGATCGGCTGCACCGCCGAGGTCCGCCAGGTCACCGAGCTGCCCGACGGCCAGTTCGACCTGCTCACCGTGGGCCGCCGCCGCTTCCGGATCACCGAGGTGATGCCGGACCCCGCGCCCTATCTGGTCGCCCAGGTCGAGTGGCTGCCCGAGCCGGCCGGCGCCGAGGACGTGGCCGACCTGCTGGCCCCGCGCGTGCTCGCCACGTTCCGCGAATACCTGAGCCTGATGCGCCCGGAGTCGCCCGACGTGCCCGAACAGCTCCCGGACGACCCGACCACGCTCTCCCACCTGGTCGCGGCGACCGGCGCGTTCACGGTCGAGGACCGCCAGGCCCTGCTCGCCGCGACCGACACCGCGGCCCGCCTACGCGCCGAGCTCAAGCTGCTCACCCGCGAGGCCGCGCTGTTCCGCACGGTCCGCGCGGTCCCGGTCCCGCTCTCCGAATACGCCACCCCGTCCAGCCAGAACTAGACCTTTCGCCTGCGGCGCTTCCGGAGATCGATTTTCCCGCTTCCGGCGTGGGCACTTTCCCAGTGCTCCCGCGGGCACCGGTCGGCCGCGGGCGGCCTCCCTGCCGGTCCCGCCGCTGGTTCCCGCAACCCCGAAACCGCGAACCCGGGCTCACCTGCCGGCTTCCGGACGCTCCCACTCCTTGGTGTCGCTGCTGTCGCCCACGGCCTCAGTCGGCCCGGAGGGCGGCGTGCCCGCATCGAGCGGCGCCGGTGCGCCGAGGTCGCTGGAGGGTGCGGTGAAGGCCGGGCCGATCGGGGTGGCGGGCGGGTAGGTGGGCGACGGCTCGGGGCGGAGCGACGGCCACGGGGACCAGCCGGCGAGCAGCGTGTAGGTGGCCGCGGCGGCCAGCGGGCCGGCCAGCAGGTCGCCGCGGATGCCGGGCAGGAAGCCCAGGAACAGGTGCACCTCGCCGGCCCGCAGCTCGGCCGGCTTGGTGAAGTGCTCGCCGATCGCCGCGGTCGCCTTGAGCCGCTCGTACTCGCCGAGGCCGACCTTGCTGCCCGCCCATGACGCCAGCAGCGCCGCACCGATCGTTCCGAGCGTGACCGCGGTCAACGCGATCGCGCCGCGATAGCGGCGCAGCGCGTACCACGCCGCCACGGTGATCAGGATGCCGAACGCGATGCCGAGGAACGTGAACCACCCGTCCGCGGCCACGAACTGCTCCGGCTGCGCGGACGTGAGCAGCGGACCGTTCTCGCCCTGCACGACCGGCACGTCCGGCGCCAGCACGGCCCAGAGCAGCCCGAGCGGGATGCCCAGCGCCGCGATCACCAGCCCTGCAGCGACGGACCACGCGATCTCCCGGCCGAGCGGCGGCCCCGGCGACTCCGGCGGCTCCGAGGGGGACGGCGGACCCGCCGGGTCCGGCGTCAGCGGATCGGGCGGCGACCCGGGCAGCTCCGGCGCGGACACCGGCGACGGCTCCGGGCCATGGTCGTCGGACGACGGGACACCGCTGACGCCGGGCTGCCAACTGGACGCGCTCACGCCTCGATCCTCTCAGGCGCCGTGAGCGTGCGCCGCCGGGACCCGGATCACCGGGCGAACGGCTCCAGCATCATCGAGGTGGCGCGCAGCCAGGCGTTCCGCGTCTCCGGCTGGAGCTGGTGGTACTCGATGGACGCGCCGGTCTCCAGGGCCGGGTCGTACGGCACGATCGCGACCGCCCGGGTCCGCGTCTTGAAGTGCTTCTCCAGGTCGTCGAGCAGCGGTGACTTGCCCGGCGTCGGGCAGGAGATGAGCGTCACCGCGTTCGACACCAGGTCGCCCATGCCGACGTCGTCGAGCAGGTCGAGCATCCAGTCCGCGGTGAACGCGGCGTCCTCGCGCGGGACCGTGGTGACCACCAGCTGGTCGGCGGCCTGCAGCACGGTCTGCCAGTTCACGCTCTCCACGTTGTTGCCGGTGTCCACGCAGATCACGTCGTGCGTGCGGCGCAGCAGCTCCAGCACGCGGCGGACCGTGTGCTGGTCGAGGCGCTGGGCGAAGCGCGGGTTCTCCTCGCCGGCGAGCACGTCGTACGACCCGTCGGAGGCGTGCCGGAGGAAGTCGTCGAGCCGGTCGAGCAGCTCGGCGCCGTGCGTTATCTCGATCTGGGCCAGCTCCGCGATCAGGTGCCGGACCGTGCGCGCGTGCCGGGCGCTGCCGGCCCGGAGGCCGAGCGTGCCGCGCAGCTCGTTGTCGTCCCAGGCGAGCACGCCCTTGCCGCGCACGCTGCCGACCGCGGCCGAGGCGAGCACGGTCGCGGTGGTCTTGTGCACGCCGCCCTTCGGGTTGGCGAACGCCATCACGCGCGGGCCGCCCAGGTCACGCTTGAGCACGCTTATCGCGCGCTCGGTCTCCACGTCCATCGCCGGCCGGGCCGCCGGCTCGGGCGCGGCGCCGCCGAGGAAGCCGACGTTCTTCTCCTGGAACCGGGCCGGCGCGGCCGGCTGGGCCTGCGGCGCCGGCGGCTCGGTCTTCGGCGGCGGGGGCGGGGGCACGTAACCGGGCGGGGACAGGATCGAGTAGCGCGACGGCTGCGGCGGATAGTCACGCTCGGGTGCGGCGTAGGCCTGCGGCGCGCCACCGTAGGCGCCGCCCGGCGGGGCCTGCGCGGCCGCGGGCGGCATCGGTGGTGCCTGCGGGACCGGCGGCGCCGGCGCGGCTGCCTGCGGCACCGGTGGGGGCGCCGGAGCACCGGCCGGCGGCATCGGCGGGCCGGACGGGTAACGGCCCGGCTGGACCGGCGAGTAGCGCGGGTCCAGCGCGGCGTAGCGGGACTCGAAGCCCTCGTCCGGGCCGCTCGGCGTGACCGGCGGCGGCTGCACGGGCTGCGGCCCGCCGTAGGCTCCGCCGGCCGGCGGGTACGGCTGGCGGCGGGCCGTGCCGGTGGCGTCCGGTCCGGGCCGCATCGGCGGCTGCTGCGCCGGCGGCGGCTGCACCGGGTCCTGCTGGCGCCCGTTCACGGCCGCGCCGTAGGACGGGGAGGCGGGGGTGCGCTGCGGGCGGCGCGGCAGCGGGCTGTCCGGCGGAGGCACCGGCGCGTCGAGCGGGCCGCCGCCGGGCGGGGTGGACTCGAAGTAGCCGCGGCGTGGGTCGCCCTCGGGCGCGCCGTACCGATTGCCGCCCTCGGGGTAGCCGTTCGCCTCCGGATAGCCGCTAGCGCCGGGATGCCCGTTATGTCCGTTCGCCGGGTAGCCGGGCTCGCCGCGGCCCGCCCGGTCCGCGTTCACCTGGGCATGCTCCCCGGTCCGGCCACCGAGCAGGGCACGGTCAAGAAGCGCTCGCCATCGCGGCGGCGGTTCCTGCCCCCGACCCCAGTCGGTCTCGGTGCCCTCCACGGATGCATCCTCCCAGCGCCAATGGTCTGCCTGACAGGCTACGAAGGAAACCCGCTTCAGGCCACACCCGCATCCTCATCCCAATCGTCCGGCCATCTACCCAAAACGGCCGGACTCCGCAGACCCTAACGATGCGTGCCGGATCGTGCGGCCGCCGCCCCGAACGCTGAACCTGACCGTCGGTACGGGGACTGCCGCGCTGCCGGATGGTTCAACGCGTGGGGCCGCGCCGGGATGCTGCCATTCTCCCCTATCGGCCGCCCGGCGTCACGGGTGTGCCGAGCGGCGCCATGGATTCTGTGAGCCCGTCCACAGGTGGTTTGACCACGTCGTCCTGTTCCGGAAGCGGGGGCAGGAGCACGGCGCGGTCGAGGCGGGACAGCTCGGGGGCCGGATCGACGACCCGGACCTCGGGCCGCTCGGCGACCGCGGTCAGCTCCGCCGGCGTGGCCCGAATCACGGCCGCGTAAAGACACGAACACCCGTCGCGGTACGCCGTCGCCTCCGTCGCCGCCACCGCGGCGCCGCTGTCGTACACGGTCCGCAACCGGAGCTCCTGCGCGGAGTCACCGGTCAGCTTCGCGCTCAGCCGGCGATAGTCCTCGGCCTCCCGGTCCTTGCGCTCCGCGATCACGCCCATGCCGCCGATCAGGTCGGCCGGCAGCCGCTGCACCGCGATCCGGACGATCTCGGTCTGGGCGCCGGCCAGCGGCACCCGGCCGACCACCACCGCGGCGGCCCGGCCCTCCAGCGCGGCGGCCAGCCGGTCCGGCGCGAGGTACTCGGTGAACGTGACCAGCGCGAACACGGCGGTGGTGGCGCCGCCGAGCGTGGCCAGCTCGGCGGCGGACGCGTCCGCGTACCCCGGGATCGAGTCGCCCTCGACCACGCCGAGGCGGACCACGTCACCCACGGTGTCGTCGCCGGACGGCGCCGGCCGGTCCGCGGCCCAGACCGCGGTCAGCAGCACCGCGACGGAGGCGGCCACGGCCGCGCCGGTCAGGAACCGCAACCGGCCGGGGGTACGCCCGGCCCGTGCGAGACCACGGCCGAGCGGCGGCAGGAGCCGCTCGTCCAGCCGCCGCAGCAGCCCGGTCAACTCGCCGCGCGCAGCACGTCGAGGGCGTGCTGCAGGTCGTCCGGGTACTCGCTGACGAACCGCACCTCCTCGTACGTGCCCGGGTGGGTGAAACTCAGCTCGCGCGCATGCAGCCACTGCCGGTGCAGGCCGGCACGCTGCGCGAGGGTCGGGTCGGCGCCGTAGGTGAGATCGCCCACGCACGGGTGCCGCATCGCGGACATGTGCACCCGGATCTGGTGGGTGCGCCCGGTCTCCAGCCTGATGTCGACCAGGCTGGCCGACCGGAACGCCTCGAGCGTGTCGTAGTGCGTGATGCTCGGCTTGCCGCCGGTCATCACCGCCCACCTCCAGTCCGAGGACGGGTGCCGGTCGATCGGCGCGTCGATCGTGCCGCGCAGCGGGTCGAGGTGCCCCTGCACGATCGCGTGGTAGCGCTTCTCCACCTCGCGCTCCTTGAACGCGCGCTTGAGCACCGTGTACGCGTGCTCGCTCTTCGCCACCACCATGAGCCCGGTGGTACCCACGTCGAGCCGGTGCACGACCCCCTGGCGCTCGGCGGCGCCGCTGGTCGCGATCGTGTGGCCGAGCCCGGCGAGACCGCCGATCACGGTCGGGCCGGTCCAGCCCGGGCTCGGGTGGGCCGCGACGCCGACCGGCTTGTCGACCACCACGATGTCGTCGTCGGAGTGGACGACCCGCAGGCCGTCCACGGTCTCCGCGACCACGGTCGGCGGCGCGGCCGGTGCGGGCAGCGTCACCTCCAGCCAGGAGCCGCCGGAGACCTTGTCTGATTTGCCGCGCCGGGTGCCGTCGACATAGGCGTCGCCGGCCTCGACGATCGCGGCGGCCGCGGTGCGGGAGAGCCCGAACAGCCGGGAGACGGCGGCGTCGAGACGCAGGCCGTCGAGGCCGTCGGGCACGGGGAGGGATCGGGTATCACCGGAGGGCTGCGTCACGCGCTCGTGCTGTCCTTCTTGTCACTGCTGCCGGGGGCGGGCTTCTCGCCGCTGTCCGAGGATATCCGGGAGCCGTCCCGCTGCCGTCCGGTGAGTTCCAGCAGCACCGCCAGCACCACCCCGACGCTGAGCGAGCTGTCCGCCAGGTTGAAGATCGGGAACGCGCCCGCGTCGGGCTGGAACACGCTGATGAAGTCGACCACGTGGCCGAGGAACGGGGACGGCTCGCGGAAGATCCGGTCGATCAGGTTGCCGAGCGCGCCGCCCAGCACCAGGCCGAGCGAGATCGCCCACGGGACGGACCGCAGCTTCGTGGCCATCCAGCCGATCCAGATCACCACCACGATCGTGACGATCGGGAAGATCCACGTGTAGTCCTCGCCGAGGCTGAACGCGGCTCCGCTGTTGCGGATCAGGCTCCAGTAGAGCACGCCCGGGATCACCGTCACGTCGTCGCGATAGTTCAGCGTCGCGAGCGCGAGCTCCTTGGTCGCGAAGTCCGCCGCGACGCTGACGGCCGCGACCGCGCCGAGGACGGTGACCGCCCGCCGAACACTTCCGGGCCCGCTGGCACGCGCTTCCGCGGGCGGCTGCTCAGCCTCCACCGTCACCGGTCCGTCCTCCCCGGCGGCGCGGAAGTCAGCGCCGCTCCTCCAGTTGCTTGCACTTCACACACCGGGTCGCGGACGGGAACGCGGCCAGCCGCTCGACGGGAATCGGGTTCCCGCACCGCTCGCACCAGCCGTAGTGTCCCTCGTCCAACCGCTCCAGCGCACGCTCGACCTGGTTGATCCGCTCCAGGAGGTTGTTCGCGAGCGTGATCTCCTGCTCGCGTTCGAACGTCTTGGTGCCGGTGTCCGCCTGGTCGTCGCCCGCCGAGTCCCCCAGCCTCTCGCGCTGAAGGTCGGCGATCTCGATCAGGGTCTGATCGTACTCGTGGCGCAGTTCGTCCCGGCGGCCCGCGAGGGCGGCCCGGATCTTCTCGGTCTCGGCCGCGCTCCGGGCGCCCTTCGCGGGCGCGGTCTTGCGGGCCGGTGTCCTGGTCTCGGCTGCCTTCGCCATGGTCGTCGCTCCCTCGGCCGCGCTGTCCGCGGCGGTCGGCGGTGCTGTGTCTGCCCGCGTCCTGTCGGTCCGTGCCGTCCGGGTGGCGGCCGGCTCGGCCCGGTTCCTGCCGGTGCCCTTCGTCGTGCCCTCGGTGCGCCGCGCGGTCATCCCCGCGGTGGTCTTCGTGGCTTCGGCCGTCGTGGCCCGTACCGCTTTGGTGGCTTTCGCCGTTTCTTCAGCAGATGCTGCGGTGGCGCGCTTTCCGGCCGGCGCGGCCTTGGCGCCGCGCGTGGCCGTCACCCCCTCGGCCGGAACCGTCCCGGCCGCTGCCGCGGTCCCGACCGACGAGGCCTCGGCCGATGCACCCTTGACCCGCGCTCCGGCCGACGCGGCCTTCGCCGGGGCGACCTTCGCCGCGCCCTTCCGCGCGCGGCCCGCCGCCGCCCTGTCAGTCGCCGCTGTCCTGCCGCTCGCCGCCTTGGCAGTCGTCGCCTTGCCGCTCGCCGCCGCCGCCGCTCTGACGGTCGGCGCCGGACCGTCGGCCGGTGCCGCGCCGCTGGTCGACCGGGTTACCGTGGCGGCCGACGGCTTCGGGCTGGCCGCCTTGCGCGCCCCGGACTTCCCGCCGGACGCCGCCTTCACCCCGGTCGCAGTCTTCGCTGTGTTGTTCTTCGACGCCGTCGCGGTGACCGACCTCGCAGCGGCCGACGTCGCCCCGGCCGGCTTCCCCACCGCCGCCCCACGCGCAGGCCCTCGGTTCGGCGAGCTGACCGCGCCCGTCGCGGCGGCTCCACCTGATGTGGCGGCTCCGCCCGGCTTCGCGGCTCCGCCCGGCTTGGCCGTGGCACCGATGCGGGCGCGGTTCCCGGACTTGCCGGCCGTCGCCGACGCCCCCGTCGTCGCCGCGCTCGCGGCCTTGCCGGCCCGTCCCGACACCTTACGGCCAGTGGCCGCCTGGTCGCCAGTAGTAACTTCCTTGGCCATGTCCGCCCGCTTGACCATGGCGCCCCCCACGTGCAAAACGGGCACACGGCGGGCCGCCGTGCACTCCGGAGGTTCGCAAGAATACGGACCGTAAGCGAATCCGACAACAGGGCGCACCGGGATGAGCCGTTTTCACCACATCCGTCCGGGTAATTTATCGCCATCCCGACAAATACCTACTGGGATGCACTAGCCTCTGCTCGGAGCGTCCGGTGCACCCCCGTCCGCGCCGTACTCGTTGAACCAGCGCGCCAACCGGCCGCGCCGGCTCACCGCCCGCAGCCGCCGTTCCGCGACCTCGCGGACCTCCGCGGTCGCCACGACGAGCAGGCTGTCGCCGGACCGCAGCCGGGTGTCCGGCGCCGGGACGAATCCGGAGCCGTCGCGCACCACCAGCGTGACCGACGCGCCGACCGGCAGCCGCAGTTCGTCCACGTGCACGCCGCGCAGCCGCGACCCCGGCGGGATCGCCAGCGTCAGCAGGTCCGCGCCCATCCGGTCCAGCGGCGCGGTCTCCACCGACAGCTCGGTCGGCTCCGCGCCGGCCACCACCCCGAGGCGCCGGGCGAGCGGAGCCAGCGTGGAGCCCTGCACGAGCGTGAAGATGACCACGAGCACGAAGACCACGTCGAAGAGCCGGCCCGCACCGGGTACGGATCCGGAGAGCGGGATAGTGGCCAGCACGATCGGCACCGCGCCGCGCAGCCCGGCCCAGGACAGGAACGTCTGCTCCCGCCAGCCCAGCCGGATCCGCCCCCGCAACGGCCGCAGCAGCGTGTACGGCAGCGCGGACACCAGCACCGACAGCGGACGCGCCAGCAGCACCAGCGCGAGGCCGGCGACCAGCGCCTCGTCGATCGCGCCGGGCAGCCGGTCCGGCGAGGCGAGCAGGCCGAGCAGCACGAACAGGCCGATCTGCGCGGTCCAGGCGAGCCCGTCCGCGAAGCCGAGGATCGCGGCGCGGTGCGGCAGCCGCGCGTTGCCGAGCAGCACCCCGGCGACGTAGACCGCGAGGAAGCCGGACGCGTGCGCCACCGCGCCGGCCGCGTACGCCAGCACGGTCAGCGCCACGGCCGCGATCGGGTAGAGCCCGGCGGACGGCAGCGCCGCGTGCCGGAGCAGCCAGCGGCCGGAGACGCCGACGGCATAGCCGATCGCGGCGCCGGCCACCAGCTCGTACCCGATGATCAGCAGCTCGTACCACCACGGATGGGCGCCGAAGCCGGACGTGGAGAGCAGCACCACGACGATGACCACCGGCGCGTCGTTCATGCCGGACTCGGCCTCCAGCGTGGCGACCAGTCGCGGCGGCAGGCGCAGCCGGCGCAGCGTGGCGAAGACCGCGGCCGCGTCCGTGGACGAGAGCACCGCGCCGTAGAGCAGCGCGAGCTGCCAGTCCAGCCCGAGCAGCAGGTGCACGACCACGCCGACCGTGACGATGCTGACCGCGACGCCGGCCGTGGAGAGCAGCGCGGCCAGGCCGAGCACCGGGCGCAGCGTGCTCACCCGCGCGGTCAGGCCGCCCTCCGCGATGATCACGATGAGCGCGCAGAAGCCGAGCACCCGGGTCAGCTCCGCGTCGTCGAAGCGGATGCCGAGCCCGTCCTCGCCGATCAGGAGCCCGATGCCGAGGTAGATCAGCAGGCTGGGGAAGCCGAAACGGGTGGAGATGCGGACCGCGGCGACCGCGATCAGCACGACGGCGGCGCCGAGCAGCAGCGCCAGGTCTATGTCGCCGCTCACCCGCCGTCCCGCAGCTCGGTCACGGTGGCGGTCAGCGCCTCGGGCGCGTCCTCGACCAGGAAGACCTTGTCGCGGCTGGCCGCGCCGAGCTTGAGCGTGACGGACCCGGGCCGGACGCCGAGCGCGCCCGCGAGGGCCTTGCGCGCGGCCTCGGTGGCACGGCCGTCGAGGGGTGGCGCGTTGACGGCGACGACCAGCGCGGGGCCGTGCGGCCCGTCGTGCCGGCCGCCGACCTGCGCGCGGGATGCGCCGGGCTTGACCCGAACGGGCACGGAAACGTCCATGCCCACCATTGTCCCGAACCCGCCTTCGGGGAAACGGTTACGCGCCTGTGAAGATCAAACTCGGCGGGCGTCGGCGAGCAGCGCGCTGTCCGGCTCGCACAGGCCGCAGGGGGTGAAGCCGAGATCGGCCGCCTCGTTGACCGGCAGCGGCTCGGCCTCCTTGTCCATCAGGTGGACGCAGCCGGCCAGGTGATAGCGCGGCCGGCCGTCCACCACGTAGACGTCGGACGTCATGCGCGCGACACGGGCGGCCTCGGCGGCCGTGACGTCCTGCGGCTCCGGCTCGTCCTCCGGGTCGTCGGCCGGCTCGCGCTGCGGCGGCACCGGCTCGCGGTAGACCGGCTGCTCCGGCTCGGAGGCGCCGAAGCCGGGGTAGGCCTCGTCCCGGAACTCGGTCGAGGTGACGGGCGACGAGGTGCCCTCTCGTCGCTGGCGGCGCCCCTCGTAACCGGCGAACTCCTCGTCGAGGTACTCCTCGGCGGGCGCGCCGTACTCATCGCTCTTCGTGTCGGCCTCGGCCATCACGTCCGCGTTGTCGATCATCTCGGCGCGTGCGGCAGCCGTCTGCCGCATGCCGACCACCAGCGTCACGGCGGCCAGCAGACTGCCCACGATCGAGCCGATCAGGAGCAGGCTCGACGCGCTCATCAGTCCGAGCACCAACAGCGTGATCGCGACGAGGATGAGCAACAGGCTGATGACGATCATGGCTCACCCCCGTCGCGTCGACTAGCGGCCGGACTCGATCGAGGAGCCGCTGCGACCGCCGCCGTACGACGAGGCCAGGCCCGCCGCGGCGAGACCACCGGAGCCACCCACCGCGCGGTTGCCCTCGCTGCGGGTTAGCTCCGCCTCGAGTCCCTGGCCGCGACCGTCGAGGTCACGCAGCTGGGACTCCAGGTAGGCCTTGAGGCGAGTGCGGTACTCCCGCTCGAACTGCTTGAGCTCCTCGATGTGCTTCTGCAGCGCGGACCGCTTCGCGTCCAGGCCGCCCATGGCCTCCTGGTGACGCTGCCGGGCGTCGCGCTCGAGCGCGTCGGCCTTGGCCCGCGCCTCGCGGGTGACCTCCTCCGCCTTGGTGCGGGCGTCGGTCAGCAGTTTGTCGGCCTCGCGGCGCGCGTCGGCGACGTGGTCGTCGGCGGTGCGCTGCGCCATCATCAGCACGCGGAGCGCCTGCTGCTCGCCGTCCGGGTTGGTGCCGGGGCCACCCAGACCACCGGCCGGGCCACCCTGCGCGCGGACCTGGTCGAGCTCGGCCTGCATGGCGCGAGCGGCCTGGTCGGCGGCGGCCTTGTCCCGCTGGACACGGTCGAGCTGCGCCTTGAGGTCGTTGAGCTCGGCGGCCATCCGCGGGTCGGCGCCCGGGCCGGCCGGGGCGACGGGGCGGCCGCCACCGCGCTCGACCTGAGCACGGAGTTCGTTGTTCTCCTCGATCAGACGGGCGAGCTCGCGCTCGACCTCGTCCAGGAAGGCGTCGACCTCCTCCTCGTCATACCCCCGCTTGCCGATGGGGGGTTTTTTGAAGGCGACGTTATGGACGTCGGCCGGGGTCAGCGGCATCGAAACTCCTCGGGTCAGTTGCGGCCGCGTGGCGCGCTGGTCGTCAGGTTCTCAACCCTTTGCACGTTGTTCACCTGATGATCAACGGCCGTACCACGAGTTCCATCAGCACGATCAGGATAACCAGCAGCACAAGGGAGGCCAGGTCGAAGCTCACGGTACCAATTCGCAGTGGTGGGATCACACGCCTCAACGCCTTGAGGGGTGGATCAGTGACGCTCCACACCGACTCCAGTGCCGCGGCCGCGCCCCGGCTCGGCTGCCATCGCCGTCCGTACTGCAGCACCGCACCCAGCACGAACCGTGCCAGCAGTGTCAGGAAGAACACGTACAGCAGCAGGTAGAGGACTTGCAACACGATCGACAGCACGGCTAGCGGAGCCCCTAGAGATTCAGGTAAGACAGCGTCGGGTCAGGTCTGACTGAAAAACCCGCCCTCGGCGATCTTGGCCTTGTCCTCCGCGGTGACCTGAACGTTGGCCGGCGAGAGCAGGAAAACCCGGTTGGTCACTCGCTCGATCGTACCCCGAAGACCGAACGCTAGTCCGGCCGCGAAGTCGACGAGACGGCGAGCGTCACCCTCATCCATCTCGGTGAGATTGATGATCACTGGTACGCCGTCCCGGAAGTGCTCGCCGATCGTCCGCGCCTCCCGGTACGTGGTCGGGTGCAGCGTGGTGATCTGGTAGCGCTGCTCCTCCTCCGCGACCGTGACCCGGCTCGGGGCCGGCAGCGGCGGCGCCAGCGCCAGGCTCTCCTGCGTGGGATAGGTCAGTGCACCGGACGCCGCTCCACCCGTTCGGGTGATCGGGCGCACCGTCGCACTCTGCTGCTGTTCCTGCTCGCGCTCGGCGCGCTCGGCCTCGATGCGCTCCATCTCCTCGCGCACGGAGGAGCGGGACGGCCGCTCGTGCCGCTCCCGGTCGATGCGCGAGGTGCGGTCGCGGACGTCGGACCGGCCGCGGGTGCGGGGCACCGCCGGCGGCTCGTCGATCTCCTCGTCCTCGTCCTCGAAGTCCTCGCTGTACCGCCGGCGGTCGTGGTCACGCCCGCGGTAGCCGGACCGGTAGCCGTCGTCGTCGTACCGCGAGTTCTCGTAGCGGGGGTCGTCGTCCTCCTCGACGAGACCGAGCCAGACACCCGCCCTGCGGAGGGCACTCATGCCGGGCTCCCGTCGACGCCTCGGTCACGGCGCGGCCGGCGCTGAGCCGATGATTCGCTCGCACGCTCGCTCATCGGGTCACCACCGCGCCACGGAGGCGGACAGCGTGACGCACCGCGAGCCCCTTCCGCGTCCGCCGAGCGTGCTCGCCGAACCTCGTACCGTTACGCCCTCTCATGCCTGCCCCCACCTCGCCTCCGCCGTGGCGGCACCGCCCCCTGCCGTGCCGCTGCCCTGCGGTGGAACCCTCGACATCAGTCCCTCCCCGGACCGGCGAGGGACCGGTGATACCCCCGCGGGACCTTCGTGAATCCCCCATCGCGGTTGAATCACACTCATGTAGTTCGGTTCCGCGGTCAGGCTACCGCAGCGGTGCGCGCATGCCGAGCAACGCGCCGCCCACCCTCACGTGTGTCGCGCCGTGCGCGATCGCCGCCTCCAGATCACCGCTCATGCCGGCGGAGATGAGGTCCGCGCCCGGGTGCTCGGCCCGCATGCGCGCGGCGACCTCGGCCAGCCGGGCGAACGCGGCCGCCGGCTCCCAGTCCTGCGGCGCCACCGCCATCACACCGCGCAGCGTCAGCTCCGGGTGCGCCGCGACGGCCTCGGCGACCCGGCCGACGTCCGCGTCCACGGCGCCGCCGCGGTGCGGCTCGCCGTCCAGGTTCACCTGGACCAGCACCTCGATCGGGGCCTCCCGCTGCCGGGCGGCCGCGCCGGCGAGCGCCTCGGCCAGCCGCTCGCTGTCCACCGAGTGCACGACGTCCGCGTACCGCGCGACCGAGCGGGCCTTGTTGCGCTGCAGCTGCCCGATGTAGTGCCAGCGAACCGGCACGGTCACCGCGTCCGCCTTCGGCGCGGCCTCCTGGTCCCGGTTCTCCCCCACGTCCGCGACGCCGAGCGCGGCCAGATGCTCCACGTCCGCGGCCGGGTAGGTCTTGGTCACCGCGATCAGCGTCACGCCGGCCGGGTCCCGCCCGGCAGCCGCGCACGCCGCGCCGATGCGGGCCCGCACCACGGCCAGATTGCCGGCGATCTCGTCCCGCCGTGCGTCGCTCACGTGTTCTTCTCCGTGGGAGAGAACCGGCCCGGGGAAGCCCCGGGCCGGTTCGGTGCTGTCAGGAGCCGTTCTTCAGGAAGTCCGGCACGTCGACGTCGTCGAAGAGCACCTTGCGGCGCTCCTGCGGCGGCGGCGGGAGCGGGTTGGACTGCGCGGACGGCAGCGTCGGGGCCGGCTGCGGCTTGCGCACCGACTCGACCGGCTTGTACGCCGGGGTGCCCCCGTCGAACCCGGCCGCGATCACGGTCACCCGCACCTCGTCGCCGAGCGCGTCGTCGATCACGGCACCGAAGATGATGTTCGCGTCCGGGTGGGCCGCGTCCGTGACCAGCTGCGCCGCATCGTTGATCTCGAACAGGCCCAGGTCGGAGCCGCCGGCGATGGAGAGCAGCACGCCGCGCGCGCCGTCCATGCTCTGCTCCAGCAGCGGGCTGGAGATCGCGGCCTCGGCCGCCTCGACCGCGCGGTTGTCGCCGCGGGCGCTGCCGATGCCCATCAGCGCGCTGCCCGCGCCGGACATGACGCTCTTCACGTCCGCGAAGTCCAGGTTGATCAGGCCCGGCGTGGTGATCAGGTCGGTGATGCCCTGGACACCGGAGAGCAGGACCTGGTCGGCCTGGCGGAACGCGTCCATCATGCTTATTCCGCGATCACCCAGCGCGAGCAGCCGGTCGTTCGGGATCACGATGAGCGTGTCGCACTGGTTGCGCAGCTCGTCGATGCCGGTCTCGGCCTGCACCTGGCGGCGCTTACCCTCGAACGAGAACGGCCGGGTGACCACGCCGATGGTGAGCGCGCCGAGCTTACGGGCGATGTTCGCCACGACTGGCGCGCCGCCGGTGCCGGTGCCACCGCCCTCGCCGCAGGTCACGAAGACCATGTCCGCGCCCTTGAGGACCTCCTCGATCTCGTCGCGGTGATCCTCGGCCGCGTTCTTGCCGACGTCGGGATTCGCACCCGCGCCAAGACCACGAGTCAGCTCGCGGCCCACGTCGAGCTTCACGTCGGCGTCGCTCATCAACAGCGCCTGCGCGTCGGTATTGATCGCGATGAACTCGACACCCTTGAGCCCAACCTCGATCATTCGGTTGACGGCGTTGACGCCACCGCCGCCGATACCGACGACCTTGATAACCGCCAGGTAGTTGTGCGGAGGGTTCATCGGTCTGCCTTCCCTTCCCGAGGTTGACGGGCATCGGCGACAAAGCCTCGGTCAGGCCGTGTCGACTCATGCGCCGGAACGTTGAGATTGAGGCGGAAACCTCACCCTCTACTAGAGGTCGATAGTTATGTCAACCACGCGACCTCTCCGGCAACGTATGCGGACGTGAGGCCTCAACCAAGAACCGACACGGCGTGTCGTGTTTCTGGTCGTGGCTCCGGTCTCCGGCTCTGCGCCCTGGTTCCGACCGCGTGGGGCGTTTGGGGCGAAAGAAGAGCGCATTTGCCCCAAAATGCCTCTGCGGTCGGCGGCGCCGCATCCCGCGTGTGTCGAAAATCGCCCTATCTGAGCGAGACGACCTCGGGCGCGCTGACGTCGATCGTCTTTTCCGCACGGTCCAGCAAGGCCGTGGCCACGGAAGACTTGACCGCGCTCTGCGAGGAGTCGCCCCAGACGATGGTCCGCTCGTCCGCCAGATTGAGCCGGATCCGGGCCGGCGCCTCCACCGTGACGGAGATCAACTTTGCGTGCAGCTCGGTGCTGAGCGCGGCCAGCACCTCAAGTCCGGCGCGCGTGTTGACGTCCTCCGGGCCCGGGTTCGCGACCTCCAGCAGCGGCAGCCCGGCCGGGCGCTTCGGCAGCGTCCGGAACGCCACGCCCTCGTCGTCGACGACCGCGAACTCGTCGCCGCGGGGGACCACGGCCACGCCGGTGCGCTCGATCACCTCGATCAGCAGCGTGCCGGGCCAGCGGCGGGAGACGACCGCGCGGTCCACCGGCGCCAGCGCCTCGACCCGGGCCGCGACCGCGCCGGTGTCCACCCGGGCCAGCGGTGTCAGGTCCGGCACCGCGGCGGCATCGCGCACCTGCGGCGGGTCGAGCAGCACCGCGCCGGTCACCTCGACGTGCCGAACGCCGAGCACGCTGGTGCCGTAGATCATCCAGCCGATCCCGGACGCGACCGCGATGATCGCGACGGCGATCGCCCAGGGCAGCGCCGCGCGGATCCGCCGCTGGCGAGCACGGCGCATGAACCGCCGCACCGACGGCGGAACCGCGTCCCGGTCCGCCCGCACCAGCCGCCAGCGACGCAGGCCACCGCCCTGCTCACTCATGCCCGGCTCCCCCTCCGGCCGCCGGCCCACCGCGCCGCGGATCCGGCCGCGCGCGAACCGCCCGGCGCCGCCGGTCCAACCGCAAGCGAACCACCCGGCGCCACCGATCCGCTCACGCGCGAACCACCCGGCGCCACCAGGCCGCTCAGGCCACTCAGGCCACTCAGGCGCGAACCGCCCGGCGCCGCCGATCGAACCGCAAGCGAACCACCCGGCGCCACCGATCCGCTCACGCGCGACCCACCCGGCGCCACCAGGCCGCTCAGGCCGCTCACGCGCGAACCACCCGGCGCCGCCGGTCCGGTCGTGCGGACATGGCCCCGCGCCGCCGACGTGCTCATTCCGCCGCGGGCTCCGTGGCGCCCAGCGCCGCGATCAGCTCGTCGCCCAGCATCGAGCTCGGCGGTGCGCCCATGGTGACCACCACGTCGCCCGGCCGGGCCCGGCGGACCACCTCGGCCGCCACGCCGTCCCAGTCCGGCACGAAGACCTTGCGGCCGGCCGGCAGGTCGATCGCGGCGGTCAGCGACACGCCGCCCTCGCCCGGCAGCCGCGTCTCGCCCGGCCCGAAGACCTCCATGATCACGGCTTCGTCCGCGATCGACAGCGCCGCGGCCAACTCCGCCTCCAGGTCGCGGGTGCGGTACACCCGGTACGGCTGGAAGACCACGATCAGCCGGCCCTCGCCGGCCACCTCGCGCAGCGTCTCGATCGCGGCCTTGACCGGCACCGGGTGGTACGCGTACTCGTCGTACACCAGAATGCCGTTGATCTCGCCCTTGCGCTCGAACCGGCGCCGCACGCCCGGGAAGGACGCCAGCGCCTCGACCACCTTCTCGATCGGCAGGCCGAGCCGCAGCGCGGTCAGCACCGCGGCCGAGCTGTTCAGGCCGAGCAGCCGGCCGGGCGTGGGAAGGAAGATCTCGCCGAGCGACAGCCCGTCCAGCTCGGCCCGGTAACGCACGCCGGCCGCGGACGAGCGGACGTCGAAGATGCGCAGGTCCGCGTCCTCGGCCTCACCGTACGTATAGACGGTGTGCCCTTCCTCGCGGAGCGTGGCGGCCATCCGGCGGGTGCCCTCGTTGTCCGCGCAGGCGATCACGAACCCGTCGCCGCGCCCGTTCACCGGCGAGTCGGCCAGCCGCGCGAACTCGCCGAACGCGGCCTCCACGCCGGCCAGGTCACCATAGGTGTTCAGGTGGTCCGCGTCGATGTTGGTGATCAGCGCGACGTGCGGCCGGTAGCGCAGGAACGACCGGTCGCTCTCGTCCGCCTCGACCACGAAATACTGCCCGGAGCCGTGGTGCGCGTTCGACCCCACCTCGGAGATCTCGCCGCCGATCACGAACGACGGGTCCTCGCCCGCGTGCTGCAGGATCAGCGTGATCATCGACGTGGTGGTGGTCTTGCCGTGCGTGCCCGCGACCGCGATCGCCTGCCGCCCGGTCATCGTGGCGGCCAGCGCCTCGGACCGGTGCAGCACGCGCAGCCCGCGCTTGCGCGCCTCGACGAGCTCCAGGTGGTCCTGCGGGATCGCGGTGGAGTAGACCACGGTGTCGACGCCGTCGAGGTTCGACTCGGTGTGCGTCATGTGGATGGTGCCGCCCAGCGCGCGCAGCGCCGCGAGGTAGGGCCACTCGCGCAGCTCACTGCCGCTGACCTTGATGCCCCGCGTGAGCAGCAGGCGGGCCAGGCCGCTCATGCCGACGCCGCCGACCCCGATCAGGTGCACCGTCCCCAACTGCTCGGCCGTGAGTGCGCCGTCCGGCGTGTTCATGTCTTGATCAACCCTCTCGCGCGCGGGTCATGGTCGGGAGAGCCCTCATCATCCCCTGCGCTCCGGCCCTCCACGCAGCCGGGTGACCCGGTCCCGGGTCGCGGCGCGGGCCAGCCGCGCGGCCTGTCGTTCCTGGCCGGCCGGCACCCGGGTGGTGGCGCGCCGGGCGACCGGCGCCTCCGGCTCACGGGCCGACGGCGGCAGCGGGGGCAGCGGCGCCCAGAGCAGCCGGACCCAGCGGGCCGGCGGGCGGGCGTTGAGCGCGCGGGCCGCGTCCGGCTCCGCGCGGGCGAACGAGGCGAGCACTCCTATCGCGGCCAGCGTGACCACCAGCGCGGAGCCGCCGTCGGAGATGAACGGCAGCGGCAGGCCGGTGATCGGCAGCAGGCCGACCACACCGCCCACGTTGACGAGCGTCTGGACGACCAGCCAGGTGGTGATGGACGCGGCGGCGAGCCGGCGGAACGGGTCCTGGACCCGGCGGGCGATCCGGTAACCGGTGTAGGCCAGCACGGCGAACAGCGCGAGCACCACGGCGCAGCCGACCACGCCCAGTTCCTCCGCGATGACCGCGAAGATGAAGTCGTTGTGCTCGGACGGCAGCCAGCCCCACTTGAGGCTGCTCTTGCCGAGCCCGGTGCCGAACCAGCCGCCGTCCGCGATCGCGTACCGGGCCTGCATCAGCTGGTAGCAGCCCGCCTGCGCGCACTCCTCCGGCGAGGCGAGGAACGAGGTGATCCGGTCCAGCCGGTAGTTGGGCGCGCCCGCCTCGCCGGAGCCGGCGCCCTGCGACGCGGCCGCGATCAGCAGGCCGATGCCGCCCAGCCCGACCAGGGACAGCGCGGCGAAGACGCGCAGCCGCACGCCGGCCGTCCAGAGCAGGCCGATCACGATGCCGAGCAGCGGCATCATCGTGCCGGTGTCGTTGTAGCCGACCAGCACGAAGAGCAGGCCGACCGCGGGGCCGAGCGGCATGGACAGCTCGCGCCACCAGCCCATCGCCGCGCCCTTCCGGGCGATCATGTCGGCGCCCCACAGGACCAGGCCGAACTTGGCCAGCTCGGACGGCTGGAACTGGACCGGTCCGATGTAGAGCCAGAGCAGGTCCGCGTAGACCGGGCCGATCTGCGGCTCCGGGAGCACGCCGAATCCGTCCAGCACCACCAGCAGGTCCAGCACCGCGAGCAGGATCAACGAGACCACCATCACCGGGAATCCCACCTGGCGCAGGGTGCTGGCCGGCAGCCGCTGCACGGCCCAGAACGCGGCCAGGCCGATCAGCGCGAACAGCGCCTGCTTGCTGATCATCGCGAACGCGTTGCCGTTCTCCGCGTAGGCCCGCACGCTGGTCGCGGAGAAGACCATGGTCAGGCCGATCACCAGCAGCAGCCCGGAACTGGCCAGCAGCAGGTAGTAGGAGGCCAGCGGCCGGGCCAGCAGCCCGCGCAGCGCGGCCAGCCCACCGCCGAGATCCACGCTCGCCCGCGCTTCCGCCGTCTTCGCCTCGCCGCCGCCCTCCGCCATGGCCCCATCATGTGCGCCGGACACGCCGGGAACACGCTGCGCGCCGGGCGTGTCGACGAGCGAAAAGCTCACATTCGCCAAAACCATCAGGGGGTACGGCCGGGAAGTGCGCTTCCCCGGCCGTACCCCCTGATGGGTTTTCGCCGTTCTTACGAGGTGGCCGCGAGGAACTCGCTGTAGAAGATGCCCAGGCCGATGGCGACGCCGATGCCCGCGACGATCCAGAAGCGGACGACGATGTTGACCTCGGACCAGCCCGCCAGCTCGAAGTGGTGCTGGAGTGGTGACATCCGGAACACACGTTTTCCGGTGGTCTTGAACGAGATGATCTGGATGACGACCGACATGGTGATGATCAGGAACAGGCCGCCCAGGATCAGCACCAGCAGCATGGTCCGGCTCGCCATCGCCAGGCCGCCGATCAGCCCGCCGAGCCCGAGCGCGCCGGTGTCACCCATGAAGATCCGGGCCGGGGAGGTGTTCCACCACAGGAATCCCACACAGGCCCCGGCGGCGGCTCCCGCGATCATCGAGATCTCCAGCGGATCACGCACCGAGTAGCAGTACTCCATGGTGTAGTTCGGGTCCGCGCACCAGTGCCGGTACTGCCAGAAGCCGATGATGGAGTACGCGCCGAGCACCATCACGGACGCGCCGGTGGCCAGGCCGTCGAGGCCGTCCGTCAGGTTCACCGCGTTCGACATCGACATGATCACGAAGATGAATATGATCACCGAGCCGGCCTTGCCGACCTGCGCCCACTCGATGTCCCGGATGAACGAGATCGTCTCACTGCCGACCGTCTCGTCGCTGATCCGCTGACCCTCCAGGCCGACCATCGTGCTCGGGAAGTAGAGCGCGATGACGCCGAAGATGCCGCCGACCAGCATCTGGCCGATCAGCTTGCCGCGGGCGGAGAGGCCGCCGCTGTTGCGCTTGCGGACCTTGATGAAGTCGTCCAGGAAGCCGACCGCGCCGCAGAAGACGAACAGGCCGAGCAGCACCAGCGCGGTGATCGTCGGCCGGTCCTGCGCGATCTGCTGCGACGGCAGCGTGGTCAGCACGGCGTGCCCGGCCACGTAGGCGATCACGGTGGCGATGATGAAGATCACGCCGCCCATGGTCGGCGTGCCTTTTTTGCCCATGTGCGTCTGCGGGCCGATGGTCCGGATCGGCTGCCCGGCCTTCAGCGCCGTGAAGACCCGGATGCCGACCGGCGTGAGGAAGAGCGAGACGAGGAACGCGACGCCGATCGCGATGATGACTGCCCTCATGCGTCGGCGTCCCCCGCGGTCAGCGGCACGCCGTCAGCCTCGGCCGCGCGCAGCGCTGTTCCCCTCGTCAACGGCACGCCGTCAGCCTCGGCCGCGCGCAATGCGTCTGCCACCTTCCACGTCCGGTAGCGGGACGCCTTGACGAGCACCACGTCGCCGGGACGGAGATCGTCCCGCAGCGTCGCGATGGCCGCCGACTGGTCGGCTAGGAGCACCGACTCTCCCTTCCACATCTGTTCGGATCGGGCGCCGTCAGCGATCGGCGCGGCTTCGGGGTCGACGACGAGCAGCCGGTCCACGCCCAGCTCGGCCGCGAGCCGGCCGACCTCGGCGTGCGCGTCGCGGGAGTGCTCGCCGAGCTCCCGCATCTGGCCGAGCACCGCGATCGCCCGGCGGCGGCCGTCGCCGGCCAGCGTGGCCAGCGCGCGCAGCGCCGCCGCGGTCGAGGACGGGTTCGCGTTGTACGAGTCGTCGATCACGGTCACGCCGTCCGCGCGATCGAAGACGTCCATCCGGCGGGTGGAGACCGTGCGCATGCCGCCGAGCGCCTCGGCCAGCGCCGCGCCGGTCAGGCCCAGCTCGCGCGCGACCGCGGCGGCGGCCAGCGAGTTGGACACCATGTGCCGGCCGGTCAGGCCGAGCGCGACCGGGAACCGGCCGTCCGGTGTGCACAGTGTGAACGACGGCCGGCCGCGCGCGTCCAGCGTCACGTCCTCGGCCCGCACGTCCGCCTCGGCGCTCTCGCCGAAGAACACCACGCGGGCCTTCGTCCGGGACGCCATCGCGGCCACCCGCTCGTCGTCCGCGTTCAGCACCGCCACGCCGCCGGCCGGCAGGTCCTCAACCATCTCGCCCTTGGCCTGTGCGATGCCGTCCACCGACTCGTATCCGCCGAGGTGCGACATGCTGACGTTGAGCACCACGCCGATCCGCGGCTGCACGATCTCGTTGAGGTACCGGATGTGACCGAGCCCGCTCGCGCCCATCTCCAGCACCAGGAACCGCGTCTCCCCGGTGGCCCGCAGCGCGGTCACCGGGAAGCCCAGCTCGTTGTTGAGCGAGCCGGCCGTGGCCACGGTCGGCCCGAGCGACGCGGCCAGCTGCGCCACCATGTCCTTGGTGGTGGTCTTCCCGGACGAGCCGGTCAGTCCCACCACGGTCAGGCCGGCCTCGATCAGCCGGCGGCCGACCAGGCGGGCCAGCGGGCCGAGCGCGTCCTGCGCGTCGTCCACCAGGATCGCCGGCACGTCCGGGCCCATGTCCCGGGTCGCGAGCACCGCGGCCGCGCCGGCCGCCACCGCGCGCGCGCCGTAGTCGTGGCCGTCCACGTGCTCGCCGGGGAACGCCACGAACAGTCCACCCGCCACGATCTCGCGGGAGTCGTACTCGGCCGGGCCGGTCACCTGCGCGGCCGGGTCGGCGTGCACGAGCCGCCCGTCCACCGCCTCGGCGATCTCGGCCAGGGTGAGCGGGATCATGCGACCGCCACCTTCCGCAGCGCGTCGGCCAGCTCGACCCGATCGTCGAACGGCACCACCTCGCCGTCCACCTCCTGACCACGTTCGTGTCCCTTGCCGAGCACCGCCACCACGTCGCCCGGGACGGCCCGGCGGACCGCCTCGTCGATCGCGGCGCGCCGCCCGGCCACCTCGATGATCTCCACACCGCCGGCTCCCGCCGCGACCGCCCCGTTCAGGACGTCCGCGCGGATCACCGCCGGGTCCTCGCTGCGTGGATTGTCGTCCGTCACCACCACCAGGTCCGCGCCGCGGGCCGCGGCCGCACCCATCAGCGGCCGCTTGCCCCGGTCCCGGTCGCCACCGGCACCGAGCACGCAGATCAGCCGGCCACCCTGTTCCTCGCTCAGCTCGCGCAGCGCGTCCAGCGCCGCCACGATCGCGTCCGTCTTGTGCGCGTAGTCGACCACGCCCACGATGCCGCCCGGCACGTCCACCCGCTCCAGCCGGCCTGGCACGCCGGTGCAGGACGCGATGCCGGCCGCCGCCGCCTTCACGTCCACCCCGGCCGCGGCCAGCGACGCGATCGCGAGCAGCGCGTTCGCCACGTTGTGCCGGCCGGGCAGCGACACCCTCGCCTCGACCGGGCCGCCCGGACCGGCCGCGGTGAAGGACTGCCGGTAGCCGTCCGCGCGCACGCGCTCGGCACGCCAGGTGGCGGCCGGGTCGCCGGCCGCGGAGAACGTCACGGTGGCATCGTGCCGCAGCGGTGCCAGCGCCGGGTCGTCGTGGTTGAGCACGTCGACCGCGCAGCGCCCGTCGAACAGCCGCGCCTTGGCCGCGAAGTAGTCCGACGCGGTGTCGTGGAAGTCCAGGTGGTCGCGGCCGAAGTTGGTCCAGCCGCCGGCCGCGAACCGCACGCCGCCGACCCGGCCCAGCGCCAGCGCGTGGCTGGACACCTCCATCACCACCGCGGTCACGCCGCGCTCGCGCGCGACGGCCAGTATCGCGTGCAGGTCGGTCGCCTCCGGCGTGGTCCGGGTGCTCGGCACGGTCAGGTCGCCGAGCCGCGTCTCCACCGTCCCGAACAGCGCGGTGGTGTGCCCGGCGGCCCGCAGCCCGGCGTCGATCAGATATGACGTGGAGGTCTTCCCGGCGGTCCCGGTCACGCCGATGACCAGCATCGCGGCGGACGGGTGACCGTAGACCGCGGAGGCCAGCGTGCCGAGCACCGCGCGCGGGTCGTCGACCACCAGCGCGGGCAGCCCGGCCGCGGCCACGGCGGCGGCACCGGCCGGGTCGGTCAGCGCGGCGGCCGCACCCGCGGCGGCCGCGCGGGCGGCGAACTCGGCGCCGTGCCGGGCCGCGCCGGGCAGCGCCGCGAAGAGGTCACCCGGGCGCAGCGCTGAGCTGTCGTGGGTGATCCCGGTGAGGATCGGATCGGGCGTGGCACCGGACCGCCGCACCTCGGTCCGCAGCACCGCGGCCAGCGAGGACAGCGTTCGTCCGGCCGGCACGACGGGCCGCGGCGGCGAGGTCGGCGGGGACGTTTTGCCGGGCACGGCGTCAGACCCTACCCGGTCCGCGGGACCCGTCGACATCGGCCACAAGATTCACTAAAGCCATAACAGCGCGCACACCAGTCATAACTGAAGTGCGGCCAAACGGTGTCCGCACGGATGAGGATGACGTCGTCTCCGGCCGGGAGCGGGCGGCCGGGTCAGGGAAACACCGTGAAGTCCGGCGCCTCCGTACTACTCGGCGGCACCTTGAAGTGACGCAGCGCGAAGCCCATGATCCCCTTGAACGCCGGACCGGCCACCGCACCACCGCCGCCCTTCGGCGTGTGCGCGAAGACCGCCACCACGAACCGCGGGTTCTCCGCCGGTGCCATGCCGATGAACGAGGCCACCTCGCCGGGCAGGTAGGCACCCTCGGCCAGCCGGCTGGACGTGCCGGTCTTGCCGGCCACCCGGTAACCGTTCACCTGCGCGTCCTTGCCACTGCCGTCCGGGATCACCATCACGGACTCCAGCAGCGTCCGCAGCTGCTGCGCACTCCGCGCGCTGATCACCCGGTGCGACGCCACGCCGGTATTCGCCGTGACCGCGCCGTCCGGCCCGATCGTGTCCTTGATCAGGTGCGGCTGCACGTAGACGCCGTCGTTCGCGATCGCGCCGTACGCGGCCGCCATCTGCAGCAGCGTGGCGTCGACGCTGTGGCCGATCGGGACCGAGCCGTAGCCGGACCCGCTCCACTCGCTCGCCTCCAGCACCTTGCCGGACGCCTCACCGGCCACGCCCTCGTTCACCGACTGCCCGAGCCCGAACCGCTTCTGGTACTCGACCACCTTCTCCGGGCCGAGCTGGTCCGCGACCTGGATCGCGGCCACGTTCGACGAGTACGCCAGCGCGCCCGCCATGGTGATCTTCGTACCCTCGGGGTGCGGGTGGGTGTCCCTGAACGTCACGCCGCCCTTCCGGATCGTCGGCCCCACCTGGAGGATCGTCTCCGGCGTGATCACGCCCTCCTCCAGCGCGGCGCCGTAGATCAGCGCCTTGTGCACCGAGCCGGGGTCGACCACCACCGCGGACGCCACGTCCTGCCGGTCCTCCGGGTCCGCCTCGGCGAACTCCACCGGGTCGTACGTCGGGTAGCTGACCTGCGCATACACCTCGCCGGTGCGCGCGTCCAGCACGACGGCCGCGCCGATGCTGGCGTCCACCTTCGCCATCTGCTCGCCGATGATGCGCTGCGCCTCGTACTGCATGTCCCGGTCGATGGTCAGCGTCAGCGAGCTGCCGTCCTTGGCCGGGGTCTCCTGCGAGTAGCCGCCCGGGATCTCCTTGGCCAGGTCCGTGCCGTCGACCTCCTTGCCGACCTCGAACCGGCGCTCGCCGTTGACGCCGCGCAGCAGCTCGTCGTACCGCGCCTCGATGCCCTCCAGGCCGTTCATGTCGCCGCCGGTGAAGCCGATCAGGTTCGCGGCCAGGTCCCGGCCCGGCCACTCACGCTTCTCGTCCCGGCCGATCACGATCTCCGGCAGCTCCAGCGCCTCGACCTTCTTCGCGTCACCGGTGCTCACCGCGCGGGCCAGCCATTCGAAGCGGGACGGGCGGCCGTCCGGCCGGAGCCGCTTCTGCATGCCGTCCAGCAGCTCGGACTTGGACAGGCCGAGGATCGGCGCGAGCAGCGACGCGGTCCGGTTCGCGTCCTTGACCACCTCCGGGTCGACCGCGATGTACCTCGCCTCCACGCTGTGCGCCAGTATCGCGCCGTTCTGGTCGTAGATCGCGCCACGGGCCGCGGGCAGCGTCACCACCTTCAGCCGGTCGTTCAGGCCCTGCCGTGCCCACTCCGGCGTGTCACCGAACTGCAGCACCACCAGCCGCACGCCGACCGTGGCCAGCATGACCATGGCCAGCAGCGACGCCACCCGCAGCCGCCGGCCCGGATCGCCCAGCTTCGGCGGCCGGCGCGGGTGCCGCGGCTTGCGGATCGGCGCCGGCCGGTTCCGCGCGGCGGCGTTCCGGGCCGTGGTCGCGTTCCGGGGCGTGGCCGCGTTCCGGGGCGTGGCCGTCTTCCGGCGCGGGGCGGGCACGGTGTCCCGCGCGTCGTCCCAGTCCCGGTCCCGGGCGGCGGTTCCGCGCCCCCGAGGCGTCGCGCCGCGATCCCGGCGCCGTTCGTCCTGGCGGCCGCCGTCGAGCACCCGCAGCGCGGGCCGGTCACCCTTCGCCCGGCCGGATCCGGATTCCGTGGGGGTACGGCGTGCGCGCGGCTCCTCGACCGGCCGCTGCGGACGCGGCATGCCCTCACGGACCGTGCGCCCGCGCGGCGAGTAGGCCCGCGCCTCGGACATCTTGCTGTGCGCACGCGACGAAGGGGACGACGGCTCTCCGTCGTCCCCCGTGTCACGCGCCTGACGCCGGTCCCGCGCGCCGCCGCGGCCGGAGTCGCGGTCGTCCCGCGCACCCCGGCCGCGGCGGGCGGGAGGCTGATCCCGTGGCGGCACTGCCTGTTACCGTCCGCTCTCCTGGCTGGTGATCGCGGGCTCGCCGCCGGCCGGCTTCGGCACGCCGATGATCTTGCCGTTCGGCAGCTCGATGAAGGCCGGCTCCTCCGCCTGGACCAGACCCAGCTTCTTCGCGTGGGCGATCAGGTAGTTCGGGGACTCGTACTCCTCGATCTGCTTCTCCAGCTCCTGCTGCTGCACGTCCAGCGCGGCCTGCTGCTTCTGCAGCTCGTCGAGCCGGAACGCGTTCTGGTTCGTCTGGGTGTTGATCAGCAGGATGCCGACCACGCCCGCCACCACCGTGACCAGGATCCCGGCGATGAACGGCGCGCGCGGCACCGCCACCGGCCGTGGCGGCGTGACGCGCAGCCGGGGCGCCGGCGGCTCCTCGTGCACCGGCTCGGCCGGCTCCACCAGGACGTGGATCTCCTCGGGCTGCAGCGCGGCGCTGCCCTCGGTATCGAACCGGCGGCCCCGCGCCGCCGACAGGTCGACCGGCTCGGAGGACGACACCGCGCGCGTGCCGCGGCGGGCCGGCGCACCGGCCGGGTCGCGTGGCGCCTGAGCCCGCGCGGCCTGACCCCGCGTGCCGGACGTGCGCGAACCGGAGGTGCGGGAGCCACCCGCGTTCCGGCCCGCGGCCCGGTCGGCCCGCAGTTCACTCGTGGCCCGCTCGTCCCGCGCCGGGCGCTCGTCCCGATCGGCCCGCAGGTCGCCCGCCGCCCGCTTGTCCCGCGACGGGCGCTCGGCCCGCGGGTCGCCCGTGGCCCGCTCGTCCCGCGGGGAACGCTCCGCCCGCAGGTCGCGTGCCACCCGCTCGTCTCGCGACGGGCGCTCGGCCCGCAGGTCGCGTGCGGCCCGGTCGTCCCGGGCCGGGCGCTCCGCGCGCTCGTCGCGGGTCCGGCGTGCCGGACGGTCGATCGTGGACGGTGCGGCCGCCTCCGCCGCGGCCTCCCGCTCGCGCCGCTCGATGCGCTCCAGCGAGCTCAGACGCTCGATGCGCTGCGAACCCCCCTGGTCCGCAACGTCTCGATCCGGCGTGGACGGTGCGGCGGCCCCCCGGCCGCGTGCCCCGTTGAGGCGCTCCGCGCGTCGCCCGGCCCCGATGCCGCGCACGATCGCCTCCTGGCCGCCGGATCGCGGCGCGCCCTCCGCCGGTGCCCACTGCGCCGCGGTCCGGCCCCCCGACCGCGGTGCGCGCTGCACCGTCTCGCGGCCGGTGCCGAGGTCGCCCCGGTCGCGCTTGTTGACGTTCATGTCCCTCCCCCTTTCGTCTTCGTCCCGTCGTTCCCCTTCGACGGCGGGGCCCTGCCCGGTCCCCGCCGCCTCCGCCGTCCTACTCGGACGACTCCGGCGCCCCCGCGCCGGGCCGGCGTGACTTCCTGGACCGAACGCGTCCGGTCCCGGCGTCCCCACCGGCGATGCGTTCCGCGGCGCGCAGCTTGACCGAGGCGGCCCGCGGGTTCTCCGCGACCTCCTCCTCGGTGGGCGGCTCCGCACCTCGGGTGATCAGTCGCAGCGTGGGCCCGGTGCCGGGCAGTTCGACCGGGAGGTCGATCGGTCCGGTGCTCCGGGCTCGCGCCGCTAGTGCCTGCTTGACGATGCGGTCCTCGAGCGACTGGTAGGACATGACGACGACGCGCCCGCCCGGTGCCAGCGCGTCGAGAGCCGCCGGTAACGCCGCTTCGAGGGCGGCGAGTTCGCCATTTACCTCGATACGCAGTGCTTGAAACGTTCTTTTGGCGGGATTTCCGCCGGTTCGTCGGGCTGGTGCCGGAATGGAGTCCCGGACCAGCTCGGCGAGCCGGGCCGTGGACGTGATCCGGGAGCGCCCCCGCTCCCGGACGATCGCGGAGACGATGCGGGTGGCGAACTTCTCCTCGCCGTAGACCCGCAGCACCCGCACCAGCGCGCCCGGTTCGTAGTCGTTGACGACGTCCTCGGCGGTGACGCCACGGCTCTGGTCCATCCGCATGTCGAGCCGGGCGTCCTGGGCGTAGGCGAACCCGCGATCGGGCGCGTCGAGCTGCAACGAGGAGACGCCGAGGTCGAACAGAGCACCGTCGATCTGCTCGTGACCGAGCCGCTCGAGCACGTCGGGCAGCTCACTGGAGACCGCGTGCACCAGGTGAGTGCGATCGGCGAACCGGTCCAGCCGGCGGCGCGAGTGCTCCAGCGCCTCCGTGTCCCGGTCCAGGCCGATCAGCGTCAGCCGCGGGTTCGCGGTCAGGATCGCCTCGGCGTGCCCGCCGAGACCAAGGGTGGTGTCCACATAGACCGGCGCGTCGCCGGTCAGCGCGGGGGCGAGCAGTGACAGGCACCGCTCCAGCATCACGGGCACGTGCGTGCCCCGTGCCTGCCACTCGCGACCCTCGGCCACGAGCTCCGGCTCGGGCACCCCCATGTCGACCCCCAATTACCTGGTGACGATTCGTTTCACGCAATGCCCGCCAGCAGTGCGACGAAGACCGTACCGCCAGATCCCCATCCGCCCTCTTGGCGTCACCACCGTCGCGCCTGACACCGGGGAAGGGGTGCCAGGAGCGTCGGGCGGCTGGAGATCTCGCAGTACGGGTTTGACCGTCGACTACAGCCCGCCGGGCAGCACCCCCTCCCCGATGTCGGCGAAGTCGTCCTCGCTCTCCGCGAGATAGGTCTCCCAGGCGGCCTTGTCCCAGATCTCCACCCGGGTGCTGGCGCCGATCACGACGAGCTCGCGGTCGAGCTGTGCGTATTCCCTCAGCAGCACCGGGATGGTGACCCGGCCCTGCCGGTCGGGCACCTCGTCGTGTGCGCTGGCGAAGAAGACCCGGCTGTAGGCCCGCGCCGCCTTGTGCGTCATCGGTGCGGCCCGCAGCTCCTCCGAGATGCGCTGGAACTCGGGCATCGGGAAGACGTAGAGGCAGCGCTCCTGCCCTTTGGTGATCACGACACCTCCCGCCAGCTCGTCCCTGAACTTGGCCGGGAGGATCAGCCGGCCCTTGTCGTCCAGGCGCGGGGTATGAGTGCCGAGGAACATCTCCGGCGCACCCCCTCGCCCTTGCCGGCGGCATTCGCGGTGCCGCTGATCACTCGGGCCGGCGGGCTCTCCACGACCCCGCCATGTGGCCCCACTTTACTCCACTTCCCTCCACCCGCAACCGGAAACGGCGGCTAGTCAAGGGGTGCGGGAGTGCAAAACAGCACGTCACGGAGGGTTGCCTCGGGTGGAGGGCTTCGGCCGCTCCGACCCGTCCGCTTTCCGACATCCGTTCGGATCAACGTCGTTGCCGTACCGTTTATCCGTATTTTTCGGGTGGTTTTTCCGCGGTGTGCAGGCGTCGGGACGGTTGCGTGGAGGGAAGTGGAGGGATCGAACCCACACGGGCGGTGGCGCGATGATCTCCATCCGTGGCGCTGTGCGCCGGCTGCGGAAAGAATGCGAGCACCCTGTGAATCCATCCGGCCACCGGCCCACATACGTGATCGAGGCGTCCCGCATGCCGTCGGAACGACATGCGGGACGCCTCGATCACGGCAGGTCGCGGGCTACACGACGCGGCGGACCACGTAGGCGCGGGACCAGATCCTGTGCTTGCCCACCCGGACGCCGGGGCGGGGCGCGTCGTACATGTAGCCGCCACCGGCGTAGATCGCGGCATGGTAGCCGTGCGCACCCTTGCGGAAGATCAACAGGTCACCCGGACGGGCCCGCGACTTCGGCACCGCGACGCCGGTGCGCTGCTGGCGGTTCGCACTGTGCGGCAATTTTCTCCCCGCCGCCTTGCGGTAGACGTACATCGTGAAGCCGGAGCAGTCGAAGCCGCTCGGGCTCGCGCCGCCGGACCGGTAGCGCTTGCCGGACAGACTCTTGGCTAGTTCCAGGACCGCCGCCGCTCTCCCGGCCGCGGGAGCGGCGCTCGCGGGCGCCACGGCGGTCAGTTGACCCGCGGCCACACAGAGACCGATCAGGGCGGCGAGCAGGGTGGACTGCCGGACCGGGCCGAGCCGGAACGTGATGCCCGGTGCCGGTATCGCGTTCCGGACGTCCGGGTCTTGACTGAGGCCATGCACGAAAGGTTTCCTTCCGGCGCGCCTGCGGGGTTAGCTGTCGGGTTCGGGCGCCGACGATGCCCGGCCCGGCACGAGGCCGGGCTTCACCCCAAGGCCCGCGAGCGAGCCGTCGTACGAAATCGCGTGGTTCCCCCGCCCCTGCCCTGATTGCCATGTGCTGCGTGAGATGTCGCGCCGCCGGGGACGGGCAGGGTTCGGCGTGCCCCACGGTCGGCGCCACCGGCGAGCGGATCGCCGCCGGCTCATCGTTTGTAGCGGACCTCGGGAGCACACCTCCGCATCGACCGATCACTCTCCGAGGTTGGCACGCCCACCGCTCGGCCCCGAAGTGTCGGGTGACCGATATTCCGGCACGACCCGATCCCGCACGGTCACTCTGCGTGTATCGAAACCGGTGAAGCTTCCCACAGAAACCCGGGTCACACCGCCGCGGTGCGTGGACAACGCCAGCTCGGTCGACAGGTACCCACGGGCAGGCCGAACGAGCCGATGGTGAAGCGGTACCGGTCCGGTAACCTCGCTCGGGTGACGCAAGGCAACCTGCCCCTCCGCGCCAAGGTCGCGACCCAGGTCTCCCGCACCGCCGCCGCGCTCTCCCGCGCGGCCGGACGGGGGGACGGGTCCGTGATCGGTGGCTGGATCGGCCTCAAGATCGATCCCGACCTGCTCGAGCACCTCGCCGCCGGCCGCGCCATCGCGCTGGTCTCCGGCACCAACGGAAAGACCACCACCACCCGGCTGACCGCGGCCGCGCTCGGCGTGCTCGGCCCGGTGGCGACCAACTCCTTCGGCGCCAACATGCCCACCGGGCACACCTCCGCACTGGCCAAGGCCGGCGACACGCCGTTCGCGGTGCTGGAGGTGGACGAGCACTACCTGCCCCAGGTCATCGAGGAGACCCGGCCGCGGGTCATCGCGCTGCTCAACCTCTCCCGGGACCAGCTGGACCGGGCCAAGGAGGTGGCGATGATGGCCCAGCTCTGGCGCACCACGCTGGCCAAACACCCCGAGGTCGCGATCGTCGGCAACGCGGACGACCCGATGATCGTCTGGGCGGCCGGCAACTCCCCCTCGGTGACCTGGTTCAGCGCCGGCCAGCGGTGGCAGGACGACTCCTGGGTCTGCCCGGAGTGCGGCTCCACCATCGAGCGCCAGGACGGCCAGTGGTGGTGCACCGGCTGCCCGCTGCGTCGGCCCGCGCCGCAGTGGGTCGTCGAGGACGACGGCGTGCTCGACCCGACCGGCGCCTGGCACCTGATCCGCCTGCAATTGCCCGGCCGGGTCAACCTCGGCAACGCGGCCACCGCGCTCGCGGTCGCGGCCGCGTTCGGCATCCGGCCGCTGCAGGCCGTGCCGACGCTCTCCTCGGTCGCGTCCGTGGCCGGCCGCTACGCGCAGGTCGACCGGGACGGGCGCAACATCCGGCTGCTGCTGGCGAAGAACCCGGCCAGCTGGCTGGAGGCGTTCGACATGGCGGACAACGCGCCGACACTGCTCTCCATCAACGCGCGCGACCCCGACGGACTGGACACGTCCTGGCTGTTCGACGTCGACTTCTCGCCGCTGCGCGGGCGCCAGGTGCTGATCACCGGCGACCGGGCCTACGACCTGGCTGTCCGGCTCGACGTGAACGACGTGCCGTTCCGGCACGTACAGACCTTCGGAGAGGCGATCGCGAGCGTGCCGCCGGGGCGCCTGGAGGTCATCGCGAACTACACCGCCTTCCAAGACATCCGAGCGGAGCTGGACCGTGTCAATTAACCCGGAGTGGAGCAACCCGGCGCAGGCGGGCGGGGGGCAGGGCTGGGGCGAGCAGCAGCAGCCCGGCACGCCGGCCTACGGCCAGCAGCCTCCGGTCCACGGACAACCCCAGCCGGGGTACGGGCAGCAGCCGCCGGCCTACGGACAGCCGCAGCCCGGCCATGAGCAGCAGATTTACGGACAGCCGCAGCCGGGCCATGAGCAGCAGCAGCCGGTTCACGGGCAGCCACAGCCCGGCTATGAGCAGCAGCAGCCGGTCTACGGGCAGCCGCCGCAGCCCGGTTACGGACAGCCGGACTATGGGCAGCCGCAGCAGCCCGGTTACGGACAGCCCCACTACGGGCAACCGCAGCAGCCCGGGCACGGGCAGCCGCCGCCCGGATATGGGCAGCCCCAGCCGGGTTACGGGCAGCCGCCGCAGCCTGGGCACGGGCAGCAGCCGCCGGTCTACGGACAGCCGCAGCCGGACTACGGGCAGCCGGCGCAGCCCGCGGCGTACCCGCAACAGGGTCCTGGATCCTCCGGTTTCGTCCCGGGTGGGCAGCCGGCCCCGCAGGCCGGGGGCGGGGACAGCGTGGTCCGCGTGGTGTGGGTCTATCCGGATCTGCTCTCCACCTACGGCGACCGCGGCAACATGCTGATCCTGGCCAAGCGGGCACAGCAGCGTGGCATCCCGGTCGAGACGATCGAGGTCCGGTCGGACCAGCCGCTGCCCACGCACGCGGACATCTACCTGATCGGCGGCGGCGAGGACGGCCCGCAGGCGCTCGCGGCCCAGCGGCTGAACACGGACGGCGGTCTGCACCGCGCGGTCAACCAGGGCGCCGCGGTCTTCGCGGTCTGCGCCGGCTACCAGCTGCTCGGCACCTCCTTCTTCGCCAAGGGCGCGAAGTGCCAGGGCCTGGAGCTGATCGACATCTACTCGGACCGGGGCGAGAGCCGCGCGGTCGGCGAGCTCGCCGGCGAGGTGGACCCGCGTCTCGGCCTGCCGCGCCTGACCGGCTTCGAGAACCACGGCGGCCGTACCCACCTCGGCCCGACCGTCTCGCCGCTGGCCCGGGTGAACGTCGGCATCGGCAACGACGGCCAGACCGAGGGCGCGTGGCGCGGCAAGATCCTCGGCACCTACTCGCACGGCCCGGCGCTGGCCCGCAACCCCGCCATCGCCGACCTACTGTTGCGGTGGGCGACCGGCTACGACACGCTGCCGCCGGTCGACGACAGCTGGCACGACAACCTGCGCAACGAGCGGTTCGCCGCGGCCCGCCCGAACCCGCAGTGATCCACCGTCCGCCGGTCGCGGTTCCGCTCAGGTACCGCGACCGGCGGACGATAGGTCTGCTTTCCGGACCCAGCGCTTCCCGTGCCGGCTTTCCGGTCTCGACGCCCTGCCCAGCCGCCTGATCCACCGATCGGAGACTGCATGACGGACGCCGCCGCTCCCCTGCTGATCTGCCCGCAGACCGGCCGACGCCTCACCATGCCCCTCCAGCACTCCCGCCCCGCGCCCGTCTCTCCCGGCGCGGCCTTCGCCTCCGGAGCGGTGGGTTCGTCCCGTTCCGGCCCCGCCGCCTCGTCCGGCACCGTCCCCGCTTCCGGTGCCGCCACGGAGCCGGCCCTCCAGATCGTCGCCCGGCGGAGCCGCAAGGCCCGGGTGCTCCGGGTCGCCGCGCTGGTCACGGTGGTCGCCGCGCTCGGCGCCGCCGCCGCCACGCTCCCACTGCACGAGATCCAGGACGCCGCCCGCTCGCTCGGCTGGGCCGCCGCACTCGTGATGGCCGGCGTCGGCGCGCTGCTGCTGGCCGTGCTGGTCCCGCGCACCGCGATCTCGCTGGCCTGCGGCGCACTGCTCGGCCCCGCGCTCGGCTTCACCGCCGCGATCACCGCCGCGATGCTGGCCGCCACGGTCACCTACTTCGCCGGTCGCTGGGCCGGCCAGGGTCTCCTCGCCTCCCGCGTCGGCGGCCGCATGCACCGCCTCGACGGATGGCTCAGCCAGCGAGGCTTCTCCGCCGTCCTGCTGGTCCGGCTGCTGCCGCTGGCCCCGTTCGGCCTGATGGGCTACGCCTACGGCACCACCTCGGTACGCCGCCACCACTATCTGCTGGGCACGCTGGTCGCCTCGACCCCGTCCGCCTTCAGCTACTCGATCCTCGGCGCGGCCGTGATGACCCCCGGCGACGTCAACCCGGTCACGTTCATCCCGGCCATCTGCGGCATCCTCCTCACCTCCACCATCGTCTACCGCTGGCGCCGCGCCTCCCGCCGCCCCGCTACGACCACCCCCTGACGCACCTCAATCCCGGCCACCGGCGAGCCATACGCGGCCGACGAGGCACCAGTGGTGCCGGTGTCCACCAGGCCCCACCGGGTCACGACCCGAGATCGAGGCGTCATTCATGTCGTTCTAACGACATGAATGACGCCTCGATCTTCTGAACACCTCGGCGAGCGGGCGAGCGCTGGCGGTTAGCCAGTGATCCCCCGGGCACTGCGCGCCCGAAACATCGCCGAGCCGGACGAAACCAGGGCCATGAAGGCTTCGGCATCGGCCGCCTTCCACAGCCGCGAGGCGGCTGGGCGCGAGCGCCCGAAAGCTCGGCATACACGGCGACTGGCGCCCAGGTCGCGGGTCGCGTGGGCACAATCACGATCATGGTCAGGCTGTTGTCGGACCGCGCCGCCCTCCTCTCGTACCCTCATAGAATGCGCAAGAACTGTTTTGCAAGAGGTCCTGTGCAATTGCTCTTGTGGATGACATGGTCGGGGTATGACGATCGATGGCGTGAGGAAGGTCGACGACCCGAGGGTGCTGGCCGCGCTCTCCCACTCACTGCGGCGGCGGCTGATGGACGTGCTGAAGGTGGATGGGCCGGCGACGGCCAGTGCGCTCGCGACGGCGACGGACCAGGCGGTCGGGAACGTCAGCCATCACCTCAAGGTGCTGCGTGAGTGCGGCTTGATCGAGGAGGCGCCGGAGCTGGCCCGGGACCGGCGGGAGCGCTGGTGGCGGCTGGTGAGCCGGGGGCTGCGGTGGACCACGTCCGACTTCAGGGACGATCCGGCGGCCGAGGCGGTCGCGGAGGCGGCGCAGTCGATGAACCTGGACTACCACGTGTCGCGCGTCCGGGCCTGGTACGCGGCGGACGACGAAGAGCGGGCGCACTGGGGACAGACGCCGTTCAGCGGTGATCAGTGGCTGCGGCTGACGCCCGGCGAGCTTGCCGAACTGGAGGCGGACCTGCTGGAGCTGATCGACCGCTGGCGTACCCGGGAGATCCCGGACGACGGGGCCGAGCGGCGTCCGGTATACGTCTTCTCGTACGGCGTTCCGGGAAGGCCGGGCCGATGACCAGGGACTTCCGGCTGTACTGGATAGGCCAGACGACGAGCCGCTTCGGCAGCTCGGTGACCACGGTGGCGCTGCCGCTGGTGGCGATCACGGTGTTGCAGGCCAGCACGTTCCAGGTGGCGATGCTCGCGGCCGCGGTCTGGCTGCCGTGGTTGCTGGCCGCGCTGCCGGCCGGCGTGCTGGTGGACCGGTCCCGATCACGGCGGCACATGATGATCGCGTGCGATCTGGTGGCGGCCGCACTGTTCATCAGCGTGCCGGCCGCGGCCTGGCTGGGCGTGCTGACCATCGCCCACCTGCTGATCGTGGCGCTGCTGACCGGCCTGGTGTCGGTGTTCTTCGAGACCGCGGGCCAGGTCTACCTGGCCGACCTGCTACCCGTCGAACGCCTGGCCGCCGGCAACGCCCGGCTGGTCGGCGCGGACTCCACCGCGAAGGTGGTCGGTCCCGGTACCGGCGGTCTGGTCGCCCAGCTGTTCGGCGCGGTCGCCGGCCTGCTGGTGGACGCGCTCACCTTCATCATCTCGGCCGCATGCATGATCGCGGTCCGCCACCGCGAGACACCCCCCACCGCCGCGGCCGGCGCCGGCCATGTCACGGCCGCCGCCCGGAACGTAGCGACCGGGCGTGGAATGGAGACGAACCGCGAGACGGGCCCCGCCGACGAAGCGGCGACTGGGCGCGGAACGGCGGCGGTCGTCGAGGGGCTGCGGTTCGTGGTGCGGGATCCGCTGTTGCGGGTGCTGACGGTCTACGGCGCCGCAGCGAATCTGGCGCTGAACGGTTACAGCGCGATCCAGGTGCTGTTCCTGGTACGGGAGAACGGCGCCGATCCCGGCCTGGTCGGCCTGCTGATGGCGCTGATCTCGGTGGGCGGCGTCGCCGGTGCCGCGATCGCCGGTCCGCTCGGCCGCCGGTTCGGGACCGCGCGCACGATGCTGGTGGTGCACCTGGTGACCGCGCCGTTCGCGCTGCTGGTGCCGCTGGCCCGGCCGGGCGCGGGGCTGGCGCTGGTGGTGGCCGGCGGCCTGGTGACGACGACCGGGATCGTGGCGAACAACGTGCTCAAGGGGGCGTTCCGCCAGGCCTACGTGCCGCGGCCGCTGCTCGGGCGCGTCATCAACAGCATGCAGCTGCTGAACTACGGCGCGATCCCGGTGGGTGCGCTGATCGGCGGCGCGCTCGGCACCGCGCTGGGCCTGCGTCCCACCATGTGGATCATGGCGGTGGCGATCACGGCCGCGACCGGGCTGCTCTTCATCGGCCCGCTCAAGCACCTACGCGACCTGCCCACGGCACCCGCCAAGAACGACCTCGACCTGGCGCAGAAAGCCTGAAGACGCCGCAAGCCTCAAGACGCCGCAAGCCCAGCACGCCGCAAGCCCAGTCAAAGATCGAGGCGTCATTCACGTCGCTAGAACGACGTGAATGACGCCTCGATCTCGGTCGTTGACCAGCGCTACAGCACGACGCTGACCATGCGGCCCTTGACCACGATGACCTTGCGAGGCTCCCTACCGCCCAGGTTGTCGGCGATCGCGGCCAGCGCGGAGGACCGTACCGTGGCCTCGTCCGCGTCAGCGGGCACTTCGATCTTGCCCCGGACCTTGCCGTTGATCTGGATCGGGTACGTGACCGTCTCCGCCACCAGCAGCGCCGGATCCGCGACCGGGAAGTCCGCGTAGGCCAGCGTGCCGGAGTGGCCCAGCTTGCCCCACAGCTCCTCGGCCATGTGCGGCGCGAACGGCGACATCATCAGCACCAGCGCCTCGACCGCCTCCCGCGGCGCGGCCGGCAGGCCGGTCAGCCCGTTGGTCAGCTCGATCAGCTTGGCGATGGCGGTGTTGAAGCGCAGCTCCTCCATGTCGCCGCGGACGCCGTCGATCACCTTGTGCAGCAGCCGCCGGGTCTTCTCGTCGGCCGGGTCGTCGCTGATCCGGACCGCGCCGGTCTCCTCGTCGATCACCAGCCGCCAGGCACGCTGCAGGAAGCGCTGCGAGCCGACCACCGCGCGGGTGTCCCACGGGCGGGACACGTCCAGCGGGCCCATCGCCATCTCGTAGACCCGGAACGTGTCGGCGCCGTACGTCTCGCACATCTCGTCCGGCGTGACCACGTTCTTCAGCGACTTGCCCATCTTGCCGTACTCGCGGGTGACCGGTTCACCGTTGTGGAACCAGCCGCCGTCGCGCTCCACGACCTCCTCGGCCGGCACCGCGATGCCGCGAGCGTCCCGGAACGCGTACGCCTGGATGTAGCCCTGGTTGAACAGCTTGCGGAACGGCTCGAACGACGAGACGTGGCCCAGGTCGAACAGCACCTTGTGCCAGAAGCGTGCGTACAGCAGGTGCAGCACCGCGTGCTCGACGCCGCCGACGTACAGGTCGACACCACCGGGATCGCCGTCGCGCTGCGGCCCCATCCAGTACGCCTCGTTGGCCGGGTCGACCAGCGTCTTGTCGTTGCGCGGGTCCAGGTAGCGCAGCTCGTACCAGCAGGATCCGGCCCACTGGGGCATGGTGTTGGTCTCGCGGGTGTAGCGCTTGGGGCCGTCGCCCAGGTCCAGCTCGACCTCGACCCACTCCTTGGCGCGGGACAGCGGCGTCTCCGGCTCGGAGTCCGCGTCGTCCGCGTCGAACGTGCGCGGCGAGAAGTCGTCCACATCCGGCAGTTCGACCGGCAGCATCGACTCGGGCAGCGCCACCGGCAGCCCGGTCTCGTCGTAGACGATCGGGAACGGCTCGCCCCAGTACCGCTGGCGGCTGAACAGCCAGTCCCGCAGCCGGTACGTGGTGGCGCCGGCGCCGTGCCCGCGCTCCTCCAGCCAGGCGATCATGCGGGCCTTCGCGTCCGCGACACCCAGACCATTCAGATCCAGGTCTCCGTCGGTACGTGCGGAGTTGATCGCCGGGCCGTCACCGGTGAACGCCTTACCGGCGAAATCAGCGGACGGCTGCACGGTCCGGATGATCTCCAGATCGAACGCCTCGGCGAACTCGTAGTCGCGGGCGTCCTGCGCCGGCACCGCCATGATCGCGCCGGTGCCGTACCCGGCCAGCACGTAGTCCGCGATGAAGACCGGCACACGCGCGCCGTTCACCGGGTTGATCGCGTAGGAGCCGGTGAACACACCGGTCTTCTCCTTCGCGTCCGCCTGCCGCTCCTCGTCGGTCTTGGCCGCGGCCTTCGCCCGGTAGTCCGCGACCGCCTCGGCCGGCGTGCCGTGCCCGCCGGTCCACGCGTCGCGCGTGCCGTCCGGCCAGGCCGCGGCGGTCAGCGACGACACCAGCTCGTGCTCCGGCGCCAGCACCATGTAGGTCGCGCCGAACAGCGTGTCCGGCCGGGTGGTGAAGACCTTGATCGTCGCGCCGGACTCGGTGCCGAAGTCGACGTGCGCGCCCTGCGAGCGGCCGATCCAGTTGCGCTGCATCAGCTTGACCGGCTCCGGCCAGTCCAGCGCGTCCAGGTCCTCGATCAGCCGGTCGCCGTACGCGGTGATCCGCATCATCCACTGCTTCAGGCTGCGCTTGAAGACCGGGTAGTTGCCGCGCTCACTGCGCCCGTCCGGCGTGACCTCCTCGTTGGCCAGCACGGTGCCCAGCCCGGGGCACCAGTTGACCGGGGCCTCCGACACGTACGCCAGGCGGTGGTCGTCGATGATCTTCCGCTTCTCGACCGCGCTCAGCGAATCCCACGTGGCGCCACCCGGAACCGGCCGCGCCCCGGTCTCGAACGCGGTGATCAGTTCGTCGATCGGCCGGGCCCTGCGCTGCTCCTCGTCGTACCAGGAGTTGAAGACCTGCAGGAAGATCCACTGTGTCCAGCGGTAGTAGTCGACGTCCGTGGTCGCGACCGACCGGCGGTTGTCGTAGGCCAGGCCCAGCCGGCGCAGCTGCGCGCGGTACCGCTCGACGTTCGCCTCGGTGGTGACCCGCGGGTGCGTGCCGGTCTGCACCGCGTACTGCTCCGCGGGCAGGCCGAACGCGTCGAAGCCCATCGGGTGCAGCACGTTGAAGCCGGTCATCCGCTTGTAGCGGGTGTAGCTGTCGGTGCCGATGTAGCCCAGCGGGTGGCCGACGTGCAGGCCCGAGCCGGACGGGTACGGGAACATGTCCTGCACGTGCAGCTTCGGCGCCCCGGCCCGCGGGTGTGACGCGTCGGCCAGCTCGCCCACCGGGTTCGGCGCGTCGAACGTGCCGTCGGTGTCCCAGAAGTCCTGCCACCGCAGCTCGATCTCGCCGGCCATCGCGGCCGTGTACCGGAAGCGGGGGGTATCTGCCGCCGTGGTCTCGGCTGGCTCACTCATCGTCAGTCACCTCAGAAGTCACGAATGTCGGGAGTCATCTTCCTCGGGGCATAAAAAAGCCCCTCACGCAGGAGGGGTGGCCGTGCGATCCGGAGAGATCAGATCAGCACGGCTAGGTAAGGAGCAGGAAGGTCCCGGTCATAACCGGCAGTATAGCCCTGCCTTCACGCTTGGTCGCGGCGATTACCTGCCGATAGCACGCTGTGATTACGGTGTCGGCTGGGAGTCCGATAACGGGGAGGTCTCGGCGATCCGCATCGACCGGGCTAGCCTGTGGGTGTAGCGGGCGGACCATGTCCTCGCTCCCGCGAACCGAAATTCGTTCGCGCCTGCGAACCAGATCGCGGGTCCGGTGACTCTTAGGGGTCAGACGCCGGCCCGTCGAAGAGGAGGATTGCCCGTGTCCGCACCTACCTGGGACGACCTCGGTGGTCCGCTGCCGAAGAGTGAATTCAAGATCGTCAGCGAGGCGATCGTCTCCAATATCGAACAGGTGATCGAGGGCAAGACCGCGACCGTGCGGCTCGCCTTCGCCGTGCTGCTCGCCGAGGGTCACCTCCTGATCGAGGACGTCCCCGGCGTCGGCAAGACCAAGCTGGCGAAGACGCTGGCCCGGACGATCGACTCGTCCGTGCGCCGCATTCAATTCACGCCCGACCTGCTGCCCAGCGACGTCACCGGCGTGAGCATCTACAACCAGGAGACGCACGACTTCGAGTTCAAGCCGGGCGCGGTCTTCGCCAACCTGGTGGTCGGCGACGAGATCAACCGGGCCTCGCCGAAGACACAGTCCGCGCTGCTGGAGTGCATGGAGGAGCACCAGGTCACGGTCGACGGCGTGACGTACGAGTTGCAGACGCCGTTCATGGTGATCGCCACGCAGAACCCGATCGAGATGGAGGGCACCTACCCCCTCCCGGAGGCGCAGCGCGACCGGTTCACCGCCCGGATCGCGATGGGTTACCCGAGCGCCCAGGCCGAGCTGGCCATGCTCGACGCGCACGGCGCTCGCGACCCGCTGCCCGCGCTGAAGCCGGTCGCGGACGCGAACACGATCCGCCGCATGATCGCCACGGTGCGCAACATCCACGTGGCCGACGCGGTCAAGCAGTACGCGGTCGACCTGGTCAACGCCACCCGTGAGGCTCCGGACGTGCGCCTCGGCGCCTCCCCGCGCGCCACGCTGCAGCTGCTGCGCACGGCGCGCGCGGTCGCCGCGCTGGACGGCCGCGACTTCGTGCTCCCGGACGACCTGCAGGTGCTGGCCGTGCCGGTGCTCGCGCACCGGATCATCCCGACCGCGGACGCGCAGCTCGCCCGGCGCACCACCGACGCGATCCTGGCCGACCTGGTCCGCCGGCTGCCGTTGCCGCACGACCGGGGCCGCTCGCCGTACGACACGCGGCCCGGCGTCCCGGGCGGCGACGACCGCAGCCGATACGAACCGCGGGGGTTGTAACGCATGCGCGAAGCCCTGCGCGGACTGACGACGCGTGGCCGCTCGTTCCTGGCGGCCGGCCTCGCCGCGGCGCTCTCCGCCGTGGTGCTGGGCGAGCGGGACCTGCTCCGGGTGGCGATCCTGCTGATCGCCCTGCCGCTGATCGCGGCCGTCTACGTGGGCCGCAACCGGTACCGGCTGGCCTGCACCCGCTCGCTGGACCCGCAGCGCACCCCGGTCGGCGGCAACGCCCGCGTGGTGCTGCGCCTGCAGAACATGTCCCGGCTGCCCACCGGTACGCTGCTGCTGGAGGACCGCCTGCCGTACGCGCTGGGCAGCCGCCCCCGGGTGGTGCTGGAGCGCCTCGCGGCCGGCCAGGCCAGCTCCGTGGGCTACACCGTGCGCGCCGACCTGCGCGGGCGTTACCAGGTCGGCCCGCTGATCGTGCGGCTCACCGACCCGTTCGGCCTGTGCGAGCTGACCCGCGCGTTCCCGAGCACCGACCGGCTCACCGTGATCCCGCAGGTCACGGCGCTGCCGTCGGTGCGCCTGACCGGGGAGTACGCGGGCACCGGCGAGAGCCGCGCCCGGTCCGTCGCGGTGCACGGCGAGGACGACGCGGCCACCCGTGAATACCGGCGCGGCGACGACCTGCGCCGCGTGCACTGGCGTTCCACCGCGCGCAAGGGCGAGCTGATGGTCCGCCGCGAGGAGCAGCCGTGGGACAGCCGGGCCACGGTCGTGCTGGACACCCGCGCCAGCGCGTACCGGGGTGAGGGCCCGACCGCGAGCTTCGAGTTCGCGGTCTCCGCGGCCGCCAGCATCGCGCTGCACCTGCGCCAGGCCGGCTACAAGCTGCGGCTGGTGACCGGCGCGGGCGTGGACATCGACGCGTCCGAGGCGGCCGGCGACGGCGTGCTGCTCGACCACCTGGCCGAGGTCAAGCCACAGACCGGCGACATCTCGTCGCTGATCGAGAACGTGCGTGGCCGCTCCGACGGCGGCCTGGTCATCGCGCTGCTCGGCTCGCTGACCACCGGTGAGGCGGAGGTGCTGGCCCGGCTCCGGGGCAACAACGCCACCTGCATCGGCTTCCTGGTGGACAGCTCCACCTGGGTGAACCTGCCGCCGGAGGCCAGGGCCGAGGCCGACGCGGCGCAGAACTCGGCCGCGCTCAGCCTGACCCGCAGCGGCTGGCGGGTGGTCGGCGTGAACCACGGCGCGAAGCTCGCCGCGCTGTGGCCGCAGATCGGCCGCGGCACGCAGGGCTTCGCGTACCGGGCGACGATGGCCGAGACCGTGGCGGGAGGAGGACGGCGATGAGCGGACGGCGACGGCTGGGACTGGTGGCCGCGGCGGCGACGATGATGGCCGCCGCGCCGATCTCCACGATCTACGCGTCCTGGACCTGGCTGGTCCAGTGCATCATCGCGGTCGGTGTGGTCTGCGGCGCGGCCACGCTGGCCCGCTCGCTGCGCGCACCGGTCTGGCTGCAGGCGCTGGCGATGGCGGCCGGCCTGCTGCTGATCACCACCTGGATGTTCCGCAGCGGCGACGAGTTCCTCGGCCTGCTGCCCTCACCGGAGACGTTCGCGCACTTCGGCACGCTCGGCACCCAGGCCGTCGAGGACATGCGGGGGTACGGCATCCCCGTGCCGGACCGCGACGGCCTGCTCTTCTTCACCGTGCTCGGCGTCGGCGGCGTCGCGGTCGTGGTCGACCTGCTCACGGTCGGCCTGCGCCGGCCCGCGCTGGCCGGCCTGCCGATGCTGGCGATCTACTCGGTCCCGGTCGCGATCTACCCGGAGAGCGTCCCCACGCTGCCGTTCGTGATCGGCGCGGTCGGCTACCTGTGGCTGCTCGTCGCGGACAACGTCGAGCGGGTCCGGCGGTTCGGCCGCCGGTTCACCGGCGACGGCCGCGACGTGGACGTCTGGGCGCCGTCCCCGCTGGCCGCGGCCGGTCGCCGGCTCGCGGTGGTGGGCGTGGTCGCGGCCGTGGCGATCCCGCTGGCCGTGCCGACGTTCAGCAGCGGGCTGCTGACCCGGCTCACCCAGACCACCGGCGCGGGCGAGGGCAACGGCTCCGGCCGCGGTGGCAACGCCGGCAAGGTCGACCTGTTCTCCGCCCTCAGCGGCCAGCTGCAGAGCACCGAGACGGTCCCCTACCTCACCGTCACCACGAACGAGCCGGACCCGTACTACCTGCGGTTCGGTGTGGCCGACGATCTGACGCCGGAGGGCTTCCGCAACCAGGCGCCGAACGGCCGCCCGGCGAACACGGAGATCCAGGCGCCGCCGGTGGCCGGCACCCGGCTGCCGCAGACGACGTACTCGGCGAGGATCAAGGTCTCGGGCCGGTTCGACATGCCGATGCTGCCGGTCTACGCGAACACCACGACCATCGCGTCGCTCGACTCGGCGTGGTTCTACGACCCGTCGCTGCAGATCGTCTACTCCAACCGGCGCAGCGCGTCGGACGCGGAGTACTCGTTCACGTACATCTCGGCGCAGTACACGGCGGACGCGCTGCGCGGCTCGCCCGACCTGGCGCCGGAGAGCACGATCCGGCAGCAGTACACGCAGCTGCCGGACCTCACCGCGGAGCAGCAGGCCGAGGTGGAGCGGATCGTCGACGCCCGGACCGCGGACGCGGCCAACCAGTACGACGCGGTGCGCGCGCTGTACGAGTACTTCGCCAAGGACAACGGCTTCTCGTACAGCGTGCAGACCAAGACCGGCTCGAGCGGCTCCGACCTGCTGGACTTCCTGACCAACAAGACCGGCTACTGCCAGCAGTACGCCACCGCACTGGCCTGGCTGGTCCGGGAGGCGGGCATCCCTGCCCGGGTCGCGTTCGGCTTCACCAAGGGCTCGGAGACGGCCGAGCCGGGTACGTACACGCTGACGAACCAGAACCTGCACGCCTGGACCGAGGTGTACTTCGAGGGCTTCGGCTGGGTGCCGTTCGACGCCACGCCGGCCTCGGACGTGGCCGGCTCGGTGCGCGGCGACTGGGCGCCGGACGTGGACGCGACCGAGGCGCCGACCGCGTCCGCCGCGCCGACCACCAGCGTCTCACCGGGTGCCGTGTCGAGCGGCGCGCCCGGCGAGCGCCCGGAGCGGGACACGGACGAGCTCCCGCCGGGTGCCGCCCCGATCGCGCCGCAGGGCCCGCGCTGGCCGTGGTACGCGGCCGCCGGCGCGATCGTGCTGCTGGCGCTGCTCGCGGTGCCCGCGGTGCTCCGCTCGTCGACCCGCCGCCGGCGTTCCGCACCGGCGTCCGCGGCCACGGTCGCGGCCGCCACCGGCGCCGGGGAGGAGGCGGGGCGGATGTCGATCCTCGGCCCGTCGCCGGAGCTGGAGAAGTCCCGGCGGGACGCGCACGCGGCCTGGGCGGAGATGCTGGACACCATGATCGACTTCCGGGTCGAGGTGAACCCGGCCGAGACGCCGCGCAACACGGTGGACCGGCTGACCCGCAGCGAGTCGCTGTCGCCGGAGGCGGCCTCCGCGGCCGCGGTACTCGGCGGCGCCGAGGAGCATGCCCGCTACGCCCGCACGCCGCTGACCGGCAGCGACCTGGGCGGCGCGCTGGCACAGCTGCGGCAGGGCCTGTCCGTGCACGCGGGCCGCAGGGTACGCATGCAGGCGGTGCTGATGCCGCCGTCGGTCCTGCGCCACTGGAAGACCGCGATCGGCGACCGCTACGCCGCCGTGGTCGGCCTGTTCGGCCGCTGGCGGGACGCCGCGCTGCGGCTCAGCCCGCGACGGCTGCTCGCCCGGTCTCGCTGAGCGCGCATCGCACGACGAGGGCCCAGGGTCGACCAGACCCGGGCCCTCTTTCGTACCCGGAACTTCAACCACCCGTCAGCCGCGGTACGCCCACGTCCGCCACGATGATCCCGACGCCACAGCGTCCACCCACAAAACTCCATAAAGGGTACGAATACCACTCCCCCGGCCTCGCCCGCACTCCCCCGGCCCACAGGTCACCCACCGGTGCCGGCCGACATCGCCAAGCCTGCTCCGGCCAAGACGTCGGCACCGAATCCGGCGCGGCACCCCGGGCAGCGCGGCGGCGCAGCACAGCCGTCAGCGTGGCGCGGCACCTCGGGCAGCGCAGCGGCGTGGCACCTCGGGCAGCGGCGCGGCGCGGCGCGGCAAACCGCGACCACGGCGGACCGGCGGGGCAACGCGGCAGACCGGCGCAACGCGGCAGACCGGCGGCACAGTACTGCCAGCATGGCGGGCACCTCGGGCAGCGCAGCGGCGCAGCGCGGAGACCGGCGTGCGGAACAGACCGGCGCGGCAGACCGGCGGCGCAGTGGCCTGGAGACCGCAAACCGCCAGTGCGGTAGACCGGCAGCGTGGCAGCGCAGTGCGGCGGGTCGACATTTCGCGATCGGGCACAAAGCGCCCGATATTTCGGTAAAGCAGCTCGTTATATGTGAGCGGCGGCGCGTCGCCCTGAGGCACGAGAAAGCTGCGATTCGCTAGTCGGCTTATGCCGAGATTTCGGGCGCGACCTGCCTGGAAACGCAGACTTCCGCGGTTGATGCGATCCGTGCAAAACAGACCGTCCAGTGCCGAACCGCCGGTTTTCGCACATCAGGCGGATTCACCGGCACGGCTGGAGCGGACCGGCCGACTGGCCCCGGACAGGCGTCCGGGCCGGTTCGCACCGGCCCGGTCGCGTCGCCTGCGGGTGTGTCGGATCTGGTCAGCGATGCCCTTCGGGGCGCTGACGCCAGCGCTCCTCCAGCCGGTCGATGAACGACAGGCGGCGTTGTCTGGTGCGCCGGCTGGCGGTGCCGCCGACGACGTGCAGATCGGGCGATTGCGACTTACGGTACGACGTCATGGCGAACGCCGCGGCACCGAGCATGACCACAAAACCGGCCACGCCGAGCAGCGGAAATTTGCTCACCGCACCATAGACAAGCAAAGCGAGCCCGGCGATGATCGCGACAGCGGCGACGATCAGACGACGCCGCGCCTGAAAGCGCGGATCGCTGGCGCGCACCGCCGAGGCGAATTTCGGGTCCTCGGCCAGCGACCGCTCGATCTGATCGAACAGCCGCTGCTCGTGCTCCGAGAGCGGCACGGCACTCCTCCCCGGTCAGCTGTGCCGGCCCGGGGTGGGCCGACAGACCGTGGCAGCCCGGTAAGGCTGCTTACCCGCCAGTCTACGAGGGGTGTCGCGATGCGGAAAGCGGGACGACTCACGGTCGGGAGGGATTTTCCGGCCGCCGTCGCTCCCCGCGGCCGAGAAGGCTGGCCGGGCCGATCACCGCACCGCCGAACCGGGCCGCCGCCGCATCGATCGCGGTCTCGGCCTCCCGCCAGCCGTGCTCGGGCGCGCCCAGCTGCGGCTGCCGGGCCGCGGACGCGCCGTCGACCAGGCCCTCGACCCGGACACCCACGAGCCGGAGCGGGCCGGTATGCGGCATAGCAGCGTAAAGCGCCCACGCGGTATCGAAGATCTCCCGGGCCACGTCCGTCGGTGAGGCGATCGTGCGGGACCGGTTCAGCGTCTGGAAGTCGGCTCGCCGAATCTTGATGGAGACGGTCCGGCCCGCGTGCCCGGCCGCGCGCAGCCGCGCCGCGACCTTGCCGGAGAGCCCCAGCAGGGTTCGCCGGATCCCGTCCGGGTCGACGAGATCAGTGTCGAACGTCACCTCGGCCCCGATCGACTTGTCCACGTGCTCGGGCTGGACGCCGCGCGGGTCCCGGCCCCAGGACAGCTCGTGCAGGTGGGCCGCGGCCGCCTCGCCGACACCGGAGCGCAGCAGCGACACCGGCGCGTGGGCCAGGTCACCGACCGTCCGCAGGCCGAGTCGTTGAAGTGTTTCCGCGGACCGCTCCCCCACGCCCCAGAGCGCGGCGACCGGCAGCGGGTGCAGGAACTCCAGCACGAGGCCGGCCGGGATGATCATCAGACCGTCCGGCTTGCCGCGGGTGGAGCCCAGCTTGGCCAGGAACTTCGTCGGCGCGACGCCGACCGTGCAGGTCAGGCCGAGCTCGTCGAGAACCTGGGCGCGGATCTTCGCGGCGATCTCCGCCGGGCGGCCGAGCAGTCGCCGGGCGCCGCCGACGTCGAGGAACGCCTCGTCCAGCGAGAGCGGCTCGACCAGCGGCGTGGTGTCCCGGAGAATCCGCATCACGGTCCGCGAGGCGGCGGTGTAGGCCTCGAAGTCGGGCGAGAGGAACACCGCGTGCGGGCAGAGCGCACGGGCCCGGGCCATCGGCATCGCACTGCGCACGCCGAACTCGCGGGCCTCATAGCTGGCGGAGCTGACCACGCCACGGTTGCCGAGACCGCCGACGATCACCGGCTGGCCGCGCAGCGCGGGGCGCCGCTGGATCTCGACGGACGGATAGAACGCGTCCATGTCGACGTGCAGGATCGGGCAGCCGGTGTCGTCCGCGTCCGCCCCGAAACGCGGGTCCCGCTCGCGGCCCACGGCCTGACTTCGCCCCATGGGCGACACGCTAGCCCCACCCCCTGACATCCTGTGATGCCGACAGAACGGAGCATGTGCTCCGGTTCACTGGAAAATGCGGAGCGGTTGCTCCGGTAAGCCGCTACCGTTTCGGCGTGACCGTCCAGACCACCGCCAACGCCCGGCAGCAGCGCCGGGACGCCGTGCGCAACCGCGAGCAGATCCTGTCCGCGGCCACCGCGGCGTTCGCCGAGCGTGGTGCCAACGTCGACGTGCGGGAGATCGCCCGCGCCGCCGGCGTCGGCATGGGCACGCTCTACCGGCACTTCGCCACGAAGGACCAGCTGCTCGGCGCCGTGATCAAGGCGGATTTCGACGCCTGGATGGACGAGGCGCTGCACGCGGCCCGGGCCAGCGAGCCGTGGGCCGGCCTGAAGGCGTTCCTTGAGGACGCGCTGGCCCGGCAGAACGCGGACCGCGCGCTGATGGACGGCGTCTTCCGGGTGCTGGCCACCACGTCGCTGCTGGACGACTGCCGGGCCCGGATGAGCGAGGTGATCAACCTGCTGCTCGACCGCGCGCACACGGCCGGGGAGCTGCGGCCGGACGTGGGCGAGGCGGACATCGCGCTGACCATGATGGCCATCGGCAAGATCATCGAGCTCACCGAGGCAGGCCGGCCGGGCCTGTGGCGACGCCAGCTGCGCATCACGCTGGACGGCCTGCGTGCCCACGGTCACACCCCGATCACCGAACCTCCGATCACCATCGCCGACCTCGACGCCGCGGTCTGCCACTCGATCCCGCCTCTGGAGATTTCATGACCACCGCCCCAGCGGGACTCGTCGCCAAGACCGGCGACGTGCCAGCCCCGCGCATGACGAAGCGCCAGATCAACGAGGCCCTCACCGGCCTGATGATGGGCATCTTCGTCTCGATCCTCGCCTCCACGGTGGTGGCCAACGCACTGCCCCGGGTCATCTCCGACCTCGGCGGCGGACAGTCCGTCTACACCTGGGTGGTCACCGCCGAACTGCTCGCGATGACCGCGACCGTCCCGCTCTGGGGCAAGCTCGCCGACCTCTACAACCAGAAGCTGCTGATCCAGCTGAGCCTGGGCCTGTTCGTGGTGGGCTCCCTCCTGGCCGGCTTCGCGCCGAACCCGGAGGTGCTCATCGCGAGCCGGGTCGTGCAGGGCATCGGCGCCGGCGGCCTGACCGCGCTGGTGCAGGTCGTGATGGCCGCGATCATCCCGCCGCGCGAGCTGGGCCGCTACTCCGGCATCTTCGGCGCGGTCTTCGCCACCGGCACCGTGGCCGGTCCGCTGATCGGCGGCCTGCTGGTCGACACCGAGTGGCTGGGCTGGCGCTGGACGTTCTTCTTCGGCGTGCCGTTCGCACTGCTGGCGATCTTCCTGCTGCAGAAGACGCTGAAGCTGCCCACGCTCGGCCGCAAGGTCAAGGTCGACTACCTGGGCGCGTTCCTGATCATGTCGGGCGTCTCCATGCTGCTCATCTGGGTCACGCTGGCCGGCAACAACTTCGGGTGGCTGTCCGCGTGGACCGCGGGCCTGGTCACCGGCGGCCTGGTGCTGATCGCGCTGGCCCTGGTGGTCGAGTCCCGGGTCTCCGAGCCGATCATCCCGCTGGGCATCTTCCGGTCCCGCACGGTCAGCCTGGCCACGATCGGCAGCCTGCTGGTCGGCGTCGCGATGTTCGGCAGCACGGTCTTCCTGTCGCAGTACTTCCAGCTCTCGCTGGGCAAGTCGCCGACCGAGGCCGGGCTGCTCAGCCTGCCGATGATCTTCGGTCTGATGGTCTCGTCCACGATCGCCGGCGCCATGATCACCAAGACCGGCAAGTGGAAGATGTACCTGGTCGCCGGCGCGATCATCATGATCGCCGGCCTCGGGCTGCTCAGCACGATCGGCGCGGACACCAGCCTGTGGGTCCTCGGCGCGGAGATGGCCGTGCTCGGCGTCGGCGTCGGCCTGCTCATGCAGAACCTGGTGCTCGCCGCGCAGAACGATGTGCCCGCGCACGAGCTCGGTGCCGCGACGTCGGTGATCTCGTTCTTCCGCAGCCTCGGCGGCTCGGTCGGCGTCAGCGTGCTCGGCGCGATCCTGGCCAACCGGGTCACCGCCAACATGGCGGACTCGCTCGGCCCGGCCGCGGCGGGCGCACCCGGCGGTGGCGGGCACGGCGCGGTGCCGGACCTGTCCACACTGCCGCCGGAGCTGGTGACGATCATCCAGAACGCGTACGGCGACGCGATCGGCGACCTGTTCCTGGTCGCGGTCCCGTTCGCGGTGCTGACGCTGCTCACGGTGATCTTCATCAAGGAGGTGCCGCTCAAGACCACGAGCGGCCTGGACCGCCTGGCCGAGGAGGGCAACCACACGCCCGCCCCGTCCCCGATGACGCACTGATCCTAACTCCATGATCGGGGCGTCCCTCATGCCGTTGGAACGGCATGAGGGACGCCCCGATCACTGCGTCAACGGGCGCGATCAGCGCGCGGTAGGGGTGATCACGAAGAGGGGGACGGACATCTCCGCGGCGGTGTTCGCGCCGTGGAACGCGATCAGCCGGGAGACCGCCGGTGGCTCGTGCGCGGTCGCCAGCACGATCGCCCGGTCCCGCATGGTCACCACCACGTCGCCGACCCGGGCCAGGTGCGCCTCGGCCACCGGGCCGAACCAGCCGGCCGCGACCGCCTCGGCACGCGGCACCACGTCCGCGTCCGGGCCGAGCACCGCGCGCCAGGCCGCGATCACGTCGTCCGCCGCGCCCGGCTCCACGTGCAGGTAGCGGACCCGCGACTCACCGGCCACGAACCGCACGCCGGCCGACAGGCGCGGGTCGGCGTCCAGGTCGTACCGCCGGTCCTCGGGCACGTCGATCTGGCCGTGATCGGCGGTCACCAGCAGCGCCGCGTCCCCGGGCAGGCCGTCCGCGAGGCGGGTGATCAGCGCGTCCACGGCCACGGCCGCGGCCGCCCACTCCGGCGAGGTGAGGCCGGACTGGTGCCCGGCCTTGTCCAGGTCGCGGAAGTACCCGGAGACCAGCACCGGTGGCTCGCCGTCGGCCAGCGCGCCGAGGATCTCGGTGACCAGCTCGTCCACGTCCGACGCGCCACGGAACGCACCGCCCCGGTTCGCGGCCGTGGTCAGGCCGCTGCCGAAGAACTCCGGCCGGGTGACGGACGTCGTGCGCACACCGGCCGCGGAAGCGCGCGACAGCTGCGTCGGCACCGGCACGAACGTCACCGGGTCCGGATCGTCACCCCAGTGCAGCAGCTGCAAGACCCGATCAGTCCCGGGTACGTGCAGCGAGATGCCCAGCACGCCGTGCTCGCCGGGCGGCGCGCCGGTGCCGAGCGTGACCAGGCTGGCCGGCGTGGTGGACGGGAAACCCGAGGTCAGCTGCGTGTGACGACCCAGGCGGCCGGCGCTCAGGTCCGCGATCGTGCCACCGATCGCGGACGCCGCCGGCAGCTGGAACGTGCCGAACCCGTCGACCAGGAGCACGGCGATCCGGCGTACCCCCGGAAGCTGTTCTTGAAGACCGAGGAGGTCCGGCGAGCCGGGCACGCCCAGGACCGCGAGCGCGGACGGCAGCACGTCCGCGAGGCTGGCCCGGCCGTATGCGGGCCGGACCACCTCGAACGGGTCGCCCGTGCTCATTGCCGGGTTCACTTCCGGGCGAAGAGGTGCAGCTGGGCGGCGAGATCCCGGTACGGCGGGTGGGCGGCCGCGGCCAGCTCCAGGTCGAGCAGCGCCTGCGGGCCGGCCTCCGCGACCGCGGCGGGCAGCAGGTCGGCGAAGACCCGCACCCCGTGGATCTGCTCCACCGTCAGTCCCGCGGTCTCCAGCAGTGCGGACGCGGTCGCCGCGTCGTACCGCCGGCGCAGCGTGTCCTTGGGCCCGGCGCATCCGGACGGGTCGGCGAGCACGCGGGACGCCGCGTCCAGGTGACCGTTGATCGCGCGGCCCAGCACGGCCGCGGCCCGGCCCGCGACCAGCAGGCTCAGCGCGCCGCCCGGCCGCAGCGCCGCCGCGACCGCGGTCACCACGCCGGCCGGATCGTCGACGATCTCCAGCACCGCGTGGCAGAGCACCAGGTCGGCGGACTCGTCGCCGATCAGCGCGGCCAGCGCGTCGCCGTCACCCTGCACCGCGTGCACCCGGCCGGCCACGCCCGCGTCGGTGGCCCGGCGGACCAGCGTGGCCAGCGCGTCCGGGCTCGCGTCCACCACGGTCACCCGGTGGCCCAGCTCGGCCAGCGGCACCGCGAACCCGCCGGTGCCCCCGCCCACATCCAGCACGGTCAGCTCACGGTCGCCGGCCCGGCGCAGCTCACGGCGCAGCGCCTCCCACACGGCGGCGGTGCGAGGTGTCATCGGCGGTCCCAGGATCGGTGTGCGCTCCACCTCACCGAGCCTAGGGCATGGTTCATGAGGGGGGTCGGAGCGAGGCGCGGTCCAGGCCGGAGCACGGCTCTTAGGCGATCAATCCATGCTACTTGCGCTATAGCATGAGCGCATGCTGTACGCGATGCCCGCTCTCGACGCGGCGGACCTGCACGTGCTCGAAGAACTCGGCGCGATGCGCTCCGAGCTGCGCGCGCACCTGCGGTCCAAGCCCCGATGGGAGGGCCAGCTACGCCGAAGCCTGTTCGCGGCCGCGATCCAGGGCTCGAACACCATCGAGAACATCACGATCAGTAACTCGGACGCGCGGGCGCTGGTGGAGCACGCCCCCATGTCCGCCGACGCCGGCGACGAGACCCAGCAGGCGGTCATCGGCTACCGGGACGCGATGACCTACGTGCGGCAGGTGCCGATGATGGGCTTCTTCGACTACTCGGAGACGCTGCTGTCCGCGCTGCACTTCATGATCACGAAGTATCAGCCCGCGAAGTGGCCGGGACGCTACCGTGCCGGCCACATCTACGTCACGAGCAGCGACCCGCTCGAACCGGCGTACACCGGGCCCGACGCCGACCGGATTCCCGCCCTGATGAGCGAGCTGATCGAGTGGCTGCACGGCGGCGACCTCGATTCCCCGGCGTACGCGCGAGCCGCCATGGCTCATCTCAACCTCGTCTGCATCCACCCCTGGCGCGACGGCAACGGCCGCACCGCGAGGGCGCTGCACACGCTGGTGCTGGCCCGCATGGGCGAGCTGGCGCCCGAGTTCTCCTCGATCGAGGAGTGGCTGGGTGAGCACACCAACACGGTGCAGTACTACGAGGCGCTCCGGTCCACGCAGCAGGGCAGCTTCCAACCGGACCGAGACGCACACCCGTGGCTCCGGTTCGTGCTCGCGGCGCATCACCGGCAGGCGCAACGCGTGCGACGGCGGTACGACTGGACGGTGCGCCTGTGGCACGACCTGGCTCGCCTGGCCGGGGAACGCGGTCTTCCGGAGCGCACGGTCTCCGCTCTCTACGCCGCCGCGGTCGGCGAGGTGCGGCGGACCACCTATCAGCAGGATGAGGGTCTCAGCCGTGACCAGGCCATCCGCGACATCCAGGCATTGACACGCGCAGGGCTTCTGAGGCCGCGAGGCAATGCCACCACCAGGGTGTACGTGCTCGACGGCATCGCCACGGACATCGCGGAGGCGGCCGCCGCCGCGGTACGTGGTCCCGGCCGCGACCCCTACGCGCAGTAGGGCGCGGCACCCGTCACTACGCTGGCCCGGTGCCGCTGAACAACCGCCTGGAGCTGCCGTGACGTCCGCCGCGAGGTCGGCGTGGCGGGAGGCCGTGCGCATCCGGCCCGTCGACGCCGACTGGGCGTTCGCGTTCCGGGCGGGGCTGGCGGTGGCCGTACCGATGGCGGGTCTTGTCGCTCTCGGCGAGCCGGGGTGGGCGGCGACGGCCGCGTTCGGGTCGTTCACCGCGCTCTACGCGCGTGACGAGCTCTACCGGCCGCGGTCCCGGCAGCTTGCGCTGGTGGCACTCGGGCTGGTCGCGGCCGTCACCGTCGGCACGGTGGCCGCGCTGATCGGCGGCGTCGCGCCGATCGTGGTGGTGGCGTTGGTGGGCGGCGTCGCCACCTGGCTCTGCACCGCCTTCCGGGTCGGGCCACCGGCCGGGCTGATGTTCGCGTTCGCGGCGGCCGTGGCGAGCGCGCTTCCGGTGACGGCCGGCGCGGTCTGGCGCAACGCGGCGCTCGCCGCGGGTGCGGCGGCCTGGGCGTGGCTGGTGGCGCTGGCCGGCGCGGCCGTCGACCGGGACGCGCCGCGCCGCCTGGCCGTGGCCCGGGCGCTGCGCGCGGTCGCGGCGCTGGAGGACGTCGCGCCGCGCACGTCCGGGCTGGTGCTGCGGCACCGGGCGGCGGTGGCGGTGGAGCGGGCCTGGCGCGCGCTCCCGGCCCGGCCGCCGTCCGGACCGCGCGGCGCGCTGATCGCGGACCTGGAGGCACTGACCGCGCACGCGGAGAGCGCGTTCGCGGCGGTGCACGTCGAGGGCGAGGCCGCGCGGCGGGCACCGTCCTGGGCGCCGGGCGGGACGGCCGGTCCACCGGACTCCGCGACAGCTGGGGTCACCGGCGGAACCGCTCATCAGGACAGCGCCGCCGCATCGAGCGGCGGTGGCGTCTCGGACGCCGCGGAGTCGTCCCGGCCCGCCGCGGTTCCCGAAGGCACCGCGGTTCCCCGGCGCACGGCGGTTCCCCGGCCGCTCGCGGCTCCGGACGGCACCGACCCCGCCGCGGCTGCCGGCCGCGCTTCCGGCGATACCGCGGAGCGTGTGGATCACGGCGGTGCGCCGGTGGACTGGGCCGGGTTGCGGGGGCTGGCCGCGCAGGTCGGCCGGTCCGGGCCGATCCCGCGGGTCCGCCGCAGCCGGGCCGAGATCGCGCAGGTGGCCGGGCGGCACCTCGCGGCGGAGTTGGGCAGCCGGCCGCGCTTCCTGCGGCCCGATCCGGCCGATCCGCGCCGGACCTGGCTCGGCGGCCCGGCGATCCCGGTCGCCGTCCGGGTGGTGCTGGGCGCGCTGGCCGCCGGTGCGCTCGCCACGCTGCCGGCCCGGGACGCCGATCTCGGGCACGGCTACTGGGCCGCGGTCTCCGCGGTCGCGGTGCTGCAGACGCCGAACCTGCTCGGCTCCGTGCACCGGACCGTGCAGCGCGCGCTCGGCACCGTGCTCGGCGTGGCGCTGGCCGCGGCTGCGGTGGTGCTGCTGCCCGGCCAGTGGTCGTTCGTCGCCGCGATCGTGCTGTTGCAGGTCGTGGCGGAGCTGCTGGTGGTGCGCAACTACGGGCTGGCGATGCTGGCGGTCACGCCGCTGGCGATCCTGGCCGGCGAGCTGGCGCATCCCGCGCCCGCGACCGGGCTGGTGCGCGACCGGCTGCTGCAGACCGTGCTCGGCGCCGTGGTCGGCCTGCTCTGCGCCGTGCTGATCCGCAACCGCGCGGCCGTACGCCATCTGGAGTCCGTCACCGCGGCCTGCCGCGCCGCGGTCGGTGAGCTGCGCGAACGCCTGGCCGACCCGGGCGCCGACCCGCTGCCGGCCGCGCGCCGGGTGGCGACGCTGCTCACCGCGGTGCGGGAGGCGCACGACGTGGTCTCCGGCGAGCCCGGCCGCACCCCGACCGACGCCGAGATGGTGCTGCGCACCGAACAGCGCGCCCGCCATGCCCTGACCGCCGCCGCGACCCGCCTGACCGCTCAGTCGAACGGATAGTCGATCGACGTCCCGCCGCCGAACAGCCGCTTCGCGTGCTCCCGCATGCGCGCCCCGTACACCGGATCCTTCATGATCGCGTCATATCCGGCGCCGTCCGCCGTCGAGATCAGCTCCGCGGTCGAGGCCAGGTAGACGTCGAACCCCGGGTACATCAGCACCGCGCACGGCAGGTCGTCCACGTCCACCGCGAGGATCGGGTATTCACCGGCCGCGTCCGGCTCCGTCACCACCAGCACGCGCCGCGAGTCCGAGCCACCCGGCAGCAGGAAGCACTCACCGAACCGGTCCGCGACCGGCTCGAACAGCTCACCCCACGGATCACCCAGCTCGTCGCCGACCAGCTCGGCCAGCGTGCGCGGCGCGAGCGCGCCGTCCTCGTCGAACCAGTCGTTGCGCTCCATCAGGCTCGCGTCGAACGCGAGCCACGCCCGCAGGCTCGGCGGCAGCGGCCGCCCGGACGGGAACGTGAGCGTCTCCGTCACCGGCCGCGGCTCCCCGCCCGCCACCCACGGCACCGTGCGATAGCTCAGCATCGACCGCCCCGGATCCGCCCGCACCGATTCGATCACGCGTCCCACCAGCGCGACGCCGTGCGCGTCGCCGATCTGCATCCCGGTCATCGCCCCATTATGTGATCACCACCGCCCTCGATGGCCCCTCCCGGCGGTTGATCTACGGTGTGAACCACCGTGATGAGGGAGAGGCGGCGGTAATGGCGACATGGTTGCGCCCCGAGCTGTGGCTGCGCGTGGCGATCGTCGTGGCGGCGGCGTTCGGCCTGTTCTTCATGGAGAACTCGCTGACCTACTTCACCGTGCAGACCAACCTGGTCGCGCTGGCCTACTACGCCTGGGCGGTCCGGCGGATGATCCGCGCCCGCGAGGTGACGTCGCCCGCGCCCCGCCTGCGCGGGGCCGTGGTCTACTGGCTGGCGATCACCGGCCTGGTCGCGCACTTCCTGCTCAACAACGGCGCGAACCCGTTCCCGCCGCTGGTCAACGGCGACGACCTGATCTTCGAGTGGTGCGCGTTCGCGCTGCACTACGTGGTTCCCGCGCTCGCGCTGGCCGACTGGCTCCTGGTCGGCCCGTTCCGCGTGATCCCGTGGTCCCACCTGCCGCTCTGGCTGCTCTTCCCGCTCGGCTACGGCCTCTTCGCCGAGTTCCGCGCGTTCGTCTACCCGGGCTACCCGAACCCGTACCCCTACTTCTTCCTGAACCCCACGGTGAACGGGTACGGCTGGGTCGCTCAGCAGTTCGGCATCCTCGCGCTCGAGTTCGCCGTGCTCGCCGTCCTCCTGCTGGGCCTCGACCGGGTCGTTCACCGAAAGAACCAGCAGGAAACGACCGCGCCGGCACGTACGAACGCTTGTCTCCGGCGCTGACGTTGTTCCCTCCGGCCGCCGATCCCGGGCTGGCCACGCCGGAAACGGCGTGCGGCGATCTACTCAGTGAGCGCCCGACGGAGATCTTCCATCGAGAGTTATTAGTCTGCGTATGGTAACTACTCAGGTCCGCTAATCACGGGGATCAATTGCCGGCCGGACGTGAGTTGGACGAGGGCGTCGTAGAGGTTGATGCTGTGTTTGGTGGCGGTGGCGAGGTATGGGGGCTCTTCGAAGTTGAGCGGGGTGCGGTGTTGACGGCGACCCGGACGTAGCGGGCTCGCAGCTCGTCGGTGATCATCTGAGTGTCTAGATCGGATAGTCACAAGTGAAGAGCTGCGAGCATGGTCAACGATACGACCCGGCTGCTGGGCCTTGACGGCCTGGTCGTCGATCGGGTCGAGCTGGATGCCGCTGGTGTGCCGGTGGTGGTCTTGTCCACTGGGTGTGAGCAGGCGCGTTGCTGCCCGGACTGCGGTCAGGAGGCGGTGCGGGTGAAGGCGTGGGTCACGACCCGGCCGCGGGATCTGCCGGTCGCCGGCCGGACGGTGCGGTTGCGGTGGCGTAAACGCCGCTGGCACTGCCCGACCGATAGTTGTCCGCGTGTGTCGTTCACCGAGCAGGTCGGGCAGGTCCCGGCCCGGGCGAGACTGACCGGCAGGCTCCGCGCCGCGGCCGGGGCCGCAGTCGCTGACGGCGGGCGGACGGTCGTGCAATCGGCCCGTGATCACGGACTGTCGTGGCCGGTCGTCGCGGCGGCGTTCACCGCTCACGCCGCAGCGGTGCTGCCCGCCGAGCCCGATCCGGTCGAGGTGCTGGGGATCGACGAGACCCGCCGGGGCCGGCCGAAATGGGAGTTCGACCCGGTCACCCAGGCGTGGCAGACGAGCGTGGACCGGTGGCACGTCGGCATGTGTGACCTGACCGGCGGCCAAGGGCTCCTCGGCCAGGTCGAGGGCCGGACCGCCCAGACCGTGATCGACTGGCTTACCGCCCGCAGCCAGGATTGGCGTGACCAGGTCCGATACGTGGCGATCGACATGTGCACGATCTTCAAATCCGCGATCACCACCGCGCTACCACACGCGATCCTGGTCGTCGATCACTTCCACGTCGTGCAACTCGCCCACCAGGCCCTCAACGACGTCCGCCGCCGGATCACCGTCCAGCACCGCGGCCGCCGGGGCCGGGCCGGAGACCTCGAATGGGACCTACGCAACCGCCTGACCCGCTCCGCACGCCGGCTCCGCGCCGAACGCGTCGACAAACTCTGCGACGACCTCACCACCCTGCCAGCCAAGATCAGCACACCGATCCTGGCCGCATGGAACGCCAAGGAAGACCTCCTCGACCTCCTCGCCCTGGCCCGCACCCACCCGAACCGCGAAACCATCACCCGGCACCTGCACCGCTTCTACACCCGCTGCGCCGACTCCGGCCAGCCCGAACTCACCCGCCTCGCCCGCACGATCGAGACCTGGTGGCCGCAGATCCTCGCGTTCCTCCACACCGGCATCACCAACGCCGGCTCCGAGGGCACCAACCGCGTCATCAAAACCGTCGCCCGCAACGCCTACGGCTTCCGCAACCCCGAAAACCAACGCCTACGCACCCGCGCCGCCACCACCCGAAAATCCCGCGGCCACCTCAACCCCGCTTAACCTCGAAGAGCCGGTATGAGCGCAGGTGGCAGAAGTGTTCGGCGCCGGTGAGGGTTCGCATGCTGCCGGAGATTTTCTGCCGGATTTTGACCATGCGGACTTCGCGTTCGGCCGGGTTGTTGTCGAACGGGCAGTCTCGCGGGTTTCTGGCAAAGCGTAGGTAGTCGTCGATGCGGTCACGCATCCGGCGGGCCAGCGCGGCCGGTTTCCTGCCGATCTGGGTGTCCTGGCTGGTGTGGTCCTTGACCCCGATCAGGGCAGCGTGGCGGAACGAGGCGATCCCTGCGGCCAGAACCTGCGGATCGAGGTGGTCCAGGCCTGCTGCGAGGGCCGCGTCCGCGGCGGTCTTCAAGCCGAGTAGCGCGTCGATGCTCTGCTGGGCCCAGGGCGCTCGGGGGTCGAGCTCACCCGCAGCGATCAGTTCGCGCAGCAGATGCGCGCAGCACAACGCGTGGGTGGCCTGCGGGTAGCAGTCATACGGTGCCCAGGCGTCATGCACGGCGATCCCCGTGAAAGAGGGCAGGATCTCGCCGGCGTCGATGGCGTCACGGCCGCGTTTGCGATGCACGTAGAGCAGGCTGTATTTACTCGAGGATGCGGAGTGGACCCAGTGCAGGCGGCCCGCGACCCGGAACCCGGTCTCGTCGAAGTGCACCAGCGCAGCCCCGGTCAGGGCGGTGCGCAGCGCGGACAGGAAGTCACCCTCGAGCCGGCGGGCGGCACGGGCGGTCAACGCGGCGACGCTGCCCGCGGAGATCGGCACCCCGAACAGATCACTGACGCTCTGCGCGACGCGTTTCTGCGCCCCGAACTGCGCCACCAGCAGATACACCCCCGATCGCGGCCAGCCGGGGCCCGTACTGCACCGGCGCGTCCACCCCGGCCGGGGCGTCCGCACAGGTCACCACCGCACACGCGCAACGCCGGGCGATCAGTTGATGTTCGGTGACCCGGGCCCTGATCCGCGGGATCTCGAACACCTGACGCCGTGTCACCGCGGCCATCGGCGCATCGGCGAGACCGCCGCCACACCCGCCACAGGCGACGGGCTCGTGACACACGACATCGTCCGGATCATCGACCTGGCGCAGCGTGCGACCGGGGTGACCGTCCTGACCACCCGAACGCCGACCCGTTCGCCCTCGCAACGACTTCGGTGCCGGCTTGTCCAGGCCCTGCGACGAGGGCGGCAGGTGCGAGTTCCGCGGGTTTTGACCCAACCGGCGCCGTAACTCGGCGTTCTCCGCCTCCAAGACCTCGATCCGCGCGTCTTGGATCGCAACCGCCTGTTCCAACGCGACGAGCCGCTCCAGCAGCTCCACGATGGACGGCACGTCAGGCACCCGGACACCCTGCCCAACAACCCCAACAAGATCAACCTCCCCTATTCAGAGGGGATTTGACTGATCGAGGGCGGTAAACGAAAGGTGCACCTGGCCTGCAAGGATGTGGGTGTCTACGCCATGTCCACAGCAGAGCAGGGTGCACCTTTCTGGTGAGTAAGAGTAGTGGATGGGATCAGCGGCTGATCGTCAGCTCGGACGGGAAGGGCCTGGTCGGGCACGCGGGCGCGGTCTTGCTGCGTAAATGCGCTGATCGGACCGGTCTGACCAGGGGTTTGAACCAGGTGCTGCCGCGCGGTAATGGTCCTGGCTGGTGGGATCGCGGCACGGTTCTGATCTCGTTGGCGGTCGTGATCGTGCTCGGCGCCACGAGCATGTCCGACATTGCGTTGCTCGCCCATCAGGGCCTGGTCTTCGGTGGCCGGCCGTCGGAGGCGACCGTCCGGCGGACCCTGGCCGGCCTCGACGAGAAGACACTGAAACGGATCGGCACCGCGCGGGCGAAGGTCCGCGCTCACGTGTGGGCGCTGCTGGCCCGCCGCCCGCAAGGCTTTCCATGGCTGAGCGTGGCCGGCAAGCTGTTGACCGGGTGGGTGGTCATCGATCTGGACGCCACGCTGATCACCGCTCACAGCGACAAGCAGGGCGCGGCGGCCACCTTCAAGAAGGGTTATGGCTTCCACCCGCTTGGCGCCTGGTGTGCCAATACGTCGGAGTGCCTGGCCATGCTGCTGCGATCCGGTAACGCCGGATCGAACACGGTCGCTGACCACATCCGGGTCCTCGGTGACGCGATCGCGCAGCTCCCGGTCGCCTACCGGCGCAAGCTGCTGATCCGCGTCGACGGCGCCGGCGCCACTCACGAGCTTCTTGAGCACCTCGAACAGATGAACCGGGTATGGCGCAGCGTGAGGTTCACCGTCGGCTGGACGATCACGGCGGCTGACGAGACCGCGATCGACCGGTTGCCCGCCGACGCCTGGACCGACAGCCTCCACCAGGACGGCACCGCCACCAGCGACGCACACGTCGCGGAACTGACCGGCCTCAACACCCGGCTCGCCGGCTGGACCGGCACCCTGCGACTGCTCGTGCGACGTACCAAGCCGTCGGCCCGACACGTCAAGAACCTCACCGAGCTGGAGAAACGCACCGGCTGGCGCTACCAGATCGTGGCCACCAACATCACGCGCATCGCGGGGGTGCCCGGCTCGCACCAGCCGCAATGGCTCGACGCTTTGCATCGTGCTCACGCTGGAGTAGAAGATCAAGTCCGGCAAGCCAAGGCCATGGGACTGCGCAACCTGCCGTCGAAAGCCTGGACCGTCAACCGCGGCTGGGTCCTGACCTGCAACATCGCCGCCGACCTGACCGCCTGGATGCGGCTGCTCGGCCTGCACGACCAGGCCGACCTCGCTCACGCCGAACCCGGCACCCTGCGCTACCGACTCCTGCACCTGCCCGGCAGACTCGCCACCCACGCCCGCCGCCGCGTGCTGTCGATCCCCGAGACCTGGCCCTGGGCCGACGCGTTCACCCTGTGCTGGCAACGCCTCACCCTGCCACCACTGGCCACCTGACCCGCCGAATCCTGCACCTACCAGCAGAAAGCCGCTTCCCGAGCCCGGAGACCTCACGCACCCACAGCGACACGTGGCGATCACACGCCCGAACCTAGTGGACAAAACGGTCAAGCCGAAACGGTCAGGCAGGGAGCGAACCCATCTGACGGATCGAGGTCAAGTCATCAGATAACGACAACCTGAGTAGTTACTGCATATGTATCTAACAAAAGGTAGCAGCCAACCTCCGACAGCATCCACGGCTTGGTCATTGACAATTCAACCGATAGGCTCGGGTCCACATCAACTATTGAATTGAATTCACCTTCATCAATCATTGTAACGGGAATGGGACTAAACGATCGCATCGATACTTCTTGCGCAACGATGGTGAACCGTCCCACACGTAGCTATATACCGTCTATCGGTCCAGCGACTCGACGCTCGACATCATTGTCGAGTCATGCAGGAACTCGTCCGAAGCCAAAAATTCCAAAATTCGACAAGGTCAGTATCGAGCAAATCGAGTCTTCCGTCGTCGATATGTGGTCGATTCTTGAGCTGCGTCATCACCGACCCACTGGCGCAACTGGCGACGCCGCCACCAAGCCCGAGCACGCTGGTTCCACCAACGCACACGCCCCAACCGAGAATACGCGCTGCTCAACTAGCAAATGGCGACTGCCGCACTAGCCCTGCAATTCCCTCGCAGCAAAAACGCTAATTTCCTCATCCCCTTCGGCCGCCGCCCACTCAAGGGCCGATTTTTCGCGGCCATAGATTCGAGCGGCAGCCGCAGCCGCCACCAATCTGGCCAGACGGTCAGAACTCTGAAGCTTTTTCACGATTGTGGAGAAAGCATCCCGACTACTAGAGACATCCCTCAACCAAGCCAACAAGCTACCGAACCTCCCTCCGCCGCAGTAATCAATTGCGGCAGTTAACTGCACCTCACTGGATCTATACAGAAAAAATAGGGCGGCACGTCGGATTACAACATCATCATCCTCCAATAACCCGAACGCCTCCGCGACAATCTTCCCATCTTCGGATCCCGCACTAGAGTGGACTACACCGATCGACCAATAGCGAACTTTCCGACTTCGGGATCGGAGATGGGGCTCCACCTCCCTCAACAGCGACACGGCAGCGGCCCCCAACTCAGCAAGAACCCAAATTCCAGACTCGACTACTTCAATATTGTTGCTCCCCAGCAACGCACTCAACTTTGCTACCGGATACCCACGAAAAATTTCTTGCAGCAGCAAGTATGCATCTTCTCCACGCTGCTCGGAGCTACGATCAGGATCAAGGAGCCTTTGGACTAGAGCGTCCCCATCGAGCACGACCTCCATAATTCATCACTTACCATTCAACTTATTGCGAACATCACGAAGCAAAGCCTCCTCGTCAGCCACACGCTTTGCATGGCCATAGTCCAACCCCAGATCCGAATTAACCTCTTTACGACGCTTGATGCTCATAACCAACTCGCTCTCAAGTTGTTCAAGCTCTTCAACCGTCCAGTGAGATGGAACGCGGTTGCCTGGAGGCAACTCACCGTGAACTTTACCCGTCGAGTCAAGGGTTGGGACATCGCAACCAAAGTTATGTACGAGCACTGGGGTTGGGCCTGCGAGCACAAAGTACGTGTGGAGGTTCTCAACCGTCAGGTTGTAGGCCATGACGGTACGTCGTGAACCGTCTGCTATACCTGCAACCAGGATGGCAGCACCGTCGGCACGCAGATGTTCGCCTACTTCAAGTTCACCGGGAGAACGCCATTCCTGACCGTCTTCACTCCAGAAGGGATGATCTTCAGTCGTGGCCAGGGCCCCAGCAGAGAGGAGCAGGTCGACAACATCATCCTCATGGGCCCACACTGCGGTAACGCGGTACGCACCGACTTCGCCTGTGACCGGGTCACCCGCGTAAACCATGTTACCCACGCTGATCTCTGCAATAGGCTTCGCGGAGCCATCTGCCATCAGAACCCGCGTTTCTGCGGCGAAGCTCTTGAGAGCCGGTACCTTGCACACGTCACCCGCTGCATCCAAGGCCGTGTCGGCGCCGTCGTCAGCGACCTTAGATCCCTTGCGCGCGTCGTTGAGGAAATCAAGGATGTCGAGGGCTTTGGTAGCCTTAGCGATCGGGATGATGCCGGCTATTTCGAGTGTTCCATCGACATAGTCGCCCTTACCGAAGGCATTGATTGCCAGCCTGATACTCCATGGCACACCGATTATCGGGACGAAACTCATCACATTGGCGAGAGCAATCCCCCTTTCGGCCGCAACCTGGTCTGCCATGGCACAGTCATGGAGGATTGCGCAGGCGTAACTGATGTCCGCCTCTTTGAGCGTCTCCGGGTCCTTTGAGCTGTAGTGGCATCCGTACGTGCAGTCGTACTGTTCCAGGAATTCGAGGCTTGTGGGGTTTTGGAACTGCTGGTACGAGCCGCGTGGTGTGGTGCGCTGGCCGTTGTTGGTGATGCGGCCGCCGCCGGGCCTGCCGAACCCGAGCTTCGGCTGATCGGCCCCTCGCGATGCTCCTGGGACGGGACTGATTACCTTGTCGCCGTCCCAGTCGCCCTTGCTCTCGCCGCCACTGCCGCAGTCGGCGAAGTCGCAGTCCCGCAGGCCAGTGGGGTCGCTGAAGGTGATCGGGCTGTTGTGGGCGTAGGCGTAGCCGTTCCATTGTTGTGGGTCTTTGAGGTCCATGATCGGGTCGACGGAGATAAACCGGCCCAACGCCGGGTCGTACTCGCGGGCGCCGATGTGGGTCAGGCCGGTCGGGTCGATGTCGCCGCCGACGAAGCCCTTGCCGTTCGGCCAAGCCACGGCCTGGCCGCGGGTGCCGCCGTACGGGTCCTGCCGGCGGATCGTGACGGTCTGCGCCGTGCCGGACTGCGTTCCGGGCCCGATCGAGATGTTCTGGGTGCCCTGGTGGTCGCTGAACAGCCACGTCAGGCCGGTATTCTGGCTGTTGTTGCGGGATGCGACGGTTTCGCCGGCGAAGTTGTAGTAGCGGGTGGCGACCTTGGTGTTGTCCGGGTTGAGGCGGACCTCCATGCTGGGCAGGTAGAGGGTCGTGCCGGTGCCGTCGCGGCGGATCAGCCGGGTGCCGTTGGCGTCGTACACGTACGAGGTGGTCGTGTTGCCCTCGATGGTGGTGTAGGCGCGGTTCTCGGCGTCCCAGGTGACCGTCTGGGTTCCGGCGACGCCGGGCCGGCTGGTCGTGTTGCCTGCCTGGTCGTAGCCGTAGGAGCGGTTGATGGGCGCGGCCACGCCGGAGGTGACGGTGGTGCTGCCGGTTACCGCGTGCGGGCGGATGGAGTCGGCGCCGGACGGCGGGATGGCGTAGGTGGTGGTGCTGTTGCCGGTGGCGGTGTGGTTCGTCTCCGCGGTGCGGTTGCCGATCGCGTCGAAGGTCCAGTCCGTCCAGTACGGCCCGGGTCCGCCCAGGTTCGCCGTGCTCGGTGCGGTGGTGCAGGCGACGTCGGGCTTCGGCGTCCAGGCGGAGGTGAGGCGGCGGAGCTTGTCGTAGGTGAAGCACTGGGTGTCGGCATCACCGACCGCGGGCTTGTCCGAGATCGACTCGATGTTCCCGGCGGGACCCCACTGGTAGGTGGTGTCCGATACCGAACCGGTGCCGGTCTCGGTCAGGATCTTCGTTCCCCGGTAGCGGCGAGTGCCGTCCTCCCAGTACGAGGCGGCGCTCTCGACGTAGGCACCGGTCGCGTACTTGCGCTCGGTGACCGTCGGCTCGCCCAGTGCCGTGTAGTCCTGCCGCGTGACATAGCTGGCACCGGCGGCCAGGGTGCTGGTCAGTCCGGTCGGCAGGCCGTTCCCGGGGTCATACGTGGTGGTGACCCCTTCCCTGGTGAGGAGGTTGCCTGCGATCGGGTACTCCACCGTGGTGGGCGACCCGTCCGAGCCCGCGTATGAGTATCCGAACAGGTATGACCCGGCCAGGGCTCCTTCGGCGGCGGGTATGACGTAGTTGACTGCCGTCGGCTGGTAGCGGGTGGTGTAGTTGACGATCTGCGTGCGGTAGGCGTTGCCGTTGTCGTACCTGACCGACTGCGTCATCATGCCGCGTACCTGCGGGCCGCCAGCGAGCCGGTCATAGACCCACTCGGCGCGCTTGTTGCCGCTGGTGGAATCGTCGTAGAGGCCGGTTTTGCGACCGAGCTGGTCGTAGGAGTAGGCCAGGACCTCGCCGCGCGCGTCCGTGGTCCGGACCACCTCGTCGTAGGCGTTGTACCCAACGGTCATCGGCCCACGGTCAGGGTCGCTAGCACTGATCTGCCGGCCCTTGATGTCGTAGCCGTACGTCCACTCGTTGCCGGCCGTGTCGGTCACCTTCGCCAGGTGGCCCTTGCGGTTGTAGCCGTACCGGGTGGTGACGTAGTCACCGGCCACGCCGGCGGCGGTGTTGTGCTGCCGCATTTCGACGGCCCTGCCGCGGAAGTCGTTGATGGTGGTGGTCGGCACGTCACCACGCGGTGGCGTCACGATCATGCGGTCACCGCCGTAGACGATGGTGCTGCGCCACTTCTCGACCTGGTTCGTGGTGCCTTCGGCGGCGAGGAAGATCGTGTCAGTGCCGCGGCCGGCGAGGTCGTAGACGGTGCGGGTGACCGAGGGGATCGACCACTCCGGCTCGCCCCACAGAACGCCGGTCGGCGCGCCGACCTCCGCATGTGAGCCGTAGACGGCGGAGACGCGGCCCCACTCGTCGTAGATGGTGTCCGCGACAACCCGGTCGGCACCGACCGCGGTGGTCGTCTGTATCTGGCGGGAGCGCAGGAAACCGTCGAGAATCTGGTAGGAGAGCAGGTAGTTGCCGGAGGCGTTGAGCGTCTCGGTCTTCGTGTACGGGTAGGCGTTGCGGCCGGTCGCGAAGCTGTAGGTGTACCGGGTCGACGGCTTGTCCTTCTTGTCCGCGTCCGCCTCGGCCCAGCCGACGTCCCATACCTTGGAGACACGCCCGAGCGCGTCGTACTTGACCGTCGCGACCCGGCCGTTGGTGTCCGTGGCACTCCTCGTCAAGCCCCAGTACGGGTCTTTGACCTTGGTCGACGTCCAGCCGAGCGCGTTGGTGGTCTTCTCCCCGGTGACCGGCCCACCGGACGCCGGCGTGTAGTCGGTCTGGGTGGTGTTGCCGCGCGAGTCGGTAGCGGTCTTCACCCGGCCGAACGTGTCCGTCGTCATGCTGCTACCGGTCTGCCACTGCGTGCCACTGGACGCCGTCCACCCGACCATAGTTTCGACCTTGGACGTGCTGCCGAAGGTGGGCGCGACGTCCGGGCTGCTCGCACCGTCGTAGGTGGTGCGCAGGTCAGACACCATGTCGTCGGCCGTAGCAGGCTTGTCCTTGCATGGCAGTGCGGTGGTGGTGATCTGCTTGGCCAGATGCACGATGTGCTTGCCGGTGTTGCGGTTGTACGTGTAGACGGTGCAGGTCTCATCACCGGTGACGGTCGTGTCGCCGTCGTCCTGCACCTGCGTCACCGAACCGTACGTGCCCTCCATCGTCGACTCGACCCGCCCAACCCGCCAGGTGGTGCCGACCGCCTCGCCGCTGTGGATGACCCGAGTACCGGTGAACCGGGCGTGAACGGTGTCGTTGCCGATGGTCCGGGACGCGGTCGGCTCCGACTGCCACGGCACGTAGACCGTCTTGGACAGCGGCTTGTCCTCGGTGCCGTTGTACGTAACCGACTCCCGCACCATCCCGGCGAACGCCTTCTGGTCCGTGACGTCCTCGCCCAGGGAGGCCTTGGAAACCTTGCCCTCGATACCCCGCAGATAGGTGGCACGGAAAAGGGTCTTCGCCGCGCCGCTACCGGCCCGGGTGTCGACCGTCTCGTACCCCCGGAACTGGCTCCAGGTCCTGCGCTTCGGCTTGGTGAAGCCGTTGTCGTCCGCGAACGCCCAGTACGGGGTCCCCTTGTAGATGTACGTAGTGACCTTGGACGGCGCCCGATAGTCAGCTAGCGGGGTGTCGTTCTCGATCACCTTGGTGACCAGGTACTTGTGCCAGTACTCGGTGATGTCCGCCCCGTCCGGGTCCAGCGGGTCCGGGCCGATCACCGGATAGCACCGCAACGTGTTCGTCTGCGGCGACGCGGGCAGGTTGCCAGTCTTGCACTCCGGCAGCGTGTACTCGATGTCGGTGAACGCGCCGGTCTCCGTGGTCAGCCGGGTCAGCCGCTGCCACGAGTTCGTCTGGTTGACGTCGGTGAGCACCCGGTTCGGCATCGGCGTGGGCGTGAACGTGATCGGCGGCATCGCGATCGCCTCGCCGACCAGGCCGGTCTTCACGATCGAGTCCAGCCACAGGCCCGCGTTCGTGCCGTCATGCGGGTCCGGGAACGAGTGCGCGAACGTCCACGACGTCACCGGCTGCCACTTCGCCGGCGACACCGTCGTGTCCCACACCTGCGTCGTAATCGACGCCAGGCGCTTCGTCGACCAGAACGTCGGCGAGTAGTTCGTGCCGCACTCGGTCGCGTCGAGCTTGCACTCGCTGTCCCACGGCACGTCCGGCCACTGATCCGGATTGTCCCGGGTGCAGGAGGTCAGGCACCGGTCGCCGGTCGCGAACAGCACCTGCGCGACCGGCTTGACCGACCGGTCAGTCGTGCCGCGGTCCCAGGTGCCGTAGTCGATGCGAGCCAGCGTGCCACCGCGCACGTAGTCGACGTTCTCGCTACTGGTCGCCCGCGTCGCGTACTGGTTCTTCTCCTGCTCGTACCAGTACGAGAGCGTGTTCCCGCGCACGTCAACGACGTAATCGAGGTTCCACCGCCACGCCTGGTCGCAGCTCGACGCGCCGAACGTGGCCTGGTGGCACTCCTCACCGGCGTGATTGCCGTAGACCGGCACCGTGTAGACGGAATTCGTACCGGCACTCTGACCGGGCGGATTGTTGTAGCCGAAGTAGTAGCGGGTGCCGTCAACCGCAGTGAGCTCCCAGTACTCGCCGTTGTTGTCGCCGTTCGTGCCATTGTTGAGGCGCTTGATCACCCAGCCGGCCTCGGACCGGCCGTGCCAGCCCTTGCCGTCCTGATAGACCAGCTCGGTCGACGACCCCTGGAAGCTGATCGTCGCGTTGTCCGACCGCCAGCACAGGTCCCCGGTCCGCAGCAACTCCGGGTTGTTCGCACCGTTCTCGGTGTCCGCGTTACAGCCGATGTACTGCCGCTCGATGTAACCAGTCTCCAGGTCGAAACCCTCACCCAGCCACGACGGCTGGTTGTTCGACGCGGACGTGCGACCGTCCACGCTGGACGATGAATAGCCGAGCTGCAGCTTCGGCGCCGGGCCGGCGTGCACCGGCGGCGTGCCCATCCCGTACGACCAGGAGAACCCGCCCGAGTTCCCGCCCGCGCTCCACGTCGACGTCGCCGCCAGCGAGGTCGCGCCGAAGTCACCCGACGAACCCTCGTTGTCCGCGGCCAGCAGCAGCAGCGTGCCGCTCGTCCGCGCGGCCGGCACGTCACCGGCCAGCTCCGCCCGGCTGCTCGCCGCCTGCGCCACACCCACCGGCTGCACCTCGGCCACCGCGCTCACCGTGCCGGCGACCCCGTCGTTGTCCGACTCCAGCCGCACCGCGGAACAACCGGCGCGCTCCGGTGTGGTCAGCGCACACTCGGGCAGCCGCCACAGCTGCAGCCGCGAAGCCCAGTCACCGCCGTAGGCGTACCTGAACGCGTTGTAGTCCACCGCGACCGTCGCGTCACCGGCGGCCGAGCTCTGCTTACCACCGACGCGCAGCACCACACCGTCGCGCAGCGCCTCCGGCACGGCCCTGCGGTCCAGCACCTCCACCGCGACCTTCTCCGGCAGCGCACCGTCCGCACGCGCCACGGACACCGGCAGCCCGGCCGCGGAGACCTTGCTGGCCCCGGTCGCCGGCACCGTCGCGGTGACCGCACCCGCGCCCGGCCACACCGGATCCGGGATGTCCACACTGTTGTGCGAGGTCGGAACCGCTGCCTTACCCGGCGTGACTTCTGCGCCGGTGCGGGTGATCTTCACCTGCTGGCCCTCGAGGTGCGGCTGGACCGGTGCAGCCTCCACCGGTGGCACCGCCAGCAGCGGGGCACACACCGCGGCGGCGAGCACCACCGCGAGCATGCGGGTACGCCGGCTGGCGAGCCGGGCCGGTATGGCGAACGGATGGCGCAGGTCCACGTCAGTCCTCCGTGCTCACAGCATCGGTAGCGTTGCCAGCCACTCGCTCGCGCGTCGACTGCCAGCGAAGACACATCGAGATCCGGGCAGCGTGGTGCCCGGGAAGTGATGTCACCACGACCCCCGTCGATGATCAAAGTGGTCGCCGGAACTCTAGGACCCGGCACAGTCCGTGCAAAGACCGCACACCAGATGTGAGCAAGTCGCTTTACCGAACCGCCACAAGATCTCTAGAGTGCGGGCCGCCATCACTCGTCAAACCACGGGGGTCCCGGTGACATCACCGTCCTGGTCACACACCGCCCGCAAACGGCTACAGGCACATCGCCGCGCTGCAGCGCTCATCGCTCTCTCGGTCCTCGCCGGCACACTGCCCGCACTATGGACGACAACAGCCGCCGCCGCACCGGCACAGGCCACCCAGACCGACGAAGGCAAAGCTCTTGCCGACGCCGCAGATTCGGGTCAGCGGGTCGAGGTGGTGTCGGAACGCACCGAGTACTCGCAGGTCTTCGCGGACCCGTCCGGCAAACTCGTGCTGGAATCCAGTGTCTTGCCACAACGGGTCCGTGGCGGTAACGGTTCCTGGTCCGACCGGAACCTGAACCTGCGCCCCGCCTCCGACGGCACGCTCCGGCCGACCGCGTCCGTGGCCGACGTCCGCTTCTCCCCCGGCGGCGACGGCCCCGCAGTCACCACCGTCCGCGACGGACAAGACATGCACCTGACCTGGCCCACACCGCTACCACCACCCACGATCGACGGTGACGCGGCGAAGTACGTGGAGGTGCTGCCAGGCGTAGACCTGGTACTGCGCGCGACCGCGACCGGGTTCACGCACGTGCTGGTCGTCAAGACGCCTGAGGCCGCCGATGCGCCGCAGGTACGGCAGGTGCAGTTCGAGGTCGGCGGTGACGCCCGGCTCGTCGAAGACCCCGACGGCGGCCTGCGGGCCATCACCGACACGGTCGAGATCGCCTCCGCCGACGCCCCGATCATGTGGGACTCCACCACCACCCCCACCACCGCCGCCCGCGTACCGCAGGTCGGCGGCGGCGCCCCACGACCGTCGACCCCTGCCGGACCGGGAGACACCGCCAGCATCAAAGACGTCGACGCGCAGATCACCGACGACGGGCATCTGCGCCTGATCCCGGACACCGGACTGCTCGACGCCCCGCCCGCCGCGTTCCCGCTCTACATCGACCCGGCGTGGAGCGCCGGGAAATGGACCTGGGCATACGCGACGAACAACAACTCCACCAACAACGTCCACAACGCCTGGGTCGGACTCAACCCCTCCACCGGCGTCATCCACCGCTCGTTCTTCGTCTTCGGCACCGGACCGCTCAAAGGCAAACACATCGAGTCCGCCTACGTGCAGATGAAACTCGAACACTCCTGGGCCTGCACCAACCAGCCCACCAGCATGTGGTACGCCGGAGCCCTCACCGGCACACCCCGCACCGCCTGGGCCACCGGCCTCAAAGGCTGGATGGCCACCCTCTCCTCACACGCCAACGAAGCCGGCGGCTGCGGCACCATCCAACCCGACCCCTGGAACAACTTCCAAGGCACCGCCGTCACCAGCCGCATCCAGGCCACCGCCAACGAAGGCGCCAAAGACATCACCATCGCCTTCACCGCCCAAGCCCAGAACGGCACCCTCGAAGGCGTCCAGGACCGCTGGAAACGCTTCTCCATGAACGACGCCAAACTCATCGTCGACTACGACACCCCACCCACCGCACCCACCAGCCTCCGCCCCGCCGGCAACGGCTCCGCCTGCGGCACCGTCGGCACCCTCACCGGCAAATTCCAAGCCATCCCGCACGACACCGACGGACACGCCCAAACCGTCGAATGGCAATGGGCCGAAGTCAGCACCACCGGCACCTACACCACTCTCCCCGCACCCGCCAAGACCAGCGCCTCCAACGGCGGCCTCGCCCAATCCGCCACCGTCACCCTCACCGACGGCAAGAAATACGCCTTCCGCGCCCGATCCACCGACCCCGCCCCCTACACCATCACCGGCCCCTGGTCCGCCTGGTGCGAATTCACCCCCGACATCACCCGGCCCGCCCAGCCCACCATCACCATGACCACACCACCCACCGGGCCGGGCACCGTCGCCGAATACACCATCACCACCACCGACACCGACGTGACGAAGTTCCGCTACGGCTGGAACCAGACACCGACCACCGAAATCGCGGCCACCACCAACGGCGCGCTGAAGACCGCAACCGTCAAACTCACCACACCCAAGTACGGGCTCATCAACCTGCACGCGTACGCCGTCGACGTCACCCTCAACGATGGCGTCCTCGGCAAGAGCGAAGACTTCATCGTGCCCAGGCCACGCTCGGCCGCCGCGAAGTGGGGCCTGGAGACCTACGCCGACATCGACGACACCGCTGCGCTCGCCGACCAACAGCACGAGATCGCCGGCGACACACCGCTGACCACGACGAGTACGTCATGGACCGACAACGCCCGGCTACTCAACGGCCGTACGCTCACGTTCAACAACACCGCGGCGCAAGCCGTCGCGACCGGCCTCACGCCGGACACCACACAGTCGTACTCCGTCGCCGCATGGGTCAAACTCAACGACCTCAACGGCTTCCAATCGATCATCTCCACCGACGCCGACGGCAACCAGTGGAGCCCGTTCCGGCTCCAGCTACGCACCGACGGCGGCACCCGATGGTGCATGACCGTCAACGTCCGCATCGACCACGGCGCCGCCCTCAACCTCTGCTCCACCACCCCACCGGTCGCCAACCAATGGACCCACCTCGCCGGCTCCTGGGACCGCACCGAAGGCAAAGTCCGCCTCTGGGTCAACGGCACCGAAACCAGCCAAATCCTCGTCGGCACGCCGGTCACCACGTCGAAGCCAGTGGTCATCGGCCGCGCCGCCAGCGCCGGAAACCGTGCTGACCAGATGCGCGGCAGCGTCGCCGACGCCCAATTCTTCGACCGCGTCCTCGTAACCGACGACTTCACCGGCCAACTCGCCACCGAAGAAGACTCCGCAGGCATCGACGAGCCTGGAATCATAGAGCCGATCAAGATCGCGGCGTGGCGCTTCGAGACCGCTTACTGGTGCTACGAGGAAGGCGACTACCAGTCTGCCGACCTCAGCTGCCAGGCCCCTGATCTGTCCCCGTTCAACCGGCGTCTCTCCCTGACCACCGGTACAAGCGTCACCGCTGGGCGCGACGGCGGCAGCGCCCTCGAACTCAATGCCACCCATTTCACCGATGACCCGTCAGACCCGCATTACGGAACCACTACGGCTGAACGCGCGTACGCGCAGCGGAACACTGGCACGGCCGGACAGCACGAGACATGGATCAATAGCCCGGTCGCCCGTACCGATCAGTCGTTCACGGTCTCCGCATGGCTACGCCCGGACGCACTCACCGGCGCTAATCACACCGCGCTGGCGCTCACCGGCAGCTTGCAGTCCGCCGTCACCCTTGGCATTCGCAGATACACAGTCAACGGCGCCACCCAGTACCGCTGGGCCGTCAACACGCACAACTCCGACACCGCTGCCGCGGTCAGCAGCGGCATATCAGCTATCGACAAGCCCGTCGACATGGAAGGTGTCGGCGCCGTCTGGACCCACGTCACCGCAGTCTTCGACGCCCCCACCAAGACCGTCCGCCTGCATCTCAACGGTGACCTCGCAGCCAGCGGTGCCTGGCCAAGCCAATGGCCGACCGCCGGACCACTCACCCTCGGCGCCAGCCGCTACGCCGACACCACCAACCCCACCGGCCGCTGGACCGACCACTGGAACGGCGCCATTGACGACGTCAGCATCTTCCAGGGAGCTGCCACGAGCAGCGCCGTGCATGCGCTTTTCGCTGTGGGAAGCTGACCGACCGTCACCGCCCTCGATCGCCCCACGGGCGGTCGAGGGCCGTACGGCATCCTGACGTTCGGCGCGTGCGCAAAAAAGGTTCGACGGCCCGCGGAGAATGAGCCGTGTGATCGAGGAGCTGAAGCGCCGCACGGCCGCCGGTGAACGGGTGAAGTACGTCTTCTTCTGGGGCCATCAGCCCCGCCGCGACGGCGCCGAGTGCTTGAGTCAGTGGGCCCCGTCGCCGTTCACCGTGGGTGACCACCGGTTCGCGACGGCGGAGCACTTCATGATGTGGCGCAAGGCGATGCTGTTCGGTGACGAGCAGACCGCGGCCCGGGTGCTGAACGCCGGGCACCCCAAGCAGGCCAAGGATCTCGGTCGGCAGGTGCGCGGCTTCGTCGAGCAGACCTGGCTGGACGCCCGCTACGGGATCGTCGTCGACGGAAACGTCGCCAAGTTCGAGCAGAACACCGCGATGGGCGAATACCTCACGGGTACGAAGGACCGCGTCCTGGTCGAGGCCAGCCCGCTGGACCGTGTCTGGGGCATCGGTCTCGCCGCGGACGACCCGCGTGCGCAGGACCCGCGGCGGTGGCGCGGCCTGAACCTGCTCGGCTTCGCCCTAATGGACGTCCGGCAGCGACTGTGAAGGGGGAGGGCCGAAGCGGCCCTCCCCCAAAACCCGATCACCCGATCACCCGATCACCCGATCACCCGATCACCCGATCACGCCGATCAAGCGATCACCCGATCACGCCGATCAACGACGAATCAGCGGATCTCGTACGCCCGGATCAAGGTCTGGCTCACCGTGTTCCCCGCCTGGTCGACCGCGACCGCCCGCAGCGACACGAACCCGGCCCGGTCCGGGTGCCGCAGCTGCACCGCACCGTCCCGCACCGGCACCCGCGCCCAGGTCGCCCCGTCGTCGAACGACGCCTCCACGGTCAGCGACCGGTTCGCCGCCGCTGCCGAGCCCTCCTGCCGGTCGACCCGCACCGGCACGGAGAATGCCCGTCCCTTCGGCGCCACGCTCTCGTCGTTCACCGCCGGGGTGAACACCACCGCGGACATCGGCAGCGCCGCGAAGGTGGCCGGGTCTGTGTGCGCGGACGGGAACGTCCAGGTCGCGGCCAGCGACGTGGTCAGCCGGGCCGGTTCACCGAGCGTGCTGGTGATCTCCACCCGGTAGTCGGCGGCGTCCGGCGGCACCGGGAACGCGCCGCCGGTGTCGTCCGCCGAGCCGATCAGCTCGCCGTTGCGGTAGAGCGCGGTCTTCGACGCGGTCCGCAACGCGGAGAGGCCCTCGCGGCCCGCGCCGTCGCCGTACAGCGGCGGGGCGATGAACATCTCGTCACCCTGGCGGCCGGCCTGCGGGTAGCCCATGTCCGGGAAGGACGGCCCGAACACGGCCTTGTTGAACTGCTCGGTGACGGTGCGCCCCGGCCGGTACGCGACCGGCGGCCCGAACTGCAGGTAGTACGGGCTCACGAAGCCGTCCTCCACGATGGCCTCCTGGAAGAACGACCCCCACCGCACACCGTGGTCCGCGTTGTAGAACTCGGTCCGGGTGAACGGCAGCGTCCGGTACTCCTGCGAGGTGGTGAAGCTGCCGGAGACCGCGTCGTGCCGCGGCCGCGCGCCCTTGATGGCCGCGTTCGCGCCGGTGCCGTGCCGCGCGTGCCGGGCCGTGACCGTGGCCAGCTCGGACTGCCGCACCGCGTGCCGATATCCGGTGACCATCGCGTCCTCGACCAGGTACTGCACGTCGTAGGAGAACGGGCTGTCGGTGAACGAGCCGTCCGCGTGCCGCTTCGCGAAGCTGCCGTGGATGACCGAGTGGAAGCCGTCGCGGGTGGCGCCGGGCGCGATGTTCAGGCTGTACAGGTTCGCGAAGCTGCCGGCGTCGGCGGACGAGCCGTACCCCTCCGGCCACTCCGCTCCGGCCTCGGCCAGCGTGGCCTCGGCCGCCGGGTTCGGCACGGTGAGCGACACCTGCTTCCCGGCGCGCGCGTCGATCGTCACCGTGGCGGTCTCGCGCACCTCGAAGCTCGGGTGCGCGGCGAACGTGGTGTCCGGCGCGTCGTTGATCACGGCGGAGAGCCCGTAGCGGCCCTTCGGCAGCCGCACCGGAGCGGTGATCGGCAGGTAGACCCACTGCACGGTCCGCCGGTCCAGGTCGGCGAGCGCGACGTACCCGTCGGCGGCCGGCGCACCGGCCCGGTCGAGCACCTCAGGCGTCACGTCGTAGCTCTCCACCTCGCGGTCCACGCCGAACGGCGTGCGCACCACCAGGTCACCGGCCGTGGCCGTGACGTGCCCGGCGTAGAACCGGTCCGCCATCTCCGCGGACGTGTCGACGGTGACGGTCACGGTCGCGGTGCCGCCGGCCGGCACGCTCACGGTCGTGGCCGACAGCGTGATCAGCCCGGCGGGCACGTCCGACACGGACAGCTCAAGATCAAGACCAGAGGCGCCCCAGTTACGGTACGTAAGCGTCTGCGCGAGCGGCGCGTCGTCCTGATGCGGCCACTGCTGCCGGCCGTAGCTGAGCGTGGCCGGTGACGCGGACACGGTCTGGGTGACCGCGCGGGCCACGTCGACCCGCCCGGCGCCCTGCGCGCTGACCGCGATCTCCGGGTTCGGCTTCGCGGAGCCGACCAGCGTGGCCTTGAGCCGCTCGGCCGTCCAGTCGTCGTGCTGCCCGGCGAGGATCGCGGCCGCACCGGCCACGTGCGGCGTGGCCATCGACGTGCCGGACGCGCTCACGTGCCCGGTCGTCCCGGCCTCGGCCGCGACGATGTCCACGCCCGGCGCGGTGATCTCCGGCTTGATCGCGTAGTCACCCTTGCGGGGTCCCCTGCCGGAGAAGACCGCGAGGCCCTCCCGCTTGTCGACCGCGCCGACGGTCAGTGCCGCGTCCGCGCTGCCCGGGCTGTCCACGGTCTGGTCGCCGAGCTCACCCGAGTTGCCGGCCGCGATCACGAAGAGCGTGCCGTGCTCCTCGGTGAGCGTCTGCACGGCCTCCTCCAGCGGGTCGAGGCCCGGCAGGTCCGTACCGCCGAGGCTCATGTTGACCACGTCCGCGCCCTGCTCGGCGGCCCACTGCATGCCGGCCAGGATCCACGAGTCGCTGCAGCCGAACGTCACGCAGACCTTGCCGCTGAGCAGCGCCGCGCCCGGGGCCACGCCCTGCTTGCCGGCGATCGTGGACGCGACGTGGGTGCCGTGGCCGACGTGGTCGACGTCGTCCTCCTCACCCTCGGTGAAGTTCCGCGCGCCGGTCACCCTGCCGGCCAGGTCCGGGTGGTTACCGTCGACGCCGGTGTCGAGCACGGCGACGGTGGCGCCGGTCCCGTCGAGTCCGGCCTGCCACGCGGCCGGCGCGCCGATCTGCGGCACGCTGTCGGCGAGCGTGGGCTTGCGGATGCCGTCCAGCCAGATCTCCGGGGTGGCGGTCCGGCGCGCGGCAGCGGCGCCGGTCAGCGACGTCCAGGTCTCGCCGGTGCGGTCCGCGCTGATCGCGGCCATCCCGCCGGGCAGTGCCCGTGTGGCGCGCGCGTTCCCGGTGCCGCCACGGACGATCAAAGGCATGTGGTCGTCGTAGCCGAACTCGATCAGCGTGGTCACGTCGAACAGTCGCGGGTCTACGCGGCCGGCGCCGAGCAGCGGTGCGGCGTCGGACGGGATGACGGACACCCGCCCGTCGTGCCGGGTGGTGGAGAACCGGATGTGCTCGCGGCCGGGGCCGCGCCGCACGTCCACCGATCCGTGGTGGAGCGTCACCCGGTCCCCGGTGATCAGTGTGACGCTCCGGCCATCGTGGACCGGTGGGAGCGGCGCGGCCGTCGCCGTGCCCGGAAGCAGGGCGACGGCCGCGGTGGACACGGACAGCGCGGCGATCGCTCGCCGAATGGGTAGTCTCACGCCCGAAAGACGCGTCCGCCCGGCTTCCGGTGACAAATTCCCATATAGAGATTTTTGGCGGTACGGGAGGGAGCGCGCCCCCTCCCGTACCGCGCGGAATCAGCGGATCTCGTACGCCCGGATGATCGTCTCGGTGACCGCATTGCCCGCCCGGTCGACCGCGGTGGCCCGCAGCGAGACGAACCCGGCCCGGTTCGGGTGCCGCAGCTGCGCCGCACCGTCCCGGACCCGCACCCGCTGCCAGGTGGCGCCGTCGTCGAACGACGCCTCCACGGACAGCGACCGGTTGCGCGCCGCGGCCGACCCCTCCTGCACGTCCACGGTCAGCGGCACCGAGATCGTCCGGCCCTTCGGCGCCACGCTGGTGGCGTCGACCGGCGGCGTGAACACCACCGCGGACAGCGGCAGCGGCACGATCACGTCCCCGCCGGTGTTCTGCGAGGTGAACGTCCAGCTCGCGGCGACCGACGTGGAGAGCCGGTGCGGCGCACCCCGGGCGGCCGTGACGTCCACCCGGTAGGTCGCCTTCTCCGGCGGCACCTGGAACTCGCCGTACAGCTCGGTGGACTCGCCGACCAGCTGCCCGTCGCGGTAGAGCTTCATCGACACGTCGCCGAGACCCTCCACCGTGTAGCCCTCGCGGCCGGCGCCGTCGCCGAACAGCGGCGGGTTCAGGAAGATGATGTCCTGGAAGCGGCCGGCGAACGTGTACCCGGGATTTGGGAACGCGGGACCGAACACGGCCCGGTTCCACTGCTCCCGCACCGTACGGCCCGGCTCGTACGCGGTCTTCGTGCCGTACTCCTGGAACGTGGCCGTCTCGCCGCCGTCCGCGAACTCGGCGAAGACCGGGATCCACTCGACGCCGTGGTCCGCGTTGTAGTACTCGGTGCGGCTGAACGGCAGCGTGGAGTACGGCGTCAGCACGAAGAAGCCGCCGAACGTCGCCGGGTGCAGCGGGTACGCGCCCTTCGCGCCGGCGTTCGCGGTGGTGGCCTGCTTCCCGTGCGTGGCCTGCACGGTGGCCAGCTCACGCTGCCGCACCGTCCGGTCGAACCCGGTGAAGAACCCGCCCTCGGTCAGATAGAACACCGAGTAGTGGTACGGGCTGTCGAGGAACGTGCCGTTCGCGTCCTTCCGCGCGAACGACGCGGCGATGTGCGAGTTGAAGCCCTCGACCGGCGTGTCCGGCCCGAGGTCCAGCGTGTAGTTACCCGTGAACGTGTCCGTGGCCCAGCCCAGCCCGAAGCCCGGGCCGGTCACCACCAGCTCCACGCCGGTCTCCGCGGCCTGCCGTTCCGGGACCCGGATCGAAAGCGGTCTCGCCTGCCGGGCGTCGATGGTCAGCGTCTCCGTGCCGTCGACCGTGAACCGCGCGTGTGAGGCCATCGTGCTCGCCCCGGTCTCCTCGAAGAGCAGCGAGACGACCGTGTAGGCGCCCTTCGGCAGCCGCGTCCGCGTCTCCGGAAGCCCCACCTCGATCACGTTCCGCCCGGTGACGTCGACGAAGATCAGCAGGCCCTCGGTCGCGGGCGCGCCGGTCCGGTCGAGCACGCTCAGGTTCACGTCGTAGCTCTCCACCTCGCGGTCCACGCCGAACGGCGTCTGCACCACCACGTCGCCCGCGGTGGCAGTGATCTCGCCGCCGTGGAACGCGTCCGGCATCTCCCGCGACGTGTCGACCGTGACGGTCACCGGTGCGGTGCCGCCGGCCGGCACGGTGACGGAGGTGGCCGACAGCGTGACCAGCCCGGCCGGGATCGCGCCGCCGACCGGCGTGATCGCCAGGTTCAGCGTGATCGGCTCGGTGCCGCCGTTGCGATACGTGAGCGTCTGGGTCAGCGCCTCGTCGTCCGCGTGCGGCCACAGCTGCAGGCCGAAGCTGAGCGCGGTCGGCGCGGTGGTCACGGTCTGGGTGATCGCGCGGGCCACGTCCACCCGGCCGGCGCCCTGCCCGGTGACCGCGATCTCCGGGTTCGGCTTCGCGGAGCCGGTCAGCGTGGACTTGAGCAGCTCCGCGGTCCAGTCGCCGTGCTGCCCGGCGAGGATGGCGGCGGCGCCGGCCACGTGCGGCGTGGCCATCGACGTGCCGGAGAGGGAGGTGTACCCGTCCACCGGCGCGGGGCCGCCGATCTGCCCGGTCGCGCTCTTCGCGGCCACGATGTCCACGCCCGGCGCGGTGATCTCCGGCTTGATCGCGGAGTCGCCGGTGCGCGGCCCGCGGCTGGAGAAGCCGGCCAGGTCGTCCTGCCTGTCCACGGCGCCGACCGCGAGCGCGGAGTCCGCGCTGGCCGGGCTGCCGACCGTGCGGTCACCACCGGAGTTGCCGGCCGCGATGACGAAGAGCGTGCCGTACTCCTCGGTGAGCGTCTGCACGGCCTGTTCCAGCGGGTCGATCGCGCGCGAGTCCGGCCCGCCGAGGCTCATGTTGACCACGTCGGCACCCTGCTCGGCCGCCCACTGCATGCCGGCCAGGATCGACGAGTCGCTGCAACCGCCGAACTGGTTGCACACCTTGCCGGCGAGCAGCTTCGCACCGGGCGCGACGCCCTTGTAACGCCCGCCCGAGGCCGCGCCGGTGCCGGCGATCGTGGAGGCGACATGGGTGCCGTGACCGTTCCGGTCGAGGCCGTCCTCCTCGCCCTCGAGGAAGTTCTGCGCGGCGGTGACCTGGCCGGCCAGGTCGGGGTGGGTGACGTCGACGCCGGTGTCGAGCACCGCGACGGTGGCGCCGGTGCCGTCGAACCCGGCCTCCCACGCGGCCGGCGCGCCGATCTGCGGCACGCTGACGTCCAGTGACGTCTTCCGGATGCCGTCCAGCCAGATCGTCCCGCCGGCCCGGCGGGCGGCGACGTCACCGGCGGTGAGCGACTTCCAGGTCTCGCCGGACCGGTCCGCCCGCACCGCGGACATGCCGCCGGGCAGCGCCCGGGCGACGCGGGCACCGGCCGGGCTCGCGCCCTCGACGATCAGCGGCAGGTCGGCGCGACGATCGTCGTAGCCGAACTCGATCAGCGTGGTGATGTCGAACAGCCGCGGGTCGAGGCGGCCGGCGCCGAGCAGCGACGCCGCGTCCGACGGGATGACGGACGTGTGGCCGCCGACCCGGCTGGTGACGAAGCGGACGTGCTCGCGGCCGGCGCCACGGGTCACCTCCACGCGGTCCCCCGGGCGAACGGTGACCCGGTCACCGGTGATGAGCGTGACGGTCTGTGCGGCCTGACCGGCGGTGGCCGGAACTGTTGCTGGGGCGGCCGTCGCCGTGCTGGGTAGCACGGCGACGAACGCGGCGGACACGGACAGCGCGGCGATCACACGTCGCATGCGGTCTCCCCCGGAACGTGGGTGGATGAGGTGCACTCACCTGTATAGACCGCCAACACAGTGATTGTGTTGCATGTGTCGATTACCGGAAATCTCGGGAGGGTGGCGAGATCGGCGCCTCCACCGCCTCCAGACGGTCCGCGACCAGGTTGATGACGCCCTCGGCCTTCTCCAGGATTCCGCGCACGAGCAGCGCCGAACTGGTCCGGGCCGCCTTCCGGTAACGTGCCCACAGCCCCGGCGAGCAGGTCACGTTGAGCATGCCGGTCTCGTCCTCCAGGTTGATGAACGTGACGCCGCCCGCGGTCGCCGGTCGCTGCCGGTGGGTGACGATGCCGCCGGCCAGCACGCGCGTGCCCGCGTCGATCCGCTTGAGCCGCGCGATCGGCACCGCGCCGGCCGCGGTCAGCCGCTCGCGGATGAACTGCACCGGGTGGCTCTCCGGGGAGAGGCCGGTGGCCCAGACGTCCGCGTGGAGCCGGTCGACCGCCTCCATGCCGGGCAGCGGCGGTGCCTCGGGCGCGCCCATCGGCAACCGGTCCGGGCGGTCCTGCGCGGCGGCACCGGCGGCCCAGAGCGCGGCGCGGCGATCGGCGTACCCGAGTCCCGCGAACGCGTCCGCCGTCGCCAGCGCCTCCAGGTGACCCGCGCTGAGCCCCACCCGATGCGATAGGTCAGAAATATCGGTATAAGGGCCGTTGAGGCGGCGCTCCTCCCCGATCGCGGCGGCCACCTCGGGCGACACCGACCGCACGCCGGACAGCCCGAGCCGCACCACCGGACCGCCGAGGCCCCACGAGTGCGGCGGCGCGCCCGGCCCGCCCCCGTTCCAGACCGTGCGCGGCGTGGACTCCAGCGTCGCCATCGCACCGCTGAGATTGATGTCCGGCCGGCGTACCTCCACGCCGTGCCGCCGCGCGTCGTCGACCAGCGACTGCGGCGAGTAGAAGCCCATCGGCTGCGCGTTCAGCAGCGCGGCACAGAACGCGGCCGGGTGATACCGCTTCAGCCACGCGCTCGCGTACACCAGATAGGCGAAGCTCATCGAGTGGCTCTCCGGGAACCCGAAACTGGCGAACGCGGACAGCTTCACGTAGAGGTCGTCCGCCAGCTCTCCGCTGATCCCCCGCTCGGCCATGCCCGCGTAGAGCCGGTCCTTCAGCCGTCCCATCCGCTCCGCCGACCGCTTCGAGCCCATCGCGCGCCGCAACTGGTCGGCCTCGCCCGCGTCGAACCCGGCCACGTCGATCGCCAGCTGCATCAGCTGCTCCTGGAAGAGCGGCACGCCGAGCGTCTTCTCCAGCGCGTTACGCATCAGCGGGTGCGGGTAGGTGGCCTCCTCCCGCCCGTTCTTCCGCCGGATGTAGGGATGCACCGAGCCGCCCTGGATCGGCCCGGGCCGGATCAGCGCCACCTCGATCACCAGGTCGTAGAACTCGCGCGGCTTCAGTCTCGGCAGCGTCGCCATCTGCGCGCGGCTCTCCACCTGGAACACGCCCACCGAGTCCGCGCGGCACAGCATGTCGTAGACCTCGGGATCGTCCAGCACCATCGCACTCAAATCAAGATCAAGTTCGATCATGTCGTACGCGTAGTGCAGCGCGGACAGCATGCCGAGCCCGAGCAGGTCGAACTTGACCAGGCCCACGCTCGCGCAGTCGTCCTTGTCCCACTGCAGCACGCTGCGGCCGGCCATCCGCCCCCACTCGACCGGGCAGACCTCGATCACCGGCCGATCGCAGATGACCATGCCGCCGGAGTGGATGCCGAGGTGCCGGGGGAACGTCTGCAGCGCGTTCGCGTACTCGACGACGTGCTCCGGGATCTCCTCCACGTCCACCGCCGCGACCGAGCCCCACCGGTCGATCTGCCGGCTCCACGCGTCCTGCTGTCCCGGCGAGAACCCGAACGCCTTCGCCACGTCCCGCACCGCCGACCGCGGCCGGTACGAGATCACGTTCGCCACCTGGGCCGCGTGCTCCCGTCCGTACTGCCGGTAGATGTATTGAATGACCTCCTCGCGCCGGTCCGACTCGATGTCCACGTCGATGTCCGGCGGCCCGTCCCGCTCCGGCGCCAGGAACCGCTCGAACAGCAGCTGCCAGCGCACCGCGTCCACATTCGTCACCCAGAGCGCGTAGCAGACCGCGGAGTTCGCCGCCGACCCGCGCCCCTGGCAGTAGATGTCGTTCCGACGGCAGAAATCCACGATGTCCCAGACGATCAGGAAATATCCGGGAAAATCCAGCTGCTCGATCATGTCCAGCTCGCGGTGCAGCTGCACGTAGGCGTCCGGCGCGGCCTCCGGCGGGCCGTACCGTTTCAGCGCGCCGCGCCAGGTCAGCTCGCGCAGCCAGCTCATCTCCGTGTGCCCGTCCGGAACCGGGAAGTCCGGCAGCTCCGGCGCCACCAGGTTCAGGTCGAACGCGAGGTCCCGGGCGAAGTCCACGGTCCGCGCGACCGCGCCCGGGAAGTGCCGGAACCGGGCCGCCATCTCCGCGCCGCTGCGCAGGTGCGCGGTCGCGGCCGCGGGCAGCCAGCCGTCCATCTCGTCCAGGCTGCGCCGCGCCCGCACCGCCGCCAGCGCGGTCGCCAGCCGCCGCCGGCCCGGCGTCGCGTAGTGCACGTTGTTCGTCGCCACCGTCGGCAGGCCGCGCTGCCGGGCCAGCTCGGCCAGCGCCTCGTTCCGCACCCCGTCGAACGGGTCGCCGTGGTCGATCAGCTCCACCGCCACGTTGTCCGCACCGAAGTTGCTCACCAGCCGGTCCAGCTCCCAGGCCGCCGCGTCCTCGCCGTCGTACAGCAGCGCGGACGGCACCGTCCCCTTCCGGCAGCCGGTCAGCACCAGCACGTTCCCGGCCAGCTCGGCCGCCACCCGCTCCAGCGACCCGTAGTCCGGCCGCCCCTTCTCACCACCGCGCAGATGCGCCCGGCTGATCGAGGAGGCGAGCCGCGCGTACCCCTCCGGCCCGTGCGCCAGCACCAGCAGGTGCTCCCCCGCCGGATCCGCCTCCCCGTTCTGCGGCCCCGGCAGATCCAGCGACAGCTCCGCCCCGAAGATCGTCGGCAGCGCCAGCTCCTTCGCCGCCTCCGCGAACCGCACCACGCCGTAGAACCCGTCGTGATCGGTCACCGCGAGCCCGCTCAGCCCGAGCCGCACCGCCTCCTCCGCCAGCTCCTCCGGGTGACTCGCCCCGTCCAGAAAGCTGAAGTTCGTGTGACAGTGCAACTCCGCGTACGCGACCTCGCCGTCCCCACGCGCGATCCCGTCCGGCGCCTCATACCCACGCCGTTTCCGCGTCCACGCCGGCGAATCCCCGCCATCCGGCTCCACCGCCAGCGGATCCACCACGTACCCGCCGGACAGCTTCCGCTCCAGCTCCGCCCATGGCACATCCGGATTACTGAACCCCACCCACAACCCCCTCCCAAACCCCAAGCCGCTCTTCCCACTCCCGGCATGGCGCGGCCGCAAACTCCCGCCGGCACTGAGCCGCCCCACGCCCCACGATCACCTCCACCTCACCGCCGCTCTTCCCACTCCCGGCGTGGCGCGGCCCGCAAACTCCCGCCGGCACTGAGCCGCCCCGCGCCCCACGATCACCTCCACCTCACCGCCGCTCTTCCCACTCCCGGCGTGGCGCGGCCCGCATGCTCGGAGCGGGCAACGCTCGCGGCGGCCTCCGCCGCCGCTCCGGACGCCGCATCGGAGCCGGTCCCAGCCCACTCACCTCAACCCCCGCGATTCCATCGCCACCCGGCTTCCGGCGGCCCTCCCGCCCACCGTCGCCGACCCGGTGTTCTCCTTTCGCGTTCTTCAGCTCAGAGCCCTTTGCCGCAACGCACCGTCGCGGCAAGCCCGGCCCCGAACGGCTCGCCGCGGCACCGGAGCACACGACCATCGCGGACACCCATCGATCAACGGTTCACCGCGGCACCCGAACACACGGACACCGCCGATCGGGCACCCACGACGACTCACCGCGACACCGGAGCACACGACCACCCCGAACACCCGCCGACCAGCCACTCCACGACAACTCACCGCGACACCGGAGCACACGGCCATCCCGAACACCCGCCGATGGGGCGTTCCACGACGGCTCGCCGTGGGGCCGGGACACGTGTCTGTTGTGGGCTTTCTCGGCGATCGGGCACTCCGTGCCCGAAATTTCGGCTTATTGGAGTGTGCGGGGGATGAATCCTTGACATGGAGTAATTGCCGGGTCGGAATGGCGCGGCAGGGCGTTGCTCTGGCGCTGGTTCGTACCGCCGGGTGATAATTTTTCGGTTTAAAGCGGGCAGGGGTTGGCGAGACGGTGCGTTGCGAGCAGAGGCTCTGAGCTGAAAAACGCAAAAAGAGAACGTCGAGTCGACGACGGAACGGGGGTCCTCAGTCATAGAGGGCCTCCACGAACCAGCGGCCGCCGGCCAGGGACAGGAGAAGCGCGGTGCCGCCGCTCAGCGCCACCTGGAAACGGACGCGCCGGTGTGCTTCGGCCGGGGCCCACCAGCGTTCGTCCACCGGCCACGGACCGGCCCAGCCGATGATGTCCATCGGGTCGCTGCCCTCGGCGACCAGCCGGGCCGGGTCACCGCTGAGTTCCAGCCGGCCGCTGACCCGCACCTCCTCGCCCGCCGCATCGAAGACCCGGGCCCGCCCGGGCTTCACCGGCACCAATGCTGGGGACGGCGCCAACAGGCTCCCGGGCCATCCCGGCCTACCCCTGCTCGGCACGGTCCTCCGCCTCCGTCCGGCCGCCGAATCCGCCGACTGTTCCCGCGGCCGATCGAAGGCGGCGGGATCGCTCGCCGGCGCCACCCCACCGGCGAAGGAATCCACGCTCACGACTGCCCAGGCCTCCGCACCCTCCCACCGCGACGCACCGGCACCGGCTGGATTCTCGATGTCACCTCGCGGCGCCGTGCCGACGCCGGCCGAATTCTCGGCGTCGCCCTGCGGCGCGGTGCCGATCGAGGCATCGCTGTCCAGCGGGGTCACGGACGGCTTGCGCCGCAGCGGCACGACTTCAGCCAGGGCCGCCACCGATCTCCGGGCCGGTTCCCGAGCGTCCCGGAGATCGGTGCCGGTGGCTGCGGTTGCCCGCAGCGGAGCGACGCGAGGCGGCCGGGCCGCTTCCGGTGCCGCGCCTGGCGAGGAATCAGCAGACGCACGAACGCCCGCTGATGCGGGCCGCCGCTCAGCCGCGCCCGGCTCGGAAGCCGAAACCGGCGCGGACGCTGAGACCGGCGCGGACGCTGAGACCGGCGCGGACGCTGAGACGGGCACGGAAGCCGAAACCGGCACGGAAGCTGAGACGGGCACGGAGGCCGGAACCGGCGGGGACGCCGGAACCGGCGGGGGGTCGATAAGGGACTCGGGGATGGGCTGGGGTGGGGGTTTGCGGGAGCGGCGGCGGGTGGGTGACGGGGATGGGCCGGGGGTGAGGGGGCCGGGGCGGGCGGGGGTGCGTTCGTCGCCCCAGGGGATCAGGGTGATGGCGTCGGACGGGGAGCGGCCACCGGCGAGGACCGGGGTGACGACGGAGTCGGGGCCGAGCAGGCCCTGGACGCGGCTGAGCGCGCGGTGGGCACGGCGGCGTTCCTCGCCGGTCTCGCCCCAGAGGCCGGGCTGCAGGCCGGCGTGGGCGAGGATGCCCTCCGGGGTCAGCGTGAGGCGGATGATGCCGGAGGTCGGACGCGGGGGCGCGGCGCGCAGGCCGGTGGCGGGGCGGCGGCTGGTGCCGGTCAGCCAGCCGTCGAGCTGCCAGCGGACGCGTTCGGCGATCGCAGCCGTGCTGAGCAGGCCGTCGTGACGCCAGACGCGGTACATCTCCTCGCCGCGCTCGGTGACCGCGGTGATGCCGAGGCGGGTGCAGGCCAGGCCGTGCGCGGCGAGCCGGTCGTGCAGGTGCTCGGCGAGCGTGCGGGCGGCGAACGCGGCGACGTCCACCCGGTCCAGCGGCTCGTCGTAGGTATCGGTGACCGCCAGGCCGGGCGGCGGCTGCCGGACCGCCAGCGGGCGGTGATCGCGGCCGGCGGCGAGCCGGTGGGCCAGCGACGCGTCGAAGCCGAAGCGGGCGAGCACGTCCGAGGCGGGCAGCGCGGCGAACGCGCCGAGCGTGCGGATGCCGAGCCGGCGCAGCATGTCGGTGAGCTGCGGCCGGTCCAGGGTCTCCACGCCGAGCCCGGCCAGGAACTCCGGGGTGCCGCCGGGCGGGACGATGACGCCGCGCCGGGCCGCGAGGGCGGCCGCGAACGTACCGTCGGCGATGCCGGCCTGCGCCTCCACCTCGCAGGTCGCGGCGACGTGCTCGACGATGAGCTCGGCGGCCCGCTCCTCGCCGCCGAAGTAGCGGGCCGGGCCGCGCGCGGCGAGCGCGGCGGCGCCAGGGCGCAGCACCTCGACGCCGGCCGCCTTCTCCTCGATCGCCGCGACGACCGGCTCGAACGCGCGCGCGTCCCGCCCGGAGTCCCACTCCACCACGGTCAGGCCCGGGCAGCGGCTCTCCGCCTCCCGCTTGCGCAGCCCGCGCCGGACGCCCTCGACCCGCGCCGCCTCGCTGCACGCGACCACCCGGTTGGACTTCAGCACCGCCACCCGCCCGCCCACGGCCACACCCTCCGCGATCTCGGCGGCGACCACCGGCCAGTCCGGACACCACACCAGCAGCGTCCGCAGCGCATCGTCGCCGTTCATACCGGGCATCCGGCCGGCCGAGTGCCGGCACACGCATCGACATGGGAGACGGGCTGCGGCGCGACCCCGGCACCACCCGGCCGCACCCCGGCACCATCCAGTCGCACGCCGGCATCACCCGGCCGCACGCCGGCACCATCCGGCCGCACGCCGGCGCCGGGCATCGCGCGCCGGACGGCGAGCGCGGGCGGCGCTCCGGCGCCCAGAGGCCGGCCGCAGGGGGGCGGGTTCACGGGCCGACCAGCGTGAGTGGGGCGCGGGAACCGGCCGTGGCGGGCGGATCGACGAGCGTGACCGTGGTGGCGCCGGGAGTGCCGGCGACGACCGCGGTGAACCGGTCGGAGGCGGAGGGGAGCCAGACCCGAATCTCGCGGGGACGGGCGGCGGCACCGCGGCCCCGGGCGGAGATGGTGAGGCGGCGGCGGGTGAGGCGGCCGTGACCGGGCCCCAGACCGTCCCAGGCGCCGTCGGTGATCTGCAGGGTCACGTCCGCCCCGGTCCAGGCGCCGTAGGGGACGAGCACGCTGCCACGCTGCCGGGCCCGGGCCGCGAGCCGGTCGGTGACCACGGTGGAGACGCCGTCCGGTGCGGCCGCGACCACCACGTCGACGCCGTCGATCAGCGCGGCGACCACGGTCGGCCACTCCGCGCCGGGATAGGGCACGAGCGCCAGCCGGTCCAGCGCGATCCCGGCCTCGGCCGCCGCGAGCAGACCCAGCGCCGGTAGCCCGACCACCGCGCACCAGGACCCGGCCCGGGACGCCTCGGCGAGCAGTGCCAGCATCAGCGAGGTGCCGCCGCTCGCGGGCCGGGCCGGGCCGACCGCGACCGTGCTGCCCCGCCGCAGCCCGCGGCTCGGCAACAGTTCTCCCAATTCGGGCGCCACCGGCAACAGGCGGTGCGCGCCGGACTCGTCCATCTCGCTGGCCGGCCGCACCAGCTGCGCCAGGGCAGACCCGAGCACCATCCGGCCCGCCATGTCACCCTCAGCTGTTCGTTCGCGTCGTTCCCGGACCGCACCCCGCCGGCGGCCCGCCCTGTCACCCGTCCGTCCCGTCGGCCCTCCCGGCCGCCACCCGCCCAGCGAAGCCGGCCATTGCCACCCGCCCGGCGTTACCGCCGGTACCGCCCGCCTCGCGGAGCCGGTCGGGTCACCCGCTGGCGTCACCCGCCTGGCGCGCCGGTCGGCGCGTCAGGCGGCGGCCAGGCCGTCGAGCGAGGGCTGGTGCGCGATGCCGAGCGCCGCCTCGATCACGGCCACGAACTGCTCGGCCGCCCGCAGCAGGTCATCCGCCTCGCGGGCGGTGACCACCCGGGGGATGCCGGCCTCGGCGGCCGCGCGCTTGGACGCGCCGAGCGCGAAGTAGGTCGCCCACTCGCCGAGCTCCGGTGCGACCAACACCAGCAGCTCCCACACGCTGGTCACCCGGTTTCGCCGGGACGGTGCGGGGCGGGCGCGGGCCGCGAGCATGGCCGCGGCGGCGCGCAGAGCGGCGAGGTGGGCGGCCGCATAACGCAATCCGTCGGGTCGGGTCTGTGCCGCCTCCGCCAGCCCGCGGCGCGCTGTCGCCAGCAGCTGTGCGGGAGTGCGGTGCGGCAGCATGTGCGCCGGGACGGTAGGCACCTGGTCTGCGTTGCTCGCCATGACTGACCTCCGCGTGTAGTGACGCGACCCTCTCGACTGCTCATGTGCCATCGGCCTGTCCGGTGTTCTCCCGTGGGCCGGCCGGACGCGTTGCTTCCCCACACCGCGTCCGGCCGGCACCCGCGTCGGCTGGTCCGCCGCCCGCCACCCGGGGGTCGAGGGTGTCGGACGGCGGCCCTGCCTGTGCTGCGAACCCGGCTCGCGACTTCCGGGACCGCCGCGGCCTCGCGGGACCGCGATCGAGATCGGCGCCGCGAATCGCCTCACCCGATCAAGTTAGAACGCTTGTTCTAACTCCTTGAGAGAGTACACCCTGGGTCCGACAAAAACGCAACGGTGCGGCGCCGGACTGTTCCGGGCCGTGATCAGGCGGAGACGCCGCCCTCGGGGCCTTCCGAGCCCTCGGAGCCCTCGCCCCCGGACTCGATGCGGCGGGCACGGCGGCCACGGGCCAGCTCGGTGCCGAGCGCGTCCAGCCGCTGCGCCCAGAAGCCGCGGAAGTGCTCCAGCCACGCGTCCACCTCGCGCAGCGGCGCCGGCTCGACCGCGTAGAGCCGGCGGGTCCCCTCCGAGCGCACCCGGGCGAAGCCGTGCTCACGCAGCACCTTGAGGTGCTGGGAGACCGCCGGCTGGCTGATCCCGAACTCGGCCTGCACTACCGCGCCGATCTCGCCGGCAGCCCGCTCACCGTCCGCGAGCAGCTCCAGAATCCGGCGGCGGACCGGGTCGCCCAGGATGTCGAACGCGTGCACGCACCGAAAATTAGCAAGACGTTCTTATATAAGTCCAGGTTGAAACTAAACGGCAGCCATCGGAGGGCGTGCCAGGGAGAACTAGGCTGTGGGTCCAGGCACCGCCCGGCCCGGCCCGAGGCGGGCCCATGACGCATCGTGGGAGACGAGTCATCGTGATCTTGGGTATCGACATCGGCGGTTCCGGCATCAAGGGTGCGCCGGTCGACATCGAGGCCGGCGCGCTGCTGGCGGACCGTTTCCGGATCGAGACTCCGCAGCCGGCCGACGTCGAGCGGGTGGCCAAGGCGGTCGGCGAGGTCGCCGCGCGCTTCGGCGACACCGACCGGGTCGGCGTGACGTTCCCGGGCGTGGTCGTCCGCGGCGTCACCAAGACCGCCGCGAACGTGGACAAGTCCTGGCTCGGCGCGGACGCGGCCGGACTGTTCACCGAGGCGGTCGGCCGCCCGGTCACGGTGCTCAACGACGCGGACGCGGCCGGCGTGGCCGAGATGCGCTTCGGCGCCGGGCGCGGCGTGACCGGCACCGTGCTGATGCTGACGTTCGGCACCGGCATCGGCACCGCGCTCTTCGTCGACGGCACGCTGGTGCCGAACACCGAGCTCGGCCACCTGGAGCTGGACGGCGTGGACGCGGAGACGCGCGCGGCCGACCGGGCCCGCGAGGCCGAGGACCTGTCCTGGCCGGACTGGGCCGCGCGGGTGGAGCGCTACCTGCGGCACATCGACATGCTGCTGCAGCCCGGCCTGATCATCATCGGCGGCGGCGTCAGCAAGAAGGCGGAGAAGTTCCTGCCGCTGATCGACCTGCGCACCCCGGTGGTCCCGGCCCAGTTGCTCAACAACGCGGGCATCATCGGCGCGGCCGCGCTGGCCGCCGAGTCCGTCTGAGGCATCGGTCGTGCGGGCCGTCGTCTTCGAGGAGTTCGGCACCCGGCCGGAGGTGCGCGAGGTCCCCGACCCCGCGGCACCGGCCGGCGGCGTGGTGATCCGGGTCGAGGCCACCGGTCTGTGCCGCAGCGACTGGCACGGCTGGCGCGGGCACGATCCGGACATCCGGCTGCCGCACGTGCCCGGTCACGAGTTCGCCGGCGTGATCGAGCGGCTCGGCTCCGGCGTGACCGGCTGGGCGCCGGGTGACCGGGTGACCGTGCCGTTCGTCTGCGCGTGCGGCCGGTGCGCCTCCTGCCTCGCCGGTGACCAGCAGGTCTGCGAGCGGCAGACGCAGCCCGGCTTCACCGGCTGGGGTTCGTTCGCGGAGTTCGTCGCGATCGAGCACGCGCAGGTCAACCTGATCCGCCTGCCGGACGGGCTGTCGTCCGGCGCCGCGGCGTCGCTGGGCTGCCGGTTCGCCACCGCGTTCCGGGCCGTGGTCGCGCAGGGCCGGGTCGCGGCCGGTGAGTGGGTAGCGGTGCACGGCTGCGGCGGCGTGGGCCTGTCCGCCGTGATGATCGCGCACGCCGCGGGCGCCCGCGTGCTGGCCGTGGACGTCTCCGCCGGCGCGCGCGAGCTGGCCCGGCGGCACGGCGCGGACATCGTGCTGGACCCGTCCGCGCTGCCCGGCCCGGACGCGGTGGCGGCCGCGATCCGGGATCTGGCCGGCGGCGGCGCGCACGTCTCGATCGACGCGCTGGGCAGCGCCGTGACCTGCGAGAGTTCGGTGCGAAGCCTGCGTCGGCGGGGACGGCACGTGCAGGTGGGGCTGTTGCCCGCCGCGACCGGCGCGCCCGCCGTACCGATGGATCTGGTCATCGCCCTTGAACTGGAACTGCGCGGCAGTCATGGGATGGCCGCTCATGCATATCCCGCGTTGCTGGAGCTGGTGACGTCCGGCGCGCTGCGGCCGGATCTGCTGGTGGCGGACACGATGGGGCTGGCCGCGGCCGCGGACGCGCTCACCACGATGGATCACCCGGCGGTGCCCGGCATCCGGCTGGCCGACCCGCGCCTCTAGATCAACTTTCCTCAGACTACTCACAGCCGGGACCAAGCCGGGGCAGATCCCGCGGGCGCACCGTGAATGACATGACCGACGCGATGCACAGCCCAGAGCAGCAGATCAACACCATTCAGCGGTACGCGGAGAGCGTCCACCCGGCACCCGCCCGCCCCGGCGTCGCCGCCCACCCGGTCGCGCACACCTACGGCGGGCCCTCCTACGGAAGCACGCTCCCCGGCACCGCGCTCTCCGGCGGCCCGTCCTACGGCAGCGGGCTCTCCGGCGCGCCGTCCTACGCCCCCGTCGCGCTGTCGCCGCTCGGACTGCCCCCTGCTCCCCCGGCCCCGCCCGCGCCGCCGGCCCCGCCGGTGTACCCGCCGATGAGCGGCGGCCCGATCGGCGGCAACGGACGTCCGCGCCGGCGCCGTGGCACGCTGGCCGCCGCCGCGCTCGCGCTCGCGCTGGCGGCCGGTACCACCGGCGGCGTGATCGGCAACGCGTTCGGCGCCGACGGCACCCCGGCCGCCACCTCCTCGGCCACCACGGCCACGGCCGCGAGCACCGGAACGATCACCACGCTCAGCGGCGTGGTGGAGGCGGTCGCGCCCAGCATCGTGACGATCAACATCCAGAACGGCCGCAGCGCCTCGCTCGGCTCCGGCGTGATCCTGCGTGCGGACGGGCTGGTGCTGACGAACAACCACGTGGTCGCGGACGGCGGCACGATCACCGTGGACCTGGCCGACGGGCGCACCGTCTCCGCCACGCTGGTCGGCACGGACGCGGCCCACGACCTCGCGGTGATCCAGCTGGAGGACGTCTCCGGCCTGACCGCGGCCGTGCTCGGCGACAGTGACTCGCTCACCGCGGGGCAGACCGTGCTCGCGTTCGGCAGCCCGCTCGGCCTGGAGGGCACGGTCACCTCCGGCATCGTCTCCGCGCTGCACCGGGAGACCAGTGAGGACGCCGGCGAGCAGGAGCCGCAGAGCCCGTTCGGCGGCGTGCAGTCCCAGCAGGAGACGGCCACCACGCTCTCCGACCTGATCCAGACGGACGCGGCGATCAACTCCGGCAACTCCGGCGGCGCGCTCGTCGACACGGCCGGCCGGGTGATCGGCATCAACGTGGCGATCGCCACCACGGGCGACTCCACCGGCAACATCGGCGTCGGCTTCGCGATCCCGGTGAACACCGCGAAGACCGTGGTCGCGCAGATCACCGGCGCCGCCGTCTGATCCGCCCTCGTCCGGTGATCCAGGCGTCATTCATGTCGTCAGAGCGGTATGAATGACGCCTGGATCACCGAGTGGGCCGCCATCGGCCCCCTGTTGTGCGGGCGCCGATGGCGCATATCGTGTGCGGGATGAGCACCAGCACCCCTCCGCGCCGCGCCTGGGTGGAAGAGATCATGGGCATGCCCGTGAGCGTTCATCTGCGCGGCCCGGGAGTGGACTCCGACGAGGTCGCCCAGCATGTGACCGGCGTCTTCGTGGAGCTGCGGGCCGTGGACGCGATGTTCAACCCGGCGCATCCGGACAGCCAGATCGCCCGGCTCAACCGCGGCGAGATCGACTTCTCCGGCTGTCACCCGGCGATCCGGACCGTGCACGGCCTCTGCGAGGAGGCGCACACCCGCACCGACGGATTCTTCAACCCGTGGCTGCCGGACCCGGAGGCCAAGGGCGGCTATCGGTACGACCCGTCCGGCCTGGTCAAGGGCTGGGCCGTGCAGCGGATCGCGGACCGGCTGGCCGACCTCGACGGGCACGACCTCTGCCTGAACGCCGGCGGCGACGTGGTGCTGACCACGGTGCCGGGCCACCCGGTCTGGCGGGTCGGCATCGAGGACCCGGCCGAGCCGAACCGGATGCTCCGGGTCTGTGCGATCGCCACCGGCGCGGTCGCCACCGCGGGCGCGGCGCACCGGGGCGGGCTGGTCGTCAATCCGTTCACCGGGCAGGACGCCACCGCGCTGCGGTCGGTGACCGTGGCCGGGCCGTCGCTGCTCTGGGCGGACGTGTTCGCGATCGCGGCCGTCGCCCGGGGCGCCGAGGGCTTCGACTGGCTGAGCCGGCTGGAGGAGTACGAGGCGCTGGTCGTGGACGAGACGGGCGCGCTGCGCACCACCAGTGGCTGGGACCGGCTGGTGCTCTCCACCAGCGACCCGAACCTCTACTCGCAGACCGCCTGACCGTGACGGCACTGACCACGCTGCACGTCTGGCGGGTGCCCACGCGCGCGCTCGGCCGCGTGCTGGCCCGGATGGCCGTGGACCGGCGCCGGCTGCGCGCGCTGCCCGGCGTCCGCTTCGCGAAGCTGCTCGGCACCGGGAACGGCACCACGTTCGGGCCGGGTGACGCCGATCTCACCCGTTGGGCCGCGGTCACCGTGTGGGACGACCCCGCAGCCGCGGCGGCCTTCGATGCGTCCGCGGTCGGTCGGGCGTGGGCCCGGGTGAGCGAGTCCTCGGCCCGCGTCGACCTGCGGCCGTTGCACAGCCGCGGCACGTGGTCCGGCCGTACCCCCTTTGGGTCGGAAAATGGTGTTAAAACGGACGGGCCGGTGTTGGCCCTGACCCGCGCCCGGCTGGCCCCGGCCCGCGCGCTCACGTTCTGGCGCGCGATCCCGCCGGTCACCGCCGCGCTGCACGACGCAGACGGCGTGCTCAGCCGTTTCGGCATCGGCGAGGCACCGATCGGGTGGCAGGGCACGATCAGCGTGTGGCGGAGCACGGCACATCTCCTGGAATTCGCGTACCGTCACCCGCAGCACCGCGCGGCGATCGCGCGCACCCCCGAAGCCCGGTGGTATGCGGAGGAGCTGTTCGCGCGCTTCGCGGTGCTGGACCTGGCCGGCGACCCCGCGGTGCTGGGATGGGCGGACGGCGAGAAGGGAATCCGGGGACGATGAGGCTCGTGCCGTGGACGCCGGACGACCTGCTCCGCCGGATCGACGACGTGATCACCGTGTATGGCGACGCGATGGGTTACCGGGCCGAGCTGCTCGCGGCCCGGCGCGGTTACGTGGCGACGCACGCGCGCCGCCCCGGCTTCCGCGCGGTCGCCACGCTCACCACGGACGGGCACCTCGCCGGTTTCGGCTACGGCTACACGTCCGCGACCGGTCAGTGGTGGCACGACCAGGTGCGCGGCGCGCTCGGCGAGACCGACCGCAAGACCTGGCTGGGCGACTGCTTCGAGGTGGTGGAGCTGCACGTCAGCCCGCCCGCGCAGGGGCACGGCATCGGCGCGCGCCAGCTGCGCGCGCTGCTCACCATGGCCGAGGGCGGCACCACGCTGCTCTCCACGCCGGAGGCGCCGGAGACGGAGTCGCGCGCGTGGCGGCTCTACCGCCGCTTCGGGTACGTCGACGTGCTGCGCGACTTCCACTTCCCCGGCGACGAACGCGCGTTCGCGGTGCTCGGCCGGGAGTTGCCGCTCCCCGCCGACCAGAAGCTGTGATAACCCGCTGGCTCCCGCTGGCCGTCCTGGTCCTGGCACAGATCTGCTACCCACTGACCGGCGGTGACGCGCGCACCGGGCTGACCGTCGCCACGGTGGTGCTCGGCTTCGTGATCTCCGTCGGGCACGCGGCCGTGACCCGGGGCGCGCGGACCGCGGCGCTGCTGGTGGTGATCGCGGCCGGCGGCGGGCTGCTGATCGAGGCGACCGGCGTGGCCACCGGGTTCCCGTTCGGCGGGTACGACTACTCCGGCCAGCTGGGCCCGAAGGTGCTCGGCGTACCCGTGATCATTCCACTGGCCTGGGCCTGGATGACCTGGCCGGCGTGGCTGTCGGCCGGCCGGGTGGTGTCCCGGACCGTGCCGCGGGTGCTGCTGGCCGGTGCCGGGCTGGCCGCGTGGGACCTCTTCCTCGACCCGCAGATGGTCGCGGCCGGGCACTGGTCCTGGCACGACACGTCACCGGCGCTGCCCGGGGTGCCGGGGATCCCGGTGACGAACTACCTGGGCTGGCTGATGTTCGCGATCGTGGTGGCCACGCTGCTGTCGGCCACCACGGACCGGACGGTCGGCACGGCGGACGAGCCGATGTACGGCCTCTACCTGTGGACCTACGGATCGTCGATCATGGCCCACGCGGTCTTCCTCGGCCTGCCCGCGTCCGCGGTCTGGGGCGGCGTGGGCATGGCGGTGCTGGCGGTTCCGCTGGCCGTCACGCTCCTCCACGACCGCCGGCCAGCCTCGGCCGACTCGGCGGTCTCCGACGACCCGGCGGTCTCGGGCGACCCGGCCGGGTCTCAGCGCCGGGCCGGTGCGGCGCGGGTCACCGGCCCGGACGCCGGGACCGGCGACGGGGCACGCCTCCGGCCCCGCCGCTGACGCCGGAGATGCCCGATCCGCTGCTCGCGCTCGCCGCCGCGCAGGCCGTCACGGCCGGCGCGCTGACCCTGCACACGCTGGTCAACGCGCGCCTCCTGCACCGGCCGAGCGCCGCCGAAGCGCCCGGTGGAGCACCCGCCGAGCCCGTCAGAGCACCCGCCGAGCCCGTCGCCGTGCTGCTCCCGCTGCGGAACGAGGCGGACCGGGTCGGGCCCTGCCTGCGCGCGCTGCTCGCTCAGGAGGGCGTCGCCGAGATCGTGATCCTCGACGACGGCTCCACCGACGGCACCGCCGGCGTGGTCCGCGCGATCACCGGCGACGACCCCCGGGTCCGGCTGCTCACCGGCACGCCCCCGCCGCCCGGATGGCTCGGCAAGCCGCACGCCTGCCATCGGCTCGCCGCCGCCACGGACGCGCCGATCATCGTCTTCATCGACGCGGACGTGGTGCTGGAGCACCCGCACGCGATCACCGGCGTCGCCGCGCTGCTCCGCCGGCTCGGGACCGGCCTGCTCAGCCCCTATCCGCGGCTGGAGGCGGTGAGCGCGGGCGAGCGTCTCGTACAGCCGCTGCTGCAGTGGACCTGGCTCACGTTCCTGCCGCTGCGCGCGATGGAACGCTCGCGCCGCCCGTCGCTCGCCGCCGCCGGGGGTCAGCTGCTGGTCGCGGACGCGGAGACGTACCACCGGGCCGGCGGGCACGCGGCCGTGCGCGCGGAGATCCTGGAGGACATCGCGCTGGCCCGGGCCGTCAAGCGCACGGGCGGGCGGATCGCGCTGGCGGACGGCACGCCGGTGGCCCGGTGCCGGATGTACACCGGCTGGGGGGACCTCGCCGACGGGTACGGCAAGTCGCTCTGGGCCTCGCTCGGGCCGCTGCCCACGGCCGTACCCGTGCTGCTGTTCCTGCTGTTCTGCTACACGCTGCCGCCGCTGACCGCGCTCGCCGCCGCGCTCGCCGGGAATGCCGCCGCGGGCGGGCTCGCGCTGGTCGCCACGCTGGCCGGGGTGGCCGGGCGGATCCGGTCCGCCGTCGCGACCGGCGGACGCGCGTGGCCGGACGCGCTCGCCCACCCGGTCTCGGTCGCGCTGCTCGCCTGGCTGACGCTCCGCTCCCACCACCTGCGCCGCCGGGGACGGCTGAGCTGGCGTGGGCGCGCCGTCAGCTGAACGTGTTGTGCTGGGTGTTGTGGTCGCCGACCTGCACGCCCCGGGAGTCGCTGATGTGCACGCCGCCCTCGCCGCCCGCGGTCAGCTCCAGCAGCCGCCGGGCGACGGCCAGGACCGCGGTGTCGGTCGCGGCGCCGCTGCTGACCAGCTCGTCGCCGATCAACGCGCGCCAGCGGCCCGGCTCGCTCTCCACCGTCTCCAGCACGCCGGCGGGCCCGGACAGGTAGCCGCTGAGCAGGCTCCTCAGCGCGGTGCCGGCGCTGACCGCGGTCGGTGCGGACGCCGTGGAGCCGGCCGCCAGCGCGGCGGTGATCACCTCTACACCGGACATCATGCTCACCTTTCGGACACGGGGCCGTCCATTGTGTCATCCGGCGGCGACTTGGCGGGGGTGCCGGCACGCGCGATGATGGCCGGATGAGCCGGACAGTCAAGGTGATCCTGGCAGTGGTGCTGCTCGCCGGCGGGATCGCCGGCCTGGTGGCCGTGCTCGGCGGCGAGGGCCTGGACCGGGCCGAGAAGTGGGTGTCGATCGGCGGCGTGATCGCGTCGGTCGTGCTGAGCGGCCTCGGCGTCGCGGTGTCCTGGTTCGCCTGGCGCCGCCCCGCCGTGGGCCCGGCGCCGGCGCCGGGCGTCGACGTGCGCGACGCGAAGGGCGTGCAGATCGGCGACCACAACACCCAGCACAACACGTTCTGACCCCGGTGCCGGCCGGGCCGTCGCCCACTGACCGGCGCGGCGCGGTGATGCCCTATAAAGGGCAGGTGACGGCGGTAGCGGTGATCGGAGCGGGAGTCGGTGGCCTGGCGGCCGCGGCCCGGCTGGCAGCGGCGGGGCACTCCGTCACCATCTACGAGCGGGCCGACACGGTCGGCGGGAAGCTGGCCCGCTACAGCCGGGACGGTTTCAGCTTCGACACCGGGCCGAGTCTGTTCACGCTCCCCCAGGTCTTCGAGGAGCTGTTCGCGGACACCGGCGCGAACCTGCACGACCACCTCGATCTGGTGAAACTGGATCCGATCGTGCGGCATCACTTCCCGGACGGCAGCACGCTCGACTCCTGCGCCGACCCGGCCGAGTTCGCGAAGCGGATCGACACCGCGTTCGGGCCGCGCGCCGCCGGGGACTGGTCCCGGCTGTGGGCGCGCGCGGAGCGGGTCTGGAACGCGTCCTGGCGCGACGTGCTGCGCAACCCGATGGACGGCCCGGCCGACCTGGCGCGGCTCGCCTGGCACGTCCGGGACCTGGCCGCGATCGCGCCCGGCCGCACGCTGCGTGGCCTGGGCCGGGACCATCTGCACGACGCGCGGCTGCGCATGCTGCTCGATCGGTACGCCACGTACGGCGGCGCCGACCCGCGGCGTGCACCGGCCGCGCTGGTCGCGGTCCCGTACGCGGAGCTGGCCTTCGGCGGCTGGTACCTGCGGGGCGGCCTGGGCCGGCTGGCCGACGCGCTGCTCACGCTGTGCCTGGATCTGGGCGTGGTGGTGGAGACCGGCGCGGCCGTGACCGGGATCGAGGCGACCGGCGGCCGGGTGCAGGCGATCCGGGTCCGCGGCGCGCGCGGCACCGCCCGCCGGGTTCCGGTGCGCACGGTGGTGGCGAACGTGGACGCGCTCACGCTCTACCGCGACCTGCTGCCGTCGCCGCGCCGGCTGGCCGCGCTGACCGACCGCAGCCTGGCCGGATTCGTGCTGCTGCTGGGAGTGCGCGGCGAGTCCGGCCTGGCGCACCACACGGTGTTCTTCCCGCGCGACTACGACGCGGAGTTCGACGCGGTCTTCGGTGATCCGGGCCGCGGCGTACCGGCCCGGCCACCGGCCGACCCGGCCGTGTTCGTGACCGTGGCGGACGACCCGAGCGCCCGGCCGGACGGACACGAGGCGTGGTTCGTGCTGGTCAACGTGCCTCGGCACGGCCTGGCGGCGGACGCGGTGGACTGGCGGCGGCCGGGACTGGCGGACGCGTACGCGGACCGGGTCCTGGACCTGCTGGCCGCGCGCGGCGCCGACGTGCGGGACCGGCTGGTGTTCCGGGAGGTGCGCACGCCCGCGGACCTGGCTGCGTCCGCGCACGCGCCGGGCGGCGCGATCTACGGCACCGCGAACCACGCGCTGCTCCGCCCGGCCAACCGCGGTCCCGTGCACGGGCTGCACCTGGTGGGCGGCTCCGCGCATCCGGGCGGCGGCCTGCCGATGGTCGCGCTCTCCGCCCGGATCGCGGCGGAACAGATCATCAAAACCTGAGAGATCGCGGGGGTACGCCGCGGGCGCGCCCGGTGCCGTCTCACCGGCCGGACAGCGCCAGCGCGTACTCCGGGAACCAGGCCCCGGCCACCGGGTCGCCGCGGTCGCACTCGCCGTCGGACTCGCCCGGCCGCTTCACCCAGAGCAGCGCGTCCAGCCGCGGCACGCCGGTGTCCGTGGTCGGTTTCGCGCCGATCGCCCGGCCGGGCGGGTTGCACCAGCGGGCGACGCCGGACGCCGGGTTCGGCCCGTTGCCGTTGCGGCTGGTGTCGATCACGAAGTGGGCGCCACCGAGCGCCTCGGAGAGCCGGGTGCCGTACGCGGCCGACGCCTCCGTGGTCTCGAAGTTGGAGACGTTCAGCGCGAACCCGGCCGCGCGCGCGATCCCGGCCGTGCGCAGCGCATCCGCGAGCCGGGCGTGGTCGGCGATCCAGCTGGCGTTGCCCGCGTCCAGGTAGACGTGCGCCCGCTCGTTCGCCGCGAACGCGTCCACCGCGGTCGCGAGCAGCGCGTACCGCGCGGCGGGCGGCCCGGCGCAGCCGTCGACGGCCTGCGCGACCGCGTCCGGCTCCAGCACGATCAGCACCGGCTCCCGGGCCAGCGCACCGGCCAGCGCGCGGACCCACGCCGTGTACTCCGCCGGGCCGGACGCGCCGCCGGCCGAGAACGACCCGCAGTCCCGGCCCGGGATGTTGTAGACCGTGATCACCGGCATGCGCCCGGCCGCCCGCGCGTCCGCGGCCAGCGTCGCCGCGCGGGTCACGGTGTCCGCGGACGCGCCGGTGAACCAGACCGCGGTGGGCTGCTCGCCGATGTGCCGGACCGCGGCCGCGTCCTCGGCGCGGTCACCGGCCGCGTACTCGTCGGCCTGCCGGGTCGCCACGTTGGGCGTGGCCGCGAAGAAGCGCACGCCGGCCAGCGGGTTGACCGGGGGTGCCGGAGGATCGGGCGGCGACGGCGGCGGCGAGGAGCAGGCGGCCAGCGCCATCAGCCCGGCCGTGAGCAGGCAGGCTCCGATGCGGCGCATCCGCGCCCTCCGTCCCGTGAGGTGTGTCAGGCCAGCGCGCGGCGCACCGCGGCCAGCAGCTGGCAGAGGCCGTAGCCGGCGAAGAGCACCCAGACGACCACCGCGAGCGTGGCGGTGCCGGCCGCGAGCTCCGTGGTGATCAGCGCGCCGGCGCCGGTGAGCAGCAGGCCGACCAGCGCGACCGAGACCCGGCTGGGCCGCTCGCCGACCGTGACCACGCCGATCTCGCGCATGCCGGCGACGCTCGCGCGGGCCCGGACGTACTCGTGCAGCCAGGAGAGCGCGCCCGCGACCACGACCAGCCAGCCGAACGCGCCGGCCGCCCAGAACGCGGCCAGCCAGGCGGCCTCGCCGAGCCGGTCGGCGACGGAGTCGTAGAGGTGGCCGAGCCGGGACGCGCGCCCCGAGGTGACCGCGACCGCGCCGTCCACACTGTCCGCCACGCCGGCCAGCAGGACCAGCGCGGCACCGGCGAGCGGCCCGGCGGTCCGGTCGGCGAGCACCACCAGCGGCACGCACGCGCAGATCAGCAGGCCGGCGACGGTGACCGCGGTGGGTGGCACGCCGAGCCGGCCGAGTGGGCGGCCGAGCACGAACGCCAGCCGCAGCCAGCCGCGCACCAGGACGGAGGCGCGCCTCGGGTCGAAGCCGCCGTGCAGCGCCGACCACGCCGTCGCGTACTCATCCCAGGTCACCCCCCGTACTGTACCGATCGCTCCGGTGCCGCTGCCGGATCACGCGGGGGAACCGGCGGTCGGCCACCCGACAGCCGCTCCAGCACGCGCGCGGTGCCGCCGAGCCGGTCGCGCAGCGCGGGCGAGACGTAGAGCGACTCCACCGTGGGCAGCGGGCATCCGTTCAAGGTGGCCTGCGCGGACGTCCCGGCCGGCACGGCCAGGGCAAGAAGATCCAGTTCCGGGGGTACGGCCGGGCCGTACCGCTTCTCCCCGGTGCTGCCGTCGTAGGAGAGCAGGAACGACACGCCCGCGCCGACCGCGTCCCGGAGCGCGGCGTAGAACTCGTCCCGGTGCAGGCCGCGCATGTAGCGGTGGTCCTTGCTCGCGGAGACGCCCTGGTAGGGCGGGTCCAGGTAGACCACGTCCGCGGGCCCGGCGCCGGTCAGCGGCGCTCGGTAGTCGCCGGCCGCGACGTCCGCGCCGGCCAGCGCGCGCGAGGTGGCCCGGATCCGCGCCCGCATCAGCGCGGGCCGGGCGCCGAGCCGCCGCCGGTCGGCCGCCTGGTTGAACTCGCCGTGCCGGTTGTAGCGCACGGACGCCTTCACGCACCGGGCCAGCAGGTAGAGCAGCAGATGCGGCGCGTGCCCGGCGTTGAAGTCGTCGCGCGCCCGGCGGTAGAACGCGTCCGGGTCCGGCCGCTGTGCCTCCCAGACCGCCGCGTAGTCGTCGGCGATCGCGTCCGGCTCGTCCAGGATCCGCCGCCAGAGCGCGATCAGTGGCCCGTTGACGTCCCGCAGCCGCACCCGGCGCGGGATGCCGAGGTGGCTCGCCGCGATCGAGACCGCGGCGGACCCGGCGAACGGCTCGATCAGGTCGGCGGTCCCCTCCGGCAGCAACGGCACGATCGCGTGGGCCAGAACCCGCTTACTCCCCTGGTACGGAATCGCGTGCGGGACACCACGCAGCGCAGCCAACCGGGGAGCAGCCGGTAACGGGATCATGGACGCAGTCTCCCCCACACCGCCACCCCCGCAGAACCGTCGTACCCCCAGCGTATAAACCACCATCGAACGCACCCCACCACCACACGCGTTCCCGCACCGGTCCCGGCTCTCGCGACGGGCCGTCCCGGTGCGGCCGAGCCCGGGCACCCGCCCGGGTGGGGGTCAGCTCCATCGGTTCTCGTCCGGCAAGGGAGTGTGCACATGTCCATGTTCGATCCCCCACCTGACGCCCGTCCGCTGGGCCCGCTGCTGACCGCGCTGCGCCGCGGCCTCGGCTGGAGCCAGGACCGGGTCGCGGAGCAGCTCTGTGCCGCGTCCGGCCGGCACACGGTCACCCGGCACGAGGTCAGCCGCTGGGAGCGTGCGGAGCGCGTGCCCAGCGCGTTCTGGCGCCGCTGGCTGGCCACGGTGCTCGGCGCGGACCCGGCCGACCTGGCCCGGTCCGCCGGTGCGGTCCACCGCGCGCTGCCCGCCGGGCCCGGCCCGGTCACCGCCCTCCCCGGCCGGGCCGGCACCGCCACCGGCCCGGCCGGGCCCGCCGCGGACCCGGTCGCGGAGACCGCCCGCCTGCGCCGAGCCGCGCACGCCTGGCTGACCACGCCGTCCGGCGCGGACATCCCGGCCGCGCGGGCCGCACCGGCGCTGACCCGGCGGCTGCTGCGGCTGGCCGGCACGGTGGTGACCGTGCCGGGCGCCGCCGGTCCCGCCGCGCTGCCCGGCCTGCGCCGGCTGGACGATCTGGTGGGCGGCGCCGATCTGGCCGCCACGCTGGGCCGGCGGCTGATCGCCGCGCACGCCGAGCCCGGCCTGGCGGGGGCGGCCGGGCTGGCCCCGGTCGCCGAGGGCGCGCAGCTGCTCGGCTGGGTGGCCGCGGACGCGGGCCGGTGGCGTGTCGCGATCGCGGCGCACCGGGTGGCGCTGCAGGCCGCGCACGCCGCCGGGGACCGGCCGCTCGCCGGTTACGTGCTGTCCTCCGCGAGTCACCTGCTCACCGAGGCCGGCGACCCGGCCACCGGCCTGCTGCTGGCTCGCACCGCCTGGTCCGGCGCCGCCCGGTCCGGTGGCGCGACCGGCCGGGCGCTGCTGCTCCACCGCGCCGCGCTGGCCTACGCGCTGTCCGGCCGGCACCGCGAGGCCGACGTCGCGCTCGCCGCGGCCCGGCGCGCGGCCGACCGGTCCGACCCCAGGCGTGACCCCGCCTGGCTCTACTGGTTGACGCCCGAGGAGCTGAACGGCATGACCGGCCGCTGCCAGGCCGCGCTGGGGCGGCCGATGCGGGCGGTCGGCCCGCTGCTCCTGGCCGCCCGGGCCGCGCCCGGCCCGCGCACCGCCGCGCTGCACCGCGCCTGGCTCGCCCGGGCGTTCGCGGACGGCGGCGACGTGGAGCGCGCCTGCGCGGCCGGGTCGGCCGCACTGCACGACGCGATCCGGGCCGGGTCCGTGCGGGCCGCCACGCAGGTGTGCCGCCTGCAGACCCGCATCTCCGCGCACGCCACACACCCGGCCGCGCGGCGGCACCGCGAGGAGTTCGCGGCGGCCCGCGACCTCCTCGCGGACGTCCGGCCGGCCGGGTAACGCGCCCGTCGGCCCCGGTGGGCGGCCCGGCACCACTCCGGGCGGCCCACCGGGCCCGCCACCGGCACCCGCGTGCGGGCCTGCGCCGCAGCCCGGCCATCACGGCCTGGGTCTGTGCCGGTGTCGACGTGAGGGCCGGAGCGAGGCGAGGTTCAGGTGTGGTGAAGTGCGCGGCGCGGAAGCCCTCATACCGGTGTCGTGTGTGGGCTCGTGCGGCGCGCGGCCGGGCGGCGCCTGGGCCACGCCGCGGCCCGTCTCCCACTTCGGTACAGGCGCTAGCCTCTGGTGGTGACCAGCACCGTTTCCCCGGTCGACCGCCACGGTCTGCGCGCCCGCGTCGACAAGGCCCTCACCGCGTTCCTCGCGCACCAGCGCACCCGCATGCACGACATCGACGACGCGCTCCGCGACGTGACCGCGGCGCTGGAGGCGTTCGTGCTGCGCGGCGGCAAGCGGCTGCGCCCGGCGTTCGGCTACTGGGGTTACCGCGGTGCCGGCGGCATCGACTCGGACGCGGTGGTCACCGGCCTGTCCGCGCTGGAGCTGGTGCAGGCCAGCGCGCTGATCCACGACGACCTGATCGACCGGTCGGACACCCGGCGCGGCGAGCCGTCGGTGCACCGCCGGTTCGCGGCCCGGCACCGCGCGGCCGGCTGGCACGGCGACCCGGACGACTTCGGCGCGTCCGCCGCGATCCTGCTCGGCGACCTCTGTCTGGCCTGGTCGGACGAGATGCTGCACGGCGCCGGCCTGGACCCGGAGGTGCTGGCCCGGGCGCGCGGCGCGTTCGACGAGATGCGCACCGAGGTGATGGCCGGGCAGTACCTCGACGTGCTGGCGCAGAGCGACGGCGACACGTCCGCGGAGCGGGCCGCCAAGATCGCCATTTACAAGTCCGCGAAGTACACGGTCGAGCGACCGCTGCTGCTCGGTGCCGCGCTGGCCGGCGCGGCCGCGCCGGTGCTGGCCGCCTACTCCGCCTACGGCCTGCCGCTCGGCGAGGCGTTCCAGTTGCGCGACGACGTGCTCGGCGTGTTCGGCGACCCGGCGCAGACCGGCAAGCCGGCCGGCGACGACCTGCGCGAGGGCAAGCGCACGTTCCTGATCGCGGCCGCGCTGCGCGAGGCGGGCCCGGCGGACCGGGACGCGCTGCTGGCCGGCCTCGGCGACCCGGCGCTGGACCCGGCCGGTGTGGACCGGTTACGCGCGATCATCACGCAGACCGGCGCGCTGGCCCGGGCCGAGGAGCGGATCACCGCGCTGACCGGGACCGCGCTGGCCGCGCTGACCACGGTGCCGCTGGACCCGGAGGCGCACGACACGCTCACCGCGCTCGCGGCCGCGGCCACCCGCCGCACCATCTGACCCGCGCCACCACCGCCTCCGCCAGGGTGATCCAGGCGTCGTTCAGGTCGTTCCAACGACGACCTGAACGACGCCTGGATCACTGCGAGCCGGCGGGCGTGCGATGCGCGAGGCTAGAGCCTGTATCGACGTGGGAGACGGGCCGCGGCCCCCACCTCGACACAGGCTCTAGAAGCCGGCGGACTGGGCGCGCCGCTTGACCTCGGTCGCCCGGGGTCCACCCAGCGCCGCAGCGGGCAAACCGGGCAAAGTGCCATCTTCGGTGTAGAGCCACTCCAAAGCCTCTTGGTCGTTGTAACCAGCGTCGTGCAGCAACGTGAGGACGCCGGGGAGGTGCTTGAGCACGGTGCTATTGGCCACCAGCTCAGCGGGCACCCGCATGATGCCGTCACGACGGACCGCCAGCAGCGCGCGATCTCGGATCATCTGGTGCACCTTGCTGATGCCCAGGTCCAGGCGCTCGGCGACGTCCGGCAGGGTCAGCCACTCGGCAGGACCCGGGGTTTCACCGGCATTCACATCACGGGGTTCGTTCACCGCCCCACCCTCGCATGCCGCGGTCGCGGCGAGTCAGCGGATCCCCCACCGGATCGGCCGGCCGGCTCGCCCTGCCCCGGCGAAAGGAAGCAACCACACGTGAGCATCTTGCGGATCGTCCGCGACGAGGCGGCGGGCGCCTGGCGATCGCTGCGGTACGACCTGGACCGGCGCGGCGCGGAGGCGCCGCGGGCCTACGGCTACGCCGGCTTCGAGCCGGACGCCGAGGACCTCTCCGGGTACGGCCGTCCGCCCCGCCGCCTGCTGGCCGCGGGCGCGTTCGGCGTGCTGGCGCTGGTCGGCGCCGCGGGCACCTACGTCACCGTGGCGAACAGCCTGGACTCGGTGCTGAACACGGACGCGTCCGCGCCGCGCAGCGCACCGGAGATCCCCGGCCTGCCGGCGCCCGCGCCGTCCCCCGGCCCGAACCTGTTCCCGGCCGCGCCCGCGGTGCCGGACGCGGCGCAGCCGTGGACCACCTCGGCGAGCCGGCCGGTGCCGCCGCCGCAGGCCACCACCGCGACCGCGACCGCCCGGGGCGTGGCGCCGATCCCGGGCCGGCCCGGACGCGCGGTCGAGGCGGCGCCGACACCGGTCGTACCGACGCTGCCCGGCTCGCCGTCGACGACCGGGTCGCCGGGTGCCACCGGGTCGCCGGGTGCGACGGGCTCGTCCGGCGTGACGGGGTCGCCGGGCCTGCCGGTGCCGACGCCGACCTCGCCGCCGGACGACCGGCCGTCGCGCTGGCATGGTCACGCGCCGGATCAGATTCCCGACTGGCCCGATTGGCCGGAACCGCCGGATTTTCCGACAGCGCCTCCGGAGATTCCCGAGTCGATGACGCCCGCCCCGGGCGTGGACGGCACCGGGCCGGGGAGCGGGGACACGATCGGGGAGGCGCCGAGCACGCCCGCGATTTCCGGAAATATCGTGAATCGGCGGGCGAATGCCGCGGGCGGCACCGGATACTAGCGGGCCAGCACGGGTCGTAGCGGGTCACTAATCGGGCACTCTCCGTACGGAGGGTGCCCGTGACGTATTCGCTATGGCATCCTGGTCTGCCGGTTATACAACGACACTTAGACTTCAGGCCGATGGATACTCAGGTCGCCGACGAACTTCTGGGCTCGCTTGTCGACGGGCGCTACCGCATTCGCGGTCGTGTCGCCCGTGGTGGCATGGCGACCGTGTACACCGCTACCGACGAGCGCCTCGAGCGCACGGTCGCGCTCAAAATCATCCACCCGTCACAGAGCCGCGATCCACGCTTCCTGGAGCGGTTCACCGACGAGGCGAAGACGATAGCGCGGCTGACCCACCCCAACGTGGTCGCCGTCTACGACCAGGGTGTCTACCGCGGCCTGCCCTACCTGGTGATGGAGTACGTGCGGGGACGCACGCTGCGCGACATACTCGCCCAGCGGCGCCGGCTGGAGCCGGGCGAGGCGCTCACCATCCTGGACCAGATGCTGGCCGCGGTCGCCGCCGCGCACCGCGCCGGCCTGGTCCACCGCGACGTCAAGCCGGAGAACGTGCTGGTCGCGGAGCCGCCGAGCGGCGGGCTGATGGACGCGGTGGTCAAGGTCGCGGACTTCGGCCTGGCCCGCGCGGTCGAGGCGAGCGCGGAGGACGAGTCCGGCGGCGGCCAGCTGATGGCGACCGTGGCCTACGTGGCGCCCGAGCTGGTCTCCGAGGGCAAGGCGGACACGCGCACCGACGTCTACGCGTCCGGCATCGTGCTGTTCGAGATGCTCACCGGCCGCGTGCCCTACGACGGCGACCAGCCCATCGAGATCGCCTGGGCGCACGTCGACAACGACGTTCCCGCACCGTCCTCGCTGGTCCCGGGCCTGCCCGCGTCGGTGGACGCGCTGGTCCGGTCCGCCACCCGGCGCGACCCGGCGGCCCGCCCGCCGGACGCCGGCCGGCTGCTCACCGCGGTGCAGGCGGTGCGCGACGAGTTGGGCAGCACCTCGCCCGCGCCACCGGCAGCGCCGCTCCGCCCCGGCGACGCCGCGACCGCGCGCATGCGGCCGGTCTCCGAGCCGACCCAGATGGTCACCCAGGTCCAGCAGCCGGTGGTGGACGACCGACCGTCCTGGTCGCGCCTGCCCGGTCAGCCGGAGCGGGCCCGCCCGCAGACCTATCCGGCGGGCAGCTACACGCCCACCGGCGGCACCTACTCCTCCGGCGCGCCCGGCACCTCCGGCGGTACCGCGTACGGCACGCCCGGCGGCGGTGCGTACGGCACGCCCGGCGGTGGTGCGTACGGCACGCCCGGCGGTGGTGCGTACGGCGCGCCCCGGCGCCCGGCACCGGTCGACAACCAGCGCACCCGCATCGCACTGATCGCCGGCGCCCTGGTCGTGCTGACCGTGCTGCTGGTCGGCGGCTGGTGGCTCGGCTTCGGGCGCTACACCAGCGTGCCCACCGCGACCAACCTGACCCAGGCGGAGGCGCAGAGCGCGCTGACCCAGGCCGGCTTCGTGGTCCAGATCGGCGACGGGCGCTACGACGCGGCCGTGCCGAAGGACTCGGTGGTCGCGCAGGAACCGCCGGGCGGCAGCCGGCTGACCCAGGGCTCGGTCGTCACGCTGATCCTCTCGCTCGGCCCGGAGCGGTTCACCGTGCCGGACGTGGTCGGCAAGGACTTCGCCGTGGCCAAGCTGGAGCTGGAGAACCGCGGGCTGGGCGTCGACCGCGCGCCGGACAAGTTCGACAACGCGATCCCCGAGGGCTTCGTCGTCGCGATAGAGCCGAAGGAGAACGCCGAGGTCAAGCCGGGTGACCGGGTGACGGTCACGGTCAGCAAGGGCCGTGCGCCGATCACCGTGCCCAGCCTGATCGGCAAGAACGTCAACACGGCGCGCGCGGAGCTGGCCGCGCTCGGGCTGAACCTGCTGGAGGAGCGCAAGGACGACCCGAACCGGGCACGGGACGAGGTCATCGCGCAGGACCCGGCGGACGGCACGGGCGTGGAGGAGGGCGCGGACATCCGGGTGACCGTGAGCAACGGCCCGCCGCAGCTCACCCTGCCCCGCGTGGTCGACCAGCCCTGCCCGGCCGCGAAGGCGCAGCTGGAGGCCATGGGCCTGCGGGTGCGCACCGACGTCAACCCGAACGCGACCGTGCGTTTCCAGAACCCCGGGGAGAACACCCCGGTCGACCCGAACACCGAGGTTGTGCTCACGTGCTTCTGACAGACCGGCCGATCGGCGCGCACTCCCCCACCGCCGGCGGGCTGGCCAAGGCCGCGCTCCCGCACCTGGACGCGATCGGCGGCGAGGCCGTCCAGGTCTACGTGTCGAATTCGCGGGGCTGGGCGCTGCCGGCCGGCAACCCGGCGCAGGACGTGCTGTTCCGCGACGGGTGCGCCGAGCGCGGCCTGCCCGTCTTCATCCACGCGGCGCTGCTGGTCAACCTGGGCTCGCCCACGGCCACGACCGTGGAGAAGTCGGTCGCGACGCTGGACCACGCGCTGCTGCGCGGCCGCGCGATCGGCGCGTCCGGCGTGGTGTTCCACGCGGGCAGCGCGGTCGACGCGGAGTACTCCGAGACCGCGCTCAAGCAGGTCCGCGAGTCGCTGCTGCCGCTGCTGGACGCGGCGGCGGAGGCGGGCGGGCCACGCCTGCTGGTCGAGCCGAGCGCGGGCGGCGGGCGCTCGCTCGCGGCCCGGGTGGAGGACCTCGGCCCCTATCTCGCGGCGGTCGACAACCACCCGTGGCTGGGCGTCTGTTTCGACACCTGCCACGCGTGGGCGGCCGGGCACGACGTGGCCGTGCCCGGCGGCATGACCGCCACGCTGGATGCGCTGGTCGCGACGGTCGGCCCGGACCGGCTGCGGCTGATCCACGCGAACGACTCGAAGGACCCGTGCGGCTCGACCCGCGACCGGCACGAGTCCATCGGGAAGGGCACGATCGGCGAGGAGCCGTTCGCGGAGCTGCTGCGGCACCCGGCCACCGCGGGCGTTCCGGTGGTCGTGGAGACCGCGTCCGAGGGCACCGTCGGGCACGCCGCGGACGTGGCGACGCTCAAGCGCCTGCGTACCCCCGTGTGATCTTCAGGGAATTTGAGCCTTCTTGGGCGGCGGGCCTTGCCTGGCCTGGGTGTTTAGGGCACCCTTACCAAGGTAAGGCTGACCAATCCGGAGGACGTCCGTGTTCGCGTGCATCTGTAAGCGGGTTCGCGAGTGCGAGGTCCGGTCCGTGATTCAGGGAGGCGCCCGGACGAAGCGGTCGGTGGCCGAGGCGTGCGGCGCCGGCACCGGCTGCGGCACGTGCGTCCGGCGGATCGGGCAGCTCATCGACGAGGAGACCGGCGCGCAGGCGCTCAGCCAGGCCTCCTGACCCTGCCCTAACATAGTGTTTCCTAATAAACTTCCCTAATCGGGCATATTGCTACGCTCCCCTCCACGGCAACGAACGTGGGGGGTATGAAGCCATGCACGGCGACGCACGCGTCATCGAATTCCTGAACGAGCAGCTCACCGCGGAGCTCACCGCGATCAACCAGTACTTCCTGCACGCCAAGATGCAGGAGAACTGGGGCTACACGGTGCTGGCCAAGCACACGCGGGCCGAGTCGATCGACGAGATGCGGCACGCGGACGTCCTGACCGACCGGATCCTCTTCCTGGAGGGCCTGCCGAACTACCAGAAGCTCTTCGCGCTGCGGATCGGCGAGACCGTCAAGGAGCAGTTCGACTGCGACATGAAGATCGAGCGCGAGGCCGTCGACCGGCTGCGCGAGGGGGCCTCGTACATGCGCTCGATCGGCGACATCACGTCCGCCAAGCTCTTCGAGGAGATCCTCGCGGACGAGGAGCACCACATCGACTACCTCGAGACGCAGCTGCACCTGATCGAGAAGTTCGGTGAGGCGCTCTATCTGCAGAACGTCACGGAACACCCGGTGGCCGGATAAAAGCCATCAACGGGTACGGGCGGGAACTCGATGAGTCCCCGCCCGCTCGTTCACTGCCCCTGCGCGTTCAGCACGTCGACCACGAAACGCAGGTCGCCGGTCGGCCGGCCGCTGCCGTCGTCCTGATCGCCGTAGGCCAGGTCCGGCGGGAGGTCCAGGATGATCCGGCTGCCCACCGGCACGTTCATCAGGCCCTGCTCCCAGCCGTCGATCAGCTGGCCCATGCCGATCGTGAACTCGATCGCCTCCTGCCGGCTCCACGACGAGTCGAACTCCTCGCCGGTGCCGTAGAGCACGCCCACGTAGTTCGCGGTGATCAGGTCGCCCTCCTTGGTAGCCGGGCCGGTCCCCTTGATCACATACGTGATCTTCGGCTTGCCCGCCTCCAGCTTGCCCGCGCCCTTCTCCACCACCGGCTTCGTGCTCAGCGCCGGGTCGGCACCGGCCGGGACCGGCGGGAACGGCACGGCCGGCGGCAGCGACGGCTCCTCGGACGGCACGGTCGGCGCGGCGCTCGCCTCGGCCACCGGATCCGCGGAGCGGCTGTCCGCGAAGTAGACCGCGCCGACGATCACCGCGACCACGGCGAGACCGAGCACGGCCACGCCCATCGCCTGCCGGCCGGCCCTGCGCTTCCGCGCGCGCTGCGTCTCTATGCGCAGCAGCTCGCGCTTCTCCGCCTTGGTCAGCGGACGCGCCTCCTCGGCCTTCCCGCTGTCGGCGCCCTCGGCACCGTCGTCGCCCTCGGCCTTCTCGGCCTCGTCGACGGCGTCGGCATCGGCCTGCGCGTCGACGGCCTCGTCCACGGCCTTCACGTCCACGGCCTTCGCGTCGGCAGCGTCGGCAGCGTCGGCAGCATTAGCGGCGTCCGCGGGATCGGCGGCAACGGCAGGGGCGGCGGCGTCGCCGGCCTTACCGGCGGGCGCGGCCCCGACCGTACCCCCGGCCGGGGCCTTGGTCTGGCTCCTGGTCTGGTCCTTGCTCCTGTCCGCCGACTCGTCGATGACGTCCGCCTTCTTCGGCGCCGTCGTCTCGGACTTCTCCGTTCCGACCGGATCGCTCATCTGTCTGTCGACTCCCGATGGACAAGGGCGCGGCTGCGGCCCGTAACGGCGAATAGCTTGAATTTCTCGGTACACCGTAATGCCTGAAGCTGGACGCGACCTACCCGGGAGCACGCGGATCGGTACGGTTGGTGCCATGAGCGACCAGACCATGGTCGGCTTCGGCGCGAAACAGGCCTGGCTGGCCGTGCGCGACGCCGATCCCGCCGAGATCATCAATGCGATGGAACTGCGCGACCTCGGCCCGGTCCCGTGGCGCGACGGCATCGACCTCGCCTACCTGACGGACGACCGCCTCGTGCTCACGCCGCCGCTGCCCGGCGCGGACGCCGCCGCCTGGACGCTGGTCACCGGCCGCTGGCTGCTCACGCCGGCCGCCCGCACCGCGCTCGACCTGGCCGACCTGTCCGAGTCGCTGGGCACGGAGGTCCAGTCGTTCGCCACCCACCGGGTCGGCGAGGTGCACTCCTGGCGCCGCGCGGTGAAGGGCACGCTGACCCGCGCGTTCGGCTACATCGGCGAGTCCGGCGACGTCACGGCCTGGCACGGCACGCCGGACGAGGCCGAGCGCGCGGCCGGTCTCCCGGCCGAGCTGGACGACGACACCACCGTGGTCGTCTCCGAGCGGGACGTGCTGCGCGTCGCCGCCGCCTGGAGCATCGACCCGACCGGCCTCACCGGCCGCCACGCCGCCGGCCCACTGCGCGCCGCCGCCGCACCGTAAGCGCGCTTTGTCAGGGCGTCCCCGTGCTGTTGGAACAGCATGGGGACGCCCTGATCATGGGTCTAGGTCAGCAGGTCGAGGAGGACCTCGGCCGCGTGGTCGATGCCGGCCGAGTCCACGTCCATGTGCGTGACCAGGCGGACCGCGCGCGGGCCGACCGGGGAGATCAGCACGTCGTGCTCGCGGGCCGCCGCGACCAGCCCGGCCGCGTCCAGCGCGGTCTTGGTCAGGTCGAGCCGCACGATGTTGGTGCGCACCGCGTCCGCGTCGACCACGCCGGCCGGCGCCAGCGCGGCCGCCAGCCGGGCCGCGTGCGCGTGGTCCTCGGCGAGCCGCGGGATGTGGTGGCGCAGCGCGTGCAGGCCACCGGCCGCGATGATGCCGGCCTGGCGCATGCCGCCGCCGAGCCGCTTGCGGATCACCCGGCCGCGGGCGATCGCGGCCCGGTTGGAGACGAGCACCGAGCCGATCGGCGCGCCGAGGCCCTTGGACAGGCAGACCGAGACCGAGTCGAAGAGCCGGCCGTAGACGTCCAGCGGCACGCCGGTGGCGACGTGCGCGTTCCACAGCCGGGCGCCGTCGCAGTGCAGGCCGAGGCCGTGGCGGTCACACAGCGCGCGGACCCGCCGCAGCGTGTCCAGCGGGATGATCGTGCCGCCAGTGCGGTTGTGCGTCTGCTCGACCGCGATCGCCCGGGTCGCGTTCGTGTCGTAGCCACCCGGCACCCTGATCATGCCCTCGACCAGCTCCGGGTCGAGGGCATCGCCCACCGCCGGCCAGGTGCGGGAGGAGATCCCGCCGTAGACCGCCGCCGCGCCCATCTCGTAGATCAGCACATGCGCGTCCGCGTCGGTCAGCAGTTCCTCGCCGGACGGGACGAGCAGCTGAAGCCCGATCTGGTTCGCCATCGAGCCGGTCGGCGTGAACAGCCCGGCCTCGTGCCCGAGCAGCGCCGCGACCTCGTCCTGCAGCGCGTTGACGGTCGGGTCCTCGCCGTAGACGTCGTCGCCGACCTCGGCCGCGGCCATCGCGGCCCGCATCTCGGCCGTGGGCCTGGTGAACGTGTCCGACCTCAGGTCGACGTCAGCCACGCAGCATCTCCGCCACCAGGAAGGCGAGCTCCAGCGACTGCTGCGTGTTCAGCCGCGGGTCGCATGCGGTCTCGTACCGGCTGGGCAGGTCGAGGTCCGCGATGCCCTGCGCGCCGCCGAGGCACTCGGTGACGTCCTCGCCGGTCAGCTCCACGTGGATGCCGCCCGGGTGGGTGCCGAGCTGGCGGTGTACCTCGAAGTAGCCGAGCACCTCGTCGACGATCCGGTCGAACTGCCGGGTCTTGTAGCCGTTCGACGACTCGATCGTGTTGCCGTGCATCGGGTCGCACTGCCAGACGACCTTCGCGCCGGCCGCGGTGACCTTGTCGACGATCGCGGGCAGCGCGTCCCGCACCTTGTGGTTGCCCATCCGGCTGATCAGCGTGAGCTTGCCGGGCACGTTGTCCGGGTTGAGCCGCTCGCACAGCTCGATCGCGGTCTCCGGCGTGGTGGCCGGGCCGAGCTTGACGCCGACCGGGTTCGCGATCCGGGAGATGAAGTCGATGTGCGCGTGGTCGAGCTGGCGGGTGCGCTCGCCGACCCAGAGGAAGTGGCCGGAGAGGCAGTACGCCCTGCCGTCCGAGACGCGGGTGAGCGCGCGGTCGTACTCCAGCGCCAGCGCCTCGTGCGAGCAGGCCAGGTTGACCGTGCGCAGCGCCTCGTCGTCGCGCAGCCCGCAGGCGCGGATGAACGACATGGCCCGGTCGATCTCGCGGGCGATCGCCTCGTAGCGCTCGCCGGCCGCGGAGGACTTCACGAAGTCCTTGTTCCAGTCGTGCACCGCGTGCAGGTCGGCGAGGCCGCCGCTGAGGTAGGCGCGCAGCATGTTCATCGCGGCGGCGGAGTTCGCATACGCCCGGATCATGCGCTGCGGGTCGGCGACGCGCGCCTCCGGCGTCGCCTCCAGCGAGTTGATCATGTCGCCGCGGTAGGCCGGGAGACCCAGCGAGTCCAGCGCGGCGGAACGCGGCTTCGTGTACTGCCCCGCGACGCGGGCCACCTTGATCACCGGCAGCGACGCGCCGTAGGTGAGCACGACCGCCATCTGCAGCAGCGTGCGCGCGTTGGCCAGCAGGTGCGCCTCGGTGTTGTCGGAGAACGTCTCCGCGCAGTCGCCGCCCTGGAGCAGGAACGCCTTGCCCTCGGCGACCATCGCGAGCCGGGCCCGCAGGTCGTCCACCTCGTACGGCGCGACGATCGGCGGCACGGTGTCGAGCACCTTGCAGACGGAGGCGACCTCGTCCATGTCCGGCCACGGCGGCATCTGCACGCGTGGCAGCGTGCGCCAGCGGTCGAGGCCCAGCGCCTCGGCCTCCTCCGCGTCGGTGGTGGGGCGGCTGGTCTGCAACGCGACCGAGCCGACGGCGGGATGACTCAACTGATGCCACTCCTGACGCATGGCGACAACATTACGGCGGCCCGTTGATCATCAAAAAACGGAGGGCCGCGCTTCCTGTGCATTGGGAAGCGCGGCCCGCTACCGCCCCGACCACTCGCCCCCGACCGGATCGAAAGCGGCCTCCGTCAGCTAATCCAGCAGCTCAGTCACGGTGCCCGCGGCCACCGTCCGGTTGCCCTCGCGCACCGCGAAGCCGAGCCCGGCCGCCATCGCGACCGGCCGGTCCAGCGCCACGCCGAGCGACACCGTGTCGCCCGGCATGACCATCCGCACGTCGCCCAGGTCCATCGCGCCGGCCACGTCCGCGGTCCGGAAGTAGAACTGCGGGCGGTAGTTGGCCAGGAACGGCGTGTGCCGGCCACCCTCGGCCGCGGTCAGCGCGTAGAGCTCGGCCCGGAAGAGCCGGTGCGCCCGCACCGAGCCGGGCACGGCCACCACCTGGCCGCGCACGACCTGGTCCCGCTTGACGCCGCGGAGCAGCACGGCCGCGTTGTCCCCGGCCTCGGCCGCGAGCAGGCTCTTGCCGAACGTCTCCATGCCGGTCGCGACCGTCGTGATCGGCTCGCCGAGCCCGACCACCTCGACCGGCTCGCCGAGGCGCAGCGTGCCGCGCTCGACCGCGCCGGTGACCACGGTGCCGCGGCCGGAGATGGTGAGCACGTTCTCGATCGGCATCAGGAACGGCTCCTCCAGGTCCCGCGGCGGCTCCGGCACGTAGCCGTCGACCGCGTCGAGCAGGTCCGCGATCGACTGGGTCCAGCGCGGGTCGCCCTCAAGCGCCCGCAGCGCGGAGACGCGCACGACCGGCACCTCGTCGCCCGGGAAGCCGTACTCGCTCAGCAGTTCCCGCACCTCCAGCTCGACCAGGTCCAGCAGCTCGGCGTCCTCGACCGCGTCCGCCTTGTTCATGGCGACCACCAGGTGCGGCACGCCGACCCGCTTGGCCAGCAGCACGTGCTCGCGCGTCTGCGGCATCGACCCGTCCTGCGCGGACACCACCAGGATCGCGCCGTCGACCTGCGCCGCCCCCGTGATCATGTTCTTCACGTAGTCGGCGTGCCCCGGCATGTCCACGTGCGCGTAGTGCCGCGTGGCCGTCTCGTACTCCACGTGCGCAATGTTGATCGTGATCCCCCGCTGCACCTCCTCCGGCGCCCGGTCGATCCCGTCGAACGACACGTAGCTGTTGACCTGCGGGTACCGCTCGGCCAGCACCTTCGTGATCGCGGCCGTCAGCGTGGTCTTCCCGTGGTCGACGTGCCCCATCGTGCCGATGTTGAGGTGCGGCTTCGTCCGCACGAACTGGCTCTTCGCCATGACCTTTCCCAGGGTTCCAAGAATGCATTCGAACAGCAGGCAGCAAAACGCGGGCGGACGCCACTCCGCAGCCATTTGAATGGCATGACTCCGCGCCAGAACCGCGCGACAGAACCCCCAGGGCATCAAGGCCACACGGGGGTACGACGGGAGCACCCTCCTCCTCCGGTCCTGCTGGAGCGGGAGAAGGGTCAGCTATCCAGTCGTCGGGGCATGACGGCGAGCGCGCCGGACCGGCAACCGCCGGTGCGCACCTCAAGCCCATTCATGCCGAACATGAGCAAGACAGTAGCGCGGAGAATCGCGAACTGCCACCCCTATGAAAGGGCCTGCCCTCACCACCGGGTGGACGGTGGTGAGGGCAGGCGTCCTTGCGAAGGGAATAACTAGTTGAGGCCGTTCTTCACGGCGGTGATGAGCTCGCCGTTGGTGGTGTCGCCGGACAGCTCCCAGAAGAACGCGCCGCCGAGACCCTGCTGCTTCGCGTAGGTCATCTTGCCGGTCATCGTCGCCGGGGTGTCGTAGCTCCACCAGTTGTTTCCGCAGTAGGCGTAGGCCGTGCCGCCGACCGTGCCCGTCGCCGGGCAGGAGTTCTTCAGCACCTTGTAGTCGTCGATGCCGGGCTCGTACTTACCGGGCGCCGGGCCGGTGGCGGTGCCGCCGGGGGCGGCCTGCGTCACTCCGGTCCAGCCGCGGCCGTAGAAGCCGACGCCGAGCAGCAGCTTGTCGGCCGGGATGCCCTTCGCCCTGAGCTTCTGAATCGCGGCGTCGGAGTTGAAGCCCGCGGTCGGGATGCCGTTGTACGCGGTGAGCGGCGAGTGCGGGGCGGTCGGGCCCTGCGCGGCGAACGCACCGAAGTAGTCGTACGTCATCGGCATCAGCCAGTTGAGGTTGTTGATCGCGCCGGCGTAGTCGGTGGCATCGATCTTGCCGCCGTTGCTGCCGTCCGCCGTGATGGCCGAGGTGATCAGCGCGCTGGGGCCGAACTTGGTGCGCAGCGCCGCGATCACGTTCTTGTACGCGTTCGGCCCGCTCGAGTCACAGGTGAGGCCGCACGCGTTCGGGTACTCCCAGTCGATGTCGATGCCGTCGAAGACGTCCGCCCAGCGCGGGTCCTCGACCACGTTGTAGCAGGACTCGGCGAACGCGGTGGGGTTCTGCGCGGCCTGGGTGAAGCCGCCGGACCAGGTCCAGCCGCCGAACGAGTAGATCACCTTGAGGTGCGGGTACTTCGCCTTGAGCTGGCGCAGCTGGTTGAAACTGCCCCGCAGCGGCTGGTCCCAGGTGTCCGCCTGGCCGTTGACGCTCTGGTCGGCGGTGTAGGACTTCTCGTACGCCGGGAACGTCTCGCCGACCGAGCAGCGCCCGCCGGTGGTGTTGCCGAACGCGTACAGGATGTGGGTCAGCTTCGCGGCGGAACCACTGGTGTCGATGTTCTTGACGTGGTACTGCCGATCGTAGACACCCCACTCCGCGAAGTAGCCGACGACCTTCTTGCCACCGGGGTTCGGCGGCGGCGTGGTCGTGGGCGGCGGGGTGGTCGGCGGCGGGGTGGTCGGCGGCACGGTCGTCGGAGGTGCCGTGGTCGGCGGCGTGGTGCCACCGCCGCAGGAGACCCCGTTGATCGTGCAGGCAGTCGGTGCCGCGAACTTACCGGTGCCCACGTAACCCCAGGTCACGGACGCGCCCGGAGCGAGGCTGCCGGCCCAGCTCTTCTTGACGGCGGTGTAGGTGTTACCGCTCCTGGTGACGTCCGCGTCCCAGGAGCTGCTGATGGTCGAGCTCGCCGGCAGCGTGAACGTGATGCTCCAGGTGGCGACGGCGGCGTCGGAGCCGTTCGTCACCTTGACGGCGACCTCGTGGCCGGTCCCCCAGTCGGAGCTGGCGGTGAAGGTGGCGGCGATGCTGCCCGCGGCCATCGCGCTGACGGCCGGGACTGCGGTGGCGGCCAGGGCCGCGACGACCGCACCCGCCAGCAGCCCGCGGCGGACGGATTTCCTCATGGCGTCTCCAGATCGATTAGGAAACTTTCCTAAGAGTGAAGGCGCGTGTCGGGTTCCCGTCAAGATGTCGATACATGGATTTATCAATTTCTTAGGGCAACGGACGATCCGGACGCCTACGCGGCGTAACGTCCAGTCCCATGACCGTCTTCGACGTCGAGATCAACTCGCTCACCGGCGCGCCCGCGAGCCTCGCCCAATACCGCGGCAACGCGCTGCTCATCGTCAACGTGGCCTCCAAGTGCGGCTCGACCCCGCAGTACAGCGCGCTGGAGGGCCTCGCCGAGGAGTTCGCCGACCGCGGCCTCGTCGTGCTCGGCGCGCCGTGCAACCAGTTCGGCGGCCAGGAGCCCGGCACCGCGGAGGAGATCGCCGAGTTCTGCGCCACCACCTACGGCGTCACCTTCCCGATGACCGAGAAGCTCGACGTCAACGGCCCGGACCGGCACCCGCTCTTCACCGAACTGTGCAGCACGCCGGACGCCGACGGCGAGGCCGGCGACGTCCGCTGGAACTTCGAGAAGTTCCTGGTCACCCCGGACGGCACGGTCGCCGCCCGCTTCCGCACCCCGGTCAAACCGGACGCCCCCGAGGTCCGCGAGGCCATCGAGAAGGCACTCCCCCGCTAAAAGCATCAAAAGCGGATATTCCCGCTTCCGGCGTGCCCACGTCCCAGTGCTCCCGCGGGCACCGGTCGGCCGCGGGCGGCCTCCCTGCACGTTCCGCGACACTCCGGCAAACCCCACACCCCACCACGCCCACACCCAGCACCCAGCACCCAGCACCCAGCACCCAGCACCCAGCACCCAGCACCCAGCACCCAGCACCCAGCACCCAGCACCCAGCACCCAGCACCCAGCACCCAGCACCGACACATGATCGGGGCGTTGGTCATGCTGTCCTAGCGGCATGACCAACGCCCCGCTCACGGCGCGGACAGCGCGGCAAGCCCGGACAGCCCGGCAAGCCCGGACAGCGCCGGGGTTTCGGTGACCAGCATTCAACCGCAGCGACGAGCGCCAGTGCCGACCGGCGCCCTATGCCCGAAATGCCGACTTGGGAGGCGGGCCTATCGCCCCGACACTGCCTTGCGCCCCGGGCAGGCCGACGGCGGTGCCTGAGTGATCAATCAGTTGAGCAAAAGATAGGTCAACTAGCGAAGTTGACCTATCTTTTGCTCAACTGATTGATCACTCAGGGCCGATTGGCGGACGATCTGTGGGATGGAGACCCGACACGGCTGATAGATGGGGACATTTCGGGCGCGGGATGCCCGGACCACGAGGACTGCGGAACGCCCGGACCACGAGGGTTCCTGCAGCTTCCGCCGATCTTCCGCGGAACCGTGACACCTCCGCCACCCGGTGTGGGAGCGGCTCGCCGCGCTGCCCGACACCAACCCGTAATCGGAGCGTCCCTCATCTGCCCCAACAGCCTGAGGGGCGCCCCAATACACGGCCTGGCGACGGGGCGCCCGGCGGGCACGGGACCCGGCGGGCACAGCACCCGGCGGGCACAGCACCCGGCGGGCACAGCACCCGGCGGGCACAGCACCCGGCGGGCACAGCACCCGGCGGGCACAGCACCCGGCGGGCACAGCACCCGGCGGGCACAGCACCCGGCGGGCGCGGGGCCCGGCGGGCGCGGGAGCGCGTGGGGTTTCGGTGACCGGCGTCGGAACCCGCAGGGAGGAGCGCCAGCGACGACCGGTGCCCGCGGGAGCATGCGGCCTGTGCCACGCTGGAAGCGGGAAAGCAGGATCCTGAATTTGATCTTGATGTGGGTTCAGGTGGGGCGGCGGCCGGCGAAGCCGCACTCGAGGCGGTGGTACCAGTCGATGCTGCGGTCGCCCTCCAGCCAGCACCAGAGGACCGGGCGGCCGTCGAGTTCGCCGGGGAAGTCCAGCAGGATCGGTGCCAGGTTCTTGATCTGGATGCCGTTCTGTTCGAGCAGCTCGACCGTGGCGTAGATGCGGGCGTCCAGCGCCTTGATCTCCGCGACGCCGCCGAACGCGCTCTCGATGCCGTCGGCCAGGTCGGCCTTGAGCTCCGCCAGGTCGGCGCGGAGCGTTATCAGTTCGTCGATGCGCGGGCGCAGGGTGGCGATCAGCTGCCGGGCCTCGGCCAGTGTGAACACGACCCTCAGTATGGGGCATTCGTTGATCAGCACATGCGCCTGCCCGATCTATCCTGCTTCTCACCGCATCGTGTCGTGGCGGACGCGGACCTCGACGGGGTGATCGTGCCGGGTCTGCGCGCCGAGTTTCACCGTCGCGCGGCCCCGGACGGGACCGAGTCCGTCGGCGTCTACAGCTACGCGGGCGAGACGATCTTCATGGCCTGGGGGTACGTCGGCGAGGAGCACTGCCGCTTCACCGCGCTCCGCGAGACGTCCGGTCGCTGGGGCGAGCCGGCCCCGGGATGCCCGCCGGTCCGGACGCACCGGGACGGCGGGCGGGTCACTGCCCTCACGGTCGGGGATCACGTGCTCCCCATAGACCTCAGTGACTCGCCCGCCGCCGACCCGTGCGGTTCCGGTCCGGACGTGCCGCCGCCGGCCACAGAGGATTTTGACCAGTCAAAGCCCAGGGACTGGCCGGCCTCCGCAGCCGACAGCGGGGTTCACTCCGGGACCCTCAATCCCGGAATTCGCCGGTGAGTGATCGGTGGCAGCCGGTCACTCACCCACGGGACGGTTCGGTCGCGGCCGCGGGGGAAGGGGCGGAACCGCGCACGAACCTGATGGAACCGATGGTGAGGCCGATCGCGACGCCGAACAGCAGCAGGTGCACGGCGGGCGGAACGATCGGCACGAACGCGATGACGGCCACCGGGATCTGGACCAGTCCGACCAGGGCCATCAGCAGGCCCCGGCGCCGGGCACCCCAGAGGTACGCCGAGACGACGGGCGAGATCACGACGGCCAGGCTCAGCACGTCCAGTAGCGCGTGGAGGTAGGGGTTCGCGACCTTGTCGTGCGCGAACGCGGACGCCGGGGTCGCCACCCAGAGCATCGCGGCCGTCGCACCAAGGCTGGCCCCACCGAGGGCCAGGGATCGTCCGGTTGCTCGCATGGTGCACCTCCCCAGTCAGCAGTCAATTACTCGCTGTCATTCGACCGTAACGGGGAGGAGTGAGGGCGCGATAGCCCTACGCGGATGAATGAATAAACGGCCTGGTGAATAGCCGCGCATCTTCCCGTGGTGGAGGTTCCACACGCACCTGATCAGGTGTTTTGTGCCGCCAGCGAGATCGCCCGATCGCGGGCCGCGCCAAGAGCATCCAGTACCGCGGCGCGCAGTCCGTGCCGTTCCAGCTCGGCCAGCGCCGCCGCCGTCGTGCCGCCCGGCGAGGTGACCGCCTCGCGGAGCGTGACCGGGTGCTCGCCGGACTCGCGCAGCATGGTCGCGGAGCCCAGCGCGGTCTGCACGGCCAGCTCGCGCGCGGTCGCCCGGGGCAGGCCGAGCAGCACGCCGGCCTCGATCATCGCCTCGACGAAGAGGTAGACGTACGCGGGGCCGGAGCCGGAGACCGCGGTGACCGCGTCCTGCTGCTTCTCCGGCACCCGGAGCACGGCGCCGAGCGGCCGGAACAACTCCTCGGCCAGCGCCACGTGCTCGTCCGTCGCGTGCGCGCCCGGCGAGATCGCGGAGATCGCGGCGCCGGCCAGCGCGGGCGTGTTGGTCATGACGCGCACCACCGGCGTGCCCTCGGGCAGCCGGCGCGCGAAGAACTCGGTGGTCAGGCCCGCGCAGAGCGAGATCACCAGCGTGCCGGGCCGGACGCTGCCGTTGATCTCGGCCAGCAGCGCGTCCGCGTCCTGCGGCTTCACGCCGATCGCCAGCACGCCGGCCTCGGCCGCGGCGGTGGCGTTGTCCACCACGCGGACGCCGTGCGCGACGCGGAGCTCCTCCGCGCGCTCCGGGCGGCGCGCGGTGGCCAGCGCGCGCTCGGCCGGGTGACCGCCGCGCAGCAGCCCCGCCAGCACCAGCTCGCCCATCGTCCCGGTGCCCAGCACCGCGATGATTCGCTCGCTCACGCCGTACCCCCTGATGGTCCTGATCTTCGAGAAGGGCGCGTCCCGGAAACGGAACGCGCCCTCGGAAAAGCCGGTGGATCAGCTGCCGAAGAAGACCTCGGCCTCGGTGTAGCGCTCCAGCGGGACGGTCTTGAGCTCACCGGTGCCCTCGATCAGCGGGATCCGCACGATGTCGGTGCCACGCAGCGCGACCATCTTGCCGAAGTCACCCTCGTTGACCGCGTCGATCGCGGACAGGCCGAAGCGGGTGGAGAGGACCCGGTCGAACGCGGTCGGCGTGCCACCGCGCTGGATGTGGCCGAGCACGACCGTGCGGGCCTCCTTGCCGGTCTTGGCCTCCAGCTGCTCGGCGAGCCACTGGCCGATGCCGCCGAGGCGGACGTGACCGAAGCTGTCCAGCTCCTGGTTCTGCAGGACCATCTGGCCCTCGAGCGGCTGCGCACCCTCGGCGACGACCACGATCGGCGCGTACTCGTGCTGGAAGCGCTTCTCCACGTACGTCGCGACCTGGTCGACGTCGAAGTTGCGCTCCGGCAGCAGGATGACGTTGGCGCCACCGGCGAGGCCGGCGTGCAGCGCGATCCAGCCCGCGTGGCGGCCCATGACCTCGACGATCAGCGTGCGGTGGTGCGACTCGGCGGTGGTGTGCAGCCGGTCGATCGCCTCCATCGCGATGTTCACCGCGGTGTCGAAGCCGAACGTGTAGTCCGTGCCGTTCAGGTCGTTGTCGATCGTCTTCGGCACGCCGACGACGTTCACGCCCAGGTCGGCGAGCTTGGTGGCGACGCCCAGCGTGTCCTCGCCGCCGATCGCGATCAGCGCGTCGACGCCGAGGCCGGCCAGGTTCTCCTTGACCCGCTCGACGCCGTTCTCGATCTTGAACAGGTTGGTCCGGGAGGAGCCGAGGATGGTGCCGCCGCGCGGCAGGATGCCGCGCACCTCCTGGATGCCCAGCGGCTTGGTCAGACCCTCCAGCGGGCCCTTCCAGCCGTCGCGGAAGCCCACGAACTCGTGGCCGTAGACCGTGACGCCCTTGCGGACCACGCCGCGGATGACCGCGTTCAGGCCGGGGCAGTCGCCGCCGCCGGTGAGCACGCCGATACGCATATTGGCTCGTCCCTCCACACAACTTGCAAGCTTTTCGGCACAGGCGCCCCGGGAGCAACGTTGCCGGCCCGGGACGGGCCGTCATCGCCGACTGTAGTCGGCGTCACTGACGCGCCCCGACCAGACCCCGGCTACACCTGGATGTCGTTCTTGCTACAACTGAGCTTCAGCCAGAATCCGGACGCCCGACACGCGATGCCGAAACCGCATCACGTTCCGGGCTTGGTCATCGCATTCCAGCGCGCGAGATTGTGGCGCGCGTCGACCAGGGCGTCGTGCCGGTCGGCCTCGGCGTCGGGCAGCGGCGGGCGGCCCCTGTCGTCCCAGAGTTGGCGCAGGTCCTTGGTGAAGCGCGGGATCGCCCGCGGCAGCGCCGGCATCGCGCCCCAGAGCTGGGCGAGCACCACGTGGTCGTACGCGGCGAACCAGGCCCACAGGTCGAGCTGCTCGCCGGTGCGGCCGCGGATGGGCTCGACCAGGAACTCGTAGAGCTCGTCGCGGATCCGTTCGCGTGACTTCCAGGCGGGGTCACCCGGAGAGGGGAGGCGGTCGAGCACGTTGCGACGCACCCAGGGCGTGGCCCGCGTACCGTCGAATTCCGTGGAGATCGCGTAGAACTCCCGGCCGTTCTCGTCCACCACGCCGATCGAGACCAGGTCGATCGTGCGACCGTCCTCGATGAATTCACAGTCATAGAAGTAGCGGTATGTCATCGCGCACCATCCTCACCCATGCTGATGGTGCTCCCCCAACCAGGGGGTGCGTGCGGCGACCCATGATCGGGTAAAGAGGGCCAGCGGGTCGCGCACCTTAACCGGCCCGAAACACAGTCGGCACGTGCCGTGGGAACAGTTCCCGGACAGCCGGCGCCACGAGGTGGGAACGAGAATGGCCGATACTCCGCAGGACGCGACGACGCTTGCACCGCCGGACCCGAAGCCGGGTTCGAACGCCCTCACGCTGGGGGTCGAGGAGGAGTTCCACGTCATCGACCTGGACACCCGGGAGCTGGTGCCGCGCGCCGGTGAGCTGCTCGAACGGCTGCCGTCGGACTCGTTCACGGCCGAGTTGCAGCGCTCGGTGGTGGAGACCAACACCGCGGTCACCCGCACGCTCGACGACCTGCGCGAGGAGATCGTCCGGCTGCGCCGGCTCGCGGTCGGCGTGGCGGACGCGTCCGGGCTCGGCATCGCCGCGGCCGGCACCATGCCGCTGCTGAACGGCGACGATCTGGACATCACGCCCACCGCGCGCTTCCGGCACATGCTCGACGAGTACCAGATGCTGGCCCGCGAGCAGCTGATCTGCGGCGCCCAGGTGCACGTCGGCATCGACGACCGCGACCTGGCCGTGGCCGTCGCGCAGCGGGTGCAGCCGGTGCTGCCGTCGCTGCTCGCGCTCTCCGCCAGCTCGCCGTACTGGATGGGCCAGGACAGCGGGTACGCGAGCGTGCGCTCGCTGGTCTGGCAGCGCTGGCCCACGGCCGGCGACCCCGGGCCGGTGACCAGCGCGGCCGACCACGACGCGCTGGTTCACGAGCTGATCGCGACCGAGACGATCAGCGACCCCGCAATGATCTACTTCGACGTCCGGCCGTCCGCGCACGTGCCCACGGTCGAGCTGCGGATCACGGACGCCAGCTCGGACGTGGAGACCGTGGTGTTGCTGGCCGGCCTGTTCCGCGCGGTGGTCCGGCAGGAGATCGACCGGGTGCGCGCCGGGCAGGTGTACACGCCTGCTCGCCCGCCGGTGCTGCGCGCCGCGCTCTGGCGGGCCGCGCGCTCCGGCCTGGAGGGCGACCTGATCGACCTGCCGCACGGCCCGAAGCCGGTGCCCGCGGCCGAGGCGCTGCGCCGGCTGACCGCGGACCTCCGGCCGTACCTGGAGGAGGCCGGCGACTGGGATCAGGTCACCGACCTGCTGGAACGCGCGCTGCGGCAGAGCAGCGCGGCGGCCCGGCAGCGGCGCGCGTTCACCCGCCGGGGCCGACTGGCGGACGTGGTCGACCTGATCCTGGCGGAGACGCGCGGCGGCGAGCCGGTGCGCGAGGCCACCGGCCCGGCCGGGCGGCTGGCCGACTACGCGAGCGCGGCCGACGAGATGTTCCCGGACACCGGGCCGCCGGAGGCGTACCGGGAGATCATCGGTGCGCTGGACCGGCTCGGCGCGCAGGAGCTGCGGCAACGCGAGCACCTGCGGGACGAGGAGCAGCGGGCCCGCGGCGTGACGTTCAGCGTGGCGGGCGAGGCCAGCACCCGGCTGTTCCCTTTCGATCTCGTGCCGCGGCTGGTCGCCGCGGACGAGTGGGCGACGCTGCGCGCCGGGCTCACCCAGCGCGCCCGCGCGCTGGACGCGTTCCTTCGCGACGTCTACGACGAGCGGTGGGCGGTCAAGGACGGCGTGATCCCGGCCTGGGTGGTGGACGGCTCCCCCGGCCTGAAGCCGACCGGCGCGCTGATGCGGCGGCAGTCCACCCGCGTGCAGGTGGCCGGCATGGACCTGGTCAAGGATCGGCAGACCGGCTGGCACGTGCTGGAGGACAACCTGCGGGTGCCGTCCGGCATCGGTTATGCGATCCAGAACCGCCGCCTGACGCTCTCCGTGCTGCCGGAGCTGCCGCTGCCGGAGAACCTGCTGTCCGTGGAGGACACGCCGGCCATGCTGCGCCGCGCGCTGGTCGCGGCCGCGCCGCCGGCCGCGGGCGACGAACCGTCGATCGTGGTGCTCAGCCGGGGCAGCGAGGACGCGGCCTGGTTCGAGCACCGGCTGCTCGCGCTGGAGATGGGCGTGCCCGCCGCGGTGAGCACGGACCTGGAGGTCGCGGACGGCACGGTCTACCTGGTGCAGCAGGGCCGGCGGCAGCGGGTGGACGTGATCTACCTGCGGATGGACGAGGACGAGCTGCTGCACGCGCCGGGCGCGGACGGTATGCCGCTGGGCTGGCCGATCCTGTCCGCGGTGCACACCGGCCGGGTCGCGGTGGCCAACGCGCTGGGCAACGGCGTCGGCGACGACAAGGCGATCTACGCGTACGTGCCGAAGTTCATCGAGTACTACCTGAGCGAGAAGCCGCTGCTGGCGGACGTCCCCACCTATCTGGGCGGCGTTCCGGAGCAGCGCGAGGAGATCCTCCACCGGCTCGGTGAGCTGGTGGTCAAGCCGGTCGACGGGTACGGCGGCGACCGCGTCGTGATCGGCCCGTACGCGTCGGAGAGCGAGCTCACCGCGCTGCGCCGCCAGGTCACGGCCGCGCCGCACCGGTGGATCGCGCAGGAGGTGGTCTCGCTCTCCACCCACCCGGTCTTCGACGGTCACCGGCTCACGCCGCGGCACGTGGACCTGCGCGCGTTCGTCTTCCTCGGCGACGGCGCCGAGGTGGGCTCGGCCGCGCTGACCCGGGTGGCGCCGCAGGACAGCCTGATCGTCAACTCGTCCCGCGGCGGCGGCGCGAAGGACACCTGGCTGCTCAGCTGACGGCGTTCGGGAGGGACAGCTCACAGACCGGACTGCCGGAGTCCGGGCCCGGGTACACGCATCGTTCTGAACAGCCGCAACGCTGCGCTGCGTGTTCGACCATTTACGGTGCCGTCACACTCCGGTAACGCGGTCTACGCAATCTAGACAAGTCGGCCGCACGTGGCGGTGCCCATCACCTGCATGGGAGGTCTGTCATGTGCGGAATAGGTGGCGAATTCAGGTACGACGGCACCGCGCCGGACCCGGAGACGGTCCGGCGCATGCTGCCGTGCCTGGAGTCCCGTGGCCCGGACGGGGAGGGCCTCTGGGCCGAGGGACCCGCCGCGCTCGGCCACCGCCGCCTGGCGATCATCGACCTGTCCGACGAGGGCGCGCAGCCGATGGTCGACGACGAGCTCGGCCTGGCCATGGTCTTCAACGGCTGCGTCTACAACTACCGGCAGCTGCGTGACGAGCTGATCGCGGCCGGCTACCGCTTCCACTCCACCTCGGACACCGAGGTGATCATGAAGGCGTACCACCGGTGGGGCGTGCGCTGCGTCGAGCGCTTCTACGGCATGTTCGCGTTCGCGATCGTCGAGCGGGAGACCGGCACGCTGGTGCTCGGCCGCGACCGGCTCGGCATCAAGCCGCTCTACTACGCGGAGACCGCGCACGGCCTGCGATTCGCCTCCACACTGCCCGCGCTGCTCGCGGCCGGTGGCGTGGACACCGACCTGGACCCGGTCGCGCTGCACCACTACATGACGTTCCACTCCGTGGTGCCGGCACCGATGACCATCCTGCGCGGCGTGCGGAAGCTGCCGCCGGCCACGGTCCGGGTGATCACCTCGGACGGGAAGTGCACGGACACGGTCTACTGGGAGCCGGTGCACGCCCGGACCTCGATCATGACGCCGGACGAGTGGCAGGACGCGCTGACGTCCCGGCTGCGCACCGCGGTCGCGCGCCGGATGGTCGCGGACGTGCCGGTCGGCGTGCTGCTCTCCGGCGGGCTCGACTCCAGCCTGATCGTGGCGCTGCTGGCCGAGCAGGGCCAGACCGGGCTGACCACGTTCAGCATCGGCTTCGAGTCGGCCGGCGGCGAGAGCGGCGACGAGTTCTTCTACTCCGACCTGATGGCGCGTCGGTTCGGCACCACGCACCACAAGATCAAGATAGGCGCGGACCGGTTCCAGCCCGCGGTGCACGACACGATCGCGGCGATGAGCGAGCCGATGGTCAGCCACGACTGTGTCGCGTTCTTCCTGCTCAGCCAGGAGGTCGCGCGGCACATCAAGGTCGTCCAGTCCGGGCAGGGCGCGGACGAGATCCTGGCCGGCTACGACTGGTACCCGCCGCTGGCCGGCGTGCCCCGCGAGCAGGCCGCCGAGGCGTACGCCCGGGTGTTCTTCGACCGCCGGCACGCCGAGCTGCGCGACCAGCTCTCCCCCGAATGGGTGCTCGACCGCGACGCCAGCCTGGAGTTCGTCACCGCCGGGTTCGCCCGGCCCGGTGCGGAGACCGCGCTGGACGCGGCGTTGCGCCAGGACAGCACGGTCATGTTGGTGGACGATCCGGTCAAACGGGTGGACAACATGACTATGGCGTGGGGGCTCGAGGCCCGCGTACCCTTCCTGGATCACGAGGTGGTCGAACTCGCGGCGGCCATGCCGGGAGAGCTCAAGCTCGCCGACGGCGGCAAGGGCATCCTGAAGGCCGCGGCCCGGGGCGTGGTCCCGGACGAGGTGATCGACCGGCCGAAGGGTTACTTCCCGGTGCCGGCGATCCGCCACCTCTCGGGCCCCCTGCTCGACGACGTGCGGGACGCCCTCTCCGCATCGGCCGCCCGCCGGCGGGGACTCTTCCGCAAGGAGTACGTGACCGGGCTGCTCGACGCGCCGAACGAGGCGCGCACGACGCTCGGCTCGAACGCACTGTGGCAACTGGGATTGCTGGAGCTCTGGCTCCAGCGGATCGGGGTGTAGATGCACGCTGAGCTCGGGGGCGCGACCACGCTGCCCGGACCCGTCGTTCCCGCACTGGCCGTGCCGCCGCCCGGCGGCACCGCGCCGATGCCGCCCGGCTGGTCCCCGACGACCTGTGACAGCTGGTCACCGAGCCTGGCGCCGGACGGCGGCCGGGTGGTGTTCGTCTCCGATCTCAGCGGCGCGCCGCGGGTCTGGGTGCAGGACACTCAGCCCGGCGGACCGGCCCCGGCAACGCTGCCGCCCGGTTCCGCTGCGGTGGTCCTGCCGACCGGCGACGAGCCGGTCACCCGCGTCACCTGGTCGCCGGACGGCGCGTGGATCGTCTACGTCTCGACGCCGGGCGGTGCGCCGCGCGCGGAGGCCTGGGCGATCCGCCCGGACGGGTCCGGCAACCACCAGATCGCCGGATTCGACGGTACGACCGTGCTGCTCGGCGACTGGATCCCGGGCTCGTCCCGGCTGGCCGTCACGGAGACCGGGGCGACCTCGGTCGCGATGGTGCTGGACCCGGCCACCGGCGCGCGGCGGGAGCTGTGCACCGGCGACATGCTCTACCTGCTGGACGTGACCGCGGACGAGTCCCGGGCGCTGCTGCGCCGCGGGCCGCGCAGCGCCCGCTGGCTGGAGGTGCTGGACGTCGCGACCGGTAAGGCCGAGCCGCTGCCGCTGACCGGCGGCAACACCGACCGCGGGTCGTTCGCGGACGGCGGGGCGACCGTGCTGGCCCGTACCGACGCGAACTCCGATCTCGCGACACTCGTCGCGGTGACCGGCGGCGAGGTGGTGGAGCTGGCCCGGCGCCCGGACGCGGAGCTGGAGGACTTCACGGTCACCGGGGACCGGAACGCGGTCGCGCTGCTCTGGAACCGGTACGGCGGCGTGAGCGAGCTGGCGCTGCTGGACCTGGCCACGCGCGAGCAGCGGGCGCTGCCGCCTCCGGCCGGTGACGTCTTCGAGGGCTGCTCGTTCGCCGGGGACGGCGGACTCCTGGCGCTGGTGGTGCAGTCCTCGATCCAGCCGCGGACGATCTGGCTGCTCGACCCGGCGCTGGGTGAGAGCCGCGCGCTCGGCGACGACCCGACCGCGTCGGCCACGCCGGTGCCGGGCGAGCCGAACTGGCCCGTGGTGATCGCGCCGCAGCTCTGTGACCTGCGCTCCGGCGACGGACTGGCGATCTCCGGGTGGCTCTATCGCCCGGACGGTGAGCACGAGGGGCCGTGGCCGACCGTGATCAGCCTGCACGGCGGGCCGGAATGGCAGTGGCGTCCCGGGCACCACCCGCTGTTCCAGGCGCTGCTCGCGCGCGGCCTGGCCGTCTTCGCGCCGAACGTGCGCGGGTCGACCGGGTTCGGGCGCAGCTTCGTGGACGCGGACAACCGGGCCGGCCGGTACGGCGCGATCGCGGACGTCGCCGCGTGCGTGGAGTACCTGGTGAGCAGCGGCGTCGCGGACCCGGACCGGATCGGGTGCATCGGCCGGTCGTACGGCGGCTACCTCACGCTGGCCGCGCTCACCACGTTCCCGGAGCTGTTCGCGGCCGGCGTGAGCGAGTGCGGAATGTCCGACTTCGCCTCGTTCTACGAGCGCACCGAGCCGTGGATCGCGGCCGCCGCGGTCAGCAAGTACGGGCACCCGGAGCACGACCGGGAGCTGCTGCGCGACCTGTCACCGCTGCACCGGATGGACCGGCTGAGCGCGCCGCTGCTGCTGGTGCACGGCGCGAACGACACCAACGTCCCGGTGTACGAGTCCGAGCAGGTGCTGGAGGCGCTGCGCGGGCGCGACGACGTGCCGCACGACTACCTGCTGCTGCCCGGCGAGGGCCACGACTTCCTGGCCCGCACGTCCCGGCAGACCGCGATCACCGCGACGGCCCAGTGGCTGGCGACGCACCTGTCATGAGGGACGGGCGTCTGTCAGGAGGGACGGGCGCGGATGACCGGGCGCCGGGCGGCCAGCGCGGCCCGGCGCAGCTCGACCAGCACCGGCAGCGCGGCCTCGATCTCGTCGCGGTGCACCGGGCCGGCCCGGGCGTACGCGTCGACCAGTTCGGCCGTGGCCTCCGGGCCGTCCGCGGCGACCACCGCGGCGGCCAGGTCGTAGACGAGCGGGCCGGTGCCGGCCGGGCCCCAGCCGAGCACGCCGGTCCGGCCGGTCGCCGGGTCGATCAGGAACAGCGGCGCGGACGGGTCGCGGTGCAACACGCCGTAGGTCAGCCGGTCGGTGACACACAGACGGGTGACGGCCGCGACCGCGCGGGCCACCGCGTCCCGGGTCTCCGGCGGCAGGTGCGGCGCGCCCGGATCCAGGCCGTGCCAACCGGCCGGATGATGCAGCCCGGGGTGGTCGAAGCCGTCCAGCGCCCGGTGCGCCGCGCCGAGCAGGCAGCCCCACCAGCGCGCGTCGACCGGGTCGGCCGGGTGCAGCGGCCGGCCCTCGGCACGGCGGCCCAGCGCCAGCACGCTGACCGCGGTCTCGACGGTGAGCGTGCCGTGCACGGTGCGCTCGGCCCGGCTCGCGCCGATGCCGCGCTCGATCAGCCGGTCCAGCGCGCTCAGGCCCGCCGCAAGCGAGGCGCGTGCCTTCGCCGGTGCCCGGGTGAGCGTGAACCGGTGGTCGCCGGCGGTCGCCTCCCAGCGGCTCGCGTGCACACCGCGGCAGATCGCTCGTATATCGGCGACCGGCTGGTGCCACGCACGGCGTACCGTCGCGAGAAGGGTTTCGGGTCTCGGCATCGCCTGCCGTTCGTCCGGGTCCGGGTCGCACGGATCCGCATGTGATGCCCGGTTTCGGCAACGCTTGCAGATCGCCCGGGTGTTGGCGGGAGAATGGTCGTCGGGCACTGCGCGATTGTGTCGGCAGCTGTCATGGTTTCGACCGGATTCGCCGGGCGTTCCCCCTAAGGGGTCGTTACACACGGCGACGACAAATGCGTATACCATCCGGCGTCGACTGTGACAGCACAGTCACGAACACAGGCACAGGGGTATACAGAGCGCGACACACAGGCCATGATCTGGGTGGCAGCGCAGCGGAAGCGTTGGCCGATTAAAGTCACGTCGGTCCGGCCGAGCGCGGGGTGGGCGCGACGCCGGTGCCGACCGGGGAGGGGTTGGACCGTGGAGGTTCGCCTGCCGGATCCCGGCGATGCGCTCACGGGCGTCGAGATGTTCGCCGGCCTGGAGCAGGAGGTACGGCAGCGGGTGATCGCCGCGGCGGTCCCACGCACGTACCGTAAGGGTCAGATTCTGTTCGTGGAGAACGACCCCGGAGAGTCACTCATAGTGCTCAAGCGGGGCGCCGTCGCGGTCTTCCGGACCGCACCGACCGGCGAGCGGGCCGTGCTGACCGTGGTGCGGCCGCCCGACGTGCTCGGGGAGCTGTCGCTGCTGGACGGCTCCGGGCGTTCCGCCTCCGCGGAGGCGATCGAGGACTGCACCGCGCTGGCGCTGTCCCGGGCCGCCTTCATGGAGCTGGTGCACTCGAATCCACGAATCCTGGACGCGGTGATGCGGGCGCTGGGGGCGTTGATCCGCCGGCTCACCGAACAGAACGCGGACCACGTCTTCCTCGACCTGCCCGGGCGGGTGGCGAAGACACTGGTCCGGCTGGCCGGCGAGAGTCAGGCACCGATGATCACGATCGAGCTCAACCAGAGCCAGCTGGCCGAGATGGCCGGCGGGTCACGGCAGAGCGTCAACCAGGCGATCGGGTCCTTCGCCAGCCGGGGGTGGCTGCGCACCGAGGGGCGCCGGATCGTGGTGACCGATGTGGCCGCACTGCGCCGCCGCGCCGGGATGGTCGACAAGTAGCAACGCGAACGGCCCCCGTGCGAACACGGGGGCCGTGGCGTGCGGTACTACTCGGCCTTGCCCGGGCCGATGTAGCCGTCCTGGCTCGTGGGCTGCTCGTCCTTGTCGACCTTGCCGGGGCCGATGTAACCGTCCTCGGCCTTCTCCGCCTTGCCCGGACCGATGTAACCGTCCTGCGGCGCGGCGGTCGCGCCCTTGCCGTCCGTCGTCTGCTCCGGGTCCACCATCTGGTGCTCCTCCAGCTCGGCGAGCGTGATCGGGTCGACGTCGACGACATCGCCGGCGCTGTGCCGCACCCCCGCTCGATCGACCCAGGCGACCGCCAGCTTCACATCCACCGTCGGTCCTCCCACTCGCGTCCGTATGACTGCGGCCGACTCTAACCGGCCGCCGAGTCCTGTCAGGACAGTTGTCGCTATCTGTACAGGCTGGACAATCCGCTGGTGACAGCGGTGCGTGACGGCCGGCCGGAGGTCACGTGAGGCACGGCATCCGCCGCGCCCTTGCACCGCCGGACGACCGTCCGTGACGATGGGTTGCGTCGATAGCTGGATTCATTCACGACCGGGGAGCACCTCATCGGATCCGTATGCCTCGCCTGTGGACGCGCCGCCGCGACCGACGACCGATTCTGCGGCGGTTGCGGGGCGAGTCTTCAGACCTCCTGCGTCCACTGCGGGCGGGCACACCAGTCCGGCGTGCTCTACTGCACCGGCTGCGGGCGGCCGCTGACCGACGCGCAACCGGTCGTGCAGGAGGAGCGGCGGCGGATCAGCGTGCTCTTCATCGACCTGGTCGGGTTCACGCCGTACACCGAGCGGATCGACCCGGAGCAGGTCCGGATCATGCAGAACGACTACTTCAGCTCCGTACGGCGGATCGTCCGGCAGTACGGCGGCGTGGTCGAGAAGTACATCGGCGACGCGGTCATGGTGCTCTTCGGCGCGCCGGTCGCCACCGAGTCCGACCCGCTGCGCAGCGTGCGCGCGGGCCTGGAGCTGCAGCGTGTGCTGCCGCAACAGGGGCGTGCTCAGGAAGCCGGGCTGCGCTTCCGGGTCGGGATCACCACCGGCGAGGCGCTGGTCAACCTGACCGCCGCGCACGACGGCGGCCAGGCGATCGTGGCCGGCGACCTCGTCAACACCGCGTCCCGGCTACAGGCCGCCGCGCCCACCGACGGCGTGCTCACCGACGACGAGACGTACCAGGCCACCAAGAACGAGATCGAGTACGTGGCGCAGCCGGCCACCACGCTGCGCGGCCGCTCCCAGCCCAGCGACGTGTGGCTGGCCGTGGCACCGCGCCCGCCCCGCCCGGCCGGCGCGGAACGCGAGCAGACCCCGATGGTCGACCGCGAGCACGAGCTGGCGCTGCTGGTCAACGCGCTGCGGCGGACCGTGAACACCCGGACCCCGCAGCTCGTCACGATCTTCGGCTCGGCCGGCATCGGCAAGTCCCGGCTGCTGCGCGAGCTGGCCCGGCACGCCGGGCGGATCACCGGCGAGCAGGTGTGCTGGCGGGTCGGCCAGTGCCGGCCGTTCGGTGAGAACGTCACGTACGCCGCGCTCGCCGACATCGTCAAGTCGCAGGCCGGCATCCTGGACACCGACGACGAGGCGACCGCCCGGCAGCGCCTGGGCGACGCGCTGACCGACCTGACCAGCGCGGAGGACGCACAGCGGCTCGCCGACGCGCTCGGCCCGCTGGTCGGCCTGCCCGGCGCGCGCCTCACCCCCGGCGAGTCCGAGTCCGCGTGGCGGCGGTTCATCGTCCGGTTCAGCTCCGGGCAGGCCACCGTGCTCGTCTTCGAGGACCTGCACTGGGCGGACGCGCCGATGCTGCGCTTCATCGAGTCGCTCGGCGCGGCCACCCGGCGCATCCCGCTGCTGATCGTCTGCACCGCCCGCCCCGAGCTGCGCGAACGCTACCCGCAGTGGACCGGCGCGATGACCGGCACCACGTCGATCTCACTGCCGCCGATGCGGGAGAGCGACATCAGCACGATGTACTCGCTGATGTTCGGCAAGGCCGCGTTCACCCCCGACCTACTCGCGCCCCTGGTCGAACTGGCCGACGGCAACCCGCTCTACGCCCACGAGTACGTGCGGATGCTCGTCGACCGCGGCAGCCTCCGCCCCACCGGCGGCCCGAGCTGGCGGCTCGACGAGCATGAGGCGCCGCCGATGCCGGACAACGTGCGCGCGGTCATCGCGAACCGGCTCGACCTGCTCGACCCCGCCGACCGGGCCGTGCTCCAGGCCGCGGCCGTGGTCGGCATGCAGTTCTGGCCCGGCGCGGTCGCGACCGCGGTCGGCCAGCCGGTCGAGGAGGTCGAGCGCACGCTGCTCCGGCTGGAACAGCGCGACCTGGTCGAGGAGCGCGGCACCTCCAGCATGGCCGGGCAGCTGGAGTACGCGTTCCGGCACGTCCTGGTCCGGGACGTCTGCTACCAGCGGCTCCCCCGCGCGGAGCGGGTCGCCCGGCACGAGCGCACCGCGGACTGGCTGGAGCGCGTCTCGGCCGGGCGGCAGACGGACCTGGCCGAGGTGCTGGCCAACCACCGGTGGGCCGCGCACGAGATCGCCCGGACGCTCGGGCTCGACCCGGGGCCGTACGCGTCGCCGGCGCGGGAGGCGCTGCTGCGGGCGGCCCGCCGGGCGTACTCACTGCACGCGCTGGACGCGGCGCAGGAACTGGTCCGGCGCGCGAGCACGCTGCTGGCCGCGCCCGACCCGGCCGTCGAACTGTTCGCGTCCGAGCTGGCGTTCTTCCGCGACGCGGACGCGTTCCTGGACGGCGGCGGCGAGGAACGGCTCACCGGCCTCGCGCACATGCTGCAGGACACGGGCAGGCTGGACGGCGCCGGCCGCGCCTGGACGCTGCTCGGCAGCGCCGCGCTCTCCCGCGCCGACCGGCCCGCCTGCCTGGCCTACCTGGCCAGGGCGATCGCGCTGTACGAGAAGCTGCCGCCGAGCGAGGAGGCCGCGCTCGCGCTGCTCGAATACGCCCGCGTCCACATGATCGACTACGAGACCACGACCGCGATCGCGGCCGCGGAGACCGCCGCCGAGGCCGCGAACCGGCTGGGCCTGACCGAGGTCCGGGCGAGCGCGCTGATCACCTCCGCGGTCGCGCAGTACCTGCAGGGCGAGCAGGAGGGACTGCGACGCCTGCAGGAGATCACCCAGCACTGCCGGGAGCAGCAGCTGACCAGCCTCCGCCGGGCGATCCACAACCTGGGGTTCGCCATGCAGGAGGAGGGGGACATCACCGGCTCGCAGAAGCTGATCGACGAGTTCACGCCGCTGGAGTCGGCCAGCGGGCTCACGCTCGCGACGAACTTCGTCGACGGCGCGGCCCGGGCGTACTTCGCCGGCGACTGGGCCGCGATGCTGGGCGCGGCCGGCGACCACATGCGCCTGCCGACGATCGAGTGGGACCTGCACTGGGTCGCGCAGACCGGGTGGATGGGCGTGCTCCGGGAGGAGTCGCCGCCGGTCGAGGACCCGGTCGAGGAGGCGGTCCGAACCGCGCGACGCAGCGGCTTCCACAAGGTGTTGCGCTCCACGCTCGCGCACGCCGCGCTCTGCCGGGCACTACAGGGCCGCTCCGCGGAGGCCGAAGCGCTGCTCGACGAGCTGGCCGCCGACTACGGCGACTCCCGCACGCTGGCGTTCGCCGAATGGGTGTTCGCCGCCGCCTACGCCGCGTGGCTGCTCGGCTCGGCCCGTGCCGACCAGATCCGCACGCTGCTGGAACGCTCGCCACGGAGGACGCCGTGGGTCGACGCGGCCATCCTGACCTGCACGGGCACGTCCGCGGCGCACCGGGCTGCGCTGACCATCTTCGACGACATCGGCGCGGTCAGCGACCAGGCACTGTCCCGGGCCGCCCTGATCCGCACGCTCCGCGCCGAGGGCGACACCGCGGCCGCCACGGAGGCACTCGCGGCATTGACCGCGTTCAGCGAACGCAACAGCGCCCCCGGCCTCCTCCGCCTCTCCGCCGTAACCTGACGCACCCGTTCTAGCGCGCTCGGCCGAGCTTCGCGGCCGATATTTCGGTTTACGGGGCCTTCAGCGTCAGGGTGAGCGGCGCTCTGCGGCGGCGGACCCTCTATGTGGTGAATTTTCGGGCGCGGCGCTCGGACAGGCGGCGTGGCTCGAACCTTGAGGCGTATTCAGCGCGGCCGGCCGGCGCCGCGTGCCGGAGTCGGTGCGCGGCGCGCCGAATAACCCTCTTGACCCTGAAAGATCAGCTTGGTTCTTTTGGGGGTGGTGGTTGCGTTTTCGCCTCCGGCGGGCCTCGGGCTACGGGGGAAGGGCGGGGCCTCCAGCCGCTCGGGGTTCGTCGGCCCGGCTGTCTTCTCGTGGGTGGCGTGGGTTGAGTCTCGTATGCCTGGCTGCCCCGCATGCCGTCTTCCAGGTCAAGCCGAGCAGATCATCGGCAGGGCCGCCAGCTTGGGTGGGGGTCGGCATGGTCGGCGCCTGGGGGCGCCGTCCTTGCCTGAGCTGCGGTCGCGTGGTGGGTGGCGGCCCTGCCGATGATCTGCACCCCAAGGGGTGGTCGACGGCATACCGGGCAGCCAGGCGGCGGTCTGCGCGGGGCGCACGAATCAAGGCGAAAGCGGTCCGGCAGTGGCCGAGAGTCGATCACGTGTGCCAAATCGTTGTTATGGGCGCCGGATAACAACGATTTGCGACACGTGATCGTCTTCGGGCTCGGCCGCCCGCGGCCGACCGGTGCCCGCGGGAGCACTGGGAACTCGGCCACGCCGGAAGCGGGAAGAGGAATTCAGGCTTTGATCTCCGGCGCCGGAGGCGGTGTGGAGAGGGCGGAAGATGCGGCGGGTGTCTCGGCCGTGGGGGTGGTCTTCAGCTTGGAGGCGTAGACGTCGACATATTCGCGCCCGCCCAACTCCATGATCCGGTACATGATCTGGTCGGTGATGGCGCGTTCGACGTAGCGGTCGCCGGCCATCCCGGCGTAGCGGGAGAACTCCAGTGGCTCGCCCACGTTGATCCGGACGCGGCGGACCTTCCACATCAGGTTTCCGGTCGGCTGGATCTCGTCCGTGTTGAGCATGGCCAGCGGGATGACCGGGGCGCCGCTCTCCAGCGCCAGCCGGGCCACGCCGGTCTTGCCGCGGTAGAGACGGCCGTCCGGCGATCGCGTGCCCTCGGGGTAGATGCCCGCGATGTTGCCGGCGCGCAGCACGCGCAGCTGGGTGTCGAGCGCCGCGCGTGCGGCGCGGCCGCCGGAGCGGTCGACCGGGATCGTGCCGGTGCCGGCGAAGAACGCCTTCATGAACCAGCCCTTGATGCCCTTGCCGGTGAAGTACTCGGCTTTGGCGACGAAGGTCACCTTCCGGCGCATGATGAGCGGCATGAAGATCGAGTCGGAGAAGGAGAGGTGATTGCTCGCCAGGATGACGGGACCGGTGGCGGGCACGTTGGCCAGGCCCTCGACGCGCGGGCGGAACACGACCCGTAGCAGCGGGCCGAGGAAGACCCATTTGAGCAGCCAGTAGAGCACCGAGGTCCTTCCGAGGGGGTGCCGGCGCCGACGGTCGGTGCCGATGCCGAGCCTACGAAGCGCGAGCGGCACGCCACAACGCACTCCCCGAACCGGGCTGGGTCGTGTCACCATTCAGAGCACGGTGGAAACAGGGGGTGAGTCTAATGTCAGCGGGTGGTGCCCGTCGCGGGCGGCGGGACAACGGACTGCACGTGGCGGAGTACGCCGTCGCGGGCGACGTCGACCCTAGGGTCGGTGAGCACCTGCTCGACGTACTCGCCGCTGGTGGCATCGCCGCCTACCTTCAGCCTTCCGCCGATCTCGATCCGGTGACGCGGACCACGAACCTGCCGGCCCGGCCGACGGACCGGCTGTTCGTGGACCGGGCGCACCTGGACCTCGCGCGTGAATATCTCGCGAGGCTTTCCGCGGAGGCGGGCGGCGAGTCGATCACGCCGGAGGAGCCGGCCCGGAAGAAGGAGCCGGACGTCGAGGCGGAGTGGGCGCGGATCGTGGCCGGGTTCGACACGGATGTGGATCCGGCGTCGACGCCCTGGCCGGACTCGGAGAACGTCTCCGACAAGCCGCAGGAGCACAACCGCCGCAAGACGGACAAGGTGAACGGGCACGACCCGATGGCGCCGCCGGAGAAGCGGCGCGGGCTGACGTCGGCGACGGAGTTCAGCGGGGTGACGGTGCCGCGGGAGGAGCCGTCGCTGCTGGACGGGCTGGACACGTTCGGCGCGGACCTGCCGGTCGGCGACGACGAGCGGTACGTTCCGCCGCCCCCGCCGCCGATTCCGCGGATCTCGACGCCGACGCTGCTCGGCATACTGGGGATCTTCGCCGGTTTCCTCCTGTTCGTGTTCCCGAGCGTGCTGCCGATCCAGCGGAACTACGTGATGCTGATCGGGTTCGGCGCGATCATCGCGGGATTCGTGACACTGGTCTGGCGAATGCGGACCGGCGACGACGATGACGCGCCCGGTGACGGCGCCGTGGTCTGAAGCCGTCAAGTGACACAGCTCACCCGGGCCTTTTGCCCGAGATTCGCCGCATAAGCATTGATGCCAATCGACATCCGGTAATAGACATGTAACCTTGCGTCAGTAGAAATACTGACGCCCCTAGATCCATGCGCACAATCCGCACAGCTCCCCCGCGACAGTTGAACGCGAAACGAGGCTCCCGGATGCGTCAAAGCTCGCTCGTGGTGGTGGCCAACCGGCTGCCGGTCGACGACAACATCGCCCCGGACGGGGCCTGCGAGTGGCGGCGAAGTCCGGGCGGCCTGGTCAGTGCGCTGCACGCGATCCTGGAGCACACGACCGCGACCTGGGTGGGCTGGTCCGGGACGGCCGGCCCGGCGCCGGGCCTGCCGGACATCGGCGGCATCAGCATGCGCCCGGTCCCGCTCACCGAGGACGACTTCGCGCACTTCTACGAGGGCTTCGCGAACTCGACGCTCTGGCCGCTCTATCACGACGCGGTGGAGCAGCCGACCTACCACCGCAGCTGGTGGGATGCGTACCAGAGGGTCAATCAGCGCTTCGCGGAGGCGGCGGCCGAGGTCGCGGCGGAGAACGCGGTCGTCTGGGTCCAGGACTACCACCTGCAGCTGGTGCCGGCGATGCTCCGCGAGATGCGGCCGGACCTGCTGATCGGGTTCTTCATGCACGTGCCGTTCCCGCCGCCGGAGCTGTTCATGCAGTTGCCGCGCCGCGCGGAGCTGCTGGGCGGGCTGCTCGGCGCCGACCTGGTCGGCTTCCAGCGCGCGCAGGCCGCGCACAACTTCGCGCAGCTCTGCACGAAGGTGCTGGGCCTGCCGGCCACCGACCGGCGGATCGCGGTCGGCGAGCGCTTCGTCCGAACCGGCGCGTTCCCGGTCTCGATCGACGTGGCCGAGATGGAGGCGCTGTCCGGGCGGCCGGACGTGCGCACCCGGGCCCGGCAGATCCGCACGGACCTCGGCGACCCGAAGCACGTGCTGCTCAGCGTGGACCGGCTGGACTACACGAAGGGCATCGAGCACCGGCTGAAGGCATACAGCGAGTTGCTGGAGGACGGCCTGGTCAAGGTGCGGGACACCGTGATGGTGCAGGTGGCGGTGCCGAGCCGGGAGCGGGTCGAGCACTACGCGATCCTGCGGGACCGGGTGGAGCGCGAGGTCGGCCGGATCAACGGCGAGTTCGGCCGGGTCGGCGAGCCAGCGATCCACTACCTGAACCAGCAGTTCGACCGGTCCGAGCTGGCCGCGCTCTACCAGGCCGCGGACGTGATGGTGGTGACCCCACTGCGCGACGGGATGAACCTGGTCGCGAAGGAGTACGTGGCGGCGCGGGTGGACGGCGGCGGCGTGCTGGTGCTCTCCGAGTTCGCCGGCGCGGCCGACGAGCTGGACCGTGCCTTCCTGGTCAACCCGCACGACCTGGAGGGGCTGAAGCGGTCGCTGATCGACGCGATCGACTGCCCCAAGCCGGAGCGGGCCGACCGGATGAGCGCGATGCGCACCCACCTGCGCGACCACGACATCCGCGACTGGGCGCGCAGCTACCTGACCGCGCTGGAGGACACCGGCGCGCTGGCCGAACGGCTGACGGCCTAGGCCTTCTCCAGCCAGTCCAGCATCGCGTCGATCGGCTCGCGCCAGCGGGTGTCGAGCATCAGGTCGTGGCCCATGCCGGGGAAGAGCAGCGGCGCGCCGCCGAAGCGGGCGGCGGCGCGGTTCAGCGCGGCCGGGGAGACGATCCGGTCGTGCTGACTGCCGATGACCAGGACCGGCGGCGTGCCGACCGGCGGCTCGGGCGCGCGGTGCGTGATCAGCTGGTACTGCGCTCGGCGGCTGGTGAAACGAACCCGGGACGCGTACTCCCGGGCCTGCTCGTCGGAGAGCTCCCGGCCGAAGAGCTGGCGGCGGCTGACCCGCAGCGGCGCGCCGGCCAGCGCGGGGATCGTGCCGCCGGGGTTGCGCCGCAGCGCCTCGCCGAGCGTGCCCCAGCCGCCGAGCACCGGCGAGACCAGCACCGCGGCCCGCGCGGAATATCTGGCCAGCGCGTGCGCGACGACCAGCGCACCGGCGCCGTGGCCGATCAGCACGGCCTGGCGTGGCAGCGACGCCGCCACCTGCACCACGTCGTGAGCGTAGGCGCGCAGGCCCGCGCCGGGTGCGTTGCCGGACCGGCCGTGCCCGCGCAGGCTGAGCGCGTGCGCGCCGAAGCCGCGGCCGGCCGCATGCTCCAGCCAGTGCTCGGCGAAGAGCCAGGCGCCGTGGCCGTAGCCGGGCACGAAGAGCAGCGGCGGGCGGCCCTCGTCGGTCTCGGGCGTGGCGCGCAGCACCTCGCGCCGCACCGGCGGGATCGGGGCCGCCCAGTCCGCCGAGCGGTCGATCCTCACGCCGACACCTCCGTGGAGTCCAGCAGCCGTTGCAGGGCCGTCAGGTAGTTGCGGTAGCCGACCTCGAACCAGTGCCGCGGCGAGTCGGTGACCCGGCCCGCGGTGAGCGGCCGGCCGGCCTCGGCCTGCAGCCGCTGCCACACGCGGGCCGCACGCTCCGGGTCGGCGGCGCGCAGCCGCAGCCACCGGGCGAACGCCACGGTCTGCCAGTGCACCAGCGGGCCCATGCCCGAATCCGGTTGCAGCAGCCCGGTGACCGCGAGCGTGGGATGCCGCGGCGCGAACGCGTGCAGCAGCAGGTGCGGGCGGCCGTCGGCGTCGGCGCCGGTCAGCGCCGGGTCGAGGAACTCGAAACGCGGCTGGTAGCCGGTGGCGAGCACCACCAGGTCGGGGTCGATCGTGCTGCCGTCGGTCAGCTCCACCTCGGTGCGGTGGAAGCGGGCCACGTCCGGCACCGGCGTGATGTCGCCGTGGCCGATGCCGTGCAGCAGCTGACTGTTGAGCACGGGATGCGACTCGTGGGGCCGGTGGTCCGGTGCCGGCAGTCCGAAGCGCGCCGGGTGGCCGAGCGTGTTCGTGATCAACAGCTGGTGCAGCCACTGGCGCAGGCGCAGCGGCAGGCCCTGGACCCGCGCGTGCAGCTGGTCGGCGGGGCGGCCGAGCAGGTACTTCGGCGTGAACCAGTAGCCGCGTCGGGTGGAGTGCCAGGTCTTCGCGGCCTGCGCGCCGGCCTCGACCGCGATGTCCGCGCCGCTGTTGCCGCCGCCGACCACCAGCACCCTGCGGCCGCGCAGCTCCGCCGGGTCCTTGTAGGCGGACGCGTGGATGACCTTGCCGCGGTAGTCGTCCAGGCCGTCGATCCGGGGCAGTCGCGGCGCCCAGTTGTGCCCGTTCGCCACCACGACCGCGAGGTAGCGGTGGGTGCGGGTGCTCCCGGCCCGGCCGGTGCTCTGCGTGGTCACGTCCCAGCGGCCGGTCTCGCCGGCCGGTCGCACGGAGACGACCTCGGTGCCGAACCAGACGTGCGGGCGCAGGCCGAAATGGTCGGCGTACCGCTCCAGATAGGTCAGGTAGCGGGCGTGGTCCGGGTAGTCCGGCCAGTCGTCCGGCATCGGGAAGTCCGGGAACTCCGTGGTCGGCCTGGACGAGACCAGGTGCGTGCTGGCGAACATCGCGCTGCGGTCGTTCCGCCAGTTCCACGCGCCGCCGACGCTGGTCTCCCGCTCGTAGCAGTCGACGCCGAAGCCGTGCTCCTTCAGGTTCTTGACGGCCGCGAGCCCGCTCAGGCCCGCACCGATCACACAGACCGAGTCGTCCCCCCTGTCGTAGACGGGCTGTCCGGTCGCGGTGGTGAACTCGGTGGAGCTGGGCACCGCGAAATCCTCTCGATTTCCGCTAAACCTGTCCACCCCAGAAGCAAAAAATCAAAACCATCAGTGGGTACGCCGTGCGCGGCTACTCCGGGACGATCAGGTCCGCGACGACCGGGAAGTGGTCGCTGGCGCGCCGGGTGAGCGGCGTGTCCACCACGTCGTAGCGGGCCACCTCGATGCGCGGATCCGTGAGGATCGCGTCGATCCGCCCGGTCGGGCCGTGCAGCGGGAACGTGCAGCGGTCCGTCGCGTCGGCGTGCACCGCCGCGTCGGTCAGCCCGTCCGCGAGCGTGCGCCAGGCCGCGCCGCCGGACGTCTCGTTCACGTCCGCGCCGATGATGACCGGCGTCTCCACCGCGGACAGCTCCTTGCGCAGCGACTCGGCCTGGCTCGCCCGCTCGGCCGCGTCCAGCGACAGATGGGTGCCGGCGACCGTGAACCGGCGCCGGCCCACCGAGCACTCGGCGAACGCGGCGCCGCGCATGTGCCGGCCCGGCGTCAGCGGGAACCGCGTGGTCCAGGTGCGGTGCACGTGGACGCGCATGTCGGTCAGGATCAGGTTGCCCAGCGACGGCAGGCCACCGACGGCCAGCACCGCGCCGAACGCGCGGGCCAGGTTCGCGGTCTTGTTCCGCCAGCCGAACCGGCGCGGGCCCTCCTGCACGATCACCACGTCCGCGGCGACGGCCCGGACCACCTCGGCCAGCGCGGCCCGGTCGTCCCGCTGCCCGTGCACGTTGTAGGTGAGCACGCGAAGTGCGCCCTCCGTCATCGCCGACCCCTCCCGCTCGATCCATCCGCCACCGGCGCGCCCCGATCCGTGATCGGGGCGTCCCCATGTCGTTCTAACAGCATGGGGGACGACTCGATCACGGGCGAGGCGAGGTCACTCGACGAGGCGGGCGAGGTCGGCGGCGCCGATCACGCCGGCCGTGTTGCCCATCTCGGCCGCGCGCAGCTCCGCGACCGGGAATCGGCCGCGCTGACCGAGCGACTCCGCGTACGCCTTGCGGACCGGCGCCATCAGCAGGTCGCCGGCGTCGGCCACGCCGCCGCCGACCACCAGCACCTGCGGGTCCAGCATCTGCACCAGGTCGGTCATCACGGTGCCGAGCCAGTAGCCGATCTGGCCGAAGGCCTCGGCGGCCACCGGGTCGCCGCCCTGCGCGGCCGCGGTGACCATCGGGCCGGTGATCCGGTCGGCGTCGCCGCCGGCCAGCGCGAGCAGCTCCGCCGCGCGGTGCGGGTCCTGTCGCGCGCCGGACCGGGCGAAACGGACCAGCGCGGTGCCGCTCGCGTACTGCTCGATGCAGCCGAGCCGGCCGCAGCCGCACGGGTGGCCGTCCGGGACCGCGGTGATGTGGCCCAGCTCGGCCGCGATGCCGTGGGTGCCGCGGACCAGCCGGCCGCCGGTGACCAGGCCGCCGCCGATGCCGGTGCCGACCGTGAACATCACCATCGAGGCGTCCGCGTGCCGGGCCGCGCCGAACCGGAACTCGGCCCAGGCGGCCACGTTGGCGTCGTTCTCCACCACGACGGGCAGGCCGGTCGCGTCCGAGATGTACTTCTGCAGCGGCTCGTCGCGCCAGGCCAGGTTCGGCGCGAACAGCACGGTCGAGCGGCCCGCGTCCACGAAACCGGCCGCGCCGATGCCGACCGCGGTGATCGCGTGCCCGGCGGCCAGCTCCCGCACCACGTCGATGATCACGTCGCGGGTCTCGGCGACGTCGTCCGCGGGCGTCTCACGCCTCGTCCGCGCCAGCACCTCACCGTTGGGATCGACGACCCCACCGGCCACCTTCGTGCCGCCGATGTCGACTCCGATGGTCAGCGTCACCGCCGCCGCTCCCCTCATTACCGTGCGTACCGGGCTAGTTACCCAGTCCGCGCCCGCGTCATCCCGGACACGTGCGACCGGCGGACGCCCACCGGCGCCCGCTTGATCACAACCTGACCCCATCCTGCGCCGGCGCGTACCGCGCCGGGTTGAGACCGCGTCATCCCGTCAGACGGTGTCGCCGGACTCCCGCTCATGATCGCCGGTGCCCGCCGCCCCGCTGCTGCCGGGGTGGCCGCCGCCGTCCCCCGAGCCCGCGTCCCGGCCGGCCGAGGCCTCCCTGGTGGCCGAGTCCCGCGCGGCTGAGGCCTCGCGGGTGGCCGAGTCCCGGGTGACTGAGGCCGCGCGGGCGGCCGAGTCCCGCGTGGCCGAGTCCCGCGTGGCCGCCGACCACGGGTCGCCGGCCGGTTGTGCGGGCGTCTCGGCGCGGGTGGCGGCCGACCAAGGGTCCTCCCGCGGCCAGCCGGTGCCGGAATCCTCGTGCGGCGCCCTCTTTGCCGGTTTCGCCGCGCCCTCGGCACCGGCGCCGCCCGAAGCAGCCCCGCCCGAAGCAGCCCCGCCCGAAGCAGCCCCGCCCGAAGCAGCCCCGGCCGAAGCAGCGCCAGCAGCGCCGGTCGAAGCAGCCCCGCCCGAAGCAGCGCCAGCAGCCCCGGCCGAAGCGGCGCCGGCCGAAGCAGCGCCAGCAGCGCCGGTCGAAGCAGCGCCGGTCGAAGCAGCGCCGGATCGGGCCGGGCCGGACCAGGTGGTGGGGTCGGCGGCCGCGGTGGAGAACGCGCGGAGCAAGCCGGCCACGCCGGCGGCGAGGTCGCCCGCGCTGGTGGCGAGTTGCTCGGCGAACTCGGGCGTGGGGTTGCGGACCATGGTGATCGCCCGGCACACCGGGCAGACGCAGCACTCCGCGCTGCCGGTGGCCCACCCCGCGTGCGCGGCCGGGCCGGCGGGCTCGAAGACGTGCTCGTCCCGCACGCCGTCGTCCCACGGCCGGCCGGAATCCGCACGGTCACCCTGCGGCCGGCCGGAATCCGCACGGTCACCCTGCGGCCGGCCGGAATCCGCACCGTCACCCTGCGGCCGGCCGGAACGACCGTCGTCGTCCGGGACCGGGCCGGGCGCGGCCGGGCGTGTGCCGGGAGCCGCGGGCTCGGTGACGCGGGGTGTCGCCGTTGTGGTGGAGGCCGGTCCCGAGGTGCTCGCCGGGTTCGTCGGTGGCCGGGCCGTGGTGCGGGCGCCGGTCGTACCCTCGGAGTGTTTGTGAAGGTCTTCGCTGAAGCCGGAGGCGGTCTTGGCGACGCCGCGCAACGCGTCACCCAGCAGGCCGAGGCCCGTGCTGGTCGTCTCGTGGCCGGAGGCGCGGGCGGCGAACTTCGCGCCCTGCGCCATCCACGCGGCCTGGCTCGCTCCCTGGGATGCGCGGGCGAGCACGGCCGCGACCAGGCGCTCCGCCTCCTCCCGCGCCGAACCGGTGCCGCTTTCCGAGCTCGGAGTCGCCATGATGAAAGCCCCCTGTGCGGTGTGTCAGCCGGCCGGCAGGCTCTCCACCCGCCGCTTGAGCTCCTTGAGCGCCGTATCCATGATGCGCTTCTCGGCCTTGCGCCGGATCATGCCGATCGTGGTGATCGACAGATCCACCTCCAGCGTGTACGTCACGGTGGTGCCGCCGTCGGCGTTCGGCGCGATGTCGTAGGAGCCGCGCTGCGCCTTCTGCATCTTGGAGGGCGCGACCAGGTGCCACTCGATGCGGGAGAGGTCCTCGGCGTACTGGTACCGCAGGGTGTATTCGTCCGCCAGCACGCCCGCGTCGATGACGAAACGGACCTGGCTGGCATATCCGTCCTCGTACTCCTCGAGGACCTCGACCTGCTTGAACGCGTCGGCCCACTCGGGGTATCTGCCGAAGTCGGAGACGACCTCGGCCACACGCTCGGCCGGTGCGGCGATAACGATCGACTGGGTGGAGGAGTCCGCCATGCGGGCAGGCTACCGCGAACCTGTGACAGTTCCGGCGCGGCCCGGTGAGGACGGCACCCGCTCCGATCCGAGGCGGGTGGCGGGTCGGTAGCCGGGCGGATGTGCCGGAGAACCGTCACGGGCGGTACGTTTCTGCTGTATCAGGGCCGTGTCACGGGCCCCCACCGTCGAGGAGCTGTCAGGTGCGCGAGTTCTCCGTCCCTCCGGTCGTCACGATCGCCGACACCATGACCCTTACCGACGCGATCTGGGACAACGCACGTGTCTCCCCCGAAACCGTGTCGTTCCTCCGGCGGACCGACGCCTCCTCCGACGACTGGTCGCCGATGACCGCGGCCGAGTTCCACGCGGACGTGATCTCGGTGGCGCGCGGCCTGATCGCGGCCGGTGTCCAGGCCGGCGACCGCATCGCGCTGATGAGCAGGACGCGGTACGAGTGGACGCTGATCGACTACGCGATCTGGGCGGCCGGCGCGGTGACCGTGCCGATCTACGAGACCTCCAGCGCGGAGCAGGTCTCCTGGATCCTCTCCGACTCCGGCGCGGTCGCGGCCTTCGTCGAGACGAACGCGCACACGCTGCTCGTCACCGGCCTCCGCGACGACCTGCCGGACCTGCGCGAGGTGTGGCAGATCGCGGCCGGCGGCGTGGACCAGGTGCGCGCCGCGGGCGAGCGGATCGACGCCGGGCAGGTCGAGGAGCGCCGCCGCCGGGCCCGGGCCGACGACATCGCCACGATCATCTACACCAGCGGCACGACCGGGCGGCCGAAGGGCTGCGCGCTCACCCACCGCAACCTGCTGGCCGAGGTGCTCAACGCGGTGGCCGCGTTCGACCACCTGTTCAAGGGCGAGACCCGGACCCTGCTGTTCCTGCCGCTGGCGCACGCGTTCGCCCGGCTGCTGCAACTCGCGGTGGTGACGTCCCGGGGCACGATCGCGCACAGCCCGGACCCGAAGAACCTGCTGCCCGACCTGGCCGCGATCAAGCCGACGTTCCTGCTCTCCGTGCCGCGCGTGTTCGAGAAGGTCTACACCGGCGCGAAGACCAAGGCGGAGGCCGGCGGCAGGGGCGCGATCTTCGCGCGGGCCGAGGCGACCGCGATCGAGTACAGCGAGGCGCTCGACAACGGCGGCCCCGGCCTGCTGCTGCGCGCCCGGCACGCGCTCTTCGACCGGCTGGTCTACGGCAAGCTGCGCGCCGCGATGGGCGGGAAGTGCACGGACGCGGTCTCCGGCGGCGCGCCGCTGGGCGCCCGGCTGGCGCACTTCTTCCGCGGCGTCGGCGTGCTGGTCCTGGAGGGCTACGGCCTGACCGAGACGTCCCCGGCCGTCGCGGCGAACGTGCCGAGCGCGATCCGGATCGGCTCGGTCGGCCGCCCGCTGCCCGGCGTCACGATCCGGATCGCGGACGACGGCGAGATCCAGATCCTCGGCGACGTCGTCTTCGGCGCGTACTGGAACAACCCGGACGCGACCCGCGAGGTGCTGGACTCCGACGGCTGGTTCAGCACCGGTGACCTGGGCGAGCTGGACGACGACGGCTACCTGACCATCACCGGCCGGAAGAAGGAGATCATCGTGACCGCGGGCGGCAAGAACGTCGCCCCGGCCGTGCTCGAGGACCGGCTCCGCGCGCACCAGCTGATCAGCCAGAGCGTGCTGGTCGGCGACCGGCAGCCGTTCATCGCCGCGCTGATCACGATCGACGAGGAGGCCTGGCCGGGCTGGCTCGCGGCGAACGGTCGGGATGCCGACAGCACGGTGGCCGCGCTGGCCGGCGACCCGGCGTTGCGGGCCGAGATCCAGAAGGCGGTGGACGAGGCGAACAAGGCCGTGTCCAGCGCGGAGGCCATCAAGGTGTTCCGGATCCTGGGCCGCGACTTCACCGAGGCGACCGGCGAGCTGACCCCGTCGCTCAAGGTCAAGCGCAACGTGGTGCACAAGACGTACGCGGATGACATCGCCGCCATCTACACCAAGTGACGGCGGAACTCCGGGCAGGCGATAGCATCCCGGAGTGGCCGCCTCACCCCCCGTCGCACCACGTCCGCATCCCCTGGCGGTCGCGGCTCGCTTCGTGATGCTGGCGCTCGTCGCGCTGCTCACGCTGATCACCACCAGGGACCCCGACCGCCTCTGGTGGATCGTGGCGCTGCTGTTCCTCAGCATCCCCGGCGTGGTCGCGCCGCGACACCGCATCCTCGCGCCCGCGGCCCGGTTCGCCGAGGTCGTCGTCGTGGGTCTCGCGGCCAGCGACGTGGCCGGCGCGGCCAGCGCGGTCGGCAGCCTCGGCCCAGGCGTCGGCGCCGAGGTGATCCTGCCGTACCTGGCGGTGCCGCTCACGGTCGCGGCGCTGCAGCGGCGATCCCGCGAGGGCGCGGTGCTGCTCGGCGCGGCCGCGGGCACGCTGCTGGCCAGCGGCGCGGTCAACATGACCGCGAGCGGCCCGCAGATCACCCAGATCGGCTACATGGCGGTCTGCGCACAGTGGCTCATCCTGGGCGGGCTGGGCACGTTCGCGGCCGACACGCTGCGGCGGTGGATGCTGGTGCGGGAGACCAAGCCCCAGCCGTACGCGGAGGCGACGCGCCTGCTCACCCAGCTGCGCAGCGTCGCCCGGCAGCTGCCCGGCGCCACGCTGGATCCGGGTGGCATCGCCGAGCACCTGCTGGAGGAGCTGCGCGCGGTCGCGCCGGCGGACCGCGCCGCGGTGCTCACCGCGAGCGGCGGCGGGCGCCTGGTGGTGCTGGCCCAGTCCGCGATGGAGCGCGTCGACTGGGAGACCGCTCTGGACGCGGACTCCGCGATCGCGGACGCGTGGGCCAGCCAGCAGCCGGCCACGGCGAGCCGCTCGCAGTCCCGCTCGCACCGCGGCGCGGAGGTGTCCGCGCTGGTGGTGCCGCTGGTCGCGGGCGTGCGGTCGATCGGTCTCGTGGTCGTCGAGGCCAACACCAGCCTGGCCTACCCGGCGCCGGTGGTGGCGAAGGTGACCGCGGTGACCGGCCCGGCCGCGCTGCGCCTGGAGGCCGCGCTGCTCTTCGACGAGGTGCGCTCGCTGGCCACCAACGAGGAGCGGCAGCGGCTGGCCCGGGAGATCCACGACGGCGTCGCCCAGGAGCTGGTGATGGTCGGCTACGGCATCGACAACGCGCTGGCCACGCTGCCGGAGGACGCGAAGGAGACCGCGGAGGAACTGCGCACGCTGCGCGGCGAGGTCACCCGGGTGATCACCGAGCTACGGTTGTCCCTGTTCGAGCTGCGTTCCGAGGTCGACCGGCACGGCGGGCTGGCCGGCGCGATCGCGGAGTACGCGCGGACCGTCGGTTCCGCCGCGGGCCTGCGCGTGCACTACACGCTGGACGAGTCCACGGCCCGGCTGCCGGCCGCGACCGAGGCGGAGCTGCTGCGCATCGCTCAGGAGGCGATCACGAACGCGCGCAAGCACGCCGGCGCCTCGAACCTGTGGGTCACCTGCGAGGTGGACCCCCCTTACGCCCGCATCGAAGTGACGGACGATGGACAGGGAATGGCGGATAAGCGACCGGATGGCCGTTACGGTCTTGCGATCATGAATGAGAGAGCGGAACGTATCCGGGGCCGCCTGGAGATTAGGCCGCGGAATCCAAGTGGAACAACGGTGGCGGTGGTGCTCGGAGCCTCGCCCCGACGCGATAGCGTGCGCGATAGCGGCAACGCACCAGAAGGGGAGTAAACCGAGCTATGTCGACCAGCCCTGCGCCGACGACGCGCACCAAGGTCCTTCTTGTCGACGATCACGACCTGATCCGAAAGGGACTGCGGCACGCATTCGAGCGCGACCGGCAGTTCGAGGTGGTCGGTGAGGCCGCCACGGCCGCCGAGGCGGTCCGCCAGGCCGGCGCGCTCCAGCCCGACGTGGTCATCATGGACCTCCGCCTGCCGGACGGCAGCGGCCTGGAGGCCACCCGGGCGCTGCGGAAGAACAGCTCGACCATGGGCATCGTGGTCCTGACCATGTATGCGGGGGATGACCAGCTGTTCGGCGCGCTGGAGGCGGGCGCGTCCGCGTTCGTGCCGAAGACCGCGCCGGCCGACGAGGTGGTGGCCGCCGCGCGGCACGCCGCGTCCGCGCCGAGCGCGTTCACCGCGGCCGATCTGGCCGAGGCGATGAAGCGGCGGCTCGCGCCGTCCGGCCCGCAGCTGTCCCCGCGCGAGGGTCAGGTGCTGCGCCTCCTGGCGGACGGCATGAGTGTCGCCGGCATCGCGAAGCAGCTGTTCGTCAGCGAGTCGACGGCGAAGACCCACATTTCCAAGCTGTACGAGAAGCTGGGTGCGGCTAATCGCGCACAGGCTCTGATGACCGCGCTCCGGCTCGGCCTTCTCGAGGCGCCGGACGCACCGAAGTTCTGAGCCATTCCATATCAGGCGGGCGCACCTTTCTCATGAGGCGCGCTCGCCTTTTTGGTGCCACCTTTCAGCCGATCGGCGGATGTCCTTTATGGCCACCCGCGCCGACCTGCCCCGGACCCGTCCGGCTGAAGATCAGCTGGAAGGGATATTCGGTACGGTCTGGATAGCCGGGCACGGAACGGGCAGAATAGCAGCGGCCTTGATCCAGCCACCGTCTTTGAGGGGCGTCCATGCATCGGCCCGAGTGGGCACCGGAGACCATCGACATCGAACGGCCCAGCGTCGCCCGGATGTACGACTACTACCTCGGCGGGTCGCACAACTTCGCGGTGGACCGCTCCGCCGCGCAGGCGATGATCGCGGCCGTCCCCGAGGCGCCGCTGATGGCCCAGGCGAACCGCGCGTTCATGCGCCGCGCCGTGCGTTTCCTCGCGGCCCAGGGCGTGCGCCAGTTCCTGGACATCGGCTCCGGCATCCCCACCGTGGGCAACGTCCACGAGATCGCGCCGGTCGAGGCGCGCGTCGCATACGTGGACATCGACCCGATCGCGGTCGCGCACGCGCGGGAGATCCTGGCCGGCGACGACCGCACCGTGATCGTCCAGGCGGACCTGCGCGAGCCCGAGAAGATCGTGCACGATCCGGGCATCCGCGCGCTGCTCGACTTCGACGAGCCGATCGCGGTGCTGATCGTGGCCGTCACCCACTTCATCCCCGACGCGGACGATCCGGCCGGCCTGATCGCCCGGCTCCGCGGCGCGCTCGCGCCCGGCAGCTACCTGGTGCTCTCCCAGGCCAGTGACGAGGGCCGGACGGACGAGGAACGGTTCGAGGGGCAGGCGGTCTACCGGCAGACCGACAACCCGCTGCGCGCCCGCGACCGCGCCACGCTGCTGCCCTGGTTCGACGGCTTCGAGCTGCTCGACCCCGGCCTGGTGTGGGTGCCGCTGTGGCGGCCCGACCCGACGGACGACACCGAGGACGCGGAGCGCGTGGTCTTCCTCGGCGGTGTGGGCAGGCTTGGTGGCTGAGCACGAGGCAGGGATCGCCGCGTTCGCCCGGGCCTGGGCCAAGGCGATCACCGGCACCAGTTACATCCCGATGAGCCAGGGCGAGCTGGAGGAGCGGCTCTGCGCGCTCACGCTCGAGCTGCGCGACGCGCTGCTGGCCGAGCCGTTCAGCCTGCGGCGCGGCTACCGGGTCGGCGGCGCACTGGTCCGCGCGCACGTGGTCTCCGCGGAAGGGCTCGGCCGTACCATCGAGGTCCTTGATCAACGCTTCGTGCGCGACCTGAGTCTGACCGACACCGGCGGCCGGATGGCCCGGCTGCTCGGCACGGTCGCCACCGGCTACGCCCGCGCGCTGCGCGACCGCACGCTGGACGAGCAGGAGTCGATCCGGCGGGCCGCGATGGTCTCCCGGGAGGAGGCCGAGTTCGCGCTGCGGGAGAGCGAGTCGCGCTTCCGGCACCAGGCCACCCACGACTCGCTGACCAGCCTGCCGAACCGCGCGCTGTTCACCGACCGGCTGCACACCGCGTTCGCCGGTCCGCCGCAGCGGCTCGCGGTCTGCTTCCTCGACCTGGACGGCTTCAAGATGGTCAACGACTCGCTCGGCCACCACGCCGGCGACCTGTTGCTGATCGAGGTGGCCCGGCGGTTGCGGCGCAGCGTCGGCGAGCACCTGGTGGCCCGGCTCGGCGGCGACGAGTTCGTGATCCTGATCGAGGGCACCACCTGCACCGAGGACGCGGTCAAGGTCGCGGACTCGGCGCTGGACGCGATCAACGAGCCGGTCGAGGTGGACGGCCAGCGGCTCGCCGTCTCCGCCAGCATCGGCATCGTGGAACGGGAGACCGGCGGCTCCTCTCCCAGCGACGTGATGCGCGCGGCCGACATCACGCTGCACTGGGCCAAGGAGAGCGGCAAGCGGCGCTGGGCGCTGTTCGACCCGGACCGCAACGAGCGTGAGGTCGCCCGGTTCACGCTGTCCGCGTCCATGCCGGCCGCGCTGGAGCGCGGCGAGTTCTTCGTCGACTACCAGCCGCTGGTCGCACTGGACGGCGGGCGGCTGCGCGGCGTGGAGGCGCTGGTCCGCTGGCGGCACCCGACGCTCGGCGTGCTGCGCCCGGATCGGTTCGTCGGCCTGGCCGAGGAGTCCGGCCTGATCGTCCGGCTCGGCGCGTGGGTGCTCGGCGAGGCGTGCGCGCAGGCCCGTCGCTGGCTGGACGCGAGCCCGGACGCGCCGTTCGTCAGCGTCAACCTAGCCGTCCGCCAGGTCGGCGACCCCGGCCTGATCGCCGAGGTGGCGGACGTGCTGGAGCGCACCGGCCTGCCGCCGGACCGTCTCCAGCTGGAGATCACCGAGAGCGACGCGATGGCCGGGGTGGACGTCGGCGTGCTCGACGCGCTCGCCTCGATGGGCGTCCGGCTGGCGATCGACGACTTCGGCACCGGTTACTCGAACCTCGCCTACCTGCGGCACCTGCCGGTCCGCGAGCTGAAGGTGGCCGGCGCGTTCGTGGAGGGCCTGCGCACCGGCGACTCCCCGGTCGACGAGAAGATCATGGCGACGCTGGTGGCGCTGGCACACACGCTGGACCTGACCGTCACCGCGGAGAACGTGGAGACCGCCGGCCAGGCCGCCCGGCTCCGCGCGATCGGCTGCGACTCGGCCCAGGGCTGGCACTTCGGCCACCCCGGCCCGCCGTCCGCGATCGACGAGCATCTGCGGCGCCCGGCGCTCAGGAGCGGCGTGAGTACGCCTCCGCCTGCAGCGTGAACAACTCCGCGTAGAGCCCGCCGCGCGCCATCAGTTCGTCGTGGTCGCCCTGCTCGGCCAGCGCGCCGTGGTCGAAGACCAGGATCAGGTCGGCGTTGCGCACGCTGGCCAGCCGGTGCGTGATCAGCACGACCGTGCGCCCCTCGGCCAGCTCCCGCAGGCGCTGGTAGACGTCGTGCTCCGCGCGCGCGTCCAGGTTCGCGGTGGGCTCGTCGCAGATGAGCAGCGCGGCGTCCCGGAAGAACGCGCGGCTGACCGCGAGCCGCTGCCACTGGCCGCCGGAGAGATCCGCGCCGTCCGTGAAGTGCCGGGACAGCAGCGTCTCGTACTTGCGGGGCAGCTCCACGATGAACCCGTGCGCGTCACCGGCGCGGGCGGAGCGCTCCACGTCGTCCTGGCCGGCCTCCCGGTCGTACCGCCCGATGGTGATGTTCTCCCGCGCGGTCAGCGGCCAGTGCGTCGGCTCCTGCATGACCACGGCCACGCCGGTCCGCACGCTGTCCGTGCGGTAGTCGTCGAGCACCACGCCGTCCCAGCGCACCGCGCCGCTCTCCGGCCGGTAGAGCCCGGCCAGGATCTTCGCCAGCGTCGACTTGCCGGACCCGTTCTCGCCGACCAGCGCGACCGTCTGCCCGCGCTTGACGGTCAGGCTCACGTCGTCGACCGCGAGCTTGTCCGCGCCGGGGTAGCGGAAACTCACGTGCTCCAGCCGCAGCTCCTCGAAGCCCCGAGGTGCCGCGCGGGCGCGCTCCGGCTCCGCGTGCTCCCGGGCCAGCGCGCAGAACGCCTGGTAGTCCGCGAAGTACAGCCCCTCCTCGTAGAGGTGCCGGACGGTGAACGCGACCTGCGACAGCGCACCGATGCCGGTGCCGATCGCGTAGGCCGCCGCGCCGCCGACCGCCAGCTCCATCCGCCCGGTCATCAACAGCCAGATCATCACCGCGTACGTCGCACCGGTCGCCACCGCACCGAGCACGGTCCCCAGCAGCGTGGTCCACACCTGCCGCTCCATCACCCGGATGTGCGCCCGCGTCTCCGCGTCCAGCAGCCGCCGCACCTCGGCCAGCAGGAACTCGCGCAGCGTGAACGCCCGCAGCTCCGGCGCCGCGTCCCGGTCCGCCAGCAGGTCGGACAGCATGTACCGCCGGCGGTAGAGCGAGGTCAGCTTCAGCCGCTGCCGGTAGCCCAGCCGCGCGGACCGCACCGCCGCCCACGCGGTCGGCACCACCGCCAGCACCAGCAGCGGCAGCAGCACCGGGTGCAGCACGGCCAGCACGCCGCCCGCGGCCACCAGCGAGATCACGTTCGTGCCGAGCGTGATCGCCTGGTCGACCAGCGACTGCGCCGCGAACGTGCCCCGGTCCCGGGCCCGGTACATCGTGTCGCGCCAGGCCGCGTCGTCGAAGATCGCCAGGTCCGCCCGCGTGGTCAGCTCCAGCAGCCGCAGCTCAGCCGAGCGGCTGACCAGCGGCGACAGTCGACCGTGCGCGGCCGTCGCGGCCGAGGACAGCAGCGTGCGCGCCGCGCTCGCCCCCGCGAACACCAGCACGGACGGGATCGCGGCCCGGATCCGCTCCGGCGTCGGCCCCTCCGCCAGCAGCCCGTCCAGCACCCCGACCACGCTGACCAGACCGACCGCGCCGACCGCACCCGCGGCGAGTTGCAGGAACACGACCGCGAGCGTGATCCGGGGGCTGCTCTCCCAGGCCAGCCGCCAGGCCTGCCCGAGCAGGCTCGGCAGCCGCCGCAGCATGCGCCAGAACCCGGCGCTCGCCGCTTCCGCGCTGCTCTTCAGCCAGTACGGGACCTCCATCTCCGGTTCGTCGTCATCCACTGCCGTCCCCGGGGTCGTCACCACGCCCTCCAGTACGACACATGCGCATGTATCGCGCTAACCCCTCGCGCTACTCACTCACGCAGCTCACCCGCGAGCAGCCCGGTGAGTCTGGCGGCCTGCTGCTCCCAGCGCCACTCCTTGGCGACCCACTCGCGGCCGGCGGCGCCGAGCCGGCGGGCCAGGTCGTGATCGGTCAGCAGGGAGACCGCGCGCTCGGTCAGCGAGGTGAGGTCGAGGCCGGGGACGACGTAACCGGTCTCGCCCTGCAGCACCGCGTCGGGCGCGCCGCCGGAGTCGCCGGCGATGACCGGCAGGCCGGTGGCGGACGCCTCCAGGTAGACGATGCCCAGTCCCTCGACGTCGAGGCCGCGGTTGCGGGTGCGGCACGGCATGGCGTAGACGTCGCCGGCCGCGTAGTGGGCCGGCAGCTCCGCCCACGAGACGCTGCCGGTGAAGACCACGTCGCGCTCGACGCCGTGCTCGCGGGTGAGCCGTTCGAGCGTCTCGCGGTAGGGTCCGCCGCCGACCAGCAGCAGCGCGGCGTCCGGCACCCGCCGGCGGATCTCCGGGAACGCGCGGATCAGCGTGTCCTGCCCCTTGCGCGCGACCAGGCGGGACACGCAGACCAGCACCGGCCGGTCCGCCAGGCCGTGCCGCGCACGGATCTCCGCGCCGCCCGCGCCCGGGTGATAACTGTCGGCGTCGACGCCGGGCGCGAGCCGCTGCAGGTCGGTCAGCCCGTGCAGCGCCCGGTCGAGCCGACTGCGCGTGTACTCCCCCAGGTAGGTGATCACGTCGTTGCCGCGGGCGATCCGGCGCAGCAGCGTGCGCGCGCCGGGCAGCGCGGCCCAGCCGACCTCGTGGCCGTGCGTCAGCGCGACCGCGCGGCCGATCCCGGCGCGACGGCGCAGCCCGTCGGCGAGCAGGCCGAGCGGGGCCGCGGCGCCGAACCAGACGGTGTCGCAGTCGTGCGCGCGGGCCAGCTCCGCGGCGCGCCGGGCGACCGCGGGCGTGGGCAGCAGCACGGACGTCTCCTCGCGGATCACCTCGAACGGCTGGGCCGCGTCGAACTCGGCCGCGCCCTTCCACCGGGAGGCGTAGACGACCACGCTGCCGGCCGGCTGGCGGATCGCGAGGTTGTGCACGAACGACTGGATGCCGCCGGGCCGGGGCGGGAAGTCGTTCGTGATCAGCAGGGTCCTGGTCAACGCGGTCAGCGCTCCCCTCGTGCGTAGGCCCGGGCCGCGGCCATCCGCTCCACGGTGGAGGGATGGGTGGCGCCGTAGAGGTACTCCCAGCGGGGCGGGTCCGGGTCGCCGAGGTTGACCGTGGACAGGCGCGCCTGCATGGCCTCGAACGTGGTGGGATCGCCGGTGAGCGCGAGCGCGTGCGCGTCCGCCCGGGACTCGATGCGCCGGCTGACGAACGCCTGCAGCGGCGACGAGACCAGGCCGGCGACCGTGACCACCGCGAGGACCAGCGCGATCGCGCGCGGCTCGCCGATGTCGCCCGCGCCCGCGGCCCTCAGCAGCGCCGGCCATGAGCCGAGCAGGTAGAGCGCGACCACCGCGGCGGCGGCGGCGAGCGCGCCGAGCAGCGTGCCGATCGGGACGTCGTCGTCCTTCGCGTGGCCGAGCTCGTGCGCGACGACGGAGGTGACCTCGGCCGGCGTGGCCTCGGTGAGCAGCGTGTCGTAGACGACGATGCGGCGGGTCGGGCCGAGACCGGAGACGTAGGCGTTGACCGCGCGGGTGCGCCGGGACGCGTCCGCGACCAGCACCTCCCGGACCGGGACGCCGTCGCGCGCGGCGAGCTGCATCAGCTCGGAGCGCAGGCGTCCGTCCGGCATCGGCGTGAACCGGTTGAAGACCGGCTCGACCAGCACCGGGACCACGAACGAGAGCAGCGCGACGAGCGTGGCGGCACCGGCCGCGCCGAACGCCCACCACCACTGCGGCGCGAACCGGGTCAGCGCGTAGAAGCCGAGCAGCACCAGGGCGCCGATGACGGCGCTCACCGCCCACGACCGCAGCAGGTCGGCGGCCCAGCCGCCCCAGCCCTGGGTGGAGAGGCCGTAGCGGACCAGCACGGTGTGCCGCCAGGCGCCGATCGGCAGCGTGAGCAGGTCGGCGACCACGACTACGGCGAAGCCGCCGAGCAGCGCCTGCGCGGCCCAGTGGCCGTCGAACGGGCGGCCGCACAGCTCGACCAGCCGGGCGCCGAGCGGGGTCAGGCCGAGCAGCAGCGCGACGACCAGGCCGAGCGCCATGCCACCCCAGGTGGCCGGGCGCAGCGTGGACCGGAACTCACGGGCACGCTCGACCCGGTCCTGCGGCAGGGTGGCGAGCGCGGCGACCTGGTCGGCGCGCGGAGCGGGCGGGCGCTGCCACGGGATCAGCAGCAGCGCGACGGCGAGCAGTGCCACGGCGAGGCCGCCGAGGGTGAGCACGGCCCACCAGCGAGGGGTCATGGCGACCCATCCTAGGGGCAGGTCTTGGGTGACGTGGAGGGCCGGAGCGAGGCGAGGTCCAGGTCGTCCGGGTGTGCGGCGCGGGCGTCCTGATACCGGGGGTTGTATCAGGGTGTTCGCGACGTGCGGCCAGGCGGCGCCTGGGCCACGCCGCAGCCCGGTCATCCACGTCACCCAAGACCTCGTCAGGCGACGTCGCGGCGGAGCGGGACCAGGCGCAGCGGGGTGCGCGGGACGACGGACTCGTCCGGCACCTCGACGACCTCGGGGTCGAGGCCGGCCCGGGCGAACATCTCGATGGCGTTGATCTCGTCGGGGGTGAGCCGCTCGATCTCCGGCGGGGTGTGGAACAGGACGTGGATGGCGCAGTCGGCACAACCGGTGCCACGGACGGCACAGGTGTCACAGTCGACGATCATCGTTCCTCCTCACGGGTACGCCGTACACGCTAGGTGAGGGGTATGACAAAAACCGGCGTCTATGATCTCGAGAGTCTTCGCAACAGCGAATCCGCAGCTAGCGGATAGGCTCCGTGCCGCCGCACACCGTCCGCCACCTCCCGGTCCGAGGAGATGACGATCACCGGGCGTCCGGACGGTTCCGCACGCACCAGGCGGCGGATCACCTCGTCCGCGGTCTCGCCCTTGCGGGAGAAGAGCACGCGCACGCCGCGCGGCGCCGGGGGGAGCCCGTGCTGCCGCTCCGCGCCGTCGAAGACGCAGGTGACCTCGTCGCCGGTCTGCGCCGCGATCCCGCCGAGCCCGGTGATCAGGCGTTTGCGCTGGTGTTCGAGCGACATCTCGGACCAGCCGCGCTTGGTCACGTTGTAACCGTCAACGATCAGATGTGCCTTCGGCAGCGCGAGCAGCTGATCGAGGCGGGCCGGGTCGTCGTTGTCGGTGGCGCGCGCGCCGACCCGGTCAGGCGCGTCGGGCCGGTCCGCGGTGGCGTCCGCGACCAGGTCGGCCGGGAGCCGGTCGGCCGGGCCGATCGCCAGCTCGCGGCGCAGCCCGTTCGCGGCCTGCCCGATCGTCTCCAGCAGCAGCCAGAGGCGGGCGTCGTCGGCCGCGCGCGAGTCGCGGACCGCCGACCGGGCGCCGCTCGCCGCCGCCTCCGCGTCGGCCAGCTTGGATCGAAGTCTGCGCAGCTCCTGATCGTGCCGGTCGGCCGCGCTCTTGGCCCGCCCCTTCTCGGTGGCGAGCATCTCCGCGGCCTTGCGCTCGCGGGCCTGGGTCTCGCGCAGCGCACGGGCCGTGGTGCGGTGCTCCTCGCGCAGCTGGCCCAGCTCCTCCCGGACCCGGGCCAGCTCGTCCCGGAGCTTGTCGGCCTCGACCCGGGCGACCGCGCGGTCGTGCTCGGCGCGGGCGGCGCGCTGCTCGGCTGCGCGGACGGCCTCGCTGACCGCGGCGCTGTCCGCCTCCGCGCGGACCGCGTCGCCCGCGGCCGCGACCAGGTCGAACCAGCCGGCCGGGCGAACCAGGTAGGCCAGCGCGGCGACCTCGACCGGGTCGGCCGCGCCCACGGCCGTCCCCTCGGCGATCGCGGTGCCGAGGTCGCCGGCCTCACCGGACGCCTTGCGGCCGATCCGCTGACGGAAGAGCGGGTCCGCGGCGAGCTGGGTGGCGATCGCGGTGCCGCCGAGCCGGGCGCGCCGGTTCGGTGCGAAGCGCGCGACCTTGCGCAGCACGTCCGGGATCTCGTCGAACGGCAGCCCCGGCAGCAGCATCGCGGTGAGCTGGATCACCCGCTGGCGGACCTGCTCGGGCAGGATCGGCTCGGCGGCCTCGCCCGGGTCATGTGACTCGGCGGACTCGGGGAGCCGGATGATCGCAGGGTACGGCGCCGCTTCCCCGGGGGAGCGGTCGTCGGGCGGCGCCGGTACGGACATACGACAAGTCTCCCACCGTGCGGCCCCCGACCGCGCGACAGCGGCTTTTGATCTCTCCTGGTCCGCCAAGGCTACTCCTGGGTCACCCGGTGCAGAAGTGTCGGACCCGCCGCCTACCGTGCCCTGGTGGCACAAACCGAAAACTTCGTCCAGGGCCTGTTGCTCGACGACGACGACCCCGGGTCGATGCCGCTGTCCGGGGTGACGTTCGTGGTGGTGGACCTGGAGACGACCGGCGGCGCCCCGGCCAAGCCGGACGGCAGCAACGCCATCGGGATCACCGAGATCGGCGCGGTGAAGGTGCGCGGCGGCGAGGAGTTGGGCGTCTTCGGCACGCTGGTCAACCCGGGCGAGGTGATCCCGCCGTTCATCACCGTGCTGACCGGCATCACCGAGGCGATGCTCGCGCCGGCCCCGCCGATCGAGGAGGTGCTGCCCGCGTTCCTGGAGTTCGTCAGGGGTTCGGTGCTGGTCGCCCACAACGCGCCGTACGACGTGGGATTCCTGAAGGCCGCCTGCGCCCGGCTCGGCTACGACTGGCCCCCGGTGAAGGTGCTGGACACGGCCGCGCTGGCCCGGCGCGCGCTGACCCGCGACGAGGTGCCGAACCGGAAGCTCGGCACGCTGGCCGCGTTCTTCCGCACCACGGTCACGCCGACGCACCGCGCGCTGGACGACGCACGGGCCACCGTGGACGTGCTGCACGGCCTCTTCGACCGGCTGGGCGGCCACAACGTGTCCACGCTGGGCGAGGCGATCGAGTTCGCCAGGGCGGTCACGCCGACCCAGCGCCGCAAGAAGCACCTGGCCGAGGGTCTGCCCAGGGTCCCGGGGGTGTACGTGTTCCGCGCCGCCGACGACCGCCCGCTCTACGTGGGCACCTCGGTCGACATCGCCACCCGGGTGCGCAGCTACTTCACGGCCGCGGAGAAGCGGGCGCGGATGTCCGAGATGCTCAACGCGGCGGTCCGGGTCGAGGCGATCGAGTGCGCGCACGGGCTGGAGGCCGAGGTGCGCGAGCTGCGGCTGATCGCGGCGCACGCCCCGCCGTACAATCGCCGGTCGAAGTTCCCCGAACGGGTGGTCTGGCTGAAGCTGACCACGGACGCGTTCCCGCGGCTGTCCATGGTCCGGGCGCTGGCCGACGACGACGGCACCTACCTCGGCCCGTTCTCGTCGCGGCGGGCGGCCGAGCTGGCCGCGTCCGGCGTCTACGACGCGATCCCGATCCGGCAGTGCGGGCACAGGCTGTCCGTGCGCATCCCGATGCCCGCCTGCGCGCTGGCCGAGCTGGGGAAGTGCCCGGCGCCGTGCGAGCACCGGGTGACCGTGGACGATTACGACGCGATGGCCGCGGCACCGTTCCGGACCGCGGTGACGTCGGATCCCGGACCGCTGATCACCGCGCTGATGTCCAGGATCGAGAATCTCTCCCGGTCCCAGCGGTACGAGGAGGCGGCCGTGCTCCGGGGCCGGATGGCCGCGTTGCTGCGCGCGCTGATCCGCATGCAGCGGCTCTCCGGCGTCACCTCGCAGGCCGAGCTGGTCGCGGCCCGGCCGCACGCGGGCGGCGGCTGGGACCTGGCGATCGTCCGGCACGGACGGCTGGCCGCGGCCGGCGTGTCGCCGCCGCGAGTGCACCCGCGGCCCACGATCGAGACGATGCGGATGACCGCGGAGACGGTGCGGCCGGGCCCGGGACCGACCCCGGCCGCGACGGCCGAGGAGACGGAGCGCATCCTTGCCTGGCTGGAACGCCCGGAGACCCGGTTGGTGGAGATGACGGACACGTGGTCGTCTCCCGTCCGGGGTGCCGCGCGCTTCGGCGAGCTTCTGGCCAGGGCGGAAGGGGCCTTGTCGGCAAATAACTCAGCCGTTCGGTCATAGGCAAGCAACCATTCGCATGACGAACCCTCGCATAGGCTGTAGAGCAACACTGTTCCGGGCCGCGCTCGTTTTAGGGCAGAAGCGGCTTATTGAGGAGGTGTCCGGGTGGACGTCGACGCCGGCCACGGCGCCGCACTGGGACGTGCACTGCCCTCCCCCGACGTGCCCCTGACCCGGAGGCTGCGCTCGCTGCTGTCCTGGCAGCCGCCGGAGAATGACCCGGTCACCAAGCTGATCAAGATGCACAAGTCGGTGCATCCGTCCGGTGACATGACGGTTCTGCGGCACGCCTACCGGGTCGCGGACAACTGTCACCGGGGGCAGATGCGCAAGAGCGGCGATCCGTACATCACGCATCCGCTCGCGGTCGCGGAGATCCTCGCCGAGATGGGCATGGACACGACCACGCTGATCGCGGCGCTGCTGCACGACACGGTCGAGGACACCTCGTACACGCTGGAGGCTCTTCGGGGTGATTTCGGCGACGAGGTCGCCCATCTGGTCGACGGCGTGACCAAGTTCGACAAGGCGTTCTACGGCAAGTCCGCGGAGTCCGAGACGATCCGCAAGATGATCGTGGCGGCCGGCAAGGACGTCCGGGTGCTGATCATCAAGCTGGCCGACCGGGTGCACAACATGCGCACGCTCGGCGCGCGGTCCAACGCCTCCCGCGAGCGGATCGCCAAGGCCACGCTGGACGTGCTGGTCCCGCTCTGCGACAAGCTCGGCATCCAGTGGCTCAAGCGCGAGCTGGACGACGTGGTGCTGCTGCACCTCCAGCCGGAGGCGCACGAGCGCATCTCGGCGTACGTGACGAGTCGCCCCGGCTGGGACGACTACCTCGACGACGTGGTCAAGCAGTCCCGCACCGCGCTGCGCCGCCAGCGGGTGACCGCCTCGGTGACGCCCCGGCCCCGGCACCTCTACTCGATCTGGAAGGACACGGTCCGCGGCGACTACGCCGAACCGTTCGACCTGCCCCGGATCGCGATCGTGGTCGACGGCACCGACACCGACTGCTACATGGCGCTCGGCGCGATCCACACGAAGTGGCGCCCGGTCGCCGGCCGGTTCAAGGACTTCATCGCCTCCCCGAAGAACAACCTCTACCGCTCGCTGCACACCACGGTCACCGGGCCGGACGGGCGCACGGTCGAGGTGCTGATCCGCACCGAGGCGATGCACCGGCTCGCCGAGTTCGGTGTGGCCGCGCCGTATCGGTTCCCCAAGCTCGTCGCCCGCGGCGAGGGAGCGGAACAGCTCGACTGGCTGCACCGGGTGCTCGACTGGGAGCCGGAGGCGAAGGACGCCGCCGTCTTCCTCAGCTCGCTCCGATGTGAGCTCGCCGAGTCACAGATCCAGGTTTTCTGCGAGGGGCGGCCGGTGATGCTGCCCCTCGGTGCTACCTCCGTCGATCTCGCCTACGAGGTGGGGACGGACGCGGGCGAGCGCTGCGTGGCGGTGACGATCAACGGGCGGACCGCGCCGATCCTCTCCGAGCTGACCGAGGGCGACGTGGTCGAGCTGTTCCTCGACGACGACGGCGACTCTGACCCGCTGCACCGCGGCCCGCACCGCGACTGGCTGCAGTACGCCAAGACGTCGCACGCGCAGCTGCAGCTCAACCGCCGGTTCGCGGAGAGGGACGCGCCCGGCATGACCATCACGGACAAGGTCCGGCTGGGCCGTGCCACGATCGGGCTGACGCTGCTGCGCAAGCACAACCGCGGCCTGGCCAGCGAGCGCCCGCTGTTGCGGCTCGCCGAACAACTGGGCTATCCCGACCTGGAGACGCTGCTGGTGGCGGTCTTCGACCGGACGCTCGACCCGGACGACCTCGCGCAGAAGCTGGTCGCCTCCGTCGATCACCCGGACTGAAGCCAGCGGAGCGCCTGCGTCGGCGTGGGGCCGGAGCGAGACGCGGTCCAGGTGTCGTCCGCGTGTGCGGCGCGGCTAGCCTTGCAAATGTGAATCTCCGCCACAACACCGCGCTCCGCGCCATCGCCTACGGCACGTTCTACCGGCTGCCGCTGGTCCTTCGACGCCGCATAGTCCGGGCGGTCGTGCCGAAGTACGTCGTCGGGGCCGTGGTGTTCGTGCACGACTCCGAGGCGCCCGCGCCCGGCCGCCTGCTGCTGCTCCGCCAGCCTCCGGGCGTGAGCTGGACGCTCCCGGCCGGTCTGTTGCAGCGTAAGGAGGCGCCGATCGACGGCGCGCTGCGCGAGCTGCACGAGGAGACCGGCCTCAAGCTCGCCCGCGAGGACCTGGTCCCGGCCACGCCGAACGCGATCGTGCACGCGAAGGGCTGGGTGGACATGTGCTACCACGCGTTCGTGCCCGCGTCGACCGCGCCGGTCCGCGCGGACGGTGCCGAGGTGCTGGAGCTGCGCTGGTTCGCGCTGGACGACCTGCCGAAGCTCTCCCCCGCGACCGGGCGGCTGCTCGGCATGTTCGGCATCGGCCCGGCCGCCGCGCCCGGCGCCGTTCCCGCGATCCCCGCTCGCCGATGAGCGACATGGCCGCGGTCATCCTGGCCGCCGGTGAGGGGCAGCGCCTGCGGCCCCTCACGTCGACGGTGCCCAAGGCGCTCTGCCCGGTCGGCAACGTCCCGCTGCTGGACCGCGCGTTGGCCCGGGTCGACGCGCTCGGCCTGCCGGCCGCGGTGAACGCGGCCTACCTGGGCGAGGCGGTGGCCCGGCACGCGGAGGGCCGCGCGCACGTGTCGGTGGAGCCGGACGGCCCGCTCGGCACCGGCGGTGGCCTGGCCCGGCTGCGGTCCTGGGTGGATGGTCGCGGCGTGCTGCTGGGCAACGCGGACGCGTACCTCCACGATCCTGATCTTGATCCTGGCCCGGACATCGCCGCGCTGATCGACGGCTGGGACGGCGCGTCCGTGCGCATGCTGGGCCGGCCCGCCGCGTCCGGCGAGGGCGAGTTCGGCGGGTACGACTTCGCCGGCTTCTCGCTGATCCCGTGGCGGTTCGTGGCCTCGCTGCCGGACGAGAAGCACGAGGTGGTGCGCTCGGTGTGGCGGCCGGCCGAGCGGGAGGGCGCGCTCACCGTCGTGCCCTACTCAGGAACATACCTGGACACGGGTACGCCGTCGCTCTACCTCGCCGCGAACCTGCACGCCGCGGCCGGAGCCTCGCTGGTGGCGCCGGACGCGGTGGTGACCGGCCGGGTGGAACGCGCGGTGATCGGTGCCGGGGCCCGCATCGACGGCGACGTCCGCGACGCCGTGGTCTGGCCGGGCGGGCGCGTGCACGCGGGCGAGACGCTCACCGCCGCGATCCGGGTCGGCGACGACCTCACCGTCCCGGCGGCACTCCCGCTAGCATGAGCTGACCCGAATCTGCTGATCAAGGGAGCCGTCCGGTGATCACCGCGATCGTCCTCATCGACTGTGCCACCGACTCGATCCCGGAGGTGGCCGAGACGCTGGCCGCGCTGCCCGGGGTCAGCGAGGTCTACTCCACCGCCGGCCATGTCGATCTGATCGCGATCATCCGCGTCCGGCAGTTCGAGCAGATCGCCGAGGTGATCGCGGGGAGCATCTCCAAGGTCCCCGGCGTGATCAACACGGAGTCGCACATCGCGTTCCGGGCCTACTCCCAGCACGACCTCGAGGAGGCGTTCGCGATCGGCCTGCCCGAGACGGACTAGCACGGGGTGGGCGGCCCGGCCGCCCACCCCGGCCCGGTCAGAGCGTGCGCGGCAGCCGGTCCAGCGCGTCCGCACGGCGCTGCCGCGACGGGGCGTCGAGTGACCGCGCCCCATCGCCGCAGTAGGTGTCCCGCGGCAGCTTCCCGCTGAGCAGATACTCCGTGCCCACGGACAGCGCGCACGCGTTGTCGTCGTAGATGTAGACGCCGTGCCCGCTGCCGTCCACGGTGATCAGCGACGACCGCTTGCCGAACGCGTCCCGGTAGAGCTGACCGCCCCGCAGCGGCGTCGCCGGGTCACGCTCGTTCTGCATGATCAGCACGTTGCGCGGCCCGTTGCGGTTGATCTTCACGGTCGGCTCGTACTGCTCGTACGGCCAGAACGCGCACGGCGTGATGTTCGCGGACGCGGCACCGAACAGCGGGTATCGCTTCCGGTCCTGCGCCACCGCGCGCCGATACGTCGCCACGTCCTCGGCCCAGTCCGTGTCGTTGCAGGTCACCGCCAGGAACGCGGAGAAGAAGTTGTCCTGCGGGAGCGGCTCCGCCGCCATCAGCCGGGTGGCCGTGGCCGGGTCCGCGTTCTGCAGCGCCTGCCAGGTCTGTGCGATCGACGGGTAGGCACCCTCGTCGTAGAGGCCCGCGAAGACGATCCAGCGGAACAGGATGCCGTCGAAGATGTCCAGTGGCGTCGCGTCCAGCCGGGCCGCGAGCGCGAGGTAGTTCGCCCGCACCTCCGCCTGCGTCCGGCCGAGGCCGTAGGCGCCGTGCCGGGCCGCCGCCCACGCCGCGAAGTCCGGGAACGTCTGCTCCATGCCCAGGCCGAACCGGCGCATGCTGTCCCGGTCGAGCGCGGTGTTGCCGAGGTTGCTGTCGATGATGACCCGGTCCGTGGTGTCCGGGAACATCGACGCGTACGCCGCACCCAGCGCGGAGCCGTACGACAGGCCGAAGAAGCTGGCCTTCGCCTCGCCCAGCGCGGCCCGGATCGAGTCCAGGTCGCGGGCCGTGTTCGCGGTGGTCATGTGCGCCAGCCGGCCGTCCGGGTCGCTGGCCGCGCAGCGCTCCGCGACCGCCTTCGCGATCTCGGCCTGCGCGGTCACCGCGGCGTCGTCCACCGCGTACGGCGGGATGTTCGAGCGGTAGCCCAGGTCCGCGGTGATCCCGCAGTTGACCGGCGCGGAGTGCCGGACGCCGCGCGGGTCCATGCCGATGATGTCGTAGGCGTCCAGCACGCTGGTCGGCGTGCCCAGGTTGGCCAGCTGCCCGGGCATCTCCAGTGCGGCGACGCCCGGGCCGCCCGGGTTGGTCAGCAGGATGCCCCGCCGCTTCGCCGGGTCCGTGCTGGCCAGACGGGACACCGCGATCTCGATCCGCGTGCCGGTGGGGTCGCGGTAGTCCAGCGGCACCGGCACCGTGCCACACTCCAGCACGGACGGCGCGGCCTCGGCCGCCACGTCCGCCGGGCACGCGCCCCAGACCACCTGCGACGCGGGCGCCGCGGCCGCGGCCGGCACCGCGATCAGCGACGCGGCGACCCCGGCGACGAGCGACAGGGTCACGCTTCGACTTCGATTCATACCGAGCCTCCCGGATGGTGAGTTCTCACCCCATCCCAAACCGTGTCCTTACAGCACAGTCAAACCGGGAGACGAAAAGGCCCGCCGGAGAACCGGCGGGCCTTGTCACGTGCGGGTCAGAACCGGTTCGGCAGCCGGTCCAGCGCGTCCGCCCGCCGCCGCTGCGACTCCGCGTCCAGGGTGAGCGTCCCGGCCGCGCAGTAGGTGTCCCCCGGCATCACGCCGTCGACCAGGTAGGCCGTGCCGACGCTCAGCGCGCACGGGTTCGAGCCGAAGATGTAGACGCCGTGGCCGCTCCCGTCCACCGTCACCAGCGAGGACCGCTTCCGGAACTGCTCCCGGAAGAGCTGGGCACCGACGTACGGCGTGGCCGGGTCCCGCAGGTTCTGGATGAGCAGAATGTTGCGCGGACCCCTGTCGTTGATCTTCACGGCCGGCTCGTACTGCTCGTACGGCCAGAACGCGCACGGCGTGATGTTCGCGCCCGCGGCACCGAACAGCGGGTAGCGCTTCCGGTCCTTGGCGACCGCCCGCTTGTACGTCGCCACGTCCTCCGACCAGTCGCTGTCGTTGCACGTCACGGCCAGGAACGAGGAGAGGGCGTTGTCCGGGAAGGACTCCTCCAGCTCGGCGGCCAGTTTCGCCGCCGCGGCCGCGTCCCCGTTCTGCAGCGCCTGCCACCACGGCGCCATCGCCGGGTAGGAGGCCGGGTCGTACAGCCCCGTGAGGACCAGCAGCCGGAAGGTCACACCGTCGATGCCGTTGACCGGTTCCCGGTCGAGCCGGGCCGCGAGCGTCTGGTAGTTCCGCCGCACCTCCGCCACCGTCCGGCCGAGGCCGTAGGTGTCGTGCCGGGCCGCCGCCCACGCCGCGAAGTCCGGGAACGTCTGCTCCATGCCCAGCCCGAACCGGCGGAAGCCCTCATGGTCGAAGGCGGTGGCGCCGACGTTGCTGTCCAGGATGATCCGGTCCGTGGTGCCCGGGAACATCGACGCGTACGCCGCACCCAGCGCCGAACCGTAGGAGGCGCCGAAGTAGCTGGCCTTCCTCTCACCCAGCGCGATCCGGATCGAGTTCAGGTCCCGGCTCGTGTTCGCGGTGGTGATGTGCGGTATCAGCCCCTGGGTGTCGTTCGCCGCGCACTGCTCCGCGACGGCCTTGGAGACGGCCGCGTGCCGGTCCACCGCCGCCTCGTCCTGGGCGTACGGCGGGATGTTCGCCACATAGCCCTCGGCCCCGGTGAGCCCGCAGAGCACCGGCGCCGAGTGCCCGACGCCGCGCGGGTCCATCCCGATGATGTCGTAGGCGTCCAGCAGGCTCGACGGCGCGCCGAAGTTCACCATCAGCCCGGGTATCTCCAGCCCGGTCCCGCCCGGCCCGCCCGGGTTGGTCAGCAGGATGCCGCGGCGCTTCGCCGGATCGGTGCTCGCCAGCCGCGACACCATGACCTCGATCTGCCTGCCGCCCGGATCGCGGTAGTCCAGCGGCACCGGCACCGTGCCGCACTCCAGCACGGTGGGCGCGGCCTTGGCCACCACGTCCTCCGGACACGCCGCCCACGCCACCGTTGACGCGGGCGCCGCGGCCACGGCCGGCACCGCGATCAGCGACGCGGCGACCCCCGTGACGAGCGACAGGGCCATCAGGCCCACGCTCCGACTTCGATTCATACCTCAGCCTCCCGGATGGTGAGTTTCGCCCCCATCCCAAACCATGTCCTCGGGGCAGGGTCAACCCGGAAGACGAAGAAACCCGCCGGCCTCCTCGGAGACCGGCGGGTTCTTCAGGACACGTCGTCAGTGGCTGCTGCCGACTTCCTCGCGCTTCGACGCGGGGTCGACCGGCGGGTGCCCCGGCGAGACCGGAGCCTCGACCGGCTTCTCGATCGGGAAGAAGAAGCCCTTGATCGCCGGCCCGAGGGCGCCGACCCGGTTCATCTTCTTCGGCACGACCCAGCCCGTGTACTCCAGGTGGGTGTGGCCGTGCTCGTCCGGCGCCGCCAGCGGCTGGTGGACCTCGACGAAGCGACCGTCCGGCAGGCGCTTGATGATGCCGGTCTCCACGCCGTGCGCCAGCACCTCACGGTCGTGCTGCTGGAGGCCCAGGCAGATGCGGTACGTCACCCAGTACGCGATCGGCGGGACGATCAGCAGACCGATGCGGCCCGCCCAGGTCATCGCGTTCAGGCTGATGTGGAACTTGTCCGCGACCACGTCGTTGCCGCCGGAGATGGTGGCGATGAGGTAGAACGAGATCGCCATCATGCCGAGCGCGGTGCGGTGCGGGTTGTCGCGTGGGCGCTCCAGCAGGTTGTGGATGCGCTTGTCGCCGGTGAGCCGCGCCTCGATCGCCGGGTACGCCATCGGGGCCGTGATCATCACGATCAGCAGGACACCGGCCGGCCAGAACATCGGCGGGATGACGAAGCCCTCGCCACCGATCGGGATCGGGATGAAGATGTCCCAGTCCGGCATCAGGCGGACCAGGCCGTCCATGAACATGACGTACCAGTCGGGCTGGGAGGCCGAGGAGACCTCCGCCGCCCGGTACGGCCCGAAGAGCCAGATCGGGTTGATCTGGAATGCGCCGGCCATGAACGCGATGACACCGAAGACGGCCATGAAGAAGCCGCCCTGCTTCATCGCGTAGCGCGGGAACATGCGCTCGCCGACCACGTTCTCGTTGGTCCGGCCCGGGCCCGGCCACTGCGTGTGCTTCTGCGCGAAGACCAGGCCGAGGTGCGCCGCGATCAGGCCGAGCAGCAGCGCCGGGATGATCAGCACGTGGGCGATGAAGAACCGCGGAATGATCAGCATGCCCGGGAACTCGCCGCCGAACACGGAGCTGGACAGCCACGAGCCGATGACCGGGAAGGACAGCATGATCGCCGAGGCGATGCGGAGACCGGTGCCGGAGAGGCCGTCGTCCGGGAGCGAGTAGCCGGTGAAGCCGGCGAAGAAGCCCAGGAAGAACAGCGTCACGCCGATGACCCAGTTGGTCTCGCGCGGCTTGCGGAACGCGCCGGTGAAGAACACCCGGAACATGTGGATGACGATCGCGGCCATGAACATCAGCGCGGCCCAGTGGTGCATCTGCCGCATGATCAGGCCACCGCGGACGTCGAACGAGATGTCCAGCGACGACGCATACGCCGCGGACATCATCTGCCCGCGCAGGCCCGGGTAGGAGCCGTTGTAGACGACCTCGCGCATCGACGGGTCGAAGAAGAGGGTCAGGAACACACCGGTCAGCAGCAGGACGACGAACGAGAACAGCGCGATCTCGCCCAGCAGGAAGGACCAGTGGTCGGGGAAGACCTTGTTCAGCAGGCCACGCAGGGGCGTGGAGGCCTGCAGCCGCTCGTCGGCACCGCGCGCCACGTTGCCGGGCACGGCGCCGAGGTCAAGCTTCCGGCGTTTCATGGCCGCTCCCAGAAGTCCGGCCCGACGGTCTCCTTGTAGTCCGACTTCGCCACGAAGAAGCCCTCGCTGTCGACCTCGATCGGCAGCATCGCGAGCCGCTTGTGCGCGGGGCCGAACACTGGCCGGGCGTTGTCAATGATAAGGAACTGCGACTGGTGGCAGGGGCACAGCAGCCGGTTCGTCTGCTGCTCGTAGAGGCTGGCAGGGCAGCCGGCGTGCGAACAGATCTTGGTAAAAGCGACATAGTTCCCGTAGTACGCACCACGGTTGATGTCGTCCGCGTCGGCCGCGGCCGCCGCCTTCCGCGCGTCGTCCTCACGGAGGTGGATCAGCAGCGTGGGCGAGTCGGCCCACTCGTTCGTGTTGCCGTGCGCGATGCCCGGGAACACCGTGATCTGGCCGCCGGCGCTGACGTCCTCCGGGCGGACCGGCGAACCGTCCTGCTGGACCAGGCGGACCAGGTTGCCGTCGTTGTAGACCGGGTTGAAACCGGTCTTGAACATCGACTGGCGCTCGTCGCCGTGCGGGTCCTTGATCAGGCCACCGATCAGCGGTGCGGCCGCGACCACGGCGACCGGCGCGAGGCCCAGGCCGATCGCGCCCTTCAGCAGCGGGCGGCGCTTGAGGCCCAGCTCGTCGAGCATGTAGAGCGCGGTCTCGCCGGTCAGCTTCTGCGACTCCGGGTCCGTGCCGACGTGCCGGTCCTGCACCGAGATCTCGTGCGGCAGCAGCTTCTTGGCCCAGGTCAGGATGCCGAAGCCGATGCCGAGCAGCGCGATGCCGAGCGTGACGCCGAGCAGCGGCGTGTAGAACTTGCTCAGCGTGTACGCGCCGTGCTCGTACTCCCACGGCCAGAAGATGAAGACGCCGAGGAACGCGATCGACGCGATGCCGGTGATCAGGAAGAACATGGCGACGATCCGGACCATCCGCTTCTCGGCCTTGCTGCCGGGCGGAAACTGCGGCTCGTAGTGCACGATCTCGATGTCGTCCCGCCGCGCACCCTCACGGATGATCTCGAAGCGGGAGAGCTTCGGGTCGTTGATGTCCACCGGTTCCGTGGACGGAGTCTTAGTGCTCACGACTTCCCCGCAATCCAGAGGCACGTGAAGACCAGCGCCGTGATGCCGACCAGGAAGATGGCCAGCCCCTCGGTGATCGGGCCGAAGCGGCCGAGGTTGAAGCCGCCCGGGTCGCCGCCGTCCTGCAGCTGGCCGGTGATGTAGGTGATGATGTCCCGCTTCTCGTCCGGCGTGAGCTGGTTGTCACCGAAGACCGGCATGTTCTGCGGGCCGGAGAGCATGGCCGCGTAGATGTGCCGCTCGCTGACGTCGCCGAGCGCCGGCGCGAACTTGCCGGACGAGAGCGCGCCGCCGCCACCGCCGAAGCCGTGGCAGGAGGTGCAGTTGAGCCGGAACAGCTCGCCACCGCGGGAGAGCGCGTCCGGGTCCGCGTTGATGTCGTGGGTCAGCGGGCCGTCCGGGATCTCCGGGCCGCCGCCGAGCTCCTGGATGTACTGCGCGAGCTGCTGCGCCTGCTCGTCGTTGAGCTGCGGCATCTTCTCCTCGGCCTGCGCCTCCTGGCGGACCATGGGCATGCGCCCGGTCTCGACCTGGAACTCGACGGAGGCGGAGCCGACACCGATCAGGCTCGGGCCGCGGCCCTCGACGCCCTGGGCGTTGCGGCCGTGGCAGGTGACGCAGCTGTTGTCGAAGATCTCCTTGCCCTGCTGCGCCGCGGTGGAGAGCGCGACGTCCTCCTGCGCCGAGGCGCTCGGCGCGAGGAACGCGTAAACGCCTCCGGCCAGCATCAGCGCGGCAGCCATCCGCACCGCGGCACCGGCGCGACGCCGGAGCTTGCTCGGCGGCGAGTTACGCCCACGGCGCCACCGCGAGCGGAAGCCGCCGCCGCGGCCCGCACGCCGGGCGGGGGAATCAGAAGTCATGGCAAGGAGTCCTTACGCGGTGGTAGACCGTTCGTGCTCAAGGGACGGGGCGGTGGCCCGGAATGTGACGCCGGCGGATCTACTGGATCCAGTAGATCATCCCGAACAGGGCGATCCACACGACGTCGACGAAGTGCCAGTAGTACGACACGACGATCGCGGAGGTGGCCTGCGCGGGAGTGAAGCGGCCCATGGTGGTCCGGATCATGAAGATGACGAACGCGATCAGACCGCCGGTGACGTGCAGACCGTGGAAGCCCGTGGTCAGGTAGAACATCGAGCCGTACCCGTCAGCGTTGATCTTCACGCCGTGACCGACGAGCGTGATGTACTCGTTCACCTGGCCGAGCACGAAGACCAGGCCCATCACGAACGTGATGGTGAACCAGCGCCGCAGCGAGTGCACGTCACCGCGCTCCGCCGCGAACACGCCCATCTGGCAGGTGATCGACGACAGGACCAGGATCACGGTGAACGTCGTCGCGTACGGGATGTTCAGCGCCTCGGTGTGATGCTCCCACTGCTCCGGAGCCGCGGCCCGGATCGAGAAGTACATCGCGAAGAGGGCCGCGAAGAACATGAGTTCGCTGGAGAGCCACACGATCGTGCCGACGCTGACCATGTTGGGTCGGGTCAGCGAATGGATCCGGCTCTTGTCAATGGCTGCCGCAGTCACGCCGTCATTATTGCCCTATACGTGGGGCGAGGAACGCCGGGGTGGCAATCTTGGGGCGTGTCGAGCACTCGTCCGGGCCGGGCGAGCCTGCTCAGGGCACTGGGCATAGCCTCGTTGACGTGCCTGACGTCGATCGGATTTCCCTCGCGACCTCGGCTTACCCGATAGCATCGGGTGTGGAGCCGCTGACCGGGAGCAAGTTCTTCACCGAGGCCAGCGTGGACAGCTGGCTCGCCGCGGGCCTGGTCGTGGGCGCCGCGCTCTACCTCTACGGCGTGTACCGGCTGCGGCTGCGCGGCGATCACTGGCCGGCGCTGCGCACGTTCTGCTTCCTCGGGCTCGGCTTCGGCTCGGTCGCGATCGTGACGCTGAGCGGCCTCCACGCGTACGACACCACGGTCATCTCGGTCCACATGGTCCAGCACATGGTGCTGTCGATGGTGGCGCCGATCTTCCTGGCCCTGGGCGCGCCGGTCACGCTGGCGCTGCGGGTGCTGCCCAAACGGCCCAAGGCCACGCTGCTGTCGGTGCTGCACAGCCGGGTCGCCAAGGTGGTGACGCACCCGCTCTACGCCTACGCGATCTTCGTCATCAACCCGTTCGTCCTCTACTTCACCGGCCTCTACCGGGTCAGCCTGGAGAACTCGTTCGTCCACGAGCTGGTCCACCTGCACTTCCTGGCGACCGGCTGCCTGTTCTTCTGGCCGCTGCTCGGCCTGGACCCGCTGCCGAACCGCTGGCCATACCCGGGGCGGGCGCTGCTGATGCTGCTCAGCGTGCCGTTCCACACCGTGCTCGGCCTGACGATCATGCAGAGCACCACGCTGCTCGGCGGCGACTGGTACCCGAACCTGGGCCTGACCTGGCTCGATCCGTACACGGACCAGAAGACCGCGGGCGGCATCCTCTGGGCCGGCGGCGAGATCGTCAGCGTGACCATGCTCGGCGTGCTGATCCTGCAGTGGATCCGCCAGTCGGAGCGCGAGGCCCGCCGGGTGGACCGGCAGCTGGACCGGGAGGAGGCCGCCTCGGCTTCAAAAGATCAAAATCCCGCCGAGGGTACGGATGAGATCAGGCGTGCCGGGGCCTCCCCTACCGGCGGCTGACGAGTAGCATCCGCACGACGGCTGCGACGCACCTCACAGGCGCCGCGACCGTCGCAGTGCACCCGAACCCGCAGGTGCACCGGAACCATTTGCACCCGGACCACGGAACGGAGCGCAGCGGATCATGAGCAGCGGCGAGAGCAACCCGCAGGCGGGCACCTACACGGTCCTGCTCTACAGCGACGACGCGAAGGTGCGCGATCACATGCGCCTGGCGATCGGCACCCGCCCCGCGCCCGGCCTGACCGTCGAGTTCGCGGACGCGGCCAGCTGGGAGGAGTGCCGCCGGCTGGTCGACGACTACGAGATCAGCCTGATGGTCCTGGACGGCGAGGCCAGCCCGGCCGGCGGCCTCGGCATCGCCCGGCAGGTCAAGGACGAATACAAGACCCCCCCGCCGGTGATCGTCGTGATCGCCCGCGCGGCGGACCGCTGGCTGGCCGCGTTCGCCGAGGCCGACGCCACCCTGGTGCACCCGCTGGACCCGGTGGCGACCGGCCGGGCCGTGGCGGCGATGCTCCGCTCCGGCAAGGCACCGCAGATCACCAGCGCATGAGTCGGTAGCCGACGTGGGCGAGCCACGCCGCAGGCCGGCCACCCACGTCGCTACCGACTCCGAACCGACATAACCCCCCTTAGATCCTCGGGAGGCCCACGATGGGCGAACGGACCTGGCCGAATCTGCTCACCGCACTGCTGCGAGCCGACGAGCTGTCCACCGAGGACACCTGGTGGGCGATGAACGAGATCGTCACCGGGAACGCGACCCCCGCGCAGGTCGCCGGCTTCGCGGTCGCGCTGCGGGCCAAGGGCGAGACCGCGGCCGAGCTGTCCGGCCTGGTCGACGCGATGCTGGCGAACGCGGTGCCGGTGACGCTGCCGGAGGAGATCCGCACCGGCGCGGTCGACATCGTCGGCACCGGCGGCGACCGCGCGCACACGGTGAACATCTCGACGATGGCCGCGGTCGTGGTGGCCGCGGCCGGCGTGCCGGTGGTCAAGCACGGCAACCGGGCCGCCTCCTCCTCGTGCGGCGCCGCCGACCTGCTGGAACACCTCGGCATCCCGCTCGACCTGGGCCCGGCCGGCGTGGCCCGGACCGTGTCGGAGGCCGGCATCGGCTTCTGCTTCGCGGCCCGCTTCCACCCCGGCTTCCGGTTCGTCGGCCCGCCGCGGCGCGAGCTGGGCGTGCCGACCGCGTTCAACTTCCTCGGCCCGCTGACCAACCCGGCGCGCCCCACCTCGGGCGCGGTCGGCTGCTTCGATACGCGGATGGCGCCGGTGATGGCCGGCGTGTTCGCGTCCCGCGGCGACTCCGTGCTGGTCATGCGCGGCGAGGACGGGCTGGACGAGTTCAGCACGGCCGCGCCGACCCGGGTCTGGGTCGCGGCCGGCGGCACCGTCACCGAGCAGGTGATCGACGCGGTGGAGCTTGGCCTGCCCCGCTCCGCCCCGGGCGACCTGCGCGGCGGTGACGTGGCGTTCAACGGTGACGCCGCACGGCGCTTCTTCGCCGGCGAGACCGGCCCGATCCGCGACGCCGTGCTCCTCAACGCGGCCGCGGGCTTCGCCGCCCGCACCGGCGCACTGTCCGGTGACCTCCGGGAAGCGCTCAGCGACGGTCTGAAGCGGGCCGCCGAGGCCGTCGACTCCGGCGCCACCGAGTCGCTGCTGGCCAGGTGGGTCGACGCCGCCACCACCGCCAAAGCGGCTGAGTAGCTGGTCGGCGCTGCGCTTATGGTCGCTGAGCCTCTGGTCGCCCGCGCCTCACAGAGTTTCTGGTCGTCGCTCCGCTCCTCCGGCTCGACGCCACTCCCGGCGCTGACACGTCCACCGGCAGACGAAAACCGTGTCTGTCGCTGGGCCGCGCCAGCTCTGGTCGCCCGCGCCTCACGTGAATGGGCCGGCTTTCGGGCGAACAAGTACCTCGGGGTGTGGTTGATGTAGGTCACGCCGTACCGTGGTGTGATCTTGATCTTGGTATTGTGATTTGTCTGTTTTGTGTGACACGCCGGGACGAGGTCCCACTTTTTCGTGACCGGCGGTGGCACTTTGGAATCACATTCGGGTAATTCCCCACCCTTCCCCGAGGAGGTACCCGTGGAAGACACAGAGATGCACTGCGTCATCTGCCAGCGCGAGATGCCGTTCGAGATCCCGCCGTGCGAGGACGATCACGAGGACTGCCCCGAGCTGGTCTGCACCGGCTGCGGGGCCGCCATCGTGCTGCAGCCGATCACCATGCGGGTCTGGCGGCGGACACCCGGCAACCGGGTCGCGCCGATCCAGCGCCGCGCCGCCTGAGATCCCGCAGGACAGCGAAAAGCGCCGCACCCCGACGCGGGGTGCGGCGCTCTCGTGCGTAATCCCTAGAACTCGACCGGCCGGCGGGTGCCGGAGTAGTACTCGAAGAGCAGGCCGCACGCGGAGAAGATGACCGCGATCAGGCCGATGCCGATCAGCCACCACATGAAGAAGACCAGGCCCAGCGCGGTGAGCGCGCAGGAGAGCGCCAGGCCGAACGGCCAGTAGCTGCCCGGGCTGAAGAAGCCGACCTCGCCCGCGCCCTCGGCGATCTCCGCGTCGGCCCGGTCCTCCGGACGCGGGTCGATGCGCCGCGAGACGAACCAGAAGAAGCCGGCGCACATCGAGCAGAGCAGGCCGGAGAGGATCAGCGCGACCGTGCCGACCCACTCCAGCTGACCGACGTCCGAGTCGCCCTGGGTCCAGAACCCGTAGAGCGCGGCCGCGGCGAAGAGGAAGATGGCAACCCCGCCGAACATCCGATATTCAGCCTTCATGGATTGCCCCTACCTTCCTTCGCCCTCGGCCTGCGAGCCGCTGAAGTTGTTGTTGTCGCGCTTGGTCTCGAACGGGAACGTCGTGATCGCGAACCGGTCGTCGCCGGTGAAGCCGATCGTCGCCATCGCCTCGGGCGTCGACTGACCGGCCTGCTTCGCGGCCAGGAACTGCTGGTAGCGGCCCGGGTCGACGGAGACCAGCTCGAAGTTCATCATCGAGTGGTAGGTGCCGCACAGCTCGGCGCAGCGACCGACGTAGCGCCCCTCGGTGTCGATCGTGACCTCGAAGACGTTGCGCGCGCTGCCCGGGAGCACGTCGCGCTTGAACAGCAGCTCCGGCACCCAGAACGAGTGGATCACGTCGCGGCTGGTCTCCTCGAACCGGATCTTCTGACCGGTCGGCAGGACCAGCAGCGGGATCTCGTCGGTCGAGCCGATCGTGGAGGCGAGCACCTCGGCGTCCTCACCCGGGCCGGCCAGGTAGTTGAACTGCCAGTTCCACTTGAACGCGACGACCTCGACGGTCACGTCCGGGTCCTTGGAGATGTTGTCCACGTTGGTCTGCACGATGGCGGTGTAGTAGAAGAGCACGCACACCACGAGCACCGGCGTGACCGTGTAGAGCACCTCCATCGGCATGTTGAACCGCGTCTGCGGAGGCAGCTCCTCGCCGCGCTTCCGGTAGCGGATGACGCACCAGAAGATCAGGCCCCACACGAAGACGCCGACCACGAGGGCCGCGACCACGGAGCCGATCCACAGGTCGTACATCTTCTGGCTCTGGGGCGTGATCCCGCCCTGCGGCCAGCCGAAGCCACCGAAGGCCGCACCGACGTCGCAGCCGCTCAGCAGGGCGACCAGCAACACGCCGCCGAAGCCGAGTCCGGCGATCCGCCGGTTGCGGGAGCCGTTGTCCCGTCCCGTGTCCGAGGCGCGCACGCCCGAACCCTTTGCGACCACTGCTCCTGCCTCTCCTTCGCGGTACATGTTGCTCATTCGCGCACCATGCCTCACCGCCGTGTGATACAACCGGCCGCGTCGGTCTTTTCAGGCCCCGCAGGCCGGTCCCGCATTCCGGTGATCGCCCGATGGACGGCACCGACGACCGCAGATTACTCGACCTGGCCTCGGCGCAAGCCCCAGGGGTCCGCGTGTCCGGCGCTTTGTGATCACGGCGAACATCTGGACGATACCGTTTGGCGCGTGTCCTCAACCGCGCAACCCGGACCTTCGACGGCCTACCTCGACGCCGCCTCCGCGGTTCCCCTGCATCCGGTCGCCAAACAGGCGATGATGGCCGCGCTCGCCGACGGCTGGGCCGACCCCGGCAAGCTCTACAGCCAGTCGCGCAGGGCGCGGCAGCTGGTGGAGGCCGCGCGCGCGACCGTCGCGGAGTGCCTCTCGGTCCGCCGCGAGGAGCTGTTCTTCACGTCCAGCGGGACCACCGCGGCGCACGCGGCCGTGCTGGGCGGACTGGCCGGCCGGCGCCGGGCCGGCGCGACCTTTGTGCACTCCGCGATCGAGCACTCCGCCGTGCTGCACGCCGCCACCGCCGCGGGCGCGCCGGTCACCAGCGTCGGCGTCAGCATGAAGGGGCGGCTCGACCTGGGCGCGTGGGAGGCCGCGGTGACGGCGCCGGGCGTGGCGCTGGCCGCGCTGATCAGCGCGTCGCACGAGGCCGGGACCGTGCAGCCGGTCTCCGCGGCCGCGGAGATCTGCGCGGAGGCCGGCGTGCCGCTCTACGTGGACGCGGCGCAGTCGATCGGGCGGATGGGCGTGCCGCCGGGCTGGTCGCTGCTGACCGCGAGCGCGCGCAAGTGGGGCGGGCCGTCCGGCGTGGGCGTGCTGGTGATCCGGAAGAGCATGCGCTGGGTGTCGCCGTACCCGGAGGACGAGCGGTCCTATGCCCGTACCCCCGGCGCCATCGATCTTCCGGCCATCGTCGGGGCCGCGGCCGCGCTGCGGGCGGTGACCACGGACGCGGCCGCGGAGGCGAAGCGGCAGTCCGCGCTGGTCGACCGGATCCGCACCGAGGTGCCGCGGCTGGTGCCGGACGTGGAGGTGGTCGGCGACCCGGTCGAGCGGCTGCCGCACCTGGTCACGTTCTCCTGCCTCTACGTGGACGGCGAGGCGCTGCTGCACGCGCTGGACCGGCGCGGGTTCGCGGTCTCGTCCGGCTCGTCGTGCACCTCGTCCACGCTGCGGCCGAGCCACGTCCTCGAGGCGATGGGCGTGCTGTCGCACGGCAACGTGCGCGTGTCGCTGCACCGCGACACCACCTCGGAGGACGTGGACCGGTTCCTGGCCGAACTCCCCGGCATCGTGGCCGGGTTGCGCGCGGAGACTGGACTCTAGGGCTCCCTAGCGGTACGCGGAGATGGTCCGGCCGTCGTGGAAGACGAACGCGCGGTTGACGCCGAGCGCGACGCGGCTGCCGCCGTACTCGCCGAGCGGGAGGCGGCGCAGCTCACGGCCGTCCTCGGCGCGCAGCGCGAGCAGCCGGCTGACCGGCATGTCGGTGTTGCTGACCAGCCAGACCACGCCGTTGCCGACGGTGATGCCGCCGTACGGACGGGCGCCCGCCGCGGTCCACAGACGCCGGCCGGTCCGGTTGTCGAACGCGGCGATCCGGTGGTCGTCCGGGACACTCAGGTCGTCGGCGGCGGCGTAGAGCCGGCCGTCGGCCGCGGTCAGGTCGTAGTGACGGTGCGACGTCGGCGCGCACCAGGACCGCCGGCCGTCCTTCGCCCGGTAGGCGCAGAGCCGGTCGCCGGCCACGAACACGCCGTCCGCGTCGGCCGCGATGCTGACCACGCCGGCGACCGGCCGCTGCCAGAGACGCCGGTTGCCGGCGGTGAGCACCGTGACCAGCGCCGGGGAGTCGTCCACGATCGGCTCCGGCTCCTGGCCCGGCGGGATGATGTCGTCGCCGTGCAGCTCGTCCCGGTCCTGCCAGGTGCGGATCGCGATCCGGTCGCCGGCCGCGACCGCGACCGGGCTGCCGCCGGCCAGCTCGCGCGTCCAGACCCGGCGGCCGGAGTCCGCGCGGAACGCGTGCAGCACGGTCCGCTCGCAGGTGTCGCCCTCGTAGCGGCCGCACTCGAACTCGGCCGCGGCCAGGATCAGCCCGCCGGTGGCCAGCACCCAGTCGGCACGCTGGTCACCGCCGAGCCTCGCGGTCCAGCGGTCGGCGCCGTCCGGGCTGTAGGCGCGGACCACACCGTCGTCCGGCGTGATCGTCAACACCGAGTCGCCGTCGGTGACCGGGGCGGCGATCGTGTAGCCGCGCACCGTGGACGCGAACTGCAGGTGCGCGCCGCCCGTGACAGCGCGGCGGACCAGGCCGACCCGGCCGTCGCCGGTCTCCGCGTGATAGATCGCGCCGGCGAAGTAGAGCGGGTCGCCGCTCAGCTCACCGGCCTTCGTGGACCAGGCCCGGGTGAGCATCGCGACCTGACTGAGCGTCGGGCCGTTCGTGTCCGCGACCGGCGGTTCCAGGACCGGGTCGACGGACGCGGCGAGGGCCGGGCCGGGGACGAACGTCGCCATCAGGGCCGCGGCCAGCAGTGTTCTCTTCATGGTGAGAGCCTTTCGTCGGAATTGCGGCTTTAGTATCTGCCGCATTCCGGCCGCTGACCTGCGTTCCTTACATCCATGGCAATGGGTTGAGCCAGAGGGACGTCACTCCCGCCGGACGGCGTCCCTCCGGCTCAACCGAAGTTGATCAAATCCTTTTGACCTTTCGTGCGCCCAGCGCAGGCTCCTGACCGTCCACCGGCTCCGTCGCGGTCAGCGGCGCAGGTAGTCGAGCAGCGAGTCGAGTGGGTCCGATGGGACCGTGGTGTCGACCACGACGCGGGGGCCGGCGTAGGGCTGGTATTCCGCGCGGCGCTCCAGGACGCGGATCCAGTCGACGTCCGCATAGGCCGGGTCGGTGGCCTGGCGGGCCTCGATGCGGCGGCGGTGCTCGTCCTCGTCCGCGCACCAGACCTCGACCACCCGGAGCGGGACCGTGGCCCGGTCCGCCAGGTCGAGCCACAGCTCGCGGGATTCGGCGGCCGGGTTGACCGCGTCGACGATCACCGGCAGGCCCAGGTCCAGCTGCAACTCGGCCAGCGCGGCCACGGCCGCGTACGCCTCGGGGCCGGTCGATCCGAAGGCGCGCTCGATCGGATCGACCGGGAGGACCGGGGCCGGCAGCGCGGCGCCCACCCGGCGGGCGAGCGTGCTCTTGCCGACCCCCGGCAGCCCGGCGAAGACGATCAGCACCGGGCCGGTGCTCACGGGATCAGGTGCGGGCGCACGTCCTCGGCCGCCGCGTCGCCGTAGGACTCGCCGAGCGCCTTGACGAACTGGTCGGGGCGGATCTCGTACTCCTGGGTGCCGATGGTCTCCAGCACGTAGGTGGCGACGAGCGAGCCGATCTGCGCGGACCGCTCCAGGCCGAGGCCCCAGGTGAGGCCCGCGAAGAAGCCGGACCGGAACGCGTCGCCGCCGCCGGTCGGGTCGTACGCCGCGACCTCGCGGGCGACCGGGACGTGGATCGTCTCCATGCCGCGGCCGGAGATCCGGGCGCCGTCCTTGCCGAGCGTGGTGACCTGGATCTTGACCCGGTCCAGAACCTGCGCCTCGCTGAGGCCGGTCTTGCTCTCCAGCAGCGACTTCTCGTACTCGTTGGTGAAGAGGAACTCGGCGCCGTCGATCAGCTTCAGCACGTCGTCGCCCTCGACGCGGGCGAGCTGCTGCGACGGGTCCGCGGCGAAGCGGATGCCGCGCTCCCGGCACTGCTCGGAGTGGCGAACCATGGCGGCCGGGTCGTTCGCGCCGACCAGCACCAGGTCGATGCCGCCGTTGCGCGCCGCGACCGGGGCCAGCTCGATGTTGCGGGCCTCGGCCATCGCGCCCGCGTAGAACGAGGCGATCTGGTTCATCTCGGTGTCCGTGGTGCAGACGAAGCGCGCGGTGTGCGCGACCTCGCTGACGTAGACCGAGCCGCAGTCGACGCCGTGCCGCTCCAGCCACGAGCGGTAGTCGGCGAAGTCCGCACCGACCGCGCCGACCAGGATCGGGCGCAGGCCGAGCTGGCCCATGCCGAACGCGATGTTGGCGGCCACGCCGCCGCGGCGCACCACGAGGTCGTCGACGAGGAACGACAGCGACACCTTGTGCAGCTGGTCGGCCAGGAGCTGGTCGGCGAACCGGCCCGGGAAGTGCATCAGATGGTCGGTGGCGATCGAGCCGGTAACGGCGATCTTCATGTCGGCCCTCAAGTGGTCGGCGACTATAGCCCGGACAGCCTACCGGCACGCCGTCTCCACGTCAGTCGCGCGCCATCTGCCCGTTACCCCTGACCAGCCCAAACGACATCAGGGGGTGCGCAACTGCGCACCCCCTGATGTCAGCGATTCTTAATGGAACGAGTCGCCGCAGGCGCACGAGCCGCCGGCGTTCGGGTTGTCGATGGTGAAGCCCTGGGCGTCGATGCGGTCGGCGAAGTCGATGGTCGCGCCGGTCAGGTAGGGCGCGCTCATCCGGTCCACGACGACCTCGACGCCGCCGAAGTCGTCGACGATGTCGCCGTCGAGCGAGCGCTCGTCGAAGAACAGCTGGTAGCGGAGGCCGGAGCAGCCGCCGGGCTGCACCGCCACGCGCAGCCGCAGGTCGTCACGACCCTCCTGCTCGAGCAGGTTCTTCACCTTCACTGCCGCCACGTCCGTGAGCAGGACCGTGGTCGACGTCTTGGCGGCGGCCTTCGGCTCGGTGTCGGACTCGTAGCCCGAGTCGTAGCCGGAGTCCACGGTCTCGGTGGCGCCCTGCGCTGAAGTGGTCACTTGGAAGTCTCCCTGCGCTGTGCGGATTTATTCCGTCTGTGGCCAACGCATGTCCGCTGACCGTGCATTCCCACCCAGTCTAAAACTTCTCCCAGCCAGCGGCCGTGCGCCGTTGGTCTCACCGGCTGTATTGACCCGCTAGACGCTTCGCGAGCGCGCTGAGCCCTTCCGCCGCTTCCGCCATGCTCACCCGCTCATCGCCGTCGAACAAGTCCATCAGCGAGTACGTCTCGGTGACCCCGGCCGCGGCCGCCTCCCGGCGCCCGGTGCTGACCTGCCCGGCCAGCACCACGCACGGCAGGCCCCGGTCGCGGGCGCCGGCGGCCACGCCGGCGACGACCTTGCCGCGCAGCGACTGGTGGTCGAACGAGCCCTCGCCGGTGATCACCAGGTCGGCCGCGTCCAGCGCCTCGGGCAGGCCGGTGAGACGCGTCACCAGGTCGATGCCGGACTCGCAGCGGCCGCCGAGCGCGAGGATCGCGGCGCCGATCCCGCCGGCCGCGCCCGCGCCGGGGAGGGCGGCCAGGCCGGGTGGCGCCGTGGACAGGCCCTGGAGCAGGCCGCCGAACCGTTCCAGCGCGCGGTCCAGCAGGAACACGTCCTCGCGGCTCGCGCCCTTCTGCGGGCCGTAGACCGCGGACGCGCCGTGCAGGCCGGTGAGCGGGTTGTCGACGTCGGTCGCCGCGATCAGCTCGACGCCACGGGTACGGGGCGCGCCGGTGAGGCTCTCGGCCGCGGTGAGCGCGGCGCCGCCGTACGGGAGCGCGTAGCCGGCCGCGTCCAGCGGGGCGGCGTCCAGCGCGGCGAGCATGCCCGCGCCCGCGTCGTTGACGGCGGAGCCGCCGAGGCCGACCACCACGCGGGTGGCGCCGTGCTCGATCGCGGCGAGGACCAGCAGGCCGAGTCCGTACGAGGTGGTGCGCTTCGGATCACGTTCCGGTGGGGCCAGGAGGTGCAGGCCGCAGGCGTGGGCGCTCTCCACGTACCCCATGGGGCCTTTGATCAGGATTGTGCCTTTTGTCGGACGGCCGAGCGGATCGACCGTGTCGACGATCACCCGGCGGCCGTCCAGGGCCGGCGCGAGCACGTCGACGAAGCCGGGACCGCCGTCGGAGAGCGGGCGCTCGACCAGGTCGTCGGCCTCACTGACGGTCCTCCAGCCGGACGCGACGGCCCGCGCAGCCGCCACCGCGTCGATACTCCCGGCAAACTTATCCGGACAAATAAGGATTCGCACCGCTTCGCACCTCCGGCTATTCCCCTGTCCAGACCATTGTCGGGGATGCATGAATCACATCTGCGGGCCGGTCTCACTGTGAGACAATCTTGCTGTGACATCGACCTGGGTAGAGCCGTCCAACACCGCAACCGCCCTGCTTCTGCTGGGCAGGGGCACCGATCCGGCCTCCGAGGCCGGCGTCGACTGTCCGGGAGATCTTCCCTCGCCGAGCGATCCCGGCCTGGTCGCCCGCGCGATGGCCGCAAAGCTCGCGCTCGGCGATCGCGTCTTCGTGCTGGGGCACCACTACCAGCGCGACGAGGTGATCCAGTTCGCCGATGTGACCGGCGACTCGTTCAAGCTCGCCCGCGAGGCGGCGGCCCGGCCGGACGCGGAGTTCATCGTCTTCTGCGGCGTGCACTTCATGGCCGAGAGCGCGGACATCCTGACCACCGCCTCCCAGAAGGTCATCCTGCCCGACCTCGCGGCCGGCTGCTCGATGGCGGACATGGCCGTGCTGTCGCAGGTCGAGACCGCGTGGGACCTGTTCGAGGACCTCGGCATCGCCGGAGACGTGGTGCCGGTCACGTACATGAACTCGTCCGCCGACATCAAGGGCTTCGTCGGGCGCAACAAGGGTGTGGTGTGCACCTCGTCGAACGCCAAGCGCGCGCTGGACTGGGCGTTCGAGCAGGGGTCCAAGGTGTTCTTCCTGCCCGACCAGCACCTCGGCCGGAACACGGCGGTGCTGGAGATGGGCTACTCGCTGGACGACTGCGTGCTCTACGACCCGCACAAGCCGCACGGCGGCCTCACCCCTGAGCAGTTGCGAGACGCCAAGATGATCCTCTGGCGCGGCCACTGCTCCGTGCACGGCCGGTTCACGCTGCCCGTGGTGGAGGAGGTTCGCGAGCGGGTCCCCGGGGTAAACGTGCTGGTGCACCCGGAATGCCGTCATGAGGTGGTGACGGCGGCCGATTACGTGGGCTCGACGGAGTACATCATCAAGACCGTCGAGGCCGCCCCGGCCGGGTCCGCGTGGGCGATCGGCACCGAGCTCAACCTCGTGCGCCGGCTGGCGAACGCGCACCCGGACAAGCAGATCATGTTCCTCGACCGTACTGTCTGTTACTGCTCGACTATGAATCGCATCGATCTGCCGCACCTGGTCTGGGCTCTGGAAGAACTTGTCGCCGGCCGGACACCGAACCAGATTACGGTCGATCCGGACACTTCGGCATATGCACGATCCGCGCTCGATCAGATGCTTGCGCTGCCGTAACAGGCTCCGGCGGCATCCGTAAGATCCCCGACAGAACCACCGCCGCTCGTCCCGGTTTCGCGCCAAGACGAGCGGTGTGTGGGTTCTTGTCTTGGTAACCGAGCGCTATGCTTCCCCGGCGACAAGCGCCAGCCCCCCGCTCGTTGATCGTACGAACGAGAACCGGCGCCCATCCCCCTTACGCAAGCGCTGGAGGTTGCGTTGACCGACGACGTGCTGGCTGTGCACGGTGGCACTCCACTGAACGGCCGGGTCCGAGTCCGCGGCGCCAAGAACCTCGTCTCCAAGGCGATGGTGGCGTCCCTGCTGGGCGACAGCCCGAGCACCCTCTACGACGTTCCGAACATCCGCGACGTGGAGGTCGTCACCGGCCTGCTGGAACTGCACGGGGTCCGGGTCAGCAAGGGCGACTCCGACGGCGAGCTGGTCTTCGACCCGTCGAACGTCGAGTCCGCCTCGACCGACGAGATCAACGTGCACGCCGGGTCCAGCCGGATCCCGATCCTGTTCTGCGGCCCGCTGCTCCACCGGCTGGGCCACGCGTTCATCCCCGACCTGGGCGGCTGCCACATCGGCCCGCGCCCGATCGACTTCCACATCCAGGCGCTGCGGCAGTTCGGCGCGATCGTGGACAAGGCGCCCGAGGGCATGCACCTCACCGCGCCGAACGGGCTGCACGGCACCAAGTTCGAGCTGCCGTACCCGAGCGTCGGCGCCACCGAGCAGGTGCTGCTCACCGCGGTGCTGGCCGAGGGCGTCACCGAGCTGCGCAACGCCGCGGTCGAGCCGGAGATCATGGACCTCATCTGCGTGCTGCAGAAGATGGGCGCGATCATCACGGTGCACACCGACCGGGTCATCGAGATCAAGGGCGTGAAGCGGCTCGGCGGCTACTCGCACCGGCCGATCCCGGACCGGATCGAGGCCGCGTCCTGGGCCGCGGCCGCGCTGGCCACCCGCGGCGACATCACGGTGCTCGGCGCGCAGCAGGCCGACATGGGCACGTTCCTGAACGTGTTCCGGTCGATCGGCGGCCAGTTCGAGGTCACCGACGCGCTCCCGCCGAACGAGACCCGGCCCGGCCGCGAGGGCGGCATCCGGTTCTGGCACCCCGGCACCGAGCTGACCGCGGTCGCGCTGGAGACGGACGTGCACCCGGGCTTCGCCACCGACTGGCAGCAGCCGCTCGTGGTCGCGCTCACCCAGGCGCGCGGCATCTCGATCGTCCACGAGACGGTGTACGAGCAGCGGCTCGGCTACACCGAGGCGCTCAACAGCATGGGCGCGACGATCCAGACCTACCGCGACTGCCTCGGGGGTACGCCGTGCCGCTTCGGCCGTCGTAACTTCCACCACTCCGCGGTCATCGCCGGCCCGTCCAAGCTGCACGCGGCCGACCTGGTCATCCCGGACCTGCGGGCCGGGTTCAGCCACCTCATCGCGGCGCTGGCGGCGGAGGGCACCTCCCGGGTGTACGGCGTGGACCTGATCAAGCGGGGTTACGAGAACTTCGAGACGAAGCTCGCGGACCTCGGCGCGAACGTCGAGCGGGTCTGATCTCCCGATCGTCATACGAGGCCGGAACCTTAGGGTTCGTGAGCCGCAGCCACCGGCAGACACGCTCTTCGCCTGCCGGTGGCGGCATCAGCGCCGGGAGTGGCGCCGAGCCGGAGAAGCGCAGCGACGACCAGAGGCTCAGCCTCGTTCGTTCGGGTGAACAGGCTTGCGGTGACGGCCGGTTTCGCCGTGCTTCATCGTTTGGCTACCCTTGCCACGTGCCGCTGTTTCGTCGTAAGTCCGCCGATCTCGTCGAGGACCAGGTCTCCGAGGTCGACTCGTCCGACGCGCTCGCCGTCGCCACCCGGGGTCACACCCCGAGCAAGCGCGAGCTGGGCGTCACCACGCCGAAGCGGCCGAGCACCCAGCGCCGTCCCGGTGGCGCCGCGCCGGTCAGCAGGACGCCGCTGACCAAGCAGGAGGCGAAGGAGCAGCGCCGGCTCGCCCGGCAGCGCGAGTCCGAGCGGTTCCGCCGCGAGGGCGGGCCGCGCGACCGGGGCCCGGAGCGGCTACTGGTCCGCAACATCGTCGACTCGCGGCGGACCGTGGGGTCGTTCTTCCTGGGTGGCGCGTTCGTGGTGCTGATCGGCGCCAGCGTGCCGGACTCCCGGGTGCAGGCGATCGCGAACATCCTCTGGCTGGCGCTCGCGCTCGCCGTGATCGTGGACAGCTTCCTGATCAGCCGCCGGATCAAGAAGATCGTCAACGAGCGCTTCCCGAAGACGTCGGAGCGGATGGGCTCGCTCTACTTCTACGGCATCTCCCGCTCGCTCAGCTTCCGCCGCATGCGGGTGCCGTCGCCGGCGGTCGGGGTCGGCGAGAAGTTCTGACCATTTTCCACCTGCCTTCGGCCCTGGGCAGGTCGAGAAGCTCACTGATCACGGGTGCTCCATGATCAGCACTGCCCAGCTGCCGGGCTCCAACCCTTCGTAGACGTGCGGGGCGTCGCCCGGGTAGGACACGTAGTCGCCCGGGTTCAGCTCCACCGGATCGTCCGCCGGGCCGATCCTGACCCGGCCGGCCGCCACGATCGCGTGTTCGACCGTGCCGGGCAGGTGGGGTTCCGCGCGCCGTACCGCGCCGGGGTCGGACTCGATGATGTAGACGTCCCGCCGCGCCCGGCCGTCGCCGGCGGTAAGCAGGGACCCGGTGTAGAACGCCTGCTCCGACGTCACGCGCGGGTTCTCGCCCGCACGGATCACCCGCACCTTCGGCACGGGCGGTTCGATGAGCCGGCTCAGCGGTACGTCCAGCGCGTTGCCGAGCGACCAGAGCGTCTCCACGCTGGGGTTGCCGCTGCCCGCCTCCAGCTGCGACAGCGTGGACTTGGCCACGCCGGCGCGGCGGGCCAGCTCGGCCAGCGAGAGGCCGGCCCGCTCCCGTTCCTGCTTGAGGGCGGCCGCGATGGCGGCGATCGGCGGCTCAGGCGTTCGTTTCATCGGACCCTTCGTTCGATTTGACATACCCAGCGGTATGTTCGATATTTCATGTCGTGCGTTCATTAAATCGAACGATCCTGCGGGACGCGATCGCGATCGCCATCGCGTCCGGCGCCGTGGGCGTGTCGTTCGGCGCGATCGCGGCCGGAAGCGGCCTCCCGCCCTGGTCGGTCGTCGTCATGTCGGTGTTCATCTTCGCGGGCGGCGCCCAGTTCCTGGCGGTAGGGCTGCTCGCCGCCGGCAACCCGCTGGCCGCGCTCTTCGGCGGCCTGCTGATCAACGCCCGCCACCTGCCGTTCGGCCTCGTGGTCGCGGACGCGATCGGCCCCCGCTGGTGGCAGCGGCTGCTCGGAAGCCACCTCATGATCGACGAGTCGGTGGCGTTCGCCCTCGCCCGCACCGACCCCCGCGAGCGCCGGCAGGCGTTCTGGGCGACCGGTGCCATGCTCTTCGTCTGCTGGAACGTCGGCACGCTGATCGGCATCGCCCTGGGCACCGTGGTCGGCGACCCGGCCGTCCTCGGCCTGGACGCGGCCTTCCCGGCCGGCCTGATCGCGCTGATCCTGCCGTCACTCAAGGACCACGCGACCCGCCAGGTCACGCTGACCGGCGCCGCCCTGGCCGTCCTCACCACCCCCCTGCTCCCGGCCGGCCTCCCGGTCCTGCTCTCCCTCGCCGGCCTCCTGACCCTGGCCCTCCCCCGCCGCCGTCGCACCGAATCACACGACGCAACCACCACCGCCTCCGCCGACAGCGCGGCCGGCACGGCGGACAGCGCAGCCGGCACCGCCGACAGCGCGGCCAGCACGGCGAATAACGCAGACAGCGCGAACAGCGCGGCGAAGAACGCGGCCGGCACGGCGGACAGCGCAGCCGGCACGGCGGACAGCGCAGCCGGCACGGCGGACAGCGCAGCCGGCACGGCGGACAGCGCAGCCGGCACGGCGGACAGCGCAGCCGGCACGGCGGACAGCGCAGCCGGCACGGCGGACAGCGCAGCCGGCACGGCGGACAGCGCGGCCGGCACGGCGGACACAACGGGCACCGCGCTCCGCACGGCCGATCACACGAAGGCGGGTGGCTTCGCCTATGCGGATGTGGCAACGCCCGAACGACCGAAGACCGCCGGTGCGGCAGGAACTGAGCGGCCGAAGACGGCGGGCAGCGCGGAGGAGACAGAGGGGGCGGCATGCTGATCGCGGTGATCGTCGGGCTGGCGGTGGGAACCTACGGCTTCCGAGTCGCGGGCGTGGTGTTGCGCGACCGGCTGGACATGCCGGAGCGAGTGCGCCGGATCCTGCCGCTGGCCGCGGCCGCTCTGCTCGGCGCGCTGGCCGCGACAGCGGCACTGACCGAGGGCGGCGCGCTCGCCGGCGTGGCCCGGCCGGCCGGGGTGCTGGTCGGCGTGCTGCTGGCATGGCGCCGCGCACCGTTCATCCTGGTCGTGGTCGCGGCCGCCGTGACGACCGCGCTGCTCCGCCTCCTCGGCGTGCCCTGATACCAGCCGAAACGTCTGTTCGACTCATCCCGGCCGGCCTTCGTACCGCCGCTGACCCGCGGGACGCTCCGCACCGCGGCGAACCCGGAACGCTCCCCCGCAGCGGGTCCTCGGAACAGGTGACACCCGCGCACCGAGGCAAGCCGCGAGGCGCTTCACACCGCACCTCTTATGTTGAAATTTCGGGTAGGGAGTCCCGACGGCACTGCTCTCCATCCGGACTCCGCTGTCGCATCAGTCGAGATGATCATTGAGTGATACCTGGGGTAGATCAACAGGCGATGTCGATCACCCCCACGTATCACTCAATGATCCCTTTTCGCTGTGGCAGCCAACTGGCAGCTACGCGTCGTGCGCCAGCGTCACAGGCGGGGCCAGCATCGCAGGCGCGGCCAGCATCGCAGGCCCGGCCAGCATCGCGGGCCCGGCCAGCATCGCGGGCCCGGCCAGCGTCTCAGGCGCGGAACGCAGTGGCATAGCCCTGCAAACGTGAGCGCCGCGAGCGCAGAACGTAAGCACGACAAGCGCGGAACGCGAGCACAACAAGCGCGCCGCAAGCGCGGAACGCGAGCGCCGCAAACGCGGAACGCAAGCACCACGAACGCGGAACGCGAGAGAGTGGCGGAGGGTGGGAGGCAGGGGTCGGGTGGGCCGGGACCGGCTCCGTCGCGGCGGGCGAACGGAGCGCTAGCGGAGATGAGGCCGACGGCGCGGTTGGCCCGCGGGAGCACGCCCAAAGCAACCCCGCCGTAAGCGGGAAAATCCGCTTTTATCGGTCTTTATAGAGTTTGGCAATGACGTCCTCGATCTCCGGTTCGAGGACGGAGATGTCGCGGATCGCGGCGGCCTGCGCGATCTGGATGACGAGTTCGCCGGCGGTGGCGGTGGTGAGGCGGTAGGTGAGGCGACGGCCGTCGGGGTCGATGGCGTCCAGGGTGGCGCCGGTGACCGGGAGCGGGGTGGCGGGTGGCTCGTCGAGGTCGACGGTGACGCGGCGGCGGGAGTCGAAGCGGGCGTGCAGCGCCTCCAGCGTGCCGTCGTGGACGACGTGGCCGTGGTCGATGACGACGAGGCGGCGGCAGAGGCGTTCGATGTCGGCCAGGTCGTGCGTGGTGAGCATGACGGTGGTGTCGCCGCGCGCGCCCAGCTCGGCGAGGAACGCGCGGACGGCCTGCTTGCTGACCACGTCCAGCCCGATCGTGGGCTCGTCCAGGAACAGCACCTCGGGGCCGTGCAGCAGCGCGGCGGTGAGCTCGCCGCGCATGCGCTGGCCGAGCGAGAGCTGGCGGACCGGCGTGTCCAGGAACTCGTCCAGTTCCAGCATGCCGCGGCATCGGGTCAGGCGGGCGGCGTGGTCCGCGGGCGGCACCCGGTAGATGTGCCGGAGCAGCGCGAACGACTCGCGCAGCGGCAGGTCCCACCAGAGTTGGGAGCGCTGGCCGAAGACCACGCCGATCCGCAGCGCGAGCCGGATGCGCTGCGTGACCGGGGTCAGGCCGCAGACCGTGACCGTGCCGCCGGACGGCATCAGCACGCCGGTCATCATCTTGAGCGTGGTGGACTTGCCGGCGCCGTTCGGGCCGATGTAGCCGACCGTCTCGCCGCGCGCCACGCTCAGATCGACGCCGTCGACCGCGGCGACCTCCCGGCGCTCCCGGCGGAACCGGCCCTTCCGCACGGACACGGTGAAGGTCTTGCTGAGGTTCCGGGCCTCGATGACAGTCATGATCCGGTGCTCCGGTAGTGGCGGATGCCGGTGCGCCAGACCAGGCCGGCGGCGAGCGCGGCCGGGACGCAGACCAGCGGGGCGGCCCAGCCGGCCCAGGCGGGCAGGCCGAGCGGGTCGGCGCGGCCGAACAGCGCCAGCGCCGGTTGGTAGGCGACGAAACCGAAGCCGAGACCGTACGCGAAGACGGCGCGGAACCAGCCGCCGTAGACCGTGATCGGGTAGCTGGTGAAGTCGCGCCCGCCGTAGGTGAACGCGCTGCCGAACTCGCCGGACTCGATCCACCAGAACGCCACGGACGCGGTGCCGACGAAGATCGAGCCGAAGAAGACCGTGCCGGCGATCGGGGTGGCGACCGCGAGGAGCAGCCGGGCCGGCGTCCAGTCGATGTCCGCGCGGGCAAGGGCCACGACCAGGACCGATGCCGCGAGTACGCAACGGGAGGCCTTGCGCAGCGGCAGGTCCATCGCGAGCAGCTGACCGAGCGGGCCGAGCGGGCGGATCAGGACCGCGTCCATCAGGCCGGTCCGCACGTACTGCCGGATCCGTTCGATGTTGCCGACCGTGAGGTCCGCCAGGTTGAACGCCAGCAGCCCGAACCCGACCATCACCAGCGACTCCGGCAGCCGGAACCCGCCGATCGACTCGGTCACGGTGAACAGCACGAACACGGTGGTCACGTCCAGCGCGGTGCCGCTCACGTTCGTGATCAGGTCGATCGCGAACGACACCCGGTAGGAGGCCTGCGAGCGGGCCTGGGCGCGAAGCAGGTGCAGGTGCCCGCCGAGCCGGGCGCGCAGGTCACCCACCCTGGATCACCAGCCGGCGCTCGGCCCGGCGCTGCACCGCGTGGCACAGCAACAGCATGATCACGGCCCAGACCGCCTGGAGCGCGACGATGCCGAGCTGGACCGGTGTGGAGTCGACCTCGACCAGCACGTCCAGCGGCGCCTGGAAGAGGCTGGGCAGCGGCGTGAGCAGCCAGAGCGTCACCAGCGCGGGCTCGGGCAGGAACCGCAGCGGGAAGTAGAGGCCGGCCACCACGCCGGAGCCGAGCGCCCAGAGCGAGACCGGCCCGCGCACGTCGAGCAGCCAGTAGGCGGTGCTGTTGACCAGGAACCGGCAGCAGAACGTGATCACGACGGCGAGCACGACCGAGATCGCGAACAGCGGCGGCGTGTGCCACCGGACCGGGATATAAAGATCAAAGAAGAGCAGGCCCGCGAGTACGGGAGGAAAGCACCGGGTCAGGAGCGCGTGCCAGGCACGGCCCAGGTCGGCCGCGAGCATGCTGTGCACCGGGTCGACCGGCCGGAGCAGGTCGCTGACCACCTCGCCGGTCCGGATCCGGTCGGCCAGCTCGGGCGGGCTCCAGAGCAGCACCACCGCGAGCAGTCCCTGAGCGGCCCAGACGTAGGAGGCGAGCTGCTGCGGTGTGTAACCGCCCGCGATCGCGCCGCCGGCGACCGCCAGAAAGAGGTAGCACCGGAGGAACCCGAAGACGGTGTTCGTGAACGCCCCGGCCACCGTCGCCTGTCGATAGGTGGAGTATCGCCGAAAACCTGAAACCGCTATAACCCAGAATGTCGTGATTTGTCCGACGAGTTTTTGTTGCGGACTGGTGTGCACGGTGGCGTCGGACAAGGCCACGCCGTTACCCTCCTTTCCGCGGACTCTGCTGCGCCGGGCCGGGTGACTTTACCCGGGGACCGCGGCTGCCCAGCGATAGATTTCCCATGAGGTGAGCCGGCGTGAAAATGCGACGCCCGTCAGCGTTTCCGCTGGCACGCGTCACAGTCTGCCGCCGCCGGGCCCAGGGCGGGAGCGCACAGCGAAATGGGGTGAACCGTGGCGCCGGAACGTAGGGATCGACGCGGTTCACAGCTGCCCGCGTGGGCCGTGGAGTCCACCGACGAGTGGCTGGAGGTTCCCGGGCAGAAATATCCCGGCGACCCCGGACCGTCCGTGCAGGCGCGCAGCAGCGCCGTGTACCGCTCCTCCGTGCGCCCGGACCCGGACGGGGCCGCCGCATCTCCACCACCGGCCAACGGGCGCCCGGCACGGCCCGCCTCGGGCCGCGCCCGGCCACCGGCACCGGGACGTCGTGGGGCCGACGGGTTCGACTACGAGGAGGACCACTTCCTGGACGAGTCGCGTCCGGCGGCGCGCGGGCGCACGGGCGGGCACGACGTCCGGGTGTACGGCGATCGCGGGCGCGGTCCGGGTTCGGGTCCGGCCGATGACTGGGACGACGAGCCGCGGGCCCGGGGCCGGGGCGGCGACGTCGAGGCGCGGGCGCCGCGCGGTGCCGCGGGTGAGCCGCGGGAGCGTGCGGGCCACGGCGGGCAGCGGGCCGACTTCGACTACGACCCCCGAGGGCGTGACCAGCGGGTACGCAACGGACGTGACCCTCGGGAACTCGACCTGGATCCGAACGACCTCGATCCACGGGACGCGGACCCGCGGGAGCGTGGGCGCCGGGGCGCCACCGACACGCGTGGCCGCGCCGGCCGCGAGGCGGATCCCCGCGACCTCGATCCCCGCGACGTGGGCCCGCGTGACGCCGACCCACGCGAGCGGGCCGGGCGCGGCGGCGACCCGCGCGATCCGGATTCCCGTGACTCGCGTGAGCGCAACGGCGACCCACGTGGGCGCGGCGCCGGCTCGCGCGGCACGGACCCGTGGGAGCGGGACGGCCGCGGGGCCGGACCACGCGACGACGACCCGCGGGATCGCGGCGGACGCGGGACCGGACCGCGTGACCTGGACCCGCGCGACGCCGAGCCGCGCGAGCGGGGCGGACGCGGGGGTGCCCCGTGGGAGCGGGACGCCGGTACACGCGGACGCGGCACGGACCCGCGTGGCCTCGATCCGCGCGACCTGGACCCGCGCGACCTGGACCCGCGCGACCTGGACCCGCGCGACCTGGACCCGCGCGATGCCGACTCGCGCGAGCGGAGTCGGCTCGGCGGCGATCCGCGTGCTCTGGACCCGCGCGGACGGAACGGGCGCGGCGGCGACCCGCGCGACCCGGATCCCCGGGAGCAGGCCGGGCGTGGCAACGATCCGCGCGACGCCGACCCGCGCGAGCGAGCCGGTCGCGGCGGGGAACCGCGTGACCCCGATCCGCGTGACGCGGACCCGCGTGAGCGGGCCGGGCGTGCCGGTGCGCCGCGCAACCTGGATCCGCGCGAGCGGGCCGGCCGTGCCGGTGCGCCGCGTGACTTCGACCCGCGCGACGCTGACCCGCGCGAGCGAGCCGGTCGCGGCGGAGATCCGCGAGATGCCGATCCGCGCGAGCGAGCCGCTCGCGGCGGCGATCCGCGCGAGTTGGACCCCCGCGACGCCGGCTCGCGTGAGCGGGCCGGCCGAGCCGGAACGCCGCGTGATCTCGACCCACGTGATCTCGACCCGCGCGACGCTGACCCGCGCGACGCTGACCCGCGCGAGCGGGCCGCTCGCGGCGGAGATCCGCGGGATGCCGATTCGCGTGAGCGGGGCCGGCAGGGCGCCGGCCCGCGCGTCGGTGACGTCAGCGCACCCGGTCGCGACCCGCGGGAGCGCGGCCGCTACGGCGATGGACGGCCGTCGGAGCAGGACTGGCGAACCGGTGATCCCGACCGGCAGCAGCGTCGCCCCGGCCGCCGTCCGGACGATGCGCCCGGCGAGGCGCGCCCGGCCGCGCAGGCGGGCGGCCCGGACCGTGGCCGCCGACCCGGCTGGGACCAGGCCGAGGACTGGCAGCAGGCCCGAACCGGCCGGCGCGACGTGCCGCGCGGCGACCAGCCGTGGCGCCGGCGCGAGGTGGTCCAGGACTGGAGCGAGCCGCTGCCCGCGGACGCCGGCTTCGACGAGCGCGACCCGCAGCCCGGCCGCCGTGACGAGCCGGGCCGGGTCCCGGTTCGTGCCGGCGACCGCCCGGATCCGCAGGGCCGTCCCCCGGTGCGCGACACCGACCCGGACCGCCGCGACCAGCCGGAGGACGTGCGGGACGCACGCCCCGGCGACCCACGGCGCCCGGACCAGCCCGGACGCCCGGCCGAACCGGCCGCCGGCGGCGACCAGTCGCGGCGCGGCGAGCGCACCTGGATCAAGCCGGGCCAGCGCGGCGTGCCGCGCCCCGAACCGGCCCGCCAGGACGACCCCACGTGGGCGGACGACCCGTCACGTACCCGCGAACCCGTCCGCGGCGGCGAACCGATGCGTCGCGGCGACGAGCCCGTGTGGGCGGACGACCCGTCACGCACCCCCGAACCAGCCCGAGGCGACCAGCCCGTCCGCGGCGACGAACCGGCGCGCCGCGGCGAACCGGGCCGCGGCGGCGAACCCGCGTGGGCGGACGACCCGTCACGCGGCCGTGAACCGGCCCGAGGCGACGAGCCCGTCCGCGGTGACGAGCCCGTGCGCGGTGGCGAGCCCGTGCGCGGTGGCGAGCCCGTGCGCGGTGGCGAGCCCGTGCGCGGTGGCGAGCCGGGCCGCACCGACGAACCCGCCTGGGCGGACGACCCGTCGCGCGGCCGTGAACCGGCTCGCGGCGGCGAGCCGGTGCGGCAGGACGAGCCGTTGGCGCCGGTGGTGCCGATTCGGCGGGATCAGGGACACCGGGACCGGCCGCGGCAGGAACCGGCTGCGGCGGCTTGGGGGCCGGCGGCGGGGGACGTCACGCGCGGCGAGCCGGCGGCGCCGGGTGAGCCCGCGCGTCGCGGTGGCGACCCGGCGTGGGCCGCACCGGCGGCTGCGGGCCAGGCCGCGAGGTTCGACGACGCGGAGCGGTCCGGACATCAGCGGCAGGACGCGCCGGACGCGCGCCCGGGGTGGGACGACGACCGTGGCCGGACGGCCGGGCACCCGATGGCGCCCGCCGCATCGGCCGCCGCGCCGATGGCACCGCCGCGGCCGGGACACCCGGGTGGACCGGAACGCTCCGGCGGCCACGTGCGCCCGGATGTACCGCAGCGCCCGGGCATGCCCGGAGGCTCCGAGCCGGTTCGTGGTGGCGGCTCGTCCCGGCCGCCGGCCGGGCCGCCGCGTCCGGGTCAGCCCTCGCCAAACGACCCGTGGGCGCCGCGGGACCGCCCGATCAGCCCGGCCGCCTCCGGCCCGGGCGGGCCGGGTGCTCCGGCGCGGCCCGGACCGTTCGATCCGGCCTGGGTGGATCCGTCGGAGCGGACACGGCCGCTCGGCGATCCGTCCGAGCAGACGCGGCGCCTCGGCGGCGACGCCTTCGGCCCGTCGCGACCGGTCAGCGCGACTCCATACGACCGCGACCGGCCGGTCAGCGGCATGCCCTACGACCCGGCACGACCGACCGGCAACGCACCATCCGGCCCAGCACGACCGGTCAGCGCCACGCCCTACGACCGCGACCGGCCGGTCAGCGGCATGCCGTCCGATCAGACGCAGCCGATCGGCGGAGGCTTCGACCCGGCCCGGCCGGTCAGCGGGATGCCGGATCGGACGCAGCCCGCCGATGGCGGCTTCGCTCCGGTGAGTGGCGTGCCCTACGACGGGACGCGGCCGGTCAGCGGCATGCCGTCCGATCAGACGCAGCCGATCGGCGGAGGCTTCGACCCGGCCCGGCCGGTCAGCGGGATGCCGGATCAGGGGCGTCCGGCCGGTGCCGGGCCCGGCGAGTCGGGCCGGCCGGTCAGTGGCGCGCCGTACGGACAGGAGTGGGCGCCGGGGGCGATCGCGCCGACCAGTGGCGCGCCCTACGGGCCGGTGCGGCCCGGACCGGCACCCCAGCCGCAGCGGCCGGACGCCGGGGCGCAGCGTGGGCAGGAGTGGGCTCCGGGGGCGGTGCAGCCGGGCGGGCGGGCACCGCAGGAGCGGCAGGACGCGGGCCGGGAGGCGCAGCCGCCGGTCAGTGGTGCGCCCTACGGGCGGGAGTGGGCGCCCGGCACGGCCCGCCCGGTCAGCGGACCGCCGGTCGGCCCTCGCACCGGTGCTCCGGTCGACCCGCGCGCCGCGATGCCGAGCGCCGGCGGGCCGGTCGAGCCGCGGCGTGACGCGCCCATGGACGAGCGCGGCCGGCCACAGGGACAGGCCGGACCGCGAGAGAGCGGAGCGTTCCCGCAGGCGCGGCCGGACATCCCGATCATGCCGGGTCAGGGTCCGAACGATTCGAACGTTGCGGTCACGCCGGGTCAGGAATCGGGCGAGCCGGACCCGCGGACGGACCGGCCGGTCAGTGCCGCGCCCTACCGGGGTGGCGACCGCCCCCAGGACGTCGGCGCGCACCCGGTCAGCGGGGCGCCGGCCCGGTCCCGGGAGGGCGACCGGCCGCCGGGAGCCGACGTGCGCCCGGTCAGTGGCGTGCCCGGCCGGGAGGAGGCCGGCTATCGGCCGCCGGGTGGGCATGTGCAGCCGCCGCCGGTGGAGCCGTCGCCGTATGACCACTATCCGCAGCAACCGACCCAGCGGGAACGTCCGCGGGACGAGCAGCCGGACGCCGGGCGGGCGACGCCGGGCGAGGCGCCCGCCGTACCCGCTGATGATCGTCCTTCGCTCGGTGAGCTGCTCAAGGCGAGCGGTGCCGAGACGCGGTCGGTGCCGGTGCCCGGCGACCTCGCGGAGAAGCAGGGCGTGCCGTCGCGCGCGGACTCCGGCTGGTTCGGTGGGTCCGCCAATCCGGACGATTCCCAGCCGGCCGAGCCGAAGCCCGACGAGCCCGCACCGGACGACACCGCACCGGACGACACGACACCGGACGCGCCGCAGGTGGACGCGCCGCGGGCGGAGACGGCCCCGGCGGACGAACCGGTGGCGGAGGGGCCCGAGGAGGAGGCCGTCACGGCCAGCCCGGACACCGTGCTGCCCGGTCCGGCCGGGCCGGCCGCCGGTGCGGCCACGGCGTTGCGCGCGCCCACGATGATCACGCCGATCGTCAGCCCGGACGAGCCCGCCGAGCAGGACGACGCGGTGCCGGAGAGCGAGCCCGAGAAGGACGCGCCGGTCGAGGAGGAGCCGCAGCGGCCGGCCGATCCGGAGCAGGTGCTGGCGACCTACCACTGGCGGTTCCACCACGAGACGCTGCGCGAGCTGGTCGACGACCCGGACGAGCTGCGGCAGGTACGCGAGCGGCTGACCGAGAAGCTGGCCGGCGCCACCGACAACGCCACCCGCGCCCGCCTGCTGAGCCTGCGCGCGGTCGTGTCCCGGATCCTCGGCGACCTCGGTCCCGCGCTGCACGACGGCCGGATGGGCCTGGAGCACGCGGAGCTGACCGGCCACTTCCGGCGGATCGCGATCGCGCAGGCGCGGCTGGCGCACGTGCTGCAGTGGCGCGGCGACTTCATCGAGGCGGACCGGCTGTTCGCGGAGGCGAACTCGTCGGAGCTGCCGGACCGGCTGCGGGCCACGATGCACGAGCACGCCGGGCGGTCCGCCTACGATCAGGGCCGGTTCATGGAGGCGCTGCACCACTTCGAGCGCGCGCTGGAGCTGCGCAAGGTCGAGGACCCGGATCTGATCTCGCGGACCGAGCTGGCGCTGGACGCCGTGTTCGCGAAGGTGGCGGCGAACGGCTGGGGCCCGTACCCGCGGACCGAGGACGAGATCTCGCAGGTGCACCGGCCGCCGCAGCCGGCGTTCTCCGAGCGGGTGCAGCGCTGGGGCTACGCCGACGGCGACGGCGAGCCGGTGATCGCGGCGTCCTACGCGGACGTGCAGCCGTTCCGGGACGGCGTCGCCTGGGTCCGGCGGCCGGAGGCGCAGCACTGGGAGCTGATCGACGAGTCCGGTGAGCTGCTGATCCCGGCGGACGCGGGCTACTACGGCGTCGGCTCGTTCTCGGACGGGCTCGCGTGGGTGTCCCGGGACGGCAACGGCGGCTGGGTCGCGATCGACAGGACCAACAGAATCGTGATCTCCCAGCCGTACGAGGACGTGCGCCCGTTCCGGCGGGGCATCGCGGCGGTCCGGCGGAAGAGCGGCTGGGGTGCGGTGGACACGTCCGGGACCGTGGTGCTGCCGACGCAGTACAGCGGGTTCGCGACCGCGCTGACCGACGGCCGGTACGTGGACGGCTTCACCGACGAGGGCCTGGCGATCGTGGACCTGAACGGCCGCAAGGGCGTGGTGGACCGGTCCGGCACCGTGGTGGTGGCCCCGACGTACCCGGCGATGGTGATCCACCCGGTGGCGTTCCTGATCGGCGCGGGCGCGGGCACCGGCCGGTGGGGTGCGGTGGACCGGCGCGGCGAGCCGCTGATCGACCCGGTGCACGCGTCCCGCGCGGACGTGATGGACGAGATCGACCGCCTGCTCGCGGACACGAAGCCGGTGCTGTGAGCATGAAGGACCGGCCCGGAGAAGCGGACGGCAAACCGGGCCGGCTGCCCTCACCATAGGCGCTGAAGCGCGGGGGCAGCTCAAGAAACCGGTTAGGGTCGGCGAATGGAATATCGTCACCTCGGCCGTTCCGGCCTGCTGGTCAGTGAGATCTCCTACGGCAACTGGATCACCCACGGCTCCCAGGTGGAGGAGGACGCGGCGGTCGCCTGTGTGCGCGCCGCGCTGGAGGTGGGGATCAGCACGTTCGACACCGCGGACGCGTACGCGGGCGGCCGGGCCGAGGAGGTGCTGGGCCGCGCGCTGAAGGGCGAACGCCGGGAGAGCGTGGAGATCCTCACCAAGGTCTTCTGGCGCACCGGCCCGGGCCCGAACGAGAGCGGCCTGTCCCGCAAGCACATCCGCGAGTCGATCGACGCGTCGCTGCGCCGGCTGCAGACCGACCACGTGGACGTGCTGCAGGCCCACCGATACGACTTCCACACGCCGCTGGAGGAGACGATGTCCGCGTTCGCGGACGTGGTCCACTCCGGCAAGGCGCACTACATCGGCGTCTCCGAGTGGACCGCGGATCAGCTGCGCGCCGGGCACGCGCTCGCCAGGGAGCTGCGGATCGGCCTGGTCTCCAACCAGCCGCAATATTCGGCGCTGCACCGGATCATCGAGGCGCAGGTGGTGCCGGCGTCGCAGGAGCTCGGGATCAGCCAGATCGTGTTCTCGCCGATCGCGCAGGGCGCGCTGACCGGCAAGTACCTGCCGGGTCAGGCGCCGCCGGCCGGTTCCCGGGCCACGGACGAGTCCGGCTCGAAGACGATCGCGCGGTTCATGAACGACGACACGCTCGCCGCGGTGCAGCGCCTGAAGCCGCTGGCCGAGGCGGCCGGGCTGAGCATGGCGCAGCTCGCGCTGGCGTGGGTGCTGCAGAACCGCAACGTGGCGAGCGCGATCGTCGGCGCGACCCGGCCGGAGCAGGTGCACGACAACGCGCGGGCGGCCGGCGTGCGGCTGGAGGACGACCTGCTCAAGCAGATCGACGAGGCACTCGGTGACCTGCCGGAGCGCGACCCGGCCAAGACCCAGTCCCCGGCCGAGCGGCCATAGAAGATCTTCAACCAAGAAGCCGCGCGGGTACGGCGTACCCGCGCGGCTTTTGCTTCTAGTTCGCCTGGTAGTTCCAGAAGCGCAGCAGCGCGAAGCCCTCGCCGTAGAGGTAGGACGGCATGCCGATCAGGTCGCCGAGCGTGAAGACGACGTCGAAGAACACGCGGCCGATCGTCGGGTTCCAGAGCAGCGCGAACAGCATGATGAAGCCGAACGGGGCGATCACGTCCCACGTGCGCTTCCACGAGAACGGCAGCCACGGCCGCGCGATGTTGCCGCCGTCCAGGCCCGGCACCGGGATCAGGTTCAGCACGGCCGCGGTGAGCTGCAGGAACCCGAGCAGCGCCAGGCCCGCCCAGAACTCGGTGTGCGTCTCGCCGGTCACGCCGAACACGAACGGCAGCGCCAGCACGATCGCGAAGACCAGGTTCGTCGCCGGACCGGCCAGGCTGACCAGCGACGACCGCAGCCGGCTGCGCAGCGCGCCGTGGTTGATCCAGACCGCGCCGCCGGGCAGGCCGATGCCGCCGAGCACCACCACGATCACCGGCAGCACGATGGACAGCAGCGGATGGCTGTACTTCAGCGGATTCAGCGTCAGGTAGCCGCGGTGTGCCGCGTCGATGTCGCCGGACCGGAACGCGACCAGCGCATGCGCGTATTCGTGCAGGCACAGCGAGATCAGCCAGCCGGTCACCACCAGCAGGAACACGTCGAACGCCACGTTGCCGAAACCGGTCCACGCCATCGCACCGGCCGTCACGAACAGCGCGACCAGCCCGAGGAAGATCGGGCTGGGGCGGAACGCCTCCTTCGGCACCCCCATCACGAGGTTGCCGCCTCCGATCCGGTCGCTCACTCCCGCGGCGCCAGACTCATCGTGTATTCCACCCGGTCGTCCTCGACCAGCACGACCGAACTCACGCCGGTCCCCTGCAGCTCACGCCAGGTCTGCCCGATCCAGGACTCCGCATCCGCCTGGTTGGAGAACGCCTCCGCAGGGCCCTCCACCGGCTTGCCGTCCGAGTCCTCGTAGCGCCAGTTCCACGGCATGCGTGTCTCCCCTCTCCGGCCCAGCAACCGCCCCGGCCACCCACGCCTGACCGGACCGGCAGCCCGTCCGTCCAAGCCTAGTCGGCTGGCCCGCCTGACCGCGCACAGCGGATCGCTCTAAGGTACGGGCTATGTCCGTTGACGGGTGGAACACCCTTCTCGTGCTCGGCGGCATCCGATCCGGCAAGTCGGAGTTCGCCGAGTCGCTCGTGTCCGGCGCGACCAGCTTGCGCTACCTCGCCACGTCCGCGTCCCCTTCCGAAGAAGACCCGGAGTGGCAGGAGCGCATCGCCGCGCACCGCGACCGCCGGCCCGAGACCTGGGTGACGGAGGAGACGGCCGCGGATCCGGGCCGGCTGATCACCACGCTGATCGAGGCGAAGCCGGATGAGACGCTGCTCGTCGACGACCTCGGCGGCTGGGTCGGCGTGCTCCTCGACCCGGCCTACCAGCCGTCCGACGACGTCAAGACCATTGAAGAACTCGCCGCGGCGGTACGGGGATGCGCCGCCCGCCTGGTCCTGGTCAGCCCGGAGGTCGGATTGTCGCTGGTCCCGGCCACCACGCTGGGACGCGCGTTCGCGGACGCGCTGGGCACGGTGAACCAGGCGGTGGCGGCCGCGGTGGACGCGGTGGTGCTGGTCGTGGCCGGTCAGCCGACGTGGCTGAAGGGCGAGTCGGCCGCCGCCCTCACCGGTGCGCCGACGGCCGCACCGGCCGCCGCGCCGGAGGCGGTGCTGGCGGACGTGCCCGCGCCGATCGTGCTGCCCGAGGTCATCACGCCGGTCACGGCGCCGCTCGCGCCCGCTTCCACTTCCGGGGCTGTCGCTGCCGGGGGCGTTGCTTCCGGGGGCGTTGCTTCCGGGGGCGTTGCTTCCGGGGATGTTGCTTCCGGGGATGTTGCTTCCGGGGATGTTGCTTCCGGGGATGTTGCCTCGGGTGGCTCCGCGGGTGGGGACGCGCTGCGTGGGCCGACGCAGGCGCTGCCGATGGTGCGGACCGGGCTGGTCATCCAGCCCAACATGGAGCTGCCACTGCCCGACGAGGAGACCGGCCCGGCCGCGCTCGACCGGCTGGCCACGCTGGACATCGCCGGCACCGGCCTCGGCGAGCTGGCCGATGTGGTCCGGTTCGCCGCCGCCACCCAGGGCACCGACACGCCCGTCCCGTGGCAGTCCGTCCGCGTCCTGCTGGTCCAGGGCGACCACACCGGCGGCGCGTCCGCGGGCTCGCCGGCCGGCGAGCCCGACCGGCGCACCGCCCAGGCCCGGCTCGGCATCGGCGCGCTCGCCCAGCTCACCGCGGCCGCCGGCGCCACGCTCCAGGTGGTGGACGCGCCGGCCGCCGCCCCGTTCGAGGACGGCCCCGCGCTCACGCTCGCCGAGGTCGACGACGCGCTCCGGCTCGGCTGGCGCCTCGCCGAGGAGGCCGTGGAGAGCGGCTCCGACCTGCTCGTCATCGCCGCGGGCGGTGCCGGCACCCCGGCCGCCGCGGCCGCGGTACTCGCCGCGACCGCGGGCGCCGAGCCGTCCGCCGTGCTGCCGCCGGTCCGCACGCCCGAGGGCGACTTCGACGACAACGCCTGGATGACCCGGTGCGCCGCGGTCCGCGACGCCATGCAGCGGGTGCGCAAGGGCTCCCGCGAGGCCAAGGACATCCTGGCCGAGGTCGGCGGCGGCGACGTCGCGGTGGTGACCGGCATCCTGCTCGGTGCGACCGCCCGCCGTACCCCCGTGCTCCTCGACGGCCCGGTCGGCGTGGCCGCCGCCCTGGTCAGCCGCGACCTGGCCGGCCAGGCCCGGCACTGGTGCCTGCTCCCCGACCACAACGGCGACCCGGCCGTCAAGCTCGCCGCGGACGTCCTCGGCCTCACCCCGATCCTCAACATGCGCCTCGACCTGGGCGAGGGGACGGCCGCGCTGGCCGCGCTCCCGCTCCTGCGCTCCGCGATCGCGCTCGCCGCCTCCATCCCTCCCCGAACCAGCCCGTCATCCACTCCGGACGACGCCGCCACTGCCGGCACGTCCGGCATCGTTTCCGGCCCGGACGGCAACGCCGCCTCCGGCACATCCGGCGGCACGTCCGGCGTCGTATCCGGCACGTCCGGCAACGCCGCTTCCGGCACGTCCGGCATCGTTTCCGGCCCGGACGGCAACGCCGCCTCCGGCACATCCGGCGGCACGTCCGGCGTCGTATCCGGCACGTCCGGCAACGCCGCTTCCGGCACGTCCGGCATCGTTTCCGGCCCGGACGGCAACGCCGCCTCCGGCACATCCGGCGGCACGTCCGGCGTCGTATCCGGCACGTCCGGCAACGCCGCCTTCGGTACATCCGGCGTCGTGTCCGGCACGTCCTGGCCGGCCGATGGGCTGGACGCCACCGATGCCGCTGGGGCCGCGGCAGCCGGTGCCGCGGGACTCTTGGCCGAGGCGGCCCTCTCGGCCTCCTCCACCACCTCGACCTCCACCTCCGGCGACGCTCCCACCGCCTCCGTGGCGGACGACGAGGCCGTCGCCCTGGCCAGCGCGGTCGGCGTGGTCACCGGCGACCCCACCACCGACCGCAGCGGCGACCCGGCCGGCCCGGCCACGGCCAGCCCGGCCACGGGTGACTCGACCCCGAGTGGCACGACCGTGAGCGACACAGCCGCGGGTGACACGACCGCGGGTCACACGACCGCGGGTCACACGACCGCGGGTCACACGACCGCGAGTGACACGGCCACCGGCCGAGACGGCGACACGACGACGGTCATCACCGGAGCCGGTGGCTCGGATCCCGAGGCGACGGCCGTGATCCGGCTACCCGGCAACGTGGCCCCGGCGGACGGCGACGGCGACGGCGACCGCGACAGCGCGGCAACTGCCTCGTCCTCGGAGTCCACCGAGGACGAGGCAGATCGCACCACCGTTCTGTCCGTCGTCCCGCCGGACGACAACTCCGCGACCACGGCGTTCCGACCTGAGCCGACGGATGACCCGGAGGCGACCATCGTCATCGCCACTGGCACTGGCACTGGCACGAACCGGACCGAGGACGACGAGGACGCCACCTCCTGGCTCCCCGGCTTCGGCAACCCGCGCCGCTCCGACGACCCGGACTCCCCCACCGCTCGCTGACCCCTTGCTCACCTCTCACACCGATCCAGCGCCCAGGCCCGCCCCGGACCCCTCCGGCGGCGGGCCTGCCACACCCACCCCACCACTCCCGCCACTCCCAGCCCTCGCCAGCCGCGCCCACCCCGCCGACACCGCAAGGCCGGGCGTGGCCGACAGCATCCCTCCACCGACCGAGGCAGACAGCGGCCTCGGGCCGACCACGACGGACGGCAACCCCGCGCCGCACACGACGGCCGGTGACCTCGGGCAGACCACAACGGCCAGCGACCTCGCGCCGATCACGACGGACAGCGACCCCGAACCACCCACAACGGACGGCGACTCCGAACCACCCACCACGGGCGGCAGCCTCCGGCCCATCACAGCCAGCAACCCCGAGCCGACCACGACGGACAGCGACCCCGAACCACCCACAACGGGCGGCAGCCTCGAGCCGATCGTGGCCGGCGACCTCGAGCCGATCACGAAGGACGGCGACCTCGAGCCAATCACGGCTGGCGACGGCCCTGAGCCGATCGCGGCGGGTGGTGGTGGGGCCGCAGGAAGGGCCGGGCGGTGGAGGGTGCTGGTGGACGGGGTGCGGCTGGCGGTGACGACGCTGACGGTCGTGCCGGTGCGGGTGGGGGTGGTCGACCGGCGTACCGCGGCCGTCGCGATGTCCGTAGCACCGGCCGTCGGCGTTCCGCTCGGTGCGCTGCTCGCGGCCGTGCTGCTCCTGCTGGGCGCGGCCGGTGCTCCCGCACTGCTGGCCGCGGCCGTCACCCTCGGGACCTCGACGCTGCTGACCCGCGCGCTGCATCTGGACGGCCTGGCCGACACGGTCGACGCGCTCGGCTCCTACCGCGCGGGTGAGGCCGGGCTCGTCGTGATGAAGAAGCCGGACATCGGCCCGTTCGGCGTGGCCACCCTGGTCCTCGCGCTGCTCATCCAGGCCGCGGCGCTCACGGCGCTGCCCGGCGCCGCACCCGCGGCCGTCCTCGCCACCGTGGTCACCGCCGCCGTCACCGGTCGTCTGGCGATCTCCTGGGCGTGCCGCCGCGGCGTTCCGGCCGCGCGCCCGACCGGCCTGGGCGCGCTGGTGGCCGATTCGGTCCCACCGCTCCCGCTGGCCATCGCCACCGCCGCCACCGCCGCGATCTCGACCGCCGCGGTCCCCGGCCGCCCCTGGCAGGGCCCGCTGGCGGTGTTCCTGGCCCTGGCCGCCGCCCTGCTCCTGCTGCGCCAGTGCCGCCGCCGCTTCGGCGGTATCACGGGCGACGTCCTCGGCGCGACCCTCGAACTCGCCACCACCATCGCCCTGATCATTCTCGCGCTCCGCTGACCGCCTCCCCGCGATCAATGAGTTCATGCAGCACCGAGGCTTATTCAGCGCCGCCCTCGTCAGACCGCGCAGCCTGCGGCAACGCGGTGCCGGTTCGCTGCGCTGAATAAGCCTCATTGGCGCTGAAAGGTCAACAGTGCTTCCCGACTACGAGATTGATCGCGCGAAAACGACTAGTGATACATGGCGCACCGTATGAGTGCCTCATACGGTGCGCCATGTATCACTAGTCAGATGCGAGGACGACAGCCGGGTGTATTTACGACGATATTTCGGGCGTCGCACCCGTAGCCCGCTCGGCATTTCCACATTCTGGCGGCAGGTTTCCCGTCATGCGGAAGATCGGCCGGCTATCGGAATCGATCTTCCACGATGCGGGATCGATCTCTGCGCCAGGAGCAGCCGGTAAGGCGACGCGCGGGGTGAGCCGTCATGATCTCCGGGGACGCGAGGTTGCTTTCGACCTTCTCGGACGTAGCCGACGTTCGGGGAAACGATCACTTGCGCTGCTGGGCCTCATTTCTTCAGAATGGCTGCTGAATAATCCTCACCGCATCAACAAGTTGTCCTACACAACTCCTCCTTGCGTTCAGAACACACAATTTCGGGCGCGTAGCGCCCGTCACCGCTCCGGCCACCTACCGCCCCCAGGACAAGCGGCCCGAAACGCACCAAGCAGACAGACCAGCAGCGCCGCAGCGGACGGGAGGCGGGAAGCGGCCAGCGAGCCAGCGGCCGGCGAGCCAGCGACCACCGGCGGGCCGGGGTGGGGTGGGTGGGGCTGGGACCGGCTCCGGACGGCGGACCGGAGCGGAGCGCTAGCGGAGTCGGAGGGGAGCCGGAGGTTGGCCCGCGGGAGCATGCGGAGAGTGGGCACGCCGGAAGCGGGAAGATCAAGAATTTGATCTTCCCGCTTTTGACCGTGGGCGTGTGGGTCAGCGCACCGAGGTGGTGACGAACGGCGGCTTGACGATGGTCATCGGGGTACGGCGGCCGCGGATGTCGACGTGGACGGTGTCGCCGAGCGCGGTGCCGGGGGCGGTGTCGAGGAGCGCGAGCGCGATCCCGGCCTTGCGGGTCGGGGAGAACGTGCCGCTGGTGACCTCGCCGACCAGCGCGTCGCCCGCGTAGACCTGCATGTGGGCGCGCGGGATGCCGCGGCCCTGGGCCTCGAGCCCGACGAGGACGCGGCGCGGGCCGGCCTCCTTCTCGGCGAGCAGCACGTCGCGGCCCCAGAACGTGGGCTTGGTCCAGCCGACGGCCCAGCCGGAGCGGGCCTGCACCGGGGTGATCTCCATGGAGAGGTCCTGGCCGTGCAGCGGGTAGCCCATCTCGGTGCGGAGCGTGTCGCGCGCGCCGAGGCCGCAGGGCTTGAGCGTGGGGTCGGCGTCGAAGAGCGCGTCCCAGACCGCGACGGCGGACTCCGACGGCACGACCAGCTCGTAGCCGATCTCGCCGGTGTAGCCGGTGCGGCAGACGATGATGTCCGCGCCGGCGAGCGTGGCGGCGGCGAAGCTCATGTACTGATGGCCGGTGTCCAGGCCGAGCTTGGCCAGCAGCGCGGGTGCGGCCGGGCCCTGGACCGCGAGCACCGCGAACGCGTCGTGCTCGTTGGTGACGGTGACGCCGGACGGCGCGGCCTCGGTGAGCCGGCGGACGACCTCGGTGGTGTTGGCCGCGTTCGGGATGAGGAACACGTGATCGTCGCCGTGCAGGTAGGCGATGATGTCGTCGACCACGCCGCCGGTCGCGTCGTCGCAGCACAGCGTGTACTGCGCGCGGCCGGGGCCGATCCGCCCGAGGTCGTTGCTCAGGCACGCGTTGACGAACGCGGCGGCGCCGGGCCCGGTGATGCGGGCCTTGCCGAGGTGGGACACGTCGAAGACGCCGACGTTCTCGCGGACCGCGGTGTGCTCGGCGATGACGCCGCCGTCCGCGTACTCCAGGGGCATCTCCCAGCCTCCGAACGGCGCGAACTTCGCACCCCGGGAGACGTGCCGGTCGTGCAGGGGAGATCTCTTCATGGGTGGCAACTTACCGCCATCCGGCCCGCTGGTTAGCATCGGCGGGACATGATGTTGTCCAGCGGGTACACCTCGCAGACGACCACGCCGCCGCAGGCGCACCAGCTTGCGGCCCACAAGTCGGAGTAGCCGAGTGACTCAGCCCAATCCCTCCTTGCACCTGGTGGACAGCGACCCCGCCGAGCTTGCCGTCGACGCCGTCGTGATCGGCGTGCACAGCCGCGACGACGAGCCGTCCGGTCTGCTGATCGCCAGTGGCGCGGAGAGCGTCACGGCCGCGTTCGACGGCCGGCTGGCGGAGACGCTGCGGCTGCTCGGCGCGAGCGGTGCCGCCGGTGAGGTGACCAAGATCGCCACCCTGGGTACGGTGACCGCGCCGATCGTCGCCGCCGTCGGCCTGGGCCCGGAGCCGGCCGGTGCCGCGCCGGAGCCGGAGGTGCTGCGCCGCGCGGCCGGCACCGCGGTCCGCGCGCTGGCCGGTGCCGGCACGGTGGCGCTGGCGTTGCCGCTGCCGGACGACGCGGACGGACCGGCCGCGCTGGGCGCGGTCGCCGAGGGTGCGGTGCTGGGGTCGTACCGGTTCGCCGGTTACAAGACGAAGCCGCAGCCGGGCCGCCGCGAGCCGGTCGCGACCGTGCAGGTCGTGGTGGCCGACGCGGCCGAGTCCGGCCTGGTGGCGGCGCTGGCACGGGCGTCCGCGGTGGCGTCCGCCGTGGTGCGCACCCGCGACTGGGTGAACACCGCGCCGAACGAGCTGCGCCCGCCGGAGTTCGCCGAGCAGGTCGCGGCCGCGGGCCGGGAGGCCGGGCTCGACGTCGAGGTGCTGGACGAGCGCGCGCTGGCCGAGGGTGGGTACGGCGGCATCATCGCGGTCGGCCAGGGCTCCGAGGCCCCGCCGCGCCTGGTGAAACTGACCTACACACCGGCGTCCCCGGCCGAGGGCGCGAAGCGGGTCGCGCTGGTCGGCAAGGGCATCACGTTCGACACCGGCGGCGTATCGATCAAGCCGGCCGCGGGCATGTGGGAGATGAAGTCCGACATGGCCGGCGCGGCCGCGGTCGCGGCCACGCTGCTGGCGGTGGCGGAGCTGAAGCCGGGCGTGCCGGTGACCGGCTACCTGGCCATCGCGGAGAACATGCCGTCCGGCTCGGCGTACCGGCCGGGTGACGTGATCACGATGTTCAACGGCAAGCGCGTCGAGGTGCTGAACACCGACGCCGAGGGCCGCATGGTGCTGGGCGACGCGATGGCGCGGGCCTGCGCGGACGGCACCGACTACCTGTTCGAGACGTCCACGCTGACCGGCGGCCAGGTGATCTCTCTGGGCAAGCGGATCTCCGGCGTGATGGGCACGCCGGAGCTGATCGAGCGGGTCAAGGTCGCGGGCGAGTCGGTCGGCGAGCCGGCCTGGCCGATGCCGCTGCCGGACGACGTGCGCAAGGGCATGGACTCCGACGTCGCGGACATCTCGCAGGTCAACGCGGGGATGGACCGGGCCGGGCACATGCTGCAGGGCGGCGTGTTCCTGCGCGAGTTCGTCACCGAGGACGTGGCCTGGGCGCACATCGACATCGCGGGCCCGAGCTACCACACCGGCGAGCCGACCGGTTACTGGACCAAGGGCGGCACCGGCGTCCCCGTACGCACGCTGGTGGCTTTGATCGACGACGTGGTGGCCAACGGTTAGCAGCCAATCAGGGCGTCCCGACAGCGGGGCGCCCTGATCGGCGGTAGATTTCGTTACGAGGACGCGCGCTTGCGACGCTCGTTGTAATCGCGCATTCGCTGTGGATAGCCGACCAGCTGGATGTCGTAGACGGGGATCGCCATCCGGTGCGCGAACCGTCGTGCACCCTCCGGCGAGTCGATGCGGCGCCGGGTCCACTCGCCGTCGTGAGCTATGAGAATGACCGTGGTCTCGGTCACGGTCGTCTTGGGTTCGATGAAGACCTCGACACCGGTCCGCGAGGTCACGAAAGCCGCGAGGTGTTCCAGGGCCTCGTTCTGCGTCGCCCGGGCGACCGAGCCCCCACCCGCCTTCTTCTGCCGCCTGAACCAGGCCACCGTGTTCGTCCCCCATATATCCGCAACCGTCACGGCAAGGGTACTGCTACGGGACGTGTTCCTGGGCACCTCCCTACGCGGGCCCCTTCCACAAGTGACAGGATGGGCACGGCACCATGCACGTTACGACAGCATGACCGTCGTATGCAGCGACGCGACTTGGGAGTTGACTGTGAGCCAGCCGAACGGCGAAACCTTCGACATCGTCATTCTCGGCGCCGGCAGTGGTGGTTACGCCACGGCGCTCCGCGCGGTCCAGCTGGGCCTGAGCGTGGCCCTGGTGGAGAAGGACAAGCTGGGCGGCACGTGCCTGCACGTCGGCTGCATCCCGACCAAGGCGCTGCTGCACGCGGCCGAGGTCGCGGACGAGACCCGCGAGTCGGAGCAGTTCGGCGTGAAGGCGGAGTTCCACGGCATCGACATGGCCGGGGTGAACTCGTACAAGGACGGTGTCGTCTCCCGCCTGTACAAGGGCCTCTCCGGCATGCTGAACGGCAACAAGTCGATCACCGTGGTCGAGGGCGAGGGCAAGCTCGTCGCGCCGAACACGGTCGAGGTGAACGGCAACCGCTACGTCGGCCGCAACGTCGTGCTGGCCTCCGGCTCGTTCTCCCGCAGCCTGCCGGGCCTGGACGTGGACGGCGAGAAGATCATCACCAGCGAGCACGCGCTGAAGCTGGATCGCGTGCCCAAGTCGGTGATCGTGCTCGGCGGCGGCGTGATCGGCGTCGAGTTCGCGAGCGTGTGGAGCTCGTTCGGCGCGGACGTCACCATCATCGAGGCGCTGCCCCGCCTGGTCGCCGCGGAGGACGCGGAGGTCTCCAAGGCGGTCGAGCGCGCGTTCCGCAAGCGGAAGATCAACTTCAAGGTCGGCAAGCCGTTCGAGAAGGTCGAGAAGACCGAGAGCGGCGTGCGCGCCACCATCCAGGGCGGCGAGGTCGTCGAGGCGGAGCTGCTGCTGGTCGCGGTCGGCCGCGGCCCGCGCACCCAGGGCCTCGGCTACGAGGAGCAGGGCATCAAGATGGAGCGCGGTTTCGTCCTCACCGACGAGCGCCTGCGCACCAACGTGCCGAACGTGTTCGCCGTCGGCGACATCGTGCCCGGCCTGCAGCTCGCACACCGCGGCTTCCAGCAGGGCATCTTCGTCGCGGAGGAGATCGCGGGCAAGAACCCGGCCGTCATCGACGAGCTGGGCATCCCGCGGGTCACCTACTCCAACCCGGAGATCGCGTCCGTCGGCCTGACCGAGGCGAAGGCCCGCGAGCAGTACGGCGACAAGGTGAAGACCTACAACTACAACCTGGGCGGCAACGGCAAGAGCCAGATCCTCAAGACCACCGGCTTCATCAAGCTGGTCGGCGTGGAGGACGGGCCGGTCGTCGGCGTCCACATGGTCGGTGCGCGCGTCGGTGAGCTCATCGGCGAGGCGCAGCTGATCTACAACTGGGAGGCGTTCCCGGGCGAGGTGGCTCAGCTCGTCCACGCGCACCCCACCCAGAACGAGGCGCTGGGCGAGGCGCACCTGGCCCTGGCGGGCAAGCCGCTGCACGCACACGCCTGATCTTGAACATACAGTCGCGGTTGCTTGTTAAGGAGTCTTGAGACATGCCGGTATCGGTCACCATGCCCCGGCTCGGCGAAAGCGTCACCGAGGGCACCGTTACGCGCTGGCTGAAGCAGGTCGGCGACACGGTCGAGGCGGACGAGCCGCTGCTCGAGGTCTCCACCGACAAGGTCGACACCGAGATCCCGTCCCCCGCGGCCGGCGTGCTGACCAGCATCCTGGTGAACGAGGACGAGACCGCCGAGGTCGGCAGCGAGCTGGCGGTCATCGGCGACGAGGGTGACGCCCCCGCGGCCGCCGCCCCCGCCGCCCCCACCGACGCCCCGGCCGCCGAGGAGAAGGACACGGACGACGCGGCCGTCGAGGCGCGCACCGAGCAGTCCACCTCCGAGGACACCATCGACAACCTGGAGACCCCGGCGCCGTCCGGTGGCTCCGGCGGCGGCGGTGGCTCCGCCGAGGGCACCGTCGTCACCATGCCCGCGCTGGGCGAGAGTGTCACCGAGGGTACGGTCACGCGCTGGCTCAAGGAGGTCGGCGACACGGTCGAGGTCGACGAGCCGCTGCTCGAGGTCTCCACCGACAAGGTGGACACCGAGATCCCGTCGCCGGCCGCCGGTACCGTGCTCGAGATCAAGGTCCAGCAGGACGACACCGCCGAGGTCGGCGCCGCCCTCGCCGTGATCGGCACGCCCGGTGGCGCGGCCCCGAAGGCGGAGAAGGCCCCGGAGCCCGCCCCGGCGCAGCCGGCCGCGGAGTCGTACGCGACGCCGTCCCCGGCCGCGGAGGCCCCGGCGTCCGCCCCGAAGCAGACTGAGGCTCCGAAGTCCGAGGCCCCGAAGCAGACCGAGGCTCCGAAGCAGACCGAGGCGCCCAAGGCCGAGGCCACGCCGGTCGCGGCCGACAAGCCCGCCGCCGTCGCGACCGCCGAGTCCAACGGCGCTTCCGTCGAGGGCGAGGCCGCGTACGTGACGCCGCTGGTCCGCAAGCTGGCCGCGCAGCACAGCGTGGACCTGGGCTCGCTGACCGGCACCGGCGTCGGTGGCCGCATCCGCAAGCAGGACGTGCTCGACGCCGCGGAGAAGGCGAAGGCCGCCGCCGAGCCGGCCGCTGCTCCGGCCGCCGCCGCTCCCGCCGCCAAGGCCCCGGCCGCCAAGCCGGCGCCGAGCCCGCTGCGGGGCCGGACCGAGAAGCTGACCCGCACCCGCGCCACGATCGCGAAGCGCATGGTCGAGTCGCTGCAGATCTCGGCGCAGCTGACCACCGTGGTCGAGGTCGACATGACCCGGATCGCGAAGCTGCGGGCGCAGGTGAAGGACGCGTTCCAGCAGCGGCACGGCGTGAAGCTGTCGTTCATGCCGTTCCTGGCGCTGGCCACGGTCGAGGCGCTCCAGCAGCACCCGGTGGTGAACTCGCGGATCGACCAGGAGGCCGGCACGGTCACCTACTTCGACGCCGAGCACCTGGCGATCGCGGTGGACACGCCGAAGGGCCTGATCGTCCCGGTGATCAAGGACGCGGGTGACCTGAACCTGGGTGGCCTGGCCAAGCGCATCGCGGACGTGGCCGAGCGCACCCGGAACAACAAGATCGGGCCGGACGAGATCTCGGGCGGCACGTTCACGCTGACCAACACGGGCAGCCGGGGCGCGCTCTTCGACACCCCCATCATCAACCAGCCGCAGGTCGGCATCCTCGGCACCGGCGCGATCGTCAAGCGCGCCGTGGTCGTCGACGACCCGGAGCTGGGCGAGATCATCGTGCCGCGCTCGATGATGTACCTGGCGCTCTCCTACGACCACCGGATCGTGGACGGCGCGGACGCCGCCCGCTTCCTGGTGACGTTGAAGGACCGCCTGGAGGCCGGCAACTTCGAGGCCGAGCTCGGTCTGTAGAAGATCACGTCACGAGGGCGAATCCCGGCCGCGCGCCGGGGTTCGCCCTCGATCTTTTCCGGGAACAATGACGCCATGAGGATTCTGCTGGCCGGGGCGTCAGGCTTCTTGGGTACGGCGTTGCGGGAGCGACTGAAGGCCGACGGCCACGACCTGCGCCGGCTCGTCCGGCGCACCCCGGAGAACGGCGACCAGATCCCGTGGAAGCCCTCCTCCGGCCACCTCGACCCGGCCGCGCTGCGCGGCGTGGACGCGGTGATCAATCTGGCCGGTGCCAGCATCGGCGGCCAGCGCTGGACCGCGTCGTACAAGCGGAAGCTGCGCAGCAGCCGGGTGGACACCACCGGCACGCTGGCCCGCGCGATCGCCGCGCTGCCCGAGGACGAGCGGCCGAAGGTGTTCCTCAACGGCTCCGCGAAGGGGTGGTACGGCGACACCGGCGACACCCCGGTCGAGGAGGAGGCGCCGGCCGCGGACGACTTCCTCGGTGACCTGTGCCGGGTCTGGGAGGCCGCGGCCCGCCCGGCCGAGGACGCCGGCGTGCGCGTGGTCTACCTGCGCTCCGGACTGCCGCTGGACAAGCGCGGCGGACTGTTGCAGCCGCTGGTGCTGCTGTTCAGGGCCGGGCTCGGCGGGCGGATCGGCAGCGGCCGGCAGTACATCCCGTGGATCTCGCTGGCCGACTGGGTGGGCGCGACCGTGTTCGTGCTGGAGCGCGACGACATCACCGGCCCGGTGAACATGGTCGGCCCGGCACCGGCGACGAACGCGGAGTTCACGAAGGAACTGGCCGCGGCCGTGCACCGGCCCGCGCTGATCCCGGTGCCGGCGTTCGCGATGCGGGCCGTGCTGGGCGAGTTCGCCACCGAGATCCTGTCCAGCACACGCGCGATGCCGGGCGTGCTGAACCGGACCGGCTTCGAGTTCCGCCACCCGACGCTGAAGTCCGCGCTGCGCGCCGCGTTGTAGATCCGTTCTCGAGCCGGCGGACGCGGCGCTCCAGGTCGATGCTCATGATGCTTCCCAGGTTCTAAAAGCATGCGTGCGCACGCAAGCGCGGCACCAAGTTGCGTGCGCACGCAAGACGCGGCGCAAGGGTGCGTGCGCACGCAAAGAGAGGCGTGCGCACGCAAGACGCGGTACAAGAGTGCGTGCGCACGCAAGAGAAAGGCGTGCACACGCAAGACACCACATAAAGGTGCGTGCGCACGCAAGACACCAGCACGAGAGTGCGTGCGCACGCAAGACGCGGCACGGGCCACCCCGCCGCGCTTATGGACGCGGCGCGAAGGCCGGCGCGGATCCCCCCACGGGCCGCGGCGCGGATTTCGCCATGGGCCGCAGTGTGGCTCGCGCAGCGGAGATCGCCTGCTGCACCGCCTCCGGTGGGCCGGCGGCCTCCACGAAGAGCAGCGTTCGCCGTACCCCCGGGATGTCTTCGATGGTCTCGTGGATCCGGCGCAGCCGGGCCGCGTATTCACCCAGGTCCCGATGCACGGGCGGCGAACCGTCGATGCGCACGTAATCGCGCGTGCGTTCCAGGAGCGACTCCAGCAGCGGCGCCGGCCCCGGGGCCAAATGGACCGAGAGATGGTCCGCGCCCGCCGGATCCTGGCCGGCCGCCTCCGCCACCGAGGCCCAGTGCGCCAACATGTCCGTCTTCTCCGACACATCAGCATGCATGCCTAGAAGCAGCGGCAGGCCACGTCGCGCCGCCTCCGCGGCGGTGGCGGGTGACGTCGCCGCCACCCAGACCGGCATGGCCACCCGCGGCGACACCGTGACCTCGCGAAACTTGAAAAGATCACGATCAGAGCCGACGCGGTACGCACCGGAGAGCCACGCGCACAGCAGGTCAAGCGACTCCGGGAAGCCGTGGTCGCGCCGGGCCGGCCCGGTCCCGAACACCTCCAGGTCCACCCACGGCCCGCCGCGCGCCACACCGAGCCGGAACCGCCCGCCGGACAGCTCGTGCAGCAGCGCGGCCTCCTCGCCCAGCGCGACCGGGTGCCGGTTCGGCAGCACGCACGCGGCCGTGCCGATCTCGATCCGCCGGGTGGCGCCGAGCGCGTGCCCGGCCGCCACGGTCGCGGACGGCAGCGTGCCGTACCCGGTGAAGTGGTGCTCGGCCAGCCACACGTCGTCGAGGCCGGCGTCCTCGGCCGCGCGCGCGAGCCGCGGGATCGAGGCGGGCCCGTGCGCGCCGAGCAGGAAGAGGCCGAGCCGCCGGCGGACCGGCGACTCGGCATCGGGCTGGACCATCAGCAGTCGCGCAGCTCGGGGCTCTGGTTGGCGATCTGCGCGGTCGGGGAGATGAACCGCTGGTACGTCTCGCCACCGACCGCGGAGATCTTGAACGCGGCGACCCGGTGGCAGTTCTGGAACGCGAGCTTCACGCCGAAGTGACGCTCCAGCCCGCCGCGGATGGAGTCGCTGGCGAGCGCGCGCAGCAGCTGGCCGCGCTCCTTCTCGCTGGGCGGCGGCACCGCGTGGTCCTCGAACTCGCCGTCGCTCGCGGCGGAGCGGGACGCCACCTCGGACACGATCATCCAGGCGTACGGCAGGGACTGGCGGACGACGTCGACGAACTCGGCGTCGTCGACGACCTCGCCACGCTCGACCCGGTCGAGCAGAGCGGTGGGTACGTCGAGGGACATACGGGTCTCCTAACGTGTTGCCCGTGGATCAATTACCCACGGGAGTCTATTAACTCCGGAGAGCTACGTCGATGCCTGCGGGACTGATAATGAAATCCGGATCGATCTGCTCGGTGAGGTCCGCACCCACCCGGTCGCTGGCCCACGCCGCGGCGTTGCGGCGATGGAACTCCGCGGCCTGCCGCGCGTACGTCACCCAGTCCTTGCCGGTCGCGTCCACCCGCGCCCGCATGCCCGCCAGCACCGCGCGGTTCTCCGGCTCCAGCGCGTCGATCGGCTGGAAGCGACCGCGCTCCGCCGCCTTCACGAACGCGGACCGGCCGATCCAGCCGGCCAGGTCGTCGCCGACCTCCGCGCGCAGGAACTCCACGTCGGACTCGTCGTCGACCTTGTTGCCGATCACCTTCACGTCGACGCCGAAGTCGCGGGCGTAGCCGGTGTACTGCCGGTAGACGCCGACGCTGCGCACGGTCGGCTCGCAGACCAGGAACGTCAGGTCGAAGCGGGTGAACAGGCCGGAGGCGAACGAGTCCGCGCCCGCGGTCATGTCCACCACCGCGTACTCACCAGGGCCGTCCGCGAGGTGATTGAGCAGCAACTCCACCGCGCCGACCTTGGAGTGGTAGCAGGCCACGCCCAGGTCCTCGGACGCGAACGGGCCGGTCACCGCGAGCCGCACGCCGTTGACGTCGCGGACCAGCGCGTCGTAGAGCGGGTTCGGCCGGTCGACGCCGATCAGCCGGGAGCCACGGCCGGGCGGCGTGGTCTTGACCATCGCCTCGGCCGAGGCGATCCGCGGGTTGTCGCCGCGCAGGTACTCCTTGATCTCGCCGAGGTGGTCGCCGAGCGCGGGCAGCAGCACCGCCTCGTCGTCGGTGGCGCCGAGCGCGGCGGCCAGGTGCTGGTTGATGTCGGCGTCCAGGGCGAGCACCGGCGCGCCACCGGCGGCCAGGTGACGCGCGAAGAGCCCGGCCAGCGTGGTCTTGCCGCTGCCGCCCTTACCGACAAAAGCTACTTTCACGAAATTTCCCCTACACGACGATGTGTACTTGAAAGCAGAGTGCGTGACGTACTCCCTAAATTGGTAGTCATTTTCAATAGCAGAGTCAAGCCGCCCGTCACCCGACCGTGGCCCGGTCTACGCTGGCGCACGTGACGAACACGGTTACGGCACCGCACGCGGTGCGCGCGGGAGTGGTGGACTACGAGTCCGCCTGGGCCGAGCAGCGGCGCCTCCACGACCTGGTGGCCGCCGGTGCGGCGCCCGGCACGGTGCTGCTGCTGGAGCACCCGAGCGTCTACACGGCCGGCAAGCGCACCGAGCCGTGGGACCGCCCGATGGACGGCACGCCGGTCGTCGACGTGAACCGCGGCGGGAAGATCACCTGGCACGGGCCGGGCCAACTGGTCGGCTACCCGATCATGAAGCTGCCGGACCCGATCGACGTGGTGGCGTACGTGCGCCGGGTCGAGCAACTGATGATCGACACGTGCGCCGAGCTGGGCCTGGCGGTCACCCGCGTCGAGGGCCGCAGCGGCGTCTGGGTGCTCGCGGACGACCGCGGGCCGGACCGCAAGGTGGGCGCGGTCGGCATCCGGGTCGAGCGCGGCACCACGCTGCACGGCTTCTCGCTCAACTGCGACTGTGACCTGACGTTCTTCGACCGGATCGTGCCGTGTGGCATCCGGGACGCGAGCGTCACCTCGCTCAGCGCCGAGCTCGGCCGCCCGATCACGGTCGCCGACGTCCTCCCGATCGCCGAGCACCACCTCCCCACGCTCAACGGCCCACTTCCCGCGTGATCGAGGCGTCCCCCACGTCGTCGGAGCAACGTGGGGGCGGCTGGGTCTCGGTGGCGGGCCGCGGCCGTACCCCGGCGGCTCCTGATTTTTTCTGTGCGGATTTCTGGTTTTCTGTGCACTCACTTTCGGGCCTGAGGGGTCGAAGCGAAGATTGCCATTGGGTAACCGGTTGTTTGCCGTTTGTGGTGAGCGCCGTCACACGCTATCGAGCGTGAGCCACGTCGCGGTGGACCTGTGAGGGCCCAATGCCCGGCGTAGGCTGACTTTCGTGACGATCGAGCGCTCCGGGCCGCCGACAGCGACCGCGATTAACGGCAACAGCCACCCCGCCCCCGAGGGCCGGCGGATGTTGCGCATCGAAGCGCGCAACGCGAGCACGCCGATCGAACGCAAGCCCCCGTGGATCAAGGTCAAGGCCAAGATGGGCCCGGAATACACGGAGCTGCGCGGCCTCGTCTCGCGCGAGGGCCTGCACACCGTGTGCCAGGAGGCCGGCTGTCCCAACATCTACGAGTGCTGGGAGGACCGCGAGGCCACGTTCCTCATCGGCGGCGACCAGTGCACGCGGCGGTGCGACTTCTGCCAGATCGACACCGGCAAGCCCGCCGAGTTCGACGCCGACGAGCCGCGGCGCGTCGGCGAGTCCGTCGCCACCATGGGCCTGCGGTATGCGACCGTCACCGGCGTGGCCCGCGACGACCTGCCGGACGGCGGTGCCTGGCTGTACGCGGAGACGGTCCGCCAGATCCACAAGCTCCAGGCCGACTGCGGCGTCGAGCTGCTGATCCCGGACTTCAACGCGAACCCGGAGCAGCTCGCCGAGGTCTTCGACTCCCGCCCCGAGGTGCTCGCGCACAATGTGGAGACCGTGCCGCGCATCTTCAAGCGCATCCGGCCCGCGTTCCGCTACGAGCGCTCGCTCGACGTGATCACGCAGGCCCGCGCGGCCGGGCTGGTCACCAAGTCCAACCTGATCCTCGGCCTCGGCGAGGAGCGGGAAGAGGTCAGCCAGGCGCTGCGCGACCTGCACGAGGCCGGCTGCGAGCTGATCACCATCACGCAGTACCTGCGGCCGACGCCGCGGCACCACCCGGTCGAGCGCTGGGTCAAGCCGGAGGAGTTCATCGAGCTGCAGGCCGAGGCCGAGCGGATCGGGTTCGCCGGCGTGATGAGCGGGCCCCTGGTGCGCTCGTCCTACCGGGCCGGCCGGCTCTACAAGCAGGCGCTCGACGCGCGCTCCGCCGCCGTCGCCTGACACCCCGGACGCGTTGTCAGGGCGTCCCCGACGGCGGGGGCGCCCTGATCAGGTCGGTCAGCGGGCGATGGCCGGGCCCCGGGTGCCGATGACGTAACCACTGGTCAGCGCGATCGTGAGGACGCCGACCAGGATCAGCGCGGTGATCGCCAGGCCGCGGCCCTGCGCGCCGGTGCGGCGGATCCGGAACAGCGCGATCGGCGCGGTGACCAGCGCGGCCGGCGCGAACACGATGGCCAGCACCAGCGAGATGATGGCCAGGTTGTCGTAGCCGACCGGGCGCGCGGTGGAGACGAAGTCACGGCGCGGGTCGGGCTGGCGCGGCGCGGACCAGGGAGTGAACGGCGGTGCGGCCTCGTGGCGCGGCGTCTCCGGCTCGGACTCGAAGCGGTGCTGCTCCGCCGGCGGCTCCTCCCCGGCCTCCCAGCTGTCCCACTCGTCCGGCCCGTCGTCCGGCTCCTGCACCGGCGGCGACCGCCAGGCCTTCGGTGGCCGGTGGTCGCGCCCCGCGGGCGGCGGCGTCTCCGGTGCCGGTGGCGCGCCGACCAGCGAGACCGTGCGGCGGTACCGGTCGTACTCACCGCGCAGCGCCGGGTCGGAGAGCGTGTCGTAGGCGACGTTCAGCAGGGACTGCACGTTGTCGCTGCCGCCGACGTCCGCGTGGTGCCGCCGGGACATGGCCCGCCAGGCGCGCTTGATCTGCTGCGCGTCCGCGCCCTCGTCCAGGCCGAGCAACGCGTACGCGTCACGGCCGCCCAACTCGCGGAAGTCACGGCTCATGGCGTGTCCGGCGGGGCTGCTGGCGTACAGGAAGCAGGCAAAGCCCCTCCACGCGGCGTAAACCACTCCTTCCGGCCGAAGGAGTGGGTAACGCGAACGTTACCCAAGGCGATACTAGATCGCCGCCCATCCACGCGGTCGGTTTCCCGTCGCATGAGGCCGCACCGGCGTGGGGACCGGAGCGAGGCGAGGTCCGCCAGTCGCGGCGCGGAAGCCCGCACTGTATGTGGGCCTTTGCGGCCAGGCGGCGCCTGGGCCACGCGCAGGCCGGCGAAGATTCCCCGAACACGCCCTAGCTCGCGGCCGGTGGGGCGTCCAGCAGGCCCAGGCGGTGCGCGACCGCGGCGGCCTCCACCCGGTTCGCCACCTCCAGCTTCGCGATGATCCGGGACACGTGCACGCTCGCGGTCTTCGGCGAGATGTAGAGCTGGGCCGCGATCCGCGCGTTGCTCAGGCCCTCGGCGACCAGGCGCAGCACCTCGCGCTCCCGCTCGGTCAGCAACTGGGCACCCGGCGCCGCGGGCGCGAAGCCGGCGACCGTGCCGCGCAGCCCGAGCCGGCGCGCGAGCGTGGTCACCTCGGCCGACAGCGGCGCCGCGCCGAGCGAGCCGGCCAGTGCCGCGGCCTCCTCCAGCGCCGCGACCGCGTCCTCCCGCTCACCGGCGGCCGCCGCGGCCTCGGCCAGGCTCACCAGCGCGCAGGCCAGGTTGTACGGCCGCCCGTCCCGCCGCCACGCCGCCACCGCGGCCCGCCAGGCCGCAAGCTCCAGGACCGGGCCGGCGGCCGGCAGCTCTGACGGCTCCGGGGTCACGCCGGTGAAGCCGTGCGGTGGAAGGCCACCCGCGGCGAACGGAGAGATCGAGGCGCCGGTGGCCGGTGGCCGGGACGCGCGCGGCACCAGCCCGGTGAGCAGCGCACGCAGCTCGGCCGCGTAGGCCTGTTGCGGCGGGTGGACGGCCGGCCAGCCCGCCGCCGCGGTCGCGAGCCGAGCGGCCAGGCCGGCGTCGGCGGTGTCGCGGGCCGTGGCGGCGATCGCGACGGCCAGTGGCCAGTCGTAGCGCGGATAGTCGCCGAGCCGCGGGTCGGCCGCGGCCCGGCGGGCGGCGTCCAGCGCGGCATCGGCGTCGCCACGCACCCGCGGCGCCGTGATCGACAGCTCCAGCAGCGGCAACCGGAGCTGCTCCTCCAGGTAGGGCCGGCCGAGGAACCCGAGCGCCCTGGCGACCACGTCGTCCACGCCGGGGAGGCCGCGGGCCAGCCAGAGCTGCGCGCGCAGCGTGGACCAGTGCGCGCCGAGGTTGCCGACCGGGTCGAGGCGGGCGGTGTCGGCGCAGCGCGCGTCCGCCTCGTCCCAGCGGCCGAGCGCGATCAGCGCCTCAGCCGTGTTCGAGATGAGGTAGAGGCCGACGGAACGGCTGATGCCGGCGCGTTTCGCCTCGGCCATGCCCTCCTCCGCGGCCCGCAGGCTGGCCGCCCAGTCGCCGACCTCGAAGAGCGCGTCCGAGTTGTTCAGGATCGCCTTGACCAGGCCCGGCAGGTCGCCGACCGCGCGGGCCAGCGTGATCGCCCGGCGCTGCTCCGCGATGCCGGCGTCGACCGCGTCGCTGCGGCAGGCGATCCGCGCGAGCGCCAGCGTGGCCGCGACCTGGGCGGCCGGGTCGGACGTGTCCTCCGCGGCGGCCCGGACCAGCGCGACCGTGGCGAGGCCCCGCGACCGCCGGATCTTGGTGAGGTGACCGGAGATGTCGGCCAGCAGGTGCACGCGCGCGGCCGACGGCGGGCAGCGCATCGCCAGCTCCAGCGCCCGGTCCAGCTCGTCACCGCCGTCCGCCTTGCCGAGCGTGCGCAGCAGGTGGCCGCGGCGTTCCAGCAGCCGGGCCGCGCGCAGCGGTTCCGCGTCGTGGTCGATCTCGGCGAGTGCGGCGCGGGTCATGCTGACGCCGCGGTGGTAGTCGCCGGCCGCGATAACCGCGCCGAGCGCCTCCTCCAGCAGGTCCAGGTGGGTCATGCCGAGCCGGGCGGCCGCGTCCGGCACCTGCTCCCAGAGGTCGAGCATGCGCTCCAGCAGGCGGCTCTGTTCCGCGTAGGCGAATCGCCGGCAGGCGGCGTCCGCGGCCGAGTAGGCCGTGACCAGCGCGCGTGGGTGGTCGTGCGCGACGAACCAGTGGTGGGCGATCTCCGCGGGCGCGCGGGACGCGCCGACCAGCGACACGTCCGCCTCGATGATCGCGGCGAACCGCGCGTGCAGCCGGGCGCGCTCGCCGGGCAGCAGGTCATCGTGGACGGCCTCGCGGACCAGCGCGTGCCGGAACTCGTAGCCACCGTCCGGATCCGCGACCATCAGCTGGGCCGCGATCGCGGCCCGCAGCGCGGCCTCCAGCTGCTCGGTGGGCAGCTCGGCCGCGGTGACGAGCAGATCGTGGCCGACCTGGTTACCGCCGACCGAGGCGATGCGCAGCAGCCGCTGTGCCGCCTCGGGCAGCCGGTCGACCCGGGCCAGCAGCAGATCGCGCAGCGTCTCCGGGATGACCGCGCAGCCGACCGGGTCACCGGCCGCGGCCAGCTCCTCGATGAAGAACGGGTTGCCCTGCGCGCGGCCGTGGATGTCGTCGACCGCGCGGGCCGTGGGCTCGGCGCCGAACAGGTGGGTGAGCACGCGCGCGGTGCCGTCCCGGTCGAGCCGGTCCAGCTCACGGCGCTCGACGCCGCGCACGCGGTCGAGCTCGGCGAGGTAGGGCCGGAGCGGGTGGCCGCGGTGTAGTTCGTCCGACCGATACGTACAGATGAGCAGCACCCGGGCCGCGCGCGCGGACCGGATCAGGAACGCGATCAGGTCGCGGGTGGACCGGTCGGCCCAGTGCAGGTCCTCGATCAGCAGCACCAGCGGCCGCTCCGCCGCCATCCTCGTGAACAGGCCGGCGACCAGGTCGAAGAGGTAACCGCGGCTGGTCTCGGCGCCGCCGGGCTGGCCCAGCTCGGGCAGCAGCACGCCGAACTCGCGCTCGTGCCCGGCGAACAGCGGCGCGCCGCCGCGGCGCAGCACCTCGCGCAGCGCGGACGCGAACGGCGCGAACGGCAGGCCCTCCTCACCCAGCTCCAGGCACTGGCCGGTGAGCAGTTGCACGCCCTCGCCGGCCGCGCGGGCGCCGAACTCCTCGCAGAGCCGGGTCTTGCCGACGCCGGCCTCGCCGCCGATCAGCATCACCGCGGTCTCGCCGCCGCGGGCGCGCTTCATCGCCTCGCGCAGCGCGGCCAGCTCGCCGTCCCGGCCGACCAGCGTGCTTGGTTTCCCGTGAGCCGACACGCCGTCGAGCATGCCACGCGGGTACGACATGGTCGTCGATGGGACGACGGACAGCACGGGCCGGGCGGCCGTCTCCGGCGCCCGGCCCGCGTTCCCCCGTGCCGACCCCTCAGCGGTTCCGGGGTGCTCCATCATCCGATACGCCCGCTCAGCCCTGCATCGGGGCAGGTCCGGAGCGTCGCGGATGCCATCGTGCGGCCCTGCGGTGCGCCCGGGCGGCGAGCGAGTCCGCGCGTGCGGCGCGCATCAGGTCGGCCTCGCGGGACCGGTGCAGGGCCAGGATCAGGTCCGAGTTGGGGAACATGGCGTCCGCCTTCCGTCGTGGTCGCTTCGGTGCTGACGACCACGTTCCTCGGGAAGGCACGGCCCGGGCATGAGGCACCCGCCGCATTCCTGGGCGATATCGGCGTCTTAGGCATGTCTTAGCCGGGCTGAGTAAGGGCCGTATTCGGCGTAAGGTACTTACGAAGCATGGGCCAGGACGGGCGCGCGAAGCGCTGGCGCGGCACCGTAGACTCGACCCATGGCAAAGCCCCAGGAGAAGGTCTCGTTCGGCCAGCGGCTGAAGCAGATCGGGATGGTGTTCCAGTTCACCGCGAAGCACGACAAGTGGTTCGCGCCGCTGCTCGCGGCCGCGCTGGTGATCCCGATCGCGCTCGCTGTGCTGGCCATCCTGCTCGGCTGGGGCGTCTTCACGGTCATCCTGCTGTTCCTGCTCGCGCCGCTCGCCGCGCTGGTCGTGCTGAGCGTCCGGTCGAACAGCGCGATGATGACCGCGGCCGAGGGCCAGCCCGGCGCCGCGGCCTCGATCCTGGAGCAGATGCGCGGCGACTGGCGGGTGCGCCCGGCGGCCAGCTCCACCACCAGCTTCGACATGGTGCACATCGTGATCGGCCGGCCCGGCGTGATCCTGGTCGGCGAGGGCGACTCGGCCAAGGTCCGCGGCCTGCTCGGCGCGGAGAAGCGCCGGCTCACCAAGGTGATCGGCAACGCGCCGCTGCACGACTACATCATCGGCACCGGCGAGGGTGAGCTGTCCATCCGGAAGCTGCGGATGACGCTGCTGCGCCTGCCGCGCGACATCTCCGGTGCCGAGGTCAACGCGCTCGACAAGCGGCTCGCGGCGCTGTTCGCCCGCCCACAGATGCCGAAGGGCGCGATCCCGAAGAACATGCGTCCCAGCAAGGGCCAGTTCCGCCAGTCGCGCGGTCGCTGACAGACCATCGGGGGGTTCGCAGTGCCGCTGTTGCGCCGCATCATCGGTTCGGTCCTGCGCCGGCTCCGGCTCGCCCAGGGCCGGACGCTGCAGGACGTGGCCCGCGACGCCGACGTCTCGCTGCCCTACCTCTCCGAGATCGAGCGGGGCCGCAAGGAGGCGTCGTCGGAGATCCTGGCCGCGATCTGCCGCGCGCTCGGCATCGGCCTCGGCGACCTGCTCGACGAGGCACGCCGCGAGCTGGCCCGCACCGACCCGCGCCGCATCTCGCCGCGCGCGGCCGCCGGCCTCGCACCCCACGCGACCTCCGGCTCTGTCCCCCACGCCACCGCCGGTACTGCGCCCCACACCACCGCCGGTTCCGTGCCCCGCGTGCTGGCCTCGGCCCGCGGTTCCGCGGGTGCGCCGCGCAGTGCCGCGCGCCTCTGCGGCGGCAACGCCGGGCGGCTGCGCGTCACCGTTGCGCTGGAAGCGATTCTCCGCTCAGGAGAAACATTCGAGGGTGCGGCGGTGAGCGCCGCACGCTGAACGAAAGCGACCGGGTGGGCCCGTCCCACCCCCGACTTTCGGGAGCGTGCCATGCACTCCGTCCACCCCCAGCCGGTCTCCAAGAGTGCCGAGACCCCCGGGCCCGGCCTGTTCGAGGGGCAGGTCTTCGAGCGCCTGCTGCAGGAGCGGATCATCTTCCTCGGCCGCGAGGTCGACGACGCCATCGCGAACACGATCTGCGCCCAGACGCTGCTGCTCTCCGCGGACGACCCGACGCGGGACATCGTGCTCTACATCAACTCCCCCGGCGGTTCGGTCAGCGCCGGCATGGCCGTCTACGACACCATGCGCTTCATCCGCAACGACGTGGCCACGGTCGCGCTCGGCATGACCGCGTCGATGGGCCAGTTCCTGCTCTGCGCGGGTACGGCCGGCAAGCGCTACGCGCTCCCGCACGCGCGGATCATGATGCACCAGGTGTCCGGTGGCATCGGGGGCACCAGCGCGGACATCGCGATCCAGGCGCAGAGCATGATCCACGTGCGGCGCACCCAGCTGGAGCTGACCGCGATGCACACCGGCCAGACGCCGGAGCAGATCGCGCAGGACTGGGACCGCGACCGCTGGTTCACGGCCGAGCAGGCCCGCGAATACGGCATGGTCGACCACGTCGTCACCACCGCCGACCAGCTCACCGCCGCCACCCGCTGACCGCCCACGCCGGCCGCCCACGAACCGACAGCACCCCCTACCCATGATCGAGGCGTCCCCCATGCCGTGAGAACGACATGGGGGACGCCTCGATCATGGCCCTGACCCGGCGCCGGGCCGACCTGACCCGGCGCCGGCCTCCTGGCCCTGGCTCTGCCGGCCGTGGGACCACTGGGTTTCGGTGACCCGCGTCGGGACCGGCAGGGAGGAGCGCCAGCGACGACCGGTGCCCGCGGGACCCGGCTGCCGCCCCTGACCGGAGTGAACGCAGAGCTGCCGCACCACGCCGGAAGCGGGAAATCGATTTTGAAGGCCTCTAAGGGTTTTTGCGCTGTGCCGGGAGGACGATCGAGCGGGCCAGGCGGTCGTGCAGGCCGCGGCGGTCGCCGTCGAGGACCAGCATCGGCAGGACCAGGCAGATCAGCACGCCGCGGAGGAGGCCGCGGAGCGGGCCGATGGGGCCGCCGTGGTCGACGTCGACGACCGCGAGGCGGGTGAGGGCCATGCCGGGCGTCTGGGCGAAGAAGCCGGCGAAGACGGTGTAGATGAAGATCAGTGCGACGACCGGGGACCAGCCGTCGCGCGCGGGCTCGCCGTAGAGGTTCGCGACGAGAAGACAGAGCGCCCAGTCGATGGCGAGCGCACCGAATCGGCGGCCGAGCGTCGGTAGTTCGATTTCTCCGCCCGGCGGATCATTCGGCTTTCGTTGCTTATTCACAGGGTTCGCGGCCACGAACCCGAGGTTAACCGTCAGAATTCGGGAGGCGGGAGCCCGGGCCGCAAGCTCGCTGTATGGTCCATTCAGGCAGCGACCGCGCTCCTGATCGGTGGATAATGCCCCAGCATCCGGTCGTAACACGGCAGAAACAATCGAGACACGCTCGGGCAACCCCGCAGCCATACGGTCGCGACCAGCCAGCTATAAGTGGACGTGCCAGGAGGACGTGTGTTCGCCAATTCCGAGGAGCTCCTGCGATACCTCAAGGATGAGGACGTTAAGTTCGTCGATATCCGCTTCTGTGACCTGCCGGGCGTGATGCAGCACTTCACGGTGCCGGTTGAGTCCTTCGACGACTCCGTCTTCTCCGATGGTCTTGCCTTCGACGGGTCCTCGATCCGCGGGTTCCAGGCCATCCACGAGTCCGACATGCTGCTGCTGCCGGACGTCGCCTCCGCCTTCATCGACCCGTTCCGGATCGCCAAGACGGTCGCGCTCAACTTCTTCATCCACGACCCGTTCACGCGCGAGGCCTACTCGCGCGACCCGCGCAACGTCGCGAAGAAGGCCGAGGCCTACCTCGCCTCCTCCGGCATCGCCGACACGGCGTACTTCGGTGCCGAGGCGGAGTTCTACATCTTCGACTCGATCCGCCACAGCACCCAGGCCAACGAGGCGTTCTACCACATCGACTCGATCGAGGGCTGGTGGAACTCGGGCAAGGAGGAGCCGGGCGGCAACCGCGGTTACAAGACCGCGTACAAGGGCGGTTACTTCCCCGTCCCGCCGGTCGACCACTACGCCGACCTGCGCGACCAGATGGTCTCCAAGCTGATCGACTCGGGCTTCACCATCGAGCGGGCGCACCACGAGGTCGGCACCGCGGGCCAGGCCGAGATCAACTACAAGTTCTCGACGCTGCTGCACTCCGGTGACCAGATCCAGCTGTTCAAGTACATCGTCAAGAACACGGCGTGGAACGCGGGCAAGACCGCCACGTTCATGCCGAAGCCGCTGTTCGGCGACAACGGCTCGGGCATGCACACCCACCAGTCGCTCTGGGCGAACGGCGAGCCGCTGTTCTACGACGAGACCGGCTACGGCGGCCTCTCCGACACCGCCCGGTGGTACATCGGCGGTCTGCTGACCCACGCGCCGTCGCTGCTCGCGTTCACCAACCCGACGGTCAACTCGTACCGTCGCCTGGTGCCGGGCTTCGAGGCGCCGGTCAACCTGGTCTACTCGGCGCGTAACCGGTCCGCCTGCACCCGCATCCCGGTCACCGGCACCAACCCGAAGGCCAAGCGCGTCGAGTTCCGCGTGCCGGACCCGTCGAGCAACCCGTACCTGGCGTTCTCCGCCATGCTGCTGGCCGGCCTGGACGGCATCAAGAACAAGATCGAGCCGCCGGCCCCGATCGACAAGGACCTCTACGACCTGCCGCCGGAGGAGGTCGCGAACGTCAAGCAGGTGCCGGGCTCCCTCGACGCCGTGCTCGACCGCCTCGAGGCCGACCACGAGTACCTGACCGCGGGCGGCGTCTTCACCGAGGACCTGATCGAGACCTGGATCGACTACAAGCGCTCCAACGAGGTCGACGCGGTCCGCCTGCGCCCGACCCCGCACGAGTTCGCGATGTACTACGACTGCTGATCCAGGCACCGCCTGAACAGCTGACACGGTGAAGGCCGGTCCCCTCGGGGGCCGGCCTTCGTCCGTTTCGTCAGCGAGAACGACCGCTCAATCGCGGTTCGCTGCCTCCCGCAGCTCGGCGACGACCTGATCCGGTTCCGCGATGCAGCGCCAGACCGGCACACGGCGTACGTCCGCGGAACCGGCGATGACGTCGAGGCGGGCCAGGGTGCGGCGCAACGCGCGGCCGTACGGGTCGCCTTCGGGGTCGTCGATCACCACTGCCAGATCCGCTTGCCGGAAAGTGTCAGATCGACCGGGTATGCGGGCAGCGGCGAGTCCCACCCGACCGTCAGCCCGGCGGCCCGCAGTCCCGGTACCAGGCGGTCAACCGGGCGAGAACCGGTATCGAGCCCGGCGGACGCCGGCGACGGCGGTCCGGCCAGCGCGGCGATCAGGCCACGTTGAATGCCCATGTCAAATTTCCGACGCGTACGGCGAATCCGACCGAATTGTCTTTCCCGGCCGGGAGCGGAAGGTCCGAGGTAGAGACGCATCTCGCCGATTTACCCGTACCGGTTGGCGAGCGTGGTGGCGCGGGTGTGGAGGGCGGTGCGTAGCGAGGGTGGGGAGAGGGCCTCGGCGTGTGGGCCGAGTTGCCACAGGGCCCACTCGGCATGCCAGGCGTCCTGGTAGGTCAGTTCGAGGCGGGGCCAGCCGTCAGGGCCGGGTTGCTCGGTGCGGACGGCCACCGCGGTGTTCAGCAGGTCGTCCCGCCGGGTCGGGTCGACGCGGACCAGGACGGTCAGGTGGCCGTCGGCGAGGAAACGGGCGCAGCGGTCGCGCCAGAGGCGGTCGAGGTCGACCTCGTCGGGCCGTTCGGCCGGGTCGGGGAGGCTCTCGGCGGCCAGCACCCGGGACATCCGGTACGTGCGGTCGGCGCCGGATCTGAGCGCCAGCAGGTAGGCGCGATCGCGCACGGTTACCACGCCGACGGGGTCCACGGTGCGCCACCGGGCGGTCTCGCCGGTGGCGGCGTAGAGCAGGCGTAGCCGGCGGCCGGTGAGCACCGCGCTTCGCACCTCGGCCATCGTCGTGGCCGGCACGTCCTCGGTGACCGGCCAGCGGGACAGCAGGTCGGTCTCGGGCTCGACGAGGAGGCGGCGGGACGCGTCGCTCGCGGTGGCCAGGTGGGCGTCGGGCAGTGCGTCGACCACCTTGCGCAGCGCCGAGGCGAGCGCTGGGCCGAGGCCGAACGCCCGCTCGCCGCGCCCCGGTCCGGCGGAGAGCAGCGCGAGCGTCTCGTCGTGGTTCAGGCCGGTCAGCTCGGTGCGGAAGCCGGGGAGCAACGCGTAGCCGCCGTGCCGGCCGCGTTCGGCGTAGACCGGGACACCGGCGGTGGAGAGCGCCTCGATGTCGCGCAGCACGGTGCTGGTGGACACCTCGAGCTCGCGGGCCAACCGGTCCGCGGTCATCCGGCCGTGCCGGCGTAGCAAGAGGACCAGCGAGACCAGTCGATCGGCGCGCATCCGGCGACTCTAACGAAATATGTGACATAGGGTGGCGTGATTCGTTGGCAGTCTTCCGTCAAACGGCGACGAACGGAGACTGAAGTGGCAATCGAACGCGTGGCGGTCAACCCGGTGAACTGGTCGGCGGCGCTGGGATTCAACCAGGGCGAGCTGGTCTCCGGGCACACCCGGACGCTCTACTGCTCCGGGCAGACCGCGATGGACGGCGAGGGCAGGCCGCGGCACGACGACGACATGGCGGCGCAGCTGGCGCTCAGCCTCGACAACGTGGAGGCGGTGCTCGGCGAAGCCGGGATGTCGCTGGCGAACCTGGTCCGCCTCAACGTCTACACCACGGACGTCGACCAGCTGTTCACGCACTACGGCGCGCTGGCCTCGCGGCTCGGCGCCGCCGGGGTGGCACCGGCGACCACGATGCTCGGCGTGACCCGGCTGGCTGTCCCGGGGCAACTGGTCGAGCTGGAGGGCATCGCGGTCGCCTGAACCAGCCCAGGGTTGATCTTTGAGGTGACCACCCACCCGGCCGGTGCCCGCGGGAGCATGCGGGCTGCACCACGCCGGAAGCGGGAAAATCCGCTTTGAAGATTCATTCGGCCGGAACGTGCTGCTCCAGTGCCGCGATGGCGGCGCCCCTCGCGCCGGCCATGTCCAGGTCCGGGACCAGGGCGAACGTCGCCACCGCGGACTGTTCCGCGCGGAGCAGCGTGTGCTCGCGGACGGTCTTGATGAACCACTCGCGGAAGTGGGGCTGGGTCTCGACCACGCCGCCGCCGACGAAGTACGCGTGCGGGTCGGTGAAGTTCGCGGCGACGGTGAAGAGGCGGCCGATCGCGGTGGCCTGCTGTTCGAAGACGTGCAGCGCCATCTCGTCGCCGGCCTCGGCCATGCCGCGCAGCTTCTTCGCGGCGGCCAGGATGGACGGCTCGGCGTGCAGCGGGTGGCCGGGGTAGCGGCCCAGCCAGTACGGCAGCAGGTTCTGGGCGATGCCGGTGAGGGAGGCGATGCTCTCCGAGTCGCCGGTGAAGCCGCAGTTGCAGAGCGGCAGCGGCTGGTCGTCCTCGATCAGGCCGTGCAGCGGGATCGTGACGTGGCCGAGTTCGCCGGCCATCCCGGCGGCGCCCTTGACGACCTGGCCGTTCTCGACCACGCCGCCGCCGAGGCCGGTGCCGACGATCGCGGAGATGGACGAGGTGTCCGCGGCCTCTGCGCCGAAGTAGACATGGTGGGCGTAGAGCGCGGCCGCGTTGCCGTCGTTGTTGTAGACGACCGGCAGGCCGAGGCGGGCCTCGAGCGCACCGCGGATGTCGAAGCCGTGCCAGGCGGACTCGGAGAAGTTCGTCGAGCCCTTCTGCGAGATCACGCCGTCCGCCGTGGCGGGGCCGGGCGTGTCCAGGCCGACCGCGACGACCGCCTCACGCTGCACACCGGTGATGGCGAGGATGTTGTCGAGCGCGTCGGAGAGCGCGGTCACGGCCTGCTCCGGGCCTTCCCTGACCCGGCTGGGGATCTCGACCATCCGGTCGACCAGGAACTCACCGGCCGAGGTCAGGATGGTCGCGTTGTTCGCGGTGCCGCCGTTGTCGATCCCGACGACCACCGGACCGTTCACCAACACCATCGATCGCCTCCGCCCGCGCCGGAACCCTGACCCGCATCGTACCGACGATCTTCCCCGGCGGAGACGGATCGGCCCCCGGGACCGCGAGCGGTCCGGGGGGCCGAAACGCTGGTTCAGCGAGCGAGCGGGAGACCCTGCTTGTCGGTGAACTTGCCGGTGACGATCATGATCAGGTCGATGAGCCACCAGATGCCGAGGCCACCGAAGGTGATCAGCATCAGGAGGCCGGTGCCGATCTTGCCGACGTAGAAGCGGTGGACGCCGAGCGTGCCGAGGAAGAACTCGAGCAGAAGCGTGACGACCCAGGACTTCTGACCGGCGGCGACAGGGGTGGTGGACATGATTCGGGTATCTCCTAGCTGAAAGTTCCCTGGAAAATCGATGCACAATAACGGGACACGACGCTCCTAGGCAACAGGTCTTCGGCTCATTGCTAACCTTCTGCCGGTCGGATGTCCGCCGGGGAGGTAAATCGATGCCGTCCATCGGATTTCGGGGCGACCTCTCGCAGGCATTCCGCGCGAGAATCCCGATTCTGTACGTCGAGTCCTATGAGGAACACCGCGCACTCGCCGAGATCGCCGCGGTGGCCCGGGACCCGGAACTGGTCCGTACCCCGCGTGCGCTGCTCACCTGGTCGCCGACGAGTGGACTGATCCAGCCGGACGGCACCGCCCGGCGCGGCGCGATCGATCCGGAGGACGCGCTCGTCGCCGCGCTGCGCACGGACGAACCCAGCGTCTTCGTCTTCTGCGACCTGCACGGCACGCTCGGCCCCGCGGTCGTCCGGCTGCTCCGCGACGTCGCGGTGGCGTTCCGGGCCGGCCCGGTCCCCCGCACGCTGATCATCCTCGCGCCCGCGCTGCACATCCCGCACGACCTGGAGAAGGAGGTCTCCATCCTGGACTTCCCGCTCCCGGCCGAGACCGAGATCCGGGCGCTGCTGGACCGCATGATCGACGACAACATGGCCACCGGGCGGATCACGGTCACGCTCACCCCCGGCGATCGGGAGCGCTTCGCCAAGGCCGCGCTCGGGCTCACGCTGCACGAGGCGGAGAACGCGTTCGCCCGCGCGATGGTCGACGACGCCGTGCTGGCCCCCGCGGACCTCGCGGTGGTGCACGAGGAGAAGCGTCAGGCGGTCCGCAAGTCCGGTCTGCTGGAGTTCGTCGAGCCGCACACCGGCCTGGCCGACGTCGGCGGCCTGGAGAACCTCAAACGCTGGCTGCTGCGCCGCGACGGCACCTGGCTGGACGAGGCCGCCGCCTGGGGCCTGCCCGCGCCGCGCGGCGTGCTGATCACCGGCGTGCCCGGCTGCGGCAAGTCACTCACCGCCAAGGCGGTCGCGGCCGGCTGGGGCCTGCCGCTGCTCCGCCTGGACATGGGCCGGGTGTTCAGCGGCCTGGTCGGCTCGTCCGAACAGAACATGCGCACCGCGATCCGCGCGGCCGAGGCCACGTCGCCGTGCGTGCTCTGGGTCGACGAGATCGAGAAGGGACTCGCGGCCTCGTCCGGCTCCGGCGACAACACCGGCACCGGCGCCCGGGTCTTCGGCACGTTCCTCACCTGGCTGCAGGAGAAGACCCGGCCGGTCTTCATCATCGCCACCGCGAACGACATCGACCGCCTCCCCGCCGAACTGCTCCGCAAGGGACGCTTCGACGAGATCTTCTTCGTCGACCTGCCCACCGGCCCGGAACGCACCGCGATCTGGACCGTCCACCTCGCCCGCCGGCTCAGCCGGCCCGCCGTCGCCGGCCGCCTCGATCTCTCCCCGGCGCTGCTGACCGAGCTGACCAAGCTCACCGACGGCTTCTCCGGCGCCGAGATCGAGCAGGCCGTGGTCTCCGCGCTCTACGACGCGTTCGCGCAACGGCGCCCGCTGGAACGCGACGATCTGGTGCGCGCGGTCACCAACACGGTGCCACTCAGCGTGACACAGTCGGAACGGATAACCGCCATCCGCTCCTGGGCCGCCGACCGCGCGGTCGCCGCGACCGCGCCGGAGGACTGGGACATGGGCACCGGCAACGGGCGCGCCGTAGAGTTCTGATCCAGGGTCCGGTTCGCGGAGGTTCGTAACGGTGAGTTGGTGGCAGCGCTTGACCGGTTTCGACGATCCTTCCCCGATGCCCCCGGCACCGCCTCCCGCGCCCCGGCTGCCGGCGGCCTCCTCACCCGCCGCCGACGATCAGCTGGTGCTGCCGGTGGTGCCGCCCGGCACCCGCCCGCCGACGTTCGTCGACCGCGTCGACGTCAACGCGGCCACGGCGGAGGAGCTGGCGGTGCTGCCCGGCATCGACCTCGCCGGCGCGGCCCGCGCGGTCGACCTGCGCGAGCTCGGCGGGCCGTTCGCCGACGTGGACGAGTTCGCCACGGCGGCCGGCGTCGACCTGCGCGAACACCCGCGGTTACCGAACCTGCTGGCCTGCCACAAACCCCAGAAACCGTACCGGCGGGACACGCCCTATCTGCCGGACGCCAGAATCCTGGACGTCTGAAAGCATTTTCCCGCTCCGGCGTAGTCCGGCCCGCATGCTCCGGCGGGCCCCGGTCAGCCGTAGGGGGTAGAGCGTTCACTCCGGTCAGGGGCGGGCGGCCGGGGCGGTAGCAGGGCTCCCTTCCGGTTTCCGGTGGTCACCACTGAAACCGGCCGTTCACTGCAATGATGTGCCTCCGCGGCACCCGACTCCGGCGACGCCTATTCGGGCGCCACCACAGTCAGTCCGGCGCTCTCCGCGACCGCCGCCAACCTCTTGTCGTATGTCACGAACGCGCTGATCTCCTGACCTGACGCGATCAGCAGCTGTGCGGTAGCCAGGTGAACGGCATCCAACGACCGGAGGAGCGAATCGGGATACGCTCCGGCGGTCGCCCGCACCGCCGCGTTGATCTCCATCCGATACAGCCGCGCGAGGACACCGGCCGCGCTCCCCAGCACACCCGGCGCGGACCGTCGCAACGCGCGCGGCACCTCCACCTCCACCAGCGCGGAGGCCACCAGATGTTCGGAAGACCGTTCATTGAGCCAGGTGATGAGGCCAGGAGTCTCGCGCTCCGTGCGGATCAGCTTCACCAGCGCCGCAGAGTCCAGGTAGATCACCAGCGCTCCTCGTCACGCAGGCCGCTCATCAGCTCTCCGGCGTCTGCTCCCGGCTCGGCTGCTGCCGTCGGCATCAGAAAAGGCCCGACCACGGTCGGCGGCAGTACCACTCCGGCCTCGACCAGACCGGCCAGCGGATCGCCTTTAGCCGGCACGATCCGCGCGATCGGGTGTCCTCGGTTTGTCACCTCGATTACTGCGCCCTGCTCGACCTTCGCGAGGACTCCTGCGGTGTCCTGGTTCAAGACGCGAATCGGAATCTGCTCCATGGCAACGAGCGTACTACGCTTCGTACTACACCGACTGTCTCAACGTCGAGTGATTCGCACGTACCGAGCGGCGGCGTGGGTCAGGATTCCCGGAAGAACCCGACGCGCGCCGCGCGGCGGGAGCGGTGGCGGGAATCGCGGTTCTCCCCGGCCACGACGTCGCCGGCTCCGCCGCCGCGGGCGGAGCGGAGCGCCAGCGGAGCCGGAGCCCTCGGCGCGGTTTGCCCGCGGGAGCAAACGGGCTGGGCCACGCCGGAAGCGGGAAGATCACGCTCTTGAACGTGATCTTGATTCGGTCCCTGGTGCGCCATCCCGTGATCGGCGCGCCCCAAACCATGGGGACACCGCCGGTCAGACCGGGATGGGGTGGCGTTCGTCGCGGAGGCGGCGGAAGAGGCGGATCAGGAACCAGATGGAGAAGGCGAGCATCAGCGGGGCGCCCGGGATGCGGGTGAAGTAGGCCAGGCCGGTGCCGTCGGGCATGATCAGGAAGAGGCCGCCGGCCGTGACGAATGTGATGCCGAGCAGGCCCCGGCCGGACGCGGCGGCAATCGCGAGGAGCGCGATCGGCCAGGTCATGTACCAGATGTTGACGACCGGGGAGAGCGCGAGCGTGGCCGCCAGCGCGAGGCCGGCGTGGTGCAGTACCTTCGCGTCGGTCTGGTCGCGGCGAGCCCGCAGCCAGATCGCGACCAGGACCGGGACCAGCAGGATCAGGGCCACGACGCGGAAGAAGCCGTACACCTTCGTCTTGATGCCGACCATGCGGATCAGCCACTCGATGGTCAGGCCGACGGAGGTGGGCGGCGACTGCCAGACGACGGAGTCGCCGGTGCCGGAGAGCGCGGCCAGCCAGCCGAAGTCGAGGCCGACGGCGAGCGTGGTGCCGGCCAGCGCGGCCACGGCGCCGCCGGTGAGCGCGGCCGCGACCGGCCAGAGCGCGCGCCACCGGAACGGGGCGCCGATCGCGAGCAGCGCGGCGAACGGCAGCACGACCAGCGCGGTGCCCTTGACGCCGACGGACAGGCCGATCAAAGCGCCGGCGCCGGCGAGCCGCAGCCACCACGCCGGAGTGCGCGGATCACCCGAAAAGGGCGTGACCGCGAGGCCGGCGAGGAACAGGCCGAGCATCAGCGCGTCGTTGTGTGCGCCGGAGAGCAGGTGGATGCCGACCAGCGGGGTGGCCAGGCCGAACCAGAGCGCGCGGGCCGGGTCGGCGCCGGCGCGGCGGGCCAGCGCGGGCAGGCTGACCGCGGCGAGGATCAGGCCGAGCACGGCGGCGGCCCGGAACCCGGCGATCGAGGCCCAGAGCGTGCCGGTGACGTGCGCGACCAGGCCGGCGACCGCCATGAAGACCGCGCCGTACGGCGCCGGGGTCTCCCGCCACATCGGCGTGACCAGGTCCAGCCACTCGCAGGGCAGGGCGGCGACACCGTTGCGGTACGGGTCGATGCCGGCCGCGAAGATCTCTCCCTGGCACGAGTACGGATAGACGTCCCGGCTGGCCAGCGGCGGCGCGACGAGCAGCGGCAGCGACCACAGCGCCGCGGTGACCGCGACCCAGCGCACGGTCAGCTCGCCGGCCCGGGCCCGCCACCAGGCGAGGAGGAGCAGGATCACGCCGGCGAAATACAGGATGACGGACGCGGGACCGTTCTCCGCGTGCCAGATCGTGACCGGCGAGACCCAGGCGGGCTGCGGCACCGGCAGCGCGCCGCCCAGGAAGGCCGCGGCGCCGAGCATCACCGCACCGGCGAATCCGGACCAGCGTGCCACCGTCAGCAGTGCGAGCGGCTTCTTCACAGCGGGCGGGGCAGTGGTCACGGTGAATTCTGCTTCCAGTTCGTCGGCGTTGCCGCCAGACAGGCTAAGCCACCGTCGCCCGGCTCACCGGACCGCCATGAGGTTCGACACTGGTCACGAATCCAACACTCGCTCGGTGGCCGCGCGCGCCCGCCGGGTGGTGCGCAGGTACTCGTCGACGAACTCCTGCGGATCGCTCGCGCCGAGCATCTGGACCACGCCGGCCAGCTCCGGGCCGTGCCGGGGCAGCTGGTCGGTGGGCCGGCCGCGGACCAGCGTGAGCGCGTTGCGCACCTCGGCCGCGAGCGTCCAGCCGGCCCGCAGCGCGGCCGTGTCCGCCGCGTCGACCAGACCGGCGTCGTGGGCCGCGTCCAGCGCGTCCAGCGTCCGGGTGGAGCGCAGCCCGGGGACCGCGTGCGCGTGCCGCAGCTGGAGCAGCTGCACCGCCCATTCGACGTCCGCGAGGCCGCCGCGGCCGAGCTTGGTGTGGGTGGCCGGGTCGGCGCCGCGCGGCAGCCGCTCGTTCTCCACCCGCGCCTTGATCCGGCGGATCTCGGTGACCTGCTCGCGGCTGAGCCCGCCGTCCGGGTAGCGCAGCGTGTCCGCGAGCGCGAGGAACTCGGCGCCGAGCTCGGAGTCGCCGCAGACGAGCCGGGCGCGGAGCAACGCCTGCGCCTCCCAGATCTTCGACCAGCGGTCGTAGTAGGAGCGGTACGCGGCGAGGCTGCGCACCAGCGGTCCCTGCCGTCCCTCCGGGCGCAGGTCCGCGTCGATGCCGAGCGGCGGGTCGTGCGCGGGCATGCCGAGCAGCCGGCGCAGTTCCTCCGCGACCGCGTGGGCGGCGGCGGCGTCCCCACCGTCGAAGACGAACAGCACGTCCGCGTCCGAGGAGTAGCTCATCTCGTCGCCGCCGAGCCGGCCCATGCCGATCACGGTGAACCGCAGGCCGGCCGGGACCTTGTGCACGTCGCGGGCGACCCGCACGGCGGCGGCCAGCGTGGCGTCGGTGACCGCGGACAGGCCGCGCGCTATGTCGAGCATGCCGGCGGGCTTGGCCGGTGCCAGGTCCTCCGCGTTGACCAGGATGTCCGCGCAGGCGAGACGCAGCAGTTCGCGGCGGCGCAGCGCGCGCACGGCGCCGATGGCCTGGGTGGGGTCGGCGGGCGCGAGGTGGCGTGTGGCCGCGGCGGCGAAGCCGGGCTCGAGCACGTCCCGGTCGCGCGGCGTGAGTTCGGCGTCGTCGGCGAGCAGGCGCAGCGCCTCCGGGTCGCGGGCGAGCAGGTCGGCCGCGTACCGGGAGAGGCCGAGCAGGCGGGCGAGGCGGCGCACGACCGGGCCCTCGTCGCGGAGCAGCCGGAGGTACCACGGGGCGCTGCCGAGCTGGTCGGAGAGCTGGCGGTAGCTGAGCAGCCCGCGGTCCGGCTCGGGCGCGTCGGCCAGCTCCTCCAGCAGCACCGGCAGCAGCGTGCGCTGGATCGACGCGGTCCGGGACAGGCCGCCGGTGAGCGCCTCGATGTGCCGCAGCGCGCCGGCCGGGTCGGCGTAGCCGAGCACCTGGAGGCGGCGGCGGGCCGACTCCGGGTACATCCGCAGCTGTTCCGCGGGCACCCGCGCGACGGACTCCAGCAGCGGCCGGTAGAGCAGCTTGGCGTGCAGGCGGCGGACGCCGGCCGCGTGCGCGACCCAGTCCGCGCGGAACGCCTCGACCACGTCCCTGCCGGGCAGCGGCGCGTAGCCGAGCGACTGGGCCAGCCAGCGCTGCGCGTCCGCGCCGTCCGGCACGGTGTGCGTGCGGCTCAGCTGTTGCAGTTGCAGGCGGTGCTCGACCGCGCGCAGGAACCGGTAGCCGCGCAGCAGCGTCTCGCCGTCCTGCCGGCCCACGTAGCCGCCGTTGACCAGCGCGCGCAGCGCCGGGACCGTGCCACCGACGCGCAACGACTCGTCCACCCGGCCGTGCACCAGCTGCAGCAGCTGCACCGCGAACTCGATGTCGCGCAGGCCGCCGGGGCCGCGTTTGATCTCCCGGTCCTTCTGCTTCGGCGGGACCTGGTCGATGATCCGGCGGCGCATCTTGCGGATGTCGTCGACCGCCTCCGGGCGCTCGGCCGCGTGCCAGATCAGCGGCGCGAGCTGGGCGAGCCACTCCTCGCCCAGCTCCCGGTCGCCGACCGCGACCCGCGCCTTGAGCAGCGCCTGGAACTCCCAGGTGCGCGCCCAGCGGTGGTAGTAGGCGAGGTGGCTGGCGAGCGTGCGGACCAGCGGGCCACGGCCGCCCTCCGGCCGCAGCGCGGCATCGACCTGCCAGGCGACCTGGCCGCAGATCTCGATCAGCCGGGCCGCGACCGTGGTGCCGGCGGACAGGTCCTCGTCGCCCCGGCACACGAAGATCACGTCGACGTCGGAGACGTAGTTCAGCTCGGTCGCGCCGCACTTGCCCATCGCGATCACGGCGAGCGACGGTTTCTCCGCGGCCAGCTCCGACACCGCCATGTCGAACGCGGCGGCCATCGTCGCGTCGGCCAGCGCGGTGAGCGCGGCCATCGTCTGCTCCAGACCGCGGCCCGCCGTCAGATCCGCGGCGGCGATCTTCAAGAGCCCGACACGGTACGCCCGGCGCAGCGCCGCCACGGTCAGCGCGCCCTCCAGGTCGAGCGTGCCGTCCGCGGCCGGGGCGACGCCGTTCTTCTCCGTGCACAGCACCCGCCACCGGCCAGGGTCCGCGACCAGGTCGTCGCCGAGCGGGCTGGCCGCGCCGAGCACCGCGAACAGCCGCCGGGTCAGACCCCGGTCCCGGCGCAGCGTGCCGAGCAGGCTCTCGTCGGCCGGCTCCTCGTGGTGCCGGTGCAGGTGCATCACCCGGCGCAGCCGGCCCTCCGGCGGGGCGGGCGGTGGTTCCGGAGCGGGGTTCGCCTCCACGACGCGGTGCAGCTGGCGAAGCGCGAGGTTCGGGTCGGCGGTCCGGGACAGCACGGTGAGCAGCTCGCCGGCGAGCTCGTCGGCCGGCTCCTGGGCCTGTGCGTCCCAGAGGCCGAGGTCGCCGAGCAGCTCGGCGGCCTTCGGCCCGGCACCGGTCAGCGTGAAGCCGTAGCGCGCCAGGCGGGCGCCGGTCGGGCGGGTCATCTACTGACCCAGCAGCGGCAGCGAGCGGCCGGCTCCGGAGAGCGTGCCGAGCGCGAGCGCGGCGAACCGGGCCGCGAACGGCTGCCAGATCTCCTCCACGTCGGCGAGCCCGGCCACGCAGGCGTCCACCACGTCCTGCGGTGCGTAGCCGAGGTCGGCCAGCAGCCCGTCGTCGGTGGCGGCCCAGCGGGCGATCATGTCGGCGTCGCACTCGATGTGGAACTGCACGCCCCAGGCCCGGTCGCCGAGCCGGAACGCCTGGTGCGGAAAGCGGGTGGACGCGGCCAGCAGCACCGCGCCGTGCGGCAACTCGGTGATCTCGTCGACGTGCCACTGCAGCACGTCCGGCAGCAGCGGCACGTACCGGAAGAGGGGGTCGGTGTCGGCGGCGTCCCGGCGGCCGACCAGCGCCGGGCCGATCTCCGGGCCGGACGTGCTGCGAGCCACGGTGCCGTTGTGCGCGGTGGCGAGCAACTGCGCGCCGAGGCACACCGCGAGCGTCGGCGTCCGGTATCGCACGGCCTTGCGCAGCAGGCTCTCCAGCCGGGGGAACCACGGCGCGCCGGGCGGATAGGCGTGCTGCTCGCCGCCGAGCACGACCAGCGCGGCGTAGCCGTCCAGCGTCTCCGGCAGCTCGTCGCCCGCGTGCGGCCGACGGATCTCGAGCGTCAGGCCCGCCTCGGTCAGCCACTCACCGAGTCGCCGGACGTCGTCCGCGGGATCGTTCTCCACCACCAGCGCCGTACCCACGCATCGAGGCTATCTGTTTTTGCACGATTTCTCTGTCTCTGGTCGTCGCTGAGCTTATGGTCGTCGCTGCGCTCCTCCGGCCCGGCGCCACTCCCGGCGCCTCACGTGGCAGCTGGGGACGACCGCACTCGACGAGGAGTCCTTCGCGCTGTAACACTTTTCCGCCGTCCGGCGCTGTGACTTGAGGGGCCTTCAGCCCGCCTCTCGGCAGCGGACATCTCAGGCGTGGAGGTCGTTGGATGCAGCAACCGGAGGACCTCGACGTCGCGCTGCGCGCCGCGCAGTCCGGCGACGAGGACGCGTTCCGGCTGCTCTACCGCGTCCAGCAACCGGTGCTGTTGCGCTACCTGCGCGTGCTGGCCGGCGACGACGCCGAGGACGTGGCCTCGGAGGCGTGGCTGCAGATCGCGCGCGACCTGGCCGGCTTCTCCGGCGACTGGGACGGCTTCCGCGGCTGGACCGCCACCATCGCCCGGCATCGCGCCATGGACAGTCTGCGCGCGCAGCGCCGCCGCCCGGTCGCCGCGCTGCCGGTCGAGGCGCTGCCCGAGCCGCGGCTGACCACCGGCGAGGACGCGGCGGACCGGGCACTCGAACTGCTCGACACGGAGGCCGCGGTCGCGCTGATCGCCTCGCTCCCCCGCGACCAGGCCGAGGCCGTGATGCTGCGCGTGGTGATCGGGCTGGACGCGAAGGCGACCGGGCGGATCCTCGGCAAGCGGGCCGGCGCGGTGCGCACCGCGGCCTACCGCGGGCTGAAGACGCTGGCCGAGCGCCTCGCGCCGGCGACCCGCGCGGTGCCGCGGGTGACACATTCGCCCGCCCCGGCGCTGAGGGAGGTGAGATGAGCGGAGAGAAGATGGACCCGACGGCGTTTCCGCGGCAGGAGAGATCCCGCCTGGACGCGCTGCTCGCCGCCGCCTCCGCGCCCGCCGCGACCGACCGGGAAATGCCCGGCGAGGCCGCCGCGCTGGCCGCGTTCCGGGCCGCGCTCGCCGCGCCGCCACCGGCCCGCCGCCGCTCCGCGCTCCGCGACGTGATCACCCGGGTGCTGACCGCGAAGATCGCCACGTTCGGGCTGGTGGCCGCGGCCGGCGTGGGCAGCGTCGCGCTGGCCACCGTGGCCGCGCCGTCGCCCGACGAGAGTGCGTCCCGGCCCGCGCCGGCACCCGCCTGGACACAGACCATGCGCCCGCTGCCCTCCGCGACCCCGTCCGGCACCCCGGCCGCCGCGCCGGCCGTGCCGGTCGCACCGCTCGCCGCGCCGGAGTCCTCGCCGTCGGCCGGGCGCCGGACCCCGGACCGGAGCACGCCCGGCCCCGGCCAGCTCTGCCGCGAGCTCGGTGGCATGGACGACCGGCAGCGGGACCGGGCGCTGCGCGACTCCCGCTACCACGACCTGGTCCGCGACGCGGGCGGCAGCGACCGGGTCGGCCGGTTCTGCGACGACCGGCGGCGCGACCGGTGGCAGCCCTCGACCGACCCGACCGACTCTCGCGACAGCGAGTGGAACGGCTACCCCGGCGGCGAGCCGAGCACGCCTCCCAGCGTCTCGCCGGCCCCCAAACCCCCGCCGCGGGGGTAGCTCCGGCGCCGGCGGGGGTGGACCGCGGCAGCGTTCACCCCCGCCGGTCGCCGCAATGACAGCCGTCCCGCGGGCGACCCTAACCCCGCCCGCGGGACGGCGCCCGGAGCGTACGCATGACACGAGCCCCGGACCGCGGGGTCCGGGGCTCGGTGACGACGGGAGTTACAGCGCGCCGAGGTAGCGCTGGCGCTCGTACGGCGTGACCTCGCGCCGGTACTGCTCCCACTCGCTGCGTTTGTTGCGGAGGAAGAAGTCAAAGACGTGCTCGCCGAGGACCTCGGCGACCAGCTCGGAGCCGGCCATCGCCTCGACCGCCTCGGACAGGTTCTCCGGGAGCGACTCGTAGCCCATCGCCTTGCGCTCGTCGTTGGAGAGTGACCACACGTCGTCCTCGGCGCCCGGGGGCAGCTCGTACCCCTCCTCGATGCCCTTGAGGCCGGCACCGAGCATGACCGCGAAGCCGAGGTACGGGTTGACGGCCGAGTCCAGCGAGCGGATCTCGACGCGGGCCGAGTTGGGCTTGCCGTAGGCCGGGACGCGGACCAGCGCGGAGCGGTTGAGGTGGCCCCAGCACACGTACGCCGGGGATTCGGTGATCTGGTTCGGCAGCTGCTGCGGGAAGAGCCGCTTGTACGAGTTGACCCACTGGTTGGTGACGGCCGTGTATTCCCGGGCGTGCACCAGCAGGCCGGCGATGAACGCCTTCGCCACCTTGGAGAGCTTCATCGGGTCGCTGGCGTCGTGGAAGACGTTGCGCTCGCCCTCCATCAGCGACAGGTGGGTGTGCATGCCGCTGCCGGGCTGGTCGGTGAACGGCTTCGGCATGAACGTGGCGCGCACGCCGTGCGAGAGCGCCACCTCCTTGATCACGTGCCGGAACGTCATGATGTTGTCGGCCGTGGTGAGGGCGTCCGCGTACCGCAGGTCGATCTCCTGCTGGCCGGGCGCGACCTCGTGGTGGCTGAACTCGACGGAGATGCCGAGCCGCTCCAGCGCGAGCACGGCCTGGCGGCGGAAGTCCCGTGCGACCGCGTGCGTGGTGTGCTCGAAGTAGCCGCCGGTGTCGACCGGCGTGGGGACCGAGCCGTCCAGCGGCCCGTTCTCCAGCAGGAAGAACTCGATCTCCGGGTGCGTGTAGAAGGTGAAGCCCTTCTCCGCGGCCTTGGAGAGCATGCGGCGCAGCACGTGGCGCGGGTCGGCCCAGGACGGGCTGCCGTCGGGGAGCAGGATGTCGCAGAACATCCGCGCGCTCTCGCCGCTGACGCCGCCCTCGAACGGGAACACCTGGAACGTGGTCGGGTCCGGCATGGCGACCATGTCGGACTCGAAGACGCGGGCGAAGCCCTCGATCGCCGAGCCGTCGAAGCCGATGCCCTCCTCGAAGGCGGACTCCAGCTCGGCCGGCGCGACCGAGACGCTCTTCAGCGTGCCCAGCACATCCGTGAACCAGAGCCGGACGAATCGGATGTCGCGCTCTTCCAGCGTGCGGAGCACGAACTCCTGCTGTCGGTCCACCTCTTTAACCCCTCGCAACGACGTGCCTGTGTGTCCCCAACGGCCGCCGGATATGGGGTGCCGACCGCCTGATGGAGACCTTACGCCCACCTAGGCCGGAGGGCCTGGCGCACGGTGCAAACCCCACCCGCGCTCAGCGGCGCCAGTGTCTCCCGGTTCGGTTTCGTACGTGTTACGCCGCGATCGAACATGCCGATATCCCGGCCGCGCGCGCAACCTGTCTGGTTCGTAGGCGTTGGTACCAATCGGACGGAGGGAGCGCACATGCGACACCTGGGTGGGCGGCCCCTGACGGTCGCCGGCGGGCTACTGCTCGGCCTGCTGCTCGCCGCCGTCCTGCTGGCGCTGAACGTGATGGGCGTGCACGTCGACGAGCGACCGCCGCCGCGCGCCGCCACGACCACCCGGCCGGGCACGCCGCTCACCGGCAACCAGCCCGAGCTGACCCGCGCGCTGCTCTCCCGCACCGACCTGGGCGACCGCTTCACGCCCGCGCCGACGCCACCGGCGCCCTCCCGCACGCCGGACGCGACCGAGCCCGCTCCGGAACCTTCCGTGCCGGACGCACCGGTCCCGCGCGCCGAGCGCTGCCGCACGCTGTTCGACGCGCCGTGGGAGCTGGTCCCGACCGGCCACGAGCTCACCGATCAAGCCACGACGGACCTCAACCCATCCGGGGGTACGGGTGGGAGCGCGCCGGCCCTGCCGCTGCTGCCCCGGTTGCGGCAGACGCTGTCGCGCTTCGCGGACGACGGCGCCGCCGCCGCGTACGACGCGATCCGCACCTCGGTCGCGGACTGCCGGACGTTCGAGACCACGCTGGAGGACGGCACGCTCGCCACGGTCTCGCTGCACGAGCTGGAGGTGGCCAGCGGCGGCGCGGACGGCGCGTACGCGGTGCGGATCACCGCGGTCGGCGGGGACCGGGTGCTGACCGGATACCTCGCGGTCGGCCGGGTCGGGCAGATGCTCTCCGTGCTGCGCACGGTCGGCCCGGAGGGGACGGTCGACTCCGGGGACGCGGACCCGACGCTGGACCTCGCGGTCGACAAGATGGAACTGATCGAGGACCTGATTGACTCGGACTGAGTCGAACGTGGCCCGGTTAACACTCCCGAATGCGGCGCTACCGGGGTCCGGCAGGGAAAGATGAGCACATGCCCACGTTGCGACTCGCGCTTGCCCAGGTGAACCCGACCGTCGGTGACATACCGGGAAACGCCGCCCTGGTGCGCCGCTGGACGCGCGCCGCCGCCGGCTCCGGTGCTCACCTGGTCGCGTTCCCGGAGATGATGCTGACCGGCTACCCGGTCGAGGACCTGGTCTACCGCGAGTCGTTCGTGGCCGCGTCCCGCGCCGCGCTCGACGCGCTCGCGGCCGAGCTGGCCGAGGACGGCCTCGGCGACCTGCCGGTGATCGTGGGCTACCTGGACTCGGACGGACCGGCCCGGATCCGCGCGGACGCCACGCCCGGCCGGGGACCGCGCAACGCGGCCGCCGTGCTGCACGGCGGCGCGGTCGTCGCCCGCTACTACAAGCACCACCTGCCGAACTACGGCGTCTTCGACGAGGACCGCTACTTCGTCGCCGGCTCCGACCTCACGGTGGTGCGGGTCGGCGGCGTGGACGTGGCGCTGACCATCTGCGAGGACATCTGGCAGGCCGGTGGCCCGTTCGCGGCCGCACGGGAGGCCGGCGTCGGGCTGGTCGTCAACATCAACGGCTCGCCGTACGAGCTGGACAAGGACGACGTGCGGCTGCCACTCGTGCAGCGCCGGGCCGCCGAGGCGGGCGCGACCGTCGCCTACGTCAACATGATCGGCGGCCAGGACGAGCTGGTCTTCGACGGCGACTCGATGATCGTGGCCACGGACGGCACGCTGCTGGCCCGCGCGCCGCAGTTCACCGAGACGATGCTGGTGCACGACCTCGACGTACCCCCAGGTGGTCCTGATCTTCCGGCGACAGCCGGCGCCATGGGAATCGCCCGCGCGCACGTCTCGGACGCGCTGCCCACGCTCCCGTCCGCCGGGCTGACCGGCGGCATCGTGGACCGGTGCACGGCCGAGGAGGAGATCTGGCGGGCGCTGGTGCTGGGCCTGCGCGACTACGTGGAGAAGAACGGGTTCAAGTCCGTCGTGCTGGGCCTCTCCGGCGGCATCGACTCGGCCGTGGTCGCCACGATCGCGGTCGACGCGCTCGGCGGGCGGCGCGTGGCCGGCGTCTCGATGCCCAGTGAGTACAGCTCGGAGCACTCCCGGGACGACGCGGCCGACCTGGCGAAACGGCAGGGCGTGGACTACCGGGTGCAGCCGATCGCGCCGATGGTGGACGCGTTCCTGGCCAACCTCACGCTCTCCGGGCTCGCGGTGGAGAACCTGCAGGCCCGGGTGCGCGGCATCACGCTGATGGCGCTCTCCAACCAGGAGGGCCACCTGGTGCTGACCACAGGCAACAAGAGCGAGCTCGCGGTCGGCTACTCCACGCTCTACGGCGACTCGGTCGGCGGCTTCAACCCGATCAAGGACGTGCCGAAGACGCTGGTCTGGAAGCTGGCGCGCTGGCGCAACGAGGAGGCGCTGCGCCGCGGCGAGACGCCGCCGATCCCGGAGAACTCGATCTCCAAGCCGCCGAGCGCGGAGCTGCGCCCGGGTCAGCTCGACTCGGACTCGCTGCCGGACTACGAGGTGCTGGACGCGATCCTGACCGGCTACGTCGACGGCGACCTGGGCCGGGACGGCCTGGTCGCGGCCGGCCACGACCCCGAGGTGGTGGACCGCACGCTGCGGCTGGTCGACATCGCGGAGTACAAGCGCCGCCAGTCCGCACCCGGCACCAAGATCTCGATCAAGGCGTTCGGCCGGGATCGACGCCTGCCGATCACCAACCGGTTCCGCGAACGCTCCTAGCGGTCGGCCGATCTCGCCGAACGCCGAGAGCGGCTCTTCCGGCCAGCGCAGCGACATCGATTGAGTTCGTAACCTGTGTGAAATCTTCCACTACCTCTCCGGACCCGGCGCTCCCGGTGGGACGATTCCGCTAGGAGCCCGGGGACCGCGAGCGCGGCCTCGAGGTGAGAGGAGAATTCCGATGACCGAGGAAATCCCCACGTTGTACGGCATCGCCGCCAGCCGCCGCATCCGCACGCGCGACCTCGCCGCCGCCAAGCAGCGCGGCGAGCGCTGGCCCATGCTGACCTCGTACGACCAGTACACCGCCGCGATCTTCGACCAGGCCGGCATCCCGGTGCTGCTGGTCGGCGACTCCGCCGCCAACAACGTCTTCGGGTACGAGACCACCGTCCCGGTCACGGTCGACGACCTGCTTCCGCTGGTCCGGGCCGTGGTGCGCGCGACCAGCGGCCCGCTGGTCGTCGCGGACCTGCCGTTCGGCTCCTACGAGGAGGGTCCGACGCAGGCGCTGCGCACCGCGGTGCGGTTCATGAAGGAGGGCGGCGCCCAGGCGGTCAAGCTGGAGGGCGGCACCCGCGTCGCCGCGCAGATAGCGGCGATCACCGGTGCCGGCATCCCGGTGATGGCGCACATCGGGTTCACCCCGCAGAGCGAGCACGTGATCGGCGGCTACCGCGTCCAGGGCCGCGGCGACGACGCGGACCGGCTGCTCGCCGACGCGCGCGCGGTCGCCGAGGCGGGCGCGTTCGCGGTGGTCCTGGAGATGGTGCCGGGCGAGGTCGCCAAGCGCGTCACGCACGAGCTGGACATCCCGACCGTGGGCATCGGCGCCGGCCCGGACACGGACGCGCAGGTGCTGGTCTGGCAGGACATGGCCGGCCTGCGCACCGGCAAGGCGCCACGCTTCGTCAAGCGCTACGCCGACCTGGCGGGCGAGCTGGCCCGCGCGACCCGCGCGTTCGCGGAGGAGGTGCGGGGCGGCGAGTTCCCGGCGGGCGAGCACACGTTCAGCTGACGGTTACCGGCTCAGGGCCGCGAGGCCCTGAGCCGGCAAATCGTCAGGCCTTGGCCGGCCGGCCGCGCGCGGGCGCGGCCGTGACGGCGGGAGCCGTCCCGCCCGCGGCGGCCCGCGTGACCTTGGCCGCGACCGGCCGGGCCGACTTCGACGCCACGTTCCCGCTGGTAACGGCCTTTTTGGCCGTCGCCGGCGCGGTCCGGGTGGTCGCCTTCGCGGCCGGAGCGGTGCCCGCCGTCGCGGGCTTGCGGGCCGCGGCCGGCCTGGTAGCGGCCGGACGTTGCGCGGCCTTGTTCGATGTGCCCACGGCGGACGTGGCCGGCTTCACGGCAGCAGTCCTCCCCACCGGCACGGCCCGCTTCGGCGCGGCAGACTGAGCCGCCGGTGCAGCCCGCTTCCCAGCAACAGACTTCACCGCCGGCACGGCCCGCTTCCCAGCAACAGACTTCACCGTCGGCACGGCCCGCTTCGCGGCAGCGGACTGAGCCGCCGGCACGGCCCGCCTCGCGACAGCGGACTGAGCCGCCGGTGTCGCCCGCCTCGCGGCAGCGGACCTGACCGCCGGCGTGGCCCTGGTTCCGGCCGCGTTGGCCGCCGATGTCGCCGGCCCGGCGCCGAAGCCCGTCGCGGCCGTCCTGCCGGACTTCGTGGCTCGGACACCTGCCGCGTTCGCGGCCGCGGCCGCACGGCCCGCACCGGTTCCGGCTCCCGCCGTCTTCCCCGCCTTCGCCGCCCCGGCACCCGCCCTGTTGACCGCCGGTGTCGTCGCCCTGCCCACGCCGGTGGCCTTGACCGCCTTCGCCGCCCTGGCACCCGCCGTGTTGGCCGCCGATGACGCCGCCCCGGCACCCGCCCTGTTGACCGCCGGTGTCGTCGCCCTGCCCGCGCCGGTGGCCTTGACCGCTTTCGCCGCCCGGCTCCCGGCCGCGTTCGCGGTGGCGGCCGCACGCCCTGCACCGGTACCGGCGCCGGCGGACCTGACCGCCTTCGTGCCCCTCGCCCCCGCCGTGCCGGCCGCCGATCGCTTCCCGCCCTCGCCGACTGCCTCGGTCACCGGGGTCCCGGCCGCATCGGTGGCCGCGGCCGACCGCCGCACACCGATACCGGCCCCCGCCGGCCTGCTCGCTTTCGCCGCCCTGATGCCCGCCGCGCCGGCCGCTGGTGCCGCCGTGCTCACGCCCGTGGCCCTGGCCGCCTTCGCCGGCCTGCCCCCGGCCGAGTCGGCGGCTGCGGCCGTCCGGCCAACGCCGGCCCCGGTGGCGGCGGTCTTGACCGCCTTCGCGCCCTTCACGCCCGCCGTGCCGGCCGCCGGTGCCGTCCGGCCTGCGCCGGCGCCCTTCGTCCTGGTACCGGCCATATCGGCGGCCACGGCCGCCCGCCCCACGCCGATACCGGCTCCGGCGGACCTGACCGCCTTCGTGGCCGTGGCGCCGGCAGAGACCTTCTTGGTCGCTTTCGCAGCCCTGGTGCTGGTCGCGTCGGTGGCGGTGTCAGCGCTCCGCCCCGTCCTGGCGCCGGTCACGTCGACGGCGGCGGTACCGGCGTTCCTGGTCGCCCTTGCAGCGCTGGCGCGGGGCGCATCAGTGGCCGAGCGCCCCGCATTCGTCACTGTCGCCACCCGGCCGCCGGCCGTCCGCCGCGCCTTCGCGGTCTCCACGTCTCCGGCGGTGAAGGCGGCGGCCTTGGCCCCGGGCGACCTCGCACCGGACCGGGACTTCGCCATGGCCGAGTCCACGTCGTCCGCGCCGAACGCGGCCGCTGAAGTCCTGGTGCGGGAGGGACGGGCGGTGGATCCGGTCGCCGACCGGGAGGTCACGGTGTCGAGATCGTCGGCGACGTCCGCGGCCTTCCGGGCCGCGGACCTCATCTTCGTCGCCGCGGATCGGGCCTTCGCGGCTGCGGTCGCTGCGGTGTTCGCGGCCCGCTCGGCCGCCTGCCGCGCGGTGGCGGTGGCCTCGATCCCGGCCTCGACCGCTTCCACATCGCCGGCCGATCCGATGCGGCCTCCCGCTTTATTACCATTTTTACGCATATTTCGCCCAGGCGCGGTGGCACCGTGCGACATCCCGACGCCGGCCGGCCCCCGCGGGTCAACGGCACCGAGGGCACCGGAAGCGCCAGAACCGGCGGAATCATCGGACGCGGCGCGACCGCGTGACTTCGTCCTCGGCGTCGCCGGCACCCGCTCGGCGCGCCCCATCGCCGGCGCCGTCGGCAGGCCCACCTCGATCGGGTCCGGGTCCGGCATCATGGCCGCGTCCGTGATCGACGGCATCTGGGCCATGCCGGTCGCCGGTGCCGTGCGATCGTCCGCCGCCCTCGCGGCTCCCGACTCACCCGGCTCCATCGGCACGATCGGCATCCCGGCCTGCTCCGGCGCCTCGCCGGACGGCGGCATCGAGGCCGCCGCCGCGCCCGGCCCCATCGAGATCGCACCGTTCGGCGCGCTCCCGGCCGTACCCTCGGAGCGGTTCGACGACTTCGCGGGACGCGATCCCGCGGCCCTGGACGCCCTGGCCGGCCGCGCCGCAGCCGCGCCCTCGGCGGACGGGGAGCCGGTGGAAGGATCGGCGTCCCGGGCGCGGGCCGATCGCGAAGACGTGGTGGCCGAGGCCCTGGTGGGCTTTCTCGCTGCGGCCATGGTCGGTCCTCCCTGGGACTTTTGTGCATGCGCCATCGCGCCCGATACCTCGTATCGGCGCGGTCTTTCGTTACGGCACGTTCCGGATGCCGCTGGGGGCCCTAACGCTCCCCCGTCCAGCGTGCGTCCTCGGCCTCCCACGCCTCGTTGCGCTCCTGGACCTTCTCCAGGGCGTGCGAGGCGTCGTCCGCGGAGGCGAAGGGGCCGATTCGGTGTTTGGCAGGGCACAGATCCGGTTCGGTTTCGACCCGGTTGTGCTGTATGCACCAGAAGAAGCGGCCGACACTGTCGCTCATGAGATCACTGTGCACCGCAAAGCGGCCATGCGCTACCGATTCGCGCGAATAGCCGGAACACCTCCACGGTAGAGGCGGACGGGTCGTCGCGGGCCGAGTCCCGGCATCCGGCGACGAAGCCACCCCATCGGATGACAGAGTCGACTCCACGCCCCGGCTTGCGCGATGTGCACCGCGTTGGCGCTAACAGCATGATCTGCGACACAGTGGGGTATCGAGGCCCAACCGTTCCGCCGTCAAGAACGTGTCGGGATGGTCGGGACGGCGCAACAGGGAAAGGCGGCCAGCATGCTCAGTCAGGAGGACAACCGCCGGCTCACCGAGATCGAGGAACATCTGGTCCTCACGGATCCGGCCTTCGTGGCGCGGATGCGAGCCACGCGTGGCAATCGCCCGGGCATCGTCGCCCTGGCCGGCATCGCGCTCATGTGGGCGGTCGTGCCGATCATCGGGGTCGCCGGCGGGCTGGTGCCGGCGCTGATCGCCGGTCTGGCGTTCGTGGCGGGCACCGCGCTGGTGCTGCGCCGCCCGTTCCGCAGGGCAAAAACCGCTTAGAGCACAACCCGAGGGGGGTACGGGCGTGTGTGCCGTACCCCCCTCGTCATGCGGTCAGGAGCGCAGGAACGCGAGCAGCGCCTCGTTGACCTCGTCGGCGTGCGTCCAGAGCAGACCGTGCGGCGCGCCCTCGATCTCCACGTAGGTCGCCTCCGGCAGCCGCTTGCGGAACTCCCGCGCGGTCGCGTCGATCGGCAGGATCCGGTCCGCCGTGCCGTGCAGGATCAGCGCCGGGACGTCGATCTTCGGGATGTCCTCGCGGAAGTCGGTGAGCCAGCTCGGGACGACCGCGCCGGACGCGTACCAGGACGCGCCGGCCGCCACGTTCCAGCTGTTGCGCAGCGCCTCCTCGGAGAGCCGGGTACCGAGGTTCTCGTCCGTGTTGTAGAAGTCGCGGTAGAAGTCCGTGAAGTACCGGTACCGGTCCGCCGTCACGGCCGCGCGGATGCCCTCGAAGACCTCCCCCGGCACGCCGGCCGGGTTGTCGTCCGTCTTGAGCAGGAACGGCTCCAGCGAGGCGAGGAACGCGGCCTTCGCGACCCGGCCCGAGCCGTAGCGGCCCAGGTAGCGGCCGACCTCGCCGGTGCCCATCGAGAAGCCGGCCAGGACCACGTCGTTCAGGTCGAGCGTCTCCAGCACCGTGTTCAGGTCCGCGGCGAACGTGTCGTAGTCGTACCCGGTGGTGGGCTGGCTGGACCGGCCGAAGCCGCGGCGGTCGTACGTGATGACCCGGTAGCCGGCCTCGATCAGCGCCGCGGACTGCTTCTCCCAGGAGTGGCCGTCGAGCGGGTAACCGTGGATGAGCACGACCGGCTGTCCTGCGCCGTGGTCCTCGTAGTAGAGGTCGACGTTGGTGCTGTTCTCGGAACCGACGGTGATGTACGGCATCTCTGCCTCCACTGCTCTCTGGCGGAGAACGACCGTTCTCCGCTCACCGGCTACTCTAGAGAACGACCGTTCTCAGCCGCCACCGAAACTCGGGTGAGGACCGTCACGGACCATGGAGGGAACATGACTGCTCCGACCGACGACGAGATCCGGGCCCGGGTGCTGGACGCCGCCGACCGCCTCTACAACGCCCGCGGCATCCAGGCCGTCGGCATGGACGCGCTGCGCGCCGAGGCGGGCGTGCCGCTCAAGCGCCTTTACAGGCTGTTCCCGGCGAAGGAGACGATCGTCGAGGCGGTGCTGCGACGCCGGCACCAGGTGTGGACCTCCTTCGTCGAGGACGCGGTCGCCGGCGCGCCGACACCGCGCGCCCAGTTGCTCGCGCTCTACGACATGCTGGCCCGCTGGTTCGACGAGGACGACTTCCGCGGCTGCGTCTTCATCAACACCTTCGGCGAGCTGGGCACGGTCTCGCCCCGCGTGGCGGAGATCGTCCGCGAGCACAAGGCCGGGTTCCAGGGCCGCGTGGCGGAGCTGTGCGCGGCGGCGTGCGCACCGGCGTGGCTGGCCCCGCAGCTGGCCATCCTGGCCGAGGGCGCGCAGACCACGGCTGCGATCGCCGGCACGAACGAGGCTGCCGGGCACGCGCGCGCGGCCGCGGTCACGCTGATCGACGCCGCACTGGGAGAGGATCGCGCATGACGATCGAAGACGTAACCCCGACCAGCCCGCGCGCGGTGCGCCGCTCGCTGATGGTGCAGAGCTGGCACGACCTGTCGTTCCTGCACTGGCCGGTCGAGCCGGACGTGGTGCAGCCGTTCCTGCCGGCGGGCACCCGGCCGGACACGCTGGACGGCGTCGCGTACGTCGGGCTGATCGGCTTCCGGATGGTCGGCGTCGGGCCGGTCAACGGACCCGGCGTCCCGTACCTCGGCACGTTCTGCGAGACGAACGTGCGGCTCTACTCGGTCGACGGCGCCGGCCGGCGCGCCGTGGTGTTCCGCTCGCTGGACGCGGCCCGGCTGATCCCGGTGCTGGTCGCGCGGCTCGGCTTCGGGCTGCCCTACAAGTGGTCGCGGATGTCGCTGCGCCGCGACGGCGACGTGTTCACCTATCTCAACCGCCGCCGCTGGCCCGGCCCCGGCCGCCCGGAGAGCCGGATGGTGGTGCGGGCCGGTGCGCCGATCGCGGAGCCGACGCCGCTGGAGCACTTCCTGAGCGCGCGGTGGGGCCTGCACGTGGAGGCGTTCGGCCGCACGCTGCACATCCCGAACGTGCATCCGCGGTGGCCGTTACACCGCGCCGAACTGCTGGAACTCGACGACGAGCTGGTCACGGCGGCCGGCCTCCCGGCACCGGGCGGCGCGCCGGTCAGCGTGCTCTATTCACCGGGTGTACCGGTGCGCTTCGGCTGGCCGAACAGGATACTCAGCGGGCTTCCGCACCGTATCGACAGGACCCCGAACGGTAACTAGTCTGATCGGTATGACTCCTTACACGTTCAATGGTCCGGCCTGGCAGGAGAGCTGGGACAGGCAGCAAGAGGCCTACATGCCGGACCGTGAGGAGCGGTTCGCCGCGATGCTGGACGCGGTGGAGGCGGTCACCGAGTGGCCGGCACCGCGCCTCCTCGACCTGGCCGGTGGCACCGGTTCCATCTCGCTGCGCGCCCAGCGCCGCTTCCCGCAGGCGAACACCACGCTGCTCGACCTGGACCCGGTCACGCTGACCATCGCGCGCGCCACGCTGGACGAGCGGTCCACCGTGGTCACGGCCGACCTGCTCACGCCGGAGTGGTCCGCCCCGCTGCCGCACCGCGACTACGACGCGGTGCTGGTCGCGACCGCGCTGCACTGGCTGTCGCCGGAGCGGCTGGCCGAGCTGTACGCGGAGATCCGTACCGTGCTGCGCCCGGGTGGCATCCTGGTCAACGCGGACCACATGCCGGACGACGGCCTGCCCGGGCTGTCCAAGCGCCTCGGCGACCGCGCCGACGCCCGCCGCGAGGCGCGCTACGCGGCCGGCGCCGTGCTCTCCTGGGCCGCCTGGTGGGAGCACGCGAAGACGGACCCGACGCTGGCGCCGCTGGTCGAGGAGCGCGACCGGATCTTCGCGGCCGACCACCACCAGGAGTGGCTGCCGCCGGCGTCCTGGCACGTCCAGGCACTGCGCGACGCCGGCTTCACCGAGGCCGGCCTGATCTGGCGCGGCGCCCAGGACGCCGCGGTCGCCGGCGTGCGCTGAGCTTCGGGGGTTCTCCCTACCCCGGATCAGGGTGCCAGCTCCATCGATCCTCCTCGGCCCCGCCCATAGCGTCGACACCATGCGACAGCGGGACCGATACATCGACGGACTTCGCGCCCTGGCCATTCTGGGCGTGGTCGGCGGGCACTGGCTGGTCGGCGCGCTGGTCGCGACGCCGGCCGGTGACCTGCGGATCGACAGTCCGCTGCGGCACCTGGAGTGGTTGCAGCCGGCCACCTGGTTCCTGCAGATGCTGGGGCTGTTCTTCCTGGTCGGCGGCTACACGAGCGCGCGGGGTCTGCTCCGGGCGCGGGAGCGCGGCGAGACGGACCCCGAGTGGGTGCGCCGCCGGCTGTGGCGGATCGGCCGCCCGGTCGCGGCCGCGTCGGCGATCCTGGCCGTGGCGCTGCCGCCGCTGCACCTGCTCGGCGTGATCGGCGCCGGCACCGCGTGGAACACCGTGGTGCTGTTCGTGCAGCCGCTGTGGTTCATGGCGGTGTACGCGGTGATCACCGCGCTCACGCCGTACCTGCTCCGGCTCGACCGGCGCGCCGGCCTGCGCGCGGTACTGGCGTTCGCCGCCGCCGTGGCCGCGGTGGACCTGCTGCGCTTCGGCCCGGTCGACGTGCCGGCCGCGGCCGGATACCTCAGCGTGCTGCCGGCCTGGTGCTTCGCGTACCAGCTGGGGATCTCCTGGTCCTCGGGGCGCGTCGACCGGCGGGTCGCGGCCGGCCTGCTCGCCGGGGGTCTGGCGGCGTTCGTGGTCCTGATCTCGGTGCTGGACTACCCGGTGAGCGTCGTCAGCGTGCCCGGCGCCGCCCGCTCCAACTCCAACCCGCCGTCGCTGCTGGTCCCGGCGCTGGCCGCGATCCAGGCCGGCGCCGCGCTGCTGCTGCGCGACCGGATCGAGCGGATCCTGCGCCGGCCCCGGGTCTGGGCCGCGGTGACCGTGCTCAACCTGAGCGCGATGAGCGTGTTCTGCTGGCACCACGTGGCGCTGGCCGGCGTCTCCGAGGTCGCCCGCCGACTCGGCACGCTGCCCGGCCTCGGCGACGCACCGGTCGACGCCGGCTGGGTGGCCGCGCGCCTCGCCTGGTACCCGGTGCTCGCGCTGGTGCTGGCCGGCCTCGTGGCACTGGTCCGCCGCTACGAGCACCCGGTCCCGGCCACCGTGCCCGGCCCGGCTGCCACCACCCACGCCTAAGATCAACCACATGCCCGACATCGACTCGCTGCTCCCGGCCGCTCACGAGGCCGTGGACCTCGCCCGCGACATGATGCGCACGATGCTGCCCGGCGTGCTCACCGCGAAGGGCGACCGGGACATGGCGTCCGAGGTCGACCTCGCGATCGAGCAGCGGGTCCGGGCGTTCCTCGCGGACCGTACCCCCGGCGTCGGTTTTCTGGGTGAGGAGGAGGGCGCGCGAGCCGGCGACGGCGGCCTGACCTGGTCGCTCGATCCGGTCGACGGCACGGTCAACTTCGTGCACGGCTCGCCGCTGTGCGCGGTGTCGCTCGGTCTAATCGACGGCGATCGTTCCGTGCTCGGCGTGATCGACCTGCCGTTCCTCGGCAACCGCTACTGGGCCTCGCCGGCCGCGGGCGCGTTCTGCGACGGCACCGCGATCCGGGCCGGCGAGGTGTCCGCGCTGCCGGAGGCGCTGGTCGCGATCGGCGACTTCGCGGTCGGCGAGGACGCGGACGCGAAGAACCGGGAGCGCTTCGCCATCCTGGAGACGCTGGTCCCGCGCGTGCAGCGGATTCGCATGCTCGGCACCGCCGCCACCGACCTGGCGTGGCTCGCCGCCGGCCGGCTGGACGCGCTGGTGATGATGTCCAACAAGCCGTGGGACACGTCGGCCGGCACCGCGATCGCCCGGTCGGCCGGCGCCCGGATCTTCGACCGGGACGGCAGCGAGCACACGGTCCGTTCGGCCGCCACGATCGCCTGCGCGCCGGCGCTGGCCGACCGGCTGCTGCCGCTACTGCGCGGGCTGCTCTGACCGCTTGCGGCGGGCCAGCGGCGCCAGCATGCGCTGGATGATGAAGTACTCCGCGATGATCGCGTTGCCGAACAGCGACGCCCACGCACTGGCCGCGTAGATCTGCGAATACTCCCACTCCATCACGTCCATGAACGGCAGCAGCATCAGCTGGTACAGCCGCAGCATCACCGCGGCGAAGGTGAGCGCGTAGTTGCGGATCATCCAGATCCGGTGCAGTTGCACCTCACCCCGGCGGATCGTCCGGTACGCCATCACGCCCGTGTAGATCCAGGCCGCGATCAGCATGAAGAACGCGGTCTGCAGCGACAGGCCGCTCGGCGAGACCACGGCGGAGTACGTCCCCGCCAGCGCCGCGACCAGCACCGAGATCAGGTAGACCCGGCCGGCGATCCGATGCGCCCGCGGAAAGCGCAGCCGCGTCACGAACTGGAACGGCCCGATGACCAGCGCCATCCCGGCCGGCAACGCGTGGATCACCAGGCTGACGTAGTACCCGGGGATGGTCATGTCCAGCCCCGGCACGGTCGTGCCACCCACCATGTACGGCGGCACGAAGTAGCCCGCGATGCCGAGCGCCGACAGGGTCAGGAGACTCCACAGGAACCACCACCAGCGGCGCCGGGCCTCCCGGGACATCGTTACAGCGGTCACGTGCGAACTCCCATGTCTTCCCGATGATCAACGGGTCGATACTGCGGCGCCCGCACGTGCCCGCGCGTCGGCAACGACTGCCTATCCCCGGTTCAGCGCGATGATCTCCGAGATCAGGCCGCCGCCGGGGAAGTCCATCAGGACCATGCCGGCCCGGTCGACCCGGTCCTCGCGCAGGTAGCCCAGCAGGAACGGGTTCACGCCCTGGACGCCCCACGCGCCGCCGGCTACCGCGTCCGGCGTGGCGAACACGCTGGCACCGCTGGTGAAGTTGACGTACATCTTCGTGCGGTCGCCCACATGGGTCCGGTCCAGGTGGCGGCGCACCTGGTCGCGCTTGGTGGCGATCGCGCCCACGTTCGGCACGGTGTACTCGTCCTGCACGTAGGTGGACGAGCCGTCGCCCCACTCCGCGGTGAACTGGGACAGCCCGTACTGGTGGTAGCGCCCGCCGAACGGGCCGTGCATCACCGCCAGCACCACCTTGCCACGCACCGTGGCGAGCGCCGGCGTGGCCGCGGCCGCGGACCGGGTCACCGACGGCGTCCAGAACAGGCCGGGGCGCGCGTCCCGGTACCGGTCGAAGATGTCCGGGAACGCGAGCTGGCCGGACGCGTCCGTGCACGAGCCGGTCTGCCCGGTGCACTCGTGCTTGAACCGCATGATCACGGTCTCGCCCGGGTGCGCGCCGAGGAACGTGCCGAGCACGGTCAGCACGTCGTCGAAGTTCGCGTTCTGGTACGTGGCGCCGTGGTGGATCGTGAACGTGTTCCCGCCGTTCACCCGCGCCCGCACGTCGATCACCCGGATGCCGGCGTCGAGCTGCGCGGCCAGCGTGGCACCGCTGTCGCCGTGGTTCTCCTGGGTCTGCGTCCACGTGCCACCGTGGATCGAGAGCGTCTCGTGCGTGCCCGGGATCGACATCGCGGCGACGCTGGCCCCGTCCGGCACCGCGGCCATCCAGTCCGGGTTGCTCGTGCTGCGCAACGTCCGGTAGGACGCGTCCGCCGCGGACGCGGGACTCTGCAGGACCAGCGTGCCGGTGGCGGCCAGCACCGCCGTGACACCGAGGGTCAGTATCCGTCGCACCATGTCTGCCGGCCTCCGAGGGGTTGGGCGTGTCTCGGCCTCCACCGTGGCCCGCCCGGATGCCGCGGCATCAACGCTCGGGAATATCCTTCACGAATTCCTCCTGACCGTGAAGCCGGCCGCGAGAAGACCAGAGCCGATCAACAGCCACCAGAAGTGGTACGCCGGGCAGCGTTCTCCGGACGCGGCAGAGAAGCGCCCGCCGCGGCACTCGCGTGCTCTTCGATGACCACATGGATCCGGCTCCGACGCGGCGACCGGAGCGGCGGCGGAGGCCGCCGCGGGTTTGCCCGCGGGAGCAGACGGGCCGCACCACGCCGGAAGCGGGAAAGCGGCTTTCGGCCTTTCGTCTCCGATCGGGCGCGGTGTCACCCCGCGCACAGTCGTCAGTCCTGGTTGGTGACCCGGGCGCGGCCGACCGCGGGCCGGTTGACGGTGGCGCGGCCGGCGGGACGGCCGGCGGAGCGCGGCGTGGTGCCGGCCGGGCGGCGGCTGAGCGGGGTGCCGCCGGTGACCGCCGGGACGCGGGTGTCCGGCTCGTCCGCCTTCGGCGGGGTGATCTCGTCCGTCTCGGCCGCGGTGGCGGCCTGCGGCTCCGGCGCGTCGGCGCCGTCCGCGAGGTCGGTCTCGAACTCGGGCAGGATCTCCGCGGGCGACTCACGGAACGGGCGGATCTCGCCGGTCAGCAGTCCGGCGTCCCGGGCCGCGGCGTGCCAGCGAAGGCTCTTCATCCCGGTGGTCGCGGCCGTCGCGGCCTCGACGATGCCGACCGCGAGCGCGGCCACCGCGACCGTGGCCGCGGGCAGCTGACCGGAGAGCGCACCCGCGACGGCCGCGAGCGCGGCCGGGAGATAGACGGCGGCCCGGGCCCCGGCACGGCTACGGAGACCGCGGCGGGTCGCGGTGGCCACGTCCGCGGCCGCGATCAGCGACAGCACGACCGTGACCGTGATCGCCAGCGGCGCGCCCGCGCCGATCAGGCCGCGCAGCACCACCAGCGCGCCGACCAGCGCGACCGCGGTGGCGACCCGGGCCGGGAGGCGCCGGGCGCGGGTGGCGGCACGCGGGTCGGTGAGCAGGTCCGAGACGCGGCAGAACGCGACGCCGAGCAGCCACATGCCGACGAAGACACCGCCCCACAGGTCCACGGTCGCCGGCCACAGCGCGACGATCAGCCCGAGCGTCGCGGACAGCCCACCGAAACTGATCCCCATCCACCAGGCGAGGAGTTCGCGGACCTGGCCGCCCAGGTAGGCAGCCTCGTGGCGGGCGTGGGTGACCAGTTCGTGGGGCATATCGGGACCAACCTCCATATCAGCGCGACGGATACTGCCTTACCCACGAGACCGGGCACACACCCGAGCAGCCATCAACCCTTCGACCGATGCGACGGACCTCACAGCTACGTCCCAGGAACCTCTACGATGGCTCGAGGATCTCGCGCAGGCAGGATGATGTGATGGACGACGGTGGCGACGAGGTGCTCGGCACCATCGAGACCGAGATCGCGCTGCTCATGCGCATGGGCGAGGCCACCCGGCGAGCCACCCCGGTCGAGCCGTACCGCGCCCTCGACCGCGCCGCCTACGTGATCCTCCGCCACCTCGCCGAGTCCGGCCCGATGAACGTCTCCACGCTCGCCGCCCGCCTCAACCTCGACGGCTCCACCATCACCCGCCAGGTCTCCGCCATGCAACGCGCCGGCCTGGTCACCCGCTCCCCCGACCCGTCCGACGGCCGCGGCACCCTGATCTCCCCCACCGACCACGGCCTGCACTGCGTCACCGTCGTCCGCGCCGCCCGCCGTGACCTCTACGGCAAGATCCTGGCCGACTGGAACGCCACCGACCGCGCCGCCCTCGCCACGCTCATGCACCGCCTGAACGTGTCACTCTCCGCACACAAACCCACCGCGCGCAACTGAGCGCCACCGCCGGTTTGTAGGATGCTGCTTACGATGAGCGAGTCGGCCGGGCGGTCGCGTTGATGACTCCCCGGAGTCATCGCCGAGGAACGTCCGGACTCCACAGGGCAGGGTGGTTGCTAACGGCAACCCGGGGCGACCCGCGGGACAGTGCCACAGAAAACAAACCGCCGCCATGCGCAGGCGTGGCGGTAAGGGTGAAACGGTGGGGTAAGAGCCCACCAGCACCCCGGGCGACCGGGGTGGCTCGGTAAACCCCACCCGGAGCAAGGCCAAAAGGGCCTCCCCGCAAGGCGGAGACCTGCGCAGGCGTTCGAGGGCTGCCCGCCCGAGCCTGCGGGTAGGCCGCTCGAGCCCGCCGGCAACGACGGGCCTAGATGGATGACCGCCACCAGCGGCTTCACGCCGCCGGTCACAGAATCCGGCGTACACGCCGGCTCGCTCATCGCCTCCTCGTGTGCCGCCGGAGGTCCACGATGGCTGCGCCCCGCCGCCGCAGGGATGCGGCGGCGGAGACGTGGCTACGTCGTGGCGGTGGGGGCTGGGGTGGCGGGTTTCGGGGGCGGTGGGGTGGCGTCGGCGAAGTAGTCCTCGCGGGTGGTGGTGTCGGTGCCCTCGGCGACCTTCATGCTGCGGAGGATCGGGGTGGCGATCGCCGCGACGAGCAGGTTGACCGCCACCGCGACCAGGCCGGCGTAGATGGTCATCGGCGTGTCGAAGCCGAACTCCCGGAGCGGGAACGCGGACCCGCCGAAGTGGGCGCGGCCGGTGGCGGCGTTCGGGATCTGGTAGAGCATCCACATGCCGAGGCCCATGCCGGCGAACCAGCCCGCGATCAGCGCGCCGCGGTGCAGCCAGCGGGTGTAGAGGCCGAGCGCGACCGCGGGCAGCGTCTGCAGGATGATGACGCCGCCGATGAGCTGGAGGTCGATGCTGAACTGCGGGTCGAGGAAGACGATGCAGGCGACCGCGCCGACCTTGACCACCAGCGAGGTGATCTTCGAGACGTTCGCCTCCTGTGCCGGGGTCGCGTCCTTGCGCAGGTACTCCTTGTAGATGTTGCGGGTGAACAGGTTCGCCGCGGCGATCGACATGATCGCGGCGGGGACCAGCGCGCCGATACCGACGGCCGCGAACGCGACGCCCGCGAACCAGGCCGGGAACTGCTGGTCGAACAGCAGCGGCACGACCGTGTTGGTGTCCAGCGTGCCCTGGCGCGCGCCCGGCAGCGGCTTGACCTGCGCCGCGATGGCCATGAAACCCAGAAGAGCGATCAGACCCAGCAGCAGGCTGTACGCCGGGAGCGCCGACATGTTCCGTTTGATCACGCCCCGGTCGCGGCTGGCCAGCACGCCGGTGATCGAGTGCGGGTAGAGGAACAGCGCCATCGCGGAGCCGAGCGCCAGCGTGATGTACTGCAGCTGGTTGTTGGCGTTGAGCGTGATCCCGTCGTTGGGCGCGGGCGACGCGGCGAACTTGGCCTCGGCCGCGTCGAAGATGTTCCCCCAGCCGCCGAGCTTCGCGGGCAGGTAGATCACCGCCACGATGATCACTATGTAGATCAGCGTGTCCTTGACGAACGCGATCAGCGCGGGCGCGCGCAGCCCCGACTGATAGGTGTAGGCGGCCAGGATCGCGAACGCCACTATGATCGGCGCGTGCCGGGCCAGCGCGGAGTCGCCGGTCACGCCCATGGTCTTGAGCACCGCCTCGATGCCGACCAGTTGCAGCGCGATGTAGGGCATGGTCGCGGCGATGCCGGTGATCGCGATCAGCAGCGCCAGCGTCGGCGACGCGAACCGGGCGCGCACGAAGTCAGCCGGGGTGACGAAGCCGTGCCGGTGCGACACCGACCAGAGCCGGACCAGCACCAGGAACACCAGCGGATAGACGATGATCGTGTACGGCACCGCGAAGAACTCGGCCGCGCCCGCGCCGAACAGCAGCGCCGGAACGGCCACGAACGTGTACGCGGTGTAGAGGTCGCCGCCGACCAGGAACCAGGTGATCCACCCGCCGAAGTTGCGGCCGCCGAGGCCCCACTCGTCCAGGTGGTTGAGGTCCTGCGGCGCCCGCCACCGGGCCGCGACGAAGCCCATCACGCTGACCAGCAGGAACAGCAGGCTGAAGACGACGATCTGGACGATGTGGTCGCTCATCGGCCCGCACCCCGCCCGGTCATCCGGTAGACGATCGTGGTGGTGGTGACGCCGAGGAGGATGAACGCCAGCTGCAGCCAGTAGAACACCGGGAATCCCAGCAGACGCGGGTCGTCGTGGTTGAACAGCGGCGTGGTCAGCGGGACCAGGATCGGCACGATGAGCAGCCAGTTCCACGGGCTGCGATCGCTGCGGGCCTGGACCGGCGCGGACGCCGAGGCCTGAGTGTCCGGGATATCCGGGTCGGGCGTCGTCGGCTCGGCCATGGGTAGCTACCTCCTGCAGATGGCGTGCGTCAGGAGGCGACGGGAGCGCGCCGCCTCCCCGTGCAACGATCACGCTCGGGCGCGGGGAGACTACCCACGGGAAGATTACGGCTTGGGAGTGACCTACTTCACGAAGCGGTCAGCGGTCGGCCCCCTGCGCCGGACGGCTCGACGCCCATCGATGGCATTCCCACCGCGGCCGACACCGCCGTGATCCGGGCGTCCCCCATGTGGCTGAAACGACATGGGGGACGCCCAGGTCACGTCAGATGGGCGGTGTCGTTGACGGTGCGGACCGCGACGTTGCCGTCCGGCCAGGTGTCCACGATGGAGATGCCCGCCGGTTCCAGGTAGAGCCGGTGCAGGAACGCGTCCGACGCGGCGAGCGCGTCCTGCAACAGCAGCTTGATCGGCGTCACGTGGCTGACCACCGCGATCGTGGCGCCCTCGTGCGCGGCCAGCACCGCGGCCCGCGCGCCCCGGATCCGCTTCGCGACCGCCTTGAACGACTCGCCACCGGGCGGCGCCACCGCGGTCGAGTCCAGCCAGCGCTGCATCTCGTTCGGCCACCGCTCGCGGACCTCGGCGAACGTGCGGCCCTCCCAGTCGCCGAAGTCGCACTCGACGAGCCCGGCCTCGGTCAGCACCGGCACGCCGCCGGCCGCCCGCGCGATCTCCGCGGCCGTGGCGGCGCAGCGGGACAGCGGCGAGGTGACCACCGCGGCCAGGTCGGGCGCGAGCACGGCCACCCGGCGCGCGGCCGCTGCCGCCTGCTCCAGGCCGTGCGCGGAGAGCGGCACGTCGCCGCGGCCGGAGTAGCGCTTCTCCGCGGTCATGTCGGTCTCGCCGTGCCGGATCAGGATCATGCGGGTCGCCGCGGTCAGCGACGGCGGCACCCAGGACTTCGGCGGCGACACGGCGACCCGGGCCGGGCCGGCCGCGTTCGCCGCGATCTCCTTCGCGAGCGCGCGGGCCGACGAGTCCGGCGCCGCGACGTCCGCCACCGGCTGCGGCGACACGCTGCGGCCGCCGTCCATCGCCTTGTTCGCCAGCGCGTCCGCGGCCTTGTTCTTCTCCCGGGGGATCCAGGTGAAGCCGACCTCGTCGAAGTTGTCGATCAGCTGGGCCGCGGTGGCGGCGAGCGGCCGCAACCCCGGGTTCTTGATCTGCCAGCGGCCGGACATCTGCTCGACGACCAGCTTGGAGTCCATCCGCACGTCGACCCGGGACGCGCCCAGTTCGCCGGCCGCCTCCAGGCCGGCGATCAGACCGGAGTATTCCGCGACGTTGTTCGTGGCGACGCCGACCGAGTCGAACCGCTCGGCCAGCACCTGGCCGGTCGCGGCCTCGATGACCACCGCGCCGTACCCGGCCGGGCCGGGGTTGCCGCGCGAGCCGCCGTCCGCCTCGACGATGACGTGCAGGCTCACAGACCGGACTCCGCGGTCCGGATCATGATCCGGCCGCACTCCTCGCAGCGCACCACGTCGTCGGCGGGCGCGGCCTTGACCCGGTGCAGTTCCTGGCCGTAGAGCTCCAGGCGGCAGCCGCCGCAGCGACCGGCCCGGAACAGCGCGGCGCCGAGCCCGGCGTTCGCCTCGCGCAGCCGGTCGTAGAGCGCGACCAGATCGCCGGGGAGGTCCGCGGCCAGCGGCGACCGGGCCTGCGACTTGAACTCCTCCTCCTTGGCGATCTCGGCCAGCGCGGCCTCGCGGCGGACCTCGGCCGCGGTGCGGGCCTCGCGCGCGGCCGCAAGGCGCGTGCCGATCTCGTCCAGCGTGGCCTGCGCGGTCTCCCGCTGCTCCATCAGCTCGAGCTCCTGGTCCTCCAGCTCGCTCTGCCGGCGGGTCAGGCTGGCCACCTCGTGCTGCAGCGCCTCCAGCTCGCGGGCCGGGCCGGTGCCGGCGGCCAGCCGGTCGTCGTCCTTCTTGCGGCGGATCCGAACCTGGTCGATGTCCCGTTCCAGGCGGGCGATGTCGCGGTCGAGGTCGTCCGCCGTGACCTGCGCGCGCACCCGCTCGTCCTCCAGCGCGGAGAGGTTGCGGGCCAGCGTGTCCAGCTCGGCGTACTCCGGCAGCGTCTTGCGCCGGTGCGCGAGCTGGGCCAGGGACGTGTCGATAGCCTGCAGATCCAGCAGACGGCGTTGGGCTTGCGGCGCGGCCTTCACGACGAGGGCTCCTTCTTCTGTTCAGTTGAGAGCGGGGACGCCGCGTGCAGCGTCCAGGGGTCGGTGTCCAGGTCCGAGACGAGCACCTCGACCGGGTGCCCGGCGCGCAGCCAGGCGGCCACGTCGTCGCACCAGGGGCGTTCGGTGGCCCAGTGCGCCGCGTCCAGCAGCGCGGGGCCCCCGCCGGCGAGGTGCTCACCGGCCAGGTGGTGCCGCAGGTCGGCGGTCAAGTATGCATCGGCACCGGCCGCGGTCGCCGCGCCCAGGTAGGAGTCGCCGGAACCACCACAGACCGCGAGGGTACGGATGATCCGCTCCGGGTCGCCCGCCGCTCGTACCCCCCAGGTGGTCGGGGGTAGTTCGCGCGCGGCCAGAGCGGTCAACTCGGCGAGCGTCAGCGGGGCCGGCAGCGTGCCCACCCGGCCGATGCCGAGCGCCGGGTCGTCCGGCCGCGGGGAGAGCGGGCGGAGCTCGCGCAGGCCGAAGCGGGCGGCGAGCGCGTCCGACACGCCCGGATTCGCGGTGTCCGCGTTCGTGTGCGCGGTGAACAGCGCGATGTCGCCCTTGATCAGCCGGTGCACGATCCGGCCCTTGAACGTGGTCGGCGCGACCGACGACACGCCCTTGAGCATCAGCGGGTGGTGCGCCACGATCAGGTCCGCGCCGGCTGCGAACGCCTCGTCGACGGTCTCGTCCACCACGTCGACCACGCACAGCACCCGGCGCACGACCGCGGCCGGGTCGCCGAGCACGAGGCCGACGCGGTCCCACTGCTCCGCCCAGGCCGGCCGGTAGCGCGCCTCGAGCGCGGCCACCAGCCGGCCGACGGTCGTCTCGCTGGAAGTCACGGCGAGAACTCTATCCAGGGCCTGTTTCAGGAGGAGGGCCGGAGCGAGGCGCGGTCCGGGTGTCGTATTGAAACAGGCCCTCGCCGCTATGCGAGGCTTCCGTCCGTAGGGAGCCGTACCCGCAGGACGTCCAGGGTCAGCGCCCACGGGAACCGGTCGACGTAGCGGTCACCGGTGCCGGGCGGGTGCAGCTCGACGACGTCGTCGCCGAAGAGCACGCTCACCCCCCAGGATCGCAGCCGCTCGATGTTCTCCCGGAACACGGGGTGCGCCGCCATCGCCGCGTTGGTGTACGGCATCGCCACGATCGGCAGGTCCTTGCCGTAGGCCTCCACCAGCAGCCCGAGCGCGAGCGTGTCGGCGATCCCGGCCGCCCACTTGTTGATCGTGTTCACCGTGGCCGGCGCGACGATGATCGCGTCCGGCGGCGGCAGCACGTCCGAATCGCCCGGATTCTTGTAGGTGGTACGGACCGGGTGTCCGGTCTGCGTGGCCAGCGCGGCCACGTCGACGAACTTGCGCCCGTCCGGCGTCGTGACCACGCAGACGTCCCAGCCGTCGGCCCGCGCGAGATCCACCAGCACGCCCACCTTTCGGGCGACCGGAGATCCGCAGGCCACGACGTAGAGCACGCGCGCAGGACAGCCGCCGATCATGGTCGGTAAACCTTCATACGCCAACTCCCATGTGCTCAGCCAACTCGGCGATGGACGGAGACGGCGTACCGCGGGTGCGACGTAGCACGTCCGAGATGACCGCGTGCGCGATCGGCCGGCAGCGGATCTCGGACGGTGCGAGCCGATCCCCCTCCAGCAGCATCTCGCCCGCCTTCTCCATCTCCCCCATCTGCGAGTATCCGCGGGCCAGGTCGAGGTAGTGGTGCGCGCGCCGCTCCGGCAGCAGCGCGTCGAACCCGCCGGTCTGGTTGATCACCTCGTGCGTCTCGACCGCCATCCGGCCGTCACCCAGCTCGACCATCGCGGCCGCGCGGTGCAATTGCACGTTGGTCGGCCCGAACGAGGTCCAGTAGTGGTTCGCGTCGCCGCCCACATGCTCCGCGACCCGGGTGGCCTCGTTCATCAGATCGTGCACGGTCGCGGTGTCGCCGAGCCGGGCCGCGGCCATGCCGCCCTGGAGCAGCAGCATGCCGTAGACGCTGAGCCGCTCCGGCGTGCTGTCCGTGTCGCCCGCGGGCGCGATCTGGTTGGCCACGTTGACGTGGATCTCCAGCGCCGGCCGGGCCCGGCCGAGCGCGAGCAGCGAGCTGCCCACCCGGTACGTCGCGACGCCGGCCAGCAGCTGGTCGTCGGCGCGCTGGCAGACCGCGATGGACCGGTCGGCCGCGAGCCAGGACAGCTCGTGCTCGCCCAGCTTGCGCAGCGTGGACGAGGCGATCTGGTAGACCTGCCCGAGCAGGTGGGCGGCCTCCGGGCGCTGCGGCTCGGGGGTGGAGGTGTCCAGAGCCTGGCCGTCGCGGAGCAGCTTGGGCAGGGCGCGGGCGAGCACGCCGTACTTCGCGTGCTGGAACGTCAGCCACGCGTGGCTGACCGCCTTGCGCATCTCCGGCAGCGGCGGCGCCTGCGGCGTGGCGGTGAAGAACGCGCTGATCTGGTTGTACCGCTCCAGCGCGGAGCGGATCTCCTCGACCTCGACCTGGTCGATGCAGTTCACCGTGTCCGGCCGGCGTTCCGGATCCTTGCCGAGCAGCAACTGCACGTCGACCTGCAGCACATCGGCGATCTCGTAGATGACGGAGAACTTGTCGAGCCGCCGCACGCCGCGCTCGACCTTGTCCACCCAGCTCTTCGACTTGCCCAGCCGGTCCGCGAAGACCTGCTGGGACATCTTGCGCCGTCCCCTCCAGTACGCCACGCGGCGTCCGATCGGCAGCTCGTCCACTGGTCCTCCTCATGCTCATCGTGTGCTCGATATGGCGGCACCCCGAGCGGAGAAAAACGTCTTTGAATTTCCGGTGCCGGTGGGATCAATGAGGACTGTTCGGCGCGGCGCGGACCGGCGTGCTGGACCTCGACGGCGCGCCGGTCCGGTGCTGCGCTGGACAACCCTCACTGGTTCGGTGCCGGTCGCACAGCGAGTGTGTTCGCCGCGCTCCCGCCGTTCGTAACTTCATATGCAAGTTGCAACCGGTACGACACTCGATAACGACACCGAGTGCGGCGGGTGACGGCTTGATCACCCGAGAATCTGGATGAGTTGCTGACCTGGGGGGTTTCTAGCCATGCGGTGGAGCACTCGACCGCCATTTGTTTCGACGACCCTGTCCGGAATGACCAGAGCGTTGCAGCGGCCACGTCTGCGCCGCGCCGCGCTGCGGTACGCCGACCACGAGTGGCCCGTCCTGCCCGGAGCCTGCCTGACCGGTGGGCGTTTCGTCTGTGGGCGTCCGGGATGTCCCACGATCGCCTGTCACCCGGCCGTGGAGTCCTGGGAGCTCGAGGCCACGACCGACGTCGCCCGCGTCGCGGCGTGGTGGCGGGCCCGGCCGCACTCCGTGCTGATCGCCACCGGTTACGCGTTCGACGTGCTGGAGGTGCCGGCCCACCTCGGCCTGCGCGTGCTGGGCGCGGCCCGGCTGCTGGCCGGTGTGGTCGGCCCCGGGCGCGGGCAGGTGCGCGGGCCGGTCGCGGTCACCCCGGCCGGGCGGTGGATGCTCCTGGTCGCGCCGGGCGATCCGCTGCGGCCGGAACTGGACGAGTCCCTGGACGTGCTCCGCCACGGCCCCGGATCGTGGATCCCGGCGCCGCCGACCCGGCTGCCGGACGGGCCGGTGCGCTGGGCCGTGTCCCCCGAGGAGGTGCAGTGGCGCCTGCCGGACTCCTACGCCGTGCAGGCGATGCTGGTGGACGCGCTCGGCCTTTACGCACGGCATGCCGACCCCCGGCCACTGCTTCCACGCCAGTCGACGGGCACCAGATATGCGGCCTGAACGCCCATCCGACCGCCTCTCACTGGCAAACCGGTACGAGTAGCTGCCAACGTAGCGGCCGGGCACGAAGGGGTCGACCCCTGAACGGCGGACAGCGGATTACGAAATCGTCGCGCGCCGCGGAAGTTGCAAGGCGGTCCCCCACCGGCCCCGGTTCCCCTGCCGAAGGCCACGTGACAAACCCCCGGAAACAGAGAACCCCGGAGGCGGGCTGGGCTCGGGGGTTTCCTCGTACGTCAGGGCCTCAGCCGCGCCACGGCGCCGTTCTCCAGGGCGGCCCAGATCGTGCCGTCCGGGGCGAGTGCGATGCCGTGTGGCTCGGAGTTCGGGGTGGGCAGGTTCCAGTGGCGGACCGTGCCGTCCGCGGTGACGTGGCCGATGCGGTTGCCCGCCCACTCGGTGAACCAGGCGCCGCCGGCCGGGTCAGCCACGATCGCGTGTGGCTTGGCCTCGCGGTCCGGGAGCGGAAACTCGGTGATCGTCCCGTCCGGGCCGAGCCGGCCGACCTGGCCGGCCAGGATCTCGGCGAACCAGACCGTGCCGTCGGCCGCGCACGCGATGCCGACCGGGCCGGCGCCGGGCGTGGGCAGCGTGTGCACGGTGGCGGAGCCGTCCAGCGCCACCCGGGCCAGCGCGTTCGCGCGATTCAGCGTGCACCAGAGCGCGTCGTCCGCACCCGTGGCGATCATCGACGGGAAGGCGTCGGCGACCGGAAGCAGAAACTCGGTGACCGTACCGTCGAGGCCCAGGCGCCCGGCCGCGTTCGCGGCCATCTCCGTGAACCACAGCGCGCCGTCCGGCCCGGACGCGATCCCGAACGGCCCGGAATTCGCCGTCACCGCAAAATCCGACACCACACCGGCCCCGTCGATCCGGCCGATCCGATGGTCACGGGACCGGGTGAACCACACGCTGCCGTCCGGACCGGCGACGATCACCGCGGGCCCGCTCTCCGGCGCACCGAGGTCATGCGTGACCACCGTGCCGTCCGGCATCACCCGCGCGACCTGCCCAGTGTGGATGAGCGTGGTCCAGGCGACCCCGTCCGCGCCGGCCGCGATGCCGTAGGGACTGCCGCCCACGAGAATCTGCTCGATCATCGCCGCCATCCTGCGCGCGCCCACCGCAGGACCGCAACCGGTTTCGATGATTCCGGGTCGTCCCAGGGAAGAACCCGGATGAGCTTCGGCCGCACCCGGAGCACGCTTCGTCCCATGACGCGTCTCTGTGCCGTCGCAGCCCCGCTGCTGCTCCTCACCTACGGCCTCCTCCGCCAGCTCGACGACCTCGACGTCGCCCGGGACGCCGGCCACGTCACTTTCCTGCTGGCCATGCTCCTGTTCGCGCTGCTCGCCACGCTGCTGCGCCCACTGGCCGGCCCTTCGCCGCTCGCCACCACCGCCACGGCCGCCACCGTCCTCGGCGCCGCCTGCTTCGGCTGGGTCATCACCGGCGACCTCTCCGGCCCACTACAACTGATCGGCCCGCTGCTGTTCCAGTTCGGCCTGCTGACGCTGCTCGCCCTGCTGGCCCACGCCCGGCCACCCCGGCTCCCGGCCTGGTCACCGTTCGCGGTCCTGGCCGGCTCCGTCACCATCGCCGCCGGCCTCGACCTGATCCCCCTCGCAGCGCTGGCCATCGGCGCCGGCCTCGCGCCTCTCGCCTTCCGCCAACCACTTCCGGCCCCCCGATGACCGGTAGGGGACGGCACCACCTGGTCCCCACGGCGCCCGGCCGGAGAGAACTCTCTACCCGGCGCCGATGACCCGAAGCTTCCGCGGATCCGATGTCACGGCGCCGGTGGACCCGCGATCCGAACTCACGCGACGGCTCAGCGGGTCGTCGGGGTGACGGCGGGAAGGCAGGCGACGAAGTCGTAGGCGGCCGAGATGGGGAGGTCCTGGTAGGTGTCGAGGACACGGGTGCGGCAGGCATCCACGTCGCGGACGTCGGCGAGCACCGGGGCGTCGGCGGCCAGCAGGGCCTCGATGCTGCCGTCGGCCGGGGAGTCCAGGTCGGCTTCGACGATCTCGACGCCCTCTGGGGCGGAGGAGCGGCGGCGGGTCAGGACGCGGCCGGTGGCGGCGGTCAGGGCGATCACCACGAAGTCGTCGCCGAGGTAGGCGGCGAGATGGGTGCCGAGCGTGGGCAGTTCGATGCCGGCCGTGCTGGGCGGGGTGCGGGTCAGGTGAGAGTTGGCGGCGCCGATGACCAGGCGCTCGCCGCGGGCCAGCAGCATGCGTGCGGTCTCCGCCATGGCGGCGTCTCGCGCGTTGACGGCCAGCTCCGACATCGCGCCGCCGGCCGCGCGGGCTTGAGCGCGCAGTTGCGCGTCGAGCAGCACGGCGAGCCGCAGCCCGTGCCGGGCCGTTTCCCACTCCGAGAGGGCCGCGCCACGATCAGCCCGTGCCGCCCCCGCGGACCCGGCACCATGATCGGGCCGCGCCACCTCCGGCCCCCCAGAACCGGCGCCACTGCCGGGTGGAGCCACCTCCGCAGAACCGGCACCGCCGTCGGGCCGCGGAGCCTCCGGGGCGCCGGTGGCGCGGAGGTGCAGTGGGCGAAGCGCGTCCATGCGGGTGGAGAGGTCGGCGAGCAGGACGGTCTGGGCGTCGCGATCGGGCTGGGGCATCGCCAGGTAAGCGGCGAACGCGGGCATCGGGTGTGGGCCCGCCCAGCGAGTGGCGAGGTCGCGCAGGGACGTGAGCGCGGCGGTCGCGCCGGGGTCGAGATGAGCGTCGAGGCCGGCTAGTGCGGGCAGCATCGACGCGAGGTCGCCGGGCAGGTCCAGGCCGGTGTAGCTCACCGTGCCGTGCGCGCGCAGCCACTCGAACGTGCGCCGGGTCTCCGGCGCGGTGCCGAAGCGGTAGGTCAGCGCGTCCGCCGGGAAGTCGCCGGGCGCGCCGGCGACCCAGGACCCGAGCGCCAGGCCCTCGCTGAAGCCGGACTCCTGCGCATACGCCGTGAAGCCCATCCGCTCGACCAGGAACCGCAGCAGCCGGTGCCGGAGCAGCTGGTATTCCCGCACATAATGCGAGGACTCGCCGATGCCGACCACGCGCGCGCCACCGATCAGCGCGCGCAGCGGCTCCAGGTCGTCGAGCGGGGCGTCCGGATCCACAGTGGTCAGCGCGATTCTCACGACCGAGGAGAATAGCCGGTGAGGGCCGGGGCGCGCTCCGGGCGCGGCCCGACACCGATGACGCGGGCGGGGATGCCCTGCAGCACCGGGAACCGGTCCAGCAGCCGCAGCGGCAGCGGGGCCCGGACCGGCCGCTCCGTGCGCAGCAGCGGCGCGACCACGCTGCGCTGCATGACGCGCTGCGCGCCCTGCACGATCCGGGTCGGCAGCATGCGGCGGCGCTGCACCGCGGCCAGGCCGGCCTCGGTGAGCCGGCCCTCGCGGAGCGCGGGGGCGAGCAGCCGGGCGGCCGCGACCGCGTCCTGGATGGCGAGGTTGATGCCGACGCCGCCGATCGGGGACATGGCGTGCGCGGCGTCGCCGATCAGCAGCGCGCCCGGCACGTGCCAGCGGCGAAGCCGGTCGACCTGCACGGTCAGCTTGCGCACGTCGTCGAACGAGGTGATCTGATCGACCCGGTCGGCGAGAGCGGGGAAGAGCGACACCACCCGGGTACGGAATGCGTCCAGCCCCTGCGCGACGACGGTGTCGTGGGCGCCCTTGGGAATCAGGTAGGCGATCTGCCAGTAGTCGCCCCGGTCGATCGAGACCAGCGCTCCCCCGGCCCCGACCAGGCCCTGCACGCCCTCCGGGTCGGTGTCGGCGCGCGGCAGGCGGAACCACAGCACGTCCATCGGCGCGCCGAACTCCACCGGGGTCAGGCCGAGCTCGCGCCGCACCGTCGACGATCGCCCGTCGCACGCGACGGTCAGCGCGGCGCCGACGTGCAGCGACTCGCCGCCGGTCGTGCGCGCCGTCACGCCGCGCACGGTGCCGTCCGGATCGCGGCGCAGGCCGACCATCTCGGTCTCGCGGAGCAGCGTGAACGTGTCGTAGCGCGCGGCCTCGTCGGCGAGCATCTCCAGGAAGTCCCACTGCGGGACGAACATGATGTACGGCGGCCAGCCCTTCAGCCGGCTGAGGTCGCCGATCCGGCGGGAGCCGTCCGCGAACGTGAGCGTGACGCGGTCGACCTTGCGGTGCGGCAGCGCCTCGGCCCGCTCCGCCAGCCCCAGCTCCGCGATCAGCGCCAGCGTGGACGGGTGGACAGTGTCGCCGCGGAAGTCGCGCAGGAAGTCGGCGTGCTTCTCCAGCACCACCGTGCGGACACCGGCGCGGGCGAGCAGCAGGCCGAGCATCAGGCCGGCGGGGCCGCCGCCGACGACACAGACATCAGTGTTGATCTCATCGGTGCGACTCATAGCGCACCTCCAATCTCATCGACTGTTGAATTATAGGCACGCGGCCGAGCACCGCGGGTGTCGAACGCACGACACCCGCAACGCGCCGGAAATCAGGGTTTGTCGATCACTTGGCCGGATATCACGAGGCCATGGCGCTGAAGGGTCCCCAAAAGTGAACACTCCCTAAGGGTTTTCCCTTGTAGTGCGACAAACGGATCATCCGATTCCCCGCACATCGAGTGTTTTGGCTGCTCAGACGCCTCATACCACCCAGTACCTCATGCGGGAAATAGGCCTTGTGAGGGGCATTGACCGATGGAAGTGTTTCCCGCATCTGGGGCATCAACTCTCCTGATTTGAGTGGAATGTCCGCTGCCGATCCACCCCCTCGGAGGACCACGTGAGATCCACAAGCTCCTCGATCCGGCGCTCAGCGACGATCATCGCTGCGCCCGCCATCCTCGTCGGCGCCCTCATCGCCCCCACCAACGCCCAGGCCGCTCCGACGCTCATGACCGAGGCCCACGCCGGCACGGCCATGGCGCTCAGCGACGAGCTCGGCGCGACCCGCACCGCGGGCGCGTACTTCGACGCGGACACCAACCGCATGGTCGTCACCGTGACGGACGCGGCGGCCGCCCGCGCGGTCCGGGCCGAGGGCGCGGTCGCCGAAACGGTCACCTTCAGCAACGCGCAGCTCGACGCCGTGATCGCGGACCTCAACAAGACCCCGATCGCGGGTACGGCGTGGGGCACCGACGTCATCGCGAACCAGGTCGTGGTCTCGGTCGACAACACGGTCAGCGACGCGGACGTGGCCGTCATCAAGGCCAAGGTGGAGAAGGCCGGCGCCGCGGCCCGCCTCGAGTTCACCGGCAAGCTCTCCACCACGATCACCGGTGGCGACGCGATCTACGCCGGCGGCAGCCGCTGCTCGCTCGGCTTCAACGCCCGGTCCGGCTCCACGTACTACTTCGTGACCGCGGGTCACTGCACCAACATCTCGGCGACGTGGACGAACGGCTCCACGACGCTCGGCACCCGCACCGTGACCAGCTTCCCGGGCAACGACTACGGCATCGTCCGGTACACGAACACCAGCATCGCGCACCCGAGCGCGGTCGGCAGCCAGACGATCTCCTCCGCGGCCACCCCGGCCGTCGGCACCGCGGTCACCCGCCGCGGCAGCACCACCGGCACCCGCTCCGGCACGGTGACCGCGCTCAACACCACGGTGAACTACGCCGAGGGCGCGGTCAGCGGCATGATCCGGACGACCGTCTGCGCCCAGCCCGGTGACTCCGGCGGCCCGCTGTACCGCGGCTCGGTCGCCTACGGCATCACCTCCGGCGGCTCCGGCAACTGCACCTCCGGCGGCGTCACCTACTTCCAGCCCGTCACCGAGGCGCTCTCGCGCGGCGGCCTGACGGTGGGCGGCTTCTAGCCCTTACCGCACCTGCGGGCCGAGCCGCTGGACCCCCCGCACGGGTCCAGCGGCTCGGTCTTTCCGTTCCTCGTCCCCACACGACCGGGCGCGAAGGACACGAGCAGCCTCCTCACACCACACGACCGGGCGGGAAGGCCGCGAAGCGGCCGACCGGCTCGGTTCTCGTTCCTCTCCCACCACGCAACGTGCAGGAAGGAGCGCCAGCGACGACCGGTGCCCGCGGGAGCACGCCCAAAGCGACCACGCCGGAAGCGGGAAGATCGCCCTTAAGCCCTTAAGCCCTGGCCCTGTTCTTAAGCTGCGGCGACAGCCTGCTTGACCGGAAAGAGATCGTCAAAGACCTGGCCGCGGTCGAACGTCATGGCGTGCGCCCGCGCCCGCACCTCCAGGTCGCGGCGCTCCTCGGCGGACATCTTCAGCACCGCGTGGTCGATCGCGGCCGCGATGCCCGCCACGTCGCCCGCCTCGACGATGACCGCGGCGTCGCCGACCGCCTCGCCGGTGCCACCGGTCAGCGCCGTGATTATCGGACCGCCCCCGGCCAGGCCTTTCTCCGCGAGCGCGATGCCGAACGTCTCGACGAAGTCCGGCTCCGGCTTGGTCGGCAGCGCGTAGGCCGCGCACCCGTTCATCAGCAGTGGTTTCTCGTCATCGTCCACGTCGGTCAGGAAGATGATGTTCTCGTCCTCCTTGGCCAGTGCCTGCACGTGCTCCAGCGCCGGGCCGGTGCCCGCGATGACCAGTTTGACCCTGTCCCGGCACTCCATCTGCCCGTACGCCATGACCAGGTCGTAGATGCCCTTGGCGCGCGCGACGCGGGAGAGGAACAGCACGTAGCCGTCGCGCTCCAGGCCACGGCGGGCCAGCGCGGCGTCGACCGCGGCCGGGTCCAGGTCGAGGTAGGCGGACGAGTCGATCGGCGGGTAGCTGACCGTGACGCGGCGGCGGCACTCCTCGGCGAAGCGCGTGCCGACGGCCGCGTCCACCTCCTCGGCCGAGGAGATGATCTCGTCCCGCGTGTAGTCGGAGACGGCGACCACCTCGTCGCTGGCCAGGAACTGGGTGAGCAGCACGGTCGCGGCGCCGAACGCACCCTCGCGCAGGCAGTTGCGGATCACGTTGGTGACGTCGGAGCCGACCGCCTTCGCGATCGTGTAGACGTCCGGCGCGAACCCGGCGGCCTTCGCGGCCGTGACGGCCTCGTTGACCACCTGCGTGTGCGGCACCAGGTACATCGAGAGCACGGTGGTCGGCACCGGCTCCGCGAGCAGCTCGACCAGCCGGCCGGTCATGCCGGCGATGTGCCGGCCGTCCGGGACCCGGTAGTCGCCGACCGGCTCCGGGCGCTCGACCGTGATGCCCTCGCTGTACGGCAGGAGCCGGTCCAGCGGCTTGAGCGGCAGCCCGGCCGCCTGCAGCGTCGGGATCGTCCAGGTCAGCAGGCGCACGTCGTCGAACCCGCGGGTCAGCGCGACCTCGGCGAGGTTGCGTGCCTCGCCCGAATGGCCGCAGATCACCGGGTCGGCCCGGACCACGATCACGAGACGGCGACGGGGGTATTTCATGGTCTTTCCTTATTGAGCTGCTGCCGCCGAGTCTGACAGGGACGGCGGGCGGATCCCGCGCCCCCACGAGGACGGCTCCGGACCCAGCGTGAGCTGCAATCGGCCGCCGCGGTGAACGTCCGCGGCGCTCAGATGCGTGGCTTCCAGAGGCCTTCCGTTGAGGGTGGCGGCCTGAACGTACTGGACCGGCGGGGTCCGATCAATACCGTCCACCCCGATCGGTGAGTCGCGGTGCCCAGTGGTCTCGATGATGAACTCACCCTCGCCGGTCCGGATCATCGCACTCCGAAACGCGGGCGAATTAATCAGGAAACGATTCTGACCCGCGACCGGGAAAAGGCCGAGTGAGGCCCACACGTACCAGGAGCTCAGGCCACCGGAGTCGTCGTTGCCCGGGAGGCCGCCGCGGCCGGTGCCGAACTGCCAGGTCAGGGCCGCATGCACGATCTCGGCGGTCCGGTCCGGGCGGCCCGCGTAGTGGTACGCCCAGGGCGCTTCCATGTCCGGTTCGTTGTTCAGTCCCTCGAACCGGTTCAGCGCATATCCGGCGGCCATCTCGGATGGTTTCGGGGCACGACCGGGCTGAGTGACCGGATCCGCGCCGTACCCGAAGAATTGGTCCAGAATTCGGGTGAAGGGTGCATCCCCGCCCGCTAATGCGATTCGCGCTCGCATGTCGTGCAGCAGCCGGAACGAATAGTTCCACTTGCCGCCCTCGTAGAACTCCGAGTCGCGCAGCAGCCCGGTCTCCGGATCGAACGCGTTGCGCCAGCCGCGGCTGCGCTCCTCCAGATCGTCCGCGAGCCGGCGGTCGTTCAGCGCGCGGGCCACCTTCGCGGTCACGTGGTGCGCGTACGCCAGGTCGAGCGTGTGGCTGATCGGGTGCACGACGCCGTGCTCCCAGAAGTCCTCGCCGTACATCCGGCGCAGGTCGTCGACCATGTGCACGAGCGCCCAGTTCCAGTCGATCCCCTCGCGGCCGAGCGCGTGCGCGTCCGCGAGTGCGGTGTGCGCGAGCGCGCTGCCCTGCCGGAAGAACCGGTCCGCGCCGCGCGCCATCCGGTAGCCGATCGGGAAGTTGCCCTCCTCCTCGCACACCCGGATCAGCGACTCCAGCAGGTCGGTCGCCCGGTCCGGGACGATCGCGGAGAGCAGCGGCAGCTGGGTCTTGTAGATGTCCCACATGGTGCAGACGTCGAACGCGTACGGCCCGGAGTCCGGCCAGAACGGGGACTCGTCGTCGCCGAAGCACGGCTTGATCAGCGAGTGGTAGAGCGAGGTCGCCAGCACCGTGCGGCGGGCCGGCGTGCCGCCCTCGACCTGCACCCGGTCGAGGTGATCACCCCAGCGCGCGCGGGTCCGGGACCGCACGGTGTCGAACGCGGCCGTCTCGACGCCGCACTCCCTCTCCAGGTTGCGCCGGGCCTGCTCGTGGCCGCGCAACGAGAAGCCCATCCGGATCTCGACGGTCTGGCCGGCCGCGGTCGGGCCCATGAAGAGCATGCCGAACGGGCGCAGCGTGGTGTGCCGGATGCTGTCGAAGTCGAGCCGGGTGCCGCCGTTGATCAGGCGTCGGTCGTACCACAGCATCTGCCGCCAGCGGGGCGCGTCGAACTGCACGAAGACGGAGAGCGGCACGCCCTCCATCCACACCGTGCCCTGCGCGAAGCCCTGGCCCATGCTCTCCACCTGGGCACGCAGCGGGATGGTCCGGCCCAGCTCGATCGCGAGGCCGCCGCACGACATGTCGATCACCACGCGCGAGCTGCTGGAGCGCGGGAACGTGTAGCGGTGCACCGCGACCTTGTCGCCGACCGTGATCTCCGAGCGGATGCCGGTGCCGAGCGTCGCCGCGTAGTAGCCGGGCTCGGCCGTCTCGTCCTGCAGCGGCCAGGCCTGGCCGAGGTCGTCGAGCGGCTGCACCATCGGCGTGACGCGCACGTAGTTGTAGTACTTCCGGATCGCGCCGGTGCCGGACTGCTGGAAGTGCGTGAAGCCGGACGCCTGAAGCTGCCCGAACATCTCCTCGGGTACGCCCTCGGTGTTCTTGGCGTACCGCCCGTAACCGGTCGGGTAGGCACCGGAGTAGGCGCAGGCGGAGACCATGCCGAGCGGCGACGTGGCGCCGGGGTGGGTGTTGCCGACCTGCGGCTTGGGCCACCACCAGGTGGCGGCCAGGCCGTCTGCGCGCGGCAGGTCGGTGGCTGCTGTGCCGATGAACGGATCAACGTCGTCTAAGATGCCGGAATTTTACCCGGCGTACGATCTTCGGTCGGTTACGGGGGCGTTTCCGGCGCGGATTTTTCGATTGCTCCGGTTCGCGGCCGCTTGCCATCCTTACCCGGACGCCGCGATCTTGCGGTCTGATCCGCCGAGGAGGATCGACATGAGCTTCGACGTTCGCGCCACCGACCTGCGTGCCCTGAACTCCCTGACCAAGTACCCGTCGATCCCGACTTACCACACCCTGGACCCGAAGAACGGCGGGCTGCTCGACGAGGCGGTCCCGTTCACCGGCCCGGTCCTGGCGACCGAGAAGGTCGACGGCACCAACGCCAGAATCATTCAGATCCCCGGGGGTACGTATCTGCTCGGCTCGCGCGAGGAACTGCTCTACGCGCGCGGCGACCTGATCGGCAACCCGTCCCAGGGCATCCTGGAGAACCTGCGCCCGCTGGCCGAGTCGCTGCCCGCGGTGGATGGGTTCCGCGTCCTCTACCTCGAGCTCTACGGCGGGAGGATCGGCGGCCACGCGAAGCAGTACAGCGCGCGCGGCGCGGTCGGCTGGCGGCTCTTCGACACCGCGCTGCTCGACGGGCACGAGCACCTGCTCACCGCGCCGCCGCAGCGGATCTCGGCCTGGCGGGAGGGCGGCGGCCAGCCGTGGGCGGACGAGGACGCGCTGCACGCGATCGCGGCCGAGGCCGGCGTCGAGCTGGCGCCACGACTGTTCACGCTGGACGCGGCGGAGCTGCCGGCCGGCCTGGAGAGGATGCAGTCGCTGCTGACCGACCGGCTGCCGGGCACGCTGGTCCGGCTGGACGACTCCGGCCAGGGCGCGGCCGAGGGCATCGTGTTCCGCGCCCCCGACCGCTCGGTGATCGCCAAGGCCCGCTTCCAGGACTACGCCCGCACGCTGCGCCGCCGCTGATCCCTTCTGGTGATCGGGGCCTCGCGCCGCCGGGCGGACCGGCTGGCCGTCGAGCCGGACCGGGTACTCCGATCGGGATCGTCCGAGCCGCCACGCTGAAAGTCCGTTAAGCACTGTTTCGCGGCCTGTGTTCCCGATGGCGCGGCAGGTCGACAGCGGGCAGAGTTCCAGGCGGACACCGACGCGCACGGCAGCGCATCACCACCGCAACCGGGATCGCTGCCGCATCGCCTCGGCCGTGCGGGAATCGAGCGCCCCGCATCGCCCGGCGCGCGCGGGGCTCCTCCGACCGGCGGCGCGGCCGTCGTCCCGGAAAGCACGCGGTCCCGCCGAGGGTCACGACGGAACCGTCCGGGGCGACGGCCGCGCCGCCGACGCACCCATTTCGGGCACTCTGCGTAGTCGTCCATGGCCGCTCCGCAAACAGCGCGGCATCTACGGCCAAGAACCTTTGGCGATGAACGAAAAATACGTTAGATGCCGCAGAATGCCCGAATACCCCAAGCCTCCTCTGAAGCCGCAGGCCAGAGCGGTTCGAACCTGGCACGTCGCCGACGCATGATCCGCGGACATCACCCGTTCGAGCGGGCCGCCGCGCAACGCCCTCTTGCGGATCACCGCTGGTCACCGGCGGTATGGGCCAGAAATACAAACTCGATCACTCGTTCAGGGCATGCCGGATGTTCCACGCGGCACTACCGTCACTCCCGATTGGGCATATTCAAGGTCATGTCGACAGTTCGAAAAGGAGGTGCAGCTGGTGGCGCGCAATCCCAACCCGGCCCAGATCACTGACGAGATCTGGGCGCTGTGGGAGCGGTTCGACCGATTGGAACCGTCCGCACTGCTCGGCGGCATCTACGCGGCCAAACCGGGCTACCACAACACCCGCAACGCGGTCGCGACCAGCGACTACTCGCGGGCCGACGTCGCCGCCGACCGGCAGGGGCCGGGTGACAAGGCGGCGGCCCTCGACCTGACGATGTCCGACGCCGCCATGCGGAAGTACACGTCCCGGCTGGACGTGGCGGCGCGGGCCCGGGACGAGCGGCTCTACATCGGCGGTGTGCCGATCATCCGAGAGTTCATCGGCACCAAGGACAACCGGTCCGTCTACTGCTACGTCCTGACCGGCGGGCGGCCGCTCGGCGTCGGCGCGGACGCCGGCCCGGACCCGGGGCGCGACTCCACGCACCTCTGGCACCTGCACATCTCGTTCATCCGGCGCTTCGTGGCCACCGGCGACGCGATGAACCGGATCTACTCCATACTCGCCGGCGAATCCCTCGCCACCTGGCGGTCACACGGCTCTGAGGAGGGCGACATGGCTGCGGCCGAAGACCTTTGGCGACTGCTCTTCAACGGCGGCTACCCGCCGGGCGTCTCGCCGACCCACAACGGCGGCGTGGACCGGGCGGAGATCTTCCGCCGGCTGCAGGCCATCCAGCGTGACCTCACCGTCCTGCTCTCGTCCAACTCCCAGATGCTGGACTCCGCCCAGATCGTCAAGAGCACGCTGTCCGGTCTGTCAGCCGAGCAGCTCAGCGAGGCCATCAGGGACGCCGACATCTCCCCCGAGGTGCTCGCCGACGCCATCCCCACGGACGACGCCCAGCGGGTGCTCGACGCCCTCGCGGCCCGCATCGCCGCCCTCACCGCCCCGGCTTCCCACGCGGAGCAGTCCATCGACCGTCCCTGATCGGCAGGCGGAGGAGCCGGCTCATCGGAGAGCCGGCTCCTCCACCGTCCAAGCGAGTTCGGCCAGCGCCTTGCGCACCTCGTCCGCACCGGTGCCGTCGCCGACCGACTCGGAGAGCGCGAGCGCGTCCACCAGGTCGGCCTGGGCGTCGCCGAGACGACCGGCGGCCCGGAGCAGTCCGGCCCGGACGGTCAGCGCCCGCCACTCGCCCTCCGGTTGCCGGCCACGACCATCACGCCGAACGCCGGCAGCACCCAGCCGCGGCGCACCCGGGCGCTCAGAGACGGCTGGATCGCCCAGAGGCACCCGATCGCCATCACTCAGGATCAGTTGCCCCCACTGCGCCCAGCTCTCGGCTCTCGACCTCTCCTCACGCCTCCTCGCACCGAGGTGCTGCGAGTCAGCAGTAACCGCTGCCCGTCGGAGGGTGCGGCGGCGCAGGGGTGAGAAACCACGTCGCGCACCCAGGCGCGTATCGGCATCGCCGACTGTGATGTAAGCGAATCCTGCATAAGCACCGCTCGGTTTTCCCTTCGGGATGACCGAGCGACGTTTATGCAGGTCAGGTGCTGTGGGTGGGCGCAGCAGGGTTCGAACCTGCGACCCTTCGCTTGTAAGGCGAATGCTCTTCCGCTGAGCTATGCGCCCGGGGTGATCCGGTGGCCGTCAGCCTACCTTGCGGTGAGGCTGTCAGCCGAGTGAGGCCAGGGCCTCGAGCCAGGCGGATTGGTCGCGGGGGCGGGCGCGGTCCTGGCGTTCCGCGAAGCGGATGATGCCGTCGCGGTCGATGAGGAACGTGCCGCGTTCGGCGGTGCCGCGGGTCTCGTCGAGGACGCCGTAAGCACGGGCGACCTGGCCGTGTGGCCAGAAGTCGGCCAGCAGCGGGAAGGTGAAGCCCTCCCGGTCGGCCCAGACCTTGTGGCCGAAGATCGAGTCGACGCTGATGGTGAGGACCTGGACCGCTTCATTCTGGAAGTCGGCGAGCCGGGACTGCAGCTCGTGGAACTCGCCTTGGCACGTGTTCGTGAACGCCAGAGGATAAAAGACCAGAAGAACCGATTTGCGCCCGGCGTACGATTCGAGCGCTATCTCCTGGTTGTTCTGATTCCGCAGCAGGAAGCCGGGAGCCTTCTCCCCCACTCCGATCACGGCCGCCGCCCTCCCGTCGCTGGACACGCCTCGTCGCGACGGCACGGGCCCGGTGCCGCCGCGACGGTGAAACCATCCGGTCGCCCGTGGCGGGCGACCGGCAAGCTTGTCTACTTCTTGGCGCGGACGGCACGCGGCGTTACGAGCCGCGCGGCGGTCCAGTCCTTGCCCGCGTTCACCGTCGAGGTCTGGGTCAGACCCGCGGTCGGTGCCGATTCGCTGATCTCACTCGGCTCCACGTGGCCGTCCCTGCCCGCCTTCGGCGTCAGCAGCCACACCGTACCGGCGTCGGCCAGCGGGCCGAGCGCGTCGGTGAGCAGCTCGAACAGGTCACCATCGCCGTCGCGGAACCAGACCAGCGCCACGTCGACGACCTCGTCGGTGTCCTCGTCGGCCAGGTCGTTGCCACTACGGTCGGCCAGGGCGTCGCGGAGATCGTGGTCGACGTCCTCGTCGTACCCCATCTCCATGACCACCATGCCCGGTTCGATGCCGAACCGGTCCGCCAGGCTCCGTACGCCGTCGGCGGCCTGACCAGCGGTCGCGCTCACTGTTGAGTGCCTCCTTGTCTCCTGCTCATTCCCCGGCCGCCGATCGGTGGCACCGAGGTCTCCCCCAACTTTCTGATGCCCGGTAGTCCACACAGTTACCGGCTCCGGCGCAAGTGGCACACCGAGCCTTCCGCCCGTGACTTTCCAGCTCATCGGGATACATAGTGTCACGGGGCGAGCAGGGCCTGGGCACCTTGGGCGATGGAGTCCTCGGAAACGAGCACCTGGCGGGCCGCCGGGCCGAGCGGGATGAACGAGTCGACGGACGCGACACGCCGTGCGGCGCCTACGAATCCGGCGTCGACGAGCGCGGCCAGGACGCCCTCGCCGACGCCGCCGGAGCGGCGGGTCTCGTCCACGATCAGCACCCGCCCGGTGGCGGACGACTCCCGGATGATGTCCGCCACCGGCAGCGGCGCGAGCCACCGCAGGTCGACCACGCGGACGCCGTACCCGGCGGCGGCCAGGCGGGCCCCGACGCGCAGCGACATCCGTACCCCGTTGCCGAAGGTCAGGATCGTCAGGTCGTCGGCGGAACCGAGCGGGTAGACGCGGGCCCGCCCGATCGGCACGTGCGCCGCGTTCCACCCGGCCGGGGCGGTGTAGGGAGCGAGCCACTCGCCGTCGCCGTCCGCGTGCAGGTCGCGTGTGTGGTAGAGCGCTATCGGCTCGACGATCGCGACGACCGAGCCGTCGGTCTGCGCGGACGCCAGGGCGGTGCGCAGCATCGGCGCTGCGTCCTCGGCGCGGGCCGGCACGGCCACCACCAGGCCGGGGATGTCCCGCAGCACGGCCAGCGAGTTGTCGTTGTGGAAGTGGCCGCCGAAGCCCTCCTGGTAGCCGAGCCCGGCGATCCGCACGACCATCGGGTTGCGGTAGGCGCCGCGGCTGAAGAACTGCATGGTGGCGGCCTCGCCGCGCAGCTGGTCCTCCGCGTTGTGCAGGTAGGCCAGGTATTGGATCTCCGGCACCGGCAGCAGCCCGGCCAGCCCGGCGCCGAGGCCCAGGCCCAGGATGGACGTCTCGTCCAGCAGCGTGTCCAGCACCCGGTCCTGGCCGAAGCGGTCGGCCAGGCCCTTGGTCACGCCGTAGACGCCGCCCTTGGCGGCCACGTCCTCACCAAAAATGATCATGCCGGGGTACGTGAGCGCGGCGTCGGCCAGCGTCGCGTTGATCGTCTGGGCCAGCGTGAGCGGCCCGCGCGCCTCCGGCAGCCGGTCCAGCGCGGTCGCCCGCGCGGCCGCGCCCGGGCCGGTCGCGAACGACGCCGCCTCGGTGATCGCGTGTGCGGTGCGCACCGGCCGGCGCGGCGCGATCGGCGCCATCACCTCGGCCGCGGTGGCGAGCTTGGACTCGCCCAGCACCTCCTCCGCGACCTTGCGGACCAGCCAGCCGATCTCGTCGTACCGCCCGATCAGCTGGGCGGGCCCGGCCAGCCCGGCCTCGACCAGCAGCCGCGCGGTGGCGACCAGCGGGTCCCGGGCCACGTCCGCGGCCAGCTCGGCCGCGGTGCGGTAGCCGATCTCCGCGTCCGCGCCGGCGTGGCCCATCAGGCGGACCAGCTCCAGGTGCAGCACGGCGGGCCGGCGTTCGCTCCGCACGTACGCCGCGGCCTCGGCCGCGGCGTCGTAGGTGGCGGCCAGGTCGCACCCGTCCGCATGGAAATACCTGATGCCGGGCCGGGTGGAGAGCGCGGCCGCGACCCAGCCCTCCGGTGACGGCACGCTGATGCCGAGCCCGTTGTCCTCGCAGACCAGCAGCAGCGGCACCTTCGCGCCGGAGTGGTCGGACCAGCCGGCCGTGTTGAACGCGGCCTGTGCGCTGGCGTGGTTGATCGACGCGTCGCCGAACGAGGCGACCACGATCGCGTCCGCGGGCCACGGCGAGACCGGCGCCGGCCGGGCCGGGCCGGGCCGTTCCACGGAGGCCAGGTGCCGGCCGTGCTCGATCGCGACCGCGGTGCCGACCGCGCGGGGCAGGTGCGACGCGACCGTGGACGTGGTCGGCACCACGTGCAGCTCCGCGTTGCCGAAGACCTTGTGCCGGCCGCCCGCGATCGGCTCCTGGCTGGACGCGATGACGCCGCGCAGCACGTCCCGGGCGGCCTCGGCCAGCGAGACGCCGTCGTCGTGCTCGGCGGCGGCGTGCCGGGGCCCGTCGTCCAGCGGGGACTCGCCGCCGGCCGCCTGGACCGCGCGGGCGCAGTAGAAACCACCGGCCCGGTAGTGCAGCAGCGCCGGGTCGGTGTGCCGGACCGCGGCCGCGACCGCGGCGTTGCCCTCGTGCCCGGACGAGCCGATCGTGTAGAACCCCTCGCCGAAGCTGCGCAGCCAGCGCGCGGCCAGGTCGAGGTGCCGGGTGGTGAGCTGGGCGTCGAAGAGTTCGAGCGCCCGGGCACCGGTCAACCCGCTGCCGTCCCGGACGGGGTCGGCGGACGTCCGCCGCTCGTCCGGCTTGGCCAGCGCGCCGACCGTCTCCCGGAACCGCTCGTCGAGATCTTGAGGGGTGGTCACCCCGAAAGCATTACCGACCCGTACCGCTCGGGGCCACTCGAACGGTCTGAAGGAGAGCGTTCACTCACGCCACCCGTCCAGCTCGACACCCTTGCCGATCTCGGCGCGGAATCCGAACACGACGGTCCGGGTCTCACCGGCCGGCACCTGCAACGTCCAGGTCAGCTCGCCCATCTCGGTGCGCTCGGCCGGGGCGGGGTCGAACCGGGTCTCGCGGATCGAGATCGCCTCGTCCCGGGAGACCGGCAGCTGATCCAGCACCGTGACGTGCGCCGCACGGGGCGTGTGGTTGCCGACCGTGATCGTGTACTCCGCCTCGCGCCGGCGGGTGGCGGACAGCGCGGCCTTGGTCGCGGTGCGCCGGGTCTGCTCGCGCTCCACCCGGACCCGGTCGTCGACGCCGAGCGCCAGCTCCAGTTCCTCGCCCGGGGCCCACGGCTTCAGGCGGGTCCGCCCGACGAAATCGCCGCCGTGGAACACCGCGGCCGGACCGGGCAGCAGCGTGTGCTCGCTGGCGTTCGTCACCGTGGCCCGCAGGTACGCGCTGGTGTCCCGGACCGGCGCGGTCACGTGGTCGAGCCGGGCCGGCAGCTCCAGCGACGCCACCACGGCCCGGTGCGAGGTCCCGTCCGCCGGCACCGCGATCGGCCGGGCCGGCCGGTAGGTGGCCGCGGCCGCCCCCTGCTCCACGGTCGCGACGGCCTCCGCGACCTTCGCGGCCCGCGCCATCGGGGCCGCGGCGGCCGGGCCGCCGACGATCAGCGCGTCGCTCTCCATCATGTAGGCGGCCCCGGCCGGCGCGGGCGGAAGCGGCACCGATCGCGGCATCGGGGAGGGGCGCCACCTGTCCAGGAACCACGGGTCCAGCTCGGGCACCGCCACCGGGCTCGCCGGGCGCGCGGTGGAGAGCCGCAGGTCCGTGGCCGGCCAGTCCTCGCCGGTGTGCTGCGACACCAGCCCGAACCAGGTCAGCGTGAGCGTGTCCCCGTCGGAGTCGAGCCGCACGTCGTAGCTGGACTCCCAGGACGCGCCGTGCGTCACGTAGGACAGCTCCAGTTCCACCTCGCCGGTGTGCGCCATCTCCAGCGCCACCATCGCCACCAGCCGGTCCGGCGCCGTCTTCGCATCGACCGCCAGCAGCTCACGGGTGACCGCGTTCAGATCCTCGTGCAGCCGCTCCCGGCGCAACTCGGCCGCGCGCTGCCGGGCCTTGCCCGCGGCCAGTTGCTCGGCCAGCGAGTCTCCGAAGCCCGCGATCGCGCCGGGCGCGGCCGTGCCCTCGGCCAGTGCCTTCGCGTAGCTGGTGCCGGCGCGCCGGCCCAGCTCGTGCAGGAACTCGGCGCGCTCCTTCTCGATGGCCTCGTCGTCGTCGAGTTCGCGCAGCGCGTCGTCCAGCGACCGCCGGCGCTCCTCCAGCGCCGCGACCTCCGGGTCCGCGCTGCGCGGCGCGTGGAAGGTGGTGACATCCACGCCGAGCACGGTCGCCGCGCCCCGCCCGCCGACCCGCACCGAGCTCGCGTCGACGGCCGGCGGCAGCGGCCCCAGCGGCACGGTGTGATCCCCGGCGGGCAGCCGAACGGTGGCGTGCCGGGTGACGCGGGCGCGGTCCGGGTAGACGATCACGCCGGCGATCGTCGAGTCGACCGGCTCGGAGAACAGGGGATCGCTCATGGCACGAAGTTAGCGTGCGCAGGCACCGAGGCCGTCCCGCAGTGCCGCGTGCGCCGTGGTCGCCTCCGCGATCCGGTGCGCCGCGGACCGGGTACGGCTCAGCCCGGCAGGAAGGAGAAGCGGACCTGGCGTTCCGGGTTGTCGCCGTTCGGGTCGACCAGGCAGACGGACTGCCAGGTGCCGAGCGTGATCCGGCCGCCCAGCACCGGGAGCGTAGCGTGCGGCGGCACGAACGCGGGCATCACGTGGTCGCGGCCGTGGCCGGGCGAGCCGTGCCGGTGCCGCCAGCGGTCGTCCGTGGGGAGCAGGTCGTCCAGCGCGGTCAGCAGGTCGTCGTCCGAGCCGGCGCCGGTCTCCAGGATCGCGACCCCGGCCGTGGCGTGCGGGACGAAGACGTTGAGCAGCCCGTCGCCCTGGCCGTCGACGAAACGGGCGGCTTGGTCCGTGATGTCCACGACGGCGGGGCGGCCCCCGGTGCGGACGGTGATCACCTCGGTGCGCATGACGCGCAGTCTCCCACCCCGGACATCGCCCTCGTTAAGCGGAAGTTACCGTGCGGTATCTGTGTCAAGCATCGCGTCTGACGGTGGTAAGCGTGACGCCCCCCGTCATACGAGGCAGGATGACCGGAGAGACTTATCCCACAGACATACCATTTCCATCTACCCTGAGGAATGCCCGTGGCCACGGAACGCAAGCGCCCGGTCATCAGCGATGGCCTACCAAGCCAGCTTCCGGACATCGACCCCGAAGAGACCAGCGAGTGGGTCGAGTCGCTTGATGGAGTGATCGACGAGGGCGGCGCCAAGCGCGCGCGCTACGTCATGCTTCGACTGCTGGAGCGGGCTCGGGAGCGTCAGGTCGGCGTGCCGCCGCTGACCTCGACCGACTACATCAACACGATCGCGCCGGAGCAGGAGCCCTGGTTCCCCGGCGACGAGATGATCGAGCGCCGGATCCGCGCCTACATCCGCTGGAACGCCGCGATGCTGGTGCACCGCGCGCAGCGCCCGGAGATCGGCGTCGGTGGCCACATCTCCACCTACGCGTCGTCCGCCAGCCTCTACGAGGTGGGCTTCAACCACTTCTTCCGCGGCAAGGACCACCCGGGCGGCGGCGACCAGATCTACTTCCAGGGCCACGCGTCCCCGGGCATGTACGCGCGGGCGTTCATGGAGGGCCGGCTCACCGAGGACAACCTGGACGGATTCCGCCAGGAGCTGTCGCACCGGGGTGGCGGCCTCCCGTCGTACCCGCATCCGCGCCTGATGCCGGACTTCTGGGAGTTCCCGACCGTCTCCATGGGCCTCGGCCCGATGAACGCGATCTACCAGGCGCGGTTCAACCGCTACCTCCAGCACCGCGGCATCAAGGACACGTCGGACCAGCACGTCTGGGCGTTCCTCGGCGACGGTGAGATGGACGAGGTCGAGTCGCTCGGCGCGATCGGCCTGGCCGCCCGCGAGGAGCTGGACAACCTCACCTTCGTGGTCAACTGCAACCTGCAGCGCCTGGACGGGCCGGTGCGCGGCAACGGCAAGGTCATCCAGGAGCTGGAGTCGTTCTTCCGCGGCGCCGGGTGGAACGTGATCAAGGTCGTCTGGGGCCGGGAGTGGGACCCGCTGCTCGCCGCGGACTCGGACGGCGCGCTGGTCAACCTGATGAACACCACGCCGGACGGCGACTACCAGACCTACAAGGCCGAATCCGGTCTGTACGTCCGGGAGAACTTCTTCGGGCGCGACCCGCGTACCCGCAAGATGGTCGAGGGTCTGTCCGACGACGAGATCTGGGGCCTGAAGCGCGGCGGTCACGACTACCGGAAGCTCTACGCGGCCTACAAGGCGGCGACCGAGCACACCGGGCAGCCGACCGTGATCCTGGCGAAGACGATCAAGGGCTGGACGCTCGGGTCGCACTTCGAGGCGCGCAACGCCACGCACCAGATGAAGAAGCTGACGCTGGACGATCTGAAGAAGTTCCGCGACCGCCTCTACCTGGACATCTCGGACAAGCAGCTGGAGGACAACCCGTACCTCCCGCCGTACTTCAAGCCGGCCGACGACTCCGAGGAGATGCAGTACCTGCAGGAGCGCCGCAGGGCGCTCGGCGGTTACCTGCCGTCCCGGCGGACCGAGGCGAAGAAGCTGCCGATCCCGTCGGCCGAGACGTTCGGCGACATCAAGCGCGGCTCCGGCAAGCAGAAGGTCGCCACCACCATGGCCTTCGTCCGGCTCCTCAAGGACCTGATGAAGGACAAGGAGTTCGGCAAGCGCTGGGTGCCGATCATCCCGGACGAGGCGCGCACGTTCGGCCTGGACGCGCTCTTCCCGACGAAGAAGATCTACTCGCCGCACGGCCAGAACTACACGTCCGTGGACCGCGAGCTCTTCCTGTCGTACAAGGAGGCGACGACCGGCCAGATCCTGCACGAGGGCATCAACGAGGCCGGTTCGGTCGCGTCGTTCACGGCCGCGGGCTCGTCCTACGCCACGCACGACGAGCCGATGATCCCCCTCTACATCTTCTACTCGATGTTCGGGTTCCAGCGCACCGGCGACGGCTTCTGGGCCGCGGCCGACCAGATGGCGCGCGGCTTCGTGATCGGTGCCACCGCGGGCCGCACCACGCTCAACGGTGAGGGCCTCCAGCACGAGGACGGCCACTCGCTGCTGCTCGCGGCCACGAACCCGGCGGTCGTCGCGTACGACCCGGCGTTCGGGTTCGAGATCGCGCACATCGTCGAGAACGGCCTGCACCGGATGTACGGCGAGAAGCAGGAGAACGTCTTCTACTACCTCACCGTCTACAACGAGCCGATCCTCCAGCCGGCCCAGCCGGACGACCTGGACGTCGACGGACTACTCAAGGGCATCTACCGCTACTCCCCCGCCCCGGCGGTGGACGGCGACGCCCCGAAGGCGGCGATTCTGGCCTCGGGCACCGGCATGGGCTGGGCGCTCAAGGCGCAGCAGCAGCTGGCGCAGGACTGGGGCGTGGCCGCGGACGTGTGGTCGGTGACCTCCTGGACCGAGCTGCGCCGCGACGCGGTCCAGGTCGAGGAGCACAACCTGCTGCACCCGGGCGACGCGCCGCGCAAGCCGTACGTCCAGGAGAAGCTGTCCGGGGTCGACGGCCCGGTGGTGGCGGTCAGCGACTTCATGCGCGCGGTGCCGGACCTGATCTCGCGCTGGATCCCGGGGTCGTACACGTCGCTCGGCACGGACGGCTTCGGCATGTCGGACACCCGGCACGCGCTGCGCCGCCACTTCCACGTGGACGCCGAGTCGATCACGGTGGCCACGCTGCGCCAGCTCGCGCTGGACGGGAAGGTACCGGCCGGCGTGCCGGCGGACGCGGCCCGCAAGTACGCGATCGACGACGTGCACGCGGCACCGGTCGGCGAGACCGGCGGCGACTCCTGAGATAGCACCTTCAATCCCCCGTCGGCCGGTTATACACGACTGACGGGGGATTTTTCATTTTCGCCTCAGAACCGGACAAGTTCGGTCGATCTGGCCGGTCATGCGCGTGGGATGGTTGCAGAACGGGTTTCAGCTGCGGCACAAGCTGCTGATGCTGGGCGTCGGCGGAGTGCTGGTGACCGCCACGATCCTCGTCGGCGTCGGCACCTACGAGTCGGCCTCGTTCCAGGAGACCACCGAGGAGAGCGTCAGCACGCTCACCCAGGAGGACCTCAGCCACGTCAGCGCGGGCGTCACCCAGCTGGTCAAGGCGTCCGGCGACACCGTGCAGAACCAGGTCAACCGGGACATGGAGACCGCCAACACGGTCCTGGCCAACGCCGGCGGCATGTCGCTCAACGGCGGCGAGACCGCGACCTGGGAGGCCACCAACCAGGTCACCCAGGCGAAGACCACGGTGTCGCTGCCCCGGGCCGAGGTCAGCGGCGAGTGGCTCGGCCAGAACCGGAACCTCGCGACGCCCACGCCGCTGGTCGACGACATCACCCAGCTCATCGGCGGGTACGTCACCGTCTTCCAGCGCATGAACGAGGCCGGTGACCTGCTGCGCGTCGGCACGAACGTGAAGGCCGCGAACGGCAACCGCGCGATCGGCACGTACATCCCGGCGAAGAACGCGGACGGCACGGACAACGCGGTCGCGGCCGCGATCAAGTCGGGCAAGTCCTACCGCGGCGTGGCGCAGGTGGTCGGCACCTGGTTCATCACCGCCTACGACCCGATCAAGAACGAGAACGGCCGGGTGATCGGCTCGCTCTTCTACGGCGTGCCGCAGGCCGAGGCGATCGCGGCGCTGACCAGCACGATCTCGGAGACGATGGTCGGCCAGAACGGCTGGGTCACCGTGCTCAGCGCGGGCACGGCCGACCGCGGCCGGGTGATCGCGTCCGACATCCCGGAGGCGGTGGACCAGACGCTGCTGGACGCCACGGACGCGGACGGCACCCCCTACGTCGCGGACATCATCACCGCGGCGGAGGGGCTGGCCGAGGGCGAGAGCAACACCGCGACGTTCCAGCTGGCCGGCACGACCGACACCGCGGTCGCGGACACCCGCACCGTCGTCACCTACTACGAGCCGTACAAGTGGGCGATCGCGGTCGGCGGCTACCTGCCCGACTACTCCGCCGCGCTGGACAAGGTCGAGGCCGGCCGCGACGAGATGCTCACCGCGTTCATCGCGGTCGGCGTGATCCTCGCGATCGGCTGCGGCATCGTCGCCTACGTCCAGGCCCGCCGGATCTCCCGCCGGGTCAGCGATCTGACCGGCGCGCTGGCCGGGCTGGCCGAGCGTGACCTGACGGTCCGGGTCCAGCCCAGCGGCGGCGACGAGATCGCCCAGATGGGTCACGCGCTGAACACCGCGGTCACCGGCCTGCGCGAGCTGATGAGCGAGGTCACCGACGCGTCCCACCAGGTCTCGCAGGCCGCGGGCCGGGTCGCGGACGTCGGCGGCGAGCTGGCCTCCGCGTCCTCGACCGCGGCGGCCGAGGCCGGCGTTGCCGGCGAGACCGCGGCGGACGTCTCCCGCGCGGTCTCCACGGTCGCGGCCGGCGCGGAGGAGATGGGCGCGTCGATCAGCGAGATCTCCAGCAACGCGCAGGAGGCGGCGTCGGCCGGCCGGGACGGCGTGGGCCTGACCAAGAAGGCCGCTGACGTGATCGACGAGCTGCGCGTGTCCAGCGAGAAGATCGCGGACGTGGTGAAGCTGATCGCCAGCATCGCGGAGCAGACCAACCTGCTGGCGCTGAACGCGACGATCGAGGCGGCCCGGGCGGGCGCGGCCGGCAAGGGCTTCGCGGTGGTCGCGGGCGAGGTCAAGGAGCTGGCGCAGGAGACCGCGCGGGCCACCGAGGACGTCACCGCGCGAGTCGCCGCGATCGACGGGGACACCGCGAAGGCGGTCCAGGCGATCGAGGCGATCACCGCAACGATCACCCGGGTCAACGACTTCCAGAACGCGATCGCGGCCGCGGTCGAGGAGCAGGCCGCGACCACGAACGAGATGGCCCGCAACATCGGCGAGGTGGCGCAGGGCAGCGAGCAGATCGCGGCGACCATGACCCGGGTCAACGACACCGTCGAGACCACTCGGGGCGCGGTGGACACGTCGCAGGACGCGGCCAGCGCGCTCAGCGGGACCGCGGGTCACCTGCAGACACTGGTCGGCCGCTTCCGGCTCTAGAAGATCAAATTCATCCGGGGGTACGTCGTGCGAGCCCGGTGCCTTCTTACGAGGCGCCGGGCTCGTGCGGTTCGGGCATCCCCGCGCCCCGATCCGCACCGCCTGCGGCGGAGTCCCCGTCCCGGCGCATCCGCACCGCGAAACCCGCGTCCAGCCGCCGCATCCGCGCCGCGAGGTCGTCGTCCCGGCGCTCGTGCGCGGCGCGCGGCGGCGACGCGAGGACCTGCCCCCGGCGCTCGTGCGCGGCGCGCGGCGGCGACGCGAGGTGCTGCTCCCGGCGTACCCGCGCGGCAAGCTCTTGATCTTGAGGTCCGTCGTCGTCGAGGTGGCGCATGCGGCCGGCCGCGAGCACGGCCAGCGAGTGGTCCAGGTCGTGCGCGATCCGGCGCGTGCGGAACAACCGCACCGCAAGGCCGCGCCAGAAGCCGCCCGGCCGGTGCACCCAGATCAGCCGGATCAGCGTGCCGGTCCCGTCCGGGCACAGCTCCACGTGCAGTTCCGTGCTGACCCGCGCGATCGGCACCGGCGGCGGGTCGCCGGGCGCGTCCGCGTCCGCGCACTCCCGCCAGGCGATCAGTGAGGGCTCGCGGTAGGCGATGATCCGTGCCCGTACCACCGCGCCGGTTCCGCCGGTCATCCGGCGGCGGGCGCCGTGGCCGTCGCCGTCCTGCTCGCAGCGGGTGACGCCGGCCAGCCAGCGCGGCAGCGTCTCCGCGCGCCGGACCACGTCCCACACCGCCTCGGCCGGCGCGACGACGCGGCCGTGCCGTTCCACCACGACCATCCGGCGTCGCCTTCTCCCTGGTCACCTCGCTGGACAATCGGGAGCTTAAGGGCAGGACGGTAATTTCCGGTGGGCTTCCGCACGACGCGCCGAACGACTAAAGTCCGAGCACCTTTCATTTTCCGCCGCCGTGCGGATCATCCGCACGGCGCCCGGCGACCGGAGGTGGCACCTGACCACCATCGATCCCACGCCCACGTCGCTCCCGGTCCCGCTCGCGCTGGCCGAGCCGGCCGTCCGCGTGCGCCGCACCTGGATCCTGCTGCTGTTCAGCGCGAACCTCGGCCTCTGGATGGCGTTCTTCACCCCGATCCAGGTGCTGCTGCCGCTGCAGATCGAGCGGATCGCCCCGGCCGGCAAGGAGGCCGCGCTCGCCTGGGTGATGGCGGCCGGCGCGCTCGCCGCGATCATCGCGAACCCGCTGGCCGGCGCGCTCTCCGACCGCACCTGCCTGCGCCTCGGCGGCCGCGAGCTGGGCCGCCGGCACGCGTGGACGTTCGGCGGCACCGTGCTCGCCGCGGCCGGCCTGCTGCTGCTGTCCCGGCAGCAGACGCTGCTCGGCGTGGTGCTCTGCTGGGCCGCCGTGCAGACCTTCCTGAACGCCATGCTGGCGTCGCTGACCGCGGCCGTCCCGGACCGCGTGCCGGTGGCGCAGCGCGCGGCCGTCTCCGGCTGGGTCGGCATCCCGCAGTCACTCGGCCTGGTCGTCGGCGCGGTGCTGGTCACCGCGGTCTTCACCGGCACCATCAGCGGCTACACCGCGGTCGCGGTCGCGCTGCTGGTCCTCGGCCTCCCGTTCGCGCTGCGCACCGCGGACGACCCACTGCCGCGCGGCCACCGCCCGCCGTTCTCGCTCCGCGCGCTCACCACCGGCATGTGGATCAGCCCGCGCCGGCACCCGGACTTCGCCTGGGCCTGGGGCACCCGCTTCCTGGTCCAGCTCGGCAACGCGTTCGGCACGCTCTACCTGCTCTACTTCCTGACCGACGGCGTCGGCCACCCGGACCCGGAGACCGGCCTGCTGATCCTGATCCTGCTCTACACCGCGGGCATGATGGCCACCGCCGTGATCTCCGGCCGCCTCTCCGACCGGTCCGGCCGCCGCAAGGCGTTCGTCATCTGGTCCGGCGTCGAGATGGCCGTGGCCGCGCTGATGCTCGCGATCTGGCCGACGTGGCCCGCCGCGGTCGTGGCCGCGGTGCTGCTCGGCGGCGGCTACGGCGTCTACCTGGCGGTCGACGCCGCGCTGATCACCGAGGTGCTGCCGGCCGCCACCCACCGCGCCAAGGACCTCGGTGTCATCAACATCGCGAACGCCGCACCCCAGGTCCTCGGGCCGCTGCTGTCCGCCCCCATCGTGGTGCACCTCGGCGGCTACCCCACGCTCTACGCCCTGACCGCGGTCGTCACGCTGCTCGGCAGCGCGTTCGTCCTCAAGATCCGCTCGGTCCGCTGATCGCCTACCCTGAACCGGTGCCGATCCCGCTGGTCGTCCTGATCTCGCTGCTCGCGGTCGCTGCGGTCGTCGCCGCGACCGCTGTCGTCCGATACCGCGCCGCCACCGTGCTGCTGCGCACCGGGCGGCGCGTGCCCGGCGAGATCATCGAGACGCAGCGGGTGAGGCGCGACGACGGGCCGGACGCGTTCTCCCCGGTCGTCCGGTTCCGCACGGTCACCGACCACGAGGTGATCGCGCGTCCCGGCCGCTGGCAGACCGCTTCCGCGGTGTCGGGCAGCCGGCTCACGGTCGTCTACGACGAGTCTCGGCCGACCCGGATCGCGGTCGACGGCGCCGGCTTCGTCGCCACGGACACCCGCGCGCTCATGCGGCTCGGCGTCCAGTTCGCCGCAGCCGCTGCGATCGCGGCCGTCGCGACTGCGGTCTTCATCGCCATCCGGTGAGCATGCGCCGCCGCTGACCACTGGGCGTCGGGTCAAGGGCGCCCTGTGCGCTTCACCCCCATCCGGTGAGCGGGCACCGCCGCTGACGGTTCGGCGTCGGGTGTTCTATATGACACAATTTCGGACGCGGAGCGCCCGGATGCCTTGCGACCGCCGGAACCTCAGCGAGCAAGCGCCGCCAGTAAGCGGTGCCGCCGCCGGTGAGCGATACACCGCCGGTGGTGAGTGCTCGGGGCCCGTCGGAAACCGGTGGAGCGCGCGGTTAGGCTGAGCGGGTGACGGTACGTGTGCGATTCGCCCCCTCCCCCACTGGCATGTTCCACGTCGGCGGTGCCCGCTCGGCCCTGCAGAACTGGATCTACGCCAAGCAGCAGGGCGGCGTGTTCGTGCTGCGTGTCGAGGACACCGACGCGGCGCGCAACAGGCCGGAGTGGACCGAGGGCATCCTCAACGCGCTCGACTGGATCGGCATCCGGCGCGGCACCTACGAGGGCCCCCACTTCCAGTCGGCGAACGCGGAGCAGCACCGCGAGGCCGCGAAGAAGCTGTTCGACGCCGGCCGCGCCTACTACTGCGACTGCACCCGCGAGGACGTGCAGGCACGCAACGGCTCGCAGCACCAGGGCTACGACGGCTTCCACCGGGACAGGGGGCTGGAGCCGGGCGAGGGCCGCGCGCTGCGCTTCCGCACGCCGGACGAGGGCGCGACCGTGGTGGTCGACCTGGTCCGTGGCGAGCCCACGTTCGAGAACAAGAACCTGGAAGACTTCGTGATCGCGCGCGGCGACGGCTCGCCGGTCTTCCTGCTGGCCAACGTGGTCGACGACATGATCATGGGCATCACGCACGTGATCCGGGCCGAGGAGCACCTGCCGAACACGCCGAAGCAGCAGCTGCTGTGGGAGGCGCTGGGCGTGAAGCCGCCGGTCTGGGCACACGTCCCGGTCGTGGTCAACGAGAAGCGGCAGAAGCTCTCCAAGCGCCGCGACAAGGTCTCGCTGGAGCAGTTCCGCGACGAGGGCTACCTCGCGGACGCGATGCGCAACTACCTGATGCTGCTCGGCTGGGCGCCGTCCGGCGACCGGGAGATCGTGCCGTGGTCCGTGATCGAGGACGAGTTCCGGCTGGAGGAGGTCAACCCCTCCCCCGCGTTCTTCGACGAGAAGAAGCTGCGCGCGTTCAACGGTGAGTACATTCGGGCGCTCAGCCTGGACGACTTCATCGCGGCGGTCCAGCCGTTCCTGGCGAACGGGCCGTGGGCCGCGGCGGACTTCGACCCGCTGGTCTTCGCGAAGGTGGCGGAGCTGGCGCAGACCCGGATCGCGCTGCTCAGCGAGATCAACCAGAACGTGGACTTCCTGTTCCTGCCGGAGCCGCCGGTCGACGAGGCCGCGTGGGCGAAGGCGATGAAGGAGGGCGCTGCCGAAATGCTGGCCGCCGCGATCACCGCCTACGAGGCGCAGGAGGACTGGTCGCCGGAGCCGCTCAAGGCCACGCTGGAGGCGGTCGGCGCGGAGCGCGGGCTCAAGCTCGGCAAGGCACAGGCGCCGATCCGGGTGGCGGTCACCGGCCGCACCGTCGGCCTGCCGCTCTTCGAGTCGCTGGAGGCGCTCGGCCGCGACCGCACGCTCACCCGCCTCCGCGCGGCCCACGCCAAGCTCACCGCCTAGCTGGACGGCCGTCGCTCCCTCACCGAACTGGCCGACCTCGTCGCACACCTGCTGACCTGTGTCTCGCTGACCGCCGCCCGTAGCAGATGCGCCCTGCGCCGGAGCCGTATCGCGGCCGATATCCGGCGGGCGGGTGGGCCCGTACCAAGATCCTTCCAGCCCAGGTTGCGGTTTCAGCCCGCGCGAAACAGCAACCCGGACTGGAAGGATCTAGGATTCCGCATCGCGGAAGATCCATCCCGCCAGGCGGACGCAATCGACAGCCGCTACGTGACGGCGGGCGGCCACGGGCACTGCCCGCCGGACGTTTCGGGGAACGCGCTCCTTCCTTCGGACCCGCCGTGGTCCCGAGAATCCCCGCGGGAATTTGATCTTCAAGAGGCCTGGCCGTGGCGGCGTCCCCAGGCGATGGTGCCGCCCGCGATCGCGATCACCAGGAGCACACCGCCGACCGCCCAGGGCCACCACGGCGTGCTCTCGTCGCCGCTGTCCGACGCGGCCGGGTTCAGGACCGGCGCGTCCGTGGCGGGCACGGCCTCGGTCGCGGACGGCGCGGCGGACGACGGCGCGGCGGACGACGGCGCGGCGGACGGGCTCGGTGCGGCGGCGGCCACGGCGGCCTCGGTCAGCGTGAACGCGAAGTCGCCCTTGACCGGGTGGCCGTCGTCGGACGGGATCTCGTAGACGACCGTGTACTCACCGGCGCGGCCCACGCGCAACGGCGCGAAGACCTTCTTGCCGTCGAAGCGCGGTTCACCGTCCAGCCCGGACGCGCCGCCCGGGCCGGTGACGGTGATCTTCGTGCCGTCCTCGTCGACCGCGTCCAGGAAGCGCAGTTCGATCTCCTTCGGCGCCTTCTCGACCGTCGCGCCGTCCTCCGGGTTGCTGCCCGTGAACGAGTTGTGGGCGAGCGCGGGCGACGCCCCGGCGAGCGCGGCCAGCAGCCCGGCACAGACCGCGAGTGTCCAGCGTGTGCCCCTGAGATCCATCGGATACCTCCAGCTGGTTACGATGCGGCGGCTGATCAAGAATTCACGTCCTTGGTCGGCCGCGAGTGGCAGATGGTTCCAAATTCCGGCCGCGGCCGGTGCAACGATCGCGTGTTCTGCGAACTCTAGAGGGGTAGCAGGGCAGAGGGCTCCATCCGAGGAACGGGCGGGTTTCATGATCCGAGAGAACGTCCGGCGGTTCGTCACCGGCGCCGTGCTCGCGGTGCTGGCCGTGACCACGCTGCTCGTCGGCCCCGGCCCGGCGCTGGCCGACGACGCGAAGCCCACCGCGGTCATCCTCTCCGGCGACGACCTGGAGGACTCGGTCGAGATCACCGAGGAGGACGGCGACGAGCTGTTCAGCGCGATGCTCAGCCAGGTCAGCTGGCTGACCGGCGAGAGCGGCCGGGCCGCGGTGCCGGACCGGAGCAAGCTCGGCCCGAAATACACCGTCGTCATCCGGTACGGGGACAAGGACCGGTATTCGTACGACCTGTACCCGCTGGCCGAGGGTGGTCCGCGCGCGTTCCGGCCGGGTGAGCAGCCGGACGGCCGGGCGACCGAGGCGTGGTTCTTCGGCCGGCTCAACATGCCGAACGCGTTGCGCCTGGCCGGCGCGCCGCTGCCGGAGACCACGGACGTGATGACCGGCGGCATCGGCGGCGGCGAGCGGATCAACGAGCAGCAGGCGGTGGACCCGGCCGGCGACCTCTTCGCGGGCATGGGCGGGCTGCGCGGCATGCTCGCGGTCAACGCGGGCGTGCTGCTGCTGATCACCGGCGGGCTGGCCGGCATCGCCTTCCTGGCCCGCCGCCGCTGACCTCTCGTTACCGCTGGCCTCTCGCAGCCGCAGGCCTCCCCTTACGGCACGCCTCTTCCTTACCGGCACGCCTCTTGCTTACGGCACGCGGACCCGGATCGCGCCGGGCACCACCTTGGCCTTGAGCTTGCGGACCGTCGACCGGTCGCCGCCGTCCAGTTCGTAGAGCGTGGGCTGGGCGAACTTCACCTCGATCCGCTTCGCGCGGGTGATCTGCACGAACGGCGAGCGGTCGGAGCGGCCGAGCGCCATCCGGCCCAGCGTGCGCGCCCACTCGACCGCGTTCTGCGAGGTGGCGACGCCGACCTCGAGCCAGCCGTCGTCCGGCTTCGCGTCGTCGAACGCCTTGATGCCGCCGGTGATCGTGCTGACGTTGCCGAACAGCACGCAGCTGGCCTCGCCCTCGAACCAGGTGTTGCCGTCCACCGTGATCTTCGTCGGCGACGGGTCGTCCTGGATGTGCCGCAGCCCGGTCCAGACGTAGGCGAGCTTGCCCATCCGGTCCTTGGCGCCGCTGTCCGCCTCGCTGATCAGGTGCCCGTCGAAGCCGGCGCCGGCCATCACCGCGAAGTGCTCGCCGTTGATCTTCCCCAGGTCCAGCTCGCGCTCGGTGCCGTGCAGCCCGATCCGGACCGCCTCGGCCAGGTTCTCGGGTATGCCGAGGTTCGTGGCGAAGAGGTTCGCGGTGCCGGCCGGGAGGATGGACAGCGTCGCGTCCGTGCCGGCCAGCGTGTCCACCGCGCGCTGCACCATGCCGTCGCCGCCCCAGACGAAGACCCGCTTCGCGCCCTGGTCGAGCGCCTTGCGGATCTTCTTCGGCGCCTTCTTGCTCTTCGGCACCTCGTACCAGATCAGCTCGTCGTGGATCTCGTCGGTGAGCAGCTTGCGCAGCTCGTCGAGCCCGCCGCCGAGCGTCTTCCGCGCGTGCGCGATCACCGCCACGTCACTCCGTTTCGCCATACGGAGCCTCATACCCGGAAGACGGTGGTGGTCAATCCTGCGCGTGTCAGCATATGCTGACAGACATGAGCCGAGAGAGCCTCACCGCACTGGCCGCGGCGGCCGGCGCGCCCGATCCGGAGACCGGGCTGGCCGCGGTCGCGGCGCTGCGCCGGCTGCTCGACGAGGTCGAGACCGCGCACGTGGCGGCCGCACGCACGGCCGGCTGGTCCTGGGAGGCGATCGCGGCCGCGCTCGGCGTCCGCCGGCAGACCGCGCACCGCAAGCACGCTTCCAGGGGGCACTCATGACCATGCTGGACAGGTTCGACGACGGTGCGCGGCGCGCGATCGTGCGCGCCGGGCTGCTGGCCCGCGAGTCCGGGCGTGACCGGCTCGACGACGAGACGCTGCTGGTCGCGCTGTCCACGTCCGCGCACGTCGCGGCGCGACTCGGCGTCCCGGCCGGTGCGGTGCGCGCGGCCTGCCCCGGCGCCGCGACCGGGCGCGACCGGGAGCTGCTGGCCACGCTCGGCATCGATCTTGACGAGGTGCGCGACCGGCTCCCGGCCCGCATCGACGACCCGGCCCGGTGGCGGCTGCACCGGGCACTCGCGCTGCCGCTGCGGGTGCGGCTCAGCGGGCCGGGCGTCTCGCTGGTGCTGACCGAGGCGGCCCGCAAGGCCGTGGAGGTGGCACTCAACCTCCGCGGTTACGGCACACCGGTGACCGAGGACGGCCTGCTCCGCGGCGTTCTGGCCGACCACCGCACACCGTCCGGCCGCGCACTGACCCGGCTCCGCATCGACCTGCCCCGCCTGTCCACCACGGTCTTCGCCCGCCGGCCCGCGAGCTGACGGGCTGGAGGATGCGGCCCGGATCGCCTGCCGGACAGATCGGGCCGCTGGGCGTTCGCGGACGGTTTCCTATCCGGCACTGATAGGGTCCGGGCCCGTGAACGACCTGGTGGAAACGTTGCGCGCGGCCGGCTGTGTGTTCGCCGAGGACGAGGCCCGGGTGCTGCGCGAGTCCGCGGGCACGCCGGCCGAGCTGGTCGCGATGACGGCCCGCCGGGTGGCCGGTGAGCCGCTGGAGCACGTGGTCGGCGCGGTGGAGTTCGCCGGCCGGCGGTGGGTGGTGGAGCCGGGCGTCTTCGTGCCTCGGCAGCGCAGTGAGCTGCTCGTCCGTACCGCTGCCGGCGCTTCTGAGGAAAGAGCCGTGATCCTGGACCTGTGCTGCGGGTGCGGTGCGCTCGGTGCCGCCACCGCGGCCGCGTTGCCCGGCTCGCGCCTGGTCGCGGCCGACATCGACCCGGTCGCCGCGGCCTGTGCCCGGCGCAACGTGGAGCCGTTCGGCGGGCGTGTGTTCGCCGGCGACCTGTTCGCTCCGCTGCCCGCGGACCTGCGCGGCACCGTGACGATCCTGCTGGCGAACGTGCCGTACGTGCCGACGGACGAGGTGGCGCTGATGCCGCCGGAGGCGCGCGACCACGAGCCGAGGTTCGCGCTGGACGGCGGCCCGGACGGCCTGGACCTGCTACGCCGGGTCGCGGCCGGGGCCGGTGACTGGCTGGCACCGGGCGGCCTGCTGCTGACCGAGACCGGCGAGCGGCAGGCGCCGGCCGCGGTCGCCGTCCTGACCGGCGCCGGCCTGACCGCGGAGATCGTCTCGGATGATGATCTTGGGGCTACCGCGGTCGTGGGCCGTCGATAGGCTGAGCGCATGGAGATCAGGACGGCGACCGACGCGGACTGGCCGGGCATCTGGCCGATCCTGCGCTGGGTCATCTCGACCGGCGAGCACTTCACCTGGGGCCCGGACACCACCGAGGCGTGGGCGCGCGGCAAGTGGATGACCGGCCGCACCATCGTCGCGGTCGACCCGGACGGCACGATCGTCGGCACCGCGTACACCATGCCGAACCAGCCCGGCCACGGCGCGCACGTCGCCAACGCGGGCTTCGCGGTCTCGCCGGACCACGGCGGGCGCGGCATCGGCCGGGCGCTCGGCGAGCGCGCGCTCGTGGACGCGACGGCCGACGGTTACCGCGCGATGCAGTTCAACGCGGTGGTGTCCACCAACGCGCCGGCCGTCAAGCTGTGGCTCTCGCTCGGCTTCGAGATCCTCGCGACCGTGCCGGAGGCCTTCAAGCACCCCACCGGGGGGTACGTCGGACTGCACATCATGCACCGCACTCTCTGAAGAGGCACTAGGGTTCTACTGGTGACGGAGCTGCCGATCTGCCGCACCTGCGGGGTGCAGTACGGTGCCGCGAGCTTCGACGCGCGGAGCTGCGCCATCTGCGCGGACGAGCGGCAGTACACGGGCTGGGACGGGCAACGCTGGACCACGCTGGCCGGGCTCTCCGCGGCCGGACACCGCGGCGTGGTCCGCCCCGAGCCGCCCGGCCTGTGGGGCGTCGGCGTGGAGCCGTCCGTCGCGATCGGCCAGCGCGCGCTGATCGTCCCCGGCGAGGGCGGCAACGTGCTCTTCGACTGCGTGCCCTACCTGGACGATCGCACGGTCGCGGCCGTGCACGAGCACGGCGGGCTGGCCGCGATCGCGATCTCCCACCCGCACTTCTACGGCGCGATGATCGAGTGGAGCCGCGCGTTCGGCGACATCCCGGTGTACGTGCACGCGGCCGACCGGCAGTGGGTCAAACGCCACGGCAACGTGCGCCTCTGGGACGGCGAGACGCTGGAGATCCTGCCCGGCCGCACCCTGATCGACTGCGGCGTGCACTTCCCCGGCGGCACCGTGCTGCACTGGGCCGGCGGGTCCGCGCTGTGCACCGGCGACATCTTCACGGTCGTGATGGACCGGCGGTGGGTGAGCTTCATGTACTCGTACCCGAACCTGATCCCGGAGCGCCCGTCCGTCATCACACGGGCGTTGTCCCTGGTCGAGCCGTTCGAGTTCGACACCATCTACGGTGGATGGTGGGGCCGCGTGGTGCCCTCGGGCGCGAAGGCCGCGCTGTCCGCGTCCGCCGCGCGATACCTGAGCCGACTGGATTGACGATCCCGGGCGCCGCCCGGCATTCCGCTCTGCGACCATGTGGACGCACTCGCGTTCGCAGGGGGATCCATGAAACCGCTCCTGCCGGGAGACCCGGCCCGGATAGGTCGCTACGAGCTCGAAGGCCGCCTCGGCGCCGGCGGCATGGGCGTGGTCTACCTCGGGCGGACGCCCGGCGGCCGGCCCGCCGCGGTCAAGGTGATCAGTCCCGGTTACCTCGCGCAGCCGGAGGCGCTCACCCGCTTCCGCCGCGAGGCCGAGACGCTCCGCACCGTGCGCAGTGCGTATACGGCCGCGCTCATCGACGCGGAGCTGACCACCGCGCCGTACTGGATGGCCACGGAGTACATCCCCGGCCCCACGCTCGCGGCCGCGGTCGCGGCGGACGGACCGATGCCGGCGGCCGCGGCGGTGCGGATGATGGCCGCGCTGGCCGAGGGCCTGGCCGAGATCCACGCGCACGGCATCTGCCACCGCGACCTCAAGCCGCAGAACGTCATCCTGTCCGCGACCGGCCCACAGCTCATCGACTTCGGCGTGGCCCGCGGCGCGGACGACGCCGGCCTCACTCTGAGCGGCACGTTCATGGGCACGCTCGGCTACACCGCGCCGGAACTCATGGACGACGACGAGCTGACGCCGTCCGCGGACGTGTTCGCGCTCGGCGCCACCACCGCGCTCGCCGCGACCGGCCGCCGTCCCTTCGGCGGCGGCGCGGTCGAACGGGTCGCGCTCCGCGTCATCCAGGGCGACATCGACCTGGAGGGCGTCGACGCCGGCCTCGCCACGCTGATCCGCGCGTGCGTCGCCCGCGACCCGGCCGTCCGCCCCAGCCCGGACACGATCATCGACCGTTGCCGCGACTGGCTGGGCAGCGGCGGCACGCCCGCACCGGCAAACCCCCGAACCCCTTCCGCGGGTACGCCGTCAGCCGTCCCCGGCACGGCGAGTGCGGCCGGCGCGGTCACGGCTTCCGGCGCCACGGGTGCGCCCGGTGGTGCGGGCGACGCGGCAGCCTGGGCCGCCGAGTTCAGCCGGGCCACCGGCGCGAACCCGAACGCCTGGGCACCATCGCCCGCGCCGGGCGCCGCCCCCGAGCCGGCCGCCGCCCCGCAACCGCCGCCGCCCACGTTCGGCCCGGCCACCGTCGGCGACGCCGTCGGCGGGTTCGGCACGGCCGGTGGAATCGGCGCGGCCGGTGGATTCGGCACGGCCAACCCGGCCGCGGGCAGCACGGGCAACCCGGCCAGCGCAGGCAGCACGGGCAGTCCAGGCAGCGCGAGCAACCCGAGCAGCGCAGGCAAGCCGGCCAGCGCGGGCAGCGCGAGCAACCCGGCCAGCGCGAGCAGCGCGAGCAACCCGGCCAGCGCGAGCAACCCGGCCAGCGCGAGCAACCCGGCCAGCGCGAGCAACGCGGCCAGCGCGAGCAACGCGGCCAGCGCGAGCAACGCGGCCAGCGCGAGCAACGCGGCCAGCGCGAGCAACGCGGCCAGCGCGAGCAACGCGGCCAGCGCAGGCAGCGGTCCCGCCGGGATCGCGGAAGTGGCCGACGTCGGTAGGTCCGGGGATTCGCCCGAGGTCAGCGGTGCGAAGGACAAGACCGGGACCGCGACCGCGGGCAAACCATCCGGGCTGGACGCCTCTGCCGCACCGGGGACGACGAGAACCTTCGGCGCGACCGAATTCCCGATCTCCGGCAGACCGTCCGAACCGGACGCCTCCGCCGCACCGGGGACGACGAGAACCTTCGGCGCGACCGAATTCCCGATCTCCGGCAGACCGTCCGAACCGGACGCCTCCGCCACCTCGGGGACGACGAGACCCTTCGGCGCGACCGGATCCCCTATCTCGGGCGAGACGTTCAAAACGGATGCCTCCGTCACCGCGGATACGTTCAGGACCTCCGGCGCGGCCGCATCCGCGACGTCGGGCGGACCGTCTGGACCGGCCGCTCCCGATGCCTCGGTAACGCCGAAAGCCCGCGGCGCGGCCGGACCAGGGCAAGCGGGCGACGCGACAGGCCCCGGCCGGACGGCCGGGGCGGGACCGACGTTCAGCCGGCCGCCGGCACCGGGGACTCCGCCGAAGGCGGGCGGGGGTGGGGACGGCGCGGGTCCGACGGTGGAGGCCGGGCGGGAGCGCGAGGACGGCGATCGGGGTGGTCGGCGTACCCCCGTGAGGCTTCTGATTTTGGTGGGGGCCGCCGTGGCGGCGGTGTTGCTCGCGGCCGGTGGCGCGGTCGCGGTGCTCAACGGGGGCGAGAAGGAGGTCGCGCCGCCGGTGACCGACGTGGCCGCGGCGTCGCCGCTGTGGAGCCTCGGGTTGCCCAACACGGTGCCACCGGTGCCGACGCTGCCGCCGTCGCCGGGCTCGTCACCCACGGCGGCACCGGTCACGTCGGCGCCGAAGCCGAGGCCGACCACGGGCGCGCCGTCCCGGACCGCGTCGGCCGCACCCCCGGCGATCACCACGCCGACCAGCGCGGACGGCCGCTGCATCCAGATGCCGGCGGACACCAACGGCGGCGTCCGGGTGTCGGTGGCGAAGTGTGACGGCTCGACGGCGCAGCGCTGGACGTTCGACGCGAACGACCGGCTGCGGCACACGGTCGGCACGGTCACCCGCTGCCTCGACGTCGGCGCGAACGGCGGCGCGGACATCGGTTACGAGGTGCAGCTCTGGGACTGCAACGACGGCGGCGCCCAGCGATTCGTCCCGAAGCCGAACGGCACGCTCCAGCTCCTCGACAGCGACCGGTGCCTGACCATCCTGGACACCGCACTGCTGTCGACGCAGCCCTGCACCGGCAGGATCAACCAGGTGTGGCGGATGCCGGCCCGAGGTTGATCCTCGATCACCCTAGTGATCAACCTCACATCTCAATAAGGTCGTCGATGAATCCCGAGGGGAGGAATCGTCATGACCACAAAGCGATCCGGGATCGCCGCGCTCGCCGCGGTGTCGTTGCTGGCCGCCTGTTCCGGCGAGAGCGGCGGTGGCGGCGATCCGGCCGGATACCCGGAGCGGAACATCACGTTCGTCGTGCCGTTCAGCGCCGGCGGGCCGACCGACACCGTCACCCGGATGATCGCCGAGCCGATGGCCGCGGCGCTCGGCGGCCGGGTCGTCGTGCAGAACGTGGAGGGCGCAGGCGGCACGGTCGGGGCCGGCGAGGTCGCGCAGGCCGAGCCGGACGGCTACACCGTGCTGATGCACCACATCGGCATGTCGACCGCGCCCGCGCTGTACAAGAACCTGGGCTACGCGCCGCTCACCGACTTCGCGACCGTCGGGCTGGTCACCGAGGTGCCGATGACCGTGATCGCCCGGAAGGACTTCGCGCCCGCGACGCTGGCCGATCTGGTGACGCACGTGAAGGCGAACGCGGGCGAGGTCACGCTGGCCAACGCGGGCATCGGCGCCGCGTCCCACCTGTGCGGGCTGCTGTTCCAGTCCGCCGCCGGGGTGAAGCTGCAGGAGGTGCCCTATCAGGGGACCGGCCCGGCGCTGACCGATCTGGTGGGCGGCCAGGTCGACTTCATGTGCGACCAGACCACCAACACCACCGGCCAGATCTCCGCGGGCGAGGTGAAGGCGTACGCGGTGACCACGCCCGAGCGGGTGCGGAGCCTGCCCGACGTGCCCACCACCGCCGAGGCGGGAATGCCGCGGCTGCAGGTGAGCGTGTGGCACGGCCTCTACGTCCCGGCCGGCACCCCGCCGGAGGTCGTGCAGAAGCTCTCCGGCGCGCTGCGGACCGCGCTGGCCGATCCCGCGGTCGTCGAGCAGATGGCGAAGCTCGGCACCGCGCCGGTCGCGGCCGCGGACGCCACCGGCGAGGCGCACCGGGCACGGCTGGAGGAGCAGCTCACCACGTGGGCGAAGGTCATCGCGGACGCCGGCGTCGAGGCCTCGTAGATGCGGTCGTACCCGGATGTGCTGGCCGGCGGCGTCTTCGTCGTGGTCGGCGGCCTGTTCGTGGCCGGTTCCCTCGGTTACGACCGGGGCACGCTGCTGCGGATGGGCCCCGGCTACTTCCCGCTGCTGGCCGGCGCGATCGTGGCCGCGCTCGGCCTGGCGATCGTGGTCAAGGGGCTGGTCGCGGGCGAGGAGATCCCGTTCGAGGCGGTCCCCTGGCGGGCGATCGCGCTGATCGTGGTGGCGGTCGCGTTCTTCGGGCTCTTCGTGCGGCGCCTCGGGTTCGTGCCGACGTCCGCGGTGACCGCGCTGCTCGTCACGCTGGCCAGCCGGCGGGTGCGGCCGCTGATGGCCGTGGCCGTCGCCGCGGGGCTGACCGCGGCCGCCACGCTGATCTTCGTGGTCGGTCTCCAGCTGCGCATTCCGCTGTGGGGTGCCTGACGTGGACCTCTTCGGCGATCTGGCGCTGGGCTTCTCGACCGCGCTGCTGATCCAGAACGTGCTGTACTGCTTCCTCGGCGTGCTGCTCGGCACGGCCGTCGGCGTGCTGCCCGGCATCGGTCCGACCGCGACCGTGGCGATGCTGCTGCCGATCACCTTCAACTTCGAGCCGGTCACCGCGCTGATCATGCTGGCCGGCATCTACTACGGCGCGCAGTACGGCGGCTCGACGACCGCCATCCTGATCAACCTGCCCGGTGAGTCGTCCGCCGCGGTCACCGCGCTCGACGGGCACGAGATGGCCCGCCAGGGCAGGGCCGGGCCGGCGCTGGCCGCGGCCGCGATCGGCTCGTTCGTCGCGGGCACGGTGGCCACGGTGATCCTGGCCGTGGCCGCACCGCCGCTGGCCGCGGTCGCGCTGCGGTTCGGCCCGGCGGACTACTTCGCGCTCGTGCTGTTCGGCCTGATCGTGTCGATCGCGCTGGCCCGCGGCTCCGCGCTCAAGGCGCTCGCGATGATCGCGCTGGGCATCCTGCTCGGCACGGTCGGGCAGGACATCTACACCGGTACGCCGCGGTTCGTGCTCGGCCAGCGGGAGCTCTACGGCGGGATCGACTTCGTCTCCGTCGCGGTCGGCATGTTCGGTATAGCCGAGATCCTGCGCAACCTGGAGAACGAGCGGAGCCGCCCGGCCCTGCTCGGCGCCGTGACACACCTCTGGCCGACCGCGGAGGACCGCCGCCGGATCGTCGGGCCGATCGCGCGCGGCACCGGCCTCGGCGCCGCGCTCGGCGTGCTGCCCGGCGGCGGCCACGTGCTCGCCTCGTTCACGTCCTACGCGGTCGAGAAGCGCGTCTCGAAACGCCCGCAGGACTTCGGCCGCGGCGCGATCGAAGGCGTCGCCGGCCCGGAGTCCGCCAACAACGCGGCCGCGCAGACCTCGTTCATCCCGCTGCTCACGCTCGGCCTGCCCGCGCACCCGGTGATGGCGCTGATGGTCGGCGCGTTCATCGTGCACGGCATCACGCCGGGCCCCAACGTGATCAACGACGAGCCGGAGCTGTTCTGGGGCCTGATCGCGTCGATGTGGATCGGCAACCTGATGCTCCTGCTGCTCAACCTGCCGCTTATCGGCATCTGGGTGCGCCTGCTGCGCATCCCCTACCAGGTGCTCTTCCCGATGATCGTCCTGTTCGCCCTGGTCGGGACGTACTCGCTGAACTTCAACGCGTTCGACGTCTACGCGATCGCGTTCTTCGGCCTGCTCGGCTATGTGCTGATCAAGTGCGGCTGCGAGCCGGCCCCGCTGCTGCTCGGCTTCGTGCTCGGCCCGCTGCTCGAGGAGAACCTGCGCCGCGCGCTGATCATCTCCCGCGGCGACCCCCTGGTCTTCCTCACCCGCCCGATCTCCGCCGCCTTCCTGGCCCTGGCCGCCGCCGCCCTCGTCATCACGGTCCTCCCCGCGGTCCGGCGCCGCCGCGAGTCGGTCTTCACCGAGGAGGAGTGACGCTCAGGCCGGGAGGTAGGCCCAGGCACGGACGCCGGAGTCGAGCGAGGTGAGGATGCGGGCGCCGGGCTCGTGGCGATCGGCGGTGGCCAGCTCGTCGTCGGTGACGTCGAAGACGGTGCCGTCGACGAGGTCGGTGTCGTCGCCGGTGTGCCGGACGGCCGCCGTGCCGTCCGCCACCGCGTAACCCGGGAGCCGGTCTCGCCGGCCGTCCAGTTCGCGGCCGAAGCTGGCGCGCTGGACGGCCGGATCCTGCAGCGTTCCGTATGAGAAGAGCAGCGGCATGGCCGCGATGGTGGCACGCCCGGGTAACGGCCGCGCTAACGACGGTTTGGGCGATCCCGGTCTTCGGGGCAATACTCAGCGAAAGATCACCGATGGGATCCGAGGTCATCGCCGTGCCGACGTCGCCGGGCACCGACGCCCACGCCAGTCCTCATGCCGCCGTGCCGCGGGTGGAGGCCGGCATGTCCTGGCACCGGGCCCACCGGCTGGCCGGCACGCTGCCGCATCCGCTGGCCGCCGAGCGGGTTCCGCTCGCCCGGGCGCACGGCCACACGCTGGCAGAGCCGGCGACCTCGGCCGCGCTGCTGCCCGGCACGGACACCGCGGCCATGGACGGTTACGCGATCTCCGGGCGCGCGCCGTGGCGGGTCGTCGGCCGGACCCTGGCCGGTCAGCCCGCACACGTGCCACTCGCGCCCGGCACCGCCGTGGAGATCGCCACGGGCGCGCCGGTCCCGCCGGGCGCGGACGCGGTGCTGCCGGTCGAGCGCTGCCACGTCGACGGTGACACGGTCACCCCGTCCGAGACCGGCCCCGGGCGGACCCACATCCGGTACGCCGGGGAGGACCTCACGCCCGGCCGGCTCCTCGCGCCGGCCGGCACCCGGGTCACCGCCACGCTGGCCGGCCTGGCCGCCCACGCCGGGCTGGACGAGCTCACCGTGCACCGGAGTCCGCGGGTGCGCCTGGCCGCGACCGGCGACGAGATCATCGGCTCCGGCGTGCCCGCGGCCGGCCAGGTCCGGGACGCGCTGACGCCGCTGCTCACCGCGCTGCTGACCGGCACCGGCGGCACGCTGGCCGGCGCCGTGCACGTGCCGGACCGGGCCGACCTGCTGGCGGCCGAGCTCGCCTCCGCGGACTGGGACGTGACCGCGGTGACCGGCTCGTCGTCGGTCGGCCGCGCGGACCACCTGCACAGCGTGCTCACCCGGGCCGGCGCGCGCTGGCACGTCGACGGCGTGGCCTGCCGGCCCGGTCACCCGCAGGCGCTGGCGGAGCTGCCCGGCGGCCGGTGGGTGGTCGGCCTGCCCGGCAACCCGTACGCCGCGCTGGTCGGGGCCGTGACGCTGCTTCGCCCGCTGCTGGACGCGTTGCAGGGGCGTGCGCCGCGCGAGCCGCTGCGCCTGCCGGTGACCGGGAAGGCCGAGCCGTACGACGGTGGCACCCGGCTCGTCCCGGTGCACCTGGCGGACGGGCGCGCCACCGTGGTCCCGGGTTCGCGGCCGGCCAGCCTGCTCTCCGCCGCGACCGCGGACGCGCTGGCCGTGATCCCGTCCGGCTGGGCACAGGGTGACGCCGCCGACCTGCTACCGGTGCAGTGACGCGCCCTTGAGGATCCGGTCGGCCGCGTTCTTCGGCGCGTGCAGGCCGATCCCGACCAGGTTCAGGTCGTCCCGCTTGACCGCGGCCACCGCCTCGCGGTTCGCCTCGTCATGGCCGGTGCCGAACAGCTCCTCGGTGAAGATCGTCATCGGGACGTCGCGGGACAGCGCCCGGCCGTGCGCGGCGGTGAGCATCGCGGCGTCGCCCTCGAAGACCAGCACCGGCTGGCCGAACATCGGCAGGTACGCGGTGCCGTCCGCGTCCGCGTAGGGCTCGCCCAGCAGGTGCGGGCGGGTCCCGGCGAGCCCGCTGATCAGGAACGCGGTGACGTTCAGCCGCTGCCAGGTCAGCAGGTCGTCGCGGAGCAGAACGGCAATCTTGGTGTCGAATCGGACCGTACTCATGCCGGACAGCCTCGCGCCGCGCCGCACCCGGAGTCTTGTACGTTTCTCACCATGCGTGAGCTGGTCACGGCCTGGCGGCCGGGCGTTCCGGGCGTGCGGGAGGTGTTCCACGCCCGGTTCGTCGCGCACGCGTACCCGGCGCACACGCACGCCGCCTGGACGCTGCTGATCGTCGACGACGGCGCGATCACCTACGACCTGGAGCAGGCGCACCACGGCACGGTCGGCGCGACGGTCACGCTGCTGCCGCCGCACGTGCCGCACGACGGCCGGTCCGCCACCACGCACGGTTTCCGCAAGCGCGTGCTCTACCTCGACCCGGACGTGCTCGGCGAGGACCTGATCGGCGCGGCCGTGGACCGGCCGGGCCTGTCCGACCCGGCGCTCCGGCGGGCCGTGCACGGCCTGCACGGCGCGCTGGTGAGCCCGGGTGACGTGCTGGAGGCGGAGAGCCGGCTGACGCTGATCCGCGACCGTCTCCGGACCCACCTGCTGCCGCTGGTGCCGGCCGGGCCGCCGCCGGCGAAGGGTCTGGCCGACGATCTGCGCGCGCTGCTGGACCGGGACACCGCGGCCGGCCTCACGCTGCGCGACGCGGCCGCGGAACTGCACGCCCACCCGAGTCACCTGGTCCGCGCGTTCACCCGCGCGTTCGGGCTGCCGCCGCACCGCTATCTGACCGGCCGCCGGGTGGACGCGGCCCGGCGGATGCTGCTGGCCGGCGTGCCGCCCGCGGAGGTGGCGACCGCGGCCGGCTTCCACGACCAGTCGCACCTGAACCGGCACTTCACCAAGGTCCTGGGCGTCACACCCGGCCGCTTCGCGGGAAGATCCAGACCATCCGCGGGTACGCGGTGAGCGCCCCGGCGTCGGCCGAGGCGCTCACACGTACCCCCCGATGGGTCTTCAGTTGTTGAGCCGCACCGCGCCCGGCAGCAGCGGGATCTCCGCGCCACCCGCGGTCCGGAGCTGGTCGCCGCCGCTCTGCGGCCCGCAGAGGCCGGAGACGATCAGGTTGTTGAACGCCTCCTGCATCGCCGGGTCCGGGTAGAAGTTGATGCCGAAGTTCATCCCGAAGGCGAGCTGGGTGCGCCCGTCGAGCGAGGTGAGCACCTGGGTGACCTGGCCGATCACGCCGCCGTCGTGGCCCCAGAACGTGCCGCAGGGCAGCTGCAGCGCGTAGATGCCGAGGCCGTAGCGCAGCGCGTCCGGCTGCGCCGGGTCCCACGGCACGGTCTCCATCAGCGCCTTCTGCTGCGCCGGCTTGAGCAGCTTGCCGGTGATCAGCGCGCGGTAGAACGTGTTCAGGTCGGCCGTGGTGGAGATCATCTCGCCGGCCGTCCACGCCCAGGTCATGTTGTAGACGCTGAAGTCCCGCAGCGTGATCTCGCCGGTCTGCTCGTCCGGCCAGGCCACGTACGCACCCGCGTGCGGCCCGCGGATCTGGGGATCACGCCCGGGGAAGTAGGTGTCGCGCAGCCCCAGCGGCCGGATGATCCGACGGTTGATCTCCTTCTCCGCGTCGTTGCCGGTCACCTTCTCGATGATCAGCCCGGCGAGCACGTAGTTGGTGTTCGAGTACGAGAACACCTCGCCCGGCGCGCCCGTGTCCGGGAACGACTGCCCGAGCCGCACCAGCTCGTCCGGCGTGAACGTCCGCGTCCGCCACTCCTCCAGCTCGGCGTACGTGTCCAGCGCCGCCGTGTAGTTGCCGATGCCGCTGGTGTGGTTGAGAAGCTGCCGCACCGTGATCTTCGGATCCAGATCGAAGCGCGGCAGCAGCCGGTCCACGCTGGTGTCGAGCGACAGCCGGCGCTCGCCCACCAGCTGCAGCACCGTGGTGGAGACGAACGTCTTGGTGACGCTGCCGATCCGGTGCCGCGAGTCCGCCCGGGCCGGCGCACCGGTCTCCACGAACGCCACGCCGGACGCTCCGGTGAACGTCTTCCCGTCCCGCCGGACCTGCGCGTACGAACCCGGCACACCGGTTGCGGTGATCGCGTCCAGCAGCGGCTGGATCTCGGCGGCCAGCTGGTTCTTCGGCGCGGCGTTCGCCACCCCCGTGTGAGTCAGCGCCGCGGTCCCGGCGAGCACGACCGCCACGACAGCCGCCCCGGCCCGGTGCCACAGTCCTCTGTTACGCCCTGATTTCGACATGCGTCCATCCTGGCCGGTGCGCTCCACCCCGGTCGTCGCCCGCGCAGCGGAACCCGTTCTCCGCCTCACGACGGACCCGGCCGGGGCGACATCCGCGCCGGGGATGAGACGGAGATCCACTCCGCCAGGCCGCGATCTGCAAGGTCGCAGATTGGGGTCTGGCTTTATGCCCGGGGGCGTGTAAAACTGGATCCACGGTTGGAGCGGCACTGCAGGATCGGTAACTTCAAAGGCGTTTCGGGGGTTGGCGCACGGCCCGCCGGAACGCCGGCAAGAGAGCAAACGAAGGCACCTGGCGGCAACCGGGTGCCTTCGTAATGTGCAGCCGAGGCGATCCCCTCTCCCAGCACCCGCAGCAGACGGGCCAGCCCCTCGCGAGCGGCCATCCGCGCCGGTCAACGACGTATCGGCGAGTCTGTCGCACGGCCCTCCTTCTACCCCGTAAGATGGATTGCATCCTGCGACCTCGCAGATCGGTTACTGCAATAAGTAACGTTCCTACATAGGGGATCTGGACGTCATGACCTCGCCTCCGGCTGAATCGCCCGCGGTCGCGCGGCGCCGCTTGAGGCTCGCGTTGCGACGCGCCCGCGAGGAGAACGGCTTCACCCAGCATCAGGTCGCGGACGAGATGGAGTGGTCCATCTCGAAGGTCATGCGCATCGAGAGCGGCGAAGTCACCATCTCGGTCAATGACACCCGGTCCCTGCTGAACTACCTCGGCATCAGCGATCCCGAGGAGGTCGCCCGCCTCATCCAGTCCGCACGGGACGCCCGTAAGCGCGAGTGGTGGGACGAGGCCCAGTTCCGGGAGCACCTGCCGCCGGCGATGCGCCGCCTCATCCAGTTCGAGACCGAGGCGCGGACCATTCGCTACTTCCTCTCCATGCTGATCCCCGGCCCGCTCCAGGTTCCGGACTATGCGCAGGCGGTCTTCGCCGCCTTCCAGACGAAGCTGCCCGAGGCGACCGCGACGGTCCGGCGCGAGGCCCGGCAGCGCCGCCGCCAGGCCTTCCTGGAACGACGCGACAATCCGGCCGTCATGCTGCTGCTGGACGAGTCGGTTCTGCACCGCACGCTCGGCGACTACCACCTCCTCGCGACCCAGCTCTTCGACCTGCACTCGCTGGCGACGCAGGGCAGGCTGACCATCCGGATCATTCCGTTCACCACCAGCACCGCGCTGGCCATGCTCGCGACGTTCGAGATCTACGACTTCAGCGATCCTGACGACAGCTCCGCGGCGAATGACAACGACGCCGTGCTCTACCGCGAGAGCAACCTGCTGGACGAGCTGGTCGAGGACGACTCCTCCGTATCGCGACACCTGACCGAGTTCACAGATCTGTGGAACGCCGCGCTCAATGAGGGCACGTCGATCCAGATGATCCTCGAGGCGGCTCAAAAAGCCGCCGCCCTTGCCGGCACCACCAGTACCAGCACATCCCAATAGAGAACAACGGCGGGCTCGACGACCCGATGAGGCGTCGCCGCCCGCCGCCCCAGAAAGGCACAACAGTGACCAAGCACAACACCGCAGCGTGGCGGCGTAGCACCTTCTGCGGAACGGGCGCCTGCGTCGAGGTCTCCACGACCGCGGACCGGCAGTTCATGCGTGACGCCAAGGAGCAGGACGGCGCGATCCTGGCCTTCTCCCACGCCGCATGGGGCACCTTCGTCTCGGGCGTGAGGAGCGGCAACATCAGCGCTGAGTGATCGCCGCACGGTGGTGGGTGCGGAGTCAGACCCGATCCGCACCCCCGCCGAGGGGGAGATACCTGGAAAAACAGCCAGGAATCAACCTTCATCCGCGCTCACTCACGGCCATCGTTTCCCTACTGTGCGCTCATCTGCTTATGGTGGAGGGTGAGCACAGGGAGGGAGCTCTCATGCCAGCCGATCACCAACTGCAGTGGAGACGAGCCTGCGGCAACGGCGCGTGCGTGGAGGTGGCGACGACGCCATCCAACGCGTTCGTCCGCGACTCCAAGGCGCCCCATGACGCCCGACTAGCCGTGTCGGGGTCCGCGTGGAGCGCGTTCATCACCGCCGTCGCGGGGGGCGGCATTCCGACCGACCGTCACTAGTGCGCACCAAGCGGGGGCGGGGCCCAGGCCGCCCCTGGCCGAAACGCATCAGGCGGACCGTCTCTCCGCGGTCCGTTCGACCAGGCCCAGCAGATCCTCCAGGTCCGCCTCGAACTCGGCGGTCCGCTCCTCCGCCGAACCGGCCGTGAATCGCCCGGTCACCTCCGAGGCGCCGTAGCCGAGCGCGAACGTCGACAGCATCCGTTGCAGCCGCAGGACCTCCGCGCGGGCCACGCCCGCGTCGCGGAGCGCGTCGCGGATGCGTTCCTGCACCCGGTCCGCGTCCTCCGCCTCGCCGGCCGCCGGGCGCGCCACCAGCAGCGGATACGCCCCGGGATGCGCATGCGCGAGATCGCGGGCGGCACGGGCGATCGCCCGCAGCCGGTCCCGCCAGTCGCCGTCCGACACCGACGAGTCGTGCAGCTCCTCCAGCAACTGCTGGACCAGGCCGTCGAGCAGCGCCTCCTTGTTACCCACGTACGGGTAGAGCGCCATCGAGCTGAGCCCGACCCGCCGGCCGACGGCACGCATCGAGACCGCGTCCAGGCCGGCCTCGTCCGCCAGCGCCATCGCCTGCCGCAGAATCACCCGCTGCTTCTCGTCCACCCCACCGAACGTAGAGCGAATTCCGCCGGCACGCGGTGAAATCAGCACCAGCGGCGCGGCGGACGACCTCGGCCGATCTTGCGGCGACGGGGACGGACCGCGCCGTGCAGGTGCGCGCCGGCCCAGCCGTTGAGCCGGGTCTGACAGCCGCCGGGGCTGCCGGAGCCGGGCAGCGGCAGCTCCGCCTCCGGGGAGGCGTAGGAGCGGTGCTGGCGTGGTACCACCCGGCCACCGCATGCGGTGTCGTCCGGCTCGGGGAAGTCCACCGGACCTTCCTCCGCCATGTCGCTCCTCCTTGCTGAACCTGTTCCGTGCGGTGCGCGCGGTGCAACCTCGCGCGGCCCCGCGTTCGCACCCGTCGAGAGTAAGCGGTTTCACGCGCCGTGGGGACTTCACACGCTGCGGTGAACATCACTCGCGTCCGTGCCTTGATCAGGTAATTCATGGTCATCCCGCACGCGCCGGGCGACGCACCGGGCGCAGCATGGCAGGCTTGGCCGGTGGCGAATGCGGGGAGCGGTACGAAAGCCGGCGAACCGGACGGCGGGCCGCTGGCCGCGACGGTGCGGCGGGTCGAGCGGAGCGCCGGCGGCCTGGCCACCGCCGCGATCGCCCGGATGGACGAGTCGCTGCCCTGGTTCCGGGAGCTGCCGGCCGACCAGCGGTCCTGGGTGATGCTCGTCGCCCAGGCCGGCGTGCGCTCGCTGGTGGAGTGGCTGCGGTCCAGCGGCGGCACCGCCGACGACACCCAGGAGGTCTCCGACGAGGTCTTCGCGACCGCGCCCCGCGCGCTGGCCCGGGCGATCTCGCTGCAGCACACGGTCGCGCTGGTCAAGGTCACCATCGACGTGGCCGAGGAGCAGGTGCCGGAGCTGGCCGCGCCGGGCGAGGAGGTCGCGCTGCGGGAGGCGATGCTCAAGTTCTCCCGGGAGATCGCGTTCGCGGCCGCCCGGGTCTACGCGCGGGCCGCGGAGTCGCGCGGCACCTGGGACGCCCGGCTGCAGGCGATGCTGGTGGACGCGCTGCTGCGCGGCGACTCCTCGGACGTGCTGGCCAGCCGTGCGGCCGCGCTGGGCTGGGCGGACGCGGCCCCGGTCGCGGTCGCGGTGGGCCGGTCCCCGGGCGGCGACCTGGCCGCGATCCTGCACGGGTTCTACCGCGCCGCGCGGCGGCTCGGCGTGGAGCTGGTCGGTGGCGGGCACGGCGACCGGCTGGTGCTGGTGATCGGCGGCGCGCCGGATCCGGTGGTGACCGTGCAGAAGCTGATGGAGGGGTTCGGCGACGGCCCGGTCGTGGTCGGCCCGGCCGTGCCGAGCCTGGACGCGGCGACCGAGTCGGCGCGCGCGGCGCTGACCGGCTACCGCAGCGCGGTGGCGTGGCCGGCGGCACCGCGCCCGGTCGCGGCGGACGACCTGCTGCCGGAGCGTGCGCTGGCCGGCGACCCGGAGGCCCGGCGTACGCTGCGGGACTCGGTCTACGGCGCACTGACGCGGGCGGGCGGTGAGCTGCTGGAGACGCTGGACGCGTTCTTCGCGGCCGGCGGTGTGCTGGAGAGCGCGGCCCGCGGCCTCTTCGTGCACCCGAACACGGTCCGCTACCGGCTGAAGCGGATCGCGGAGGTGACCACGTTCTCCCCGCTGAACTCGCGGGACGCGTTCGCGCTGCGGATCGCGCTGACGGTCGGCCGGCTCGACCCGCCGAACGCGGTGTTGCCTCCGTCACGCACCACCCCACGCCAAGGGTGAGCTTTGTAGGTATCGCACAAAAGCTTTAGTGTGGTTTGGTGCCTGTCAGCAGCGCTAGACGACGTCGTCATCCCGCAGAGTGTCAACCGTGCTAGCCGTTCTCTCCCCAGGGCAAGGTTCACAGAAGCCCGGCTTCCTCGCGCCGTGGCTCCAACTCCCCGACGCCGAGGCCCGCCTCCGCGCGTGGTCCGAGCCGGCCGGCGTCGACCTGGTGCACCTGGGCACCGAGGCGGACGCCGAGGAGATCAGGGACACCGCGCGCACCCAGCCGCTGCTGGTCGCGGCCGCGCTGCTGGCCGCGGAGCGGCTCCCCCTCAGCGAGAGCGGGGACGGCACCGTGGTCGCCGGGCACAGCGTGGGCGAGCTGGCCGCGGCCTCGATCGCGGGCGTGCTGACGCCGGAGTCGGCCGTCACGCTCGCCGGCGTGCGCGGCCGGGAGATGGCCGCGGCCTGCGCGCTGGAGCCGACCGGCATGGCCGCGGTGGTCGGCGGCGACCCGGACGAGGTGGTCGCCGCGATCGAGTCGTACGGGTTGCACGCCGCCAACCGCAACGGCGCCGGGCAGATCGTCGCGGCCGGTGCGAAGGACCCGCTGGACAAGTTCGCGGCCGACCGTCCCGGTGGCGTGCGGGTGATCCCGCTGGCCGTGGCCGGCGCGTTCCACACGCCGTTCATGGCACCGGCCGAGGTCGCGCTGGGCGCGGTCGCGGCGGACGTGCCGACCGCCGACCCGACCCGGATCATGCTGTCCGACCTGGACGGCGCCGCGGTCGCGGACGGCGCCGAGATGCTGTCCCGGCTGGTCCGCCAGGTCACCGCGCCGGTCCGCTGGGACCTGGTGATGCGCACGCTGGCCGCGCGCGGCGTCACCGCGGTGATCGAGCTGGCCCCGGCCGGCACGCTCGCCGGTCTGATCAAGCGCGAGTTCAAGGGCCCCGGCCTGCCCGAGATCGTCACCCTGAACACGCCGGACGACCTCCCCGCGGCGCTCGACCTGATCGCACGACACACCGAAGGACGGAACTGACATGGCCGGCAGCCGCATCCTCGCGCTCGGGCACTACCAGCCGGCCCGGGTGGTGACGAACGAGGAGCTCTCGCACACGATCGACACCAACGACGAGTGGATCCGGGATCGGGTCGGCATCGCCGAGCGGCGCATCGCGGACGGCGAGTCGGTCGCGGACATGGCCACGTTCGCCGCGGAGAAGGCGCTGGCGAACGCGGGGCTGACCGCCGCGGACATCGACCTGGTGATCGTGGCGACCTGCTCCGCCGAGGACCGCTGCCCGAACGTCGCGGCGATGGTCGCGGCGCGCCTCGGCATCACCGCGCCGGGCGCGTTCGACCTGAACGCGGCCTGCTCCGGCTTCTCCTACGCGCTGGCCACTGCGGACCACGCGATCCAGGCCGGCTCGTCCCGCAACGCGCTGGTGATCGGCGCGGAGAAGCTCTCCGACGTGGTGGACTGGACCGACCGCACCACCGCGGTGCTGTTCGCGGACGGCGCCGGCGCGGCCGTGGTCACCGCCGTCGCGGAGGGCGAGCCGTCCGGCATCGGCCCGGTGCTCTGGGGCTCCGCCCCGGAGAAGGGCGACGTGCTGACGATCGCGGGCTGGCGGCCGTACATCAAGCAGGAGGGCCAGGCGGTCTTCCGCTGGGCCACCACCGCGATCGCGCCGGTGGCGAAGCAGGCCTGCGAGAAGGCCGGCGTCGCGCCGGAGGAGATCGCCGCGTTCGTCGCGCACCAGGCCAACACGCGGATCATCGACGGCATCGTGAAGCGGCTCGGTCTCAAGGACGCCGTGGTCGCGAAGGATCTGGTCGAGTCCGGCAACACCTCGGCGGCCAGCATCCCGCTGGCGCTGTCGAAGCTGGTCGAGCGGCGCGAGGTGCCGTCCGGCGCGCCGGTGCTGCTGTTCGGCTTCGGCGGCGGCCTGACGTACGCCGGTCAGGTCATCCGCTGCCCCTGAGTTCTCGCTCACCCGACGTGCAGCGAGTAGCAAGACCCCAACCCGAAAGGACCATCACGCACATGGCTTCCCGCGAAGAGATCATCACCGGCCTCGCCGACATCCTCAACGAGCTCGCCGGCGTCGAGCAGTCCGACGTGACCGAGGAGAAGACCTTCACGGACGACCTGGACGTCGACTCGCTCTCCATGGTCGAGGTGATCATGGCGGCCGAGGACAAGTTCGGCGTGAAGATCCCGGACACCGAGATGCAGAACCTCAAGACCGTGGGTGACGCCGTCTCCTACATCGAGGCGAACGCGTGACCTCTGTCGACGTCGTCGTCACAGGGCTCGGCGCCACGTCCCCGCTCGGCGGGGACGTGGCGTCCACCTGGGACGGTATGCTGCACGGTCGCTCCGGGGTCAGCCGGCTGGCCCAGGACTGGGCGGCCGAGCTGCCGGTGCAGATCGCCGCGTCGCTCGCCGTCGACCCCTCCGAGATCATCGACAAGCCGAAGCTGCGCAAGATGGACCGCTCCGAGGCGATAGCGGTCATCGCGGCACGCCAGGCATGGGCCGACTCGGGCCTGGCCGATTCCGGGCTCGACCTGGAGCGGCTCGGCGTGAGCATCGGCTCGGGCATCGGCGGCGCCACCACACTGCTCGACCAGGACGACATCCTGGAGGAGCGGGGCGCGCGGCGGGTCTCGCCGCACACCATCCCGATGCTGATGCCGAACGGCCCGGCCGCGTTCGTCGGCCTGGAGCTCGGCGCGCAGGCCGGCGTCCACTGCGTGGCCAGCGCCTGCGCCACCGGCGCGGAGGCGATCGCGCTGGGCCTGGACATGATCCGGGCCGGGCGGGCCGACGTGGTCGTGGCGGGCGGCACCGAGGCCGTGATCCACCCGCTGCCGATCGCCGGTTTCGCGTCGATGCGCGCGATGTCCACGCGCAACGACGACCCGGAGCGGGCCTCCCGCCCGTGGGACAAGGGCCGGGACGGCTTCGTGCTCGGTGAGGGCGCGGGCGTCGTCGTGCTGGAGCGGGCCGAGCACGCGATCGCGCGCGGCGCACGGATCTACGCGCGTCTGGCCGGCTCCGGCATCACCTCGGACGGCTTCGACATCGTGCAGCCGCACCCCGAGGGCGCGGGCGCGATCCGGGCGATCGGCAAGGCGCTCCGCGACGCGGGCCTGACCGGTGCGGACATCGTGCACGTGAACGCGCACGCCACATCCACCCCGGTCGGCGACATCGCGGAGATCGCGGCGCTGCGGGCCGCGGTCGGCACGCACCCGGTGGTCACCGCCACCAAGTCGATGACCGGGCACCTGCTCGGCGCGGCCGGCGCGCTGGAGTCGATCGCGACGATCCTGTCGATCCGCGACAGCATCGTGCCGCCGACGATCAACCTGGACGACCCGGACGACAAGCTCGACCTGGACGTGGCCGCGCACAAGGCCCGTCCGCTGGAGATCCCGGCGGCGCTGAACAACTCGTTCGGCTTCGGCGGGCACAACGTGGCGCTGGTCTTCACCCGCCCGTAGCACGGAAGAGGGGGCGGCTCGCCGAGCCGCCCCCTAAAACCGGTTCAGCAGGTGGTGCGCGGCAGCCCGTCCACCTCGACCGGCGAGCTGCCCTGCGGCTTCGCCTTGCCCGCGAGCACCTCGGCGAGCGCGGTCAGCTGCGCGGGCGCGTTCGAATAGGTCGCCAGCAGCACCGGCGACCGGGACGACGCCAGCAGGTAGGGCAGGTCCATCGACACCGTCACCTGCGCGCCGGAGGACAGCTCGGCGGCGCCGTCGCCGTACCCGACCAGGTGCACCGTGGTGCTGCCGCCGGACGCCACCACCTCCAGGCCCGCCTTGCGCAGCGCCTCCTCCAGGTTCTTCTTGGAGTCGGTGCGGCCGCTCGCCACCGTCACCGTCACCGGGCCGGCGACCGCCGCGCCGTCGCAGGCGCCGCGCAGCAGCGTGATCGACCGGCGGGCCACGTCCGACAGCGGCTCGGCACCGGACGGCGCACCGACCGTGGACATCGGCGGCACCGCGTCCTGGGCCAGCGTGAAGCGCAGCGTGAGCACGCGAGTGGCCGCCTCGATCAGCCGCTCCCGGGGGAGCGATCCGTCACCCAGCGCGGCCAGCAGGCCGGCGTGCGCGGCCGGCAGGTCCGGCGGCATCAGCAGCAGGTCGTTGCCGGCGTTCAGCGCACGCACCGCCGCCTCCCCCGCCGGCCAGGCCATCGCCGGCTCCATGTTGAGCGCGTCGCTGACCACCACGCCCTGGAATTTCAGGTCGCCGCGCAGCAGGTCGGTCAGGACCTTCTTGGAGAACGTCGCCGGCACGCCCGGGTCGATCGCCTGCACGTCCAGGTGCCCGGACATGACCAGTTGCGCGCCCGCCTCGATGCCGGCCCGGAACGGCGGCAGGTCGCCGGCGTCCAGCGCCTTGCGGTCCTGGCCGAGCACCGGCAGCGCCTCGTGGCTGTCCGTGGTGGTGTGGCCGTGGCCGGGGAAGTGTTTCAGCGCGGCCGCGACGCCACCGGCCTGCAGCCCGCGCACCGCCGCGGCGACCTGCTCCGCGACCGCCTTCGGGTCGTCGCCGTAGGAACGCGAGCCGATCACCAGGCCGCCGGGGCCGCCGAGCACGTCCGCGACCGGCGCGAAGTCGACGTTGACGCCCATCGCGGCCAGCTCGCCGCCGGCCACGGACCAGGCCTTCTCGGTCACACCGACGTCACCGGCGGCGCCGAACGCCATCGCGCCGGGCAGCGCGCTCACGCCGGTGCGGATCCGGGTGACCACGCCGTACTCCTGGTCGGTGCCGATCAGCATCGGTGCGGCGCCGGCCGGCAGCTTCGCGTGCGCGGCCTGCAGGCCCTCGGTGAGCGCGCGGACCTGGTCGGGTTTGTCGACGTTGGTGGTGGGCTGGTTCTTCCCGGTCGGGTCGTCGGCGCTGAACCCGACCAGGATCAGGCCGCCGAGCCGGTACTTCTCCACCATCTGCGCCGGGGTGTCCACGCCGGCCAGCCCTTGGTTACCGGCCTTGGAGCCGGCCGAGACGTCGGTCGCGGACGCGCCGTACGCATACGGCATCAGCACCTGGCCGGCCAGGTCCTCGTCCTTGAGCTGCGCGACCAGCGCGGCCGCCTGCGCGGCCGGATCCGGCGCGGACGAGGGCACGGCCAGCGGGACCGTGGCGTCCGGCGACGACTCCGGGCTCGCCGGGGGCTCGGTGCCACACCCCGTCAGGACGAGCATCAGAAGCAACGGGGGTACGACGAGAGGGCGCCACCGGCTCGACCGGTGAACGCCGTTGGGTATGTCCGGCACGCGCGCCATTCGACCAGGCGTGCCGGAATTGAGCAACCCCACCGGGGCCCGGTTGCCGCCCCGGTCACCCGCACCGGACCGGAATCGCACAGCCCTCATCCGACCCGGGTGAGCACCATGTTCGGAGCGCCATCACCCGCGTACCGATACGGCTCCAGCTCGGCGTCCCACGCCGTTCCCATGGCCTTGTCGAGCGCGTGCGCCAGCGCCTCGGGACCCCGGGCCGAGGACATGATCGCCCGTAGGCGGTCCTCCCCCAGCTGGATGTCGCCGGCGGCGCCGCAGGTCGCGCGGAACAGGCCGCGACCCGGCACGTACATGAAGCGCTCGCCGTCGACCCCGGGACTGGGCTCCTCCGTGATCTCGAAACGGATCATGGGCCACTGCCGGAGCGCAGCCGCCAGCTCCGCCCCGGTACCTGGCCGCCCGCTCCACCCCGACTCCGCCCGGCGGGCGCCGGGATCGACGGGCTGCGCGGACCAATGCAGCTTGACCGGCGCGGTGAGGACGCGCGCGATCGCCCACTCGACGTGCGGGCACACGGCGAGCGGGGTCGAGTGGACGTATATGACGCCACGCGTTGGCACGGTGACCTCCCGAAGACACGAGGTGCGTCTTCCCCTACGACCTCGATCTCCACGGTCGGCCGGGTTTCATGATGCCGTCTGTGGCAGATGGTGCGCCAGGGAATCGGGCAAACTCTGTGCGGGGATCGGCCCTTTTTCTGCGTACACCGATGCTGGTGTAGGCTCTTTACGGGCGACCCTGGTCGCCCACTTCTCTTCTGTGAATGTCGTTCAAGGAGTACCTCCGTGGCGAGCAGTACCTCAAAGACCGCGCGCGCGTCAGTCCGCGCTGGACAAGGCCAGGGTGCCGCCCTGAGCGTGCTGGGCGAGTACAAGTACCTGATTCCGCTCAACAAGGGCAAGCACGCTTACGTGCGGAACCTGACCAACGGCAAGACCACGCACATGAGCACCACCTCCGACGCGTTCGTCGAGGAGATCCGGGTGCTGGCCGCGGCCGGCCACGGTGCCAAGATCCGTGCCGAGCTGGCCGCGCTGAACGAGGCGCACCCGCAGGACGGCTGGGGCGCCGCCGAGAAGAAGCTCGTCGACGCGGGCGTCTTCGAGGGCTGATCCACCCTCTTCGCGGAAGGCCGGCACCGTGACGGTGCCGGCCTTCCGTACTTTTGCCTCCTGGAATTCTGCGCTTTCACGCGTGATGATTGTTACCCGTGGGTATCCGGTGGTCCGCGGCGAGATCCATTCGCGGAGGTGCCCATGTCGCAGCGTCAGACCCTCCTCCCCACCGGCACGGAGGTAAAGCTTCCCGACGGCGTCCGGCTGCACGCCGAGACCGGCGGAGACCCGGACGCGGACCTGACCATCGTGCTGCTGCACGGCTGGACGCTGGACGTGCGCTGCTGGCACCGGGTCCTGGCCGAGCTGGGTGAGACCGGCGCCCGGATCGTCGCCTACGACGCGCGCGGCCACGGCCTCTCCGACGCCACGCCGCTCGACTGCGCCACGCTCGGCCAGCTCGGCGACGACCTGCGCACCGTGCTGGACGAACTCGCCCCCACCGGCCGGGTGATCCTGGCCGGCCACTCGATGGGCGGCATGACGATCATGGAGTACGCGCACCGGCACCCGGAGCACTTCGCATCCCGGATCGCCGGCCTGGTGCTGGTCTCCACGTCCGCCGAGGGCACCTCCCGCACGCACTACGGCCTGCCCAGCCCGCTGGCCACGCTGTTCCGGCTGGCCGAGACGGCCGGTGCGGGCGTGCTGGCCCGCTGCGGCACCTGGCGCCCGCACCGCGCGGTGCTGCCGGTGCTCGGGCCCGCGATCCGCTGGCTGCTCTACGGCGACCGGTGCGACGGCTCCGACCTGCGGCTCACGCTCTCCAGCGTGGGCCGGTGCTCGCTGCGCGCGATCGGCGGCTTCCGCACCTCGATCGGCACCCAGCAGCGCCTGGACACGCTGTCCGAGCTGGGCGACGTACCCGCGGCGGTGCTGGCCGGCAGCGACGACCGGCTGACCCCGCCCGCGTGCGCGGAGGCGATCGCGGACGCGCTGCCCGGCACCGAGCTGACGCTCTGCCCCGGCGGCGGCCACATGCTGATGCTGGAGCGGCCGTCCGAGGTGGCCGGCGCGCTCGCCGCGGTCACCAACCGCGCGGCCGGATCGACGCCGCTGCGCGCGCCGGGCCGCCGGGGCAACCGCCGGGCGACACATCCGGGCACCGCCCGGGCCGCCTGATCCGCGTTCCTTACCGGCCAGTAGCGAAAAACGTCGACACGGTGGCGAGCGGAGGGGTAGGTTCGATGGCCGCACCCTCAGCTCAGGAGCACGACACCCGGTGACCGACGCCAATATCCTGCAACAAGAGATCGCCATCGAGCAGCGCCACGTGGACATCGTCTATGCCCGCCTGGCGCACCTTCGCCAGGAGGCCGCCAAGGCCGAGAGGGCGGGCTACGGCCTTGCCCGGGTCGGCAACTTCGGCGCGCTCGTCGAGCGCGACGCGATGGTCTTCCACGCGGCGCGCCGGCGCAGGGCGCTGGACACCGAGCACGAGGGCCTGGTCTTCGGCCGGCTCGACCTGAAGACCGGCCAGGTCTACCACGTGGGCCGGCTCGGCATCCGCAGCGAGGGCTCCGAGCTGCTCGTCATCGACTGGCGTGCCCCCGCCGCGGCCGCGTTCTACCAGGCCACCGCGAAGGACACGCGTGACGTGGTCCGGCGGCGCATGATCCGGTCGACCGGTGAGCGCGTCACCGGCATCGAGGACGACCTGCTCGACCCGGAGGCCGCGCCGGACGACATGCACATCGTCGGTGACGGCGCGCTGATGGCCAGCCTCGGCCGCGCGACCGGCACCGGCATGAAGGACATCGTCGCCACCATCCAGCAGGAGCAGGACGAGGCGATCCGCGCACCCTCGTCCGGCGTGACGATCGTGTCCGGCGGCCCCGGCACCGGCAAGACCGCGGTGGCGCTGCACCGCGCGGCGTACCTGCTCTACTCCGACCGCAACCGCTTCGCCGGTGGCGGCATCCTCGTGGTCGGCCCGTCCGGCGTGTTCGTCAACTACATCGCGACCGTGCTGCCGTCGCTCGGCGAGGACTCCGCCACGCTCCACTCGCTCGGCTCGCTGGTGCCCGGCATCAACGCGGTCCAGGTCGACCCGGCCGCGGTCTCGGCCGTCAAGGGCTCGCTGCGCATGCGCACGGTGCTGGAGCGCGCCACCCGCGACGCGGTCCCGTTCGGCCCCACCGAGCTGCGCCTGCTCTACCGCGGCACGCTGCTGCGGCTGACCGCGGAGGACCTGGACCGGGCGCGCGAGCGGGCGCTGCCCAAGGGCACCCGGCGCAACGAGTCGCGGCGGGCCGGATTCGACAACATCTTCCAGGCCCTGTGGTCGCAGGCGCAGCGGCTGCGCGTGCCGACGCTCCCGGCCCGGCCGGAGTTCGAGGCCGAGCTGGCCGAACGCGACGACTTCCGCGACTTCCTGCGCGGCTGGTGGCCCCGGCTGCGGCCGATGACGGTGCTCGCGTGGCTGGCCGACCCGGAACGACTCCGGCGGTACGCGCACGGCATCCTCTCCAACGCCGAGATCCGGCTGCTCCGCGACGCGTTCGCCACGCTGACCACGGACGGGCCGACCATCGCGGACGTGGCGCTGCTCGACGAGCTGGACGCGTTGCTCGGCCAGCCCCGCAAGCCGCAGCAGCGCAACCGCAACCCGTTCCACGCGGGCGGCGGCGTGCAGGAGGTCAGCACGTACGCGGACCGCCAGCAGGCCGCACGCGCCGCCGCCGTCGAACGCCCGGAGGACTACCGCGACTACGCGCACGTGGTGGTGGACGAGGCACAGGACGTGTCCCCGATGCAGTGGCGCATGCTGGGCCGCCGCGCCTCGATCGCATCCTGGACCATCGTCGGCGACCCGCTGCAGGCCGCCTGGACCGGCGACCCGGCCGAGCTGAGCCGCGCACGTGACCAGGCGCTCGGCGGCAAGAAGCGGCACGAGTTCACGCTCAGCACCAACTACCGCAACTCGCGGGAGATCTTCGAGGTGGCCGCGGCCGTCATCCGCCGGGCGTTCCCCGGTGAGGCGCTTCCGACCGCGGTCCGCTCCACCGGCGTCGCCCCGATCGAGCGCACGGTCAGCCGGGACGAGCTGCCCGGCGCGATCCGCGACGCGGTCACCGGCCTGCTCACGCAGGTGGAGGGCACGGTCGGCGTGATCACCCCGGTCCCCCGCCGCGCCGAGATGGCCGCCTGGGTCGCCGGCCTGAACGACGACCGCGTCCAGGTGGTCACCAGCCTCCAGGCCAAGGGTATGGAGTACGACGGCGTCGTCCTGGCCGAGCCCGAGGACATCCGCACCGACTCCGAGTCCGGCGTCCGCACGCTCTACGTCGCCCTCTCCCGCGCGACGCAGCAACTCATCACGCTCGGCACCCGCCCATACCACCACTGACCTTTCAGCATCAGGTCAACGCGCCCACGATCCATGATCCAGGCGTCCCCGAAGTCGTCAGAACACCTTGGGGGACGCCTGGACCACGGGAGAGCCGCCGGGCGGTGACCCCGCTCCTGGATGGTCAGTGAGCCGCACCAACGCGGAAAACCATGCACAACCGGATATTCCCGCTTCCGGCGGCCCAGGTCCGCATGCTCCCGCGGGCACCGGTCGTCGCTGGCGCTCCTCCCTGCCAGCCCCGTGGCCGCAAGCCCAAACCCCCACCACCTCGGGTGTTCCGCGCTCGGGCGTTCCGCGCTCGGGCGTTCCGCACTCGGGCTTCCGCACTCGGGCGCAGAGCGCGGAAGGCGCCCGAAGTTCCTGCGCGGTCCGTGGCCGCAAGACCACGGTCTACGCTGCGGTCGGGCGCTGCGGTCGGGCGCTGCGCGCCCTGAAATTTCGTCATATCTTGCCCACCCGGAGCCGCCACCCCCGCAGAGAACACCGCACCAGGCCTGAGTGATCAATCAGTGGAGCAAAAGATAGGTCATTTAGCGAAGTTGACCTATCTTTTGCTCCACTGATTGATCACTCAGGCATCGGGTTCAGTGCGGCCGGGCTTGTATGACGCGACAGAGCAGCATCTCGGCGGATTTATGGGAAATGCCGGGCAGGAGATGCCCGGGTTTGCCGCCGACTTGATCTGGCAAGCGACGCGACACGGGCCGCCGGCGAACGGTGCGGCCGGAGACCGGCGATGACCGATGACCGAGATCGGTGGCCAGCGAAACCGATGGAGACCGACCGGCAAGACCAGCACAAACCGGCGCCGAAGCCAGCGACCAGCGGCGAAGCCAGCAACCAGCGGCAAAGCCAGCAACCAACGCCAAAGCCAGCAACCAACGCCAAAGCCAGCAACCAACGCCAAAGCCAGCGACCAGCGAAGTTGACCAGCCGGGGCCGAGGAGAGCGGCGGCGGCCGGAGGCCGGCGGCGCCGGATCATCGGCATGAATGTGACCAGGCCGGCGGTAGGTGGGGTGGGGTCAGTCGGCGGGGGTGCGGGGTGGGGGTATGGCGTTGCGGAGGTCGGTGAGCTGGCGGCGGACGGCGGCGAGTTCGTCCTCGAGTTGGACGATGCGGACGGCGGCGGTGAGCGGAAGACCTTCGTCGAGCAGTTCGCGGGCGCGCGCGGCCAGGTCGAGCTGGTGGCGGGAGTAGCGGCGGTGGCCGCCGGCGGAGCGCTGCGGGGTGATCAGGCCGGCCTCGCCGAGCGCGCGGAGGAACGCGGGCGTGGTGCTGACCAGGTCGGCGGCGGTGCCGATGGTGTAGGCGGGGTAGTGCTCGTCGTGGACGTGGCCGGGCCGGGTCACTCGAAGCCTTTCGCGCGCATTAGAGCCTGTATCGACGTGGGAGACGGGCTGCGGCGAGGCCCGGGCGCCGCCTGGCCGCACGTCGCACAAGCCCACATACAACACCGGTATGAGGGCTTCCGCGCCGCACACCCTCCACGACACCTGGACCGCGCCTCGCTCCGGCCCTCACTTCGATACAGACCGTAGAAGGCCCCGGGACGCTAGGCGTCCCGGGGCCCGGGCAGACAGTTTCCTGATCGGTCGCCGTCCGCACTGGGAACCAGGTCCACGATGACGAACGACGCCGCGCGAAACAATCCGGCGTGCCGGGCGATCTTCGATGCGGCGCACTCCCGCGTGCGGGACCGGCCGCTGCCCGGCGTCGGAAAACTACCCAAATCTCGTGAGCCGACCGAGGTCGGCAAAGGCAGTGCTCGTGGCGACCACCCCTTTGTCGGTTGGGGACGGAATCACTTCAGAGACCTGAGATATGTCGTCGCCCTCCTTACCAACTCGGCGTTCGGAGCCGGACCGCGGGCGCACCCCGCCTCTCGGCGAAGGGCGGCGAAGCCGGCACCTCTTGCCCGTTCGTCATGCTCTCGGTCATCACGAACGAGCTTTCTCAGCAAAGCTTAGATCCGCCACGAGCAAATATCTAGTCCCGGTACGACAGATTTTTTAGTCCAGCGATCAACAGTTCACCATCCGCACGTTCTCAGGCGTCGGTCAGCGCGGCGACCACGGACGCGCGGGCCGCCCGGCGGGCCGGTAGCACGGCCGCCACCAGCGCGGAACCGGACGCCACCGCGGCGAAGAGCGCGAGCTGACCGACCGGGAGTACGGGCAGGCCGGCGCCGTACGCGCTGATCAGGCCGAGCGAGGCGGCCCAACCGGTGGCGGCACCGAAGACCACGCCGGCCAGCGCGCCGACCAGCGCCATCAGCGCGGCCTCGCTCAACAGCGTGGCGCGCAGCTGGCGGCGGGTCAGGCCGAGCGCGCGCAGTGTCGCGGACTCGCGGGTGCGTTCGAAGACGGAGAGCGACAGCGTGTTGCTGATGCCGAAGAGCGCGATCAGCACGGACATGCCGAGCAGCGCGGCGAAGATGGCCAGCAGCTCGTCCAGCGAGGCGGTCAGCGACTCGGCCGCGTCCGCCGCGCTCTCCACCTGCACCAGTGGATGTTCGGCCAGCGCGGCGTCGACGACCTGGCGCGCGGTGGCGACGGACGTGCCGGCCGCCACGTCGATCAGCACCCGGTTCGGCGCTCCCGCACCGTACGCCGCGGTGAACCCGTCCCAGGAGAGCATCACGGACGCGTCCAGCGGCGCGCCGTCGTACAACGCGATGATCGTGACCTGTCCCGCGCGCGGCAGCGTGAGCCGATCGCCCAGGCCGGCCCCGTGCGCGGCCGCGTAGTCGCGCTGCACGGCAGCGGTCCCGGCCGTGAGCGCGCCGAGATCGCCCTCCTTGACCTCGGGCCGGACCGCGCCGGAGGTGGCCCACACCGCGGCGTCGCCGTAGAAGCGCGGATCGGTCTCGCGCGAGGCCAGCCGGGCCGGTGCGACCGTCGCCAGCTCGGGCCGCGCCGCGAGCGCGTCGATCGCCTCCTGCGGGACGCCGTCGGCCGCGGTGACCGGCGCGTCCACGTTCACCCGCTTCGGCGTCAGTACGAAGTCGACCGGGAAGTTCTCGGTCAGCTCCTTGCCGGCCTGGTCACGCGCGGTGGCCAGCAGCACGCTGAACAGCGACATCAGCGTCACGCCGATCATCAGCGCGCTGGTGGTGGCCGCGACGCGGCGCGGGTTGCGGTACGCGTTCAGCGTCGCCAGCCGCATCGGTACGCCGAACACGCGGGCCGGCAGCGCGCCGACCGCCCGGATCAGCCGCCCGATCACCAGCGGCGCGCCGGTGACCATGCCGAGGAACGTCAGCATCGCGCCGCCCAGCACCAGCGGCAGCCCGGCGAAGTCCAGCGCCAGGCCGCCCAGCCCGATCAGCAGGCCGAGCACTGTCAGCACCGCGCAGACGACCGCGCGGGAGCGCCGCCCGGTCTCGCGGTGCTCCATCGCGCCCGCGTCGCGCAGCGCGGTGAGCGGCGGCACCCGGCTCGCCGCGACCGCCGGGACCAGCGCGCCGAGCAGCGTCAGCGCGGTGCCGAAGCCGACCGCGACCAGCACGGTCGGCCAGCGCAGCACCAGCGCGTGCTCCGGGATCGAGGTGGCGACCAGCTCGCGGGACAGCAGCAGGCCCTGACCGACCACGAGGCTGGCCAGCACGCCGCCGAGCGAGGCGAGCACGCCGAGCACGGACGCCTCGATCAGCACGGTGCCGAGCACCTGCCCGCGGGACGCGCCCACGCAGCGCAGCAGCGCCAGTTCGCGGCCGCGCTGCGCCGCCAGCATCGCGAACGTGTTGTAGATGACGAAGCCGGAGACGGTCAGTGCGACCAGGCCGAAGCCGATCAGCACGGAGAGGAAGCCGTCCACGTACTTGGCGGCCTCGGTGGCCAGGTCGTCGGCCAGTTCGTCGCCGGTCATCGCCCAGCCGCCGGTGGAGACGGCCTGCACGCGCGACCGCAGCTCCTCCTGGCTCACGCCGGGCGCCGCGGTCGCCACGATCTGGGTGTAGCGATTCGTGTTCGTGATCCGGAGCAGGTCGGCGTCGGTGAGCGCGCCGACGGACGAGCCGCCGAAGAGCTTGTTGACGCCGAGGTCGAGCACCCCGACCAGCGTGAAGCCGACTGGTGCGCCGTCGCGCCCGACCAGTTGCACGGTGCCGCCGAGCATGAAGCCCTGCTGCTCCACCGTCTGCTTCTCGACCGCGATCTCACCGGCCGCTTCCGGCACGCGACCAGAGACAACGTCAAACCGCGACAAATCATCAGAAGTGGGTACGGAGATGCCGTAACCGACGTGACCGCTGGTGATCAGGAGCTTGCCGTCCGCGCCGAGCATGCCCATGTTCGCGATCACCCGGCCGTCCGCGGCGGCGACGCCGTCGACCGCGCGGACCCGGTCGAGCGTGCCGCGGTCGAGCAGGCTCCAGCCGGACTGGACCACCACGTCCACGTTGCGGGACGACTTCGCCAGGTCGTCGTAGAACGCGGCGCGCGCGGTGTCGCCGTAGACCAGCGAGCCGGCGAGGAAGCTCACACCGACCACGATCGCGGCCGCGGTCATCAGCAGCCGGACGTAGTGCGCCCGCAGGCCGGCCAGCGCGACACGGAGCATCGGTTGATCAACTTTGGGCACGGCGACCAGTGTGGCCGCTCAACGTTGAACCACCAAATAGCCCGACGCCTGCGGGAACCGGCCGGGAGCGGCATGATTCGGTACGGATCAGAGACGTCCATGAATGGAGTGGATCATGCAACGCCGTACCGTTCTCTCGATCGCCGCCGCCGTCCCCGCGGCCGCGCTCGTCGCGCCCGGCACCGCACAGGCCGGCGGGAAGCGATCCGTCACCACGATCGACCTCCCGCCCGGCTGGCAGCCCGAGGGCATCGCGATCGGCGACCGCCCGGTCGCCTACTTCGGCTCCCGGGTCGACGGGTCGCTCTACCGCGCCAGCCTGCGCACCGGCGAGGGGGAGGTCTTCAGCCGCGGCCCCGGCACGCCGTCGCTCGGCCTGAAGATCGACGACCGCGACCGGCTCTTCGTCTCCGGCGGCACCGGAGGCGACGCCCGCGTCGTCGACGCTCAGTCCGGCCGCGTGCTGAAGTCCTACCGGCTCGCCACCGGCACCGCGTTCATCAACGACGTGGTGCTGACCGGCGACGGCGCGTGGTTCACCGACTCGTACAACCCGGTGCTGTATCGCCTCTCGCTCGGCCGGCGTGGCAGCCTGCCCGCGGCCGCCACCGCGCTGCCGCTGACCGGCATCACGTTCACGCCCGGCGGCGTCAACACCAACGGCATCACACTCACGCCGGACCGCCGTGCGCTGCTCGTGGTGCACTCCCCCACCGGCGTGCTCTACCGGGTGGACACCCGGACCGGCACCGCGACGCCGGTCGACCTGGGCGGCGAGACGCTGGTCAACGGCGACGGGCTGCTACTGGAGGGGCGCACGCTCTACGCGGTGCAGAACCGGCTCAACCAGGTCGCGGTGGTCCGGCTCGCCCGCGACGGCAGCTCCGGCCGGGTGGTGACCCGCGTCACGGACCCGAGCTTCGACGTGCCGGCCACGGTCGCGTCGTACGGCGACCGGCTCTGGTTCCCGAACGCCCGCTTCACCACGCCGCCGACGCCGGAGACGACCTACACCGCGGTCTCGATCAGGAAGCCCTGATCCGGCACCGATTCCCAGTCCCATGTTTGCATACATAGCAATACGAACATATATTGCGTACGTGAGCACGGGACGACGGAAGGTGTAGCTCGTGGGAGCGGGACACGACCACGGACACTCGCTGGCCGAGGCAGGTCAACGGCATCGCGGCCGACTGTGGGCCGCCGTCGCACTGCTCGCCGGATTCCTCCTGGTGGAAGCGGTCGCGGCGGTCCTCAGCGGCTCGCTCGCGCTGCTGTCCGACGCCGGGCACATGTTCACCGACGTGCTCGGCATCGGCATGGCGCTGGCCGCGATGACCGCGGCGGCCAAGGCCGGCGGCCGCGACCGGAACACGTTCGGGCTGTACCGGCTGGAGGTGCTGGCCGCGCTGGCGAACGCGCTGCTGCTCACCGGCGTGGCGGTCTACGTGCTGATCGAGGCGGTGCGCCGGCTCGGCGAGCCGCACGAGGTGGCCACCGGCCCGATGCTGATCGTGGCGATCGGTGGCCTGCTGGTGAACCTGGCCGCGTTCGCGCTGCTCCGGTCCGGCGCGAAGGAGAGCATCAACGTGCGCGGCGCCTACCTGGAGGTGCTCGGCGACCTGTTCTCGTCCGTCGGTGTGATCGTGGCCGCGCTGATCATCTCCGCGACCGGCTGGTGGTACGCGGACCCGCTGGTCGCGGTGGCGGTCGCGGTGCTGATCGTGCCGCGCACCTGGAAGCTGGGCATGGCCGCGCTGCGCATCCTGGTCCAGGCCGCGCCCGCGCACCTGGACGTGACCGCGGTGCGCACCCGGCTGGCCGAGGTGCCGGGCGTGTGCGACGTGCACGACCTGCACGTCTGGACGCTCACCTCGGGCATGGACGTGGCCAGCGCGCACCTGCGCCTGGAGCCGGCCGCGGAGGCGACGCTGGTGCTCAGCACGGCGCGCGAGGCGCTGCACCACGACTTCCACATCGACCACGCCACGCTCCAGCTGGAGCCGCAGACCCCCACGCCATGCGGTCCCAGCTCCTGGTGAGTGGTGCGTGGTGAACGCCACGTCCTCGGGGTGCCCCTAGGGGCCGGACGGGCCCATCTGCGCCCGCCGTCGTACGGCGGGTGTCCCCGGCGGGATGACGCGCGCGGGCGCCGTACCCCGGGATGATCTGGGTCATGAAGCCGAGAGTGCGCAAGACGCTGCTGGTCACGCACGTCGCGACGTCGGTGAGCTGGCTCGGCGCCGACCTGGTGCTGCTCGCGCTGGGCGCGGCCGCGCTGGCCGGCCGGGACCCGGGCGAGGTCTATCCGGCCGCCGCGTTGATCGGTGACGTGCTGCTGCTGCCGCTGACCGTGGCGATCTGGGTGATCGGCGTGGCGAACGCGCTGCTCACGCCGTGGGGCCTGGTGCGGCACTGGTGGGTGACGGTCAAGCTGGCCATCACGACGGTGCTGCTCGGGCTGGTGTTCTTCCTGCTCACGCCGGGGCTACGCGAGGCCGCGGGAGCCGGCGCCGAACTGGCCCGCAGCGATCAGATCAACCTGGTGGTGGCGCCGAGCGTCTCCGGCGCGCTGCTGATCCTGATGATCGCGCTGTCCGTGTTCAAGCCGTGGGGACGGATTGGGCGGTCCGGTTCGCGGTGACAATACGAGCATGCGGGTTCTCATCACGAACGACGACGGGATCAGCGCGACCGGGCTCCGGGCGCTGGCGGAAGCGGCGGTGAAGGCGGGCCACGAGGTGGTCGTGGCCGCACCGCGCACGGAACACAGTGGGTACGGCGCCGCACTGATCGCCGCACCGAACGACGACGGACAGATCGAGGTCGAGCCGCACACGCTCGACGGGCTGCCGGGCGTGCGGGCGTACGGCGTGGCCGCCTCGCCCGCGTTCATCGTGGTCCTGGCGCTGCGCGACGCGTTCGGCACGCCGCCGGACGTGGTGCTCTCCGGCCCGAACCGGGGCGCGAACGCGGGCCACGCGGTGCTGCACTCCGGCACGGTCGGCGCGGCGCTCACCGCGGCGGCCGGCGACCGCAGCGCGATCGCGGTCTCGCTGGACGTGGTCTCGCCGCTGATCGACGGCGGGTCACTGCAGGCGCTGAGCGGGATCGGCGACGACGAGCGGCACTGGGACACCGCGGCCACGGTCGCGGTGGACCTGCTCGCCACGCTGACCGAACTGCCGTCCGGCACGGTCCTGAACGTCAACGTCCCGGACGTGACGATCGAAGACCTCAAGGGGGTACGCCGGGCCGCGCCGGCCGGCTTCGGCCAGGTGTCGGTGGCGCTGGAGGAGTCCGGCGAGGGTTACCTGCGCACCGGGATGCGGATCAGTCAGGAGCGGGCCGCGCCGGGCACGGACCTGGCGCTGCTGGCCGACGGATACGCCACGGTCACGCCGCTCACCTCCGTGGACGACGACCGCTCGGTGGACCTGCCGCTTCCGTGACCGCGTGCCGCGGCGCCCCTCCCGGAGCGGCGCGGCCCGCCGCCTCGGCCGGAGTGCCGTGGTGCACGACCTGGGCCGCGGCCGGGCACCCGGCCGGACTGCCGCGCGGCACGACCTGGGCCGCGGCCGGACGCCCGGCCGGAGTGCCGCGCGGCACGACCTCGACCGCGGCCGGACGCCCGGCCGGAGTGCCGCGCGGCACGGCCTGGGCCCCGGCCGGGATGCCGCGCGGCTCGATCTGGACCGCGGCCGGGCGCCCGGCCGGGATGCCGCGATGGGCGAGCAGCGCCCGCCAGAGCGACACCGCGAGCTCCGCGGCCGTCGGTCGGTCCGCGGGCCGTTTGCGCATGCTCCACCGGCACGTCTCCGCGACCGCGGGTGGCAGTCCGTCGACCAGCAGCACCGGCGTGGGCGCGAGCCCGTGCATCGGCCCGGCGAGCAGCGCGCCGGGCCGGGCCGCCGGATAGGGCGAGCGGCCGGTGAGCAGCGCGTAGAGCAGCACGCCGGCCGCGTAGACGTCGTCGGCCGGGGACGGTGGCGGGCCGAGCCGGGCGCGCCGCTCCCCCTGCGGCTCGATCAGCGCGGCCAGCCCGAAGTCGACGATCTTGATACCGCGCGCGGTGAGCATCACGTTCGAGGGGTTGAGGTCGCGGTGCACCACGCCGCGCCGGTGCGCGGCGGCGAGCACGTCGGTGACCGTGGCGACGATCCGGACCGCCTCGCGCCAGGGCAGCGGGCCGCCGGCCACCCGCCCGGCCAGCGAGACGCCGGTGAGCAGCTCCATCGCCACGTAGGGCACGGTGCGGCCGTCGGCCAGCCCGGCGTCGCCGTAGTCGTAGACGCGGGGCACGCCGGGGTGGCGCAGCCGATCGGTGATCCGGGCCTCGCGACGCGCACTCTCGCGCAGCCACGGGTCGCCCGAGGAGAGGACCTTGACCGCGGCCGGACGCCCGTGCAGCGCGTCGATCGCGTGGTAGACCGTGGACAGGCCGCCGCGGGCAACGGGACCGATCACCACGTACCGGCGGGCGAGGGCGGTGCCCAGCCGAAGGTTCAGCCCGGCACCGAGCTGCGAGGAGGCCACGAATCGACTCTTCCGCAGCAGCTCGTGCCGGGCAAGAAGAACTTCTCAGGCGCCGGCCGGAGCCTCCGGCGCCGCGTCGGCGAAATAGGGCTCCGGTGCGCCGAACAGGCCGAGCAGTCCGGTCACCCAGAGCTGCCGGTGGACGAACCGGCTCGGCTGCGTGACGGCCAGCTTGCAGCCGGTCACCTCCGCCGCCTGGAAGCCCGAGACGAGCGCGCTGATGCCGACCGAGTCGATGAAACTGACCAGCCGCATGTTCAGCTCGATGCGGGACGGGCGTCCCTTGGTGAGCACCGCTGAGACCGCTTCGCGGATCTCATGTGCCGTGTCAACATCGATTTCTCCGCGCGGAGCGATCTCGACGACATCATTGGGGAGCATGGTCGTGACGATCGACAGGCTCACGCGAGCACCTCCACCCACACCCGATCTGACAGGGGTTCTTCAGTACGCGGGCCGCGACTGAGCGTATTCCGTCGCTGAGCCCAGTCGCTAGTCCTTCAACGCATGGCATTTTCACCGGGTCAGCCGCGCAAACCCCGCGCCAAATCAGGAAAAACGCCCATTGTGCCTGTAAAGCATCTCATCTCTGCGGGCACGGCCCCGTCCGGGCCCGCGACCCGCACCACCTTAGCGACAGCGAACCAACTCCGCCTGTGTAGAACCTGAGCGGTCGGTCGAAAGAGGGATTCCAGGGTGACGGACGGTGACAGAGGTTAGCAAGGGGCAGGTGGTGCCCACCGCCCCATTTGGCGGGCGACGCGAATAGTCCTCACGCGATCGGTGGTCACCCGTTCGGGTCGCGGACCCGCCGCGGGGGCACCCGATCGGGGCCCTCCCCGCGCGGCGGCGTCCGGCGGCCAAGGGTGCGGCGACCGGAACCGACGACCACCGTATTCCCCCGCGTCCTGACGGCCCGTGGCGACCTGGGCATACGTGACGGGGCACACCGGCGGGGCGAATCGACGCGCACGGGTTTGCCCACCCCGATCCCGGGGCACCTCACATCCCGAGTCGCAGATGTGTTGCACGGACGCCGCTTTCTCTGGTGGCCGGCACGGACCTGGAGGAGGTAGAGCTTCATGGGAACCAACCTGCTTCACCGCAAGACCAAGACCGAGAGGGCGACCCAGCAGGCCTGGGACTACCTCAGGAGCACGATGGAGTCGGCCGGAGGCCTGGCCGACAGCACCCGCAGCACGGTCAGCACGTCGGTGAGTTCCGCGGCCGGCACGATCGGCGCGGCCACGAGCGAGGCCAAGTTCCGCGCTCACGCCGCGCTTGACGCGCTCGCCGGACGCCGTCCGGCGCTGCCGTGGACGCTGATCGCGGGCGCGGCCGTGCTCGGCGTGGCGGTCGGTTTCGCGGTGAGTGTCGCCGCGCGCCGGTCGCTGGCGGAGCGCCCGGCCGAGGACGAGATCGACGACGCCGACGAGGTCGTCGCGATCTACACCGGCGACCGGACCCCGGTCGGCCTGAACGACTGAGCAACTCCGTGATCAAGGCGCTCCTCACCCGAGGGGCGCCTTGATCACGTTCTCTTCAGGACGGACTGCCAGCCGGCCACGGTCGGGTTCTCCGCCAGGTCGAGGTAGTCGGCTTCGTACCCCTCGCGACGCCACTTCTCCACCAGCGTCATGATCCGGATCGAGTCGAGGCCACGGTCCAGCAGGTTCTCGTCGTCCGTCAGGCCGTCCGGGCTCTCGCCGAGCGACTCGGCCACGTCCGCCCGGATCCGTTCCAGGCTCGGCGCGCCCATCACGCGCCCCGCACCAGCGCCAGCGGCTTGACCTCGCCGGCCCGCGGCGTGGCCGCGACCGCCCGGACGATCTCGCCGGACCGCACGGCCACGTTGGACAGCAGCGTGGCCGTGATGCCGTGTGCGTGCTCGGTGCCGCCCTGCAGATAGAGACCGGCCCGGACGCCCGCGCCGGTCACGATCCGGTAGTCGCGGTCCACCTCGATCAGCCCCTCGCCGGTGCGGCGGGCGAGCGGCCCGGCCGTGCCGAGCAGCTTCACCGCGTCCACCGGGCGGTAGCCGGTCGCGTAGACCAGCACGTCCGCGTCGAGTGTCTCCCGGTCGCCGGTCGGCATCGACTCGACCGTGACCGTGACGCCGTCCTCGCGCGGCACCACCTCGGCGACCCGGGACGCGTTCAGCATGCGCAGCCGCTCCCGGCCGAGCACCTTCTCCCGGTAGACCCGCCGGTAGAGATCGTCGATCAGGTCGACGTCCACCACGGAGTAGTTCGTGTTGCGGTGGTAGTCGAAGAGCATGCGCTTCACGTCCGCGGGCGCGCGGTAGTAGAGGTCCACCGCGTCCGGGTCGAAGATCCGGTTGGCGAACGAGCTGTCGTCGGCCGGGCTGTAACCGTACCGATAGAAGACCGAGCAGACCTCCGCGGACGGGTAGCGCTCGTGCAGGTGGCCGACCACCTCGGCCGCGCTCTGCCCGGCGCCCACCACCACGAACCGGCGCGGCTCCGCGGCCGGCAGATCGGCCAGCCGGGACAGCAGGTCCAGGTTGTGCCAGACGCGCGCGGAGAGCATCGCCTCCGGCGGCAGGCTCAGCTCCAGGCCGAGCGCGATCGCCACGTTGCGGGCGCGGCGCACGCCGTCGCGCGCGACCACGTCGAAGCAGACCACCTCGCCGGACTCGTCGTGCACCGGCAGCACGTCGGTGACCTCGGCGTCGTACGCCACCAGGTGGTTCATCCGCTCGGCGGCCCAGGAGAGGTAGTCGTGGAACTCGACACGCAGCGGGAACAGCGTCTTGTGGTTGACGAAGTCGATCAGCCGGCCGCGCTGATGCAGGTACGACACGAAGCTGAAGTCGCTGGCCGGGTTGCGCAGCGTCACCAGGTCCTTGAGGAACGAGACCTGCATGGTGGCGTCCTCGAACAGCATGCCGCGGTGCCAGCCGAACGCGCTCTGCCGCTCCAGGAACACCGCGTCGAGCCCTTCGCCGGCGGCCGTGTGGTCGTTGTGCTCCTGGACCGCGACGGCCAACGCCAGGTTCGACGGGCCGAAGCCGATCCCGACGAGGTCGTAGACCGGGGATTCCGGTTCTCTCGGGATGCTCAAGGCAGAAGCCCTTCTCTGGTACGGCCGGGACACCACGATGAGTACACGATCCCGCTCGTTCGGTGAGGTAAGGCTAACCTAACAAAACATCATGGTAAAGACCGTCAATGTGACCTATATCTAGATATGTGCGGCGGGGCGCTCGTGGCGCAGGATCGCAGCCCGCTTGTGCCCCAGGTCGCGCACGCCCCACAGCTCGAAGCCGGCCCCGGCGAACATCCGCCGCGCCATCGCGTGCCGCTCGTCCGGGTCCGCGACCACCACCGCGCATCGGGGATCCGCCGCGAAGAGCCCGGCCACGATCGCGCGCACCATGGCGCGGCCGAGCCCGCGCCCGGTCGACGACAGCTCGCCGAGCGCCAGATGGATGCCGAGGTCGTGCGCACCCGCGTCGTACTGCAGGCCGACCACGTCGCGCGCCACCCGGTAGATCTCCACATAGGCCAGCGGCACACCGTCGTGCGACACCAGGTACGGACGGGAGTAGTCACCGCGCAGCTGGCCGTCGATCACGGCCCGCCAGCGCGCGACCGGCCAGGACTGCTCCCAGAACAGCTCCACGTGCGGCTCGGCCATCCAGCGGGTGACCAGCGCGACGTCGGCATCGGTGACGACCGTGCGCAGCGACCACGGCGCGGACAGCAGCGGCGCCGGTGGCGCACCGGCCGCGACCACTGCCTCGGCCAGACCCTCGGTGACCTCGCGACTCATCCGCCGGACCCCTCTCGCTCCACTCCGGAAGGCGGCCACATGCATCGATCGCCCTCACGCTGCGGGAGAGCTTAGGCGACCCTAACCTAAGCGCGCGAGGGGTGGAGTGGCAAGGAGCGCGGACGCTACGGTGTGGACCATGGCGACCCGGCAGACCCCCGAGGAGATCGTCGCGACCCGGCAGGTGTCGGCCGGCGCGGTGCTGGAGGGGCGCGCGGATCTGCGCTTCTACCACTACAAACACCTGGCCGTGCTGTCCGACGGGACGGTCGAGCCGGAGCGGCTGGCCCGGCTGATGGCCGCGGTGGAGCACCTCGACGCGTACGGCTGGGAGCTGGTCACGCTCTCCCCCTCGACCGATGCCCGGAGGTTGATCGCGATCCTGCGACGCCGTTCGTTAGGCTAGCCTCACCTGAGTTGCACAACGGGAGGGCTGATCGTGAGCAGACTGCGCGCCGAAGGGCTGACGCTGGCGTACGACGCGCGCACGGTCGCCACCGGCCTGAGCGTCGAGATCCCCGACAACTCGTTCACCGTGATCGTCGGCCCGAACGCGTGCGGCAAGTCCACGCTGCTCCGCGCGCTCTCCCGCATGCTCAAGCCGAAGACCGGCACGGTGCTGCTGGACGGCAGGGGCATCGGGTCGTACCCGGCGAAGGAGGTCGCGCGCCGCCTCGGCCTGCTCCCGCAGACCTCGATCGCGCCGGACGGCATCACGGTCGCCGACCTGGTCGGCCGCGGCCGCTTCCCGCACCAGCGCCTGCTGCGCCAGTGGTCCCGCGAGGACGAGCGGGTGGTCGCGGAGGCGATGGCCGCGACCGGCGTCTCGGAGCTGTCCGGCCGCGTCGTCGACGAGCTCTCCGGCGGTCAGCGGCAGCGCGTGTGGCTGGCGATGGCGCTGGCCCAGCAGACCGACATCCTGCTGCTCGACGAGCCGACCACGTTCCTCGACATCACCCACCAGATCGAGGTGCTCGACCTCTGCGCCGACCTGCAGGAGGCCGGCCGCACCATGGTCGCGGTGCTGCACGACCTCAACCAGGCCTGCCGGTACGCCACGCATCTGATCGCCATGCGGGACGGCGCGATCGTGGCCCAGGGCGCACCGGCCGACATCATCACGGCCGAGCTGGTGCAGGACGTCTTCGACCTGCAGTGCCGCGTGGTGCCCGACCCGGAGTCCGGCACCCCGCTGGTCGTCCCGGCCGCCCGCCGCCGCTCCGCCCCGGTGACGATCGCCGCCTGAGCGCCCGTCCCTCATGCCGCCGGGACGGCATGAGGGACGCCCGGATCACGACGCCGGGGTCAGGCGAGGAGCGGGCGCGGGCGTCTCGTCGTCCAGCGTGGACAGGCGGGAGGTCTCCGGGGCGAAGGCGAGCGCGACGAGCGTGAGGAGCAGCGCGGCCGCGACGTAGACCGAGACCGCGAACGCGCTGCCGGTGGACCGGACCAGCGCGATCGCGATGATCGGGGCGAGCGCACCGCCGAAGATGCCGGCGATCTGATAGCCCATCGACGCACCGGAGTAGCGCAGCCGGGTGGAGAACAGCTCGGCGACGAACGCTGCCTGCGGGCCGTACATGATCGCGTGCGTGGCCAGCGCGACCACCACGGTCAGCACGATGACCAGCGTGTTCCCGGTGTCCAGCAGCGGGAAGAACGCGAACGCCCAGGCCGCGCCGAGGACCGCGCCCACCGCGTAGACCGGGCGGCGGCCGAACCGGTCGGAAAGCGCACCGGCCAGCGGGATGAGCAGCAGTTGCAGGGCGGACGCGACCAGCACGCCGGTCAGCGCGACCGTGCGCGGCAGGCCGACCGTGCCGGTGACGTAGGTGAGCACGTACAGGCTGAACGTGTAGAACGCGACATCGGTGCCGATCCGCGCGGCCATCGCGACGAGCAGGCCGCGCGGGTGCCGGCGGAGCACCTCGACCAGCGGCAGGCGGGCCTTCGCGCCGTGCGCCTCGACCGCGGCGAACGCGGGCGACTCGGTGACCGAGACGCGGATCCACAGGCCGACCAGCACGAGCAGGCCGGACAGCAGGAACGGGATGCGCCAGCCCCAGCCGAGGAACGCCGCCTCGGACAGCGTGGCGGAGAGCAGCCAGAGCACGCCGGACGCGAGCAGGTTGCCGGCCGGCACGCCGACCTGCGGCCAGGACGCGGAGAGGCCGCGGCGGGCCGGGTCGCCGTGCTCCAGCGACATCACGACCGCGCCGCCCCACTCGCCGCCGAGCCCGAGGCCCTGCAGGAATCGCAGGAACACCAGGAGGACCGGCGCGGCGACGCCGATGGTGGCGTAGGTCGGCAGCAGCCCGATGAGAAACGTGGCGCCGCCCATCAGCACCAGCGTGGCGACCAGCACCCCCTTGCGGCCGGTCCGGTCGCCGAAGTGACCGAAGACGATGCCGCCGAGCGGTCGGGCGACGAAGCCCACCGCGTACGTCGTGAAGGCGAGCAGCGTGGCGGTGAGCGGCTCGAACGTCGGGAAGAACAGCTTGCCGAAGACGAGCGCGGCGGCGGAGGCGTAGAGAAAGAAGTCGTACCACTCCAGGGAGGTGCCGACCAGGCTGGCGATGATGACGCGTCGGGCTTCCTTGGGGTTCCGGGTCGTCATGACGGGCTCCTACGGATCGCGGATGCGTTGTGCCGTATGCCACACTGTAGGAAATCGTAGAACGATCCAGCAATCCTTCAATGTGAAGATGGTGTAAACCGACAGATGGGGCAACGTCATGCGCGCGCGTCGAGCCGGACCGTCGGCCATCCTGATCGAACTCCCCGGCGACGACGCGGTTTCGGCCGCATACGAGCTGCTCACCGGCCTGCGTGAGCGCGGCGAGCTGACCGCGGCGGAGATCGTCCCGGCCGCGCGCACCGTGCTCCTCGACGGCGTCCCCGACCCGGACCGGGTGTTCCGGCTGCTGCCCGGCGACGCGACACCGACGCCTCCCGGCACCGAGGGCAACACCCAGATCACGATCACCACGCGGTACGACGGGGAGGACCTGGACGATGTCGCGCGGCTCTGGGGCACGGACCGGGCCGGCGTGATCGCGATACACACCGGCACCGAGTTCCGCGTGGCGTTCTGCGGGTTCGCGCCCGGCTTCGCCTACCTCACCGGCCTCGGGCCGCACCATCACGTGCCGCGCCGCGCGACGCCGCGCACCCGCGTGCCGGCCGGGACCGTGGCGCTCGCCGGGCCGTACAGCGGCGTCTACCCCACGGCGTCGCCGGGCGGCTGGCAGCTGATCGGCCGTACCCGGGAAACGCTCTTCGATCTTGATAATGACCCGCCGGCGCTGCTCACGCCCGGGACCGTCGTCCGTTTCGCCGAGGAGCCATGAGCGAGCCCGCGAGTGGGTCATCGGTTCCGCGAAGCCGCAGCCCGGAGACGGGATCCGGCGTGCGCCTGGAGGTCATCCGGGCCGGGGTGCGGACCACCGTGCAGGACCTCGGCCGGCCCGGCCTCGCACATCTCGGCGTGCCCCGCTCCGGCGCGCTCGACGCGGGCGCGCTGCGCCGGGCCAACCGGCTGGCCGGCAACCCGCCCGGCGCGGCCGGCCTGGAGATCACGCTCGGCGGCCTGCGGGCGCGCGTGACCCGGGCGACGACGCTCGCGGTCACCGGCGCGCCCTGCCCGATCACGGTCGACCGCCGGCCGGCCGATCCGGGCCTGCCGCTGGCGGTCCGCGCGGGTGCCGTGATCGACATCGGCCGCGCGACCGCCGGTCTGCGCGCCTACCTGGCCGTGGGCGGCGGTCTCACGGTCCCGCCGGTGCTCGGCAGCCGGTCCACGGACACGCTCTCCGGCCTCGGCCCGGACCCGGTCCGCGACGGCGACGTGCTGCCGGTCGGCCCGGCCACCGCGCTGCCGCCGGGCGTGGACGTGGCACCCCATCCCCCGCCGCGCGGCACGCTGCGCCTGCGCGTCTGGCCCGGGCCGCGCGACGACTGGTTCACCGGCGACGCGTGGCGGACGCTGCTGAGCGCGGAGTACCGGGTGTCGACGCAGACCGACCGGGTCGGCGCGCGCCTGACCGGCCCGGTGCTGACCCGCGCGATCGACGGCGAGCTGCCCAGCGAAGGGCTGGTGCTCGGCGCGATCCAGGTGCCGGCGGACGGCCAGCCGTTGATCTTCCTGGCCGACCACCCCACCACCGGCGGCTACCCGGTGATCGGCGTGGTGGACCCGTCGGACGTGGACCTCCTGGCCCAGGCCCGCCCCGGCACGACGCTCCACTTCACCCCGGCCCCACCGTGATCCAGCGCGGGGCTGACCGGCGCGCGGGCCAGCCGGCGCGCGGGCCAGCCGGCGCGCGGACGAATCAGCGCGCGGGCTAGCCGGCGTCGCGCAGGAGGAGCGGTTCGGTGAGGCGGCGGAAGCGGCCGGGGGCCACGCCGAACTCGCGGCGGAACGCACCGGCGAACGCGAACTCGGTGGCGTAGCCGACCCGCCGGGCTATCGCGGCCAGCGGCGCGTCCGTCTCGCGCAGCAGCTGGGCGCCCCGGTGCAGACGCCGGCCGATCAGGTACGCCATCGGCGGCTCGCCGACCAGCGCGGTGAACCGCCGGGTGAACGCGGTCCGCGACATCCCGGCCGTGCGGCTGAGCCGGTCCACGGTCCACGGCGCCTCCGGGCTGTCATGGATCTCGCGGAGCGCCGCCGCGATCCCCGGGTCGGTCAGCGCGTCCCAGGCCGGGTCCGTAGCCCGGTGCTCCGCGTGCCAGAGCCGCAGCGCGTGCACCAGCACCAGGTCGACCAGCGCGCGCTGGTTGACGAGCATGCCCTCCCGCGGCCGGTCCAGGTCCTCGGTGAGCAGCGCGGCCAGCGCGGCCATCCGGGCATCCGACGCGATCAGCAGCAGGCCCGGCAGCGAGCGCAGGAAAGGGTGGATGCTGCCGCCGCGCTCCAGCCGGTAGATGCCGCAGATCATGTCCACCGGCATCGGCTCGGGCGGCGCGTCCTGAAAGCCGGTCGGTGCGGGCGGCAGCGCGGCCAGCGCGCACGGGTCCGGGCCGAACCCGTGCGCGGCGCCGTGCGGGACCACCGCGACGTCACCGGCGCGCATGCGCATCGGCGCGGCGTCCTCCGACATCAGCCAGCCCTCGCCGCGCAGCAGCACGTGGAACCCGACGCCGTCGCAGGCCTCGAACCGGCCGGCGAACGTGGCCGGCACCTCGGCCCGGCGCCCGTAGACCTGGCCGATCCGCAGGTCCTCGACCGCCTCGCTGATCACGTCCACGCCACGAGCGTATCCGCGCGCGGCCAGGGAGCCCGTGATCGGGGCGTCCCCATGCCGCTGGAACAACGCCTCGAGCACGGGGCCGGGGGCGCACAGATGCGTATCGCGCGGGTCCGATCGCGCATGGCCGCGCCCGTACCCCCGCTGGTTGGCTTGGATCGTGACTGAAGATCTTGTGGCCGCTCGGGCGGCGGACGGTGAGGCACGGGACCGGCTGACACCGGAGGCGATCGGGGCGCTGCGCGCGAACGGCGACTTCGCGCTCGCGGTGCCGGCCGCGTTCGGCGGGCAGGACGCGAGCGCGGAGACGGTCCTGCGCCGGCTGATCGGGATCGGCCGGGCGGACCCGTCCGCGGCCTGGGTGACCGGCGTGAGCGTGACCAGCAAGACACTGGCGAAGCGGATGTCCGGCGAGGACGTGCGGAAGGAGCTGTTCGCGGACCCGGACGCGGTGTTCTGCGGCTCCGGCCGGCTGGAGTGCGGCACCGGCACGCGCGAGGCCGACGGCACGGTCACGATCACCGGTGCCTGGCCGAACGTCTCCGGCTGCGAGGACGCCGCCTGGACCGGCGTGGCGCTGACGATCGACGGCGTGCCGCACTTCGCGCACATCCGGCTCGGTGACCTGCGGATCGACCGGACGTGGCGGGTGGCCGGCATGCGCGCCACCGGCAGCCACACCGTGGTCGCGGACGCGGTGGGCATCCCGGACGGGCAGGTGATCCCGTTCCGGCCGTTCGAGGTCAACGACCTGCTGCTCTTCGGGCTGTGCGTGCTCGGGCCGGTGATCGGCGGAGCACGCGGCGCGCTGGACACCGTGCGGAACATGTTCGCCTCCGGCCGCAAGCCGTTCATGACCGCGTACGCCTCGATGGGCGAGTCGCCCGGCGCGCGGCACTGGCTGGCCGAGGCCACCCACCTGATCGAGCGGGCCGAGCGCACCGCGCTCGCGGTCGCGGCCGCCTCGGACGGCCCCGAGGTGCCGCGGTCCGACCTGGCGCGCCTGCACATGGACGAGGCAGCCGCGGCGCGCGACTGCCGGGCCGCCGTGGACCTGCTGCTCGACCTGCACGGCGCGAGCGGTTTCGGCACGGCGAACCCGTTGCAGCGCTTCTGGCGGGACGTCGCGGTCGGCAGCCGGCACCCGCACCTCAACCCCTACCTCGCGGTCGAGAACCTGGGGAAGGCGCTGGTCTAGGCCAGGTCCCGCTCGTCGGCCGCGACCGGGCCGCCGAGCTCGCCGGTGCCGTAACCGTCGAGGATGCCGGTGACCCGCTTGCCCCATCGCTCGTGTGCGGCCTGGCGGCTGGTGCCGGCCACCTTGGCGATCATCTCCCAGGTGACGCCCCAGCGGCGCAGGCCCATCACGATGAACAGCGGGTCCAGGTCGGCCGCCAGGCTCAGCCGCAGCTGGACGAGCTGGTTGGCGACCTCCCACTCGGCCTCGGCGTCGCTGCCGGACCACTGCTCCCAGCCGGGGTCGCCGGGGGTCTTGCGGCCGCCGAGCAGCGCGTCGGCCTGGCGGGAGACTTCGAGGACGGCGGCCGAGGTCACGGCCGCGGTCGCCGCCGTCAGGTCGACGGCCAGCGCCATGTCGGGTGCGTTCTTCATGACGTCAAGGTTGCCCTGACATCCCGACTCTGTCAAGGCAACCTTTACACGATCTTCGTGACGCGCTCCGCCTCGGCCCGGGCCGCCAGCTTGTCCTTGTCCGCGTTCGCCACCAACACGATCGACGTACCCGCGGCCAGCGGCGCCAGCAGCCACTGCACCGGCTGCTCATACCGGCTCGCGTCGATCATCACTCGGTCGCCGGCCACCAGGCCCATCTCGTCCGCGATGAGCGCGGCGATCTCGCCCCACTGGCCGAACGTGGTGCCGTCCACGGTGGCGAGCGTGTCCGGCGAGGGCAGCGCGGACGGCCGGAATACGTCGCCGAACACGCGCACCTCCGCGTTGAAGTCGCGGTAGCCGTCCGGCACCTCGCGCATCGGCATCGCGAACGGGTGCAGGCTCAGCACGAACCGCTCGTCCGTGGCCGGCACGTCCTCCAGCATGCCGCGCTCGCGCTCCTGCGAGACGAAGACCACGTCCGGGGCCGCGACCTCCTCGACGAGCCCCGCGGTCGACCACGGCCGGTAGGCGACGGTCAGGCCCGCGGACCAGGACGCCAGCAGGATCGCCGCGGTCTGCCAGTGCGTCGGCAGCAGCAGATCGGCGCGGTCACCCGGGCCCAGGCCGAGGCCGTCGACCAGCAGGTTCGCGGTCTTGGACACCCAGTTGCCGAGCGTCACGCCGGACAGCTCGGTGCGCTCGCCGGTCGCGTCGTCGTAGAAGGTGAGCAGCGGGCGGGCCGGATCGGCCGCCACCGCCGCGGCGAAGATCGCTGGAACGTCGGACACGGGTCTCCCTCTCAGAACGCCGTCGGTCTGGATAGAGGCTAGCCGCGCGCCGCCGCGGCGTAGGCACCCAGCAGCTGCGTCTCCGCGTCGGCGAGGTACCGCCGCAGCGCCTCCTCGGCCGCCCGCACGTCGCCCACGGCCAGCAGCTCGTAGAGCGCGCGATTGCCCGCCACATAGGGCTCGTGCAGTGCCCGCGGGTCCGCCACCACCAGGAACACCAGGCGCAGCTCGGCCAGGAGCGCCCGGACCGTCTCGGCCACCCGGCGGCTGCCGGCCAGGTCCGCGATCGCCTGGTGGAAGCGCATGTTCGCGGTGCCGACCGCGCTCCAGTCGCCCCGGGACGCCGCTTCGTCCGCGGTCTCGATCGCGGTCCGGAGGCCGTCGAGGCTCGGCGCCGGCACCGCGTCCAGGTCGCGCAGCGCGCCGCACTCCAGGATCCGGCGTATCGCGTACAGGTCCCGGATGTCCGCGCTGGTCAGCAGCCGCACGAAGACGCCGCGGTTGAGCTGGTGCTCCAGCAGGCCCTCGTGCGCCAGCAGCCGGAACGCCTCGCGCAACGTGTTCCGCGAGATGCCGAGCGCCTCGCGCAGGCTCTCCTCGCTCAGCCGCGTGCCGGGCTTGAACACGCCCTCGGTGATCCGCTCCCGCAGGATGTCCGCCACCCGTTCCGCGGTGCTCCCGCGATCGAGCAGCACCCGATCCCCGGCCAGCCGCGTACCCCACTCCTCCACGTAGAAATCGTAGAACAATCACTCCCGCCGCTGATGCACGTGGCGGTCGTCCCACAGCCGCGAGCTTCGGGCCGGGCCGGGGCCGAGCGGATCACGTTCGGATTCCCGCTTACGGCGTGGTCAGACCGCACGCTCCCGCGGGCACCGGTCGGCCGCGGGGCTCAGCGTTCACTCCGTCCGCGGTGCGCGGCCGGGGCGGCAGCAGGGCCCCCTGCACGTTCCGCGGGTGGCCGCGAAAAACCTAGGCGGTGGTGCGGCTACGGGTTTTCGATCTCCGCGTGGCGGGCGCGGAGACGGTCCTTGATCTCTTCTGGGGTGTAGGAACGGCGACGGCGTTCCGCGCGGGCGACGACGATGCCGGTCGCGGCCACGCCGACGACACCGGCCACACCGAGGATCTTCCAGAAGGGGAGTGCCTTGCCGGTCTGCCGCACCTTTGACCACTGCATCCACATAGAGTAGTTCGATGGCCGAAGGGACGAGCATCACCCTGGACGAAGCAGTCGATCTCGCTCGTACGGGTGACATGTGGGTGTTTCGCGGACGGAGCGCGGCCGACCGCGCCATCCAGACGCTGACCAACAGTCCGGTGAACCACGTGGGCATGTGCGTGGTCATCGACGACATGCCGCCCCTGATGTGGCACGCCGAACTGGGCCGGTCGCTGACCGACCTGTGGAGCGGCACGCACCAGCGCGGCGTGCAGCTGCACGACATGCGGCAGGCCGTGACGGTCTGGGGCATGCGGTACGGCCAGCGTGGCTGGCTGCGGCAGCTGGAGCCGGGCGTGACCCGCGCGATGGAGGACGCGGTCCTGAAGACGATCGCGCGCCTGGACGGGACGCCGTTCCCGTCGACCGCGCAGCTGGCACTGCGCTGGGCGAAGGGACGGGTGCCGAACATCCGGTTCCGCAGGAGCGAGCAGCAGGAGAACGAGCTGGAGAAGGCGTACTGCGCGGAGGTGGTGGCCGTCACCTACGAGGCGATGGGCCTGCTCCCGCCCGGCAAGCGCCCCAACTGGTACGACCCGGGCAGCTTCTGGTCCGGCGACGACCTCGACCTGCGCCTCGGCTACCGGCTCGGCAAGGAGATCGCGGTCGCCGTTCCCGGCACCGAGGACAAGGAATGAACCGTGATCGGGGCGTCCCCATGCCGTTGGAGCAGCATGGAGACGCCCCGGTCACGTTGGAGCCTCGACTCAGGCCTCGGCCTCGACGTCGTCCTCACTCGGCGCGGAGGGCGTGGCCGGGGTGGAGGGCGTGGTGGTCTGCTCGACCGGCGGGCCGGACGTCACCGGCGGCGTGACCGGCGGGCTGGTCTTCGGAGGGCCCGGCGTGATCCGCGGACTGGTCCTCGCGGACGGCGTGATCGAGGGAGTCGCGGACGGCGACGCGGACGGTGTGGCGGACGGCGGCACCCACGGGTCGGCGATCTCCAGGACCTCCGGCGCGACGGACGGCTCGACCGCGACGTAAACCGTGCTCACCGAGACGGACGGGACCGGACGCGCGGACTCGCCGGGCACAGCGTCCGCCTCGGCGGTCGCGAACGTGCCACCGACCCAGACGGCCGGGCCGAGCCCGAAGGCCACGATGGCTCCGAAGAACATTGCCGGGCCTCGCCTCATGACCCCTCCCCCCACACCACGATCTTCATCAGCGTAAATACCGCACATCACGCTCGGCGAAGCATTTTCCAGTGATCTTCGGCTGTGACGCGCATCGCGTTTCTCTCCTGTGACACGCACCGCACCTCTCCCCGGTTCGCCCCGGCCGTAAACGAGTCGGGAAAACGCGGCCTCCGGCCTATCCTTGACGGCGGTATGCAGACGAATCCCGCCGCCGCACTTCAGCAGCGCCTCCCCCACCTGATGCTCCGCGACGAGCGGCGGCTGCGCCGTCGGCTCGACGGTGTCCGCAAGGTCCGCGACCCGGAGTCCCGGGCGAAGGTCCTGGCGAACATCACCGCGGAGATCGAGACCGCGGAGGCGCGGATAGCCGCGCGCTCCGAGAGCCGGCCGGAGATCACCTACCCGGAGCAGCTGCCGGTCAGCGCGCTGCGCGACGAGATCCGCGACGCGATCCGGGACCACCAGGTGGTGATCGTGGCCGGCGAGACCGGCTCCGGGAAGACCACCCAGCTGCCGAAGATCTGCATGGAGCTGGGCCGGGGCGTGCGCGGGCTGATCGGGCACACGCAGCCGCGCCGGCTGGCGGCCCGGACCGTGGCGGAGCGGATCGCGGAGGAGCTGAAGACCGGGCTCGGGCAGACCATCGGCTTCAAGGTCCGGTTCAGCGATCAGGTCAGCGACGCCTCAATGGTCAAGCTGATGACGGACGGCATCCTGCTCGCCGAGATCCAGAACGACCGGAACCTGACGCAGTACGACACGCTGATCATCGACGAGGCGCACGAGCGCAGCCTCAACATCGACTTCATCCTGGGCTACCTGCGGCAGCTCCTGCCCCGGCGGCCGGATCTGAAGGTCGTGATCACGTCCGCGACGATCGACCCGGAGCGGTTCGCCACGCATTTCGCGGACATGTCGGGAAAACCCGCGCCGATCATCGAGGTGTCCGGCCGGACCTATCCGGTCGAGGTGCGGTACCGGCCGGTCGTCGATCCGGACGACGAGAACTCCGACCCGGACCGCGACCAGACCTCCGCGATCCTGGACGCGGTGGGCGAGCTGCAGGGCGAGGGGCCCGGCGACATCCTGGTGTTCCTCAGCGGCGAACGGGAGATCCGGGACACCGCGGACGCGCTCACCAAGGCCGACCTGAAGAACACCGAGATCCTTCCGCTGTACGCCCGGCTCTCCGTGGCCGAACAGCACCGGGTCTTCGCACCACACCCGGGTCGGCGCGTCGTGCTCGCCACCAACGTGGCCGAGACGTCACTGACCGTGCCCGGCATCAAGTACGTGGTCGACCCCGGTACCGCGCGCATCTCCCGCTACAGCCACCGGCTCAAGGTGCAGCGGCTGCCGATCGAGCCGGTCTCGCAGGCCAGCGCGAACCAGCGCAAGGGCCGCTGCGGCCGCGTCTCCGAGGGCATCTGCATCCGGCTCTACACCGAAGAGGACTTCATCGGGCGGCCGGAGTTCACCGACCCGGAGATCCTGCGCACCAACCTGGCCTCGGTCATCCTGCAGATGACCGCGCTCGGCCTCGGCGACCTGGCCGCGTTCCCGTTCATCGAGCCGCCGGACAAGCGCAACGTCAAGGACGGCGTCAACCTGCTGGAGGAGCTGGGCGCGCTCGACCCGGTCGCGTTCGACCCGGCGAAGCGGCTCACCCCGCTCGGCCGCCGGCTCGCCGCGCTGCCGGTCGACCCGCGCCTGGCCCGGATGGTGCTTGCGGCGGAGCAGAACGGCGTCGTGCACGAGGTCATGGTGATCGCGGCCGCACTGTCCATCCAGGACCCGCGCGAACGCCCGCAGGACGCGCAGCAGCAGGCCCAGCAGCAGCACGCCCGGTTCACGGACAAGGACTCGGACTTCCTGACGTACTGGAACCTGTGGCGTTACCTGCGGGACAGGCAGAAGGAGCTGTCCAGCAGCGCGTTCCGGCGGATGTGCAAGAAGGAATACCTCAACTACCTGCGCGTCCGCGAGTGGCAGGACATCTACGCGCAGCTCCGCGAGGCGATGGGCGTACCCCGTGGGGCTTCCGATCCTGAGGGTCTCGACTCGCAGAAGGTGCACGCGTCCCTGCTGACCGGCCTGCTCTCCCAGATCGGGCTCAAGGACGCCGAGAAGCAGCAGGAGTACGTCGGCGCCCGCAACGCCCGGTTCGTCCTCTCACCCGGTTCCGCGCTCCACAAGAAGTCGCCGCGCTGGGTGATGGCCGCGGAGCTGGTCGAGACGAACCGGCTCTGGGCCCGGGTCGCCGCCAAGATCGAGCCGGAGTGGGTCGAACCGCTCGCTGAGCACCTGGTCAAGCGCTCCTACAGCGAGCCGCACTGGGAGAAGAAACAGGGCGCCGTGATGGCGATGGAGAAGGTCACGCTCTACGGCGTGCCGCTCGTCGCGCAACGGAAGGTCAACTACGGCCGGATCGACCCGGTGCTCAGCCGCGAGCTGTTCATCCGGCACGCGCTGGTCGAGGGCGACTGGCAGACCCACCACAAGTTCTTCCACGCGAACCGGCGGCTGATCGAGGACGTCGAGGAGCTGGAGCAGAAGACCCGGCGCCGGGACATCGTGGTCGACGACGAGACGCTGTTCTCGCTCTACGACGCGCGCATCCCGGCCGACGTGGTCTCCGGGCGGCACTTCGACTCCTGGTGGAAGAAGGAGTCGCGGGACAACGCCTCTCTGCTGACCTTCGACCGGCAGATGCTGATCAACGCGGGCGCCGGCGGGGTGGACGAGGCCGACTATCCGGACGAATGGGAGGTCGAAGGGCTCACGCTGCCGCTGACCTACCAGTTCGAGCCGGGCACCGAGGCGGACGGCGTGACCGTGCGCATCCCACTGCCGGTACTCAACCAGGTGCCGCCGGACGCGTTCGACTGGCAGGTGCCGGGGTTGCGCGAGGAACTGGTGACCGCACTGATCCGCGGGCTGCCGAAGAACCTGCGCCGCAACTTCGTACCCGTGCCGGATCATGCCCGTGCCGTGCTCGAGCGCGTCGGCCCGGCGGACGGCCCGCTGCTGGAGACGCTGGAACGCGAACTGCGCCGGATCACCGGCGTGCTCGTCCCACCGGACGCGTGGGAGGTCGCGAAGCTCCCCGACCACCTGCGGATGACGTTCCGGATCGTGGACGAGAAGGGCAAGGTCGTCGGCGAGGGCAAGGACCTGCTCGCGCTGCGCACGTCGCTGCGCCCCCAGACGCGGCAGGTGCTCGCCGCGTCCGCCTCCACCATCGAGCGCACCGGCCTGACCACCTGGGACTTCGGCACGGTGCCGAAAACCTTCCAGAAGGAGTCCCGGGGGTACGTCGTGCGCGCGTTCCCGGCCCTGGCGGACGAGGGCAGCACGGTCGGACTGCGGTTGTTCGACACCGAGGCGGAACAGGCGCGCGCGATGCGGGCCGGCAACCGGCGCCTGCTGCTGCTCGCGCTGCCCGCGCCCGCGAAGTTCGTCGCCGACATGCCGAACTCGACCAAGCTCGCGCTGGCCCGCAGCCCGCACGGCAGCTTCGCCGCGCTCCTCGACGACATCATGGCCTGCGCGGTCGACAAGGCGATGGCCGACTTCGACGGCCCGGCCTGGGACGCCGCCGCGTTCGCCACGCTGCTCACCAAGGTCCGCCAGGCCGTCGGCGACGTGGTCGGCGACACCATCTCCTGGGTGCAGCGCGTGCTCGGCGCCGCCTACGCCGCGGAACAGCGGATAGCCGCGACCGGCAAGGCCGCGTCCGGCGGCGGCATGGCCGCGATGGCCGTGGTCCCCGCGCTCAACGACGTGCGGGCACAGCTGGCCGCGCTGATCCACAAGGGCTTCGTGACCGAGACCGGGTGGCAGCGCCTGCCCGACCTGGTGCGTTATCTACAGGGCATCGAGAAGCGGCTGGAGAAGCTGCCCGCCGGTGCGCAGCGCGACGGCCAGATGCTCAAGCAACTGGCGGAGGTGCAGAAGGAGTACCAGTGGCTGCTGGCCAACCAGCGCCCGGGCCGGCCCGCGGCCGCGGAGATCGCCGGCATCCGCTGGATGATCGAGGAACTCCGGATCAACTACTTCGCCGCCTCGCTCGGCACCCCCGCCCCGGTCTCCGACGTCCGCATCTTCCGAGCCATGGACGCCATCCAGCCCTGACCCGCCCCCGGACGCGGCGTCCCGGCACCACGTCCCGGCACCCACGTCAGCGCTAGCGCCCACGACGCCAGCGTCAGCGCTAGTAGCGCCCGGGACGCTCGGCGACCAGATGCTCGTGTCCGGGCACCCGCCCCGACTCGCAGACTGCGGCACCGTCGGCGAAAGTCGGGCGCCCGGGCGCCGGCAGAGTCCGCGCCCGCGAGCGACAGCGCCACCGGTGGAGAGCCCAGTGTTCTTGCGACTCCGTTGCCCATGCGGCATCGGAAGCCGCGAGCCCTGCCCGGAGACCGGAAGCATCAGCCCGAAATTTCGGATTATCTCCGCCATAGCTCGGACAGCGTCGAGCGGAAGCCGGCGTGGTGGTCGTGCTGTCGCGACCACTCATGCCCGAAGGATCATTGACCGACACGAAAGAGAGGTCAACTTCGATATTCGACCTCTCTTTCGTGTCGGTCAATGATCCTTTTCGGCGAGCCACCGCCGAATGGGCAACGGAGTCGTTCTGGCGTCGGCAAGCCGTACCCGCATACTCGCGTTCGCGCTCCGCGCCCGAAATTTCGGCTTATAGGAGCCCCGCTAGGCAGAGACTTGCCCTCGGGGCAGCGTGCCGCCGAGTAGCCCGGGGGAATCTCACCCCCGGGCCCTCACAGAACCGTACGTAACAGTCTCCCGTTATACGGCTCTTGTCGCTCTGGTCACCAGACCGTAGGGGCGTGCGTGACCCACGCCCAGTGGGCGAAGGCACGCGGTCGTTTCCGGACGGCATTGTTCCAGGACGTCCGGGCTTTCCTGCTACCCCGCAACCGTTTGTACTTCCGGCGGACCCACCGCAGCAGGTAGGCGTTGATGCGTTCCAGGAGGGGATATAGGGCAGATCGATAGAACGCCCCGTAATGGTTCATCCAACCCCGGACGATCGGGTTTATCGGCTCTTCGAGGTTAAGCGGGGTTGAGGTGGCCGCGGGATTTTCGGGTGGTGGCGGCGCGGGTGCGTAGGCGTTGGTTTTCGGGGTTGCGGAAGCCGTAGGCGTTGCGGGCGACGGTTTTGATGACGCGGTTGGTGCCCTCGGAGCCGGCGTTGGTGATGCCGGTGTGGAGGAACGCGAGGATCTGCGGCCACCAGGTCTCGATCGTGCGGGCGAGGCGGGTGAGTTCGGGCTGGCCGGAGTCGGCGCAGCGGGTGTAGAAGCGGTGCAGGTGCCGGGTGATGGTTTCGCGGTTCGGGTGGGTGCGGGCCAGGGCGAGGAGGTCGAGGAGGTCTTCCTTGGCGTTCCATGCGGCCAGGATCGGTGTGCTGATCTTGGCTGGCAGGGTGGTGAGGTCGTCGCAGAGTTTGTCGACGCGTTCGGCGCGGAGCCGGCGTGCGGAGCGGGTCAGGCGGTTGCGTAGGTCCCATTCGAGGTCTCCGGCCCGGCCCCGGCGGCCGCGGTGCTGGACGGTGATCCGGCGGCGGACGTCGTTGAGGGCCTGGTGGGCGAGTTGCACGACGTGGAAGTGATCGACGACCAGGATCGCGTGTGGTAGCGCGGTGGTGATCGCGGATTTGAAGATCGTGCACATGTCGATCGCCACGTATCGGACCTGGTCACGCCAATCCTGGCTGCGGGCGGTAAGCCAGTCGATCACGGTCTGGGCGGTCCGGCCCTCGACCTGGCCGAGGAGCCCTTGGCCGCCGGTCAGGTCACACATGCCGACGTGCCACCGGTCCACGCTCGTCTGCCACGCCTGGGTGACCGGGTCGAACTCCCATTTCGGCCGGCCCCGGCGGGTCTCGTCGATCCCCAGCACCTCGACCGGATCGGGCTCGGCGGGCAGCACCGCTGCGGCGTGAGCGGTGAACGCCGCCGCGACGACCGGCCACGACAGTCCGTGATCACGGGCCGATTGCACGACCGTCCGCCCGCCGTCAGCGACTGCGGCCCCGGCCGCGGCGCGGAGCCTGCCGGTCAGTCTCGCCCGGGCCGGGACCTGCCCGACCTGCTCGGTGAACGACACACGCGGACAACTATCGGTCGGGCAGTGCCAGCGGCGTTTACGCCACCGCAACCGCACCGTCCGGCCGGCGACCGGCAGATCCCGCGGCCGGGTCGTGACCCACGCCTTCACCCGCACCGCCTCCTGACCGCAGTCCGGGCAGCAACGCGCCTGCTCACACCCAGTGGACAAGACCACCACCGGCACACCAGCGGCATCCAGCTCGACCCGATCGACGACCAGGCCGTCAAGGCCCAGCAGCCGGGTCGTATCGTTGACCATGCTCGCAGCTCTTCACTTGTGACTATCCGATCTAGACACTCAGATGATCACCGACGAGCTGCGAGCCCGCTACGTCCGGGTCGCCGTCAACACCGCACCCCGCTCAACTTCGAAGAGCCGGTTTATCCAATCGGCGAGGTCCTTCTCGGTCAGGCTTGTGCGATGGTGCAGCCGCCACGACCGCACCTCGGCACTGATCCTCTTCAGGGCTTGTTTACTGATCGCCGGCAGGAACGACAAGAACATCGCCCCTTCCCTTGACCGCGCCGAGCGTCGCTGGAAGCCGTAGCCGAGGAAGACAAATTCGGTGTGTTCGTACGAGCCACGCCGGTTGTCGTCCTGGCAGTAAACTATCCGGGTCTTCTCCGGATGCAACTCCAGCCCTACCTGGGTCATCCGTTTCGTGATCTCCGCCAGCACATACCGAGCCTGGCGTTCACTGACGCAATGCACCACCACGTCATCCACATAGCGCTCGAACCGAACCGCCGGAAACATGCGGGCCATCCACATGTCGAACGCATAGTGGAGAAACAGATTAGCCAGAACAGGTGAAACTGCGGATCCTTGTGGGGTTCCGCGATCTCGTTCCTGCAGAGTGAGCCATTCCGCGCAACGACTCTGTGACGCTTAGTGACCGATCTGTGTAGTCCACACGCGACACGCCGAAGTCGTTGCGCTGCAACGAGAAGACGCAGGATCCCGGTATGAAGGTGGCCTCTCACAGCAACACTTTCAAAGGATCCTGCGTCGACGATGAGTGTGTCATACACGGCGGTCCTGCCGCTGCGCGAAGAGACCGTGACGTTCCTGGCCGGCCTGCTGGACGCCGAACGTGCCCGCCGGGGCACCCGGACCGGGACCAGGTCGTTGACCTGCCGTGAACAGGCGATCCTGGTGTTGCGCTGGTTCTGCGACAGCACCCGGATGAGTCAGCTGGCCCGGGACAACGCGATCAGCACGTCGACCGGCTACGACTACCTCCACGAGGGTATCGACGTGCTCGCCGCCCGCTCCCCGAGCCTGCACGGTGCGCTGCTGGCGGCGAAAGCCGCTGGTCATGACTACGTCACCATCGACGGCACCCTGATCGAGACCGACCGCTGCAGCACCCCAGGACCGACTGAAGGCGTCGATCTGTGGTGGTCGGGAAAGCACCACACCCACGGCGGGAACATCCAGGTCATCGGCGTGCCTGACGGCTGGCCGATCTGGACCTCCGACGTGCGTCCCGGCCGGGAACACGACACCACCGCCGCTCGCACCGACCCCGAACTCCTGCCCGCCCTCACCGACGCCGCCGACGACCTACGCGCCCTCGGCGACCTCGGCTACGAAGGCTTGGCCGACACGGTCACAGTCGCGTACAAGAAACCCAAGAACGGCGGACTGCTACTGGTCCAACAGCAGTTCAACAAGGCCCACAACAGCCTCCGCGCCGTCGGCGAACGCGCCAACGCCCTGCTCAAGATGACATTCCGAGCCCTCCGCAACATCGGCCTCAACCCATGGCGGATCGGAAAGATCGTCGCTGCGGCTCTGGTCATTCTGCACACCGAGCACGGACGCACAACGTAGCCACCGCCAGTAGTCAACTCGTTGCGCGGACAAGCTCAATGCCGTCGGGTAGTTGCAGTGGCGCTTTCAACCAACGCTCCACATACAACAGGACCCACGGCTTATCAGTGTGCGCGGCGACCGCTTTCAACAGTAGATCCCACGGGACCGTGTCGAAGAACTTCCGAATGTCCAGATCGATCACCCAGTCGTTCTTCCAGCACCGTGAACGGCACACCGCTGCCGCGTCGACCGGGGACCGCCCCGGCCGGTAACCGTACGAGTCCGGGTGGAAGATCGGTTCGACCTCCGCCTCGATGACCCGCGCCGCCACCGTTTGAGCGATCCTGTCGCCGACCGTGGGCACGCCTAAAACTCGGACGCCTCCCCCGGTCTTCGGGATCTCCACGGCCCGCACCGGCGGTGGAAAATAGGTCCCTGACGACAGTCGATTCCAGATCTTGTAAAGGTTGTTCTTCAGATCCTTGTCGAATGCCTTCAGCGACACCGCGTCCACTCCCGGCGCACCCTTTTTCGCTTTCACCTTCTCGTACGCCTCCCAGACAGCCCGCTTCGATATCACGAACGGCTTGCCCGGTGCTTTCAACTCATCCACGCGACTCCTCCCAGCCAAGGCTGGTTGATCGAGTAAACCAGTCACGAACGACCCGACCCCTTTGCTCCACCTTCATTACAAAGGCTTCGTCGCTACTACGAGTCGGTCCGCCAGCGCGATCGGCAACGGTACTCAGTTCCTCACGGCTTCGGGCCGCCCGGAACGCTCCCTCTCACTCGCCAAAGAGCGGCGGGTAGTTTCCTCACGCGCCTTCTCCTGTTCCGTACGAAAGCCGCAGGCCGGGCTCGCGTCGCCTGTATGCCGGACACCGCCTGGCCAGTAAACTGGTCCCCGCCAGACTCATCCCGGGATTCCATTGACACCCCGGTTTCGATGTCATCTAGAATTTTCGACACGTCATCAGCGATTCGCTTTCGCTCGCCTTCCCGACCCCCACCTGACAATCTCGAATGGATGCCTTTTCCTCATCGTTCACCACAACAGTCTTCAGCTAATGCAGCATGAGGTGGTTTGAAGCCTCCCCCAGCAGGGCGACTCCGAAGGGCCAAACCTTCATCTTCCGTACAGCATCGCTACAAGAAGGAAATTCCTACATATCTCCACCCTTTCGCGTTCAGGACACAACAAGGGCGCTTCCCTTGGGCGGCCGATGCCTCGCCGACCTGCGGGAATGTAGATCATCTTGGCTGGATCTCGCCGCCAAGGAAGCACCCTTGGGCACGCGCCCTGCTGGCGAGGCCGGGAGATCTTGACGGCCTCGGCCCCGGCGCCCGAGTGATCAATCAGGTGAGCGAAAAAGCGATCAACTTCGATTTTTGATCTACCTTTTGCTCACCTGATTGATCACTCAGGCCGCAGCGGTGCCGTCTCGCGGGCCTGTGGTCCGCACCAAGGGGTGAGATGTAGCGATATTTCGGGCAAGCAGCGCCCGATCGCCGCGAGCGGGCCGGGTCAGCTCGCGCTCCCCGGCCCGAAAAGGGCTGGGCAACAGAGCCAGTCCGAGGGGCGTGAGCGACAGAGCAGGGCCGGCGGACGTCGGCGGGGCGCATTCGGGAAGCGCAGGCAGGAATCCGTGGTCAACTCAAGCTAAATGACATTGGGCAGCGTGCCGCGCTCTAAAGAATCATTGAGTGATACACCAGGTAGATCGACTCGACTTGTTGATCTACCTGGTGTATCACTCAATGATCGAGCGATGGGAGGGGCGGCGGCACGGCCGCGACCGCCGAACGGGCGGCAAGGCCACGACCGCCGAGCAGGCGGCAAGGCCACGCAGGACGCGCAGCAGCGGCGGCGCCGGAGGCACAACGCGCAGCAGCGCCGGGCAGGACGCGGAGGCGCCGGAGGCAATCCAAGACGCACGGCAGCGCAAGACGCACGGCAACGCAAGACGCACGGCAACGCAACGGCGCAGAACGCGCGGCGGCGTAGAACTCGCGGTGCGCAGCAGGGCCAGGGTAGTGGGTCAGGGGTGGCGGATGGGCTGGCCGCACTCGGTGCAGTGGTGGCGATGGGCCGGGCGGGAACGGTGGCGGCGGGCCCAGATGAGGATGAACGAGACGATCGCGAACGGGACCAGGCTGAGCAGCACCATGCTCATGAAGTGGACCATGAACTCGTAGGGGATGGTGGCGCTGAGGAGCACGGTCCATAGCGCTATCAGCGGCAGGCCCACCCCCGCGCCGATCGCCAGCCGACGCGCGTTGAACTGCTCGAACACGGTGCCCCCTGTTTCGCGAGACCACCGCCAGGCTACGACACCGGCACCCGGTCCTGATCTTCGCGGGTGGGCGAAGCGTCCATTGTGGGCGGATGTTTGTCGCCCGATCGGGGGCCCCACGACGTCACCGCGACCGGAACGCCGAGCTCGTCGGCGAGCAGTTCCGGCCACGGGCGGCCGGGAGCGGCGAGTTCCGGGGTGGCGGCGAGCGCGAGGTCGGTCAGGTGCCGCTGGTGGGTCAGGTCGGCGAACGGGCCGGGGCGGAGCCTGGTGATCCGGGTGCCTCCGGCCCGCCAGGCGGTGGCCACCCGCAAGCGGTCGCCCGCGGCAGCGGCGGTGTCCAGGTGGGTGATCGCGAGCGCGTCCGCGCCGCCGCAGACCTCCAGTGCGTAGCGCAGCAGCACCAGGTCGAGGTGGCCGACGCGGAACCCGCCCTGCCAGCGGCCGGTGCCGTTGTGCGGTTCGGGAAGCAGCGGCGCCAGCGACGGGTCCTCGGACGGGAACGGCCCCGCGCCGTGCCGGGTGGCATAGGTGCGGGTCACACCGAGGCGGCACACGTCACCGGCGTCCGCGCCGGCCTCGGCCAGCAGGTCCGTCGCGTTGGCGAACGTGGTGGTGGACCAGGTGGTGTGCGGATGGAAGCCGCGCCACTCGTCCAGCAGCACACCCTGCGCGCCCTCGAAGACCAGGCGCCCGGCCGCGGCCAGCCGGGCGACCTCCCCCGTGCCGGCGAGCCGGATCCGCCGGCCGAACGCCCGATATGCCCGGATCAGCTCGTCGACGTCGGGCAGTGGCCCAGCACCGAGCGCGACCGACGGCGAGACACCCGCAACAGCCGCCGGCAGACCGGCACCCCCACACCCAACCGACGGCGAGACACCCGCGACAACCGCCGGCGGATCGGCACCGTCGTGGGTCGCCGGTGGCTCGGCGTTGCGGAGGGACTGGATCGTGGCGGTGGCCCAGTCGTGGAGGGCGAGGAGGCGGCGGCGCAGACGGGAGGGGGACTCGGTGTCACCGGCGCGCAGCGCCAGATCCGGGTGGCCGAGCGCGTAGGACATGGTCTCGCCGATGCCGATCCCGCAGCTGCCGTGCGCGGCGCCGCCGCGGGCCGCCTCCCGGGCGCGGTTGACGGCCGCATGCAGCGGCGTGGTGATCAGCGCATCGCGGTCGACGGAGATCAGGCCCAGCGGGTCCGGGACGCCGAGCGCGGCCAGCGCGGCGGCCTCCCGGGCCAGCGCCAGCGGCTCGACCAGCGTGTGCCGGGTGAGCAGCGTCGGCACGCCGGCGAACGTCCCGGCGCCGAACTGCGCGAACGTGTGCGACCGCCGGTCCGCCCGGACCACCGTGTGGGCGGCCTGCGCTCCCCCGTTGAAGCGCAGGACCGCGGCGGTACGGGCCTGGCGCGCTGTCGCCGCGGCGCACCCGGCGAGCCAGTCGACGATCGTGCCCTTTCCGGCGTCGCCGAAGCCAAGGTCGGCCACGATCACGTGGCGCGCCTCCGCGAAACGGCCCATCAGACCCACCGTGCTCCGCGCGTGTCCCGCCGACGCACCACGCTGCGGCGCGCCACCGGCACCCGGCCACCCCGATCACCGCGATCACCGCCCCGGTCATCACGGGAGACAGCCCAGTCATCACGGGAGTCACCCCGGCCATCACGGGAGACACCCCGGCCATCACCGGCGGCACCACCGCCATCACGGGCGGCGGTCCGGCCGTCACGGGCGGCGGCCCCGTCGTCACGGGCGGCGGCCCCGTCGTCACGGGCGGCGGCCCCGCCATCACGGGCGGCGGCCCCGCCATCACGGGCGGCGGCCCCGCCATCACGGGCGGCGGCCCCGCCATCACGGGCGGCGGCCCCGCCATCACGGGCGGCGGTCCGGCCGTCACGGGCCGGAGCGCGGCCGCCGCGGGCGACCGTGGCCAGGGCGCGCTCGACCGAGCGGCCGGCCGTGGAGCCCTGCTGCCGCAGGTCCGCGAGGCCGTCGTCGAGGCCGATGGTGCCCTCGCCGATGCCGATGGTGAGCGCGATGGTCTCGCTGACCGCGTCCAGGTCGTCCAGCTCGATGACGTTCTGCCCGAGGAGGCCGCGCCAGTGGTCGAGGACCTGGCGGTCGCCGGCGTACGACGTACCGGACGGGAGGATGTAGTAGACGTCGTACATCTCGCGCAGCTCCGCGTAGATGTCCCGGGTGTCGATGTCGTCCTGGAGGCGGTCGCCGATCACCTCGGCGACGCCGCGACGGCCGCCCCGGTCGTAGCCGGTGACCGGCGCGTTCGCGCCCCGGGCGTAGACCCGCTCGTAGTTCAGCTCGTCGCCGATGATGAACAGGTAACCCCGCTTGCCGCGCTTCTCCCAGCAGTCGATCGAGGTGTGCCGGGCCATGAAGTACGCCGCGAGCTCGTAACTCTCCGTCTTCTGCCCGCCGCCACCGCCCTCCAGCAGGATCCGGCCGAGTTGCTCGTCCATCCGGTTGTCGGACTCGAACTGGCCGATCTGCAACGGCACCCGGTCGCAGGTGGCGTCGCCGATCCCGCCGAAGAGCAGCTGCGGGTGGCGCACGTAGCCCCGGTCGAGCAGCAGGTCGAACAGCTGCGGCAGCTTCTCCTGCAGGCGGCGGGGCACGTAGCCCATCGAGCCGGTCACGTCGAAGAGCACGGCGACGGCCAGGCTCTCCGGGTGCTCGGCGGAGTCACGCGACTCGCGGACGTCCACCCGGTACGGGTCGAGGTCGGGGTGCGCGGTCCAGTCCTGCCGTCGGCGCGAGGCGCGCACTCCGGCGTCGTAGTCGAACGCGTCCCGCCCGGTGCGGGACCGGTAGGCCGCGGCGGCGTCGTAGGCGTCGTGCGACCAGCGTCCACTTCCCATGATGCGTACCCCTTCTCAGCGGATTTGTTCTTCGGTGACGGTCCGGAGCAGCGCCGGGTGCAGCAACGTCGCGTCGCCGGCGCGGTAGAGCTGGGATCGGGGGCCGCCGCGTGCGCCACCGCGCTCCGTGGTGGCGCCGACGGACTCGACGAAGCCGGGGACCGAGAGGATCTTGCGGCGGAAGTTCGGCCCGTGCAGTTGCTCGCCCCAGACCGTTTCGTAGACCGCGCGCAGCTCCGCGATGGTGAACGTGTCGCCGACGAACGCGGTGGCGAGCGCCGTGTACTCCAGCTTGCCGCGCGCCCGCTCCAGCCCGTCGAAGAGGATCTGCGCGTGGTCGAACGCGAGCCGGCGGCTGGTCCCGGGCCGCTGCGACACGGTCCGGCCCGGGATGGCGTCCGGCCCCTCGGGCAGGCCGAGGTCCGCGACCGGCACCCAGGCGGCGGCCCGCGCGTCCGAGCCCGGCTCCGGGTCCGGCATCTGCGGGCCGAATCCGAGGTAGGCGACGCTGATCACGCGCATGCGCGGGTCGCGGCCCGGGTCGCCGTAGCTGCCGAGCTGCTCCAGGTGGACTCGGTCGAGGCGCACCGCGTCGAGGCCGGTCTCCTCGGCCAGCTCGCGGCCGGCCGCCTCCTCCAGCGTCTCCGCGTAGGCCTCACCGTCGTCGGTCCGCTGCTTGAGGAAGCCGCCGGGGAGGCTCCAGAAGCCCTCGAACGGCGGGGCGGCGCGCTCCACCAGCAGCACGCAGAGCCGGTCGTCACGGATGGTCAGCGCCACCACGTCGACGGTCACCGCGACGGCCGGGTAATCCCGGGGGTCGTACGCGGCGAGGAACTCGGCTTCCGACATCCCACACTCCATCTTCAGAACTCGCTGGGTCTTTGAAACTCGCAGGACCTTTGAAACTCGCGGGATCGTTGAAACTCGCGGGTCTTTAGAACTCGCTGTGAGTCTATCTCGTTCTGAGCACAACCATAGCGGCCACGCGAGCGCGACGCAACGCCGATCACAGGGTGTTGTCCTCAAGAGCCCGCACCACTACGTCGATACGGGAACCGACAGCCCGGCTGCGACACGGAGGGAGGCCGCGTGCGTCAGGCCCCCGCCGTCACGCCGTGGCGCGATCCGGTCCTGCTCGGCATGACCGGGATCGTGTTGCTGGCGACCGCCGGCTTCTACGCGCTGGCCGGTCACGTGGACGCGCAGGTGCAGGCCTTCTGGCTGGCGCAGGTGCCGCTGGACGCCGCGCTCGGCTTCTTCGCGTACCGGATGTTCCGGGTCACCTCCGCACCACGCCGCCGCTTCTGGGCCGTGGTCGCGTTCGCCGGCTCGATGTTCGTGGTCGCGGACACCATCCAGTCCGCGGTGAGCGCGCTGGACCCGCACGCCCGGACGCTGAACGGCGGCCCGGCGCAGAGCGCGCTGTTCGCGGTCGGGCTCGGCGGCGTGGTGATCGCGATGCTGCTCCATCCGCAGAACACGCACACGTACAAGGAGCGGCTGGCGCTCTGGCTGGACTCCGCCACCGTGCTGGTCGCCGGCGCGGTGCTCACCTGGTGCTTCGTGATCGACACGGACGCGTCTGTGGACACCGCGATGATCGCGGTGATCGTGGCCGCCAGCATCGTGATGGTCTCCGCGTTCGCGGCCGTGAAGCTGATCCTGAGCGGCGGGCGGCCGATGAGCAAGCTCGCCGCGTGGCCGATGGCGGTCGCGGGCTGCGTCCAGGGCGCCGGCATCATGATCACGCCGGAGGTGCTGACGGCGGAGAGCAACCCGGCCTACCTGGTGCTGCGGCTGCTGCCGTCGCTGCTGATCGCGGCCGGTCCACGCCTGCAGGAATTGCAGACCCGGCAGAATCCGGACGTGAACACGCCGCGCCGCCGCAAGCCGTACAGCCTGCTGCCGTACAGCATGGTCGCGCTGACCTTCGGCATGCTGGTCGTGGTGCTGCCGACCGGCGCGAGCTATCAGCTCTGGGGCGCGGTGGCCGGCGTCGCCATGATCACCATGCTGGTCGCGGCGCGGCAGCTGATCACGTTCCACGACAACGCGCTGCTGATCAACCGGCTCGACACCACGCTCGGCGAGCTGCGCCGGCACGAGTCCCGGCTGCGCGAGGCCGCGTCCGTGGACGGCCTGACCCAGCTGGCGAACCGGACGTACTTCGGCGAGCAGGTGACCGAGACGCTGCGGGCCACGGCCGACCCGGGCAGCGTGGCGCTGCTGCTGATCGACCTGGACGACTTCAAGACGATCAACGACACGCTCGGTCATCCGGCCGGCGACGCGCTGCTGGTCAGCGTGGCGGATCGGCTGCGGGCGGCGGTGCGCGAGCAGGACGTGGTCGCGCGGCTCGGTGGCGACGAGTTCGCGGTGCTGCTGCGCGACGCCGGCCCGGACGACGGGGAGCGGACCGCGCAGCGCATCCTCGCGCTGCTCGGCCGCCCGGTCCGGGTGCAGGACAACGACCTGATCGTGCGCGCGAGCATCGGCCTGGCCACCGCGGACGCCGAGGACGATCTGGACTCGCTGCTGCGCGACGCGGACATCGCGATGTACGCGGCGAAGGACCGGGGCAAGAGCAACTGGGTCGCGTACACCCGGGAGATGGGTGTCCGCATCCGGGACGGCGCGGAGCTGGCCGGCCAGCTCCGCGAGGCGATCGACGAGGGCCAGTTGCAGCTGGTCTACCAGCCGGTGATCCGGCTGGAGACCGGGGAGATCGCCGGCTGCGAGGCGCTGGTCCGCTGGCGGCACCCGGTCCGCGGCCAGGTGCACCCCACGGACTTCATCCCGATCGCGGAGTCGAGCGGCCTGATCGTCCCGCTCGGCCGGTTCGTGCTGCGCGAATCGGTACGGCAGGCCGCGCGCTGGCGGAAGCACGGCATCGGGATGAACGTCAACGTGGCCGGCCGCCAGCTGCGCGAGCCCGGCTTCGTGAACGAGGTCGCGGCCGTGCTGGCCACCTCCGAGTACCCGCCGGAGCTGCTCACCGTCGAGGTGACCGAGACCGCGGTGCTCTCCGACGACGAGGCGATCGCGGCACTGCACGCGTTGCGCGCGATCGGCGTGAAGCTGGCGCTGGACGACTTCGGCACCGCCGCGTCCTCGCTCGGCCTGCTGCTCACCTGCCCGATGACCACGCTCAAACTGGACCGGTCGTTCGTCGAGGGCGTCACCACGGTCACCCGGCAGGCCGCGGTCGCCACCGCGGTCGCGCAGATGGCGAACGCGCTGGACCTGAACGCGGTCGCGGAGGGCATCGAGACGCCGGAGCAGGCGCGGCTGCTACGCGGGCTCGGCTACGAGTTCGGCCAGGGCTTCCTGTTCTCCCGCCCGCTCGCCCCGGCCGATCTCGAGGAGTTGCTGCGGAACGGCGTACCCGGGGAATTGATCTTCTCTTGAGGGTGATGGCCGTCCCCCACCGGGGGAATCGGCACCACCCACGCGAATGAGGCGGCTTTCCCGGCCGGGTCCGGTGCGGCTACCGTTGCGCGGCCCAGTCACCGAGCGTGAGGACGCCATGGCCGCCACCCGCGACCGCTACTTCGACCTGCTACGGGCCGTCGCCATCGCGCGCGTCGTCACGTACCACATGTTCCCGCTCACCGCGCTGGAGCTGATCTTCCCGTCGATGGGCGTGATGTTCGCGCTGGGCGGCTCGCTGATGGCCCGGTCGCTGGACCGGGCGGCGCGGAACCACACGGTGGTCGTGAGCCGGCTGCGGCGGCTCCTGCCCGCGCTCTGGGTGCTCGGCCTGATCGCGGTGCCGGCCATGCTGCTGCACGGCTGGGACGACCCGCCGTGGGCGCGGCTGCTGCTCTGGGTGCTGCCGCTCGCGGACCCGCCGTCCAACGAGTTCGGCGCGGAGGCGGCCGGGCCGCTGTGGTACCTGGTCACGTACCTCTGGCTGGTGGTGCTCTCTCCCGGCCTGCTCTGGCTCTATCGCCGGGCGCCGCTGCCGACGCTGGCCGCGCCGCTGATCCTGCTCGCGGTGCTGCTGGCCGGGCCGGTCTCGCTGCCGGAGACGCCGGAGCGGACGCTGGTCAGCGTGCTGCAGTTCGCCACCGCCTGGATGATCGGCTTCGCGCACCGGGACGGCGGCCTGCGGCGTCTTCCCGGCCTGGCCACGGTCGTGATCTCCGCAGCGTGCGTGGCCGGCGCGCTCGGATTCTGGTGGGGCTCCGAGGGCGGCATCTCCGGCCTGCCGCTGGCCTACGCGATCTTCTCCGCCGGGTTCACGCTGATCCTGCTGCGCTGGGCACCGCCGACCGGCTGGCTGGGCCGCACGCGATTCCTGGACGGGCTGGTCACGCTGGTCAACGCGCGCGCGGTGACGATCTACCTGTGGCACAACCCGGCGATCACGGCCGCGCTGGCCGCGAACGAGGTGCTGGAGCTGTGGAACTTCGGCACGGTCGTCGAGGAGGCGGGCACGTTCGCGATCGCGCTGGCGCTGCTGGCCGTGGTGGTGCTGGCGCTCGGCTGGGTCGAGGACGTGGCTGCGAAGCGCCCGCCCCGCCTGCTCCCCTGGCCCGCACCCCCGAGGCGCGCCGAGGACCTCGCCCTGACCCGGTGATCGAGGCGTCCCCCAAGCCGTCGGAACGACATGGGGGACGCCTCGATCATGGGCGTCAGCCCGCTTCGGCGTAGGCGCGGCCGCCGTCCGTCAGCGACTTCGAGCTCGGGTCGTAGAGGCCGTTGCCGAAGTCGGTATCGACCGGCAGCGAGAACCACGCATACCGCTCGACGTAGGGCAGGCTCTCCATCATCGCGGTGGACCCGTCGATGAACGCGGCCTGCTGCGCGCCGCTCGGGAACTTCGGCGAGCCGGAGAAGTTGATCAGGCCGTACTCGGTGACCCAGATCGGCAGCCTGTACCGCTCGTAGACGGCCTTGATGTAGCCCTCCAGGTGGCCGACCGCGGCCGTGCTGAAGTCCGACCCGTACCAGTGCAGGGTGATGAAGTCGACCTTGTAGCCCTTCGCCTTCGCGCCCTTCATGAAGCGGTCCAGCCACCCGCCCTCGGTGTCGCCGCCGTAGGCCACGGACGGGCTGCCGAGCCGCAGGCCGGTCGCCTGCAGCTGCGGCCACAGCTCCAGCGCCTGCTCCACGGTCATGTTGGCCTGCTCGCCCAGGTCCGGCTCGTTGAAGCCGAGCAGTGTCCGGCCGTTCGCCTTCGCCTGCGCGAGCGTGCCCGCGTTGACCGAGTCCCTACCCCAGATCATCGGCACGAACTCGACGCCGGACGGCGCCTTGACCTGGTCCGGGCCGGAGCCCCAGGTGTAGTACCAGGACGCGCCGACCGCGGTCATGCCCGGCCCGACGCCGGGGACCTGCCAGGTGCTGACGCCCTTCTTCGACGACGCCTCGACGGCCGCGGGCGGCACGGCCGGCTTCGGCGCGGCCGAGGTCGCGGCCGGTGTCGGGCTCGCGCTGGGCGACGGCGACGGGCTGGGTGACGCGGACGGGGACGGACTCGGGCTCGCGCTCTCCGACGCGACCGGCAGCACCGCGGCGGGCGGCGGTTCCTGGGCGGCGGGCGTGGGGTCGTCGCCGCCGGTCAGCGCGAAGACGCCGCCCGCGGTGAGCACGGCGGCCGTCGCGATCGCCGCGGCGATCGGCTTCAGACCCAGAAGACCGGCAAACCCAGCCTTCGCGGGTACGACGTGCGCGCCGGCCTGACCGGCGGAGGCGATCTCCGGGCGGGCCAGCACGTGCGTGGCCGCGCTGCCCGGGTCGGCGCCGACCGCGTGCAACGGCGCGGTGACGTCGTTGGCCGGCGCCGCGTCGAAGTGCTGCGGCACGGCGTCGTAACCCTGCGCGTCATAACCGTGCGCCGCGGCCGCGGCGTGCAGCGACGGCTCCAGCAGGTAACCCGGGATCGGCACCAGCGCGAGCCCGGCCAGCAGCTTCTCCGCGTCGACCATCTCGTGCCAGGCGCGCGCGCACTGCTCACACTCGCGCGTGTGCCGGGCGAAGCGCTTGCGCCAGACCGGCTCCGGGCGGCCGTCCCACCCGATCGCCAGCAGCGTGAGATCCGGGCAGGCCGGGTGCGCCCGGAACGCGCGGACCACCACGCGGGCCGCCTCCAGCTGCGCCTTCATCCGCTGCACGCGGACCGCGGCGTGCTGGCGGGTGAGGCCGAGCGCGTTCGCGACGTCCTCGCGGTCCAGCTCGCCGGCCGCCTCCAGCCACCAGAGCGCGAGCAGCTCGCGGTCGTCCGGGTCGAGCCAGCGGGTGGCCTGCGCGACCTCCTGCCGCTGGCCGGAGAGGCCGAGCCGGACGATGGTCAGGTCGACGAAGTCGGCACCCGGGTCGGCCACGTCGTCCGGCGTGGCGTCCGCCGGGTAACCGCGGGTGAGGTCGCGGTGCCGGTCGCGGACCAGGCGCATCGCGATCGCCACCACCCAGGACCGGAACGCCGCGGGGTCGCGCAGCTCCGGCAGGTTGTGCACGACGCGCAGCATCGTCTCCTGCACCACGTCGTCGACGTCGGCGTGGCCCTGCAGCGCCCGGCCGACGATGTTGTAGACCAGCGGCAGGTATGCCGCGACCACGCGGTCCAGCGCCGCCGCGTTCCCCGCCCGGGCCGCGTGCACGGTCGCCGGGTCGACGCCGCCCACCGGGCCTCTGGGGTCACGCACCTCTGGACTCCACATCCCGCACCCTCTCCTCGGTTGGCCATCCTGACGCAACCCGACGGGTCTGACCAGGGCCGCGCGGATAGGAGACGGGTCACCCCGGCACCGATAACAGGAACCTGCCGAGATTTTCGCGCGGAGGCCGCCCCCGGCCCGGGGACGGCCTCCGACCAGGCCCTGCTGCCGCCCCGACCCCGCCCCTGGGCGATGTCCGTCCATGCGAAAGGCCCCGCCGTGGGGAACGGCGGGGCCTTTCTGGGGGGGTGGTGCTAGGAGGCGAGCTTGCGGGCCTGGGCCGGGTCCTCCGCGTCGAGCACGGCGGCGGCGATCCGCTCGCACTCGGCCAGCGTGCGCGCGGCCAGCGAGGCGCGGACCGCGGGCAGCGCACGGGCGGACATGCTCAGGCTGGTAATTCCCAGACCGGCCAGCACCGGCGCGAGCGCCGGATCGGACGCGGCCTCGCCGCAGACGCCGACGGACTTGCCGGTCGCCTTACCTGCCTCACCGCAGGCCGCGATGAGCTGCAGCAGCGCGGGCTGCCACGGGTCGAGCAGCTCGGCGAGCGTGCCGACCTGCCGATCCGCGGCGAACGTGTACTGACTCAGGTCGTTCGTGCCGATGCTGAGGAAGTCGACCACGCCGAGCAGCTTCTCGGCCCGCAGGGCGGCGGCCGGCACCTCGATCATCACGCCGGCCTTCGGCAGCCCGGCCGCGTGCACCGCGGCCGCGAACTCGGCGGCCTCGGCCACGGTGGAGACCATCGGGGCCATCACCCACACGTCCGCGTCCGTCTGGATCGCGGCCTGCGCGATCGCGGCGAGCTGCGTGCTGAGCACCTCCGGGCGCTGACGGGCGATGCGCAGGCCGCGCACGCCGAGCGCCGGGTTCGGCTCGCCGTCCTGGTGCAGGAACGGCAGCGGCTTGTCCGCGCCCGCGTCCAGCGTGCGGATCACCACCCGGCGGCCCGCCATCGCGGCGAAGACCTCCCGGTACGCCGCGACCTGCTCGTCCAGGCCGGGTTCGCGGGTGCGGTCCAGGAACAGCAGCTCGGTGCGGAACAAGCCCACGCCCTCGGCACCGGCGGCCGCGACGGCGTCCTTGCCGGAGCCCACGTTGGCGAGCAGCGCGACCGCGTGCCCGTCGGAGGTCTGGCCGGGGCCGGTGGCACCACTGATCGCCTTCGCAGCGTCGGCTGCCTGGGCCTTCACGGAAGCGACTGTTTCGTCCGAAACGCCGGTCTCGATGCGGCCGGTGGTGCCGTCCAGCGTGACCAGCGTGCCGTCCTCGACGTCCAGGATGCCCTTGCAGGACACCACGGCCGGGAGACCGAGCGCGCGGGCCAGGATCGCGGTGTGGCTGGTCGGCCCGCCGTCCGCGGTGATCAGGCCGACGACCTGCTCCGGGTCGAGGTCCGCGGTGTCGGCCGGTGCCAGGTCACGGGCGGCCAGCACGTACGGGTGGCCGGGCTGCGGCACGCCCGGCATCGGCCGGCCGAGGCAGACCGCGACGGCCCGGTCGCGCAGGTCGTCCAGGTCCGCGACGCGCTCGGCGAGGTAGCCGCCGGCCGCCTCGAACGCGGCGCGGTGGGTGGCGAACGCGGCGTCGATCGCGTGCACCGCGTCCGTACCGCCCTCGATGCTCTCCTGCACGGCCTCGCGCAGCATCGGGTCGTCCGCCATCATCGCCTCGGCGCGCAGCACCTCCGCGACCGTGGCCTCCTTCGCCCGGTCGGCCCGCCGGCCGAGGTCCGTGACGACCTCGGCCAGCGCGGCGAACGCCTTCTCCACCTCGGCCGCGGTGTCCGCGACCGGTGCCGGCTCGGGCAGCGCCGGCACGGCGGCGATCCGCAGCAGCGGACCGCCGGCCAGGCCCGTGCTGACCCCGATGCCGGTCAGCTCAGCCATTGGCCGGCTCCTCGGCGTCGAGGTCACGGGCGAGCAGCTCGGCGAGGCTGTCCAGCGCCTCGTCCGCGCCGTCGCCCTCGGCCGCGAGAACCACCTCGGTGCCCTTCTTGGCGCCGAGCGACAGGACGGAGAGCATGCTGTTCGCCGGTACGGCGCGCTTCTCCCCCACCTGGATCGTCACCTTGACCGGCGCGGCGGCGGCCGCGGCCTGGACGAAGAGCGCGGCCGGGCGGGCGTGCAGGCCGCTGGCGGAGCCCACGGTAACGGTGCGAGTAGGCATCGGTGCCTCCTAAAATTGAAGATGGGCGCTCAGGGCCGGGTCAGGGCTCAATGGTGACCTTGATGGCCTCGCCGCGCGCGACGATGCCGAACGCGTCGATCGCCGAGTCGAGCGGCAGCCGGTGCGTGATCAGGTCGGCGACCGGGACCGCGCCGGTGGCGATCAGGCGCAGCGCCTCCGCGTTGTGCGCCGGGCTGGAGCCGTTCGCGCCGACGATCGTCAGCTCGCGGTAGTGCACCAGGTTGGAGTCGACCGTGACGGTCGGCTTGTCCTTCGGCAGACCGCCGAAGAAGCTGACCCGGCCCTGGCGGGCGACCATCTGCAGCGCCTGCTCCTGGGCGGCGCCGGAGGCGGCGGCCGTGATGACCACGTCGGCGCCGCGGCCGTTGGTGGCGTCGAGCACGGCCTGGACCACGTCGACCTCCTCGCCGGCGATCGCCAGGTCCGGCTTGACCAGGTCGGCGGCCATGTCCAGGCGGGCGCGGTTCAGGTCGATCAGGAAGACGCGGGCCGCGCCGCGCGCCTTGGCCAGGCGGACGTGCAGGCAGCCGATCGGGCCGGAGCCCACGACCACCACGTCGTCGCCCTCGCCCACGCGGGCCAGCTCCTGGCCGTTGAGCACGCAGGCCAGCGGCTCGGCCACGGACGCCTCGGCGAAGCTGACGCCCTCCGGGATGCGGTTCAGACCATTGACGGCCAGAACCTTCGCGGGTACGACCATGAACTGCGCGAAGCCGCCCTCGTAGTGGTAGCCCATCGACTCCTGGTTCGGGCAGATGGTCATCCGGCCGCGCTTGCACTCGTCGCACTTCCCGCACGGGATCGCGGCGATGACCTGCACCCGGTCGCCCTCGGTCCAGCCCTCGACGCCGTCACCCAGCGCGACGATCTCGCCGGCGATCTCGTGGCCCATCACCCGGGGCGGGTGAATGTGGTGGTGGCCGAACTTGGAGATCTTGACGTCGGTGCCGCAGGTGGAACAGTTGCGCACCCGGATCTTGACCTCGCCCGGGCCGGCCTCCGGCTCCGGCATGTCCTCGAAGCGGACGTCGCCCGGGGCGTGGAAACGCACGACCTTCATTACTGTTCCCCTCCAACCGGCTTCAGGAGCCGGAGCACATCGTCGATTTCGGTGGCCTCGCGGAGTGCGCGGGCCTGGTCCGGGTCGAGAAGGATCTCGGCCAGCGCGGAGAGCAGCTCGACGTGCCCGTCGCCCTTGGCCGCGATCGCCACGCAGACGGAGACGGGGTTGCCGTCCCAGTCCACGGCCTCCGGGAAGCGCAGCACGGCCAGCGCGTCCCGGTTCACCAGCTCCTTGCCGCCGAGCGTGCCGTGCGGGATCGCCACGCCCTCGCCGACGTACGTGGAGACGGACTGCTCACGGGCCAGCATGGTGTCGATGTAGCCGGCCTCGGCCGCGCCGATCGCGACCAGCGTCTCGCCGCAGAGGCGAATCGCCGCGTCCCGGTCGGCCGCGACCGCGTCGAGCCGGATGGCCCGCTCCTCCAGCAGCTCAGACATTGATGTCCTCGCCGGTCTGGATCGCCTTGACGACCTTGGTGACGGCCGGGTCGCCCAGGAAGACCTGGAACGGCACGACCGGCTTGTCCGGCGCGCTGGCCCGCGCGCGAGCGGCCAGGCCGCTGTGGCAGACCACCAGGTCGGCGTCGGCGGGGATCGAGTTCACCGGGGTGTGCTCGACGGTCACGCCGTTGTTCTTCAGCTGCTTGCGCAGCGTGCTGGCGAGCATGACGCTGCTGCCCATGCCCGCGTCGCAGGCCACGACGAGCTTCTTGACGTCACTGCCGTTGATGGTTGCCATCGGTCAAGCCTTCCGATCGAAGTTCGTGGGAGCCGCCGGTCCGCTCCCCGCTCCAATGCTCCGTCGCGGGGAGCGGACCGGCGGTGTGAGCTGTCAGGCAGTGCCGGGCTCGGCGGTGCGGGCCACGGCCGGGTTGCTCGCCTTGACCGAGTCGTCCGCGGTCTCGGCGCCGAGCGCCTCGGCCGAGGCGTCGTCGACCTCCTGGTCCTCCTTCAGCCGGCCGAAGCCGAGCAGCAGGGAGGCGACCGCGAACGTGACCGCGGCGGCGATCAGGATGCCGGCGATCATGCCGATCCAGTTGCCGGCGCCGCGCGGGGTGACGGCGGCGTAGGCGAAGATCGAGCCCGGCGACGGGCTGGCGACCAGGCCGGCACCGGTGATCATGAAGGTGGTAACGCCGGCCGCGCCGCCCGCGATCATGGCCAGGATCAGGCGCGGCTTCATCAGCACGTACGGGAAGTAGATCTCGTGGATGCCGCCGAAGAAGTGGATGATCATCGCGGCCGGGGTGGACGGGCGCAGCAGCTTCGGGCCGAAGAAGAAGAACGCCAGCAGCAGGCCGAGACCCGGGCCGGGGTTCGACTCGATCATGAACATGATCGACTTGCCGTTCTCCGTGACCTGCTGGACACCGAGCGGGGTGAACACGCCGTGGTTGATGGCGTTGTTCAGGAACAGGATCTTGGCCGGCTCGACCAGGATCGACACCGCGGGCAGCACGCCCAGGTCGACGAGCCAGTCGACGCCGTTACCCAGCATCCGCATGACCCACTCGGTGGCCGGGCCGATGCGCCACGCCGCCAGCAGCGCGAACGCGCCACCGACGATGCCGGCCGAGAAGTTGTCGATCAGCATCTCGAAGCCGGGACGGACCTTGCCCTCGATCGCCTGGTCGAACAGCTTGATGATGAAGGCGGCCAGCGGGCCGATGATCATCGCGCCGAGGAACATCGGCATGTCCGCGCCGACGATGACGCCCATGGTCGCGACGGCGCCGACGACGGCACCGCGCTGCCCGTGCACGATCCGGCCACCGGTGTAACCGATGAGGATCGGCAGCAGGAACTTGATCATCGGGTCGACGAGCTTGGCGAAGTCCTCGTTCGGGATCCAGCCCGTCGGGATGAACAGCGCCGTGATCAGGCCCCACGCGATGAACGCGCCGATGTTGGGCATGACCATGCCGGCCAGGTGGCCGCCGAGACGCTGAACGGTGGCTCGTATACCCGAGCCTTCAGCTTGGGGGGTGTATGTGCTCATGGAGGGGGACTCCGTTTCTGGAGGGACCGCGCGGTGCCGCGCGGGGGGCGATGCGTTAAGGCGTTTCCCCGTGATGCAGTTGTGTGTGAAGCGGCTGGGGCTGGATGGTGCTGGGGGTCAGCCCCGGGGGTGAAGCCGCCGGCCCATGTCGGGCCGGGCGTCGAGGTGAACGGTCTCCCGCTCCATGTCGGCCGGGCCGGGCATCCGGCTGCCGGGCTGGCGGACCGCCGCCGCGCCCCAGGCCAGGCCCTCCGCCAGCGCGGCCTCGCCGGTCGCGCCCGCGGACAGGAACCCGGCCAGCAGCGCGTCGCCGGCGCCGACCGTGCTTCGCGGCGCGCTCACCGGCGACCTGCCGGTGACCACGCCTGAGTCCTCGATCAGGACAGCGCCGTCCGCGCCGAGGCTGGCCAGGACCGTACCAGCGCCGGCCTTGCGCAGCTCGTTGGCCGCGTCGACGACGTCGCCGAGCGTGAGCAGCTCGGAGCCGGCGGCCTCGGCCAGCTCCTCGCGGTTCGGCTTGACCAGCGCGGCACCGGCCTTGGCCGCGGCGCCGAGCGCCGGGCCGCTGGTGTCCACGGCGAGCCGGGCGCCGGCGGCCACGAGGCGGACGCAGAGCTCACCGAACGCCTCGACGGACGGGCCGGGCGGGAGGCTGCCGCAGAGCACGACCCAGTCCGCGGTGCGCGCGGCGCTCAGCACGGCGTCGGTGACCGCGGCGAACTCCGCCGGTGCGAGCACCGGCCCGGACTCGTTGATCTTCGTGACCGTGCCGTCCGGCTCGGCCACCGTGATGTTGGAGCGGGTGCGGCCGGCGATCGGCACCGCGACCATCGCGACGCCCTCCGCCTCCAGCATCCGGACCAGCTGCGCGCCCTCCTCGCCGCCGCACGGCACCACGGCAGTGGAGGCGACGCCGTTGGCCAGCAGCGCGCGGGAGACGTTGACGCCCTTGCCACCCGGGTCGATGTGCGCGTTCGTGGCGCGAAGCACCTCGCCGCGGGTGAGCGTCTCGATCTCCACGGCCCGGTCCAGGCTCGGGTTCAGCGTGACCGTGAGGATCATGCCCGCACCACCCGGACGCCCGCGGCCTCGACCTCGTCGGCCAGGTCCGCGTCGAGCCCGTTGTCCGTGATCAGCAGGTCGAGGTCGGATATCGACCCGAAGCGGGCCAGGTAGTCGTTGCCCACCTTGGTGTGGTCGGCGAGCAGGACCACGCGGCGGGACGCGTTGATCATCGCGCGCTTGACCGCGGCCTCGGCCGGGTCGGGTGTCGTCATTCCGCGCTCCGTGGAGAGCCCGTTTGTACCCATGAAGGCGACGTCCACGTACATCTCCTCGAGAGGACGTAGCGCCCAGTCGTCGACGGTCGCCAGGGTCTTGCCCCGGAGACGACCGCCGAGCAGCAGCACGCTGAGATTGGACTTGAGAGCCAGCGAAGCGGCGATGACCGGAGAGTTGACCACGACGGTCAGCTCCCGGTCGGACGGGAGCAGCTGAGCCAGCCGCGCCGTGGTGGTGCCGGCGTCGAGGATGATCGCCCCCTCCGCGGGGACCTCCGCGAGCGCCGCCTTGGCGATCCGCTCCTTCTCGCTGATCAGGACGGAGTCGCGGGTGGCGAGCGCCGGCTCGAACCCGATCCGCTCGACCGGGATGGCCCCGCCGTGGACCCGGCGCAGCACGCCGGCCCGCTCCAGGACCGTGAGGTCGCGCCGGATCGTCTCAGCCGTTACGTTGAGCGCGTCGGCGAGCGCCATCACGTCGACCCGCCCGTTGGCGCGAGCGAGCCGCAGGATCTCCTGCTGACGCTCTTCGGGGTACATCTCGTTCCCACCGCCCCGCTTCGTTTTGGCTTTGCTTTTGTTTACGCCCGACTGTGTGTGAAGTCAACACCGCTACGTAACTTCTCTGACATCTCCGGGTTGTGGAACCAGTGATGTCGGACATATTGGGCAGTGCTCACCAGCGCGGATCCGCCGCGGGTGGCCGGTCTCACGTCGTACCCGCGGATTTTTGAGTCTGTGGTTTTATCTCTGGGTTCGGCAGGCGTCCAACATCTCGGCGCGGTCCGCGATCTTCGCGCGGGCACGGCCCTGCGCCCGGCCCCGGGCGATCTCCAGCTCGTCCAGCCGGCACCACTGCGGGTAGGTGACGAAGCGGACGCCGCGGGTCGTGAGCAGCGCCAATACGCTCTCCGGGCGCGGGTCGGCCGCCGGTGGCAGCGCCGGCAGGTCGTCCAGCAGCGTCCGAACCACCCGGGCCGCGTCCACCTTCGTATCGCCGATCACGCCGGACGGGCCCCGCCCGGCCCAGCCGGCCACGTAGACGCCGGTCACGCCGTCCACCCGGCCCTCGTGATTCGGCACGATCGCGCGCACCGCGTCGAAGGGCAGACCCGGCACGGGTACGCCGCGGAAGCCCAGCGCGTGGAACACCGCGTCGACCGGCAACGTCACCTCGTCGCCCGCGCGCACCGCCGACGCCAGCCGCACCGCCTCGACCCGGTCCCGGCCCAGGATCGCGACCGGCCGCCGGTGGAACAGGAACCGCACCCGGCGCGGCGCACCGGCCGGCGACCGCCGGGACCAGTCGCGCAGGATGTCCACCGCGCGCGCGTGCACCGCGGAGCCCGGCGCCTCCGAATCCGCCACGTCCGCCGGGTCGACCAGCAGGTCCACGCCCGTGAGCCGGCCGAGGTGGCGCAACTCCGGCGGGGTGAACCGGACCGCGTCCGGGCCACGGCGGATCACCACGAACACGTCGGCGACCGTGTGGGCCCGCAACACCGGGACGACGTCGTCGGGCACGTCGGTGCGCGCCAGCTCCGCCGGGTCCTTGACCAGCATGCGCACCACGTCCAGCGCCACGTTGCCGGCGCCGATCACCGCGACCCGGGTCCCGGTGAGATCCATCGCCGGCAGTCGGTCCGGATGCCCGTTGTACCACGCGACGAAGTCACCCGCGGGCCGGCTGCCGGGCAGGTCCACACCCGACACCTCCAGCCGCCGGCTCTCCGGCGCACCCGTGGTGACCAGCACCGCGTCGTAAAGACGGCGCAGCTCCGGCACGGTGAGATGCGCGCCGACCGTCACGTTGCCCAGGAAACGCACCTCGGGCCGCGCGAGCGTCCGGCCGAGCACCGCGGCCACCGCCTTGATCTTCTGATCCGGGGCGACGCCGTAGCGCACCAGCCCGAACGGCGCCGGCAACGCGTCCAGCACGTCGATCTCCAGCCCCGCGCCGGCGCGGCACAGCGCCTCCGCGGCGTAGATGCCGGCCGGGCCCGCGCCCACGATCGCGATGCGCCGCACGGCATTCATGGACGAAGCTCCATGTCTGCTGACCATAGACGCATTAACCGATGGCGGCGACGTACGGCGCACGATGGGATGTCGCCATGGAGATTCGCCAGATCACCGAGGACGAGGCAGCACGCGTCCTGCCGGTTCGGGCCTACGCGTTCGAGGCCACGCCGCTCGCCCCGCAGCGGATCGAGGAACTCAACCGATTCATGAGCTTCCGGCTGAAGAACACCACGCTGGTCGCGGAGGAGGACGGCGAGGTCGTGGCCAGCGTCGCCGGCATCCCCATGCGGCAGAACGTGCGCGGCGTCGTGCACCCGATGCTGGGCGTGGCCGGCGTGGTCAGCCACCCGCTCGCCCGGCGCCGCGGGCACGTCCGCACGCTCATGCACGACCTGCTGCGGCGCGGCCGCGAGGAGGGCCGGCTGATCACCGCGCTGCATCCGTTCCGCGCCGGCTTCTACGCCCGGCTCGGCTACGTGGGGCTGACCGCGCCGAGGACCGTCACGCTGCGCCCCGAGGCACTGGCCTCGCTGCTCCGGCTCGACCTGCCCGGCGAGGTGCGGTTCCGCCGGATCGCGGAGGGCTGGGACGACGTGCTCACGCTCCAGGACCGCTTCCTGCACGGCCGGCACGGATTCACCGAGTTCCCGGAGTACCGGCGGCACCAGCCGCGCGACGACGACGAGCAGTGGCTGGTCACGGCGCACCGCGACGGCGAGGTGATCGGCGCGCTGCCGTACCGGATCACGGACTACGGCGGCGACCTGACCGGCGGCGTGCTGCTGTGCGAGAGCCCGGTCGCCCGCGCGCTGATCCTGCGCTTCCTGGCCGGGCACGTCGACCAGGTCGGAGAGATCACGCTGCGCACGGCGCCGTCGGAGCGGCCGGAACTGTGGAGCACCGACTTCACCGGCACGATCACCAGCACCGCGGCGGTACCGCACCCGGCACCGCCGATGGTCCGCGTGCTCGACCTGCCCGCGCTGGCCGGGCTGCCGGCCGGCGAGGCCCGCGTGACGATCACCGTGGTCGACGACGACTACGTCGGCGGCGGCTGGGAACTGGACGGTGCCGGCGGCGCGCTCTCCGTCAAGCCCGCCGCGGCCTCGTCCGAGGTACGGCTGACCGCGGCCGCGCTGTCCGGACTGGTCTACGGCATGCTCGGGCCGGAAGAGATCGTGGCACGCGGGCTCGGCGCGGTGCCGGTCGCCGCTCAGGACGCGCTCAGCACGCTGTTCCCGCCCGCGGAACCGTGGGTGTACCTGGACTTCTGAGCAGCGCGCGCATCGACCGGATCGTCGAGCGGATCTCCTGCAGGTACCGGTCGGGCGCGGTGGGCCCGACCGGTGGCAGCGCGGTCGACCGGGTCACGTCGAAACCCACGGTGTCGATCCGGCAGCCGAGCGTCCGGATCGCCTCGCAGTGCTGGAACGGCACGTAGATCGGCGAGGTCACGACCAGGATCCGGTCGTCCGGGCGCAGGTGCACCCGCTCGGCCCAGAACCGGTACGTGTCCGGCGTGTTCGCCCGGCGCCGGCCCGGGTCGCCCGACGGCGCGGCCAGCACGTGGATCGCGGGGGCGTCGCCGGTGCGGGCGTAGTGGTGCACCGCGCTCGGCTCGCCGTCCGGGGCCTCCTCCGCCACGAACGCGGTCACGCCGAACGCGCGCCGGAGGCCGGCGTGCATGGCGGCCAACTCGTCGCGCGCGTCGCCCAGGCCGGGCAGCGCCCGCTCCGCCGCGGTCAGCGGCCGGAAACTGCCCAGCGCGGTCACCTCCGGGGCCGTCACCGCCGGGGCCGCTCTCGGGGCCGCCGCCGGGGCCGCTTTCGGGGCCGCCGCCGGGGCCGCTTTCGGGGCCGCTTTCGGGGCCGCTTTCGGGGCCGCTTTCGGGCCCGCCGCCGGAGCCACTTTCGGGGCCGCTTTCGGGCCCGCCGGAGCCGCTTTCGGGGCCGTCGCGGTCGGGGCCGTCGCGGTCGGGGCCGTGGGGGCCGCGCCGAGCAGGAAGGCGGTGTAATGGGTGCGCTGCAGGCAGGCGCGGCCGAGCCCGCCCGGGATCAGCACATGGTCGTACTCGGCCAGCAGCGGCGGTGCCGGCGTCACCAGCCGCAGCGCCGTGGCCGCGTCCATGATCAGGCCGGCGGTGGCCTCGTCGAACTCCGGCGGCGGCACCTCATAACGCTCCACCCGGCCCCGGCGGAAGTCCCAGTGCGCGCCCGAGAAGGCGTCCAGCCAGTCGAGCAGCTCACCGGCCGCCCCCTCGGGCAGCCGCCCGCCGAACGCCGCGACCAGCGCCCGCATCGGCGCGGACGACACCCAGGCCGCGACGTCCGCCGCGACCCGTCCGGCGTCGAGACCGTCGTGGCATCGAGGAACCGGAACGGGCGCGAAGCGGGCCATGCGTCTCCTCCACAGTGGTCAGAGCCGCTCGCCATTCTAAACGGTCGATATTCAGATGTGCGCGCTCGCGAGCGTGAACGGCACGCCCCCGGTCTCCGCCTCCAGCCGCTCCAGCCCTTCCGCCCACCACGGCACCGCACCCGAGGTCTCCACCACGCGCACGACCGTCAGCGTCAGCCCGCCCGCCGTGATCACCGTCGGGTCACCGTCCTTCGCCACCGGCCGGGTGTTCACCGCCGGCGCCTGACTCGCCGTCCCGGTCCCCCGCGCCCGGCAGTCCGAGGGCCGTCGCACACCCTCCAGCATCTCGTCCGCCTGGCCCGCGCCGGTCAGGATCGCGTGCGCCAGCGCGGTCGCGTAGACCGGATCACCGGCCGCGTCGTAGACCCACCGGGTGCCCAGCACCGAGTGCTCCAGCGTGCCGAGCAGATGATCGTCCGCACCGGCCAGCGGCGCCTCCCGATAGGTCAGCGGCACCTGATGCACCACCCCGTCCGCCCGATGCCGGACCAGCAGCGTCTCGATGCCCACCGCCCCCGCCGGATCATCGAACCGGAACGCCGCCACCCGCTCGGCCCCCGGGTCCTTCGAACCGGCATACCACGACCGCCCAGGCAGCCACACATCCAAGAGATCGAGCTTCGTCGGTACGAGTCGCGCCTTGTGAAGGATCGCCATGGCTAGACCCTAGAGAGAATCCGTTCCCGCGCCACGACCGCGTCCGTGACCAGCGCCTCGTCCGCCAGCACCCGGCCCACACCCGGCCCGCTCCGGTACGCGTACGCCGGATCAGCCGCGCCGGGACCGGTCAGCCGCGCCGGCCGCGCCAGAATCTCCGCCAGCGCGGGCCCGGCGGCCGGTGCGGCGATCCGGCCCAGACAGCGGATCGCCGCGCCCCCGATCGCGCACTGCCGGCCGGCCAGGATCGGGCGCAGCGCGTCGAGCAGCACCGGCACGGCCGGCGCCGGATCGCCGGTCAGCCGCCACCACGCGTGGGCGGCCTCCACCCGGCTCCACCCACCCGGCCCGGCCAGCAACGCCCGGACGTCGTCCCGGCGACTTGCCGCGAGCGGGCCGAGATCCGCCAGCCGGGCCAGGTCGGCCGCGCCCGGACCGCGGGTCACCGCCCGGCCCAGCACGGCCAGCGCCAGGCCGGGGTCGCCGGTCACCCGCCAGTGCGCCCACGCCGCCACCTGCGCGCCGGGCCACTCCAGCGCGGTGACGGCGCCGCCGACCCGGCGCGGCCGGCGCTCACCGATCGCGACCGCTGCCGCCCGCGACGTCCGGCATCGACGGAGCGCCTCCCACCCGAAATATCCCGCCATCTCACCCCGCGTGCAGCCCTCGCCCGCACGCAATGCCACCCTCCGGCCCTGAGTGATCAATCAGTGGAGCAAAAGATAGGTCAACTAGCGAAGTTGACCTATCTTTTGCTCCACTGATTGATCACTCAGGCACCGCCGCCGGCCTGCCGGATCGCATTGGGGTGGCAAGGCGGAATGGCCTTTATTTTTATGGTGAAATTTCGGCGCGGAGTGCCCGTAGAGCCTCATCGTGGGCGCCAGACCGGCACGAACGCGGGCCGCGCACGCCAGACCGACACGGGCGCGGGCCGCGCACGCCAGACCGACACGAACGCGGACCTCGCACGCCGGCGAAGGCGCCGAGTTGTCACGCGTCGTTCGTTCTCGCAGCGGCGAGATCAGAGCACGAGGGTTGTTCAGCACATTACGCGCCGACGGCGCTGGCCTGCGGCGACGCGGCGTCGGCTCGCCCCGCTGAATAGGCTCGACGTGTGAGCTCTCGGCGTTCAGATGAGGGTTGCGGCCGCTAAACCGCGAAGTGCCGGGCGCGAGCGCCCGGCCGGTCGGCGCACCGAGGCCCTGAGGCTTATTCAGCGCGGTGAGCCGACGCCGCGTTGCCGCAGGCCGGGCAGCCTGACGAGGGCGACGCTGAATAGGCCTCCCTGATACGAATGCTCAGTAAGGCTGTCGCAGCGCAGATCGACTCCCTGATCGAAATAAGGCTGCGCGGCATTCGGCCGATGCCCGCGGCAGCGTGCCGAGCCGGCGTCGCCGAAAAGCGGGATCATCCACTCTGGAGTGCTTCAGGCGGACTCGCGGATGATCAGTTCTGTGGGGAGCAGGACCGCGGGGGAGACGGGCTCGCCGGCGAGGATGATGAGCATCTGGCGGGCGATCTGGCGGCCGAGGTCGACGATGGGCTGCCGGACGGTGGTCAGGGGTGGGTCGGTGAACTGGGCGATCTCGATGTCGTCGAAGCCGATCACGGCGACGTCGTCGGGGACGCGGCGGCCGGAGGCGCGCAGCGTGCGGAGCGCGCCGTGGGCCATCAGGTCGGAGGCGATGAAGACCGCGTCGAGGTCGGGGTCGGCGTCGAGGAGCGTGCGCATGGCGGCGGCGCCGGACTCGCGGGTGAAGTCGCCGTAGGCGATGCGCGGGTGCTGGCCGTCGGCCTCGACGGCCTCGCGGTAGGCGGTGAGCCGGTCGATGCCGGCGATCATGTCCTGCGGGCCGGCGATGGTGGCGATCCGCTTGCGTCCGGAGGCGAGCAGGTGGCGCATTGCGGAGGAGACGCCGGCGATGTGGTCGACGTCGACGTACGGTACGCCGCTGTGGTTCTGCATCGGACGGCCGCTGCAGACGACCGGGATGCCGAGCGCGGAGAGCGCCGCCGGGAGCGGGTCGGCGCCGTGCATGGAGGCGAACATGACGCCGTCGACGTGGCCGGCCATGGCGTATCGCTCGACGCGGCTGTGACCTGCGGTGGAGCCGGCCAGCATGAGGACCAGCTGACGGTCGCCGGCCTCGAGCTCCATGCTGACGCCGCGGATGATGCCGGGGAAGAACTGGTCGTCGGAGAAGACGCGGTTGGGCATCTCCGGCAGGATCAGGGCGATCGAGTCGGTGCGCTGGGTGACCAGGCTGCGGGCCGCCTGGTTGGGCACGTAGCCCATCTCCCGGACGGCGATCCTGACCTTCTCCTGGATCTCCTCGGCGACAGTGGTGGAGCCGTTGACGACGCGGGACACGGTCGCCCGTGACACACCGGCCCGCCGGGCCACGGCCTCCAACGTGGGACGCTCCCGAGCCGCCGTCACGTGCGCCCCCGCTCTGTAGGGTGAGAAAGATCGTTTCAGCGCTGCCTCTGCAGCCTACCGGCCGGGCGCTCACGCGGTGTCCCGCCCGGCGCGGGCCGGGCGGGACGTCAACATATGTCAGGACAACGGCAGCCGAATGATCGACTGATTGCCGACGCCGAGATCGGTGGGGCCGTTGCCGATCGCGCTCCACACCTCGACCCGGATCGTGCCGTTGCGCAGGTTGCCGAGCGTCCCGGACGCCGACGCGAGGCCGGCCGCCTGCGTGTAGTGCTCGTAGCCGCCGACCGGGTCGGTGGCGAAGTAGCGGTAGGTCTCCACCCGGTCGAACGAGCCGTCGCCGGTCAGATCGTAGGAGACCCGCACCTGCGTCCCGTTGCCGACGTTCGTGCCGGCGTCCAGGAACAGATCAAAAGCGGTGCTGCCGCCGGTGTACGTGTTGGAGACGCCGGTCGCGGTGAACGTGACCGGGTTGCGCGGCGTGCCGTCGTGGTTGCCGCCGCCCGCGGACGTGATCGACACAGTGCCCGCGCCTGCGGCCGTGCCGCTGAGCCCGCCGCCGGAGATGAGGTAGCGGCTGGCGGCACCCACCGGCGGAGGCGTGGTGGGCGGCGGCGTCGTCGGAGCGGGCGTGGTCGGCTGCGGGGTGCCGCCCCCGCCGCTGCCACCGGTCCACGACCACGCGCCCGTGGTCACGGTCCTCCCGGCCGGCACGGTGATCGTCGTACCCGTGGAGAAGGTGACCGTGATGGGGTTCGCATTGATGTTCGACGCCACGTACGTGCGTGCCCCGTTCTTGACGAACGTCGCGGTCAGCGGGTGGTTCGCGGAGACGGACGTGTCGACCGTGCCGAGCGCGGCCAGGTTGCGCAGCCAGTGGAACGTGTGCGCCTTGCTCTCCCCCTCCTCCGAGGTGAACCCGCTGTTCGCCCGGAAGTTCGCCAGCGCCTGATCCGGGTTGCCGAGCGCCTGGAACTCCCAGAGGATGTCCTGCCACACGGTCGGCGCGCCGCCGTTGTTCCGGACCAGTTCCGCGTAGTTCGTGTTCACGTAGGACGGGTTGTAGCCGAGGTAGAGGTGCCCGCCGGTGATCGGCAGCATGTTGATGCCCTGGATCATCTCGGGCTCCGCGCTGAACCAGGTGGCGTACGCACCGCCGCTGCCCCAGACCATGCCGACCGTGCTGTGCCCGAACGCGGCCGGGAAGTTCGTGTCCGACGAGTCGAACCAGTACTCCTGGATCGCGGCCGCCTGCGTGGTGTAGAGGAACACGCCTGCGTCGCGGACCGCGGTGTTGCCGGTGACCTGGCCCCACTGGATCAGCGCGCTGGCGAAGTTCTGCCCCTCTGAGCTGGACTCCTGGTTGTTGCCGGAGCCGAACGAGCCGTGCCCGGACGCCCAGTCGTGACCGGCGTAGATGTCGAAGTCACGGAGGTACGGGAAGCGCGTGTCGTTCCGGTCGTAGTTGTTCGCGTCCCGGATCAGCAGGTCGATCATGCCGCCGTACTGCCCGTTCGACGCCCACGCCGGGTCGAACCGGGCGAGCGTGGCCGCGGCCGCCACGTAGTACCCGTAGTGGAAGTGGTGGTCGTTGAGCTCCTGGTCTGAGCCGTACGACGCGGGGTAGCCGATCAGCGTGCCCCAGTTCGCGTTGTAGTAGAAGAGCGACTGCGATTCGCCGGACGACGCGGTCAGCCAGTTCGTCAGCCGGGACTTGATCGCGGCGAGCGCGCTGCCGCGCACGGCCGTGTTGCCCACCTGGTCCGCGATCTCCGCGATCCGGGCCGCGCGGCCGAGGCCCTTGCCGGTCCAGTACGTGTCCGGCCCGCGGTTGTCCTCCGGGTTCGCCTGCGTCGCGTTGAGGTAGGTGTTCAGCGTGGTCAGGTCCGCGCCGGTGTTCGCGACACCGGGGATCTCCGGCAGCACGCCGCGGAAGGTCATCGCGGTCCGGAAGCTGGACACGCCGGTGAGCACCTTCATGGCGCCGCGCGCGGAGACGTAGGTGTCCGCGATCGGCGTCGACCCGCTCAGGTACTTCCATTGGTGCGGGTAGAGCGAGACCACGGTCCCGCTCGCGCTGCCCTCCCGCGCCGTGGTGGTGAACGCGTACGTGGTGCTCAGCGCGTTGTTGCCGCTCGGACTGTAGGTGTACGAGATCCGGGTGCCGGTCACGTGCGCGTGCGCGTAGGTCCCGTAGCTGCTCGCGAGGGCCTGCTTCGCGCTCGCCGAGGTGGACGACGTGGTCGGCAGCACCGCGACGGAGAAGTACCCGCGGCCGGCCAGCGACGACGTGATCGACGTGCCGCTCACCGCCCAGGTCGCGCCGGACGGCGCGTACGCCACGTAGTCGCTGCCGCCGGCCGTGAAGCCGATGACGCCGCCGCTGTTCGACCACACGCCCGGCGTGCCCGCGGTGGTCAGCTGCGCGTTGCCGCCGGTGACCTGGTAGTAGGAGAACGGCAGACCGTGCCCGATGGTGGCCCTGAGCGTGCGCGTGCCGTCGCTCCAGTAGGGAGTGACGGTCCAGTCGCTCCAGCCGTCCACCCTGACGTCCGGCGAGTTCAGCCCCGCCACCCCCACCTGCAGGTCCTGCACGTAGGGGTAGTGGTACTCGCCGACGCCGGTAGCGGTGCCGCTGATCGCCGGCGTGGTGGTGTAGGACAGGCCGAGGCCGCCGGCGAGCGTGTCGTAGGCGAGTGGGTGCGCGTGCAGCGGCTCGCTGTAGGCGCAGTCGGTGCGCTTGAACAGCAGCGAGGACCACCAGTCGTTGGTGGGCACGGCACCGGACGGCGCGTTACCGGTCACGTACTGCCGGGGGTTGGTGGTCAGCGAGCCGCAGCCGCTGGGCAGTGCCGCACCGGCCGGCGGCGTCTCGGTGTAGCTGCCGGCGCCGACCACCGCGGCGTCCGCGGAGCGGGTGACCGCGAACGTGAGCAGGCCGGACATGAGCGCGAGGACGGCACCGGCGGCTATCGACCGCCGGCGGCTTCTGTGGACGGGCATGGGTGCACCTCTTCCTGAGGCGGGCGACCGGGGAGCGCCGGTGCCGCGCTCTCTGAGAGCGCTTTCACGGGTGCGGTAAGAGTGACGGCCGTCTCTGCCTGTTGTCAAGAGAGCGCTCTCAACGGTATTTATCGGCCTCCTTCGATATGGTGGGAGTCGTCGAGAGGGGTCGCACGTGCGCAGCCGTACCGTCGCCGGATTTGCTCTGGTTCTCGCTCTTGGTGGGTGCGGCGAGGAGGCGCCCGCGCCGGTTGCGAGCGACGACCCCGCCCGGGCGGCCGCGATGACCGCGCTCGCCCGCTCCGACGACCATCTGCAGACCGAGAGCTTCACGGTGGAGGTCACGTCCGGCGACGCGATGCGCACCACGAGCCGGATGGACGTGCCGAACCGGCGCGCCGAGTCCGCGCTGCGGCAGGCGACGGGCGAGGAACAATCGATGACGGTACGCACGCGGCTGCTCGGCGACGACGTCTTCATGCAGATCGACGGCGTGGCGATCCCGGGCGTGGACGCCCGGTGGATGCGCATCGACCCGGCCCGGATCCCGCGCGGCCAGGAGGTCGGCTTCGCACCCGGCCGCAACGACGCGGGCGGCGCCGACCGGGTGCTCGCCGCGATCACGGACGCGAGCCGGCTGCCGGACGGCCGCTACCGGGGCACGCTCGACCTCGGACAGGTCGGCACCGGCACCGGCCTGTCGTTCAGCACCACGGACATCTCCGGCCTCGGTGACGCGGCCCGCGCGGTGCCGTTCCTGGCCACCCTGGACGCACGCGGCCGCCTCACCCACCTGCAGATCGACCTGCCCTCGATCACCGCCGGCAAGGCCCCCATGATCGAGACGCGCTACTCCGCGTTCGGCGAACCCTTCACGGTCGCGCCGCCACCCGCGGACGAGGTCGTCACCCCACCGGACTCGGTCTACCGATATTTCGGGGGATGACCGGTCACCCACGAGGGCGACCGGCTTGTCCGCGACCGGATGGGCTCGAACACTGGACGTGAGTGAAGGTGAACGTCCGAGTGAGGGGTGCGGTCATGGGATACGACATGCCGGGGTGGCTGGGCTGGGTGATCGCGGGCGTGGGGGTGCTGGTGCTGGCCGCGAGCGCGATATTGCTCGCGTGAGGTTGCGTCCATCCGTCATCATCGTCGGGTGACCACGCTCAGCCAGATCATCGCGATCACCAAGGGAGTCAAGGCGCAGAGCCTGCGCGACTTCACCGACGCGCATCGGAACACGCAGAAGGCGCCGCTGCTGTCCGGCATCTCCCGGAAGTACCGGCCGAAGGACGAGGAGGGCGAGCAGCTGCCGCCCGAGTCGACCCGCGTGCAGCTGTCCGCCGAGGACGTGCTGGCCGAGACCGCGACGACGCTGACCCGGCTCTTCGATCTGGTGCTGACGCAGGACTCGGCGAACACGGTGGCCAAGGCCGACGTGGTGGTCGACGGCCGCACGCTGCTGCGCGACGTGCCGGTGACCTACCTGCTCTTCCTGGAGAAGCAACTGGCCGACCTGCACACGTTCGTGGACAAGCTGCCCGTGCTGGACCCGGCGGAGAGCTGGTCGTTCAGCCCGGAGATCGGGGCGTACGCGTCGGATCCGGTGGAGACGGTGCGCAGCCGCAAGGTGATGCGCAACCACGTCAAGGCCGAGGCGACCAAGGAGCACCCGGCGCAGGTCGAGGTCTTCACCGAGGACCAGCCGGTCGGTTACTGGACGACCGTGAAGCTCTCCGGCGCGCTGCCCGCGACCCGGGTCAAGGAGCTGCGCGAGCGCGTGCAGCGGCTGCAGCAGGCCGTGAAGTTCGCCCGCGAGCAGGCCAACACGTTCGAGGTGACGGACGCGAAGGCCGGGGAGGCCGTCTTCGGCTATCTCTTCGCGCGATAGATTTCTCAAGACTCCCCGCTGTGGAGCGGCGGGGTGGGGTGCCCGATGCGGCACCCGCACAAGCTGAGACTGAACGGATCAGACTGAAACGCTCGACGGTGACAGTGAAGGTTCGAGTCCTTCCCCCGCGACCAGCCACCGCGGGGTAGCCCAATGGCAGAGGCAGCCCTCGGCACTTCAAGATCAGACTCTCGCTCCAGGCTCAGCATTCGCCACCGATCGCCAGATCGAACGGTCGCGGAGTGACGCCACGTGATACCGGTTCGAGTCCGGTTCGCGCCTCCAACTCGGCGCGGTAGCTCAATGGCAGAGCGCGATGGCCTTAAACTCATCCGCGGTCTTAAACGCCACTGGCGTGCGCAATTGGGTGGTCAACGTGGGGGCCCCGGGTAGGGTAACCCGGGGCTCCGCCATCTTCGGTCTATCCGACTCGGCCGGCGGTGAAGGCGATCGCCTCCTCCTGGAACCCGGCGTAGTTGATGTGCGCGGCCAGGCTGGTGCCCGACTGGCAGAAGCGGTCGTTGCGGTTGCAGTACGACTGGATGCGGTCGGCGAACCCGTCCAGCGCGCCGGCGCCGCGCGGGAAGACGCCCTGCCGGGTGCCGTCCGTGACGTTGAAGTCCTCGCCGCGGGTGAACGTGGGGTCGCCGAAGAGCAGCACGGACGCGACGTTGCCGGTCAGGTCGTCGTCGAGCCGGGCGAGCGTGTCACCGACCACGTCCGCGCCCTGGGAGTAACCCATCAGCACGAACCGCGTCTCCGGGCACTCGGCCGCGGTGTCCGCGATGTCCTCCTGGAGCTGCGTCACGCCGGCCCGGACGCTGGCCGCGTAGTTGAAGTTCGCCGGGTAGTCGAGCGCGGTGGTCCGTACCGTCTGGGGAAGTTCTTCGGTCATCCGCTGCGCCAGCGGCGTCAGCACGATGCCGAGGCCCGGCCGTTCCGTGGTGCCGCGCGCGCCGATGATCTCGACGTCGGCGCAGTCGTTCGCCGGTGCGGTCGCGGCGAACGCCATCGGTGCCGCGATGACGCCGCCGCCGACGGCCAGCGCGCCCGCGAGGACCATGGCCAGCTTCTTGCCCTTCATCCTGATCTCCCATCCACCGGAAGTTATGTAAGTGCCGGTGCACAAAGATTCACGGAGCGGAGCCGGGCGCGGGTTCACTCCTAACGGGTGAACCTGTGGTTTTCCGCAGGTCGACTGGGCGGTCCGCCGCATTCCGGGCCGGTCCCGCCGTCCATACGGTTAGTCACCATGGCCATAACCAACGAACCGCCGATGGACGGGATCGCCGGCTGGGCGGTCTCGATCATGGAGACGCTCGGCGCACCCGGCGCCGGCCTCCTCATCGCGCTGGAGAACCTCTTCCCGCCGCTGCCCAGCGAGGTGATCCTGCCGCTCGCCGGGTTCGCCGCGTCGCGCGGTGACCTCAGCCTCGGCTCGGCACTGTTCTGGACGACCGCCGGCTCCGTGATCGGTGCCGTGATCCTCTACTGGGTGGGCGCGGCGATCGGGCGGAACCGGCTCCGGGCCGTCGCCGACCGGCTTCCACTGATCAAGCTGTCGGACATCGACCGGACCGAGGCGTGGTTCGCGAAGCACGGCGGCAAGGCGGTGTTCTTCGGGCGCATGATCCCGATCTTCCGCAGCCTCATCTCGATCCCGGCCGGCGTCCAGAAGATGAGCTTCGGCCTGTTCCTGCTCTACACGACGCTGGGCAGCCTGATCTGGAACACCGTGTTCGTCGTCGCCGGGTACGTGCTCGGCGAGAACTGGCAGGTCGTCGAGGAGACCGTCGGCGTCTACTCCAAGGGCGTGCTCGCGGTCTGCGCCGTCATCGCGATCGTGTTCGTGCTCTACCGCCTCCGGAAGCACTACACGACCAGGACCCCTACTCCCCCAGGTATCTGATCTCATTCCCCCAGGTATCTGAGCACGGCCAGGACGCGGCGGCTGTAACCCTCCGCGTCCGCCAGGCCGAGCTTGTCGAAGATCGACCGGACGTGCTTCTCGACCGCGCTCTGCGACACGTGCAGGCGCGCCGCGATGGACGCGTTGTTGTGCCCCTGCGCCATCGCGTCCAGCACGTCCCTCTCCCGCCCGGTCAGCCGGGTCAGCGGGTCCGTGTGCGTGGTCCGGCGCAGCAGCTGCCGGACCACCTCGGGGTCGAACGCGGTGCCGCCCGCACCCACCCGGGCCAGCGCCTCCAGGAACTCCCCCACGTCCGCGACCCGGTCCTTGAGCAGGTAGCCGACCCGGGTCCCGTGGCCGGTGAGCAGGTCGACCGCGTAGCGCTGCTCGACATATTGCGACAGCATCAGCACGCCGATCGACGGCCAGCGCCGGCGGATCTCCACGGCCGCGCGCAGGCCCTCGTCCGAGTGCGTCGGCGGCATCCGGACGTCCGCCACCACCAGGTCCGGCACGTGCCGGGAGACCGACTCGACCAGCGCGGCGCCGTCACCGACCGCGTCCACCACGGTGTAGCCCTCGTCCACCAGCAGCCGCCGCAGGCCGTCCCGGAGCAGTGCGGAGTCCTCCGCGATGATCACGCGCACGGGAGCATCACCCGTACCTCGGTCGGGCCGCCGACCGGGCTGATCACGGCGAACCGGCCGTCCAGCGCGGCCACCCGCCGGGCCAGGCCGGTCAGCCCGGCGCCACCGGGATCCGCACCGCCACCGCCGTCGTCCGACACCCGAACCGTCATGGTCCTCCGCTCCCTCGTCACCACGATCTCGATGCGGGACGCGGACGCGTGCTTGACCGCGTTCGTCACCGCCTCAGACACCACGAAGTAGGCCGCGGTCACCACCGGCGCGGGCGGCGTCTCCGGCACGTCGTAGCGCACCGTCACCGGAATCGGCGCGCGCTCGGCCACGCCGGCCAGCGCGTCCCGCAGGCCCAGCGTGTCCAGCGCGGCCGGATAGACGCGCCAGGCGACCTCGCGCAGCTCGTCCAGGATCTCCCGGGACTCCGCGTGCGCCTGGGCCAGCAGGTCCGCGGACTTGACCTCGTCGCCGGCCGCGCCGCTGCGCCGGGCCCGGCCGAGCAGCATGCCGAGCGCGACCAGGCGCTGCTGTACGCCGTCGTGCAGGTCCCGCTCGATCCGGCGGCGCTCCGCGTCGACCGCGGCGACCACGTCCGCCCGGGTCGCGGAGAGCTGCTCGATCCGCATGCGGAGCAGGTCGGCCGGGGTCGGGCCGAGGAAGCGGCGGGCGACGTTGCGCTCCAGCCGGACCACGCCGATCAGCCCCTGCACGCCGAGGAACAGCGCGAACCCGCACGCCACGCTCAGATAGGTGATGATCCACGGGCTGGGCGGGATGTTGTCCGGGTAGCGGCCGGTCAGCCAGTACCAGACGAAGACCGTGACCGTGGCCGCACCCCAGACGAAGAGTGCCAGGATCCCCCCGCCGAGCAGGCCCACCGGCCAGCGCACGCCGAGGTAGGCGAGCGCGCGCTCCGGGCCGTAACCCCGGTAGGTCTTGGCCTCGGTGTCGCCGAAGAGGCGGTAGAGGCGGTGCCGCTCGAACTCGGCCAGTCGCAGCACGATGCTGGCGAGCCGGTGCATGGACGCCTCGCGCGCGGACGGCCAGGCCAGCGCCGGTGCCAGCACGATGCCGCCCGCGGCCAGCCCGGCCAGCGTGGCGACCGCGGTCAGCGCGCCGACCGCCAGGCCCCAGACCAGGCGCGCACTCGCGACGACCGCGCTCCAGATCCGCACCCGTCCAGGCTAATGGGTGTGGTTTTCCGCAGTGCTCAGCGCTTCTTACCCTCGACGCTGGGCAGGTCGCCGAGCGCGAGCAGAACCTCGCGCAGCGCGTCGGCGGCCGCGCGGGCCGCCTCCGGGCTGACCCGGGCCAGCACCGCGTGCTGCGCCTCGGCCTGCGCGCGGACCGCGGCCTCGGCCGTCTCCATGCCCTGCGCGGTGAGCCGCACCCAGGTGGAGCGCGCGTCGCGATCGTCGGCCTCCTTGACCACCAGCCCGTCCTCGACCAGGCGGCGCAGCAGGTTGCTGGTGCCACCGGAGGAGAAGCGCAGCCGGTCGATCAGGTCGACGGGACGCAGCCGGTGGGGCTCACCGGCGGCCCGCAGCACGGAGAGCACCTCGTGCTCGGCCTTGGTGAGGCCGAGCACGGCCAGGCTCGCGTTGGTCGCCTCGTGGATCAGGATGCTGAGTCGCGAGGCGCGCTTGCACAGCTCCAGCTCGACGCCCGCGAACGTGGGCAGGTCCGCCCGCCACGCCTCGACGAGCGCGTCGACGGCGTCCCGGCGTGCGGTGGCCTCGTTCACGAGGTCCAGCATACATTTCCTCTTGCATCGCGAAAGCTTTGCCGATAGCTTTTTGAAAAGCTTTCCGGATTCACATGAGGAGGGGTAGCACATGATCGTCCTCCGCAACGGCCACGTCATCACCATGGATCCGCAGCTCGGCGAGCTGCCCGCGACCGACGTGCTCATCGCCGGCGACCGGATCGAGGCCATCGGCCCCGAGCTTCCCGCCGAGGGCGCCACCGAGATCGACGTCCGCGGCGAGGTGGTGCTGCCCGGCTTCACCGCCGGCCCGGACACGTTCCGCCGCCTCCGCGCCGCCCTGCGCGTCGAACGCGACGCCTGCACCCCCGCCACCGGCTCACTGCCGGTCACCGAGGCCGCCACCGAGACGCTGCGCACGGCCACGTCCGGCTCGCTGAACGTCGGCGAACGCGCCGACATCGTCACGCTCGGCGGCCTCGAACACGTCATGGACCTCTCCCGCCTGGCCGGCGCGGTCATCACCTCCCTCGGCCCTGACGACGTCCGCACCGTGCTGGTCGGCGGCCGCATCGTCCGCAGCATCGCCCCGGTACCGGCGACCACGGCCGCCTGACAAACCACGATCACAAGCCTTCTTTCCCGCTTCCAGCGTGGTGCCGCCGGGCGCGCTCCCGCGGGCACCGGTCGTCGCTGGCGCTCCTCCCTGCCGGTTCCGGCGCGGTCACCCAAACCCGCACCGCCGCCCCCGCGTTCCGCCCGGCCATTGCGGGCGCGGGTTGTCGTAGTCGACTGCCATGATGCGGGCCGTGACCGACGCGTTGGTGGTGTTGAGGCGGGAATTCGAGTCCGCCGAGGGGAGCTTCATGCTCCAACTGCGGTGTGATCTCGTCTGGGACCGGGCGGCGTTCAGCCGGTTGGAGCGCTCGATGCGGGTGGCCTGCGGGCAATACGAAGGCAGCGACGAGAACCCGGGAGCCTAGGGGTTTTTGAGCAGGTGGGGGGTGGGGAGGCCGGCGGCGGTGAGGAGCGCGGCTTCCAGGCGGGGATCGGTGGCGGCGTGCTGGGCGAGCAGGTGGGCCAGGGTTGCCGGGGGGAGGGTGGCGGCCACGCCGGCGAGGCGGCGGATCGTGGACTCCGGCGATTCGGGTGGCCGGGCCGCGGCGCCGGCGGGCGAGGCGGATGCGGCCGGGGAGTCAGTGTCGGGCGCGAAGGTGGCCGGGTCGTCCAGTGTGTCCGGCAGGGTCGCGGTGGGTGACCACGGGAACGCCTCGTTGAGTGCGGTGACGACGACGGCGACCAGGTGGACGCAGAAGTTCTCCGGGCCGGTGGTGACCGTGCCGCACTCGCAGCGGCCGGTCAGCGTGCCGTCGACGAAGCCAGCCCAGGCGCGCTGCGGGGCCGGGCTGTCCTGGCCGACGGTGCCGAGCGCTCCGCCGGAGTGCGGGCGCAGGTCGTCCACGTCCTCGGCGACCGGGTAGGCCGCGTCGAGGATCTCCGGGGCCACGCTGCCGTGCAGGGAGTCAAAGTCGATCAAGACCACCATGTGGCCCAACGTACCCGTTCACACTTGATGTCAAGGCTGTCTGGGCTCGTCGGCGGGGAGGAAGTCCTGGCCGGTCCAGACGAAACGCGCGGTGGTGACCGCCTCGTCGCCGTCCACGTCGCCCGCGATCAGCTGGTGGATCGCGATGCCGTCGACCTCGGAGTACGTGCACCACTCCTGGTCTGAGGTGAGCATCAGGTCCAGGTCCAGGCCCGTCAGCACCTCCATCAGCTGGCCCCGGTTCATCTGGTCGACGCCGACGAACACCTCGTCCAGCAGGATCAGCCGCGGCGCCTCCGGTGCGGCCCGGTAGTGCGCGGCCGCGGCCGCGAAGAGCGGCAGGTGCAGCACGATCGCCTTCTCGCCGCCGGACTTCGCGCCGTGCTGCTTACGCGTGACCGGCGCCCACTCCTCGCCGCCGGAACGCATCTGCACCACGAACCGGTGCCAGCGCCGGTAGTCGAGCACCTCGCTGAGCTGCTGGTCCCAGCCGGTCGGGGCGCCGGTGGTGCGCAGCTCGTCGATCCGGGCACGGAAGAAGTCGTGCAGCACCGCGCGCTCGTCGCCGGAGAGCGTCGACGGGTCGGCCAGCAGCAGGTCGCGGGCCTGCTTGAGGCCGGGGCCGAGGTCCGGGTTGACCTCCCAGACCAGGCGCACGCCGAGGCCGGAGACCGTGCGCACCTGCTCCAGCTGCGCGCTGACCTGCCGGACCAGGCCGGTCGCCTGCCGGATGCGCTCGGCCACGTGCCGGCGGGTGTCGCCGATCAGCGTGCGGTCGAACAGCGCCCGCTCCTCCTCGCCCAGGCGGCCGCGGGTCTCGTCGCGCTCCGCGGTGACCCGCGCCGCCAGCTGGCCTGGGCTGATCCGCAGGCCGTCCACGGTGGCCGAGACCACCTGCACGTCGCACTGCTCGTCGGCCTCCATGGCCAGGTCGGCGTAGCCGGTCAGCGACTCGCGGATGGTGTGCAGCACGTCGGCCAGCGCGCTCTCGTCCTGGCGCAGGTGCCGCGGGCCGTGCGGCAGCGAGCCGCACTCCTCCGCGATCGCGCGCGCGGCCTGCAGCGTGGCGGTGACCGCACCGAGCCCGGTCAGCCGCGTCTCCAGGCCCGCGTCCGGGCCGAGCAGGCCGGCCAGCCGGGCCAGCCGGGCGACCGCCTCGTCGCGGGCCGCGGTGGCCGCGTCCCGGGCGCGCTCGGCCGCGTCGGCGCGCGCGTTCAGGTCGCTGATCCGGCTGATCAGCTCGTCGTGCCGGGGGCGCAGCGCGCGCTCGTCCCGCCGCAGGCCCTCGGCCCGGGCGCGCAGCACGTCCACCTGGTCGAGGACCGCACCGAAGTCGCTGCCGACCGCGCCCTCCACCGACTCCAGGCGGGTCCGCGCGGCGTCCACCTTCTCGCGTGCGGCCGTGAGCGTCTCCTCGGACTCGGCCGCGGCGGCCGTGGACCGGGTCGCCGCCTCCTCCGCGTCGGCCAGCCGGCCGGCCGCGTTGTCCCGTCGGGCGCGGTCGGCCAGCCAGCCCTCGCCGGCCTGGCGCAGCGCCCGCAGCGCGTCCGCGAGCTGGTTCAGGTCGGCGGCCGTGGTCGGCAGGCTCTGCCGGGAGCCGGTCAGCGTGAGTTCGCGCAGCGTGGCGCGGGCCGTCTCGTCCGCCGCGGCCAGGTCGGACTCCGCGTCGGCGAGCTGGTCCTGCAGCGCGGCGAGCCGCAGCTCCGCGCGCTGCACCGCCTCGAGCGCGCGGGCGCCGTCGGCCAGTGACGGGCGGGCGGCCGCCTCCGCGTCCAGCGTGGCGCGCTCGGTGCGCAGCCCGGCGATCGCCATCGCGACCTTCTCCCGGGCCGCGTCCAGCGTGGCCAGCTCGCCGGCCAGCTCGGCCAGGCGGCGCTGGCGGGCGCGCTCGCGGGCGTCCACGCCGAGGAACTCGGCCTCCGGCTTGGTCCAGCTGCCGAACGCCGGGCCGAGCCGCCAGGTGCCGTCCGCGCCGACGCCGGCGCCGAGCCGGGGCGCGGTCTCGCCGTACCCGATCGCGTTCAGGATCTGCCGGACCACGGTCGGCGCGACCGGTGCCGCGTCGCCGCGCTCGACCGGCGCCACGTCCAGCACGGACAGCAGCGAGTCGCCGGCCGCCGGCACCGCGCCCATCGAGGCGACGAACGAGTCGTGGCCGTCCGCGGCCAGCCCGATCGAGCCGTCCGGGCGGATCCACGCGTCCAGCAGGCCGGACGCCTGCAGCGCGGCCTCGACCGCGGCCTGGGTGGCCGGCGGTACGCCGTCGTGCCAGGCGACCACGCGCCAGAGCGGCGCGCCGGGCCGGTTCGCGTCACGGGCCGCGGTGCGCTGCGGCGGCGCGGCCGGGTCGCCGGGCGGGCGGCGGGTCAGGGCGGCGTACTCCGCGGAGAGCGGCGTGCGCTTGGCCAGCAGCTCGCGGTCGCGGGCCATGCCGGCGGTGTGGTCGGCCGCGATCCGCTCCCGTACCTCCGCGGTCACGTCGCCGATCAGCGAGGCCAGCGCGACCTCGTCCGCGCCCAGGTCGGCCAGGACCGGGGCGACCGGCGCGACCGGGAGCACGGTGCACGCGGAGGCCCAGGCGGCGATGCTCTCCCGGTGGGTGGCGACGCGCTCCTCGTACGCCGCGCGGGCCGTGGTCAGCGTGGCCTGCACGTCGTCGCGGTCGGCCGCGCGGGCCTCACGGCGCGCGGCGGCCCGCTCCCGTTCCGCCGCGGCCCGGGTGTGCGCCACGATCGCGGCGCGGACCTCCTCGACCTGGCCCTCACGGCCGAGCAGCACGCCACGCAGCAGCGCCCGCGCCTGGTCGATCGGCTCGTCCGCGAGCGGCTCGACCAGGCCGGCCAGGCCGGCGCGCCGGGCCAGCGCGCTGGTCTCGTGCCAGGACCGCTCGACCGCGGCGGACGCGGACGCCAGCTCGGCGCGACGTGTCTCGACACGCTCGGCGTCCCCGCTCGCGTCCGTGCGCCGGGCCTCACCGGACGCCTCCGCCGCGGACTCCGCACGCTTCGCCTCGCGCAGCGCGGCGCGGAACCCGTCGAGCTGCCGGCCGTCGCGGTAGGCCGCGCTGTCCCGCAGGCCGCCGATGGCCTCATCGGTCAGCGCGACGTCGCGCTCCAGCTCCTCGCGCCGCCCGGTCACCTCGGCCTGCTCCGCGACGGCGGCCGCGTGCGCGTCCCGCTGCCGGGCCGCCTCGCCCGCGACCTCGCCCAGTTCCGCGTCCGCGTGGATCAGGTCGGCGGCACCGCGGCGCAGCGCGCGGCGGGCGTACTGCTGCTGGCGCTCGGCCAGCCGGGTGGCCGCGTCGACCTCGGCGTCCAGCGCGCTGAGCCGCTCCCGGCTGCGGTCGAGCCGCTCGAAGCCCTCGGCGATCTCGGCGAGCCCGGCCGGGTCGAGCGGCGGCAGCGCGCGGGAGAGCACCTCGGAGAGCGCGTCCGGGTTGAGGTGCTCGGAGAGCTTCGGCGTGCGCAGCTGCAGCAGCGTGGCGATCAGCGCTTCGTACTGCGCGTCGGACAGGCCGCGGAAGACCGCCTCGCGGACCGCTCGCCGGTACGGCTCGGCGCCGGCGTGCACGGTGCCGTGGCCCTCCAGCGCCGCGGCCAGGTCGGGCTTGGTCAGCGGCACGTTACCCGGCTTGACCAGCGAGAACCCGCCGGGCACGCCGACCCGGGAGCCGGTCGTGAAGAACGTCGCGTCCACGGTACGGGTGTTCGACGACGCCGCGAGCCGGGCGCCGCACGTGAACCACTCGGCCGCGCCGTCCGGCCCGGTGCGGCCGAACTCCAGCCACACGTAGCCGACCCGGGTGGTGTGCGGGTAGCCGTCGCCCATCAGGTTCCAGTGCATGGTGCGCTCGGAACCGCCGAACGTGGACAGCCGGGACGGGCGCAGCGACGCGTCGAACAGGAACGGCAGCAGCAGCTCCAGCGCCTTGGACTTGCCGGTGCCGTTCGGCCCGCGCAGCAGCAGCCGACCGTGGTGGAACGTGAAGATCTCGTCGAAGTAGCGCCACACGTTGAGCACGCCGGCCCGGGTCGGCGCCCAGCGGTCGGAGCGGAGCTGGCCGGCCAGCTGGCGCGCGACCGCGACCGCGAACGGGTCGTCGGACGGCTGCTGCTGGGGCAGGGTCAGCAGGGTCATCGCGCCCTCCGGGGCCTCGGGGTCTTAGCGCTCGCGGCGGGAGCGGCGGCGTAGCGGGCGGCGGCCGGGCGAACCCGGATCGCCTCGCCGTCAATGGTCAGCTTGAAGCGCTCCAGCACGGCCAGCGCCTCGCCGAGCAGCCGCTGCGCGCCGCCGTCCGAGCGGTAGGTGCGTGCCCACGCGGGCAGCTCCGCGAACCGGGCCGCTATCCGGTCGGCCAGGACGGTGCGGGGCACCGGCTCCGGGTGCGCGGCCAGGATCGAGTCGAGCAGCAGCAGCGCGGTCTGTGCGGGCACGCTGTTCTCCGCCGGGAACCGCTCGTCGGTGGCGACCGCGTCCGGGTCTATCGCGAGCATGCCCTCGGCGCGCTCCTCCAGTTGCAGCCCGGCCTCCTCGACCGCGGCCCGGATCACCCGGCGGCCGGCGACTCCGGTGGCGTACGCCCGCTCGGCCTCGGTCAGCTCGTCGAAGTAGACCACCGGGTCGTCGAGCAGGCGGCGGACCAGCGAGTGCCGCAGCCGTTCCGCGTCGTCGTCGTAGCGGTCCTCGCGGACCAGCGCGGCCACGTCCGGGCCGGGCAGCCGGGACGGTGCCTGCGGCGCGGCCAGCAGCCGGGCCAGGCGGGTGGCGTCCACCCGGTAGAGCACCTTCGCGTCCGCGTGCTCCAGGTAGGCGTCGGTGCTGCCGTCGGTCGCGGTGAGCGCGCCGAACCGCTCCAGCATCATCAGCGCGTCCACGTAGGCGCGCCGGTCCTCGCGGCTGGCGCTGTCGAACGTGGGTATCACCGGCTCGACCGCAGTGGCCTGGGTGAGCCGGCCGGCCAGGATGCCGATCGTGGTGACCTGGCCGGTGAGCAGCTCGGCGGCGAGCACGCAGAACAACGCGTACCGCCGGCGGTCGAACGGGTCCCGGTTGCCGCGCAGGCGGCGGGCCGGGCGGGTGCCGTCCGGGCGCGCGGAGACCTTGGCGAGCCGGGCGTAGCCCTGGCGGGCCTCCACGGACAGCCGCCAGCCGGTGTGCTCCTCGAACCACGGCACCAGCTCGGCCGCGTGCCGCGCCACCAGGAAGAAGTCGTCCGGGTCGGCGGCGCGGGTGAGCAGCGGCCGGGCCAGCAGCGCCCGGATCGCCTGCGCCCGCTCGGTGCCGCGCTGCCGGTCGAGCTCGGAGCGCAGGTCCGTCACGCCGCCACCTCAGGGAGAATCACGCGGTCGCCTCGCGGCGGAAGTCGGTGCGCAGCGGGACCGGGGCGGCCTGGCCGGGCCGGGACTCACTGATCGAGACGATGAAGTCCGGCGCGACCAGCACGCCGCGCGCGGTGCGCACGTAGGCCAGGTGATGGTCGGGCGGTGGCAGCAGCACGACGTCCAGGCGACCGTCCGCGGTGGACGCGCGCCGCTCGCCGTCCCGGGCCGGCACGGTCAGCGCGCGGGCCAGCAGCTCCAGCAGGCGGGAGAAGCTGCCCTGGTCGAGCCGGGCGAACGCGGAGAGCCGCACCGGGCCCGGCGTGGCCAGCCGGGACCAGGCCTCCTCAAGCTCCAGCCGTTCGCGCAGCGCGCGCTGCCGGCGCTGCTCGCGGATCTCCGTGGTGTCCCGCACCCGGGCGGTCCGGGCAGCGCGGTCGGACTGCCCGTGCGTGCGCAGCAGCGGGGAGACGTGCACGCCCGGCGCGCTGAACCAGGACGTGCCCGGCCCGACCGCGGTCGGGTCGTCCGGCGCCAGGTGGGTGTGCCGCGCGGACCACAGCCCGGTCGCGGCCGCCCACAGCTCGTGCGCGGCCTCGTCCGTCTCCGCGGTGGAGAACCAGCGGGCCAGCGTGCGGAAGTCCGCGGCCGTGCTGGACCCGCGCCGGCGGGTCTCGCTGAGCCGCTCCAGCGCGCGCATCAGCGCCACGATCGCGCTCCGGGCGGTATCGGCCAGGTCCTCCACGCGGGCGCGCCCGCCGCCGGCCGGCCGGAACCAGTCGCGCAGGCCGGCCCACCGGGCGGCGCGCCGCTCCAGGAAGCGCGGTGCCGGGTCGGCCTGGCCGGGCAGCACCGGCAGGTCCGCGCCGCGCAGCGCCCGCGCATGCAGCGCCTCGACGCCGCGCTCCTCGACCCGGGCGACGGCCTCGGCGATGGTGAGCCGCCGGGTGTCCAGGCCGGTCACGAAGTCGGTCAGGTAGGCGATCGTGGCCTGCTTGACCTCCTGGAACACGGCCGGGTCCGCGCCCTCGTCGCGGAGCAGACGCTGCAGCCGGCCGTTGAACCGGACCACGCCGGACCGCAGCGCGGTGAGGTGCCCCTCCAGCTCGGTCACGGCGGTGTGCACCCGCCGGTCGTCCGCGCCCTCGTCGCCGAGCAGCGTGTCCAGCTCGGCGAGCCGGGCCGCGATCGCGTCCAGCACGGAGGTCTGCAGCGCGCCGGAGGAGTCGAGCAGGTCGAGCGCGTGCAGCAGGCCCTGATATGCCGCCTCGCCCTTGCGGCTCAGCGAGTAGTGCAGGTTGCGGCGCTCGTATTCCGCGGCGGAGGTGTAGTGCGCGGCGTGGTTCTGGGTGCGGTCGACCAGGCCGTGCTTGTGCAGCGCGCCGAGCGTGTATTCCAGGGACTCGTCGGAGACCGGCTCGTGCCACCCGATCTCGGGCAGTCCCGCCAGGACCTCGTCGAACGTCAGCGCCGCCCGGAGTCGCTCCGCGGCCTCGCCGAAGACCTGCATGACCGCGGTGTGCAGGTCGGCGCGCTCGGTGGTGGTGAAGGCGAACATGTCCGCCGGCACGCGCCGAAAGGCAGGGCGTGCGTCGCTCACCCGCGTCCCCTCCTCCGCCGGTGCCCTGGGATGTCGTGTGCCGGGACCCATCGCGGACCCCATGGCAGGCTACAGGTCCGGCCGGGGTTGCGCTTTTCCCCATATGCCCCGAAACCCGGACATTTCCGGCTTTTCCCAGTCGGTCGGATCGGAGAAACATCCACGACCACGACGACGCGCGCTCCGTGACGCCGGTCACAGCCTCACCGCGGTGCGATCACCCGGTGCGCGGTGAGGTGGGCCAGGATGGAGTGATTGGCCTCCCAGCCGTCCGGGAACTTGACCGGGACGTTGAGATGCACGGGATCGGTCGACGGGTGCGCGTCCAGCAGGTCCGGGATGCCGGCCCGGGCCACCACGATGCAGGCGTGCCGGTGGCGGGACGTGAGCACGCACAGCCTGCCTGACTCCAGGTGGAACGCGGTGGCGTCGCGGCGGCCGGAGAGCGGGTGCAGCACCACCGTCACGTCGTACTCGCGGCCCTGTAGCCGGTTCGCGGTGTCCACCGTGATCGTCTCGCCCGGCGTGCCGCGCAGCAGGTGGCGAATGACCGCGGCCTGGTCGCGGTGCGCGGTGCCGATCGCGATCCGGGTCGCGTCCACCGGCGCGCCGTCCCGGGAGCGCTCGGAGATCGCGACCGCGCCGGCCTCCAGCACCCGCAGCGCGAGCGCGGCGCACGCGGCCGCGGCCTCGCCGTCGGTGCGCAGCGTGTGCCGGGCCGGCAACTCGTAGAGCGCCCAGCCGGTCGCGGCGGCCTGCGCCACCGCGGCGCCGACCGGGTCCGATCCGGAACCGGTGTCCAGCACCAGCGACCGGTCGCCCGGCTCCGTGCCAGCGCGGAAGCCGGTGAACGGATAGAACGCGGGCGCGACCACCTCGGCCGCGGACGGCGGCAGCCGCCACGACACCGGGAGCCGGTGCACCGGCAGGTCGGGGTTGTGCCGGAGCAGCACGGAGACCGCGCTGAGCATCGGGTCCCAGGTCAGGCCGGTCCAGCGCGCGGACTCCACGGTGGAGAACGGGTCGAGCTGGCCGGGGTCGCCCACGAACAGCGCGCGGGAGAACCGGGACGCCACGCGCAGCAGCGAGTCCGAGCGCATCTGGTACGCCTCGTCCACGATCGCCCAGGCCCACGAGCCGTCGCCGACCGTGGCCCACTTCGCGGCCGTGGCGATGATCACCGAGCCCTGCCCGACGTCGCCGATCTTGGCGCCGACCGTGACGGACCCGTGCTGGGCGACGCGCTCGGACGCGCGGTAGTCGCCGGCCGAGAGCCGCCCGATCGGCAGGTCCGGCGCGGCCGTGGCGAGCCGGTCGATCAGGTCGTCGACCTGCTCGTTCGTCTGGGCGATGACGATCAGCTGCTCACCGGCCTTGGCCAGCACCTGCGCGGCCTTGACCACCAGCGTGGACTTGCCCGCGCCGGGCGGCGAGTCGACCACCACGCCGCGGTGCGAGCCGCGGCCCAGGTCGGCCAGGACCGCGTCGACGACCGCGTTGGCGGCCCTGCCCGGCGACGTCACGACCAGTCCTCGGTGGCCGCGTGGTCGCCCTGGTCCAGCGGGTCGTCCGCGATCGAGTAGTGCGGCGGGCCGCCGTGCGTCCACGGCGTCTCCTCGCGCGACGGGAACGTGCCGGGCGGCGCGTAACCGAGGCTGAGGCTGGTGTAGCAGATCCGCTCCCCCACCTCGGGCACGCTGCCGGGCGGCGCGGACAGCCCGCGGCCCATGCCGCCGGACAGCTCCAGCACCACCTCGGTCTTGCCGCCCTCGTCGTCCGGCGTCACGAACACCACGCGCGCCTTCTGCGCCTGCCGGGACGGGGAGACGAGCGTCGCGCCCTCGGTGAACAGCACCGGGTCGGTGGTGACCACCTGGATGCGCGGGCGCAGCACCGGCCGCTTGCCGGTGTCGTCGACCCGGGTCGGCTTCGAGAGCGTGACCTCGCCGACGAACGCCTCGCCGCCCAGCCGGTGCTCCGCCATGATCAGCGGGTCGTCGAAAGCGCGCTCGATCGCGTAGGACTGGCCGGCCCGCTCCAGCTTGTGCAGCCGGGTGGCGGCCGCGACCGCGCCGTCCCGCCGGGCCTGCGGTGCGCCGCCGCCCTGCACGTAGAGCGAGAAGTCGCTGAACACGTCGCGATCCTGCGCCCAGCGGTTCTCCACCGACGCGCCGGGCGGCATCGCCCGCATGACGCGCAGCCCGCGCCACATCAGTTCCCAGGTCGGCGCCAGCTGGCCGCGGAGAAGATCTTCGAGCTGCCGGTACGCCGCACGCTCCGCCTCCGGGTCGTCGGCCTCGGACGCGGCCCGGTAGACGTCCATCGCGGGTCCGAGCACGTCGTTGTCGAAACCCGGGTCGGTGGCCGGGCCGGCCGGCGGGCACACCTCCGGGTCCTCGGCGAGTCGCGCGGCCGCGGCGCCGGTACTGCCGGGCGGCGGCGCGATCCAGCTGACCAGCGAGCCGAGGTGGGCGTCCTCGTGCCCGCTCTGGCCGGTGGCCCAGTGCGCGGAGAGCATCTCGGTCAGCGACAGCAGCATCGACGACCCGGGCTGCTCGGCGCGGTCCGCGAAGAACGTCAACCAGCGACCCAGCAGCGGTACGGACGGGAGCACCGGATAGTCGCCGTCGGTGCGCCGGAAGCGGGTGGACCGCCCGAACAGCCGGATGAAGCCGATGCCGGCCGGCGCGGGCACGATCAGTTGCGGCGCCTCCAGGTAGCGGTAGCGCACGTCACGCTTGCGGTCGGTCGGCACCGCCTCGGTCGCGCCGCAGAAACCCTCCACATAGGGCAGCAGGATGTCGGCGAGCCGGGCCGCGAAGTCGAAGCGCTGGCCACGGTCCCGGGGCTGCGGCACGATCAGCAGCTCGGGCCGGTCCTCCTCGGTGCCGACCATCGCGGCCAGCGGCGCGTTCGCCTCACCGGCCATGGTCAGTGGGATGAAGACCAGCGGCAGGTCGGAGAGGTGCACGTGCCGGACCGTGGTGATCGGTTGTGCTCGTCCCGCCGCGACCGCCTGCGCCTTGGCCAGCGCGGTGAGCGTGCTCACGGCACGAGCTCCGCGCGCAGCCGATAGGCGGCCCGGAGCATCGCCGCGGCCTCGGCCTGCTCCGGCTCCGGCTCGATCCGGCCGCTGGCCAGCGCGAGCACGGTCTGCACGTCCTCGATGCCGCCCAGTTCCTCGCGCACCGACCGGCCGAGCACGGCGGTGGACGTGCGCGCCTCGCTGCGGCAGAAGAAGGACAGCTCGCAGGTGGCCAGGCAGTCCGGCGCGTAGCGGGCTGGCACGGCCGCGACGTCCGCGGTCAGCGCCGCCGGGTCGCGCGCGGGCTCGCCGTCGTCGCCGGCCTCCAGGTCGAACGAGATGCCGTCCGGCAGCGTGTCCAGCAGCGCGTCGATGCCGGCCATCCGGGACAGCTGACGGCGCAGCACGCTGAGCTGGCGGCGGACGTCGATCCGGCTGGAGACCGGCACGTTGGAGAAGTCCTTCGGGCAGACCAGCAGCACGTCGTGCGAGACCGTCTCCGGGTCGCGGCCGGCCTCGGCCAGCGCCTCGCGCAGCGCGAGCACGTAGACCGCGGCCTGGGTGGCGGCGGCGGAGACCTTGCCCGGGTCGGCCTGCTCGTCGATCACCGGGAACGACTTGATCTCCACGACGTGGTAGCGGTCGTCGAGCTGGAACGCGACCAGGTCCGGCTCCAGGTAGACGCGCCGGCCGGCCACCTCCAGCCGCAGCATCGGGTGGTCGAGCAGCGTGTCCGGATTGTCGCGCAGGGCCTCGAGGGTGCGGGCGTAGCGCTCCTCGTTCGAGGCCTTGGGTCCACCCGACAAGTCCAGATATTTCGGGACATCGACGCCGAGGAGGTCGACGAGCTGCTCGCCCTCGTTCGCCTTCAGCCGCGCCTCGAACACGTTGCCGCGCACGATCGCGAACGAGGACTGACCGAAGCGGCCGGGGAAGCCGATGTGCTCCGCGACCTTCATCTTGTCGACGCCCGCGCCGTCCAGGACCGCGCGGCGCGTGCAGCCCGGATTCCCGGTGAGCGCCGCGATGGTGCGGGCGTTGTGCCGGCGGGGGGCCACCGGGCCGCGGAGCCGGGCGAGCCGGGCGTCTGGCGTGCTGGTCTGCGCCATCCGAGCAAGGTACAACCTCGCGGCGGGAAAACCAGGAAGAGGCGCGGCGTGTCGCACAAATGTACGGCACGCCGCACCCATTCCGGAAAATCCGCCTATGAGTGTTCTTTTTATCTTAGAACGGGCAGGTGCTCCGGTACTCCTCGACACTCGAACTTGTCCCCGGCCCCGGGCAGAGGAACTGCGTGTACCGGGTGTCGTCGTCCACCCACCGCTTCAGCCAGGCGATGCTGTGCTTCGCGATCGTGGTGTTCGACGAGTTCGGCGTGAAGTGCGTGGCGCCGTTCAACTCCAGGTACGCCTTGTCCGCCGACGACGGCAGGCCGTTGTAGAACGGCTCGGAGTGCGACGAGACCGGCGCGACCGTGTCGCCGTCCGCGCCGATGACCAGCGTCGGCACCCGTACCGTCGAGAAGGTCTTGGTGGTGTTCCAGCCGGTCAGCGGGATCGCGGCCTGCAGCGCGGGCCGGCTCCGGGCCGCCTCCAGCGAACCGCCGCCGCCCATCGAGTGGCCCATCACCGCGACCCGCGACCCGTCGATCCGGTTCCGCACCGAGCTGGACCCGGTCAGGTAGTCCGCGGCCGCCAGCAGCTGCCGGCCGCGCGAGTCCGGCTGATCCAGCGTGGTGAGCGTGTCGATGGTGAGGACGACGAAGCCCTGCGACGCCAGCCGCGGGCCCAGCCACGCGATGCTCGACTGGTACGCGGTGAACCCGGGCGAGATGACGACCGCGCCGAACGTACCCTCGGCCGTGCTCGTCGGGTAGTAGATCGTCCCGCCGCCGAAACCGCTCACCAGCAGCGAGGAGACGCTGGTCTGCGCGGTGCCGAACGGCCCGCGAAGCGCCTCGACGCTCGCGTTCGTCGGGTCCGGGCCGCGCTCGTAGGGACTGGCGGCCGCCGCGGACGCGGGCGCCGCACCGGCGAGACCACCGGCGGCCAGTGCGAGCGCGAGGACGCCCGCGGTCAGGAATCGTGGCTTGTGCACGTCGCTGTACTCCCTGCCTCGACGAATTCGATGGACATCGATCAGAGTGCGCGCGGCGGCCCACTCCGCGAATCGGTGAAATCACCGGTCTCGGCGGGCGTTAGGTTTGACGCCCAAAGATCGAATTGCCTGGGGGTACGCATGGACGAGCGCGAGGTACGGCGAAGGATCTCGGCCCAGGAGCTCTACCGGGACGCCGACCCCGGCCTGGAAGGGCTGGAGGAGGAGCGGATCCGCGGCAAGGAGCTGGCGCACGACTTCAACGCCACCCGGCCGCGCGAGACCGCGGAGCGCGATCGGCTGCTGCGCCAGATGCTCGGCAGCGTCGGCGAGCGCGTCTGGGTCGAGCCGCCGATCCGGGTCGCCTACGGCCGCTACACGCACCTTGGCGACGACGTCTACGTCAACGTCGGCCTGACCGTGGTCGACGACGGCGAGATCGTCGTGGGCAACCGGGTGATGTTCGCACCCAACGTGACGATCACGGCGACCGGCCACCCGGTGCACCCGGAGATCCGGCGCGACGGCACCCAGTTCTCCGCGCCGGTCCGGATCGAGGACGACGTGTGGATCGGCGCCGGCGCCACGATCCTGCCGGGCGTGACGATCGGCCGCGGGTCGGTGATCGCGGCCGGGGCGGTGGTCACCGCGAACGTCCCGCCGATGGTGGTGGCCGGCGGCGTGCCCGCCCGCGTCCTCCGCCCGATCACCGACGCGGACCGCGACTGGACCTACCGCCCACCCCGGAACCTGCCCCTGCCCTGACGAACACCCCGCCCTCGTCGTGATCAGGGCCTCCCCGAAGCGGTTGGAACAGCATGGGGGACGCCTCGATCACGGGTAGAGCGCCCGGGGTGTTCCGGACCACGACGGGACCGGTGCCCGCGGGAGCACTGGGAACTCAGCCACGCCGGAAGCGGGAAAACAGAATTTGATCTAAAAGACCTTCGCTGCCAGCAGCGGCAGCACGTCCGCGGCGGGAACCGGCCGGGACAGCAGATACCCCTGGAGGAAGTCGCAGCCGAGGTCGCGCAGCGCGTCGCGCTGGAACGGATCCTCGACGCCCTCGGCGACCGTGGCCATGCCGCAGGAACGGGCCAGCGCGACCAGCGCGGTGACCATGTCGCGGCCACGCGGCGTCCCGAGATCGTCGACGAACACTTTGTCGATCTTCAGGGCCTCGACGTTGAAGCGACTCAGCCTGCACGCAGAGCACCGCGGCGGTGCCCGACATCGCGAGCGTGACCAGCGACGACAGGCCGCGGCCGAGGGTGCCGTCGGCGGCCGGAAGGACACCGGCGGCCAGCACCGCGACGAGCGCGGCGACCGCCGCGGCCACGGTGGTCCGCTGTGCTCGGGTCCTGCCCGAACGGTCAGCACCGGTCCGGCCGGGGTTAGATTTTCGCTGCTCAGGGCAGTCAGAGGGGAGAGTACGCGGAGAGGGAGGACGGCGATGTCGCTATTACACCGGCACGGTAACGACGCGAAGGCGGACAAAGACGATGAGCAGGGCACGAAGCCGGCGGACGAATCGCCCGCATCGCCCGACGAAGGGCCGGGCAGTCCGGCTCAACTGAGCGGCAACTCGCTGTGGAACGCGATCAAGCGCACGGTCACGGAGTTTCAGGACGACAACCTGACGGACTGGGCCGCGGCGCTGACCTACTACGGCGTACTGTCCATCTTCCCCGGCCTGCTGGTGCTCGCCGCGGTCCTGGGCCTGCTCGGCGACGACACGCTCACCCGCGTGGTGGACAGCATCAAGCCGCTGGTGCCGGGCGAGACCGGCCAGATCCTGGACAGCATGGCCAAGCAGCTCGGCTCCGCGGACACGTCGTCCGGGCTGATCGCGCTCCTCGGTCTGGCCGGTGCGTTCTGGTCCGCGTCCGGGTACGTGGGCGCGTTCATGCGCGCGTCGAACTCGATCTACGAGGTGCCGGAGGGCCGCCCCGTCTGGAAGACGCTGCCGATCCGGGTCGGCGTCACCGCGCTGGTCGGCGTGATGCTGGTCGCCTGCGCGGTCATCGTGGTCTTCACCGGCGGGCTGGCCGAGACCGTGGGCTCCGCGATCGGGCTCGGCGACGCCGCGGTCACGACGTGGAACATCGCCAAGTGGCCGGTGCTGCTGATCATCGTGAGCCTGATGTTCGCGGTGCTCTACTGGGCGTCGCCGAACGCGAAGACCGGCGGGTTCCGCTGGGTCACGCCGGGCGGCATCATGGCCGTGCTGGTCTGGGTGGCGGCCTCGGCCGCGTTCGGGTTCTACGTGGCGAACTTCGGGTCCTACAACAAGACGTACGGCACGCTGGCCGGCATCATCGTCTTCCTGGTCTGGCTGTGGATCTCCAACATCGCGATCCTGCTCGGCGCGGAGTTCGACGCCGAGCTGGAGCGGCGGCGGGCGATCGCGTCCGGCACGCCGGCGGACAAGGAGCCGTTCCTGGAGCTGCGCGACGACCGCAAGGTCAAGAAGTAGCCTTATCCGGACATGAGAAAGGCCCCCGGTGCGCACCGGGGGCCTTTTCCGTGTTCCGCGATCAGAAGGTGGAGTTGGTGCTCCGGGAGCCGGCGAACGTGTCGTCGGTCGCCGTGATCGAGGAGGTGGGGGTGGTGGTCGTGGTGCTGGTGGTCGACGTGGTGCCCGTGGTGGAGAGCTTCTCGCCGATCTTGCTGTTCGCCAGCTTGTCCTTGCCCTCGCTGTACAGCCGGTTGGCCTGCGCCTGCGCGACGCCGGCGGCCTCCTGCACGGTCGGGTGGTCCAGGACCTTGCGGGCCTGCACCCGCAGCTCCTCGTACTTCTCCCGGCCGGCGCGGGCGCCCAGGACGAACCCCGCGGCCAGCCCGCCGATGAACAGAAGCTTTCCGCGCATGGTGGCGGCTCCTCTCGTGCCTTGACGCAGCACTGCCTGGAGGCAGCACTGTCGCGCCTGTCGTGTGTTGCTGCCGGGGTACGTACCCATCCTGCCCCCGCGCCATGCCCCCGTGTGCGGTAGTCCCTGAAATGTCCGGAAAGCTGGCACGGCCACGTCAGGTAACCCGGTGGCAGAACCCCCCAGGAGGTCATGTAAGGTTGTCTCCGTTGCCAAGGGAACGGGAGAAATCCGGAGCCCAGGCAGTGCACGATCCCCTGTAGCTCAATTGGCAGAGCAGCCGGCTGTTAACCGGCAGGTTATTGGTTCGAGTCCAATCGGGGGAGCGAGAGTCCAGAGGCCACTCTGCCCGCAGAAAGCGCGGGCCGGGTGGCCTCTGTTCTGCTCCGGGGCCGAGCCCCGGAAACCCCACGGTGCGTCGGTCGCGTGAGTGCGTCGGTCGCGTCAGTGCGTCGGTGGCGAGGCGGCCGGTTGCGGGCGCTTCGGAGCCGTTCGGTGCTTTGGAGCCGTTCGGTGCTTTGGAGCCGTTCGGTGCTTCGGGTGCCTTTGTTGTTCAGCCCGCTTGAGGCGTTCTGCGTCGGCGGGCTTCTTCGTGTTTCACACTCCGATGAGGCGTGCCGTCGTCGCACCCGTTACCCTGTCGGCTGTTGCGTCGTTTGCTGCGTCGATTTGGAGAGTGGGCGTTCATGCGCACCCGAAGCGCCGCCCTGATCGCGGTCGCGGTGGTCCTGGGCTGGCTGGCGATCGCCGGGGTCACCGGACCCTACTCCGGCAGGCTGAGCGAGGTCTCGACCACGGACAGCACCGCCTTCCTGCCGGCCGGCGCGGAGGCCACCCGCGCGGCGGACGAGGCGGCGAGCTTCACCGACCGCGGCACCACCCCGGCCATCGTGGTCTACGAGCGGGCGTCCGGCCTCACCGACGCGGACCGGCGGCGCGCCGGCGAGGACCGCGCGGAGCTGGCCGCCCTGGACGGCGTCATCGGCCCGCTGCCGGACGTCGACGACAGCGACGACGGCCGGGCGCTGCAGCTCATCGTGCCGGTGGACAGCGCGCTCGACGCCGGCGAGATCGTCACGGCGATCCGCGCGGCCGTCGCCTCGCCGGGACGGGACGGGCTGGCCGTGCACGTGGCCGGGCCGGCCGGGCTGCGCGCGGACCTCAAGGAGGTCTTCGGCTCGCTGGACCTGACGCTGTTGCTGGTCACCGCGGGTGTGGTGCTGGTGATCCTGCTGGTCGTCTACCGCAGCCCGGTGCTGTGGATCATCCCGCTGCTGTCCGCCGCGGTCTCGTTCGGCCTGGCCGCCACCGCGGTCTACTTCCTCGCGAAGAACGACATCGTGAAGCTGGACGGACAGGCGCAGGGCATCCTCACCGTGCTGGTCTTCGGCGCGGGCACGGACTACGCGCTGCTGCTGATCGCGCGGTACCGGGAGGAGCTGGGGCGCTTCGACCGTACCGCCGATGCCCTGAAGGCCGCGTGGCGCGGCGCCGCGCCCGCGATCGTCGCGTCCGCCGCCACGGTGATCGCGGCCCTGCTCTGCCTGCTCTTCTCCGGCCTGAACTCGAACCGCGCGCTCGGCCCGATCTCCGCGGTCGGCATCGCCGCCACGCTGATCGTGATGCTCACGTTCCTGCCCGCGCTGCTGCTGCTCGGCGGCCGGTGGGCGTTCTGGCCGCGCCGTCCGCTCACCGGCGGCACCGTGCAGGACTCACGGCTCTGGACGCGCGTGGCCGGCGCGGTGCACAGACGGCCGCGACTCGCCTGGATCGGCACCACGCTGGCGCTGGCCCTCTGCATGCTCGGCCTGTCGCAGGTCGGCAGCACCGGGCTCGGCCAGTCCGACCTGTTCACCGCGGAGACCGACTCGGTGAACGGCCAGGAGGCGCTCGCCCGGCACTTCCCGGGCGGCTCCGGCTCCCCCACCACGATCTTCGTGTCGCAGGGCGCGGCGGCCGCGGCGACGCAGGCCGTGCAGGGCGTCGCGGGCGTCGACAGCGTGCGCGCGGTCAGCGGGCCGGGCGCGCCGGCCGGACCGCCCAAGGTCGTCGGCGGGCGGGTGCAGCTGCAGGCCACGCTTGCGGACGAGCCGGACAGCGCGGCCGCGGAGGAGACCGTGCGGCAGATCCGGGTGGCCGCGCACGCGGTGCCGGACGCGGACGCGCTGGTCGGCGGCTACACCGCGGTGCAGCTGGACACGCAGGACACGAACGAACGGGACCGCAATGTGATCATTCCGCTGGTGCTGGCCGTGATCGCGGTGATCCTCGCGCTGCTGCTCCGCTCGCTGCTCGCGCCGGTGCTGCTGATCGCGACCGTGGTGCTGTCGTTCGGCTCCACGCTCGGCATCTGCGCGCTGATCTTCCGGTACGCCTTCGGATTCCCCGGCATCGACGCGTCGATCCCGCTCTTCGCGTTCGTCTTCCTGGTCGCGCTCGGCATCGACTACAACATCTTCCTGATGAGCCGGGTCCGCGAGGAGTCGATCGCGCACGGCACCCGGGCCGGCGTGCTGCGCGGCCTGATCGTCACCGGCGGCGTGATCACCTCGGCCGGCGTGGTGCTGGCCGCCACGTTCTCCGCGCTCGCGGTGGTGCCGCTGGTGATCCTCGCCGAGCTGGGCACCGCGGTCGCGGTCGGCGTGCTGCTGGACACGGTCGTGGTCCGCTCGCTGCTGGTGCCCGCGCTGGTGCACGACCTCGGCGACCGGGTGTGGTGGCCGAGCGGGCTGTCCCGGCGCCCTCCGGAAGCCCCGGGAAATTCGCCGGAGAAGGACGGTCGGTTGATCTCCGTTTAGCCGATATTCGGCCGATATAGACCTGGTATCGCTTGATCAAAGAAGGCCGGTCCCGGCCGATTGCCGGTGGCCGGGGCGCAGGCGTACGGGATACGATCCCGGCGCCGGGGCGGTAGCTCAGCCGGTTAGAGCAGGGGACTCATAATCCCTCGGTCGCGGGTTCGAGTCCCGCCCGCCCCACCAGCAAAAACGTCGCTTGATGCACCCCCGCGGAACAATTCGTGAGGGCACCGTGAGGGCCGGAGAATCGGCGCGATCCACCGTTACGTCCGCCGATGTGTCGACGATGATCGTCGGCCGGCACCGTCTCGCGATCAGCGAATTCGCATAAAACAGACATCCAGTGCGCTGTTCGCTAGATCACATTCTCCGCCGGACGGTGGCCCGCCTCCGTCGGAGGTCGCAACCCGGACTTCCCGCCTCCGCCGGATGTGGCCGGACCGGGCCGCGCGGCACGCTCTGAGGCATCGAAACGACGCCGACCTTGGAGTACGTCATGAAGCTGAAGAAGGTCGCCGTACCGGCTGCCGCCGCCGCGCTCGCCATCGGCCTGCTGCCGCTGGCGAGCGCGCAGGCGACGGAGCGGCCGGGCACCGAGTGGGCCGGCATCGTCCGCGAGTCCGTGACCATCCCGATGGACGGCGGGTGGTCCGCCGAGGGCGAGCTCACCTACCCGAAGGGCGCGAGGGGCCGCCTGCCCGTGGTGGTGCTGCTGCACGGCAGCGGCAAGAACGACATGGACCAGACGCTCGCGCCGAACGTGGGGACGCTCAGGTCGGTCGCCCAGTCGGCGAGCCGGAGCGGCTTCGCGGTGCTGCGCTTCAACAAGCGCGGCGTGATCGGCATCGGCCCACAGCTGAGCGACGACCCCGCGCTCCTCGACCCCGCCACACCCTACGAGCAGGTGGTACGCGATGCGGCCGCCGCCGTCCGGTTCGCCGGCGCCTCGAAGCGGGCTGACCCGGCGAAGGTCTTCCTGCTCGGCCACAGCGAGGGCACGCAGGTCGCCGGCAACCTGGCCGCCGACCCGCGCGGCTACGGCATCCGGAAGCCGGCCGGCGTGGTCGCGATGGGCGTGGTCCACGGCACCCCGCGCGAGGTGCTCTACTACCAGGCCGTCGGCCGCACACTGGGGCAGCTGCACGAGGAGTTCGACTTCGACGGCGACGGCTCGCTGACCGCGAACGAGGTGTCCGAGGGCCTGGCCGGCCGTCCGTCCGACGTGGCGGCACAGTTCCGGGCCGTGCTGGCCGCTCCGGGGACCGACGCGAACGGTGACGGCCGGCTGGCCATCGACACCGAGGTCGAGCCGGTCGTGCGCGCGGCCGTCGGCTTCGATCGGTTCCCGAACATCCCGGGCATGCCGGAGAGCTTCGCCAGGTACCTCACCGACATCGGCCGGTTCAGGACCCCGGCCCAGGAACTCCCCCGGTACGACGGGCCGGTGCTGCTGCTGAACGGGCAGACCGACATCCAGACCCCGGCACGGGGCGCGATCGTCACGGACGCCGCGCTCGCCACGGCCGGCAACCGGGACCACAAGTTGATCACCTACCCCGGCGTCGGCCACACGATGAACGTCTCGCCGGAGTACGCGGCGGTGCCCGGCAACCCGGACCCGGCGGTGCTGCGCGACGTCGTCACCTGGCTGTCCGCCCACCGCTGACCGGCGTGAACCACCGGCCCGGCACGCTCCCCGCGTGCCGGGCCGCTCGGGAGGAGCGAGATGCGGAAGAAGCTGATCCAGGACGGTGCGCTGGGCGTGGCCGCGGTCGCGTTCGGGTTGCTGATCTGGCTCTCCGACCGGGGAAGCCCGCCCGGCACGGCCGTGCTGACGCTGATGATCGCGCAGACGCTGCTGCTCTGCCTGCGCCGGGTCAGCCCGGTGACGTGCGTGGCGCTGATGCTGGTGCTACAGACCGCGATCTCCGCCGCCGCCCCGCACGGCACCGGACTGCGCGGCGCCGGGCTCGCCATCGCGGTCTTCACCTGCGGCACGCTGCTGACCGCGCGCGCCGCCATCACGATCGCGGTGATCACGGCGGTCGTGGAGATCGGCGGGTACGCGGTGCTCACGCTGCCCCCGGTCGAGGACCCGGCGTGGGAGCTGAGCCGGCTCGTGGTGAACCTCGCGCTGGCGCTGCTGCTCTACGTCGCGGCCGCGCTGCTCGGCGCGCACCTGACCATGCGGCGCCGCTACGCCGAGGCGGTCGCGGCCCGGGCGGACGCGGAAACCGCCCGGGCGAACGCGGTCGCGGCGCGGGCGGAAGCGGAGACCGCCCGGGCGAACGCGGTCGCGGCGCGGGCGGAAGCGGATGCGGAGGCGCACCGGGCCCGGACCGAGGCGGTGCTGACCGCGGAGCGCGCCCGCACCGCCCGCGACCTGCACGATGTCGCCGCGCACCATCTGACCTCGCTGATCGTGCAGGCCACGCTGGTCGAACGGCTGCTGGACCGCGATCCGGAGGCGGCCCGGGGGCACGCGGCCGCGGTCCGCGAGGAGGGCCGGAACACGCTGCACAACCTGCGGCGGATCGTCGGTGCGCTGCGGGCCGACGACGGCGCGGGCCCGCACCTGCCGGACGGCAGCGGCCTTGCGATGATCGACCGGCTGGTGTCCGGCGGCGAGGCCACGCTCACCGTCGACGGCACGCCCGGCGTCCAGGACCCGGCCGTGGAGGTGGCGCTCCACCGGGTGGCGCAGGAGGCGCTGTCCAACGCGCGCGACCACGCGCCCGGCGCGCCGGTGTCGATCACGCTCGCCTACGGGGAGACGGAGACCACCATGGAGATCCATAACGGGCGGGCGACCGGCAGCGTGCCGGTCCGGGACGACCGCCGTCATCGCGGCTTCGGTCTGATCGGGATGCGGGAGCGGGCCTCGCTGATCGGCGGCGCGCTGGACGCCGGCCCTGCTGACGACGGCGGCTGGCTCGTCCGGCTCACCGTTCCGCGTACCGGTGCTGGATCCGGATCTGGCTCATGATCACCGTGTTGCTGGCGGACGACCAGCCGATGCTGCGCGCCGGGTTCCGGTCCCTGCTCGAACTGGCCGGTGACATCACCGTGGTCGGCGAGGCCGCCGACGGCCCCGAGGCGGTCCGGATGGCCCGCCGGCTGAAGCCGGACGTGGTCTGCATGGACGTCCGCATGCCCGGCGGCGACGGCCTGACCGCGACCCGCGAGATCGTCGGCACGCTCGACCCGGCGCCCGCGGTGCTGGTGCTGACCACCTACGAGCTGGACGAGTACGTGTTCGGCGCGCTCGAGGCCGGTGCCAGCGGCTTCCTGCTCAAGGACGCGGACGTGGACACGCTCCTCGACGCGATCCGCCGGCTCGCCGCCGGCCAGGGGCTGGTGGACCACACGGTCACCCGGCGCGTGATCGTCGAGTTCGCCCGCCGCCGCCGGGCCGGCGCGCCGCCGGGAACCGGGCCGGACGTGCTCACCGCACGCGAGACGGAGATCGTCCGGCTGCTGGCCCACGGCCTGTCCAACGCGGAGATCGCGGCCGAGCTGGTGGTCGAGGTCAGCACCGTGAAGAGCCACCTGAGCCGCGCGATGACCAAGATCGGCGCCCGCGACCGCGTGCAGACCGTCATCTGGGCCTACCGCTCCGGTCTCCTGCCGCTGGAGACGTGAGCTGCGCTTCTTCCCGGTATTGCGGCCATGTTGCATGATCAACCAGCAATGGCACGGGGGAGGAAGACACATGACGTTCGCATTCGGCGATGGTGACCTGACCGATCCGGACCGGTGGCTGCGGGAGCAGGAGGAGCGCACCGCGCGGCTGACCGCCGAGGCCGGGCGCGCCCAGCACGAGCTGGCCGCGACGCAGGTGACGGCGACCAGCCGCGACCAGAGCGTCTCGGTGACGGTCAACCCGTCGGGCGTGCTGCTCGGCGTCCGGTTCTCGCCGCGGGCCACGGAGCTGACGGCCGCTCAGCTCTCCGCGCGGGTGATGGAGGCGTACGGCGCGGCCTGCGCGGAGGCGTCGCAGCGGATGCTGGAGATCATGTCCGGGCTGGTCGGCGATGACTCCTCGGCCATGGCGTTCCTGAAGAGCACGCTGCCGCCGGTCGAGGAGGAGACGCGATGAGCGCGTTCTCCGTGTCCCGCGCAGAGCTGGAGGCGCACGCCGGGCAGGTGCAGGGCGTCGCCGCGGACGTCGCCCTGTGCCGGGCCGCCGGCACCGAGGTGGGCTTCGGCGGCACCGAGGCGTACGGGCTGTTCCTGCAGTTCGTCCTGCCGCCGGTGCTGGAGATGGCGCTCGGCGACACCTGCGATCTGCTCGACCAGGCCGACCTGCTCGGCCAGGCGATGTCCACCGGCGTGCAGGCCAACAACGCGCAGTACTTCGGCAACGACGACGCGATCGCGGACCTGCTGCGCGCCATCGGCGACGCGGGCTGGTGACCGGGATGACGGACAATCCACTGGTCGCGGCGCCGAAGAGCGTCTGGGACGACTCCCAGAAATTCGCCGGAGCCGGCCTGCTCGACAGCGGCTACGGCGCCTGGACCGATCTCTACGAGAACCGCGACTTCAGCGCGATGAGCGTCGGCGTCAACGGGATCTCAGTCGGGCTAGACGTGCTGTCCATCGCGCTCAACCCGCTCGGTGAGCTGGTCAAGGCCGGCGTCGGCTGGGTCATGGAGCACGTGGCGTTCATCCGGGAACCGCTGGAGCTGCTCACCGGCGACCACCGGGCGATCCAGGCCGTCTCCGACACCTGGGGCAACATCAGCGAGCGCCTGCTCCAGACCGCGGACCGGTACGAGGCCGCGATGGCCGGGATCGGCACCTGGACCGGCGAGGCCGCGCAGGGCTACCGCGGCGCGGCGGCCGAGTACATCAACGGGCTGCGCGCGCTGGCCGGGCACACCGGCAACACGTCGCAGGGCGTCATGCTCGCCGGCATCGTGGTCGCCACCGAGCGCGCGATCATCTTCGACATGATCGCCTCGTTCATCAGCCGGGTGATCGCCCAGGCGCTGATCGCCGCGGCCTCGTCCGTGGTCACCGTGGGCGGTTCGGTCGCCGCGTTCCTGACCAGCGTCTCGGTCGACGCCGCGCTGCTGACCGCCCGGATGGCCAAGCGGCTGTCCGAGATGCTGACCGTGATCAAGCGGTTCGTGGCGCGGTTCGACCAGCTCGGCGCGGCCGGCCGGAAGGTCGCCGACGCGCTGGCGGGCAAGTCCCAGTCCATGCACAACTGGGCCGACAAGCTGGAACGCGCGAACGTGCGCACCCGGCGAGACCTGATCTACCCGGGCGGCGACGCGCTGAAATACACCCGGTACGTCGACCGGGCCACCTCGGGACCGGCCGGCACGGTCGCGGACAGCCGGCCGCTGTTCACCGGCAAGGAGGCCGCGAAGGCGACCAAGGACGGCACCGCAGAGGACGATGATGGCTGATCGCCGCGCGCGGAGGCGTCCGCGGCCGATGATCGCCGGGCGTCCCGGCCGGAAACCGACCGCTCACCTCCGACGGCGCTACAGCACGTGGGCGATCGGGCTCACGGTGGCACTCGCGATGCTCGTCGCGTTCCCGGCGAGCAGCGTGGTCTTCCTCGTCGTCGAGCGCTTCGGGTCCACCGCCGGACCGCGGGTGCTCGCCTCCGGCACGGCCACCGTGAGCGGCTGTGAACGGCAACTTCTCCGTGAGCCGTACGCGTGTGCGGCGTCCGCGGTGTGGCACGAGACCGCGACGTTCGGTGAGCCGCCGGCCGAGGTCACCGTGCGGTCGACGCGGCCGCTGCACGGGGAGGTCGCGGTGGAGGAACGGGATTGCAGCCGGCGATACGCCAGCGACCACCTGTGCCCGGTCTATGCGGCCGACTATCCGTCTCGCTCGCATTGGCTGGACATTCCGCCGTTTCTCACGCTCTTCGGCCTGATGGCCGGCGGCTGGCTGGTGGCACGCCGGATCGTCACCAGGATCACGGGCTATCCACCGGCCCGGGCGGATCGTCAGAATTGACGAACGGCGGGGCCGGTGGCCCCGCCGTTCCGCTGTTCCGTTCCTTGATCGAGTCGTCAGCGCAGGACGCCCGGGGCCGCGTCGCCGCCGCCCCACACGTCGTCGTCCTCCTGGAGCCAGGTGCTGCGCTCCTCCTCGCCGCCGAAGCCGGCGCCGTGACCGCCGCCCATGCCGGCCATCCCGCCGGCGCCCGCGCGACCCGCGCCGCCCTTGCCGGCACCGGTGCCCGGGGCCACACCGCCGGAGAGCATCGGTTTGCCGCCCTTGGCGGCACCGCCCTTGCCCGCACCCTTCGCGCCGGCACCGGCACCCATCCCGCCCATGCCCGCCGCGCCCAGACCGGCGAGCCCGGCGCCGCTGACCGGCTTGCCGAGCGCACCGCCACCGGGGATGCCGCCGGCACCGCCCGCGCCGAGACCTCCGGCCGAGCCGAGACCGCCACCGGCGCCGAGACCACCGGCACCGGCACCGCCGAGACCGCTGAGACCGCCGGACCCGAGACCGCCCGCGCCCAGACCGCCGGTGCCGAGGCCACCGCCCGCGCCGGCCAGGCCGGTGCCGGTCGGCGTGCTCGGGTCGAAGTCGGCACCGCCGCCGGGCGTGTAGCCGGTGCCCACCTCCGGGTCGAAGCCGCCGGTGCTGTCATTGATCGGTGGCGTGTAGGGGGTGTTGCCGATACTCGAGTCGAACGGGCTGCCGCCGGTCGGGCTGACGCTGCCGATGCCGGAGGGCGCACCGGCGCCCAGCTTGGGAGCGCCACCCCCGCCACCACCGCCGGGGCCGCCGCCGACGCCACCGCTGGGGCCGCCCGATCCGAGCGGGACCTCCTCCGTGGGAGCGAAGCTCTGATACCCGACGGGCGTGCCGGCCGGCGTCGCGGCGGCCGTGTCGGCGACCTGCCCGTTCAGGGTCCGCCAATGCTGCAGGGCCTCTTCACTGCCGTTGGTCAGGGCGTCCTGGACCGCGGTCCAGACCTTCTCCGCCAGCCCGAACGTCACCGCGTTGCCGATGTCCCGGTAGGTACCCATCGCACCGGCGATGTCCACCCTGATCGCATTCTCGAAGGAGCCGATCGGAATCGCCAGGTGGGCGTCCCGTGCCTGCATGACCTCGGGCTGCATGGCGATCGGGACCGGGATGACCTCCTGCGCGGCGTGCAGATCGTCGGCCGCCTGGTTCAGGCTGGTGACGACACCGCCGCTGCCCGTCCCGTTCGCCTCGTCGACGACGTGCTGGATCTTCTCCGAGATCGTCTCGATGTGCGTCTTGAACGCCTCGTAGGCGTCGCCCTTCCAGACCGTGCCGAGGTCCGTGACGTTCGTGTCGAGGCTGGTCTTCACGCTGTTCAGGTTGCGCAGCACCGCCTCCCAGCCGAGCGCCGCGGTCCGCAGGTCACCCGGCCGGCCGTCGATCACGACCTGGTTGACGATGTTCTCCCAGGACTCGTCGCCCCAATTCCGTGCCATCGCCTAACCCCCGTATCCCGAGTCGCCGGACGTGGACGTACCGCTGCTCGGGTACGACGCCGGGGTGCCGGCGGTCCCGGTGGGCGGATATCCGGTGCCGCCGCCGTACTGGCCGGTCTGCACCTCCGAGGCGAAGACCTCCTCGAACGCCTGCGCGGACATCTGGTTCGCCCGCTCCGCCGTCTCGTATCGCTCCTTGACCTGCTTGAGCGCCTCGGCCGCCTGCAGCAGTTCCTCGGCGATGGTGCGCACCGACCGCTCCGCGTTCTGGTAGTGCCCCTGGTGCCGCTGCGCGATCTCCGCCGCCGCCGGGTAGGTGCCGAAGGGCGACTTCCCGCCCGCCGAGGGCGGGCCGGTCAGCCAGCTGCCGATGTCGTCGCTCATCGCGGGCGCCAGGCGGTCACCGAGATACTTCGCGTGATCCTCCAGCCAGCGGATCGCACCGTCCAGGCTGTCGGCGTCCCACTCCGTGTTGAGACCCGGGTCGCCGGAGGTGGCGTTGATCTCGGTCGGCCGGGACGACGCGTTGAGGTCGTCCGACACCCAGAACCCGGCTACCGGCGGCAGCGCGGTGCCCGGCAGCGGCGGTATGAAGACCGGAGTCACCTCCTGGCCCGGCCCTTGATTCTCTGCCATCTCCTCTTCCTCCCCGTCGTTCCTTTACTCGTTCCGTGCCTGACTCGCCGGTCAGCCGTGCGGCGGATACTGCGGCCCCGGTGGGTACTGCGGCCCCGGCGGATATTGCGGGCCGGGTGCCGGCGGGTAACCCGGTCCCGGCGGTGGATAGCCACCCTGCTGGGGGTATGGGCCCGGCTGTGCCGGATACGGGCCCGGCTGGTGCGGATACGGTCCCGGCGCGGGTGGGCCGGGCCGGCGCTTGTTGCGCGACGAGGCCGCCGCGATCAGCACGACCACCAGGACCACCAGAGCCAGGCAGATGCCGCCCCCGATCAGCGCGACCGTGTTGCCGCCGAGTCCTTCGTCGCTGTCCTCCGGTGCCGGCGCGGCCTCGGTGGCACCGGTCTCGTCCTCGTCCGGCAGCAGCGGGTTGCGGTCCACCGCCGGCACGTCCTCGGTCAGCGCCGCGACCGGGTTGACGATGCCGTCGCCGTACTGGCCGTCCCAGCCCTGCGCGCCCTTGTCGTCCGCGGTCCGGATCAGCCGCTCGATCACATTCGCCGCATCCAGATCCGGGAACTTCGCCCGGACCATGGCCGCCACGCCGGAGACGATCGCGGCTGCGGAACTGGTGCCGCCACCGAGGCCGTAACCGCTGTCCGACAGCCCGAGCGGCATGGCGTTCACGACGTCCTGGGCCGGCGCGGAGAGCACCGCGCCCCGGCCCTGAACCGACTGAGCCGCCCAGAAGGAACCGTCGGTGGCGATTCCGGTCACTCCGATCACACCCCGGATCTTGGCCGGGGCGGCGACCTTCGAGTGGCCTTCCGTCACGTTACCGGCCGCGGCGACGACCACGACGTCCTTGCTCAGCGCGTACTCGACCGCGTCGAGCATGACCTGCGGCGTCGGATCCACGTCCGCACCCCAGGAGAGGTTGATGACCTTGGCGCCGTTGTCGACGGCCCAGCGGATGCCCTCCGCGCCGACGTTCAGGTTCTCCGCGGTCCCGGTGGCGTACGGCAGGATCCGCACGCCGGGCGCGATCCCGGTCATCCGGTTCGGGCCACCGCCGTTACCGGCGATGGTCGAGGCCATGCCGGTGCCGTGCCCGTCGACCCGGTCCGAGCGGCCGTCGGCCGCCTCGCCGCCGGTGCCGCGGCCGGGCAGGACCTTGCCCTGCAGATCCGGGTGCGAGGCGTCGACGCCGGAGTCGACGACGCCGACCACGATCCCCTCGCCCGTGCTGATCTGCTGTGCCTCGGAGATCTTGAGCAGGTCGAAGTACCACTTCTGCCGCTCCGCGATCGTCGGCGCCGCGGCCGCGGCGGCCGGCGCCGTGAACAGCGCGCCGCCGGCCAGCATCGCGGCCAGCGCAGCCGCCGTGAACCGGGTCACCCCGCCGGTACGGCGCCGGGGTCTGGTGGGCCTCACCGCTGACTCCCCCTGTCGGATTCGATCGTGACCGCACTCCAGCGGCCCCGATGCTCCATATGCGCTGCCGAGAATACGGCCATCCTCGCCTCCGGAGGCAACGGGCGACCAGCACAACTAACGGCAACGACATTCGCATCTGTCGACTGCTGAGGAGAATGCCGGTTTTAGCCGCATTGGCCCTTGACTCGCCGCTCCGCCGATCATCGCCGACCCGCGCAAGCCTCCCGTAGGATCACGGACCCATGAGCGCATACCGGTCCCGCGTCCGTGGTTGTCTGCTCGGCGGCGCGGTCGGTGACGCGCTCGGCAACCCGGTCGAATTCCATCGCGATCCCGCGGTGACCGACCTGGAGCTGTCCCGGGACGGTCTCGCGCTGATCACCGATGACACCCAGATGACGCTGTTCACCGTGGAGGGTCTGCTCCGGTCCGGCGGCACCGACGTGCCGGCCTCGGTCTACCAGGCCCACCTCCGCTGGTACGACACGCAGCGCTTCCCCGGCCCGCCGGAGCACGCGGACGGGCTCGCCGCACAGCCGTTCCTCTACGCGCAGCGCGCGCCTGGAAACGCCTGCCTCGGCGGTCTGGCGCTCGGCCGGATGGGCACGTTCTACCATCCGGCGAACCCGGACTCCAAGGGCTGCGGCTCGGTCATGCGCTCCGCGCCGTTCGGCCTGTTCCCGGCCGTAAGCGCGGCGGACGCGTTCGCGCTGGCCGCCGAGTGCGCGGTGCACACGCACGGCCATCCGACCGGCTACCTGGCCGCCGGCACGTTCGCCGCGATCATCCGGCACCTGCTGGACGGCGACGACGTCCGCACCGCGGCCGAGCGCGCCATCGGCATCCTGACCACGCACGACCTGCACGAGGAGACGCTGACCGCGCTGCGCCGGGCCCTGGACACGCCGTACGCTCCGGGTAACACCGGCATCGAGCGGATCGGGCTCGGCTGGATCGCGGAGGAGGCGCTGGCCATGGCGGTCTACGCCGCGCTCGCGTGCGAGGAGCCGAGCCGGGTCCGCGACGCGCTGCTCGTCTCGGTCAACCACGCCGGCGACAGCGACTCCACGGGCGCGATCTGCGGCAACCTGCTCGGCGCCCGGCACGGCGAGGAGGCGCTGCCCACAGATTGGGTGAACCGCCTGGAGGGCCTGGACACGATCACCGCGATCGCCGGCGACCTGGTGGAGGCGAAAGCATGGCGCTGACGAACTGGGCCGGGAACGTCACGTTCGGCGCGGCCCGGGTGCATCGGCCGGGCACGGTCGACGAGCTGCGCGAGATCGTGGCCGCGAGCGCCCGGCTGCGCCCGCTCGGCACCGGCCACTCGTTCAACCTGATCGCGGACACCGACGGCGACCTGGTCTCGGCCGCGTCGCTGCCGGGGACGGTGCACATCGACTCGGTCTCCAGCGAGGTCACAGTGAGCGCCGGCGTCCGCTACGGCGAACTCGCCTCGCGCCTGCACGCCGCGGGGTACGCGCTGCACAACATGGCCTCGCTGCCGCACATCTCGGTGGCCGGTGCGGTCGCCACCGGCACGCACGGCTCCGGCGTCACCAGCCCCGGCCTCGGCGCCGCCGTCACCGGGCTGCGTCTGGTCACCGCGGACGGCGAGCTGCTCGACCTGCGCCGCGACGATCCGCGCCTGGCCGGTGCGGTGGTCAACCTGGGCGCGCTCGGCATCGTCGTCGACGTCACGCTGCGCATCCGGCCCACGTTCGAGATCGCGCAGTCCGTCTACGAAGGCCTTCCCTGGTCACAGCTGGAGACCGGCTGGGCGGAGATCATGCGCGCGGGCTACTCAGTCAGTCTCTTCACGGACTGGACCGATTCGGTGATCAACCAGATCTGGGTCAAGCGCGACCCCCTGGACACACCGCTGCCCACCGGGTGGCACGGTGCCACGCTCGCCGGGACGCCGCTGCACCCGGTCCCCGGCATGTCCGCGGTCAACTGCACCGAGCAGGGCGGCGTCCCGGGCCCGTGGCACGAGCGCCTCCCCCACTTCCGCCTGGACTTCACGCCCAGCAGCGCCGCGGAACTGCAGACCGAATACCTGGTACCGGCCGCGCACGCGATCGCGGCGCTGGAGGCGGTCGACGCGATCCGCGACCGGGTCGCGCCGGTGCTGCAGATCTCCGAGGTCCGCACGATCGCGGCCGACGACCTCTGGCTCAGCCCGAGCCACGGCCACGACAGCGTGGCGATCCACTTCACCTGGCAGCCCGACGCCGACGCGGTCGCGCCGGTCGTCGCCGCGCTGGAGGAGCAGCTCGCGCCGTTCGGCGCCCGCCCGCACTGGGGCAAGGTCTTCTCCACCGACCCGGCCGCGCTGCGCGCCCGCTACCCCCGATTCGGCGACTTCCTTGCTCTGCGTGCGGACCTCGACCCCGCCGGCAAGCTGCTCAACCCGATGCTCAGCCGCTACCTCGGCCTCTAGGCCCAAGATCGAGGCGTCATTCACGTCGCTAGAACGACGTGAATGACGCCTCGATCTCTTGAGCAGCCTGGCGAACGGTGGTGGACAGCCCACTACCCGGTGGCCGTGGGAGTGCGGTGACTCAGCGCAGCACGCCGGGAGCGACGGCGCCGGAGGTGCCCCAGACGTCCTCGTCCTCGGTCAGCCAGGTGGTGTGCTCCTCCTCATCGCCGAAGCCGGCGCCCTGACCGGCGCCGCCGATACCACCGACGCCGGGCAGACCCGCGCGGCCGGCGGCACCGCCCCCGGCCGCGCTGCCCGGCAGAAGCGGCTTACCGGTTGTACCGGCACCGCCCTTGCCGTTGCCCCGGCCCGCGCCGGCCGCGGCGCCGGCGCCCAGAGCACCCACGCCGGGGATGCCGGCCTGCGCGGGTGAGACCGGCTTGCCGAGCGCGCCGCCACCGATCGGGGCACCGCCCAGGCCACCGGCCGGTCCGCCGGCACCGCCGGGGGAACCGAGACCGCCGGCGCCGAGCGCTCCGGTGCCGAGGCCACCAGCGCCGAGGCCACCAGCGCCGAGACCGCCGGTACCGAGACCACCGAGGCCGCCGGCGCCGAGGCCGGAGCCGGCGCCGGCCAGGCCGGTGCCGCCGGGCGGGTCGTCGAGGGACCCGGGGCCGAGCACCCCCGGGTCGAACGAGCCCGTGCCCGGGGTGGCCGCGCCCGGGTCGAAGCCCGCGGTGCCGGCGCCGAGGGACGGCGGCGCACCGGCCGCGCCGAGCTGCGGCGCGGCAGCTGTGGCCGGATCGAAGGCGCCGGTCCCGGGTGGCGCGACGCTGCCGATGTCCGGCGGCGACGTGCTCAGCGCCGGAGTGGCCCCCGCGATCCCGTTACCGCCGGTGAGCGCACCGATATCGGTACTCGGCGCGCCGGTGCCCAGGGGGATCTCGCTGGCCAGGTTCATGCTCTGGAAACCGATCGGGACGCCGGCCGGAGTGACCGCGGCCTCGCCCTCGATCTCGAAGTTCAGCCGGTTCCAGATCACCCGGGCCTCGTCGGTCCGGTCGTTCAGCCAGTCGCTGAGCGCGTCGAAGACGCCGGTCGAGGACAACACCGCCCCGAGCGCGGTCCCCAGCGCGAAGCCCATCGGGCCGAACGGCAGGCCGAGCAGGCCCACCGCCGTCGACTCGAACACCCCGTCCGCGATGCCCTGGTCCTCGTTGCGCAGCGCGGCGATCTCGTCCTCCATGCCGGCCGGGATCGGGATCTCGGCCTGCGCCGCCTGCAGCCGGTCCGCCGACGTGTTGAGCGTGCCGACCACGGTGCCCATGCTGTTCGCGTCGTTGTAGACGGTCTCCATGTTCTGCGAGATGCGCTCGATGTGCGCCTTGAACGACTCGTACGCCTCCCCCTTCCACGTGGTCCCGAGGTCGGTGACGTTGTCGTCCAGGCTGGTCTTCACGTCGTTCAGGTTCCGCAGCGCAAGGTCCCAGCCCGCCGCCGCGGCCCGGATGTTGTCCGGCTTCCCGTGGATCACGACTTGCGTGACCATCTGTTCCCAGGTCTGAATCCCGTACTTGTCGGCCATCGAACTCAGCCTCCGTAGCCTGGGCCGTCGGTCACGTGGACCGCGGGTGCGACACCCGCCGAGCTGACCACGGGTGCACCGGGCACGGGCAGCGACGGGTCGGGTGGCGGCGGGGCGGCAGGGGTGGGTGCGGGCTCCGCCGGCGCGGGCGGCGCGGCAGGAGCCGGCGGGGCGCCGGGTGCCGGTGGGGGCGCGGCCGGCGGCGGGGCGGCGGAATCCGACGGACCGCCGCCGGGCCTGCTCCCGCTCTGTTCCGCGAAGATCTGGTCGAAGGCGGAGGCGCTCATCTCGTTCGCCTCCTCCGCGGTCTCGTACTGCTCCAGCACCACCCGCAGCGTCTGCGCCGCCTGCCACAGCTCCTGCGCGATCGTGCGGATCGACCCGTCCGCCGTGGTGTAGTGCCCGACCTGCCTGTCCCGCATCTGGACCGCGGTCGGGTAGGTGCCGAACGGCGAGGTGCCCGAGCCGTCCGGCGGGCCCGCCAGCCAGTTGCGGATGTCCGTCTCCATCCCGGGCACCAGCGACTGGGTGAGGTAGATCGAGTGTGTCTCCAGCCAGTTGATCGCGCCTTCGAGGGTCGACGCGTCCCACTCGGTCTGCGTCCCCACGTCACCGGGCGCCGTCGCCAGGCGGCTCGGCTGGCCCGCCACGGTCACGTATTCGGTGCCGTCCGGTTCGGGTGGAATCACCGCTCCGGGTGGCATGTAAACAGGTACAGGTCCAGGTCCCGCCATTGTGCTCTCCCTCACCCCTCGGAAGGATCCGCTGCGACCAATACGCCCGTCGCCGCAGAGCGGTTCACGCCTTTCCGTGAGCCCGCGCGGAACCCGGGAGCAAGCCCAGAGGAACCACGCCGGCCCACCGCTGCACTGGGTTGCCGCTGCACTGGGACGAGCGGCAGGAGCACCGCGAGGGCGGTCAGTGTCGCGGCCGGCGAGCCGCGCCCAGCGAAGGAGGAGAAGTATCCAACCGGCATACACGCACTGTCGCCGCAGTCGGTGCGGACGGTCTACGTCCCCGAACAGGTATGCCAGCGGCACCGAGGCGCTCACCGCGGCCCATGACCGCTCTATTTGCGCAGCAGGCGACTCATCCGGCGGGAGGCGGCCCAGAGGCAGAGCGCGAACAGGGCGAGGAGGTAGGCGATGTCGAGGGCCTGGAGCCAGCCGGCGCGGCCCGCGGTGAGCGCGCGGATCAGGTCGACCGCGCGGTAGAGCGGCGTGATCTCGATCAGCCAGCGGAGCGCGGCCGGGTAGGCGGTGGCCGGGACGAACGTGCCGGAGAAGAGGAAGAGCGCGAACTGAATCGTGCCGATCAGGTCGAAGTCCTGCCAGCCGCGCATCAGCGTGGCGGTCAGCATGCCGATCGCACCGAACGTGAAGCCGATCAGCACGGTCGCTGGCAGCGCGACGAGTGCGCGGAGCGGGCTGGTGAGGTCCATGGCGATCATGACGGCGAGGAAGGACGCGGCGTAGACCGCGCCGCGGGCCATGGCCCAGCACAGCTCGCCGAACGCGATCTCCATCGGGCCGACCGGGGTGGCGAGGACGCTGTCGTAAAGCTTCCAGAATTTCATCTTGCCGAAGAAGTTGAACGTGGTCTCGGTGAGCGCGCCGGTCATCGCGGACGCGGCGAGCATCGCGGGCGCGACGAACGCGGCGTAGCTGACCACCGTGCCGTCCGGCAGCGGCATGTCGCCGATCAGCGCGCCGACGCCGATGCCGATCGAGAAGAGGTAGAGGAACGGTTCGATCGCGCCGGAGACGAACACCAGCCAGCCGGCGCGGCGCAGCGCGACGACGTTACGGCCGGCGACGGCCAGGACGCGGCCGCCGGAGGCGGTGAGGCGGGGCAGCGCGAGTGCGGCGATCACGGTCAGACCCCCAGCCGCCGGTGGAAACGGTGTGCGGCCAGCGCGACGCCGGCGCCGGCCCAGAGCGCGAGATAGAGCAGGTGGCCGGTCAGGGACCAGTCGAGCGCGCGGCCGAGCGTGGCGGCGCGGCAGAGGTCGACGGCGTGCCAGAGCGGTGTCGCGTAGGCCAGCCAGCGAAGCGCGGCCGGCATCGCGTCGACCGGGAAGAACACGCCGGCGAAGAGCGTCATCGGCACGATCGCGAAGCGGAACAGCACGCTCAGCCACACCTCGCCGGGAACGGAGACGCTGTAGGCGAAGACCGGCGCGGCGATAGCGAGGCCGAGCAGCACGCCGATCGGCAGGCAGGCCAGCGCCCACGGCGACGGCAGCGCGCCGAAGACGACCGCGACCAGCAGGAACGCGGTGACGCCGGCGGTCACCCGGAGCATCGCGAAGAGCAGGTGGCCGCCGAGCACGTCGACCGGGCGCAGTGGCGTGGCGGCCTGCGCGGCGTAGGTCTTCATCCACTCCATGTGGGCGAGCACCGGCCAGGTGGACTCGCCGAGCGCGATCTGCAGCGCGGTCGACGCGAGCAGGCCGGGGACCAGGAAGTGCAGGTAGGGCACGCCGTCGACGCCGCCCTGCACGTAACCGCCGACGCCGATCCCGAAGCCGAGCATGGTGAGCAGCGGGATGACGAACGAGCCGAAGACCGAGCCGCGCCAGTTGCGCGCGAACTCGGCCAGGTGGAACTCGAAGGCGGCGATCATCAGTCGACCAGCGTCCGGCCGGTGAGGTGCAGGAACACGTCCTCCAGGGAGCTGCGGCGGACCAGCGCGCCGGACGGGGTGAGCCCGCGCGCGTGCACCTCGGCGAGCGCGGCGTCGCCGTCGGCCGTGTAGAGCAGGATGCGGTCGGGCAACTCCTCGGTGCGGTCGCCGACGCCGTCCAGCTTGGCCGCGAACCCGGACTGCGACTCGGCCGCGAAGCGCAACTCGACGACCTCGCGGGTGGAGTATCGCTCGATCAGCGCGCGGGGCGAGCCCTCCGCCACGATCTTGCCGGCGTCCATCACCACGAGCCGGTCGCAGAGCTGCTCGGCCTCGTCCATGTAGTGCGTGGTGAGCACGAGCGTGACGCCGCGCTGCCTGAGCCGGAACAGCCGCTCCCAGACCAGGTGGCGGGCCTGCGGGTCGAGGCCGGTGGTGGGCTCGTCGAGCAGCACCATGTCGGGCTCGTTGATCAGCGCGCGGGCGATGGTGAGACGCCGTTTCATGCCGCCGGAGAGCGGCTCGACCTCGGCCCCGGCCCGCTCGGTGAGCTGCACGAACTCCAGCAGCTCCCGTGCGCGGCGGGTGGCCTCACGGCGGGAGATGCCGAAATATCGCGCATAGGTCGTGAGGTTCTGCAGGACGGTCAGGTCGGGGGCGAGATTGTCCAGCTGCGGGCAGACGCCGAGCCGGGCCCGGATCGCCGGGCCCTGCCGGACCGGGTCCATGCCGAGGATGCGCAGCAGACCGCCGGTGGGCGGGGACACGCAGCCGATCATGCGCATGGTGGAGCTCTTGCCGGCGCCGTTGGGCCCGAGGAAGCCGAACGCCTCACCGGGCTGCACCGTGACGTCGATGCCGTCCACCGCGGTGAAGTCGCCGAAGCGCTTGACCAGCCCGGCCGCTTCGATCATCGCAGTCATGCCCCGACCCTAGACCGGGGGTTCGACAAGTTCCGACGGATTTACCGCGGTGCGGCCGCCTCCGCGTCGGCCCGGGCGCGGGCGACCAGCGCGTCCACCCGCTCGGCGTCGGGCGGGGTTCCCGGGTCGTACCGCACGGTCCAGCGCAGACCGTCCACACCGCTCACCCGGCGCGCCGCCACCCGGGCGCCGCCGCCGGGCAGGTCGTGGTGGTGGGTGATCGCGACCGACTTCGTCACCCGGACCTGCACCTGGTGCGGCACGTGGCCGGGTTCGAGCAGCAGCGTCGAGATCGCGGGCTCGTCGACCACCACGGTGTAGCCGTCGCGCTCCTCCGCGACCCGGCCGGCGATCACTGTCAGCTCACGGCCGGACCAGACCGCCTTGAGGATCTCGTGCCAGCCCAGCCTGTCCCGGCCGGGCAGCCGCAGCCCGCGGTTGGTCGCGACCACCACGCCCTCGGTGGACGTGCTCGCCCAGGTGAGGATGCGCTCGTCGCGATCGAGGGCGGGGCGCTGCGCGGCCGGCGGCTGGTTTCCGCGGAAGAAGCCGAACACGTCTCACAACCCCCCGACGGCCTGCTCGCGCAGGGCCCGTGCGTGCTGCTCCAGGGAGAGCAATTCCCCGAAGAGCGCGAAATATTCGTCCTTGTTGGCCACCGGATTGATCCGCTGCACCTTGGACTTCAGGTCGGCTATCCGCGCGGTCACCGACGCGGACTGCAACCGGGCCAGCGTGACCGCCACGTATTGCGGGTCGGGGTCGCGGTCGACCCGCAACGGCTCCACGGCCAGCTCGCTGACCAGCGCCTTGGCGGCGAGATCGGCGCAGAGATCGCGGACCTTCTCGATCCAGACCACGCCGCCGCCGGCCGCGGAGGCGGTGCCGCCCGCGTCCGCCACGGCGCCGCGCAGCGCCACGTGCACCGGATCGGTGAAGTGCGTGCCGTCCAGCGCGTCGAACATCGGGCCGGCCAGCACCGGCTCCTGCAGCGCGAGCTTCAGCGCCTCGCGCTCGACCTGCAACTGCGGCGCGGACGTGGGCCGCGACCCGGCCTTGCGGCGGTTCTCGTCCGGCGCGCTGCCGCCGGCGCGGCGCACCGCGTGCTCCACCTCCGGCATGTCCAGGCCCAGGTCGTCGGCGAGCCTGCGGGTGTAACCCGGGCGCATCGAGCGGTCCTTGATCTGCGCGACCAGCGGCGCGGTGGAGCGCAGCGCGGCGACCCGGCCCTCGACGGTGTCCAGATCGTACTGCCGCATGATCGAGCGGAGCGCGAACGCGATCATCGGCTCGCGCGCGCCCACCAGGTCGCGCACGGCCAGGTCACCGCGGTTGAGCCGCAGATCGCACGGGTCCATGCCGTTCGGCGAGACCGCGATGAAGGTCTGCGCCACGAACCGCTGATCGTCGGAGAACGCGCGCATCGCCGCCTTCTGCCCGGCCGCGTCGCCGTCGAACGTGAAGATGATCTCGCCGCCGAGGTCGTTCGCGTCCATCAGCAGGCGGCGGAGGACCTTGATGTGGTCCTCGCCGAACGCGGTGCCGCAGGTCGCGACCGCGGTCGGCACGCCGGCCAGGTGGCAGGCCATCACGTCGGTGTAACCCTCGACGATCACCGCGCGACTCTCCCGCGCTATGTCGCGTTTCGCCTGGTCGATGCCGTAGAGCACGTGCGACTTCTTGTAGAGCGGCGTCTCCGGCGTATTCAGGTATTTCGGGCCGTCATCGTCGTCGAAGAGCTTCCGCGCGCCGAAACCGATCACGTCGCCGCTGATGTCCTTGATCGGCCAGAGCAGCCGCCGGCGGAACCGGTCGATCAGCGAACCGGACCGCGCCGGGCGGGACAGGCCGGCCGTGACCAGCTCGTCCGCCGAATAGCCCTTCTGCCGCAGGTGCCGGGTCAGCACGTCCCAGCCGTCGGGGGCGAAGCCGCAGCCGTATGCCTCCGCGTGCTCGCGGCCGAAACCGCGCTGGGCCAGGAACTCGCGGGCGGCCCGGGCTCCCGGAGTGATCAGCTGAGCGCGGTAGAAGTCGGCCGCGTCCGCGTGCGCCGCGATCAGCCGCTGCCGCTGGCCGGGTGCCTGCCGCGGGCCGGACGGGCGACCGCCGGGCTGCTCCTCGTAACGCAGCTGGATGCCGGCCTTACCGGCCAGCCGCTCGACCGACTCGACGAACGTCAGGTGGTCCGCGTCGATCAGGAACGTGATCGCGTCACCACCCTTGCCGCAACCGTGGCAGAAATAGACGTTCCGGGCGGGGGAGACGGTGAACGACGGCGTCTTCTCGTCGTGGAACGGGCACAGGCCCTTCAGGTTGCCGCCGCCGGCCGACTTCAGGGTGACGGTCTCGGAGATCACGTCGGCGATCGCCGTGCGCTCGCGCACCAGCGCGATGTCCTCGTCCCGAATCCTGCCGGCCACCCGCGGCTCCTCCCTCACACCCAAAACCACAAGCCTCACACCCAAAACCACAAGAGCGTTCCAAGGGTACGGCGGGAGCCGCGGGCGCCGGAGGGGCCAGGCCGGGTTTCGTTCTCAGGTGAGCGCGCGGTGCCAGGAGAGCGCGGCCGGGTCGGTGAGCGACGCCACCTGGTCGATCACCACGCGCAGGCGCGCCGCGTCGTCCGGCGCGGCCCGCCAGATCGGCGCGAACACCGGGTCCAGCCCGTCCGGCGCGCGCACGGCCAGCACGTGCACCAGCCGGGTGAGCACCTCGCGCTGCCGCTCCTGCTCGGCCGCGGCACCGCTGCGGCGCATCACGTACCGCAGGGCCATGCCCTTCAGCAGCGCGCACCGGATCCGCACGTCCGGCGGGACGAGCAGGTCCGCGGCGTACCGGCGCAGAGATCTTGATCCGAACGCCGCGACCGTGGCCTCGACCGGCGCCGCGACCAGCCGGCCGGTGAGCACGCTGGTCATCCGCTTGACCGCGATCTGCGCGCGGTGGCTGCCGTCGTAGGCCAGCGCCGGCGCCAGCATCGGCCCGGCCAGCATCGCGGCCAGCTCCGCGCCGAGCACGTCGACCGGCTCCTCCGAGTAGACGCCGGACACGTCCGCGCAGAGCGCGGCCCGCTCGTCCGCGTCCACGGCCAGCCGCTCCAGGTCGATGTAGCCGCCGTGGATGCCGTCCTCCAGGTCGTGCACGGAGTAGGCCACGTCGTCCGCCCAGTCCATCACCTGGGCCTCCAGGCTCTGCCGCTCGCCGGCCGGCGCGTCCCGGCGCAGCCACTCGAAGACCGGCAGATCGTCGGCGTAGACGCCCCACTTGCGCCGCACACCGTCCCGGCGCCACGGATACTTGCAGGTGGCGTCCAGCGTGGCGCGGGTCAGGTTGAGGCCGGCGCCCTCGACCTTCGCCTCCAGCCGGGTCAGCACGCGCAGCGTCTGCGCGTTGCCCTCGAACCCGCCGCAGCCGCCCGCGACCGCGTCCAGCGCGGCCTCACCGTTGTGACCGAACGGCGGGTGGCCGAGATCATGGGCGAGCCCGGCCACGTCCACCACGTCCGGGTCGCAGCCGAGCCGCTCGCCCATCTCGCGGGCGATCTGCGCGACCTCCAGCGAGTGCGTCAGCCGGGTCCGCAGGAAGTCGTCCGATCCGGCCACGTGCACCTGCGTCTTCGAGGCCAGCCGCCGGAACCCGGCCGAGTGCAGCACCCGCGCGCGATCCCGCTGGAAGGGCGTCCGCCCGTACCCCGTGTCCTTGGCCTGCTCTTCCGCCCACCGCTCCGCGTCGCCGTCCTGGCCGTTCATGATCCGAGCGTAGTGCCGCCCCGGCGCTCCCGGCGCGGCCGTCGCCGGGATTTCCGCCGTCGTTCAACGGACATGGATCTCCCGCGCGGCCTCCCGCACGTCCGGATCCGGATGCGCGGCCGGCTTCCGCGGCTCGGCCGGCCACGGCACCGGGCCACCCGGCGCGGCCCGGATCGCGCCGAGGTCCCGCCGATTCGCTCAGGTGCGTGGGGTCAGCACGCAGAACTCGTTGCCCTCCGGGTCGGCGAGGACGACCCAGCCGTCGACGGTGCCCTGGCCGACGTCGACGTGGCGGGCGCCCATGTCGACGAGGCGCTCGACCTCGGCCTCCTGGTTGTCGGGGCGCAGGTCGATGTGGAGACGGTTCTTCACGGTCTTGAGCTCGGGGACCGTGACGAAGACGATGCCGGGGAACTCGTCGGCCTTGCGGCGGATCTCCACCTCGCCGGGGCGCTCGTAGGTGATCTGGTAGTGCAGCGCCTCGGCCCACCAGCGGGCCAGCCGGCCCGGGTCCTCGGCGTCGACGACCACGTTCTCCCAGTCGCTGCCCATGGTGCTCCTCATCGTGCGGCCTCTGACGGCAAGGTGACGAACACGTTACGCCGGGAAACCGATCGCGGCACCCTCCGTTCCACTGAGCGCCATAAATCATCGGCCATCGCGATCACTCGAACGGGCAGGCCCCAGTCCACCCAGGAGTGAGCGGCCGGGGCGGTAGCCGGGAGGTCGCACACCGTCGTGGGATGGAGAAAATCCATATCGGGTAGTAGCGTGCCGGAAGCACAACGTCACTGGCCGGCCATCGCCGGTCCCACACCATTGCCCGGAGTTCGATCGCCTTCCGCTGGCCGGAGCGGGGGTGAGGCTACCGCTGCGGGCCGAGGAGACCGTGTGTCCGGCATCGACGACTGCCTTCGGCAGGCGATGGCAATTCCCGGCGCGATCGGCGCGAGCCTGGTCGACTACACCACCGGCTTCGCGCTCGGCGCGGTCGGTGCCGCACCCGGCGACGACCCGGACGGCACGGCCACCGGCACGGCCGACATCGTGCACGCCGCGGTCAGCCGGTCACCGTTCGCTTCGGTGCGCCCCGGCGACGGCGTGGAGGACCTCATCATCACCACCGCGGGCGGCTACCACCTGATCCGTCCGCTGCGCACCGGATTCGACAGCCGCCTGGCCCTCTACCTGTGGCTGGACAAGGACCTCGGCAATCTCGCGGTCGGCCGGCGCCGGCTGCGGATGCTCGCCGAGAACCTGGTGACGGCGTAACGCCGCCGGCTCACGCGTAACGCCGCGGGCCCGGCGACCGTTTCGACACGCGACCGACGACGGCCATGACGGTCGCGGCATGAGACCGAGAAATCGGTGAGGAGTCCACACGTGAAGCCCGCCCGTGCCGCACAGGCAACCCTCCCCCGCCGGGCGCTCAGCCAGCTGGTCAACGCCGGTGAGACCGGCGCGCTGCACGTCGCCGGCCACCCCGGCGGGGTCATCCATCTGACGGAGGGCCGGGTCAGCCATGCGGAGTCCCCGGCGGCACCGGGCGTCGGCGAACTGCTGATCGCGTCGGGCCGGATCTCGGCCCGCACGTGGGAATCCGCGGTCGCCGCCGGGAAAGACGCACACCGTGTCGGTCGCCTGCTCGTCGAACGGGGGCACCTTACGAACGGCGAACTTGAGCTGTGTGTTCTTGGGGTGATCTATGACGCGGCGTACTTCGTGCTGCAACCGGCGGCCGTGCCCGTCCGGTTCGCGGAGGGTGAGCAACACTGGCTCGGCCCGGTCTGCCGGGTGGATGCCGACGTGCTGTCCAGGGAGACGACGCGACGGCGACGGCTCCTCGACGAGGTCTTCCAATCGTCCACGCTGGACACTGCGCCGGTTCGGCCGGCACCCCGGCCGCCCGTCGAGCGCGTCGTGCTGAGTTCGCTGCAGTTCGAGTTGCTGGTCGCGGCGGACGGCGAGCGCACCCCGGCCACGCTGGCCCGGCTCCTCGGCCGGGCCGGATACGTGACGTTGCAGCAGGTGCGCGAGCTGGCGGCGGCGGGTCTCATCATGACGGAGGACCGGGCGCCGGCCGCACCTGCGGACGCGGTCATCGCGCTGGCGGAGGCCGCCATCGCCGCGGCGGAACACCCGACGGTCCCCGCGCAGCCGGGCATCCCACAGCCGGGCATCCCGACCCTGGACATCCCGCCGCAGGACATCCCGCCCCTGGGCCCCGTGAAACCGGACCCGCCGAACCCGGATCTCCCGACGTCGGGCGCGGCGAAGCCACACCTCCCGAAGCGGGACGACTCGAAGCCGGCCATCCCGAACCCGGCCACCACGGAGCAGGACACCCTACAGCTGAGCACCCGACAGCAGGACACCCGGAAGCAGGACATCTCACGGCAGGACGCCCGGGAGCGGGCGATCGCGGAGCCGGCTCCCGACGAGCGGCGGCCCGCCACCGGTGGCCCGGAAGCACCGACGTCCGGCCCGGCCGACGTGCCGCGCCCGGCCGGGCCGGTGCGCACGGCCCGGCCCGGCCGTGCGACGACCACCGCGGCCGTGGAACCCCCCGCCACCGCGGACGACACCGCGCCGCTCCCGTCGGTCTCCCCGCCCGAGAATCCGGCGGATCCGGAGAAGCCCGCCAAGCCCCGGCGCACCACCGGTGGCCGGCGGCGCGCCGGTGCGCGCGCCGGTGCCGCGATCCCCACCGAGAACCTGCCCCGCCGCAGCCCCGGCGAGCAGATGCCGAGCGGTGCCGGTGACGTGCAGACCGCGCCGGACGGCGGCCCGCTGCGCGGTGACGCGCCGGACGAGGCGCTGCTCACCCGCATCCGCAGCGCGCTGAAGGCACTGCGGTGAGCGCGCCGTCCGTTCGGGCTCCCCCGGCGGCCGCGCGCCGGAGGCGGGCACCGACCTGTTCACCCTCACCCATCCCTGCCCTCGCGAAGGAGAACTGCCGTGGAAACCGACCGGGCGGTGCTGGCCGAGCTCGCCAGGCTTCGCAGCCGCCTGCCCGATCTGTCGGCCACCGTGATCGCCGGCGTCGACGGGATGCTGCTCGCGTACGACGCACCGGGCCTTCAGCCGGAGACGATCGCCGCGCTGGCCGCGGCGAACCTCGGGCTGACCCAGCGCTTCGCCCAGACCGTGGGCCACGGCGACCTGCGCGAGACCATCATCGAATCGTCCGGCGGGTACGTGGCCATCTACGCCGCCGGGCTCCGCACGCTCCTCGCCGTGCTCGCCAGGCCGAGCGCGAACGTGGCCCGCATCCATCACGAGGCGCGGCGTACCGCACGCCGCCTCGGTGAGCTGCTCGATCCGGTGGAGGCACGACCGCCCGCACCGGCACCGCCGCGCGTCATCCCGGTCGAGGGTCAGGTGCCCCTGGCCAAGCGCACCCCGATGGCCGCGCTGCAGTCGAGCGTCCCCGGCCAGCGCGCCGGATAAAACCCCTAAGTTCGGAGGATTCTGACATGCCCGACATGGACACCGCGCTCAAGGAAGCGATGAACATCGACGGCGCCGTCGGCGTCGCACTGGTGGACTACACCAGTGGCATGGCGCTCGGCGTCGCCGGCGGCACCAAGGAGCTGGACCTGACCGTGGCAGCCGCCGGGAACACGGACGTGGTCCGCGCGAAGCTGCGCACGATGGAGATGCTCAACCTCAAGGACGGCATCGAGGACATCCTGATCACGCTGGGCAGCCAGTACCACCTGATCCGGCCGCTGACCGGGCGCTCCGGCAAGGGGCTGTTCCTCTACCTGGCGCTGCTGAAGAACCGGGCCAACCTGGCCATGGCGCGCCACCAGCTGAAGAAGATCGAGGAAGACCTCGACGTCTGAGCCGCCCGGCCCCATGATCCAGGCGTCATTCATGTCGTTCCAACGACACGAATGACGCCTGGATCACCGCTCTCACGACGCGATGGCCGCGCGTCCCGCCTCCAGCCGGGCGATCGGCACCCGGAACGGTGAGCAGGACACGTAGTCCAGGCCCACCTCGTGGAAGAAGTGCACGGAGTCCGGGTCGCCGCCGTGCTCGCCGCAGACGCCCAGCTTCAGGCCCGGACGCGCCGCCCGGCCCTCCTCGGACGCGATCCGGACCAGCCGGCCCACACCGTCGGTGTCCAGCGACTCGAACGGTGAGATGCCGAAGATGCCCAGCTCCAGATAGCGCCAGAAGAACGCGCCCTCCACGTCGTCCCGGGAGAAGCCCCAGGCCATCTGGGTGAGGTCGTTGGTGCCGAACGAGAAGAACTCGGCCGCCTCCGCGATCTGCCCCGCGGTGAGCGCGGCGCGCGGCACCTCGATCATGGTGCCGATCAGCACCTCCACGCCGCTGTCGCCGACCGTCTCGACCAGGATCTTCTCGGCCTCCGCGCGTACCGTCTCCAGCTCCTGCACCGCTCCGACCAACGGCACCATGATCTCCGGCCGGGCGCTGCCGCCGGCGCGGGTGACCTCGACCGCGGCCTCCGCGATCGCGCGCACCTGCATGGCGAACAGACCCGGGATGACCAGGCCGAGGCGTACGCCGCGCAGGCCCAGCATCGGGTTCTGCTCGTGCATGCGCTGCACGGCCGCGAGCAGCTTCTCGTCGTGCCCGGCATCCTCACCGCGCTCACCGGCCACGGCCACGCGCACCGCGAGGTCGGTCAGCGACGGCAGGAACTCGTGCAGCGGCGGGTCGATCAGCCGCACCGTGACCGGCAGGCCGTCCATCGCCCGGAACAGCTCCACGAAGTCCGCGCGCTGCAACGGCAGCAGCGCGGCGAGCGCGGCCTGCCGCTCCGGCTGCCCGCTCGCGAGGATCAGCTTCTCCACCAGCTCGCGGCGATCGCCCAGGAACATGTGCTCGGTGCGGCAGAGCCCGATCCCCTCCGCGCCGAAGCGCCGGGCCCGGGCCGCGTCCTCGCCGGTGTCCGCATTGGACCGGACGAGAAGCCGCCGCCGGGAGTCGGCGTGCCGCATCAGCCGGTCCACCGCACCGACCAGCGGGTCCTCGCCGGTGAACGTGCCCTCGAAGTACCGCACCACCGAGGACGGCTCGACCGGCACCTCACCGAGGTAGACGCGCCCGGTCGTACCGTCGATGGAGATCATGTCGCCCTCGGCGACGCGCGTGCCGTGCACGGTGAACGCGTCCCGGTCCATCTCCAGGTCGTCCGCGCCGCACACGCAGGTCTTGCCCATTCCGCGCGCGACCACGGCCGCGTGGCTGGTCTTTCCACCGCGCGAGGTGAGGATGCCCTGGGCCGCGATCATGCCGCCGAGGTCGTCCGGGTTGGTCTCGCGGCGGACCAGGATCACCGCCTCGCCCTGCCCGGCCAGCTCGATCGCGCGCTGTGCGTCGAAGACCGCCCGGCCGACCGCCGCGCCCGGTGACGCGCCGACCGCCCTCGTCAGCGGCCGCGGGTCGCCGGACAGGTCGAACCGGGGGAACATCAGCTGGCCGAGCTGGGCGCCGGTGACCCGGCGGATCGCCTCGTCCAGGTCGATCACGCCCTCGTCGACCAGGTGCGCCGCGATCGTGAACGCGGCCGCGGCGGTGCGCTTGCCGACCCGGGTCTGCAGCATCCACAGCTTGCCGCGCTCGATCGTGAACTCGATGTCGCACAGGTCGCGGTAGTGCTCCTCCAGCGTGGCCATGATGCCGAGCAGCTCGTCGTAGGAGGCCTTGTCGATCGACTCCAGCTCCTGCAGCGGCACCGTGTTGCGGATGCCGGCGACCACGTCCTCGCCCTGCGCGTTCGCCAGGTAGTCGCCGTAGACGCCCGGCGCGCCGGTGCCCGGGTCGCGGGTGAACGCCACGCCGGTGCCGGAGTCCGGGCCGAGATTGCCGAAGACCATCGCCACCACGTTGACCGCGGTGCCGAGGTCGGCCGGGATGCGCTCCTGCCGCCGGTAGAGCGCGGCGCGGTCCGCGTTCCACGAGTCGAAGACCGCGCCGACGGCCAGGCGAAGCTGCTCGCGCGGCTCCTGCGGGAACCGCCGGCCGGTGTGCTCCTCGAAGATCTTCTGGTAGACGCCGGCCAGCGCGCGGAGGTCGTCCGCGTCCAGGTCGAGGTCGTCGCGCGTGCCCTTGCGGTGTTTCGCCTCGTCCAGCGCGTCGGCGAAGTAGCCGGCCGGCACCTCGCAGACCGTCGCGCCGAACATCTGGATCAGGCGACGGTAGGAGTCCCAGGCGAAGCGCTCGCCGCCCTGTGCGGCCAGCCCTTCGACGCTCTCGTCGTTGAGCCCGACGTTCAGGACGGTCTCCATCATGCCCGGCATCGAGAACTTCGCGCCGGACCGGACCGAGACGAGCAGCGGATCCGTGGCGTCGCCCAGCCGCCGGCCGGTCCGCTCCTCCAGCGCGGTCAGCCGCGCCTCGATCTGCTCCTCCAGGCCGTCCGGCAGGCGCTTGTCGCGCAGGTAGGCCCGGCAGGCCTCGGTGGTGATGGTGAATCCGGGCGGGACCGGAAGACCCAGGTTGGTCATCTCGGCAAGGTTCGCGCCCTTGCCGCCCAGTAGGTCCTTGAGGTCCTTGTTGCCCTCTTCGAAGGCGTAGACGTAGGTCATGGAGGTCTCCCATCCGTTCCGCACTGAACGTGGGGCCCGGTCGATGCCGGCCGTGGGCGAAATCTAAGCGAGAACGTCGCATAGAGCGAGGGAAGGGTGACGATTGGCACATCAGCCGCGCTGACCTGCGACGTTGCCACCCATCGCATGGAAGCGCTTCCATGCAACCGATCCCCAACCCCCAATGCCCAGATCCACAACCATCAGCGGGTACGAGGAGAAGGTCCTCAACGCTCGTAGGGCGCACCGGGCGGCTGCGGCGGGTAGCCCTGCGGCGGAACGGCCTGCTGCGGCGGGTAGCCCTGCGGCGGAACGGCCTGCTGCGGCGGGTAGCCCTGCGGCGGAACGGCCTGCTGCGGCGGGTGGGGCTGCTGCGGCGGCATTCCCTGCGGCGGAGAGGGATGCTGCGGCGGATAGCCCTGCGGAGTCATTCCCTGCGGAGGTGTTGCCTGCGCAGGCATTCCGTAGGGCGGCATTCCCTGCGGCGGGTAGGGCCGCTGCGGCGGCATCGGATACGGCTGCTGGGGCTGGTGCGCGGGCGGGAAAGCCGACGGCTGCGGGAAACCGGCCTGCGGGACACCCGCCTGCGGGAAACCGGGGTGCGGCTGCGGGAAACCGGGCGGTGGCGGGAAGCCCTGCGGCGGCTGCGGGAAGGCGGGGTGGTGCTGCGCCGGGAAGGGCTGCTGCGCGTACCCCTGATGGGGGTGTCCCGGTGGTGGATAGCCGGCAGCCAGCATGTTCCGCGGCACGAACTGCTTCGGCCGCGCGCCGGTCACCATCGCGTCCAGGAAGACGAAGAACGCGCCGAATCCCAGCAGCAGATATGCCCACCACGCGCCGCCGCCGAGCCCGGCCGACGGGAAGAGATCGCTCATCGCGCGCGACTCCTCGACCGTGGTCACGACCGACATCGCGGACGCCGACACGGCTCCGGCCGCGGCCAGCCCGGCCAGCGCGGCGAGCGCGCCCAGCCCCCGGCCGTTGCGGAACCCGGCGAGCGCGGCCGCACCCAGCGTCAGCAACAGCGCCGCCGTCGCCCAGACCCGCGTGCTGCTGCCGTCCGCGAGACCGGCCGGCGAGTCCGGCGCGTTCGCGGCCGCCTCCTCGAGCCCCGGGATGGACGAGTCGCCGGAGCGCTCGTCACCCTCGGTGGTGATCGACGGCGGGGTGCCCAGGATCAGGTCGAACCCGGTGGCGCTGATCGTGGTGTGCCGCTGCCCCCAGGACGACTCGTCCGTGTCCAGGACCACGAACGGCCCGGCGAACGCCAGCACCGCCACCAGGAAGATCAGCGCGCTGATCACGCGTCTAGCCACCATGACGAAGAGAAGCCTCCCGCTCCGGCCCGGCGCGCCCCCGTGGCCGCCGCGTGCCCGATGAATGTACTGGTAGATCCGTACTTCCGAGATCCCGGGATTTTCTGTTATCCGCGCCGCACCGCCGCGTCTCCTGATGGGCCACAATCGGCCCGGCACTGCGGAAGGAGACGACCATGGCCGGTCAGCCACTGATCGCGCTCCCCGGGCGCCATCGCCGGCGCCTCGCGCCGACGACCCGGGCCGCCGTGATCTCGCTGGCGTGGCTGGCCGTGGTGGTGATCGCGCCACGGTTCGCGGCGCCGCCGGAGATCCGGGCCGGCGCGCTGTTCGTACACCTGATCTCGATGTTGATCGGTTTCGGCGCGGTTCTGTTCGTGGACTGGTCCGGGATCCTCTTCCTGGCCGGCCGGCACAGCTTCGGCGACGTGCTGCGCACCGCGGAGAGCGCGCTGACCCCGACCTGGATCGGCTTCACCGGCCTGCTCGCGTCGGGCGCGCTGCTCAACCCGCAGATCACCTACCTGACCACGGTCAAGCTCCTGGCCGTCCTGATCGTCGGCCTCAACGGCATCTACGCCGGCACGGTCGCCGCCCGCCTGTCCCGCCACCGCGGCCACCGCCCGCCCACCCCGCTGCTGATCCAGGCCGGCCTCGCGACCGCCCTCTCCCAGCTGGCCTGGTGGACCGCCGTCATCATCGGCTTCCTGAACAGCCAGTCATCCTGAAGGGTGTAGCACTTCGTAGCACCCGGGCTTAGACTTGGTTCATGTCCGATCCCATGCCGCGAGAGATCACGCAGCGAGAGCTGCGGAACGAGTCAGGCTCGATCATGCGCGGGGTCGAGCAGGGCGAGTCGTACACCATCACGCGCAACGGAACGCCGGTCGCCCGGCTCATCCCGCTCCGTCGCCGGACTTTCGTCCCACGAGACGAGGTCAAGGCAATCTTCGCGTCAACGCCGCCCATGGATCTCGAGCGTTTCCGCCGCGACCAGGACGCCACGATCGATCAGGGTCTCTTTGAACGAGAGCAGTGATCCCACCGCCGGCCTGGTGGACACCAACGTCATAATTCTCTATGGCGGTCTTGACCAGCGCGAACTTCCCGAAGACATAGCGGTCAGTGCGGTCACGCTCGCAGAGTTGTCGGCAGGACCACACCACACCGATGATCCGGTCGAGCGCGCGGTGCGAATCCGACGCCTGCAAGACACGGAAGCGGCCTTCGAGGCGATTCCGTTCGACACGCAAGCAGCGCGAACCTACGGCCTGCTGGTCGCCGCCGTAATTGCGGCAGGCGGCAAACCGCGCGGTCGCACCGCCGACCTCATGATCGCATCGATCGCCGCAGCGAACCGGCTGCCGCTCTACACGACGAACCCCGCGGACTTCGCCGGTCTTGAGCGCCTGATCCAGATCAGGCCCGTCACACACCCCGACCAACGCTGACCGTCAGCCGCCGGAGTTGTCGATCTCGGCGCCCTCGGGGACGGCGTCGTCCTCGCGGTCGGCGAGCCAGCCCTGGGGGAGGAAGACGTGGGCCGGGGAGTTGGTGCGGCCGCGGGGCTGGCCGAGGGCCTCGACCGGGAACGGGGCCTCGTGGTCGAGCTTGCCGAGCAGATCGTCGAGCTCCGTCAGTGAGGAGGCCATCGCCATCGCACGACGGATCTCCGTACCCACCGGGAAGCCCTTGAGGTACCAGGCGACGTGCTTGCGGAAGTCGGTGACGCCGTCGCGCTCCGTGCCGTACCAGCCGGAGAGCAGTTCGGCGTGGCGGCGCATGACCGCGGCGACCTCGCCGAGCGACGGCATCACGCGCTCGGGGCGGCCGGCGAACGCGGCGGCCAGGTCGGCGAAGAGCCACGGGCGGCCGAGGCAGCCGCGGCCGACGACCACGCCGTCGCAGCCGGTCTCGCGGATCATCCGGAGCGCGTCGTCGGCCTCCCAGATGTCGCCGTTGCCGAGCACCGGGACGTCCAGCGCCTCCTTGAGCCGCGCGATCGCCTCCCAGTCCGCGGTGCCGGAGTAGCGCTGCGCGGCCGTGCGCGCGTGCAGCGCCACCCATTTCACGCCGGCCTCCTGCGCGATCAGACCGGCCTCGACGTAGGTCAGGTGGTCGTCGTCGATGCCCTTGCGCATCTTGATGGTGACCGGGATCCCGGCCGGTGCCGCCGCGTCCACCGCGGCCTTGACGATCGCCTCGAACAGACGACGCTTGTACGGGATCGCCGCCCCGCCGCCCTTGCTGGTGATCTTCCGGACGCTGCAGCCGAAGTTCAGGTCGATGTGATCGGCCAGGTTCTCGTCCACGATCCGCCGGACCGCGCGCGCGGTGATCGCCGGGTCGACGCCGTAGAGCTGCATGCTCCGCGGGTTCTCCTCCGGCCCGAACTCGATCATCCGCTCGGTCTTCGGGTTCCGGTGCGCCAGCGCGATCGTCGTGATCATCTCGCACACGTAGATCCCGGCGCCCTGCTCGCGGCAGAGACGGCGGAAGGCCACGTTCGTGATCCCGGCCATCGGCGCGAGCACGACGGGCGGGTCGACGGGGTAGCGGCCCAGCGTAAGCGTCACCCGTCGAGAATCCCACAGCGCCGTCGCCGCGCCCAAAAGAGTCGGCCACGTTAAAACCGGACATCCGGCGTTGACAGTAGACGATCTTCTCGGATCGGATGGGCATGTGTATCGATTCGGGATGAGGACCGTCGTGGCGCTCGTGGCCGCGGCGACGACGATGACGATGACGCCGGCCCCGGCGAGCGCGGCCGACCCGCCCCCGCCGACGTTCGGCTCGGACTGGGACGATCCGGTCACCGCCGCTCCCCCGGTCGAGCGGCCAGCCGGCCGGTCCTGCACGACCCGGATCGTGGACACCGAGTTCCGCGACTTCACGCCGTTCACCGGCACGTTCACGCCACCGGCCGCCTGTCGCGGGCCCTGGCAGAAGGTGGTGCTGACGCTGCGCGGCGCGGTCGCCGGCCGGCAGTACGACCGGCTCGGCTACCTGCGCGTCGGCGGCGTCACGATCTTCAAGCACTCGACGCCGCAGCCGAGCCCGGACGGCATCGAGTGGACCGTGGACAAGGACGTCACCGGTTACGCGCCGCTGCTGAGCACGCCGCAGCCGGTCGAGATGCTGATCGGCAACGTGGTCGACGACACGTACACCGGTGTCCTCGACATCACCGTGGACCTGACGTTCCATCCGGGCCGCGCGCCCGGCGGCGGCGCGGACCGGGTGATCGGCCTGACGAACCAGCACAGTGAGGGGACGAGCCTGGTCGGCGACCTGACCGTGCCGCGCAACTCGGAGCGGCTGGTCGCGGAGGTCTTCGCGACCGGGTCCGGCGGCGGCTGCGAGGAGTACTGGTACCTCACCACCCCGGCCGGCGCGGACTACTCGTGCCCGGCCGAGGCGGGGCCGTACCGCGAGGTGCAGATCCGCGTCGACGGCACGCTCGCCGGCGTGGCCGCGCCGTTCCCGCACGTCTACACGGGCGGCTGGTCCAACCCGTTCCTCTGGTACACCGTGCCGGCGCCGCGCGCGTTCGACATCGCGCCGATCCGCTACGACCTGACGCCGTTCGCCGGCCTGCTCACCGACGGGAAGGCGCACCGCGTCGAGGTCTCCGTGCTCGGCGTGCCGGCCGGCCGGCCCGGCTGGGACGTACCCACGGCGATCCTGGCCTGGCAGGACCCGCACCGCCGCCAGGTCACCGGCGCGCTCACCACCGTCGGGGAGGGCCCGCTGACGAACACCTCCGTCGCGGACGGCCGCACGGTCACCACCACCGGCGGCCACAGCCTCACCACCAGCGGGTACGTCGACACCTCGCACGGCCGGGTGAGCACCACGGTCACCCGCGCGGTCACCAACGGCTCCGTGCACACCTGGACCGAGGGCGAGTCCCACGACGCGCTCGACGCCACCTGGACCGACACGGACAGCGTCACCACCCGCGCCGGGCGCGGAAGACCCACGACCGTTGCGACCCAGCGGCGGTACGGCATGGACGGCGCCACCACGCTCGCGCCCGACGCCCGCCTGACCACGACGATCACGCTCACCGACGCCGCGACCGTCACCGGCGCCCCGGGCGGCCCGGTCCGGCTCTCCGACACCTACACCGGCGAGGCCTCCTACCTGACGAACGTGCCGCGCCCCGAGCGCCAGGGCCGCGCCACCACCCGCGAGCGCTACGTGCTTCTCACCCCGCACCACCGCTACGACCGCACGGTCGCGACCGAGCAGGGGCGCGCGGTCCGGCCGTGACGCCGCCGGTGGTCGCCGTCCCCGTCCGTACGGCGACCACCGTGGCGCGGTCAGCGCACGGACGGGTCGGTGGACGAGATGCTGGAACGCGCACGCCGTACCCGCTGACGGTCTTTTGTGGACTGCTTCAAGAAAGGCACTATGCTTGCCGGGTTCATCCGGCCCGCACCACCGACCCCGCGAAGGATGCGCACGTGGACACGTCGGCACCCCAGACGGCCAGGATCTGGAATCACCTGCCCGGCGGCACGGACGCCGTCGAGGCCGATCGCGCGGCCGGGCGCAAGCCGTAACCGACGTGAGCACACCGCAACGACACGGCGGCGGACCGGGCCAGGGCACCGGCCCGACGGTCAGCCGCATGCAGCTCGGCTCGCGGCTGCGCGCGCTACGGATCGCCGCGGACGTCACACGCGAGGCCGCGGGCTACTCCATCCGCGCGTCCGAGTCGAAGATCAGCCGGATGGAGCTGGGTCGGGTCGGGTTCAAGGAGCGCGACGTCACCGACCTGCTCACGCTCTACGGCGTGGCCGCGCCGGACCAGGCCGAGCTGCTCGCGCTGGCCCGGGAGGCGAACCGGCCCGGCTGGTGGCAGGCGTACTCGGACGTGCTGCCCGCCTGGTTCCTCAACTACCTCGACCTGGAGCAGGCCGCGGAGCTGATCCGCAGCTACGAGATCCAGTTCGTGCCGGGCCTGCTGCAGACCGAGGCGTACGCGCGGGCGGTTATCACGATCGGGCACGGCCGCAGCACCAAGCGGGAGGTCGACCGCCGCGTCGAGCTGCGGATGGCCCGGCAGTCCATGCTCACCCGGCCCGGCGGGCCGCGCCTGTGGGCCGTGCTCGACGAGGCCGTGCTGCTGCGCCCGATGGGTAACCGGACGATCCACCGCGAGCAGCTCGAGGCGCTGCTGAAGCTGATCGAGGCGCCGACCGTGCGGCTGCAGGTGGTGCCGTTCAGCACGGGCGGTCACGCGGCCGCGGGCGGCGCGTTCAGCATCCTGCGGTTCGCGCTCGAGGAGGTGCCGGACGTGGTGTTCCTGGAGCAGCTGACCGGCGGCCTCTACCTGGACCGCCCGGAGGACGTCGACGAGTACGCGGCCGCGGCCGGCCGTCTCTTCATCGACGCGACCACGCCGGCACGCACCGCGGACGCCATCCACCGGGCCCTGCGCGACTTCTGACTTTCATGATCGAGGTGTCCCCCACGTCGTTCCGACGACATGGGGGACGCCTGGATCACGGTCAGGTTTGCAGGGTTCGCGGGTCGACCGTCTCCACCGGCTCCGGCGCGGTGTCCGGATCGGCCGGCTCGGTGCCGGGTGGCGTGCGGTCCGGCGTCGGCTCGCCGTCCGGATGGTCGAAGAGGTAACGCAGCGCCGTGTTCAGCACCGCGAGCAGCGGCACCGCGACCAGGCTGCCGACCACGCCGGCCAGCACCGCGCCGGAGGCGATCGCGAGGATCACGGCGAGCGGGTGCAGCGCCACCGCCCGGCCCATGATCAGTGGCTGCAGGATGTGACCCTCCAGCTGCTGGACCGCGATCACGATGCCGAGCACGACCAGCGCGCTGAACGGACCCTGGGCGACCAGTGCGACCAGCACCGCGACCGCGCCGGTCACGGTCGCGCCGATCACCGGGACGAACGCACCCAGGAAGACCAGCGCGGTCAGCGGCAGCGCCAGCGGGATGTCCATGACGGCCAGGCCGATGCCGATGCCGACCGCGTCCACGAACGCGACGAACACGGTGGCCCGCATGTACGCGCCGAGCGTATGCCACGAGTAGTGCCCGGCCCGCGCGACCGGCAGCCGGGCGCCGGACGGAAGCAGCCGGCACAGGAACGACCACATCGCGCCGCCGTCGCGGAGCATGAAGAAGAGCGTGAACAGCACCAGGAAGAACCCGGTCAGCATCTCACCGACGGTCGCGGCCGTGCTGATCGCGCCGGTGGTGAGCGCGCCCTGGTTGCCGGAGATCTGCTGCTGGAGCGCCTCGACGTACCCGTTGAGCTGGCCCTGCGACAGGTGTAGCGGTCCCTCGGTGAGCCAGGCCTGCACCTCGTCGATGCCGTCGCCGACCTGCCGGGCCAGGTCGTCGTACTGCGCGATGAACGTCTGGACGATCAGGCCGAGGCCGCCGAAGACCAGCACCAGCGCGGCCAGCAGCACCAGCGCCGCCGCGACCGAGCGGTGCACGCCGTGCCGCCGCATGCGGGCCGAGACCGGCTCGAACAGCGCGGCCAGCAGCAGCGCCACCGCCACCGGGATGATCACCACGCGAAGCAGGCCGATCACCCGGATCAGCAGGTACCCGGCCGCGACGAACAGGATGATCCGCCAGGCCCAGGAACCGGCGATCCGGACACCGCGCGGCACCAGGTCGTCCGTGGTCGGTGCGGGCTCCATCATCACCACCGGCGGCAGGTCCGATCCGGACTGCGACGGGATGAACGGCGGCAGTGACACGTCACGAGCACGATCGGCGAGCACGGACCGGGCCCTGCGGCGCACGGTGTTGACCCAGGTCATGGCGACTCCTCATAGCGGTGCCGACTGCGTACCCGCGCGATGACGTGCGAAAACACCGACTCAGGAGGTCGCCTCGCTGAATAAGCCTCCTTGCCTGAATTGGGGTTTCGTCGTGGGTTGCGGCCCTGCCGATGATCTGCACCCCAAAGGGTGGTCGACGGCAAACGGGGCAGCCAGGCCAATGGTGCTTCCTTTGGGCGTCCGATGCCTCGCCGACCTGCGGGAATGCAGATCATCTTGGCTGGATCTCGCCGCTGAGGAAGCGCCCTTGGGCAGCCGGGCGGCCGCGGTCTGCGCGGAGCGCACGAGAGAAGAGCAAAAGCGGTCTGGCGGCGGCCGAGAGTCGATCACGTGTGCCAAATCGTTGTTATCCGGCGGTCTTAACAACGATTTGGCACACGTGATCGTTTTGGAAGTCAGCCGTCGCGGCTTTTATCGCGGTATTTCGGGCAAGGTGAGTGCAGGCGGCGGAAGCCGCACTGGGCAGGTGGCGGAAGCCGCACTGGGCCGGCGGCGGAAGCCGCACTGGGCAGGTGGCGGAAGCCGCACTGGGCAGGTGGCGGAGGCCGGTTTGGTTGTGGTGACCGGGCACCTGTCAGGCAGGGAGGCCGCCTGCGGCCGACCGGTGCCCGCGGGAGCACTCGGAACGTCGCCACGCCGGAAGCGGGAAAGTCTGGATCTTCCGCTCTGTGGTCCGGCGTCGAGTGGGGGTACGACGTTCGGCTACCGCCGTGATCCTCCGATCGCCCCGGTGTGCGCGGCCGTTCCGGCACAGTTGACCGGCATCGGCGGTCATAACTGCAGGTCGCGCTCGAAGGCGCGAAAACGGGCAGGTGTGTGTGGACGGTGCGTGTACTAGCTTGCTGGCAATCCACCTGCTCGGCCGTCAGGGGTAGACGTGCGTCACCACGGAAAAGCCAGGTTCCAGCAGCGCCGCCGCCGGGGTGCCGCGTTGATCGCCGCGGTGCTGGTCCTCACCGGGCTCGGCACCACGGCCGCGTCCGCCGCGGCCACCGCGGTGGAGGTGACCGCGAAGCTGGGCGGCGACCCGGTCACGGTCCGCACGGCCGAGCCGGGGCAGGACGCGATCGTGGCGTTCCAGGCCGTGGCCGGGCAGCGCGCGCTGGTCGAGATCACCGACATCCGGCTCGGCAGCATGTGGGTGTACCTGCGGGACACCAAGGGAGCCACGCTGCGTCAGGCCTCCTGCGGCGACGGCGTGGACTGCGTGCTGGACACGGCGGAGCTGACCGCGTCCGGGCGCTACTCGGTCTATCTGGACGCGTCGCAGGTGTCCTACGGCGTGGCCACGGTCCGGCTGCACGAGGTGCCGCCGGACGTGACCGCGGGTTACACGATCGGCGACCCGGCCACCACGGTCACCATGGACGCGCCGGGCCAGAACGCGTACCTGGTCTTCAAGGGTCGGGCCGGGCAGCGCATCTTCACCCGGGTCAGCGCGGGTACGACCGGCGTGATCACGGCGTACCTGCTGGATCCGGCCGGTGTCTCGCTCGGCGGCGGCGTCTGCGACGTGCCGTGCGACATCGACGCCACCGTGCTGCGCGCGGACGGCGAGCACCGGCTGCTGCTCAGCCCGTCCGGCGTGCGGACCGGCTCGCTGACCGCGCAGGTCCTGGACGTGCCGGCGGACGTGGAGGCGGTCACCGGGATCGGCCGGCCGGCGCCGGTCACCACCACGGCGCCGGGGCAGAACGCGCGCGTGCTGTTCGACGCGGAGGCCGGTGCCAAGGTCACGGTCGCGGTCAGCGAGAGCGGCTTCACCACCGGCCGGATCTCGCTGCACGGGCCGAAGGGCGAGACGCTGGCGAGCGGCGAGTGCACCCGCGACTGCGCGCTGACCGGCGTGCCGCTGACCGCGTCCGGCACGCACAGTGTGCTGCTCGACCCGGCCGGCGCGCAGACCGGCACCGCGGTCGTCACGATCACGATCTCCGCACCGGACGTGCTGGTCGGCGTGGTGCCGGGCGGCGACCCGGTCACGCTGACCGTCGTCGAGGCCGGGCAGAACGCGGCCGTGGTCTTCGGCGGCGCGGCGAAGCAGCACGTGTCGGCCGTGCTGTCGAAGGGCTCGCTGGGCAAGGCCACCGCGTCGCTGCGCGCGCCGGACGGCACCGTGCTCGTGTCCGCGTCCTGTGCCACCGCCTGCTTCCTGGACGTCCGGTCACTGCCGGCGGCCGGGCGATACACGCTGCACGTCGACCCGGACGGCGCGAACACCGGGTCGATCACGGTGCAGGTGCACGACGTGCCGGCCGACGCGGTGGTGACCGCGGTCCCCGGCGGCGACGCGGTGCCGCTGACCACGGCCGTGCCCGGTCAGAACGGGTTCGCGAACTTCGCGGTCAAGCGCGGTGAGCGGACGTTCGTCCAGCTCATCGGCGGTACGTTCGGAAACGCGCCGGGTTATCTGCGTGACCCGTCCGGCACCGACCTGGCGTCGTCCCAGTGCGCGAGCGGCTGCGTGTTCGACGCCGGCGCGGCCACCGTGGACGGCACCTACCGGATCGCGCTCGACCCGCAGGGCGCGGAGACCGGCGGCATCACGGTCCGGGTGTTCGCGGTGCCGGCCGACGCGGTCGTGCCCACCGCGCCCGGCAGGGGCCCGGTCCCGGTCGCCACCACCACACCCGGCCAGGGCGCGCTGGTGGTGTTCGACGCGGTCGCCGGGCAGCGCCTCTCCGCCCGGCTCGGCGGCGGCACGTTCGGCGGCTCCGGATCCGCCTCGGCCGGCCTGCGCCGGCCGGACGGAAGCTGGCTGGTCAACCCGGTGTTCTGCGGCGTCTCCTGCTTCCTGGACGCGGTCACGGCGGACGCGACCGGCACGTACACGCTGTTCGTCGATCCGCAGGGCGCCGCGGTCGGCTCGATCACCGCGGAGGTCTTCGACGTGGTGGACGCGGCCGTGGACGCGGTGGCCGGCGGCGACCCCGTCGGTGTGCGGACCGGCACGCCCGGCCAGAACGCGGTGGTGTCGTTCCGTGGCGGCGCGGGCATGCGGGTCTCGGTCCGGCTCACCGGCGGCACGTTCGGCGCGGCCACCGCGACGCTGCGCGGGCCGGACGGCATCACGCTCGCCTCGCTCGGCTCGTGCGGCTCGACCTGCTTCGCCGACACCGTGACGCTGCCGGCGGCCGGCGCCTACAGCGTGCTGATCAACCCGTCCGGCGCCGCGGTCGGCTCCGGGACGGTGCAGGTCCACGACGTGCCGCCGGACGCGTCCGCCTCGGTCACGGTCGGCGGCGGCCCGGCGACCGTGTCGGTGACCGTGCCCGGGCAGAACGCGGCGGTCACGTTCGACGGCGCGGCCGGGCAGGTGGTCACGCTCGTGATCGAGGCCGGCACCGGCACCACGGCCTACCAGCTGCGCGGCGCGGACGGCACGCTGCTGGCGAGCCGCTCCGGCACGGCCGCCGCGCTGGTCACGCTCGGTCCCGTCACGCTCACCGCGTCGGGCACGCAGACACTGACGCTGAACCCGGGCGCGCACGCCGTCGGTTCGTCGGCCGTCACCGCCACGTAATCTTGCCCGCGTGACGACGGCGGCAGACACGATCCAGGCAATCCTGAGCGGCGCGACCGGCTACGAGCCGGGCCTGGACGAGCTGACCGTGCTCCCGGCCACGGACGTCGACCCGGTGCTGTCCGCCGCGCTGCGCCAGGCCGCGGAGCGGCTGTTCCGCGGCGGCTGGCAACCGGTCGAGCTGCACCGGCTGATGACCCGCCGATCCGGGCCGGACGCGGCGCGGCTGGTGGCGGACGCGGTCGCGGCCCAGCTGCACCGGACGCCGGCCGCTGATCCGCGCTGGATCGCGCAGGCCGCGGAGATCGGCGCGGAGCGGTGGTGGCCGGCGGACGAGGCCTACCCGTCGGAGCTGGGGCGGCGGCTGCGCGCCGACCGGGTGACCGTGCTGGACCTGGTGCTGACCACGCTCACGGTGCTGCGTACGCTCCCGCCGATCGAGATTCTGATGCCGCCGCCGGGCGCGTTCGTCGCGCAAAAAAATGTGGAAAAATCCGACAACAGAGTCTTGGAGCGGGTACGGGCGCTGCTCGCCAAGGCCGAGTCCACCGACTATCCGGCCGAGGCGGAGGCGTACACCGCGAAGGCCCAGGAGATGATCACTCGGCACAGCCTGGACGAGGCGCTGCTCACGGCGGACCGCGCGGAGATCGTCCCGCTGGCCCGCCGCGTCGCGGTCGACGCGCCGTACGAGAGCGAGAAGGCCGCGCTGCTGCACGCGGTCGCGCGCGCCAATCGCTGCCACGCGGTCTGGACCCCGGACCTCGGCTTCGCCACCGTCTTCGGCTTCGACGCCGACATCGACGCGGTCGACCTGCTGCACGCGTCGCTGCTGGTCCAGGCCCAGCGCGCGATGTCCCGCACCGAGCCGCCGGGCGGCAAGGCCGGCAAGGCCCGGCTGAAGACGTTCCGCGCGTCGTTCCTGGTCGCGTTCGCCTCCCGGATCGGCGAACGCCTGGCCCGCGCGGCCCGCGAGGCGCTCCCCACCGGCGACGACCTGCTACCGGTCCTGCGCTCCCGCGACCTCCAGGTCCACGCGTCGATGACCCGCGTCTTCCCGCACACCGAACGCGCCCGCGGCGCGCGCGTCGACAGCGACGAGGGCTGGCGCGAGGGCCGCGCGGCCGCTGACCGGGCGGCGCTGTCATAAGCCTTCAAAGGCCCGTTTTCCCGCTTCCGGCGTGGTGCTGCCCCCATGCTCCCGCGGGCACCGGTCGTCGCTGGCGCTCCTTCCTGCCGGACGAGTGGGCGGTCACCACGAACACACGCGGCCTCCGCCGCTGGACCGGCACTGCCGCGCCCACCGCTGACCGGCACTGCCCACTGCTGACCGGCACTGCCGCGGATTCCGCCGCCGGTCAGCGTGACTCCGCCGCGGCTCGCATCGTGACCGCGTGACGCACCGCCGGGCTCACCACCGCCTGGCGTCACGGCCGGGACGTGAGCGCCGGACTGGCCGAAGCCGTCCCGGAACCAGTCAGGATGGAGCTGATGCTTCCGGTCTCCGGGCAGGGCTCGCGGCTTCCGATGCCGACGGGGCAACGGAGTCGGGAGCACGCGGAAACCGGCCACGCCGGAAGCGGGAAAATCTGGATCTTCCGCTTTTGGTCCGTCGTGGCCGGTTTTCGATGGGGTCAGCAGCCGGGGAGGCGCTCGATCAGGTAGGTCTCGATCTGGTCGAGGGAGACGCGCTCCTGCTGCATGGTGTCGCGGTTGCGGACCGTGACCGCGTTGTCCTGCAGCGTGTCGAAGTCGACGGTGACGCAGAACGGGGTGCCGATCTCGTCCTGGCGGCGGTAGCGGCGGCCGATGGCCTGCGAGTCGTCGAACTCGACGACCCAGCGCTTACGCAGGTTGGCCGAGAGTTCCTTGGCCTTCGGCGAGAGCTCCGGGTTGCGGGACAGCGGCAGCACCGCGACCTTGACCGGCGCGAGACGCGGGTCGAAGCGCATGACCGTCCGGGTGTCCATGCCGCCCTTGGTGTTCGGCGCCTGGTCCTCGTCGTAGGCCTCGAGCAGGAACGCGAGCACCGCGCGGGTCAGACCGGCGGCCGGCTCGATCACGTACGGCGTCCAGCGCTCCTTCTTCTCCTGGTCGAAGTAGGAGAGGTCGACGCCGGAGTGCTTGCTGTGCGTGGTCAGGTCGAAGTCGGTCCGGTTCGCCACGCCCTCCAGCTCGGAGAATTCGGTGCCGCCGAACATGAAGCGGTACTCGATGTCGACCGTGCGCTTCGAGTAGTGGGAGAGCTTCTCCTTCGGGTGCTCGTAGAAGCGCAGGTTCGACTCGGAGAGGCCGAGGTCGAGGTACCAGTTCCAGCGCTCCTGCAACCAGTACTCGTGCCACTGCTCGTCCTCGCCGGGCTGGCAGAAGAACTCCATCTCCATCTGCTCGAACTCGCGGGTCCGGAAGATGAAGTTACCCGGCGTGATCTCGTTGCGGAACGACTTGCCGGTCTGCGCGATGCCGAACGGCGGCTTCTTCCGCGCCGCGGTCATCACGTTCGCGAAGTTGACGAAGATGCCCTGCGCGGTCTCCGGGCGCAGGTAGTGCAGGCCCTCGTCGGACTCGACCGCGCCGAGGAACGTCTTCATCAGGCCGTTGAACATGCGCGGCGCGCTGAACGTGCCCTTGTTGCCGCAGTTCGGGCAGTTGAGCTCGGTGAGGTCGGTGGGCGTGCGGCCGTGCTTGGCCTCGAACGCCTCCTCCAGGTGGTCGGCCCGGAAGCGCTTGTGGCAGGACTGGCACTCGGTCAGCGGGTCGACGAACGCCTCGAGGTGACCGGAGGCGGCCCAGACGTCCTTGGCCAGGATCACGGCGGAGTCGAGGCCGACGACGTCGTCCCGCTGCTGGACCATGGTCTTCCACCACTGGCGGCGGACGTTCTCCTTCAGCTCGACGCCGAGCGGGCCGTAGTCCCAGGCCGACCTCGTGCCGCCGTAGATCTCGCTGGACGGGAAGACGAAGCCCCGGCGCTTGGCGAGGCTGACAACGGAGTCAATGCGATCGGCGGCCATGATTTCCTTCTACGCCGGCTGGCGGTCGGCGCTTTGCATAGGTGACGTGGTGCGGAACCGTTAGAGGTTACCCCTGGGTTCCGCAGACTTCGAGCTGAGCCGTGCTCGTGTCCTGTACCAGGATGTACTGCACGGTGACCTGCTGACCACCGGAATACGTCAGCTGCGCCGGGATGAGCAGTTCGGCGTCGTACGGGTCGAGTTCACCCAGCTGGTACGAGGAGATCACCGGCCGGCCCTTCATCGAGTCGATGAACTCCCGCCGGGTCTGATCCGCCTGCTCCTGATCGCACAGGTAGCTGTAGGCGAGCGAGTAGTCCTCGTCGGCCAGCGCGTCGAGGTACTCCCCCACCTGGGCGTGCGCCTGCTCGGTGAGCGCCTGCGTGGTGGTCAGCCCGATGCCGAGCGCCGCGATCACGCCACCGCCGCAGCAGAGCGCCGCGACGGCCGCGGTGATCCCGGCACCCAGCCAGATCCGGCCGGTCCGCCCCTCGACGGGCGGCGCGGGAAACGGTGGCGCCACACCGGGGCCGGGCGGGGGCGGCGGAGCGTGCGGGGGCATGGCGAGCGGGGCCGGCTGCTGCGGCGCCTGCGGGCCGTGCGGCGGCGTGGCGTGTGAGGGCTGCGGCTGCGCCGGCTCGCCGGGGGTCGGCACGGCGTCGGGTCCGGCGAGGCTCATGGCGTCAACACTAATCGCTTGATCTAGCGATGCGGGTGCGTGGCCCGATCACTTCCGGCCACCCGCACCTCGCCGCCCGGATCCGCGGTCGCCAACTCCTCGAACGCGGACGGCTCGTCGATCGACTCGGCCATCAGCGGCACCGCCGCGATCTTGACGTCGAAGTCGCTGAGCGCGCGCCGGTAGGCCCCGACCGACTCCCACTCGGTGACCAGGCTCCAGTGCGCGGGGTCGTCCAGCGCGCGCACGAGTCGCCCGCCCGTGTAGCCCGGCCGGGCGGCCAGCGCCGTGAGCGCCGCGTGCCCGCGTTCCTCGAAGCGGTCGGCCACGTCCTCGTTCACGACGAAACGGTTGATGACTAGCACCGGCGGATCCCCTCAACCGACAATCAAAACTCCCATACGGTACGACGAGAGCGAGATCCCCGTGTCCCGGCTGAACCCGACCGGCGTGTTCCTCGCCACGCTGCTGGTGGTGCTGCTCGGCCTGCTGATCCCCGGTCCGGCCGGCGGCGTGCTCCTGGCGCTGCTCGCGGCCGCCGTGATCACGCTGGCCGCGGCCGTCTGGCGGGCCACGCCGGCCGCGCTGCGCCCGGTGCGGATCGTGCTGATCGCGCTGCTGGTCGCGGCCGCGATCTGGAAGCTGACCTGATCCCATGCATCCATGCGTCTTTGACAATGATTTCCAGACTCCGGACAGTGGGAATCATGTCAAGCAGCAACACCCCCGGCTTCCGGACATCTAAGATATTTCGCCCGCGCCTGGCCGCCGTCGCCGCCACCGCGCTGCTCGGTGCCACGGCGCTGGCCGGCTGCGGCGACGACAGCGGCGCGTCCGCGGCCCCGGGCGACAAGCTCGGCGTGGTCGCCGCGTTCTACCCGCTGCAGTTCGTCGCGGAGCGGGTCGGCGGCGACGCGGTCGCGGTCACCAACCTGGTCAAGCCCGGCGCCGAGCCGCACGACCTGGAGCTGAACCCGCAGCAGGTGGGGCAGCTCACGGACGCGCGGCTGGTCGTCTACCTCAAGGGGTTCCAGCCGGCCGTGGACGAGGCGATCGCGCAGAACAACCCGGACCGCGCGTTCGAGGTGAGCGGCACCGTCCCGCTGCTCTCCGGCGAGGCTCATTCGCACGAGGGCGAGGAGCACGCGGAAGAGGAAGAGGGCGGCACCGACCCGCACATCTGGCTCGACCCGACCCGGCTCGCCACGGTCGCGGACGCGGTCGCGGGCAAGCTCGGCGAGGCCGACCCGGAGCACGCCGCGGACTACACCGCCCGCGCCGCCGCGCTGCGCACCGAGCTGACCGCGCTCGACACGGAGTTCACCAGTGGCCTGCAGACCTGCGAGCGCCGCGAGATCGTGACCAGCCACACCGCGTTCGCCTACCTGGCCGACCGCTACAAGCTGGAGCAGATCGGCATCTCCGGCATCTCCACCGAGGACGAGCCGTCGCCGCAGCGCCTGGCCGAGGTGGCCACGGAGGCGAAGGAGCACGGCGCCACCACGATCTTCTTCGAGACGCTGGTCAGCCCGAAGCTCGCGGAGACCATCGCGCAGGAGGTCGGCGCGAAGGCCGAGGTGCTGGACCCGCTGGAGGGCCTGGCCGACGGCGCGACCGGCGACTACTTCACCGTCATGAGGACCAATCTGACGTCGCTGAAGACGGCACTAAGCTGCTCCTGATGGACATCGTCTCGGTTGAGCGCGGGGTGGTCGGCTACGACGGCCGCCCCGTGCTCCGTGACGTCTCGCTGACGGTCTCCGCCGGTGAGGTCGTCGCGGTGCTCGGTGCGAACGGCTCCGGCAAGTCAACGCTGATCCGCACCATCCTCGGCCTGGTCCCGCTGTCCGGCGGGACCGTTTCGCTGTTCGGGACGCCGCAGCGGCGCTTCCGGCAGTGGCACCGCGTGGGTTACGTGCCGCAGCGCCTCGACGCGGGCGGCGGCGTGCCCGCGACCGTGGGCGAGGTGGTGGCGTCCGGGCGGCTGGCCCGCCGCGGCATCTTCCGGCCGCCGGGCGCGGCCGACCGGGCCGCGGTCGCGGCCGCGTTGGAGTCCGTCGGGCTCACCGGCCGCGCGAAGGACCCGGTCGCCACGCTCTCCGGCGGCCAGCAGCAGCGCACGCTGATCGCCCGCGCGCTGGCCGGCGAGCCGGAGCTGCTGGTGCTGGACGAGCCGACCGCGGGCGTGGACTCCGCCAGCCAGATCGCGTTCGCGGACGCACTCGGCGGCTTCCTGCGCACCGGCGGCACCGTGCTGCTGGTCGCGCACGAGCTGGGCCCGCTGCAACCGCTGGTCCGGCGCGCCGTGGTGGTGCACGACGGGCGGATCGCCTACGACGGGCCCGACGTCCCGGCGCCGGCCGGTCACCACGCCGACGCCGGGCACGACCACCAGCACCAGCACTGCGCCGAGGACCCGAGCCTGGCGATCGTCCGGGGAGCGGTGGACGGGTGAACCTGTTCGAGTACGACTTCATGATCCGCGCACTGATCGGCGCGCTGGTGATCGGCCTGACCGCGCCCGCGCTCGGCATCTACCTGGTGCAGCGCAAGCTATCGCTGATCGGCGACGGCATCGGGCACGTGGCGCTCACCGGCGTCGGCGTCGGCCTGCTCACCGGCCAGTCGCCGGTGCTCACCGCCGTGCTCGTGGCCGCGATCGGCGCGATCGGCGTGGAGCTGGTCCGCGAGCGCGGGCGCACCTCCGGCGACCTGGCGCTGGCCGTCCTGTTCTACGGCGGTATCGCGGGCGGCGTGGTGCTGGTCGGCCTCTCCCCCACCGGCACCGCGAACAGCCTGAACGCCTACCTCTTCGGCAGCCTGACCACCACGTCGGTCTCCGACCTGACCGTGATCGTGGTGCTCGGCCTCGCGGTGCTGGTCACCATGGTGGCGCTGCGCCCCGCGCTGTTCGCGGTCTGCCACGACGAGGAGTACGCGCGGGTCTCCGGCCTGCCAGTCCGCGCGCTCAACCTGCTGCTCGCCGTGACCACCGCGGTCACGGTCACGATCGCGATGCGCGCGGTCGGCCTGCTGCTGGTCAGCGCGCTGATGGTGATCCCGGTCGCGGCCGCGCAGCAGATCACCCGGGGCTTCCGCGCCACGATGGCGGTCGCGGTCCTGATCGGCGTGGCCTCGGCCGGTGGCGGCGTCACCCTCGCGGGGGCCGCGGACACCGCGCTCGGTGCCACGATCGTGTTGCTCACGATCGTGGTCTTCGTCAGCCTGGCCGTCGGCGCGGGCGTGTGGCGCCTGGTCCGGCGCCGGATGATCCCCGCCGCCCCGGTCACCGCCGGCGAGCCTCCGGACGTGGTCCTCAATCATTGAGTTGTACGGTTGCTGGGTGACCAGCGCTACGGGGTACGGAGCATACGAGGCAGCGAGCGAGCTTCTCCGTGCCCTCTCCGCGCCGATCCGCGTCGCGATCGTCACCGAGCTGGCCAAGGGCGAGCAGTGCGTGCACGACCTGGTGAAGACGCTGGGGGCACCACAGCCGCTGGTCTCCCAGCACCTGCGCGTGCTGCGCGGTGCCGGGGTCGTGCGCGGTTCCCGGCGCGGCCGGGAGATCGCCTATGTGCTCGTCGACGAGCACATAGCGCACATCGTGGCGGACGCGGTCAGCCACGCCGGCGAGTCCGGCGCCACCGTGGTCACGACCTCCCGGCCGACCACCCCTGGCCGGGCCCAAGGCAGCTCCCCCGCTTCCGTGCACGACCACGCCGCGCCCACGCCCGCCGGAGACTCTCGATGATCGCTGATAACGCGGCCCAGGCCGCCGCCGTCCGCAACACCCGCCAGCGCACCGCCGTCAGTTCGCTGCTCGCCGAGGTCGAGGGCTTCCACAGCGCCCAGGACCTGCACGCGATGCTCCGCGACCGCGGCGAGCGGGTCGGCCTGACCACGGTCTACCGGACGTTGCAGGGTCTCGCCGACAGCGGCGAGATCGACGTGATGCGCCCGCCGGGCGGCGAGCACCTCTACCGGCGGTGCAGCTCCGGCCACCACCATCACCTGGTCTGCCGCTCCTGCGGCAGCACGGTCGAGGTCGAGGGACCCGCCGTCGAGTCGTGGGCCGACCGGGAGGCCGCCCGCCACGGCTACGTCGACGTCAGCCACACGCTGGAGATCTTCGGCACCTGCCCGAACTGCGCCGGCGCCTGAGGCCGACGCACCCCGCACCGCGTCCGCCGTGGTCACGCCCGCGCGCTCCCGGCGCGGGCGCACGCCTCCTACCGGCGGCGGGACGACCTGCTCTGCCTGATCGGGATCCGTCATCGTGTGGCGGATCGCCTACCCGCCCTACCGGGACCGGCCGCCCCGCCCCGACGAGGCGCCGTACCCGGACCGGCTCCGCGCGCCGGAGCACGCGGGCATCCGGCACCCGCGCCGCGACGCCGCCCCGCCGCGGCCGGGTGACCGCCCGGCGGGTTGAGACCCCGCTCGCGAAACGGGAGCCCGCAGCGTCAGTCACGGCGACCGTGGCGAGGTGAAAGCCGAAACGCCTGTGTCAGGGCCCGGTTCGCGGACCGGTGGGGACTCGGCCGTAAGCGGCTCGGAGGAGGCGGCCTCAGTGCCGCACTCCGCGCATGAGCGCTTCGAGGTGGCGTTCTCCGTCGGGGGTCTGCGCGCCGGCGCTGAGGGCGTCGTTCATCAACTGGAACGACGTGGCGTTGAGCAGCGCCATCCCGACCCGGTCCTCGACGACCAGCGCCGAGCTGTGGTCAGCCGGCGGGAGGGCGGTCTTCACCGCGGCGATCACTCCGTCGGCGAGCGCGGCGACGGTGCGGGCGGTCCGGGTCACGTAGTCGTCGAGCTCGTGTGCGGGCAGCGCACGGTTGATCCAGCCGTACGCCGCAGCGGTCGCGGCGTCGACGCTGTCACCGGTGAGGATGGCCTCCAGTGCGCGGCTGCGGCCGATGCGCTCGCGTAGGTACTGGGTGCCGCCGCCACCGGGGATGATGCCCATCAGGGATTCGATCTGGCCGATGCGGGCGGTCTCGAGCGCGGCGAAGGTCATGTCCGCGGCGGCGACGAACTCGGCGCCGCCACCGCGGGCGATGCCGGCGAGCTTGACGATGGTGACCTGCGGCTGGTGCCGGATCAGCTCGCCGATGGCCTGGAAGACGTTGATCCCCTCGGGGGCGGCGGCGACGAGGTCGTCGAAGGTCTGCTTCTCGTCCAGGATGCGCATGTCGACGTGGGCGAGGAAGAACTCGGGGTCGGCGCTGTCGAACACGATGACCTTGATCGCCGGGTCGTCGCGCACCCCGGCGAGCAGCTCGTGCAGCTCCCGCATCATGGTGGCGCTGAGCACGTTGACCGGCGGGTTGTGCAGGGTCGCCGTGAGCACCCCGTCGTGCACGCACGCGGTGATGGTCTGGTAGCCGTCGAGGGCCATTGTCAACGCTCCGATCGTTCCCGCACCGCATCTAGGTATGCGATGCATACCTAGAGTCGGCGGCGGGGCTACCATCGTCAAGAACGCACTTTCGTGGTACCAGGGATGCTCGAGGACACCGGATGCCTGACGACACCGACCCTATTTTCCGGGCTGACTGCCCGTCGCGGCCGATCCTGGATCAGATCGCCGACAAGTGGTCGATGATGGCGATGGCGGTCCTGGAGAGGCCGGCGCGTTTCAACGAGGTGAAGCGTCGCCTGCAGGGTGTCACCCAGCGGGTGCTCACGCAGACGCTGCGCCGGCTCGAGCGCAACGGGATGATCGAGCGCACGGTGCTGCCGACCTCACCGGTCGGGGTCGAGTATTCGCTGACCGAGCTCGGACGGTCGCTGCGCGAGCCGTTCATGCACCTGTACGGGTGGACGGTCGAGCACAGCCAGGAGATCGCCCGCCGTCAGCGGGAGTACGACGAGCAGGTGGCGCCGCAACGCGCCGCACGGTGAGTCGAGAGGCTGTCGCGCTCCGGCACCGCCGGACGTGAAGGCCGCTCGCACAGCAGCGATGCCCGATCACGGCAGTGGGCCGAAACCCGGAACCCACCGACGACATCGGGGGTGAGATCCGGTGTGCGCGAAACGTTACCGTGCGGGACCCTGTGCGCGTGAAGATTTACGCCGATCGCATGCCCGCGTTTGTCCGTCAGGTCGTCACCGACCTGTTGGTGGTCGTCTGGGTCTACGCCTGGATCCGCATCGGGTTCTGGCTCCGCGACCTCATCGAGAAGCTCGCCGTCCCGGGTCAGAAGATGGAGGGCGCCGGCCAGGGCATCGCCGACAACCTCACCGACGCGGGCAACCAGGTCGGCCGCGTCCCGATCGCGGGCGACGAGCTCACCGCGCCGTTCACCCGGGCGGCCGAGGCCGCGCGAGGGCTGGCGAACGCGGGCCGGGAGCAGCAGGAGATGGTCGCGGACCTGTCCTGGGCGCTGCCGCTGGCGCTGGTCGCGGCCCCGCTCGGGCTGGTACTCCTCATCTGGCTGCCGCTGCGGATCCGGTGGATGCGCCGGGCCGGCTCGGCGGCCGCGGCGCGCGGGACGATCGCGGGCCGGGACCTGCTGGCGCTGCGCGCGCTGACCGGCCAGCCGGTGCGCCGGCTGGCCAAGCTGAGCCCGGACGTGGCCGGCGCGTGGCGGCGCGGCGACGAGGCGACGCTGGACGCGCTCGCCGCCCTGGAGCTCAGATCCCTGGGTCTGCGCTGACGTCCGGGGTGGGCGGCCGTGGGATGCGGCGGCGCACGTCCGCGACGGTGGCCGGGCCCGGCTCCCACGGCGACGTCCACTCCCCGGTCCCGCCCGGGGGCACGATGCCGCGCTCGAGGAACGCGTACCGCCCGGCCAGGATGCGGCGGGCCGCCGCGTTGTCGACCGAGTCGGTGTTCTCCCACAGGGTGGCGAAGAGCGCGTCCGCCCGCAGCCGGGCCTGCCGGCTGAACAGGTCGGCCAGCTCTATCACCTCGGGGTGGGCCGCGGCCTCGGCGCGGGCCCGCACGCAGGCGGCGGAGATCGCGAAGAGTTCCGCGCCGATGTCCACGATCCGGGCCAGGAACGCCTGCTTGCGCTCCAGCTTGCCCTGCCAGCGGCCCATCGCCCAGAACGTGGACCGGGCCAGCTTCCGCGAACAGCGCTCGACGTAGCGCAGGTGCGTGGCGAGGTGGCCGAAGTCCGCGTACGCCCCCGGGGTCTGTCCCTTGCCGACGGCCAGCGTGGGCAGCCACTTCGCGTAGAACGCGCTGGCCCGGGCGCCGGCCAGCGCCTTACCGGTCAGGTTCACGTCCGGGTCGATGATGTCGCCCGCGACCTGGAGATGCGCGTCGACCGCCTCGCGCGCGATCAGCAGGTGCATGATCTCGGTCGAGCCCTCGAAGATCCGGTTGATCCGCAGGTCGCGCAGCTGCTGCTCGGCGGCGAGCGGGCGTTCGCCGCGCGCGGCCAGCGACGCCGCGGTCTCGTAGCCCCGGCCGCCGCGGATCTGCACCAGCTCGTCCGCGATCTGCCAGGCCAGCTCGCTGGCGTAGAGCTTGGCCAGCGCGGCCTCGATCCGGATGTCGCCGCGCTCCTCGTCCGCGAGCAGGCAGGACAGCTCCAGCATGGACTCCATGCCGTAGGTGGAGGCGGCGATGAACGACAGCTTCTTGGCGACGGCCTCGTGCTGGCCGACCGGCCGTCCCCACTGGACGCGGGCGGCGGACCACTCGCGCGCGGCGGCCAACGACCACTTGCCGGCGGCGACGCAGAGCGCGGGCAGCGAGAGCCGGCCGGTGTTGAGCGTGGTCAGCGCGATCTTCAGGCCCTTGCCGACGCCGCCGACCACGTTGCGCTCCGGGACGAAGACGTCGTGGAACCGGGTGACGCTGTTCTCCAGGCCGCGCAGGCCGAGGAACTCGTTGCGGCGCTCGACCGTGATGCCCTCGCTGTCGCTCTCGACCACGAACGCGGTGATCCCGGCGTCCGGCACCCGGGCCATCACGACCAGCAGCGACGCGATCGTGCCGTTGGTGGCCCAGAGCTTGATGCCGTTGAGCCGGTAGCCACCCTCGACCGGGGTCGCCGAGGTGCGCAGCCGGGCCGGGTCGGAGCCTTCGTCCGGCTCGGTGAGCAGGAACGCGGACACCTCGCCGGCGGCGAGCCGGGGCAGGAACGCGCGCTTCTGCGCGTCCGTGCCGAAGAGCTTCAACGGCTGCGGTACGCCGATCGACTGGTGCGCGGAGAGCAGCGCGGCGAGCGCCGGGCTGACCGATCCGCACAGGGTGAGCGCGCGGCAGTAGTGCAGGTGGGAGAGGCCCAGACCGCCGTACCGCGGATCGATCTTCATGCCGAAGGCACCGAGCGCGGCGAGGCCCTGAAGTACCTCGTCCGGGATCCTGGCCTCGCGCTCGATGAGGGCACCGTCCACCTCGGAGCGCAGGAACGCCTCCAGCCGCCCGAGGAACTCCGCGGCGTCGCCGGCCCGAGCCGGATCATCGTCCGGGTACGGGTCGATCAGGTCGAGGCGGAACCGGCCGAGGAACAGCTCCTTGGCGAAACTCGGCCGGTCCCAGCCCTGCGTGCGAGCCTCCTCCGCGACGCGGCGGGCCTCACGCTCGGTGACGTCGGAACGCACGGTGCTGTCAGAAGGCACGGTGCTGTCAGAACGCACGGTGTTGTCTGATCGCTCGGTGGTCGTCACGGCAAACCCCTGACACGGTACGGGCACGCGCCGTACCCTCCTGCCCCAGCACGCTACCCGCTGTCAGCGCGGGTTGGGCAGCACCGCTTCGGTGCGCTCCTTCGCATGGGCGATGTCATCGCCCTCGCCCTGGTCCTCATCGTCGTCGTCCGCCCAGTTGCGGCGCACGAACGGCAGCAGCGCCCAGAACGTGGCGAACCACAGTCCGGTGACGACCGTGAGCGAGATCGCCCAGGCCAGGTTGAGCAGGAAGTCGGTGATCACGAAGACCGAGCTGACCATCGAGATCAGCATGAACGCGAGCCCGCCGGTGGCCATCTTGTGCGCGTACTTCACCAGCTCCGGCTTGCGGCCCTGACGGAACAGCGCGCGGTGGAACGCGACCGGCGATATGATCATCGCGGTGGCGAACGCGGCGGCGACCAGCGCGATCAGGTAGACGTCCTTCTGCAGTTGCGTGGTCTGGCCGAAGCCGGCCGCGAACGGCAGCGTGAGAAGGAACGCGAAGAGGATCTGGACGCCGGTCTGCGCCACCCGCAACTCCTGGAGCAGGTCCTGGAAGTTGCGGTCCCAGCGTTGCTTCTCGGTCTCCTTGGTGTGCGCCATCGCCTGCCCTCCATATGTGTTTCAGCGGGCCCTGTGATGCCCTCCCCGCGTGAAGATCAAACCCGGTGGAACGGCAGCCAGCGGGCCGCGAAGTCGACCGCGGCCGGCATCGCGACGCGGGTGCCGGTCCCGGTGCCGGCCGGTCCGGTGTGGACCGTCACGAACCGCGGCAGGTCAGCGCCGAGCAGCTCGAAATCGGACGCGTCGAACGCCACGTCCTCCCAGGTCGCCCACGTGCGCCGGCCGTCCGGCCGGCGCACCGCGCCACCCTCGGTGTGCCAGGGCGCCCCGGCCCAGCGGTACTCGGCCAGGTGGAACGACGTGCACGTGTCCCAGCCGGTGCCGAGCATCAGCACGTCCGCGCCGAGCCGGTGGAGCCGGCCGAGCGGCGACGTCTCGCCGAGCCCGTCGCCGAGCGCGTGCCCCTCGGTGATCGCCGCCGCGTGCGGGCCGAGCGCGGCGAACGACACCTGCGGGTGGTCGCTACGCAGCGCGCCGGGCCAGGTGCGGACCTGCTCGGCGATCGCGCCCATCGCCCGGCTGGGCGTGCGCGCGGGGTCGAACGCGGGCGTCTCGGCACGGATCACGTCCCACCACTCGACCGGCACCCGCGGGTTGATCCAGCGGGCCGGGTCCGAATTGACCGGCGTGTGCGTGGGCACCGCTATCGTGCCGTCCGGGCCGAGCACGTCGCGCAGCGCCAGGACCACCGCCTCCGCGCCGCCGCACACCCAGCCGATCGCGCGCAGCGAGCTGTGCACCAGCACCACACCGCCGGGGCGGACGCCGAGCCCGGCCAGGTCCGCGGCCAGCGAGGAGCGGGTCGGCGGGAGGAGGCTCACCCGGCGACGATACCGGCCCGGGCGAGGATCTCGTCGGCCAACCGGTCCGGAACCCGCTCCGGCACCCAGTGATCGACGCCGGTCAGCTCGGCGAACCGGTAGTCGGCGCGCACGTACCGCGCGGTGCGCTCCGCACCGGCCCGGCCGAGCGCGGGATCACCGTCGCTCCAGACCAGCGTGGTGGGCACCTCGATCGGGCCGGTCCGCATCGTGATCGGCGCGCGGTACCAGTTCAGCGCCGCGGTCAGCGCGCCCGGCCGCCGCATGCGGGACACGTAGCGGTCGGCGCGCTTGCCGATCAGCATCTTCCGCAGCGCCCGGCCGCGGAACGCGAGCAGCACCGCCTCGGCCAGGAACCGGCGCCGGAACAACAGGATGTACGACGACCGGCGGCGCTGGTCCCGGTCGTGGCGCAGCGCCCAGGCCATCGCGGCCGGGTGCGGCACCGAGACCGCGGTGAGCGACCGGACCCGGTCCGGATGCGCCCCGGCCAGCGCCCAGGCGACGAACGCGCCCCAGTCGTGCCCGCAGACGTGCGCGGACGCCAGGCCGAGCGCGTCCAGCACCGCGACCGCGTCCGCGACCAGCTCCTCCAGCGTGTAGGCGGCGGCGCCGGACGGGCGCGCGCCCGCGGAGTAACCGCGCTGGTCCAGCGCGAACGTCCGCATGCCGGCCGCGTGCAGGTGCGGGATCACCAGGTCCCACTCCGCGCTGTGCTGCGGGAAGCCGTGCAGCAGCAGGATCGGCTCACCGCCGGCCGGCCCGCCCGCGAAGACGTCGAACGTGAACCCGCGCGCGCCTACTCGTACTGCTGCTTCGGTGCCGGGATCTCCTGCCACGTCTCCACCTCCAGGTAGGGAACCGTGGCCTCGTTGACCGGGTCCTTCGCGGTCTGCGCCGTGTAGGCCCCAGTGACCTCGATCCATGTGTCCGAGGGTACGGCGGCCGGCACGTTCCCGCTCAGCCCGACCTTGATCGGCCGGCCGTCCGCGGCGCAGCAGCTGAGGATCATGCGGGCCAGCATCGGCTGCCCGTCCGGCCCCTGCGTGACGAATCCGGTGAGCAGCAGCCGCCGGTCGGTCAGCGACTTCCCCTCGTCGAAGACGGCCCGCGAGGCGTAGTCCAGCATCGTGACCTTGACCGGGTCGCCCTCGGGCAGTGCCGGGTAGTCGGACTCGGCCTGCTGCCCGGCGAGCGCGCTGCCGGACTGACCGGCCGCGTACGCCCCGAGCGCGGGCGGCGCGACCAGCAGCAGCCCGAGCACCGGCAGGATCAGCAGCCAGCCGACGCGCGGCTCGTGATGCTTGTGCCCGTGCCCGTCGTCCTCCTCGTGGTCGTGCTCGGTCTGCGGGGCCCGCAGGTCGTACCACAGCGTCATCACGCCGGCCGCGATGAGCAGCAGCGCCGAGGCGATCAGGAACGGCTGGAGCATCTCCTTGACGTAGCGCAGATAGAGATCGCCGATCGACGCCTTCAGGATCGCGCCGCCGAACAGCAGCATGATCACGGCCTGAGCCTGACGGTTCACAGCAGCACCATCCCCACACCGGACGCCACGAGCACGGCCGCCACGAACGTGGCCGGCGCGAACCGGGTGGCGAAGCGGCGCCCGAAGACGCCGATCTGCATCGAGATCAGTTTGAGGTCGACCATCGGGCCGACGACCAGGAACACCAGCCGCGACGTGAGCGAGAACTGGGACAGCGAGGCGGCCACGAACGCGTCCGCCTCGGAGCAGATGGACAGCAGCACCGCGAGCACGGCCAGCGCGAGCACGGCCAGCACCGGCTGCTGGGCGAGGGTCTGCAGCCAGGCCTCCGGCACCACCACGTTGATCGTGGCGGCCGCCGCGGCACCGATCACCAGGAAGCCGCCCGCGTGCACGATGTCGTGGCGGGTGGCGGCCCAGAACGCCTGCATCTTCGAGACGCCCTCGAGGTCGGGCCGGTGCGGCAGCTTGATCCAGTCGGCCTTGCCGAGGCGCAGCCAGAGCCAGCCCATCATCATCGCCACGATCAGGCTGGCGACCGCGCGGGCCACCACCATCTCCGGATCGTTCGGGAACGCGACCGCGGTGGCGGTCAGCACGATCGGGTTGATCGCGGGCGCGGCCAGCAGGAACGCGAGCGCGGCGGCCGGCGTGACGCCGCGCCGGATCAGTGACCCGGCGATCGGCACGGACCCGCACTCGCAGCCGGGCAGCACGACCCCGGCCACGCTGGCCACCGGGACCGCGAGCGCCGGATGCCGGGGCAGTGCCTTCGCCCAGAACGAGCGCGGCACGAAGACCGCGATCACGGCGGACAGCAGCACGCCGAAGACCAGGAACGGCACCGCCTGCACCATCACGGAGACGAACACCGTGGTCCAGGTCTGCAGAATCGGCGCGGAGATCAGGCCGCCCAGCGGGTTGCGGAAGATCACCAGCAGCACCAGCAGCACGGCCAGCACCTCGACCGACCCGATCCGGCCGCCGAGCCGCTTGCGCGGCGGCTTCCGATCGGGAGGTGGCGTCGGGGCCGACCAGTCGATCTCGTCGCCCGAGAAGGTCTGCGTCACGCCGACAACCCTAGCGTCTGCGTCGACGGGGGATGCCGGGCCGCGGCGTGGCCCGGACGCCGGCCGGAAGCGCGCCGTCACCCTGAGGTAGCGTCAGCGAGACAACTTCACATCCGACAGGGGAGCGCACAGCGCTGAGAGTGCGGCGGACGACGCCGCAGACCCTCAACCACCTGATCTGGGTAATGCCAGCGCAGGGAGTTCGGTCTACCACTCCATCGCCGCGCCACGGGTCCGTCCGCCGGACCCGTGGCGCGCGTCTTCCCCCATCTCGTTCAGGGGGCAATCCGTCATGAGCAACACCTCAAGCAGGTGGCGCACCGTCGACATCGTCGTCGCCTCGGTGATCGCCGCCGCGTTCGGCGTGGTCTTCTGGGCCTGGAACCTGCTCTACACCGCGACCGACGCCGCGTTCGCGTTCTTCCCGCCCGCACACGCCGTGCTCTACGGCGTCTGGCTGCTGCCGGGCGTGCTGGCCGGCCTGGTCATCCGCAAGCCGGGCGCCGCGCTCTACGCGGAGACGCTCGCGTCGATCATCTCCGCGCTGCTCGGCAGCGCCTGGGGCACCACGGTCATCCCGCAGGGCCTGCTCCAGGGCCTCGGCGCGGAGCTGGCCTTCCTCGCGGTCGGCTACCGCTCGTTCCGGCTGCCGGTCGCGGTGCTGTCCGGGCTGCTGGCCGGGCTCGCGGCCGGCGTCTGGGACACGTTCGCCTACTTCGCGGCGAACGACCTGTGGGCGTTCCGGATCCCGATGATCGTGATCACCGTGCTGAGCGCGGGCGTGATCGCGGGTGCCGGCGGCTGGGCGCTGACCCGCGCGCTGGCCGCGACCGGCGTGCTCGACCGTTTCCCCTCGGGCCGTGACCGGGACCCGGTCTAGATGAGGGCCGACGTCCGGGGCTTCGGGTGGCGGTTCGCCGGCCGGCGGGACTGGGCCGTGCGCGGCGTGGACCTGACCGTCGAGGCCGGCGAACGCGTGCTGCTGCTCGGTGCCTCGGGCGCCGGCAAGTCCACGCTGCTGGCCGCGCTGGCCGGCCTGCTCCCGGAGGACTCCGGCGAGTCCGAGGGCGCCATCAAGGCGGAGCACGCCGCGCTGCTGTTCCAGGATCCGCAGACCCAGCTGGTGATGAGCCGCAGCGGCGACGACGTGGCGTTCGGCCTGGAGAACCTGGGCGTACCCGGCCCGGACATCTGGCCCCGGGTGGACCGCGCGCTCGATGCGGCCGGCTTCCCCTACGGCCGGGACCGGCCGACCGCCGCGCTCTCCGGCGGCGAGGCACAGCGGCTCGCACTGGCCGGCGTGCTGGCCATGCGCCCCGGGCTGCTGCTGCTCGACGAGCCGACCGCGAACCTGGATCCGGCCGGCGCCACGCTGATCCGCGGCGCACTGGCCCGCGCGCTCGGCCCGGACACCGCGCTGATCGTGGTCGAGCACCGGGTCGCCGAGGTGCTGCCGCTGATCAACCGGGTGGTGGTGCTGGCCGCGGGCGGCGGCGTGCTCGCGGACGGGCCGCCGGACCCCGTCTTCGCGGAGCACGGCGCCGCGCTGGCCGAGGCCGGCATCTGGGTGCCCGGCCACCCGATCGCGCCCCGCCGGGCCCGGCACGCGGCCGGCGACGAGGTGCTGCGCGCTGACCGGGTCGCGGTGCACGGGCGCCTCGACGCGACCGGCCTGGGCGTCAGAGAAGCGAGCGTGCACGCGGTCCTCGGCCCGAACGGCACCGGCAAGTCCACGCTGGCCCGCCTGCTCGGCGGCCTGCTCGCCCCGGACTCCGGCGTGGTCTCGGCCACGCCCGCGCTGGCCGGGCCGGACGCGTCCCGCCCGCCGCACCGGTGGCGGGCCGCCGCGCTGGCCGGCCGGATCGGTTCGGTCTTCCAGAACCCGGAGCATCAGTTCCTCACGGGTACGGTCCGGGAGGAACTCGCGCTCGGCCCGCGCCGCCTGCGCCGCTCCGCCGCGGACGTGACCGCGGTGGTGGACGGCCTGCTGGAGCGGCTGCGGCTGACCCGGCTGGCCGGCGCGAACCCGTTCACGCTCTCCGGCGGGGAGGCGCGGCGGCTGAGCGTGGCGACCGCGCTGGCCGCCGGCCCGGCCGTGCTGATCCTGGACGAGCCCACGTTCGGCCAGGACCGCCGCACCTGGATCGAGCTGATCGACCTGCTCGCCGCGCTGCGCGACGACGACGGCGCCGCGATCGTCGCGGTCACCCACGACCCGGACGTGGTGGCCGTGCTCGCGGACGAGGTGACCACGCTGTGACGCCGGTCCTCGCGCGGCGCAACCCGGCCGCGAAGCTCGCCGCCGCGCTGCTCTTCTCGCTGCCGCTGATCGTGACGCTGGACCCGGTCGCGCCGGCCGTGGCGGTCACGGTGGAGTTGGCCGTGCTGCCGTTCTTCGGCGTCCGCCCGCTGACGCTGCTGCGCCGGGCCGCGCCGCTGCTGCTGAGCATCGCCGGCCTGCTGGTGACGCTTCTGCTGTTCGCGGCGGACCGGTCCGGGACCGTGCTGCTGGACGCGGGCCCGGTGCTGCTCACCACCGGCGTGCTGTGGACCGCGCTCGGCATGGCGCTGCGCGTGCTGGCGATCGCGCTGCCCGGCCTGATCGTGCTGGCCACCACGGACCCGACCGACCTGGCCGACGCGCTGATCCAGAACGCCCGGTTCTCGCCGCGGTTCGCGCTCGGCGCGCTCGCCGCGTTCCGGATGGTGCCGCTGCTCACGGACGAGTGGCGGACGCTGGCCGCGGCACGCCGGGCCCGGGGCGTGGACGCGGGCCGCAACCCGATCGCGGCCGTCCGGATCTTCACCTCGGCCGCGTTCGCGCTGCTGGTCGGCGCGATCCGGCGGGGCGTACGGCTGGCCACCGCGATGGACGCGCGCGGCTTCGACGCGCGGACGCCCCGGACGGTGGCCCGGCGGCAGACCTTCGGTCACCCGGACGTGCTCCTGATGGTCGCCGCGGCCGGGCTCAGCGCCGCCGCGCTGGCGACCAGCGTGCTGACCGGCGCGTTCCGGCCGATCATCTGACGATCAAATGCGCATGTTCGCATAAGTGCCCACGCCACGTCACCTACCGTTTGCCGTGGACGACGAGCGTGAACGATGGATCATCGCGAACACAGGAGATGCGACATGGGCCACGGCCACCCGCACACCCACGATCACGACCATTCGCACGACCACGACCACGGCTCCACGCCGGACGCGCTCGACCTGTCCATCCCGGACGCCGAGCTCTCCCCCGCCGACGTGAGCCGCCGCGGCTTCCTGCGCAGCGCGGGCCTGCTCGGCGCGGCCGCCGGCCTGACCGGCGCGGGCACCGCCGCGGGCGTCCTCGGCACGCCGGACATCGCGGTCGCGCACGGCGGCTCGAACCAGACCGGCGACTTCACCTGGCGCGCCGGCGACCACCACATCCACACGCAGTACAGCAGCGACGCGAAGTACCGGGTCGCCGACCACGTGCAGCACGGCCTCGCGTACGGGCTGGACTGGCTGGTCATCACGGACCACGGCGGCGCCACGCACGCCAAGATCGGCGTCGAGAAGGTCAACCCGGACATCGTCGCGGCGCGCGAGACGTTCCCCGAGGCGCTGGTCTTCCAGGGCCTGGAGTGGAACATCCCGGCCGCGGAGCACGGCACGATCATCGTCCACCCCGGCAAGAAGGAGGTGGAGGTCCTCAAGGAGTTCGAGAACAACTACGACGGCAGCGTCAAGGGCGCCAGCTCCCAGTCGGCCGCGAACGAGGCGCTGGCCATCGCCGGCCTCAACTTCCTCGCCGCCGCGAAGCGGAGCCGCCGGGTCAGCGACGCGATGTTCTTCGCGAACCACCCGGCCCGCAAGGGCCTCGACTCGCCGCACGAGATCCGCGGCTGGCGGGACGCGCAGCCGGAGATCGCGCTCGGCTTCGAGGGCGCGCCCGGTCACCAGGCCGCCGCGATCCCCACCTCCGCGTTCGGCCCGGGCGCCGGCCGCGGCTTCTACGACAGCAGCCCCGGCGCGGACTCGTTCGCGGCGTACCCGCTGGAGAGCTACCGCACCTGGGGCGGCTTCGACTGGATGACCTCCACGGTCGGCGGCCTCTGGGACAGCCTGCTCGCCGAGGGCAAGCCGTGGTGGATCACCGCGAACTCGGACTCGCACAACGTCCTCTGGGACACCTCGATCCGCGGCGCGAACAGCGACTTCAACGCGAACGGCCGCTACAACGACCCGGAGCACGGCGTCAAGCCGGACGTGACGGCCGGCGACTTCTGGCCCGGCTTCTACAGCCGCACGCACGTCGGCGCGGCCGGCGGCGACTACCGCCACGTGATGGACGGCCTGCGCGCCGGCCGGGTCTGGGTGGACCACGGCGGCCTGATCAAGTCGCTGGACGTGCGCGCGCGGGTGCAGGGCGACCGCAACCGCAAGGGCGGCACCCCGCTCGGCGGCGTGCTGAAGGTCCGCAAGGGCACCGCCGTCGAGGTCACCATCGACGTCGAGCTGGCCGACAAGCCGAACTGGGCGCAGCTGCTCCCGGTGCTGGCCCGCATCGACCTGATCATGGGTGCCGTCACCGGCGCGGCCGCGGACCGGGACGTGTTCACCGCCCCGAAGACCAAGGTGGTCAAGTCGTTCGAGGTCGCGAAGGGGAAGAAGACGGTCTCCTTCACGTACTCGTTCGGCCGGGTCTCGTCGCCGTTCTACTTCCGCGTCCGCGGCACCGACGGCAACTTCAGCCAGCCCGGCATCCACGGCGCCGCGATCGACCCGGTCGGCCCGAAGCTGGACGTGGTCGGCGACGCCGACCCGTGGCTCGACCTCTGGTTCTACGCGAACCCGATCTGGGTCCTGCCCTCCTGATGTCCACCGTCCATCTCGGGCTGAGCCTGGGTCACGCCACCGACTCCGACGCCGAACACTGGCTGGCCGGCCACCTGCCGGCCGCGCTCGCCGTGCCCGGCCTGGTCGCGTGCACCCACAACGTGCCCTCGCCGCACCCGCACGTGGCGCTGAGCTTCGAGGCGCCCGAGGGCGCCATCCTGCCCGAGATGGACCCGGCTCTGCGGGCGGCGGCCGACGAGGCCGCCGCCCGGCACCGCACCCGCGTCTCCGGCCGGGCCGTCCTCTTCCCCGGCGCCGACGCCCTCACCGGCACGCTCACCGCCGCGGACATCCTCGACCTCAGCGCGATCGAGCGCATCACGATCCTCGGCGGCACCGACGCCACCCGCGACACCACCATCGAGACCCGCGACTTCGTCCGCCCCCTCTTCCGCTCCGGAAGACTGGAACTCGTCCTGGTCCCCATCGTCGGCGGCCGCTTCGCCCCCTTCGAGGTCCCGAACCCCACCCCCTGCTGCGCAGACCACTGAAACCACCAGAAAGCGGATCTTCCCGCTTCCGGCGTGGCCACTTCGGGAGTGCTCCCGCGGGCACCGGTCCGATGCCACTCAGCCTATTTCGATCTTGAAGTGGGTGCGATACGGCCCGCACCCCTCTGGCCAGCAGGAACACTGTCAGTTCGATCCAGCCTCCGAGTCACCTTTGCTGCCGGTGCACGAATCGCGCACCGCCTCCGGTCGTCGCAACACCGCCGGCGGCGAGCAGAGCCGTACCCCCGCCGATACGCCCCGGCGCCTAGTGCCCGAAATTTCCCCGACAAAGCCGCCAGTTCCTGCCTGGCGCCGCAGGAACCGGCCGCCGATCCGGGTGTCGAACGCAGGTCCACCGTCCCGGTCGGCACCCCAGCCCGGCTGACGCCACGAATTCTTTGACGACCTCGGCCTGGCACCTGAGTGATCAATCAGTGGAGCAAAAGAGCGATCAACTTCGATTTTTGATCTATCTTTTGCTCCACTGATTGATCACTCAGGCCACGGCGGCGGCACCCCGCGGGCGGGTAGTCCGCGCCGAAGGGTCGAATGTCGCGATATTTCGGTCGCGGAACGCCTGGTTGCCGCGCGCGGGCTTGGGTGGGCCCGCGCTCCCCGGTCCGAAGGGACGGCAACAGAGGTGGACCGGCAGCCGCCGAGTAGCCCGGGGGAATCTCACCCCCGGGCCCTCACAGAACCGTACGTAACAGTCTCCCGTTATACGGCTCTTGTCGCTCTGGTCACCAGACCGTAGGGGCGTGCGTGACCCACGCCCAGTGGGCGAAGGCACGCGGTCGTTTCCGGACGGCATTGTTCCAGGACGTCCGGGCTTTCCTGCTACCCCGCAACCGTTTGTACTTCCGGCGGACCCACCGCAGCAGGTAGGCGTTGATGCGTTCCAGGAGGGGATATAGGGCAGATCGATAGAACGCCCCGTAATGGTTCATCCAACCCCGGACGATCGGGTTTATACAATCGGCGAGGTCCTTCTCGGTCAGGCTTGTGCGATGGTGCAGCCGCCACGACCGATATCACGAACGGCTTGCCCGGTGCTTTCAACTCATCCACGCGACTCCTCCCAGCCAAGGCTGGTTGATCGAGTAAACCAGTCACGAACGACCCGACCCCTTTGCTCCACCTTCATTACAAAGGCTTCGTCGCTACTACGAGTCGGTCCGCCAGCGCGATCGGCAACGGTACTCAGTTCCTCACGGCTTCGGGCCGCCCGGAACGCTCCCTCTCACTCGCCAAAGAGCGGCGGGTAGTTTCCTCACGCGCCTTCTCCTGTTCCGTACGAAAGCCGCAGGCCGTGCTCGCGTCGCCTGTATGCCGGACACCGCCTGGCCAGTAAACTGGTCCCCGCCAGACTCATCCCGGGATTCCATTGACACCCCGGTTTCGATGTCATTTAGAATTTTCGACACGTCATCAGCGATTCGCTTTCGCTCGCCTTCCCGACCCCCACCTGACAATCTCGAATGGATGCCTTTTCCTCATCGTTCACCACAACAGTCTTCAGCTAATGCAGCATGAGGTGGTTTGAAGCCTCCCCCAGCAGGGCGACTCCGAAGGGCCAAACCTTCATCTTCCGTACAGCATCGCTACAAGAAGGAAATTCCTACATATCTCCACCCTTTCGCGTTCAGGACACAACAAGGGCGCTTCCCTTGGGCGGCCGATGCCTCGCCGACCTGCGGGAATGTAGATCATCTTGGCTGGATCTCGCCGCCAAGGAAGCACCCTTGGGCACGCGCCCTGCTGGCGAGGCCGGGAGATCTTGACGGCCTCGGGCCCGGCGCCTGAGTGATCAATCAGGTGAGCGAAAAAGCGATCAACTTCGATTTTTGATCTACCTTTTGCTCACCTGATTGATCACTCAGGCCGCAGCGGTGCCGACTCGCGGGCCCGTGGTCCGCACCAAGGGGTGAGATGTAGCGATATTTCGGGCAAGCAGCGCCCGATCGCCGCGAGCGGGCCGGGTCAGCTCGCGCTCCCCGGCCCGAAAGGGCTGGGCAACAGAGCCAGTCCGAGGGGCGTGAGCGACAGAGCAGGGCCGGCGGACGTCGGCGGGGCGCTTTCGGGAAGCGCAGGCAGGAATCCGTGGTCAACTTAAGCTAAGTGACATTGGGCAGCGTGCCGCGCTCTAAAGAATCATTGAGTGATACACCAGGTAGATCGACTCGACTTGTTGATCTACCTGGTGTATCACTCAATGATCGAGCGATGGGAGGGGCGGCGGCACGGCCGCGACCGCCGAACGGGCGGCAAGGCCACGACCGCCGAGCAGGCGGCAAGGCCACGCAGGACGCGCAGCAGCGGCGGCGCCGGAGGCACAACGCGCAGCAGCGCCGGGCAGGACGCGGAGGCGCCGGAGGCAATCCAAGACGCACGGCAACGCAAGACGCACGGCAGGGAGGCCGCCCGCGGCCGACCGGTGCCCGCGGGAGCATGCGGGCAGCACCGCGCCGGAAGCGGGAAAACGACCTCGACCTTGACCTTGACCTCGACCTTGAACTGCCCAGCCCCGGCCTGGCCCACAGCTGGCCGCTGTGGAATGCCCCCGCCGGAAGTCAGCCGCGAATGCCTTCAGCAGCTGCTTTGCAGCCGGGTGCTGAAGGCGTCGGGGTGTTCGGCGCGGGCGTAGTGCCAGCCCTGGACCATGTCGCAGTCGAGGGTGCGGAGGAGGGCGGCCTGTTCGGCGGTCTCGACGCCCTCGGCGATCACGGTGAGGCCGAGCGCGTGGGCGAGGCGGACCAGCGCGGCCAGGATCTCGCGGTCGACGCGGTCCGGGAGGTCGGCGCGGGTCCTGCCGGTGACGAACGTGCCGGCCAGCTTGAGGCCGGTGACCGGCAGGTCGCGCAGGTAGGCCAGGTTCGAGTAGCCGGTGCCGAAGTCGTCGATGGCGATCCGGATGCCCAGGTCGGCGAGCGCGCGCAGGCGGCGCAGCGGTTCGCCGGTGGTGCCCATCAGCGTGCTCTCGGTCAGCTCCAGTTGCAGCGCGGCCGGTTCCAGGCCGGTGGTGGTCAGTGCCTCGCGGACGTCGGCCACGAAGCCGGGCTCGCGCAGCTGGCGGACCGCCACGTTCACGCTGACCAGCAACGGTTTGTCCGGGTGCGCGGCGCGCCAGCGGGCGGCCTGGCCGCAGGCCTCGCGCAGTACCCAGCGGCCGAGCGGAACGATCAGGCCGGTCTCCTCGGCGAGCGGCACGAACAGGTCCGGGCGGAGCAGGCCGAGCTCCGGGTGCTGCCAGCGGACCAGCGCTTCCACGCCGGCCACGCCGTCGTCGCAGAGGCGGACCAGCGGCTGATACTCCACGAAGAACTCGTGCTGGGCCAGCGCGCGCGGCAGCTCGGCGGAGAGCCGGTAGCGGCTGATGTCGGTGGCGTAGCGGTCCTCGTCGAAGAACGCCCACCGGTCCCGGCCGTCGGCCTTGGCCCAGTAGAGCGTGGTGTCCGCGGCCTTCATCAGCTCGGCCGCGCTGGTGTCGCCGCCGGCCGGGCGCTCGATCAGCCCGGCGCTGGCGGAGACCGTGAGCGAGCGGCCGTCCAGCGTGACCGGGCGTCGGACCGCGGCGAGTGCGGCCTCGGCCACGCCGACCAGTTCGGCGGTGCCGGACGAGCGCGGGACCAGCACCACGAACTCGTCGCCGCCCATCCGCGCGACCATGGTGCCGTGCGCGGCGCCGCCGGAGACCGCGGCGGCGAGGCGGCCCGCGACCGTGCGCAGCAGCTGGTCGCCGGCGGCGTGGCCGAGCGTGTCGTTGATCGCCTTGAAGCCGTCCAGGTCGAGGTAGCAGAGCCCGACCCGGCCGTGCGGCTCCGGGTCGGCGAGCGCCTCCTCCAGGCGGCTGAACAGCAGCGTCCGGTTCGGCAGGTCGGTCAGCGGGTCGTGCAGCGCCTGGTGTTCGAGTTGCAGCTGCAGCGAGTGCCGCTCGGTGATGTCCTCGACCATGGCGACCACGAACCGGGGTGTGCCGTCGTGCGCGCGGACCAGCGACACCACCAGGTCGGTCCAGATGCTGCCGCCGCCGTTGCGCGCGTACGGCTTCTCCAGCCGGAAGTGGTCGAGCTTGCCGTCCACCAGGTCCTGATACTTCTCCCAGACGCCGGGCGCGTCCTGCGGGTGGATGAACGTGGAGACGTTCTGGGTGAGGAACTCCGCCCGCGAGTAGCCGAACATCTCGCAGATCGCCGCGTTCACGTCGATGATCGAGCCGTCCAGCTCCGCGACGCCGATGCCGATCACGGCCTCCGCGAAGATCGCCCGGAAGCGGGCCTCGCTGGTCCAGCGCGCCTCCTCGGCGGCGGACCGGGCGGTGAGCGCGGCGTCGCGGATGCTCTCCTGTTCGGCGAGCGTGCGTTCCTTGAGCGCGCGGGCGAATCCGGCCGCGATCGCGCCGAGCACGGCCGCGAGCCGCCGGGTCCGGCCGAGTTCGGCCAGTTCCTCGCCCAGCACCGCGAGCGTGCGGTCCAGCGACGCCGGTTCGGTGAAGTGGTCCTCGACCAGTGCGGAGCCGATGCCGTACGGGATCAGCGGGTCGTAGGTCTCCGACTCCAGCACGCCGACGAGCCGCCGTGCGGGCGCGCTGAGGTAGTCGATCAGCTCGCGGTGCGCCATCGACACATAGCTGGTGCGGCTGATCGCCCGGGCCCAGGCCCGGGCGACGCGCTCCGCGAGTGGTTCAGCGGGTTCGGGCGACACCCGCGAACCCCGGGTAGGTGGCGGCGTCCGGGCCGACGTCCTCGGGGGAGTCCGGGCGCCACAGCGGCATCTGGACCACGCCCGGGTGGACCATCTCGAGGTCGCCGAAGAGCGCCGCGATCTCGTGCCGGTCGCGCATGCGGAACGGGCTGGCCGTCCTGTTGTAGATCTCCTCGGCCTTCTCCGCCTGGTCCGGCTGCCCGGACCGGTCGTTGCTGGCGTGCGAGATGACCACGAAACTGCCCGGCGCCACGCTCCGCGCCATCGTCGCCACGATCTCCTCCGGCTTATCGTCGTCCGGCACGAAGTGCAGCACGGAGACGATCAGCACCGCGACCGGGCGGCTGAGATCGACGGCCTTGTCCAGCGCGGGCTCGTCCAGCAGCTCGGCCGGGCGGCGCAGGTCACCGGCGACCACGGTCGCGTTCGGGTTGTCGGCCAGGATCGCGCGGCTGTGCGCGAGCGCGACCGGGTCCCAGTCCACGTACGCGATACGCGCGTCCGGGTTGAGCGCCTGCGCCACCTCGTGCACGTTGCCGACCGTGGGTATGCCGGAGCCGAGGTCGACGAACTGGTCGATGCCCTCGGCGACCAGCGCCCGGACCGCGCGGCGCAGGAACGCACGGTTCTCCTGCGCGTGCTTGGGCAGGTCCGGCATCGCCTCCAGGACCTTGGCGGCGAACGCCCGGTCCACCGCGAAGTTGTGCGATCCGCCCAGGTAGTAGTCGTAGACGCGCGCGACGCTGGGCTTGGTCAGGTCGACCTCGTCCGGTGCCCAGACGGGACGCTCCACACCTTCCATGGATGAACCTTTCCTTCGCGGGAATCGGTCCGCGACAGCATAGGGGTCGTCCACATCGGAGGCTGGCTGGAAGGTCCCGTCTTCGGATGGCGCACAAACCAACTGAGCGATCAGTCATTCTCCGGCTTGGGCGGCGGGACCGGGTTGGGCAGCGCGCCGCCGAAACGACGGTCCCGCTGGGCGTAGAGCTCACACGCGTACCACAGGTGGCGACGGTCGAAGTCGGGCCAGAGCGTGTCCAGGTAGACCAGCTCGGCGTAGGCGGACTGCCAGAGCAGGAAGTTCGAGATGCGCTGCTCGCCGGAGGGACGCAGGAACATGTCCACGTCCGGCACCTCGGGATGGTAGAGGTACTTCGCGATCAGCTTCTCGTTGACCTTCTCCGGGTTGACCTTGCCGGCCGCCACGTCCCGCGCGATCGCCTGCGCCGCGTCCGCGATCTCGGCCTGGCCGCCGTAATTCACGCAGAACTGCAGCGTCAGCCGCGTGTTCTTCTTCGACATCTCCTCGGCCGTGGTCAGCTCGCCGATCACGCTCTTCCACAGCCGGCCGGCCCGGCCGGACCAGACGATCCGGACGCCCAGCTCGCGCAGCTCGTCCCGGCGGCGATGGATGACGTCCCGGTTGAAGCCCATCAGGAAGCGCACCTCGTCCGGCGAGCGCCGCCAGTTCTCCGTGGAGAACGCGTACGCCGACAGGTACGGGATGCCGAGCTCGATCGCGCCCTCGATGGTGTCGAAGAGCGAGTGCTCCCCCGCCTCGTGCCCCTTGGTCCGCGCCAGGCCTCGCTCCTTGGCCCACCGGCCGTTGCCGTCCATCACGATCGCCACGTGCTTCGGCAGCGACTCCGCGGGCAGCGCCGGCGGACGGGCACCGGACGGGTGCGGCGTGGGCTGACGGGCGGGCGCCGCGCCGGCGCGGGAGAAGGCACGCATATGTCGATTTCCTACCTAACTAACTACGGTCGACCAGCGGCAGGGAGCGTAACCCGCGCTCCAGATGCCACTGCAGGTGCGCCGCCGTCAGGCCGCTGCACTCCCGCTGATGGGACGGATCGGCGCTGTCCGCGGTCTTCCAGTCACCTTTCGTCAGCGCGCTCATCAGCTCCAGCGTGGCCGGGGCGGGGTGCGCGGCACCGGGCGGCCGGCAGTCCGGGCAGACGCTGCCACCGGCCGGCACGGAGAACGCGCGGTGCGTGCCCGGCTCGCCGCAGACCGCGCACTCGGTGATCGCCGGGGCCCAGCCCGCGAGGCCCATGCCACGCAACAGGTACGCGTCCAGGACCAGCGTGGCCAGGTGCTCGCCGGCGGCCAGCGCCCGGAGCGCGCCCAGCGTGAGCTGGAACATCCGCAGCGACGGCTCGCGCTCGATCGGGGTCAGCCGCTCCGCGGTCTCCGCCACCGCGCTCGCGGCCGTGTAGCGCGGGTAGTCGGTGAGGAACCGCTTGCCGTACAGCTCGACGGCCTCGACCTGGCTGACCGTGTGCAGGCCGCCGCCGTGGTCCTTCGGGTCGCCGGCCAGCTGCAGGTCGACGTGGCCGAACGGCTCCAGCCGCGCGCCGAAGCGGGAGTTGGTGCGCCGCACACCGCGGGCGACCGCGCGCAGCCGGCCGTGGTGCCGGGTCAGCAGCGTGATGATCCGGTCCGACTCGCCCAGTTTCTGCACGCGCAGCACCAGTCCGTCGTCACGATAGAGCTGGCGAGGTATGCGGGCCACCCTCCCATTGTGCCTGCCGGCCGCTATCAGGGGGTTCTCAGGGGAAAGCTTGGATCCGGGTACGGGGTGGCGCGCACTAGCTTCAGGGGCATGACCAGACGCACCACTGCAGCCGCCGGGGTGGCGCTCCTCGCGGGGCTGGCCGCGCTCGGCGCCGGCTGCGATCCGCGGAACGTCCGCGAGATGGAGTTCCGGAACACGGAGACCGTGGGGATCACCGAGATCCGCCTCGCCGGCGGCGACGACCGCGACGTGGCGGTGACCACGTCCGACCGGAAGGACACCCAGGTCGACCGCGTCGTGAGCTACCGCAGCGAGAACGCGCCGAACAGTGCGTACCGGATCGACGGCACGGTCCTGGTGATCGACACGGACTGCGGCCCGATGTGCGAGGTCGACTGGACGATCGACGCGCCGCGCGGCGTGACGGTCACCGGCCGGAGCGACTCCGGCGACATCTCGCTGACCACGGTCGGCGCGGTCGACCTGGAGATGGACTCCGGCACGCTCCGGGTGGACGGCGTGGCCGGTGCGGTCCGGGTGAAGGCGGACTCCGGCGAGGTGCGGGTCGCGAACGTGACCGGCGAGTCCGACCTGCGGCTCGACTCCGGCTCGCTGGCGGGCGTCGGTCTCGGCGGCGCGGTCACCGCGGTCGTGCAGTCCGGCGACGCCGACCTGACGCTCTCCGCGCCGGCCTCGGTCACCGCGACCGTGGACAGCGGCGACCTGACGCTGCGCGTGCCGGACGGGAAGTACCGGGTGCGGACGTCGGTGGACTCCGGTGACGCGAACGTCGGCATCGACGACGACCCGGACGCCACCGCCGTGCTGGACCTACGCGCGGACAGCGGCGATCTGGACGTCCTGCGGGCCTGAGACCAGGACCTCCTCGGTGCGGACCGGTTTCCGGCTCCTCCCCCGGACGGCGCGCCCCGGGATCAGCTCGGGCCGCCGCCGGGCCGCGACGTCCTCGACCCAGCCGAACGCGGCGACCGCCACCGCGAGCAGGAGCAGCACGATCACCAGCTTGACCGTGATCGCGAGCGCGCCGGTCTGCGGCCAGCCGTAGCGGGCCGCCACCCAGCCGAGGCCCACGATGATCGGTACGTGCCAGAGATAGATGGTCAGCGCGCGGCTGTTGAGCAGTGTGACCAGCCGGTCGAGGCGCGGGCGGCGGCTGAGCCAGGGCAGCGTGTCCGGCGCCAGGCCGAGCGCGAGCAGCACGAACGCGGTGGACCAGAGCGCGTTGCCGAGTCGGATGTCGTTCAGGTCGTAACCGCGCGGGCCGGGGTGGGTGATGATCCAGGCCGCGCCCGCGACCGCCAGCACGGCCGCGATCGGCACCAGCCCGCGCCAGGTGAGGCGGCGCAGCATCCCGTCGTGGTGGGCGAAGCCGAGCACCCAGGCGCCGAAGTACAGGCCGAGGTCGCGCAGCACGTAGTTGTCGATCGTGACCAGCTTCAGCTCGGTCACCACCAGCAGCACGAACGGCGCGGCGATCGTGGACAGCGGGAACCGGCGGAAGAGCGGCAGCGCCAGAGGGGAGAGCGCGACGAACCAGAGGAAGTCGCGCAGGTACCAGTTGGCGGAGAGCGCGGCCAGGCCGAGTCCGCTGGCCGGCGGGTCGATGAACGGCGCGACCCAGAACAGGATGCGCCAGTCCCAGTCCAGCCCGGTGAGCAGCATGGCGGGCAGGAAGAGCGCCATCACGGCCCAGAGCGAGGGCAGCAGGCGGCGCATGCGCCGGCCGATCGCGGAGACACCGAACCGGTCGACCGAGGCGGCCATCAGTGAGCCGCCGAGCGCGAACATCACCGACATGGCGGGCAGCACGATCGTGAGCGCGGCCAGGCCGGTGACGTGATAAACGACCACCCGAAGAACGGCGGCCGCGCGCAATAGGTCCAGATATCGATTTCTCATCTACCCAAGCCTGGTCGGGCCCAGGGCATGGTCCGCCCCGGACGGGAATTCAGCAACGGGAGCCGCTAAGCCATTACCCCGGAGGAGTGACCGCCGAACCAGCGATCACATCCGGCAAAACGCGCAAATGCCGCACATTCACGTGCATCACCACAACCCTACCGGGGTACGGATGAGTAACGCCGCCACAGCGGAGTGGACAAGAACACGTCGGCTCGCCCGAACCGTTATGAAGATCAGTTCGTACGACAAATGCGCATAGACGCGGCTAAAAGCCCAAACGACGCAGCTGCTTGGGGTCCCGCTGCCACTCCTTGGCGACGCGAATGTGCAGGTCGAGGTAGATGCGGCGGCCGAGCAGCTTCTCGATCTCGGCGCGGGCGCGGGTGCCGACCTCCTTGAGCCGGCTGCCCTTGTGCCCGATCATGATGGCCTTCTGGCTGGGGCGCTCGACGTACACGTCCGCGTAGACGCGCAGCACCGACTCCTCCTCCACCATCTCCTCGACCAGCACCGCGAGCGAGTGCGGCAGCTCGTCCCGCACGCCCTCCAGCGCGGACTCGCGGATCAGCTCGCCGATCAGCACCCGTTCCGGCTCGTCCGTGAGGATGTCGTCCGGGTAGAGCTGCGGGGACTCCGGCATGTACTGCGCCATCACGTCGGTGAGCATGCCCACCTGGTCGCCGGAGACCGCACTGACCGGCACGATCGCGGCGAAGTCGCCCAGATCGTTCACGGCCAGCAGTTGCTCGGCCAGCTTCTTCTTGTCCGGCACCAGGTCGGTCTTGGTGACCACGGCCAGCACGGTCGCCTTCAGTTCCGCGATCTCGCCGGTGATGAACTTGTCGCCGCGCCCGACCGGCTCGTCCGCCGGGATGCACAGGCCGATCACGTCGACCTCGCTCCAGGTGGTGCGGACCAGGTCGTTCAGCCGCTCGCCGAGCAGCGTGCGCGGGCGGTGCATGCCCGGCGTGTCGACCAGCACGATCTGCCCGTCCGGCCGGTGCAGCACGCCGCGGATGATGTGCCGGGTGGTCTGCGGCTTGTTCGACGTGATCGCGATCTTCTGCCCGATGATCGCGTTGGTCAGCGTGGACTTGCCCGCGTTCGGCCGGCCGACGAAACAGGCGAAACCGGCACGGTACGCCTTCACGCGGTCACCGTCCCGAAGACGGCGCCGTCCGGGGCGGCCACGAAGATCGGCGCGTCCGCGGCCAGGTCACGCACGGCCGCGTGCCCGGAACCGTCCAGCGCGGACGCCTCCGTCACCACGGCCGCGGCCTCCAGCAGGGTCGCGCCGGCCGAGACCGCGGACGCGACCGCGAGCTGCAGCGCGGTGACCGCCAGGGACGGCAGCGCCACGGTCGCGGCCGCATAGGTCCTGCCGTCCTGGTCCCGCACGGCCGCGCCCTCCACGGCACCGACCCGGGCCCGGACGCTGCGCGCCAGGGTCACCAGTTTGGCGTCCTCCGCGGCGAGCGTCACCGGCTCCGGCGGAGTCGGCACGGCGGTCTGGGTGGGCTCAGGCATCTGCGGGTTGCCTCTCGTCGGCGCTCTCATCGTCCTCGGCGGCTGCGTCACCGGCGGGCCCGTTCCCGGGCGCGCGGCGGACCAGGACCGAGTCGATCCGGTTCCGCCGGCCCGTGGTGCCCTCGGCGACCAGGCGCAGCCCGCCCACATTAGCGGTCGCGCCCGGAATCGGAACGCGGCCCAGGGCCTGGGCGAGCAGCCCGCCCACGGTCTCGACCTCGTCCGCGGGAAGCTCGACCGCGAAGATCTCGCCCAGGTCCTCGATCGGCAGCCGGGCGGTGACGCGCACCGCGCCGTCCGCCAGCCGCTCGACCGGTGGGCGCTCGTCCACGTCGTACTCGTCGGTGATCTCGCCGACGATCTCCTCGAGGATGTCCTCGATGGTGACCAGGCCGGCCGTGCCGCCGTACTCGTCGACCACCACGACCAGGTGGGTCCGCGCGGCCTGCATCTCGGAGAGCAGGTCGTCGACCGGCTTCGACTCCGGCACGAACGTGGCCTCGCGCATCAGCTCCGCGACCGGGGTGGCGTCCGCGGCCGGGTCGTCGCCCTGGGTGCGGCGGATCACGTCCTTGAGGAAGATCACGCCGTGCACGTCGTCCACGCTGTCGCCGATCACCGGGATCCGGGAGAAGCCGGAGCGCATGAACAGCATCAGCGACTGCCGGAGGCTCTTGTGCCCCTCGATCCACACCATCTCGGTGCGCGGGACCATCACCTCGCGGGCGATCGTGTCGCCGAGCCCGAAGACCGAGTGGATCATCTCGCGCTCGCCGTGCTCCACCACGCCGCGCTGCTCGGCCAGGTCGACCAGCTCGCGCAGCTCCACCTGGGTGGCGAACGGGCCTTCGCGGAAGCCCTTGCCGGGCGTGACCGCGTTGCCGATCAGGATGAGCAGCGAGGCCAGCGGGTTCAGCGCACGGCCGAGCCAGCGGACCAGCGGCGCGGTCGCGCGGCCCACCGCGTAGGCGTGCTGCCGGCCGACCGTGCGCGGCGCCACGCCGACAACGACGAAGCTGACCACGGTCATCGCGCTCGCGGTGACCAGCGCGGCCCGCCAGCCGGCGCCGAACGTGTCCACCGCGACCAGCGCGACCAGCGTGGTCGCGGTCAGCTCGGACAGCAGCCGGAGCAGCAGGAGCAGGTTGATGTGCCGGGCCGCGTCGGACGCCACGATCTGCAGCGTGCGCGCGCCCCGCATGCCCTCCCGGGCCTGTTCACCGGCGCGGGCGGGCGAGACCGCCGCCAGCGCCGCCTCGGTCATCGCGAAGATCCCCGCGAGGATCACCAGCCCGGCCGCGATGAAGAGCAGCTGCAGGTCGGGTAGCCCCGCGGGGGCGGCCGATGCGGTGGGCATCAGGAGGGTTCTTTCGCCGATCGGCGCCGGGCCTGCCACCCGCTGAGCAGACGGGCCTGGAGGCCGAACATCTCCCGCTCCTCCTCCGGCTCCGCGTGGTCGTAGCCGAGCAGGTGGAGCGCGCCGTGCACGGTCAGCAGGTGCAACTCGTCCCCGGCGGTGTGCCCGGCGGTGACCGCCTGCTTGGCGGCCACCTCCGGGCAGAGCACGATGTCACCGAGGAGCGCGGGCTCGCCGGACGACTCGCCCGGCCCGTGGTCCACGCTCCCCTCGTCCATCGGGAACGCGAGCACGTCGGTGGGGCCGTCGCCGCCCATCCACCGGTGGTTCAGCTCCGACATGTATTCGATGTCGACGAGCAGGATGGCCAGCTCGGCGAGCGGGTTGACACCCATCTCGTCGAGGGCGTGCCGCGCCACGTCCAGGATGGCGTCGGTGTCGACGTCGACCCCGGACTCGTTGGCGATATCGATGGACACTGCGGTCGTCGTCTCTTTTCCTGTGTGCGCTAACGCCGGCGGCCGGCGCGGCCCTGCACGTTCGCGGAGCGAACCTGGGCCTGTCCCTGGTTCTGGTCGGCGTCCCACTTCGCATACGCGTCGACGATGTCGCCGACCAGGCGGTGACGCACCACGTCGGCGCTGCCCAGCTGCGCGAAGTGAACGTCCTCGACGCCGTCCAGGATGTCACGCACCATCCGGAGACCGCTGACGGTGCCCCCCGGAAGGTCGACCTGCGTGACATCGCCGGTCACCACGATCTTCGAGCCGAAGCCGAGCCGGGTGAGGAACATCTTCATCTGCTCGGGCGTGGTGTTCTGCGCCTCGTCCAGGATGATGAACGCGTCGTTGAGCGTGCGCCCGCGCATATACGCCAGGGGCGCGACCTCGATCGTGCCGGCCTGCATCAGGCGCGGGATCGACTCGGGGTCGAGCATGTCGTGCAGCGCGTCGTAGAGCGGCCGAAGGTACGGGTCGATCTTCTCGTTCAGCGTGCCGGGGAGGAAGCCGAGCCGCTCGCCCGCCTCGACCGCCGGCCGGGTCAGGATGATCCGGTTGACCTGCTTGGCCTGCAGCGCCTGGACCGCCTTCGCCATCGCCAGGTACGTCTTACCGGTACCGGCGGGGCCGATGCCGAAGACGATGGTGTGGGTGTCGATGGAGTCGACATAACGCTTCTGGCCGAGTGTCTTCGGGCGGATGGTCTTGCCGCGCCGGGACAGGATGTTCAGCGTGAGCACGTCGGCCGGGCGCTCGGCGGTGCCCTGCTGAAGCATGCCGACGGTGCGCCGCACCGCGTCCACCGTGAGCGTCTCGCCCTTCTCGATCAGCTCGACGAGTTCGGCGAAGAGCCGCTCGGCGAGCGCGTTGTCGGCGGGGGCGCCGGTGATGGTGATCTCGTTGCCGCGGACGTGCAGATCACATGCGGGCAGTGAGCGCTCGATGAGCCGGAGGATCTCGTCGCCCGGGCCGAGCAGGTTCACCATGATCTTGGGGTCGGAGACCGTGATCCTGGTCTGCGCCCGGGCGTTTCCCGGGGTTGGTGTGCCGGTCATAGTGCGGCCCGCGGGCCTCCGCCACCTGCTTCCGATCTTGGTGCCGCACCCCGTCGGCGCGGCGGGCGAGTAGTTGCCATCGTATCGGGTCAACGCCGGACGCACCGACGCCATTTCCCGGGGCGGCACACCCGACGATCACGCTCGGTACCCGCTCGATCACGTTGCCGATCAAGCCTGTGAATGAATGGCTGCATCTTCCATGCATTTCCCACGGGTGGATAACGATTCAGTCGAGATTTCCACCGGGCTACTGCGCCGCCACTCAGTTCGCCGACAGGATGCCAATCGCCGACGGCAATTCGATCTTCATCTCTCATCGGGCACATCCTTTTCCGAATTGGAGTCCGACATGGCCGACGACTTCTATGGCCGGCCGCCATATGCACGACCCGCACGACACGTCCGCCCCGATGGCCGCACCACCCCCGCCGTCAGGGACCGCGCGGACGCCAGCCCGTGGCACTGGCTGCTCTGGGTGCCGATCGTCGTCCCGTTGCTGCCGGTGCTCTACAACGACATGGAACCGCGCCTGCTCGGGATCCCGTTCTACTACTGGTCGCAGCTGGCGTTCGCCGGGCTCGCCTCGCTGGTCATCACGGCGGTGCACCTCGCCACGAAGGACCGGTGACCGTTCCGATGCCGTCCTTCGCCGACAACCAGACCCAATTCTGGATCTTCGCGTTCGTGTTCGGTGTAGTAACGATCATGGGATTCGCGGCGGGGCGGTGGCGCCGGCCCGCGTCCATTCACACGCTGGAGGAATGGGGACTCGGCGGCCGCGCGTTCGGCAACTGGGTCACGTTCTTCCTGTTGAGCGGCGACGTCTACACGGCGTACACGTTCGTCGCCGTACCCACGCTGGTTTATGGTCTCGGCGCCGCCGGCTTCTTCCCGGCACCGTTCCTGGTGATCGTCTATCCGATGCTGTTCGTGGTGCTCAGCCGGTTCTGGTCGGTCTGCCACGTGCACGGCTTCGTCACGCCGGCCGAGTTCGTCCGCGCCCGGTTCGGCTCGCGCGGGCTCGGCGCGCTGGTGGCGGTGCTCGGGATCACGGCCACCATGCCGTACATCGCACTGCAGATGATCGGCATCGAGGCGGTCTTCACCGTGATGGGGCTGCCCGGCGGGTGGCCGCTGACCGCCGCGTTCGTGGTGCTGGCGCTCTACACGTTCAACTCCGGGCTGCGCGCGCCGGCGCTGATCTCCATCGTCAAGGACGCGCTGGTCATCTGGACCGTGCTGGCCGCGTTCATCATCGTCAGCTCGAACGCGGGCGGCTGGGACGGCGTGTTCCGGGTCGCGGAGGCGCGGTTCGCGTCCACGCCGCGCACCGACGACGGACTGCTGTTGGACGGGCACGACCAGCTCAGCTACGTCACGCTGGCGCTCGGCTCCGCGGTGGCGCTGTTCCTGTACCCGCACACGCTCACCGGCGTGCTCGCGGCCCGCAACCGCGGCGTGCTCCGGCGCAACCTGGCCGCGTTGCCGCTCTACACGCTCACGCTCGGTGTGCTGATGCTGCTCGGCTTCGCGGCGATCTTCAGCGGCATCGAGCCGGTCGGCGGTGATCGCAACACCGTGGTCCCGCTGTGGTTCAACGCCTCGTTCCCGGAGTGGTGCGCGGGCCTGGCGTTCGCCGCGATCGGGGTCGGCGCCATGGTGCCGGCCGCGATCATGTCGATCGCCGCGGCGAACCTGTTCACCCGCAACATCTACCGCGAGTACCTGCGGCCGGACGCGTCCGAGGCGGAGGAGACCACGGTCAGCAAGATCGCGTCGCTGACCGTGAAGTTCGGCGCGGTCCTGGTGATCCTGTTGCTCAACACGCAGTTCGCGGTGGATCTTCAGCTGATCGGTGGAGTTGTCATCATGCAGACACTTCCGGCCGTGGCGATCGGTCTCTACACGAGCTGGATGCATCGCTGGGCCCTCGTCGCCGGCATCGGCGCCGGGCTGGCGGCCGGCATCGCGATGCTCTACCAGATCCCACAGCGGGGCGGCCCGGACGGCACCACCGTGATCCGGGAGCACTTCGGCGGATCCGCCTGGCCACTGTCCAACCTGGGCCTGGACACGCGGAGCAGCATCTACGTCGGCATCGTGGCACTCGGCGTGAACCTGCTGGTCACTGCGCTGCTGACGCCGATCCTGCGCGGCCTGGACCGGCGCGGTGACGCCGACCGCACCCGGCCGCGCGACTATTCGGCGGACGAGGGCGACCCGACGATCCGGCGGATGAGCGAACTGGTGGACGGCGGTACGGACACGGAGGGCCGCGAGCATCCACTGCTGACACCGCGGCCCGGCCGGTACACACCGGCGGGCATGTACCGACCGCGATAAATACGTGACGTGGCGGGTCGTGACGCTGAGCAACGGCCCGCCACGGCATCGCGTCGACATCCGTCATTCACTCACTCGCGTCGGGACCGGTGCCGGCAGCTACAATTCCCGCGCCACCGACGCCACCCCGGCCGGCGGCATGACCTGCGGTGACAGGCGGAGCACGGGGAGGTAGCGGGATGGAAGGAGCGGGCTGGGCGGGCCTGCTGACCGCGATACACGACGCGCTGTTCGCGTGCGACCGGGAGACCCGGTTCGCGCTGGCCGGCGCGGATCGGCGGCTGTGGCTCACCGTGCGTGCCGACACCGTGACGGCGGAGATCCCCGCGTACGACCCGGCGATGCTGACCGAACTCGGCTGGCGGGCACCCCGGGTCGGGCAGGGCGTGTGGTCCTACGAGGCGCCGCGGACGGTCGAGCACGTCGACTGGCTGTGCCGGTTCGCGGTGCACGGTGCGAGCCTGATGATCACTTCGGACCCGGGCACGCTGACGTTCTCCGAGTCGGACCCCGCGGCCGATCCCGCACCGGCACCGGTGCTGACGGTCGTCCCGGACCCGGGCTCGTCCCGGAGCCGCGACCCGGAAGCCACGCCGGCGCCCCGATCCGCACCGGCGCTCGCGGTCGTTCCGAACCCGGCGCCGGAACCGGCCCGCGCACTCGTCCACCCGGCCGCCGCGCTCGCGCCAGAACCGGCGCTCGCGCCAGAACCGGCGCTCGCGATCGTGCCGGAGCCCGAGCCGGCCGTCACGGTCGTGCCGGAGCCCGGGCCGGCGGCCGTGCTCGCGATCGTGCCGGAGCCCGAGCCGGCCGTCACGGTCGTGCCGGAGCCCGGGCCGGCGGCCGTGCTCGCGATCGTGCCGGAGTGGCAGTGGGAGTCCGAGGCGGAGGTGACGGCCGCGCTGCCGGTGATGCGGACGGGCGAGACCGTACCCGCGCCGCCGTTGACCGTGGTGCCGGAACCGGATGCCGCGCCGCGGACGCCGGAGGAGACGCTGGCCGCGTTGCGCGCGGTGCTGACCGGCGCGGTCGCGGAACGGGACCTGACCGGATACGTCGGCGCGCTGCGCAGCGCGGCCGTCTCCATGCCGCTGCTGGACGACCCGTCGCCGGAGACCGGCGTCCGGCCGGCCGTGGTGCGCGGCGCGGACAACGCGATCTTCCTGCCGATCTTCACGTCGCCGGACGGGCTGGCCGACTTCGCCGGCACCGGCGTGCCGTTCCTCGCGCTCTCCTTCGGCGACCTGATCGACGACTGGCCGGAGCCGGACTGGGGCATGATCGTCGACCCGCGGACCGAGTGGACGCTCACGCTGACCGCGGACACGCTGGCCGAACTGCGCGTAACCACCTACCCCACGGCCGCCGCCGGCTGAGGTCTGACCGAGACGTCCCCGCGCGGTGCGAGGGGACGTCCCGATCAGGTCAGGAGACGCCGTCGAAGGTCTCCTGGGCGCGGGTGAAGCGGTAGGTGGCCCAGTGCATGCGCACCACCGTGCCGTGCTCGTCGCGGGTCAGCCGCAGCAACTCGCCCGCCTCCCGGCCGGAGACCGTGCGCAGCACGTCCGGCCGGTCCGGCAGCGGCGCGAAGACCGCCGGGGGCCGGTCGGCCGGCGCCTCCGGAAAACGCGCCTGCAGCGTGCCGCCGTGCCAGGAGAAGACGTGCTGGAAGCCCTCGGCGAACCACGGGCCGAGCACCGAGCGGTACGCGTCCGGCACCGGCGTGCCCGGCCGCCACGGCGCGATGTCCGCCGGGTCCGACTCCACCGCCGCGGTCAGCAGCGTGTGCGACAGCTCGTTGGTCACGTCCGCGGTCCCGGACGAGCCGAGCACCGCCACGCCCATCGCGCCGGGTGTGCCCGGGCCGCCGCGCCGGCCGTACACGCTGGCCAGGAAGCCCGGCATGGCGCCGTCGTGGCCCACGTGCACGATCCGCGGACCGGCCTGGAAGAGGATCAGGCCGAGCCCGAACGCGCGCGCCCAGACCGTCTCGTCGGACGGTGTGACGGGCCAGCGCATCTCGTCCAGCGTGGCCGGTGCCAGCACCCGGCCGGCCGGGTCGAGCGCGGCCGGGTCGGCCAGGAACGCGGCCCAGCGCGCCATGTCCGACGCGGTGCTCCACAGCTGCGCGGCCGGACCGGCCGCCTTCATGTCGAACCGCGGTTCCGGCCGGGCGGTGTCCGAGTACGCGTCGACCAGGTAGCCGACCGCGGCCTGCTCCGGCGGGTCGACCGTGGTGGCGCGCAGCCGCAGCGGGCGCAGCACCCGGTCGTGCAGCACCTCCGCCCAGCTCCCACCGCGCAGCCGGGCCACGGCCTGGCCGAGCAGCGCCAGGCCCAGGTTGGAGTAGTGGAAGCGGCGGCCGGACGGCAGCACCCGCTCGGCCTTGGCCAGCTCCCGCAGCAGCCCGTCGGTCTCCGGCGTGACCAGCGTGTCCCACACGTCGCCCCACGGCTCGCGCTGCAGGCCGGACGTGTGCGACAGCAGCCGGCGGATGGTCAGCTCGCCGTGTGCGGGTACGTCCAGGTGCCGGTCGAGTGGGTCGTCCAGGTCGAGCAGGCCGTCGTCGCGGGCCTGCAGCACCAGCACCGCGGTCAGCGTCTTGGTGACCGAGCCGATCCGGAACCGGGTGTCGTCGTCCAGCGGGCGGTCCGTGCCGGAGGTGCCGGCCGTGGCGGTCCAGAGCGGGCGGTCGGCGCGGTGCAGCGCGACCTGGAGGCCGGGGATCCGGCCGTCGGCCTGCGCCGCCTGCACGTGGCGGAGCAGCGAGGTCACGCCATCCCGCCGAGCGGGCGGCCGCCGAGCACGTGCGCGTGGACGTGGAACACGGTCTGCCCGGCGTCCGCCCCGGTGTTGAAGAGCGTTCGGTAGCCGGGCCCGGTCAGGCCCTCGGCCTCCGCCACAGCGGCCGCCGCGGCCAGCACCTCGGCCGCCAGGCCGGGGTCCTCGGCGACCAGCGCGGCCACGTTCGCGTGGTGCACCCGCGGGATCACCAGAACGTGCACCGGCGCCTTCGGGTCGATGTCGCGGAAGGCGAGCGTGGTCGCCGTCTCGTGGACCACGTCGGCCGGGATCTCCCCGGCCACGATCTTGCAGAAGAGACAGTCAGCGCTCATCCGCAAATCTTAGAGATGCCCGTTATGTGAGGCCGAGGCGATCCAGCCAGCCGCTCCTCGGCGGGCGGACGGACACCTCGCCGAACCAGACCTTGGCGCGCACCTCCAGCACCGGCGATCCCGGCGGCACGCCACCGCGCAGCTTGGAGACCTTCCCGCCGAACACGGCGGCCGGGCCGGTCAGCCGCACGTCGACGCCCTCCGGCACGTAGATCGTCACGCTGCCGAAGATCGCGGTCGCCTCGATCACCGAGTACGGACGGGTCAGGTGCGCGTCCTGCAGCTCGATCTTGACCTCGCCGAAGTACGCGGCGGCCGTCATCCGCTCCGGGAGCGCGAACGCGCCGCGCCGGACGTCGCTGCCGAAGACCGCCGACAGCTTCTCCGCGGCCGGGACGATCTCGCCGTGCAGGGGCGCGGGCGCCCGCTGACGCAGCGGTTGGACCTCCCGACCGGCGGGCAGGTCGTCGGTGAGCCCGGCCAGATCCGCGCGGGTCCTCGCCGCGTAGGCGGAGGCGGCCCGCTCCGAATACTCATCCAGGGTCAGGCGGCCGTCGCTGGTGGCCTGGCCCAGGATCTCGACCACTGCCGCACGCTCCGCGTCGGACACGCGCAACCGATGCTCCTCCACGACGCACAGCGTAGTAGGGGCGCGCAGCCTGCGGAACTGACAGGATCAAGACGTACGACCAACACGATGTGAGGGCGGTGCGAAGCATGTCGGACGACGCGAAACGGGAGGAAGCCGTCGAACGCGCGCTGGCCGGGCTCGGCGTCGAGGACAAGGTGCGGCTGCTGTCCGGCCAGGACTTCTGGACGCTCCCCGCGCTACCGGAGATCGGCCTCGCGTCGCTGGTCATGTCGGACGGCCCGGTCGGCGTGCGCGGCACCGGCTGGGCACCGGACGACCCGTCGGTCGCGCTGCCCAGCCCGACCGCGCTCGCCGCCACCTGGGACGTCGGGCTGGCCCGCACGGCCGGCCGCATGCTCGGCCAGGAGTGCCGCCGCAAGGGCGTGCACGTGCTGCTGGCGCCGACCGTCAACCTGCACCGGTCCCCGCTCGGCGGGCGGCACTTCGAGTGCTACTCCGAGGACCCGTTCCTGACCGGCGAGATCGGCACCGGGTACGTGACCGGCGTGCAGGACCAGGGCGTCGGCACCACGGTCAAGCACTTCGTCGGCAACGACTCCGAGACCGGCCGGATGACCGTGGACGTCCGGGTCGGCGAGCGCGCGCTGCGGGAGCTCTACCTGGCACCGTTCGCGCGGATCACGGCCGCGGGCGCGTGGGGCGTGATGGCCGCGTACAACACGGTCGGCGGGCTCACCATGACCGAACACGGCCCGCTGCAGAACGACGTGCTCAAGCGCGAGTGGGACTGGGACGGCGTGATCGTCTCCGACTGGACCGCGGCGCGCAGCACCGTGCCGAGCGCGCTCGGCGGCCTCGACGTGGTGATGCCCGCGTTCGGCGACCCGTGGGGCCCCGCGCTGGTCGAGGCCGTGCGCGCGGGCGAGGTGCCGGAGAGGATCCTGGACGACAAGGTACGCCGGGTGCTGCGCCTCGCCACCCGGGTCGGCGCTCTGGACGGTGCAGGGGATGCGCCGCGGCTTCCGCCGCTGGACGGCTCCGAGATCGCGCACGAGATCGCGACCCGGTCGTTCGTGCTGGCCCGCAACGAGCAGAACCTGCTGCCGCTGGACGCCGGGTCGCTCCGGACGGTCGCGCTGCTCGGCGCGCTCGCCGAGGACGCCCGCGTGCTCGGCGGCGGCAGCGCGCAGGTCTTCCCGCCGCACGTGATCTCCCCGCGCGACGGCCTGACCGCGGCGCTGCCCGGCGCGTCGGTCGTCTTCGCGGGCGGCGCGGACCCGCGGCCGCACCTGCCCGCGCTGGTCTGCGACGGCCTGACCGCCACGCTGCGCGCGGCCGACTTCCGCCGGCTGCACACCACGCCGTTGCCGTTCGCCACCGTGCGGTGGATGGGCGGGCTGCCGCACGGCGTGGACCCGGCGGAGCTGTCCACCGTGGAGATCACCGGGCGGCTCAGCCCGGCGGAGTCCGGCGTGCACCAGCTGTCGATCATCGGGTTCGGCCAGTGTGTGCTCCGGGTCGCCGGTGACGTGCTCTTCGAGGGTTCCGTCTTCGCGGACGACGCCGACCCGGAGACGGTCTTCCACGAGCCGGTCGAGCGCCGCTTCCCGGTGCCGCTGACCGCGGGTGAGCCCGTCGACGTCTCGCTCACGCTGGAGGTCCGGCCGGCTTCCGCCGGCTTCGTCAACATCGGCCTGGGGTACGCCGCACCCGGCCCCTCCCCCGACGAACTGCTCGACCGGGCCGTCGCGGTCGCCCGGGACGCGGACGTGGCCGTGGTCGTGGTCGGCACCACCGAGGAGGTCGAGTCGGAGGGCTTCGACCGCACCACGCTGGCGCTTCCCGGCCGCCAGGACGAGCTGGTCCTCCGCGTCGCCGCCGCGAACCCGCGCACGATCGTGGTGGTCAACTCCGGCTCGCCGGTGCTGATGCCCTGGGCCGGCGAGGTGTCGTCGATCCTGCTCACCTGGTTCCCCGGCCAGGAGGCCGGTGCCGCGCTCGCGGACGTGCTGCTCGGACGCGCCGAGCCCGGCGGCCGGCTGCCGACCACCTGGCCCCGCCGTGACTCCGACGCGCTGCCCACGACGCCGGCCGACGGGGTGCTGTCGTACGACGAGGGCATCTACATCGGCTACCGCGCCTGGCAGCGCGGCACGACCGCGCCACTGTTCCCGTTCGGGCACGGCCTGGGCTACACCACCTGGTCGTACGAGTCGCTCACGGTCGAGCCGGACCCGGCCCAGGCCGGCACCGCGGTGGTCCGGGTCCGCAACACCGGCTCCCGCCCGGGCCGGGAGGTGGTCCAGATCTACGCCGGCGCCGTCGTCGGCACCACGGTCGACCGCCCGCTGCGCTGGCTGGCCGGCTTCGCCCCGGTGTCCGCCGCGCCGGGCGAGACCGTGGAGGCCCGCATCCCGCTCCCCGAGCGCGCCTTCCAGGTCTGGGACGACGGCTGGCAGGCGGTCCCCGGCACCTACCGCATCGAGGCCGCAAGATCGGTCGAGGACCGGCCCCTGAGCACGGAGATCCGCATCTGACCCGGCAGGATGGCCGGGTGGAACCGATCAAACACGCTACCGCGAGCGTCTTCCTGTTCGGCCTGATCGAGCACGAGTGGCGGATCGGCCTGATCCGCCACCCCCGCTTCAGCCGTTGGATGCTGCCCGGCGGCCACGTCGAGCCACACGAGAACCCGGCCGAGGCCGCGCTCCGCGAGGTCCACGAGGAAACCGGCCTGGCTGCGACACTGGTGCTGCCCTACGCCGGCATCGTTCCGGACTATCCGGCGGACGTCCGGGTCCCGGTGCCGCTGTGGATCACCGAGCAGACCGTGCCCCCGGAATCCCGCCTGCCGTCCCCCCACATCCACGTCGACCACCTCTACCTGGCCCTCGCTCAGGCGGCCGCGCCGGCCGCAGACCCAGAACTGCCCTTCCGCTGGTACGCCGCTGACGACCTGGCAGCCCTGGACACGTTCCCCGACACCCGCGGCGGCGCCTCCCACCTGTTCCCCCTGATCGGCGCACTGGCATCACCGCTAGGTAGCGGCTTGAGGTCATCTGTTACTGCTTTTTGTAGCGATGACGCTATAAAATGCAGTAGTGAGTGATGGATGGACGGCTGTGCTCGCGACCGCTGACGAGCAGTGGGGGCTGATCACCAAGCAGCAGGCCGAAGCGACCGGGCTCGCCTGGACCACGCTCGCCCGGCGAGCCAGGCACGGGTCCCTGGAGCGGGTCGCGCTCGGGGTCTATCGGGTGCACGGCGGCGGGCAGGCCGACCACCTGGATCTACGTGCGGCCTGGCTGCAGCTCGCACCACGAATCCCCGCGTGGAAACGCACGGCGGCCGACGGGGTGGTGTCACACCGATCCGCGGCGGCGCTCCACGAGATCGGCCCTCTACCGGCCGACACACACGAGTTCACGCTTCCCGTCAGGAGGCAGACCCGGCGGGCGGACGTACGGCTCCATCGGGGGAACACGGTGGACGACCACATGCTCGTGCGAGGCCTTCCGGTGACCCGGCCCAGCCGGATCGCGGCAGACCTGCTGGCCGACCGGGAGGACCCCGGGGCGGTCGCCCAACTGACCACCGACGCCCTGCGCCGGAACCTCGACCGCCCCGGTCCGTTCGCCTCCGCGATCGCGCCGTACGCGGCGGCGCACGGCCTACGGCGTGGCGACGGGCTCGGTCTTCTCCGCTGGCTACTGACGCTGTCTGGAGATCCCGACGGTGAGGCCTGGTTCGCCGAGGCGACGGCGACCACCGCCCGAGACCTCTCAACGAGGAGCATCAGCGCATGACGTCTCGGTACAAGACGCCCGACGCCGCCCGCCGAGCGGTCACCGACAGGCTCCGAGCGGACGCCGCCAAGGGCTCCTGGCCCTTACCTGACCTTCAGCGCCAGTACGCCTACGACCAGTTGGTCGAGCGTCTCTACCGGACCGACGGCGGATGGGTGATCAAGGGCGCCACCGCCCTGCTGGCACGCCGGGTGTCGGTGCGCCACACGATCGACATCGACGTGTACCTGGCCGGTGCGATCGATGACGTGGAACGGCGGTTGAGAGACGCTGCGGTACTGGACATCGGCGACTGGGTGCGGTTCGAGGTCGGGTCCTCAACCAGAATTCGCGCCGCCGGTGCGCAAGCGTCCCGAGTCAGGATCCAGTCGTTCATCGGGACGAAGCTGTGGACCGCTTTTCAGGTCGACATCGTTGCCGATGGCATCCAGATGAGCGGCGAACCGGAGCTCGTTCCATCGCTGACCTCTATCAACACCGTCGAACAGGAGAGGGCTCTGTGGCGTGCCTACCCTCTCGTCGACCACGTCGCCGACAAGGTCTGTGCCATCGTCGAACGGCACGACGGACGCCCGTCGACGAGGTTCAAGGACCTGATCGACCTCGTGGCGATCGCCGATCGGGCGGTCGTCGCCGCCGAGCCGCAGATGGTGGCGTTGTCCAAGGAGGGCCGGCGGCGTGAATTACATCTTCCGGCGGCGTTCGACGTTCCTGACCGTGCGCTGTGGACGTCCGGCTATCGGGCGGAGGCCCGCCGGACGACCGGTCTGTCGGCACTTGAGCTCGACCACGCCCTCACTGCGGTCAGGCCCTTGCTCGACCCGCTGCTGGACGGGACGGCCGCGGGCGTTTGGCACCCCGCGCGACACGCCTGGCTGCCTGGGTGAGATCCGTCGCGTGGTCAGCGGCGCAGCAGGTAGAGGTGGGAGTCGACGCCGGCGATGGGGCCGGTGAAGGTGCGGGTGAAGCCGGCGCGTTCGAGGGTGCGCCAGGAGGCGATGTTGTCGGTGAACGGGGCCGCTACCACGGCCTCGAGGTGGGCGTCGCGGTCCAGTGTGCGCAATGCCAGCCGGCGGATCGCGGCGGAGGCGAGGCCCTGGCCGGTGGCGGTGGGGTCGCCGATCAGGTAGTCGATGCCGGCGGCGGGGATGGAGAAGGCGCCGGTGGCGAGCAGCGCGTCGGCCCAGTCGGGGTGGTCGGAGATCAGGTAGCGCTGGATGAGGCCGACGGGGCGGCCCGCGGCCTCGATGACGAAGGCCTCGGTGGGCTCGCGGCCGGCGATGCGGTCGGCGTAGCGGCGGCGGACCGCGGCGGGCTCGGTGGAGGCCTCCCACCAGCGGGTCACGTGCGGCTCGGCGAACCAGGAGACGACCGTGTTCAGGTCGCTCTCGGCCAGTGGGCGCAGCGTCACCGCGGGCACGGCGGTCACCAGCGGCCGAGGCGGGTGGAGAGGACGGAGAGCGCGGCCACACCGGCGGTGGAGGTTCTCAGGACCAGATCACCGAGGCGTACGGGACGGGCGCCGGCCTCGGCGAACGCGTCCAGCTCGGCCGGGGCGACGCCGCCCTCGGGGCCGACGATGAGAATGATCTCGCCTGCGGCCGGGAGCGGGACGTGGGTGAGGCGGTCGGTGGCCTCCTCGTGCAGCACGAACGCGGTGGCCTCGCCGCGCAGCCGGTCGGCGACCCGGTGCGTGCTCAGCGCGGCCGGCGCGACCGTGGGGAGCCAGGCGCGGCGGGCCTGCTTGGCGGCCTCGCGGGCGGTGGCGGCCCACTTGTCGCGCGCCTTGGTGCCGCGGTCGCCCTTCCAGACCGTGACGGAGCGGGCGGCGGACCAGGGGATGATCTCGTCGGCGCCGGTCTCGGTCATCGCCTGCACGGCCAGCTCGCCACGGTCGCCCTTGGGCAGGCCCTGGACGACGACGAGGCGGGGGTCGGGACTCTCCACGTACCCCCGCGAGGTGATCTTGATTTTGAGGTGGCCCTTGCCGGGGGCGAGCACGACGGCGAGTGCGGTGCCGCCCCGGCCGTCGGCGAGGATCAGCTCCTCACCGGCGGTCAGACGCTGCACGTCGGCCGCGTGATGACCCTCGGGGCCGTCCAGGACCCACTCGTCGGTCGCGGGCAGCGAGTCGACCAGGAAGAGCGACGAGGACATCCGGGAAACCTACCTGACCACATCGTGAAGCGCGGGCGACCAGAGAAGGCGGGTGGAGACAGGCATGCTCTTCGTCTGGAGTGGCGCCGAGCCGGCAGAGCGAAGCGACGGCCGGGAACTCGTGCGGCGTGGGCGACCTGAGAAGGCGGGTCCCGGACCGACACGGGACCCGCCCTGCGCGGAAGCGGCGCCGAGCTGGCGGAGCGACGCGGCGATCAGGGATTAATGCCCGTTGAAGGCGTCGCGCATGCGGCTGAAGAAGCCGCCCTGTTTGGAGAGCTCGGCCACGTCCTCGCCGCGGGTCTTGGCGAAGTCGCGGAGCATGCGCTCCTGATCGGAGGTGAGCTTGGTGGGCGTCCGCACGTCCAGGTGGACGAAGAGGTCGCCGCGGCCCTGGCCGCGCAGGCGCGGGACGCCCTTGCCGCGGATCCGCATGGTGGCGCCCGGCTGGGTGCCGGACTTCACGTCGATCTGCTCCTCGCTGTCCAGCGTCTTGATGGTCAGCCGGGTGCCGAGCGCGGCCGAGGTCATCGGCACGGTGACGCGGCAGTGCAGGTCGTCGCCGCGGCGTGAGTAGACGTCGTGCGGGCGCTCGTGGATCTCGACGTAGAGGTCGCCGGCGGTGCCGCCACCCGGGCCGACCTCACCCTGCTGGGCGAGGCGGATGCGCATGCCGTCTTCCACGCCGGCCGGGATCTTGACGGTCAGTGACCGCCGGGTCCGGACCCGGCCCTCGCCGGCGCAGGTCGGGCACGGGCTCGGGATGACCGTGCCGTGGCCCTGGCACACCGTGCACGGGCGGGACGACACGACCTGGCCGAGGAACGTGCGCTGCACGGACTGCACCTCGCCACGGCCCTGGCAGGTCTCACAGGTCGCCAGATGGGTGCCGGCCGCGGTGCCGGCGCCCGCGCAGGTGGTGCAGATCACCGCGGTGTCGACCGTGATCGGCGCCTCGACGCCGAACGCGGTCTCCTGCAGGTCGAGCTCCAGGCGCAGGATCGCGTCGGCACCCGGACGGGTCCGCGGGCGCGGGCCACGGGTCGCGCCCGCGGCCTGACCGAAGAACGCGTCCATGATGTCCTGGAACCCGACGAACGGGCCCGCGCCGCCGGGGCCGCCGGGGCCACCCCCGCCGCCCGGGGCCAGCGGATCGCCGCCGAGGTCGACCATCTGACGCTTCTGGTCGTCCGAGAGCACCTCGTACGCCGCGTTGATGTCCTTGAACTTCTCGTGCGCCTCGGGATCCGGATTCACGTCCGGGTGGTATTGGCGGGCCAGCTTGCGATAGGCCCGCTTGATGTCGTCGTCGGTCGCGTCCCGGCTCACGCCGAGGATCCCGTAGTAGTCCCTGGCCACTGCGTTCGGTGTCCCCATGTCTGTCTGGATCAGGAATGCCGGCGGTTAGTTCTGTGCCAGCAGTTCACTCACGTAGCGTGCCACGGCTCGCACCGTCGCGATGTTTCCGGGGTAGTCCATCCGGGTCGGGCCGAGCACGCCCAACCCACCCACGATCGTGCTGTGCGGTCCGTAACCGGTGCTGACCACCGCCGCGGACCGCAGGTTGTCGACCTGGGTCTCGTCGCCGATCATCACTCGTGTGGTGGTCGGCTCGACCTCCCCGATCAGCTTGAGCAGGATCAGATCCTCCTCCAGCGCCTCGAGGATGGGCCGCAGCGAACCGTGGAAGTCCAGGATGCCACCCCGGGTCAGGTTCGCGGTGCCCGCCAGGACAACCCGCTCCTCGCGCCGCTCGACCAGCGTCTCCAGCAGCACGGAGGAGAGCACCGCCATGGTCGCCCGCTGCTCCGGCCGGATCTCGTCGATCAGCGCCTCGACCAGCATCGGCGTGTCGACCAGGCGCATGCCGCAGAGCTTCTCGTTGATCCGGCTGCGCAGGTCGAGCACCAGGTCGGCGGAGGTCGGCGCAGGCAGGTCCACCAGGCGTTGCTCCACCCGGCCGGTGTCGGCGATCATGACGAGCATCAGCCGGGTGGTGGAGACCTGGACCAACTCCAGGTGACGCACCGACGACCGGGCGAGGCTCGGGTATTGCACGACCGCGACCTGGCGGGTCAGCTGAGCCAGAAGCCGGACAGTGCGATGCACCACATCATCGAGATCGACCGCGCCGGCGAGGAACCGCTCGATCGCCCGGCGCTCGGCCGGGCTGAGCGGCTTCACCCGGGAGAGCCGGTCCACGAAGAGACGGTAGCCGCGGTCCGTGGGGACGCGGCCGGCGCTCGTGTGCGGCTGCCGGATGTAACCCTCCTCCTCGAGCACCGCCATGTCGTTGCGCACGGTCGCCGGGGAGACGCCGAGGTTGTGCCGCTCGACCAGGGATTTGCTGCCGACCGGCTCCTGCGTCGCGACGTAGTCCTCGACTATCGCGCGCAGAACGGCGAGCTTGCGATCGTCCAATGGCATCGCCAACCTACCTTCCCGCCGGTCAGAGATCCTCTCGCCGAGACTGCTGTACTTCTGGCACCACCTGCTGCACTGCTGGTAACACCGGCATACTGCTGGCACTCGACTGTAGCGAGTGCCAGTCTACGACGCACGTCGGCGAGAAGCGATGATCACTTTGCCCCACATATGCGATATTTCTTATATATCAGGTATTCGGATAGGCGCGCCGGAGGTCGGGGCTGGCCTGGTTTGATCGCTCCCTCTACCGTGGCGGGCATGACCGAACCGCCTCGTCCGCCTGGTGAGGGCAACCCGGGTTACAACGACCCGACCGCCCCCATACCGCCGTCATACAGCACGCCGCCGACGCCGGACGGCTCGTACCCGCCGCCGGGCAGCGGCGCGGGGGCTTACCCGCCGCCCACCAGCGGCGCGGGGGCTTACCCGCCGCCCACCAGCGGTGCCGGTGCATACCCGCCGCCGAGCAGCGGCGCAGGCGGCTATCCGCCGCCGAGCAGCGGCGCGGGCGCCTACCCACCGCCGCCCACGAGCGATGCGGGAGCTTACCCGCCGCCCACCAGCGGCGCCGGTGCGTACCCGCCGCCCGCCAGCGACGCGGGCGCCTACCCGCCGCCCGGCGGCCACGGCACCCCACCCGGCGGCTACGGCACCCCGCCCGGTGGCTACGGCACCCCGCCCGGTGGCTACGGCCCGCCTCCCGGTGGCGGTTACGGCCAGGGACCGCAGTTCGGCGCGCCCGGTCACCCCGGCAGCAAGGCGGACTACGCCAACGACGACAAGACGTGGGTGATCCTCTCCCACATCGGTGGCGTCCTCTTCGGCTTCCTCGCCCCGCTGATCGTGCTCCTGGTCAAGGGCAACGAGTCGCAGATCGTCCGGGCGCACGCGGTCGAGGCGCTGAACTTCCAGATCACCGTGGGCCTCGCCGCGCTGGTCGCCGTGGTGCTCACGGCCTGCTCGTTCGGCTTCCTGTTCTTCCTGCCCCTCATCGTCTGGCTGGCCGCGCTGATCTTCGGCATCATGGCGACCATCAAGGTCAACGACGGTGAGTGGTACTCGTACCCGATGACCTGGCGTGTCGTGAAGTAGACAGACCGCTCGGACCCCGCGTGCCGTCCACAGCCGGCCGCGGGGTCGACTCAGGTGAGCAGGTCGCGGACCACGCCGTCGGCGAGCAGGCGGCCGGGAAGCGTCAGCACGATCCGGCCGGCGTCGTAGGCGGCCGGCTCCAGCAGGCCGCGGCTCAGCGCGTCCTTCGCCCCGGCGCGCCCGGCCTCGTCCAGCGTGGCGAGCGGCAGGCCCTCGGCGAGGCGGACGCGCAGCATCACGTCCTCCATGTGCCGGTCGGCCTCGGTGAGCAGCTCCCGGGCGAGCGCGGGCGTCTCGCCGGCGGCCAGGCGCTTCGCGTACGCCGAGGGGTGCTTGACGTTCCACCAGCGAACGCCGCCGACGTGGCTGTGCGCGCCGGGTCCGAGCCCCCACCAGTCGCCGCCGGTCCAGTAGAGCAGGTTGTGCCGGCAGCGGGCCTCGGGCGTGGCGGCCCAGTTGCTCACCTCGTACCAGCTCAGGCCCGCGGCGGTCAGCGCCCGGTCCGCGGCCAGGTAGCGGTCCGCGGCCACGTCGTCGTCCGGGTAGGGCAGCTCGCCGCGGCGCATGCGGGCGGCCAGCCGGGTGCCGTCCTCGACGATCAGCGCGTACGCGCTCACGTGGTCGACGCCGGCCGCGACCACCGCGTCCAGGGAGCGGGCGAAGTCGTCCGCGGTCTCCCCCGGCGTACCGTAGATCAGATCGAGGTTGACGTGCTCGAACCCCGCCTCGCGGGCCTCGATGGCGGCGGCCGGCGCGCGGCCCGCGGAGTGCTGGCGCTCCAGGATCCGGAGCACGCCCGGCGCGGTGGACTGCATGCCGAGCGAGATGCGGGTGAAGCCGCCCCGCCGCAAGGTTCTCAGGTACGACAGATCGACTGATTCCGGGTTCGCCTCCGTGGTCACCTCCGCGCCCGGCGCGAGCCCCCAGGTGTCGTCGATCGCCTCCAGGATGCGCACGAGGTCATCCGCCGCCAGCAGCGTCGGCGTCCCACCCCCGACGAACACCGTGTCCACTTTTTCCGGTTTTTTCGTCATGACGCGGGAGGCGAGGCGCAGCTCGGCGAGCACGGTCTCCGCGTACTCGTCGCGGCTCGCACCGCCGCCGAGCTCGGTCGCGGTGTACGTGTTGAAGTCGCAGTACCCGCACCGGCTCGCACAGAACGGCACGTGCACGTAGACGCCGAAGCCGCGCCGGCCGGAGGCCTCGAGCGCGGCCGGGGGCAACGCGCCGTCGCGGGGTACGGCCTCGCCGTCGGGAAGTTCGCCTGGCACTCTCGATCTCCTGCATCCGGTTCGTCGGGACGTGCCGGAGCACCCCGTTCCACTAGTGTGCCCGCATGACGTCCGCGCTCCTGCGGGTGGAGGCCGGCGACGGGGTGGCGACCCTCACGCTGGACAGCCCGCACAACCGCAACGCCCTGTCCACGTCGCTGATCCACGAGCTGTCCGAGGCGCTGTCCGCGGCCGTGGCCGACCCGGCCGTCCGAGTCATCGTGCTGTCCCACACCGGCCCGGTCTTCTGTGCCGGTGCCGACCTGAAGGAGACCCAGGCCGCGTTCGACGGCGAGGGCACGCTCCCGGTGGTGCCGCTGGCCGACCTGCTCGCCGCGCTCTGGGAGGCACCGAAGCCGATCGTGGCCCGGGTCGGCGGCCCGGCCCGCGCGGGCGGCATCGGCCTGATCGCGGCCGCGGACATCGTGGTCTGCGCGGAGGACGCGACGTTCGCGTTCAGCGAGGTCCGGCTGGGTGTGATCCCCGCGGTGATCTCCGTGCCGGTGCGCCGCCGGATCACCGCGCGCGCCGCCGCCGAGCTCTTCCTGACCGGCGACGTGTTCGGCGCGGCCCGCGCGGCGGAGATCGGCCTCGTCACCCGGGCCACCTCGGATCTGGACGAAACAGTGCGAAACTACTGCGCCTCACTGGTCAAGGGCGCGCCGGCCGCGCTCGCCGGCGCGCGGGCCCTGCTGCAGGACGTTACCGTGCGTGACGAGCTGGCACGGATGGCGGACGCCTCGGACCGCTACTTCCGGTCCGCGGAGGGCCAGGAGGGCATTCGGGCGTTTCGCGAAAAACGCGCACCCGACTGGATCCCGGAGCCGCCCCAGTAAGCTTGCCGTACTCGACGTGGGGGTGACGATTGCGGATACGGGGAGTTGCGGCCGTCTGCACGGTTCTGGCTCTGGTCGCGATGCTCGGCGCGCTGGCCGCCCGGCACGACTGGGGCGACAGCCTCCCGAAGGTTCCGCTCGTTCTCGCCCGCGCGTGCGCCGTCACCGCGGACGGCCAGGTGAATCTGGACGCCCACCAGATGGCCAACGCAGCCACCATCGCCGCGGTCGGCATCCGGCAGAAGATGCCGGAGTACGCCGTGGTCGTGGCGCTCGCCACCGCGTTCCAGGAGTCCAAGCTGGAGAACCTCACCGGCGGTGACCGCGACTCGGTCGGCCTGTTCCAGCAGCGGCCCAGCCAGGGCTGGGGCACGCCGGAGGAGATCCTCGACCCGCGGTACGCGTCCGCGAAGTTCTACGGCGCGCTCAAGAAGGTCAGGGGCTGGGAGGACATGCGCGTCACGGACGCGGCCCAGCGGGTGCAGCGCAGCGCGTTCCCGGAGGCGTACGAGAAGTGGGCCGAGGAGTCCGAGGTGCTCACCAAGGCGCTGCTCGGCAAGGCCACCGGCGCGGTCTCCTGCACGATCAGCGGCGAGCCGGAGGTGCGCGGCGCCGCGGCCGCGTCCGGGCTCGCCGACGGCATGAACGCGGACTGGGGCACGCTCCGGTCCGCCACCGCCGAGCCGGACGGCCTCACCGTCGACGTCTCCGACGACCGGGACGGCTGGCGGTACGCGCACTGGCTGGTGTCGCATGCCACGGATCACGGCGTCGAGCGCGTGCTCTTCGGCGGCCTGGAGTGGGAGGCGGAGGACGGCGACTGGTCACCGATCGCCGGCGTCCCGGCCGCGGGTACCGGTCAGGTCGTGGCCAAGGTGTTCAATTGACGTTCATCACCTACGCATTGTGGGATATGAACGTGCTTTGTGGCATCAGCGCGCTGTGTGACATGAACATGCCGTGTGACATGTAACCTGCTGTGTGAAGATGGCGCGAAAGGCCCGGCCGCACGAGGCGGCCGGGCTGAGGGATCCGCGAGGATCAGTAGCGGCTGACGCTGCGGCGACCGGCGAAACCGGTGACCAGCGCCACACCGACGGCGGCCAGAACGACCTGGGTGGCCAGCTCGCGCCAGTCCCAGCCGCTGGTGTCCGCGAAGCCGAGGGCCCGGGCGACAACCGTGCCGAGCAGCGCGGCCGCGACACCGATGACCAGGGTCAGCCACAGCGGGATGTTCTGCCGGCCCGGCACGACCAGGCGGCCGAGCGCGCCGATGATGAGGCCGACGATGAGAGCGGTGATGATGCCGGTGATGGTCATTTCGTGCGCCTCCTGCGATCCGGGGTCTATCTCTCGATGCCACGTTGTCGTGTGTGATCGATGAATTCCCGGGCTGCGCGAAAACCAAACCGCCTAACGCACTAACAATTTTTGAGCGTCCTCGAGAGCGCGGTCCATCGTGCCGAACGCCATGGCCGGTGGCGCCGCGATCGGGAGCCAGGTCATCGCCGCGGCCTCCTCCAGGTCCAGGGTGATCGAGGCGCCGGACGGGAGCGAGGCGAGATAGATGCAGTCGAGCACCGGTAGCGTCTCGTCCTGGTAGTCGTACGTCCCCAGGTACATGCCGACCAGCTCGCCCAGCACGACGTCCACGCCGAGTTCCTCGCGCGCCTCGCGGACCGCGGCGTCGGCCGGGTGCTCCACGCCGTCGCAGAAGCCGCCGGGCAACTCCCACAGCCCGGCCCGCGGCTCGCGGGCCCGCAGCAGCGCGAGGAAGCGATCGTCCCGGACGATGATCAGGCCGGACGTGGGCCGCGCGTTCACGTACACGTGGTAGCCGCAGGCGGCGCAGACGGACGGCGGTGCGGACGGCAGGGCCGCACCGCACCGCGAACAGTGCACCGTGGTCACTTCTTCGGGGCCTTGCCGCCCGCCTCGCCGCCGTCGGAGGTGTTCAGCGCCGCGATGAAGGCCTCCTGGGGGACCTCGACCCGGCCCACCATCTTCATCCGCTTCTTGCCTTCCTTCTGCTTCTCCAGCAGCTTCCGCTTACGGGAGATGTCACCGCCGTAGCACTTCGCGAGCACGTCCTTGCGGATCGCGCGGATCGTCTCGCGGGCGATGATCCGGGAGCCGATCGCGGCCTGGATCGGCACCTCGAACTGCTGCCGCGGGATGAGCTTCTGCAGCTTGGACGCGATCGTGACGCCGTAGTTGTACGCCTTGTCCTTGTGCACGATCGCGCTGAACGCGTCGACCGGGTCGCCGTGCAGGAGGATGTCCACCTTCACCAGGTCGGACTCCTGCTCGCCGGACGGCTCGTAGTCCAGCGACGCGTACCCCTTGGTGCGGCTCTTCAGCTGGTCGAAGAAGTCGTAGATGATCTCGGCGAGCGGCAGCGTGTAGCGCAGCTCGACCCGCTCGCTGGAGAGGTAGTCCATGCCCTTGAGCTGGCCACGACGCCCCTGGCAGAGCTCCATCACCGCGCCCACGTAGTCGTTCGGCGCGAGGATCGTGGCGCGGACGGTCGGCTCGAAGATCGAGGCGATCTTGCCGGTCGGGAACTCGCTCGGGTTCGTGACCGTGACCTCCTCGCCGCCCTCGATCTGCACGCGGTAGACCACGTTCGGCGCGGTGGAGATCAGGTCGAGGCCGAACTCGCGCTCCAGCCGCTCCTGGATGATCTCCAGGTGCAGCAGGCCGAGGAAGCCGCAGCGGAAGCCGAAGCCGAGCGCCGCGGACGACTCCGGCTCGTAGACCAGCGCCGCGTCGTTCAGCTTCAGCTTGTCCAGCGCCTCGCGCAGCGCCGGGTAGTCCGAGCCGTCGATCGGGTAGAGACCGGAGTAGACCATCGGCCGCGGGTCCTTGTAGCCGCCGAGCGCCTCTTTCGCCGGGCGCGCGTTGATCGTGACGGTGTCGCCGACCCGGGACTGCCGCACGTCCTTCACGCCGGTGATCAGGTAGCCGACCTCGCCGACGCCGAGCGCCGGGCCCTTCAGCATCTCCGGCGAGATGACACCGATCTCCAGCAGCTCGTGCACGGCGCCGGTGGACATCATCTTGATCCGGTCGCGCGCCTCGATCTTGCCGTCGATCACTCGGATGTAGGTGACCACGCCGCGGTAGATGTCGTACACCGAGTCGAAGATCATCGCGCGGGCCGGCGCCTCCGCCTCGCCCTTCGGCGCCGGCAGCTGCCGGACCACCTCGTCGAGCAGGTGCGCCACGCCCATGCCGGTCTTGCCGGACACCCGCAGGCAGTCCTCCGGCTCGCAGCCGATCAGGTGGGCGAGCTCCTCCGCGTACTTCTCCGGCTGCGCCGCCGGCAGGTCGATCTTGTTCAGCACCGGGATGATCTGGAGGTCGTTCTCCATCGCCAGGTACAGGTTCGCCAGCGTCTGCGCCTCGATGCCCTGCGCGGCGTCGACCAGCAGCACCGCGCCCTCGCAGGCGGCCAGGCTGCGCGACACCTCGTAGGTGAAGTCCACGTGCCCCGGCGTGTCGATCATGTTGAGCACCGCGGACTCGCCGGTGCGCTCACCCTCCCGCACGGTCCACGGCATCCGTACCGCCTGGGACTTGATCGTGATGCCGCGCTCGCGCTCGATGTCCATCCGGTCGAGGTACTGCGCCCGCATCTGCCGCGCGTCCACCACCTCGGTGAGCTGCAGCATCCGGTCCGCCAGCGTCGACTTGCCGTGGTCGATGTGAGCGATGATGCAGAAGTTCCGGATGGCGCCGGGATCGGTCGCGCCGGGGTCACGCATGGGTGGCACGTTCGTCCGTTCTTGTCGTCGAGGTCGCACTGGCTGGCACTGGCGTCGCACTGAGTCGCACTCATGGTCCCATGCCGCGACGCGGCAGTTCAAAACCATGAGCATCCGAGGGTACGCCGGGGACTCCCCCGCCTCGATCGCTTCGCGCGCCGCCGTAGCCCGGTGCGCCGTCACCCACCACGGAGGAGCAGGATGGTCCGATGGGTGTGATCTCGCTGCCGGAGGTCCCGTACGGCGCCACCGCGACCCGGCCGGACTGGGCGGATCTGCCCGAGGGCCTGCGCACCGCGATCGCGGCCCGGCTCGGGTCGCCGGTGGTCCGGTCGACCACCGCCGGAGGCGGGTTCACCAAGGGCTTCGCCGGGGTGCTGGACACCGCGTCCGGAAAGCGGTTCTTCGTGAAGGCGGCGTCGCTGGCACACGAGCGGCACCTGGCGGACTGGCAGTACCGGGAGGTGGCGATCACCGGCGCGCTGCCCGAGGCGGTCCCGGCCGCGCGGCCGCTGTGGTCGCTGGCCGCGGCCGGCTACTACGCGACCTGTCTGGAGGCGGTGGACGGGTCGGTGCCGGGCCTGCCCTGGGCGCCGGCCGAGCTGGACGCCGCGCTGGACGCGTGGGCCGCGGCCGCGGCCGCGCTCGCGTCCCCACCGGCCGAGTTGGCCGGGATGGACCTGCCGCCGCTGCCCGGCCTGCTGCGGCACGACCTGTCCTGGTGGACCGAGATCGTCGCCGGCCGCGAGTCGTCCCCCACGCTCCCCCGGTTCGCCGCCGGGCGGCACGACGAGTTGGCCGAGCTGGAACGGCTGGCCCCGGAGTTCGCCGGTGGCGACGGCGTGATCCACGGCGACCTGCGGCTGGACAACGTCATGATCGACGGCGCCGGGCGGGCCTGGATCTGCGACTGGACCTGGTGCTGCCGCGGCGCGCCGTTCTTCGACACCGCCACGCTGCTGGTCACCGCGCACGCCAGCGGCCTGGACGCGGACCGGCTCTTCAGCGCGCACCCGACCGGCCGCGACGTGCCCGCCGAGGCACTGGACGCGACGCTGGCCGCGCTCTCCGGCTACTGGTTGACCAGGGCCGAGTCCGGGCCGGGCAGCGCCTCACCGTATATTCGGGGGCACCAGCGGTGGAGCGGCGAGATGGCGCTGCACTGGCTGGCCACCCGCCGAGGGTGGCTCGCCCGCTGAACGGCAGCCGTTTTGGTTGCTGTCCGTAGGGCTGGTACTCTGGTCTTTCGCGTGCAGCGGCACTCAGTGTTGTTCTCGGATGGCTCTGTCCTTGGATGGCTCAGTTGTCTTGGATGGCTCTGTCCGAGTTGCCTGAGGCCTGCGCTCGCACCAGCTTGAACACCTTTTGTCGTCAGTAATCGCAATTCGTAAGGACGTGGCTGTCGCGTGGCGAACATCAAGTCCCAGATCAAGCGCAACCGGCAGAACGAGAAGCGCCGGCTGCGGAACAAGTCGGTCAAGTCGTCGCTGAAGACGGCCATCCGCAAGTTCCACACCGCTGCCGAGTCCGGCGACTCCACCGCCGCGACCACGCTCCTGCGGGACGCCAGCAAGCAGCTCGACCAGGCTGTGAGCAAGGGCGTCATCCACAAGAACCAGGCTGCGAACCGCAAGTCGGCCATCGCGAAGCGTCTCCAGACGCTCTCCGCCGCCGCCTGATTCACGCACCTCGCGTACGGGTATCGCGCCGGCCTCCACCCGAGGCTCGCGCGATACCCGTAGCTGCGTTGGTGCCCTAGCCGCATCGTCACCATCCTCATGATCACGACGTCGTTGGACCTCGCCTCCGCCGCGACCCCCGCCGCCGACATCATGGCGGCCGCCTTCGGCCTCACCCCCGCCGAACAGCTCCAGCGCCGCGACATCTTCGCCGAGCACGCCCGCCACCCCGGCCTGATCGCCCGTGGCGCGTTCGACGGCTCCCGCCTGGTCGGCTTCTGCTACGGCTTCCCGGCCGGCGATCGCAGCTGGTGGGAACGCCAGGTCCACCCCCGCCTCGCCGCCGTCGGCGCCGCCTCCTGGCTGTCCCCGGACACCCTCGAACTCACCGAGCTGCACGTCCACCCGGACCACCAGGGCCACGGCCTCGGACGCACCCTGATAACCGAGGTCTGCGACGCCAGTCCCGCCATCCGCGTCCTGCTCAGCGTCCGCGTGGAGAGCACCGGCGCGCGGCACCTCTACGCCACCCTCGGCTTCACCGAACTCACCACGCCATTCCTCTTCGGCGGCGTACCACCCCACTACCTCCTGATGGGCACCCACCAGCCCCTACGCCGCTGAACCCCACCCTCAACCCGGCACCACACACTCGCCACGACAGCGGCGAATCCACCCAGCACTCCCCACGGCCCTTCGCCCGGCGCCCCGTCCCACGCGCATTCAGCCGCGGGACGCTTCAGTCCACGCCGCACTCAGTCCACGCCGCACTCAACCCACGCCGCGTCCAGTCCACGCCGCACTCAGCCCACGCCGGGTCCAGCCCACGCCGCGTCCAGTTCACGGTGTGTCGGTTCGCGGTGTGTCAGTTCGCGCCACACTTGGCCCGCGGCGCTTCGATCCGCGCACGGCTCAGCCCGCAGGGCACCTCGGCCCGCACTGGCTGAGCAGTCAGATCGGCGTCGTTCCGAAACGGCCGGCCGAATCCGGGTCTCCTCCCCCGCCGGCGAGGGCCGCCAACCGGCATCCCCGCCACACGGGCGGCCGTCGTCGCCCGGTCACTCGTAGCGGCGATTGGCGGATTGGCGGGCCCGCTGCTGCGGCGTATCCGCGTGACGTCCCTGTTCCGACCGCCGGTCGATCCTCAGGTCGCCGTTGTTCCCGCCGATCGCGCCGGCCGATCGCCGACCGTGTCCCGCGGTCGGCGGAGGCTGCCGCTCGGCACCGCCCGGCATGCGGCGGTCGTCGGCGAGCTCCCCCGGCCGCGGCGCGAACTGATCGGGAAAGCGGTGCGTGCCCCGCTCCGCGGAGAGGCCTGCGGACGGCGCACCGCCGATCCCCGGCGTGCCGCCACGGGACTGGGCCGGCCCACCGAACGGCAACCGATAGGACTCGTTCGACCGCCGGCCGCTCGGAACCCCGGCGCGACGCCCCAGATTCGCAGGACCAGCGCCCTCGGCCCGCCGAGGCGCACCTCCATGCCGATACAGCTCGCCCTGCCTCTGCGACTCACCCTGCCGACCCGGCTCGCCCTGCCAGCCCGGCTCGCCCTGCCAGCCCGGCTCGCCCTGCCAGCCCGGCTCGTTCAGTCGGCTCGGCTCATTCAGTCGAGCAGGCTCGTTCCCGCGAGCAGGCTCGTTCCCTCGAGCAGGCTCATTCCCTCGAGCAGGCTCATTCCCTCGAGCAGGCTCATTCCCGCGAGCAGGCTCGTTCTGCCGCATCGGGTGTGCTTGCCAGGCGGTGCGAGGCTGCCTGCCGGGGCCGGCCGGCTCGGCGTCCGGCGACGAATCGACGGATCGCGCTTGCCTGCCGGCGTCGGCATCCGCCGCCCACCGGCGGCTCGCCTCAGGTTCGGCCGACGGGGTAACGGTCTCGGCCGCATCGGGTCCGGGAGCCGCACCGAGGATCGCGTCGTGAGCGTGCCTGGTTCCGTAGACGGTTCCCTGCCGGACGGGTCCGGGCGAGCGCGCCGGTTGCTCGGTCGCCGGCCACGCGTCGGCCTTCTGACCGGCGAACCGTGGTCCGGCACCGCCGCGAGCGCCCGCGGCCCATGTCGCCCGGCTGCCCGAGATCGCCTCGGTCCGCACGGCGGCGTCACGGATGCCGTCCAGACCGTGAGCGGCCGCGGCACCCCGGACATCGGCCGCGCCGCGCGCGACGGCGACGCCGTAGACCTCGTTCTCGTCGCGCTCTCCGGCCACGCCGGACACCGCCGGGCCGGCTTCCGTGGAGACGCCGGACGCGTGGCCGTCGACTCCCGCGACAACGGGGGCCGCCAGGCTGGACACATCCGTCGATACATGGCCAAACGGAGTTTGAGCCGGGATCGCCGCGGCCGGCCGACGGGCCTGAGTCGCCGCAGCAGTGAGCGGCTGACCAGCCGCGGCCGCCGCGACGGCGGACGACTGACCGGCCGCGGTCGCCGCGACGGCGGACCGCTGGAGAGTTTGGGTTGCCGCGGCGGCGCGGCGGCGTTCGGCCAGGGTGCGGCGGACGGTGGCGCCGGCGGAGGTGGGGGCCGGCTCCGGGGTGGCGGAGCGTGCGCCGGCGGCGGCGAAGACGTCGTTCAGTTTGACCATGATGGCGACCGAGGCCGGCAGGACCAGGATGCCCCACCAGGTGACCAGCTCGGCCAGGGCGAGCAGGGTGCCGAGACCGAGCGCGCCCTCGAAGTAGACGAAGCAGAGCAGGCCGCCGGGGGTGAGATGCCGGAGGCGGAGGATCCGGGCGTAGAGCGGGCGAGCCGTCATCGGCCGCCCCCGCGTCGTGCGGTCGCCACCGCCACCACGGCGCGTTCGAGCGCGTAGCCGCGGTCCTCGGCACCGCCCTTGACGGCCGCGTTGCAGTCCGCGGCCGCGTGCATGGCGTCGACCAGGCCCTCCGGACTCCAGCCGCGGGACTGCTTCTGTGCGCGCTCGATTTTCCAGGGCGGCATGCCGAGGCTGCTGGCCAGCTGGTACGCGCTGCCTCGGCCCGCGCCGGCGACGCGCGCGACGGTGCGCACGCCGTCCGCCAGCGCGTCGGCTATCGGCACCGGGTCCACGCCGACGTGCAGCGCCCAGCGCAACGCCTCCAGCGCGCCGGGCACGTCGCCGACGATCGCGGCGTCCGCGACCGTGAAGCCGCTGACCTCGGCGCGGCCCTTGTAGTAGCGGGCGACCGTGCTCGCGGTGATCCGGCCGTCGGTGTCGGCCATCAGCTGGGAGCAGGCGGCGGCGAGCTCGCGCAGGTCGCTGCCGACCGCGTCGAGCAGGACGGTGGCCGCCTCCTCGTTGCACGAGCCGCCGAGCCGGCGGATCTCCTCGCGGACGAACGCGATGCGCTCCCGGGTGCCCTTCATCTTGGGCACGGCCACCACCGTGGCGCCGGCCGACTTGAGCCCGTCCGCGAGCGCCTTGCCCTTGGCGCCGCCGAGGTGGCCGACGATCAGGTTGACCTCGGGGTCGGGATCCTTCGCGTACGCCAGCAGCGTGGTGATCATGTCTTTTCGCGCGTCCTGCCCGGAGCGCAGCACGAGCACGCGACGCCCGCCGAACAGTGACGGACTGAGCATTTCCGCGACCTCGCCCGGCACCAGCGCACCGCCCTCGTACTCCCGGACGTCGGCCCCGGGGTCCACGGCGCGCGCGGCCTGGACGGCCGCCGCGATCGCGCGGGCCGACAGCAGCTCCTCGTCACCCAGGACGAGCGTCAACGCAGGGGGGTTCGCGGCAGTCACGCCGGACATCGTCGCACGCGTGCCACGGGTGACGCCCTCGGTCACACGAACGGGGTCCACCCCGCTCACGGCGCACCCCTGGCCACGACCGCGAGCCCGGCACCGGTGCGCACCACGGCGAGATCGCCCTGCTCGTCGGTGCGCAGGACGCGCGCGCCGTCGCGCGTGAGCCGGGCCAGCAACGGCAGGTTGGGATGCCCGTAGTCGTTGTCCGCGCCGACCGAGACGAGCACCACGGCCGGGTCGGCCGCGGCGAGGAACTCCAGGCTCTGGAAGGACGAGCCATGGTGTGCAAGTTTGAGCACGTCCACCCGCGCTGCCCCCACCGCTCGGAGCAGCGCGTCCTGCTCCTCGTTCTCCGCGTCGCCCATCAGCAGGATCCGCACGCCGGCCACGGTCGCGCGCAGCACCAGCGAGTTGTTGTTCGGGTCGGACCGGGTGCCGCGCAGCTCCTCCGGCGGCCCGATCACCTCGGCCGTCAGGTCGCGGGCGGACCAGTGCCATCCGGCGGTCACGGCGATGACCGGCGTGCCGTGCCGGGCCGCCTCCGCATGCGCCACGTCGTGCCCGGCCGCCGGCTCCGGCCAGGCCGTGGTGATGACCGCGTCGACGCGCCGGCCGCGGAACACGCCGGCGACGCCGCCGATGTGGTCCTGGTGGAAGTGGCTGACCACGAACAGCGCCACGCGGTGGATGCCGAGGTCGCGCAGGCACCGGTCGACCGGCGCGGGCTCCGGACCGGCGTCGACGACCACGGCCTGCCCGTCGCCGAGCGGGAGCACGGTCGCGTCGCCCTGACCGACCGCGCACCCGGCCACCACCCAGCCCGCGGGTGGCCAGCCGGACGCGACCAGCCGCACCGGCAGCGCGCCGAGGACCACGGCCGCGGTGACGGCGGCGACGAGCCGGCGCACCGGCGGGCGGCGGAACGCGAGCAGCAGTGCGACCGTGAGCGCGGCCAGCAGCAGCCCGCCGCCGACGCCGGCGGGCCACGGCACGGTGCCGGACGGCACCCGGGCGCCGATCCGCGCGACCAGCACCAGCCAGCGGGCCGGCCAGCCGCCGGCCCAGGCGGTCAGCTCGGCCGCGTCCGGCCAGAGCGGGGAGACGACCGCGGTGAGCACGCCGAGCACGGTGGCCGGGGCGACCGCGGGCGCGGCCAGCAGGTTGGCCGGGACCGCGACCAGGCTGACCGAGCCGGACAGCCCGGCGATCACCGGCCCACAGGCGACCTGCGCCGCGGCCGGCACGGCCAGCGCCTCGGCCAGCCCGGCCGGCACGCCCGCCCGGCGCAGCCCGTCCCGCCACCGGCCGGCGAAGAGCAGCAGCCCGCCGGTGGCCAGCACGGAGAGCGCGAACCCGGCGTCGCCGGCCAGTTCCGGGTCCGCGACCACCAGCACGACGACCGTGGTGGCGAGCGCTGGGACCGCGCTCCGCGGCCGGGAGGTGGCCAGCGCGATCAGCGCGATCGCGCCCATCACACCGGCCCGGACCACGCTCGGCGACGGCCGGGCCAGGATCACGAAGCCGGCCAGCGCGCACGCGGCCAGCGCGACGGAGAGCCCCGGACCGGCCCGGACCCGGCGGAGCGCGAACAGCACACACCCGATGACGATCGCGATGTTCGCGCCGCTGACCGCGCACAGGTGGGTCATGCCGGTGGTCCGGAAGTCCTCCTCCACGGCCGGGTCGAGCCGGCTGGTGTCGCCGACGACCAGGCCCGGCAGCAGCCCGCCGGGCTCGGCCGGCAGGACCGCGCAGGCGCGCTGCAGCCCGGTGCGGAGCGTGCCGGCCGCGCGCTGCGCCCAGGACGCGATGCCGCGCAGCTCCGGGTCGGTGTCGACCGCGAGCACGGCCGCGGTGAGGTCGCCGCCACGGGCCGGCATCAGCCGCCCCGTGGCCTCGACGCGCTGACCGGGCAGCAGGCCGCGCCAGCGGTCACCGGTGCCGAGCACCAGCACGCGCGCGTCGGCGCGGTAACCGGAGGCCGCGTCCTCCGGCGCGAACCAGGTGAGCCGGGCCGGGACCAGCCAGGTCGGCGCCCGCCCGGCCGCCGCCGAGATGGGCCGGGGGTCGTCGCGAACGGTCAGCCGGGCCGTCACCGCCGCCCGCTCCCGGGTCAGCCCGGCGAGCGGCTCCGCCTCCCGGAGCGCGACCCGCGCCGCGGTCACGCCCGCGCCACAGGCGACCCCGAGCAGCGACCCGGCGACGATCCACCGGACACCCCCGAACCAGCCCGCAGCGCCGAACCAGCCCGCACCGCCCAACCCACGAGCGCCATCGAACCAAGGAGCGCCACCGAACCAACCCGCACCACCGAACCAACCGGTGCCGATGGCTGTGCCGGCACAGCCGGGCCGGGGCGCGCGGCCAGGCCGGAGGGCGTCGCCGCGCCGAGCGGCATCGCGTCGTCGCCCGGCGACGCACACCGGTGCCGTGAGCAGCACCGCCGCGCAAGCGATCAACAGTGACAGCCGCACGCTCAGATTCAGCGCGGCCAGCCCGGCCAGCCATGTCCCGGCCGCCATGCCGCCCAGCCGCAGGTCGAGCGCGCCGTCGTGGGCCGTCATATCGTGACCAGGTCCTTCAGCTGCTCATAGCGGCTGTCCCCGATGCCCTCGACCTCACGCAGATCGCTCACCGCCCGGAAGCCGCCGAGCTCGGCCCGGTGGTCGAGGATCCGCTGCGCCAGCACCGGGCCCACGCCCGGCAACCCGTCCAGGTCCGCCAGCGTCGCCGTGTTCAGGTTGACCGGCGCGCCGGGCGCACCCGCCGCGCCCTGGGCGGGCGGGGCCATGCCCGGAGCACCCGGCGGCGCGCTGACCCCGACCAGGATCAGCTCACCGTCCGTGACCTTCCGGGCCGGATTGAGCAGCGCGGTATCGACGCCGGGCAACGCGCCGCCCGCGGCGTCGAGCGCGTCCGCCACCCGGGCGCCGGCCGGCAACCGCACCATCCCCGGCGACCGCACCTTGCCCGCGACCGCCACCACGACCTCGCCGGACGGGGACGCCGACGGGGGCGCCTCGTGCGGGGAGACGGCCACGGGCAGCGCGACGACCCCCTCCGCCCGCGGGCGCGCACGCCAGGCGATCACGGCCGCGCCCAGCGCCACGACCAGCACCACCACCGCGATGGCCCGCACGCCGCGGGCGCCCGGATCCCACCGGCCGAGCCGCCCGCCCGGCCCGAACGGATCGCTGCGCCGCTCTGCCTGTTCCTCGTCGTCCACGCGGGCACCGTACGGCCGGGAAAGGCTCTTGAAATTGGCTTTTATCGATGCTGTGGACGGCGAGACCGCCTGTGGACGACCCCCGGGCAGTGGACTCTTGCTGCTACCATCCCGGCCCGGCCGGTGATCACGAGACGTGACCGCCGAGGACATGACGAGACCGAGGTGAACCCAGGTGTTCTTCTGGCGCCGCGCTACCGGCAACACGCCGCTGACCAGGGAGGACCTGGCCAAACGGGTGGTCAAGCGACTCCGCCGGCACGGCATCCGGGACGCTCGCTTCGACGCGGGCGACTTCGCCGTCCAGTACGACGGCGCCGTCCTCTACCTGGAGAACCTCTGGACCGAGGTCGGCCCCGCCTCCCGCTCAGAGCGCCGGGCCAGGATAAACGCGTTCGTGGACACGCTGATCCGCATGCCCGCGACGCCGGACGACTGGGCCCGCGCCCGGCAGATGCTGCGCCCGGTGCTGCGCGGGGCCGCGCCGATGGCGGTGGACCGCGGTGCACCGGTCGCCCGCCCCGCGCTGCCGTTCCTGGCCGAGATGCTGGTGATCGACCTGCCCGCGTCGATGGCCTACGTGACCGCGGAGCACCTGCGCACCTGGGGCGTCACCGAGGACGAGGCCTTCCGCGCCGCCCGGTCGAACCTGCGGGCCGGGCCGGTCGCCCCGCCGGCGCCGGGTGAGAGCCCGCCGACGATCCTGCACTTCGTGGACGAGGGCGACTCGTACTGCGCGTCGTTCCCGCTGGTAGACGGCTGGCTGGCCGGTCTCGGCACGCGCCTTTCCGGCGGGCGGCCGGTCGCGTTCCTGCCGGACCGGACGACCGTAGTGGTCACCACGGACGACCCGGACACGCTGCTGGCCACGTTCCCGCTGGTGGAGGCCGAGTTCCTGGAGTCGGCGCGGTCGACGTCCCCGATGGCGTACGTGAGCGACCACCTGGGCCGCACCGTCCCCTACGAGGCACCGCCCGGCCACCCGCTGCACCACGCGGTCCGGCGCGCGGAACGGCTGCTGGCGCTGCGCGAGTACGACCGGCAGCACCACGCGGCCGCGAGCCTGCCCGGCACGCCGCTGCCGCTGCGGATGGCGCAGCGCCCGGACGGCTCGACGTTCACCTACGCGCTCTGGTCCGGCGAGTCCTCCGCGCTGATGCCGGTCGCGGACCTGGTGGCGATCTCCGACGGCGAGGGCGGCACGTTCTTCGTCCCGTGGGCCGAGCTGGCGCTGCGCGACCTGTTCACGCCGCTTCCCGGCATCGCGCCGCCGCGCCACCTGGCCCCGGACTTCCCGGACGAGGCCACGCGCGCGGAACTGAAGGGCTGCGAGATACAGCCCTAGTTGTGGTTCGGCGGCACGTCCGGGATCAGGACCTCGCCGTACGAGGGGTTGTTCGAGGCCGCGAGCGCGAGCATCGCGTGCACGTGCGCGGCCGCGATGTGATTCGCGTTCGCCTGGAGGTGTCCCGGGTTGCCCTCGTCGCCGGGCTTCGCCTGGGTCACCCACGCGGTCCGGTCGGCCTCGTAGCCCGCGCGGCCCAGCAGTTTCTCCGCCACGCGGTAGTGTTCGTCGCCCGTCATGGGAACCATGCTCACGTCCCGCGGTTGCAGATGCCGCCGATTCCCGCAAATCACCGCCGGTGGATCACCGCGCAGATCGCGCCCGGCCCGAGGTGCGCGCCGACCACCGCGCCGATCTCGGTCAGGTGCCGCGCGCGCAGCCGGGCCCCGAGCCGATCGGCGACGCGGGACAGCAACTCGGCGGCGCGCTCCGGCGCGGCCAGATGGTGCACGGCCAGGTCCGCGTCGCCGTCACCGGCCGCCTCCACGGTCAGGTCCGCCAGCCGGGCGAGCGCGCGCCCGGCCGTGCGCACCTTGTCCCGCACGATGATCGCACCGTCCGCGATGCGCAGGATCGGTTTGACCGACAGCGCGGTCCCGACCAGCGCGGACGCGGCGCCGATCCGCCCGCCGCGACGCAGGAAGTCCAGCGTGTCCACGTAGAACAGCGAGGTGGTCCGCTCGACCGCGGTCTGCGCGGCCTTGGCCGCCTCGTCCAGGTCGGCGCAGGCGGCGGCCGCGAGCGCGGCGAAGCCGGTGGCCATCCCGGCGGATCGGGAGTCGATCACCCGGACCGCGTCGCCGAACTGCGCCGCGGCCAGCTGGGCGGCCTCGACCGTGCCGGAGAGCCGGGCGGAGAGGTGCACGGAGACGATGCCGGTGGCGCCGCCGTCGAACAGCCGCCGGTAGGCCTCGACGAAGCGCTCCGGCGCCGGCCGCGACGTGGTGATCGGCACCCGGCGGTCACGCAGCATGCGGGACAACTCGCCGGAGCTCAGCCCCGGCACCTCAGGAAGCTCACGGTCGCCGACCACGACGTGCAGCGGGACGACCGTGAGCCCGCCCGTGTCCGGCAGGTACGCCGTGGAGTCCGTGACGACCGCGACTGACATGCCGGGCACGGTAACGCATCCTGGGCGGATCAGCCCGCCTGCACGGACTTCACCTGCAGCGGCGTGCCCTGCTGGCAGGTGCTCATGATGTTCTCGCCGAGCGTGCCGGTGACGGTCACCCGCGCGCCGACCTTGGCCACGCTCTCGTCGCCGCCGAGCAGCAGGTAGGAGGTGCGGCCGTCGGAGAGGATGCGGCAGCCCGGCTCGACACCGGCCGTGACCTGCCCGGTCACCGTGATCTCCAGCGGCTTGTCCGGCTTACCGGACATCTCCGGCAACGGGATGCCGGGATCCAGCGACGGCACCACCGACGGCACCACACCGTCGAGTGACGGCGTCACCGTAACGGATGACGGCGCGCCCGGAGCGGCCGGAGACTCCGACGAGGGCGACGCGCAGGCGGTCAGCGCGAGAGCGGCGACCGCCATGGGAACGAGGAGGAACCGGCGCATGGTCATGATGGCTAGGACGCTACCGGGCCGCGCCGGGTTCCGCTCAGACCGCCGCCGGGATCGCCTTCTCCGGCCACGGGCCCACGTTGTGCGCGCGCAGCTGCCAGCCCCGGCGCGGGGTGTCGGCCAGCTCGGTCCAGTGACAGTTCTGCAGCGGCCGGATCGCCGCCATCACGTCGGCCGGCCAGGCCAGCACGTCACCGAAGCCCTGCCGGGCGGCACCGCCGTGGGTGGCGATCACCACGACCTTGCCGGAGTGCCGGTCGGCGATCTCGCGCAGCGCCTCGCCGACCCGCTTGCCGACGTCGTCGTTGCGCTCGACCTCCGCGCCGACCTCCGGATCGCCGCCGTTCCAGCGCGCGAACGCCTCCGGGAACCGCTCGGCGATCTCCGGATTCGTCAGACCCTGGAAGAGGCCGTAGTGCCGCTCGCGCAGCCGGGCGTCCTCCGTCACCGGCAGCCCGGTCAGGGCGGCCAGCGCGTCCGCGGTGTGCCGGGCACGCCGCAGGTCGCTTGCGTAGATCGCGTCCGGCTCGAGCCCGGCCAGCAGCGGCGCGGCGGTGCCGGCCTGTGACCGGCCGAGGTCGTTCAGCGGCACGTCGGTCTGGCCCTGGACGCGACCCTCCGCGTTCCAGTCCGTGTTGCCGTGCCGCCAGATGATCAGCCTGGTCACGCCGCCGAACCCGCGCCGGCCTCGGCCTCGACCAGGTCGCGGTCGACGAACGGGACGATCGGGCAGTCCTTCCACAGCCGGTCGAGGGAGTAGAACTCGCGCTCGTCGGAGTGCTGCACGTGCACGATGATGTCGTTGAAGTCCAGCAGGACCCAGCGACCGGCACGCTCACCCTCCTTCCGGACGGCTTTCGCCTTCTCCGGGAGTTTGAGCAGCTCCTCCTCGATCGCGTCGACGATCGCGAGGACCTGGCGCTCGTTCGGCGCGGAGGCGATCACGAACGCGTCGGTGATGGGAAGCTGGTCGCCGACGTCGATCACGACGACGTCCTCGGCCTTCTTGTCTGCGGCGGCTTGAGCGGCAGCAAGGGCCAGCTCGAGGGCTCGCTCGGGTACCGTCACCCGGGCTCCTTCCGTGGGTAGCGCAACAACCGTTCCAGGGTCTCACAACCAGGGACCGATCGTCTCCTCACTTCATCCCCAGATCGGACACAACGGGGCAAAACTACCCAGCGTACAGCCCTCGTTTGGCGATGTACTGCACCACACCGTCCGGCACCAGGTACCACACCGGCTTGCCGGCGACCACGCGCGCGCGGCACGCGGTCGACGAGATCGACATCGCGGGCACCTCGACCAGGCTCACCGCGTCCGCCGGCAGGTGCTCGTTCGACAGCTCGAAGCCGGGCCGGGTCACGCCGACGAACCGGGCCAGCTCGAACATGCGCTCCGCGTCCTTCCAGGAGAGCATCTTCGCGACCGCGTCCGCGCCGGTGATGAAGAACAGCTGCGCGTCCGTCCCGTAGATCGCGCGCAGGTCACGCAGCGTGTCGACGGTGTAGGTCGGGCCGGGCCGGTCGATGTCGACGCGGCTGACCGTGAAGCGCGGGTTGGACGCGGTCGCGATCACGGTCATCAGGTACCGGTCCTCGGCCGGGGTCACCGCCTGCCGCCCCTTCTGCCAGGGCTGCCCGGTCGGGACGAAGACCACCTCGTCCAGCCCGAACCGATCCGCGACCTCACTGGCCGCGACCAGGTGACCGTTGTGAACCGGATCGAACGTGCCGCCCATGATGCCGATCCGCTGCCCACGCTCACCCACGCTGACGATCTTCCCTCGCTCGGCTCGCCCCGGCAATCCATCGCCAGAAACAAGATCAAAATCAAGGATCCTCAGGGGGTACGGCCGAGAGCCGCACCCCCTGGCCCGCTCACACGCCGCGGGCCCTCAGCGCGCGCCGCATGTCGTCATCCGCGTCGGTGACCGCGCGCCGGACCGCCGGATGCAGGTCGTCACGCGCGAGCAGGCCGGCCGCCGCCGCCCGGGTCTCCGGCGAGACCGCGAACACCGGGAACGTCAGCGCGGCCAGCCGCTCGGCCGACCACCCGGACCGCGCCCGCGCCGCCTCCGGGATCTCCGCGAAGTACCGCGCGACGAACGGCGCGGTCAGCTCGCTCTGCTCCGGCTGCCAGAAGCCCTGCGCGTACGCCACCAGTGAGCGGTTGGAGAGCGACTCGTCCGTGTAGAGCCGCCGCCAGGCCCGTTCCTTCGCCGCCGGGTCGGGCAGCGCGGCCCGGCACGTGCCGGCCCACAGCTCACCGGCTGCACTGCGGTCCCGCGCGGACTCCGCCTCGATCTCGGCGGGGCCGGCCGCGCCGAGCACCACCAGACTCGCCAGCAGCCGCCAGCGCAGGTCCGCGTCGACCGCCAGCCCGTCCGGCACGCCGTCGCCGGCCAGCCAGCCGCGCAGCCGCGACGCGTCCCGGGTGGTGCCGATCAGGGACCGGGCCGCCGCCAGCTGCAGCGAGTGACCGGCCGGCGCGGCGGCCAGCAGCCGGTCGGCCGCGGCCGCGATCAGCAGCAACGCGTCCTCCCGGGCCGCGCCGGCGAGGTATCGGTCGACCAGCCGGCCGGTGAGCAGCAGCACGTCCTCCACGATGATCACCTCGCGCTCGACCGGCAGCGCCGCGAGCACCAGCGCGACCAGGTCCGCGACCGGGCGGTCCGCGTCCTGCACCGCGTCGATCATGGAGCTCCAGATCACCGCGCGGGTGAGCGAGTCCTCGATGCCGGGCAGCACCAGCGGCACCGCGGACGCGGACGCGTCGTCCAGCCGGACCTTCGCGTAGGTCAGGTCGCCGTCGTTGAGCAGCAGCAGGTCGGCCGCGCGCTGCCCGGCGAGCCGGTCCAGCACGGTGCGCCCGCCGTCCGCCTCGGGAGTCAGGTCGACCTCGAACCGGTCCCGGCACACCACCTCCGCGCCGGCCCGGTCGTAGAGCCCGATCCGGATCCGGTGCGGGCGCAGCGTCGGGTGGCTCTCCGGCGCGGTCTGCCGGACCGCCACCTCGGCCCAGGTGCCGTCCGGGCCCGGCGTGATCTCCGGGGTGAGCGTGTTGACCTGGGCGGTGCGCAACCACAGGTCGGCCCAGCCGCTCAGGTCACGGCCGCTCGACCGGCTCAGCGCGTCGAGCAGGTCGGCGAGCGTGGCGTTGCCGAACGCGTGCGTCCGGAAGTAGTCACGCAGGCCGGCCAGGAACGCCTCGTCGCCGAGGAACGCGACCAGCTGGCGCAGCACGGCCGCGCCCTTCGCGTACGAGATGCCGTCGAAGTTGAGCAGCGCGAGCGCGGAGTCCTCCAGGTCGCCGGGCGCGACCGGATGCGTCGACGGGCGCTGGTCGGCGGAGTAACCCCAGCCCTTGCGCCGCATGCCGAACGTGGTCCAGGTCTTCCGGTCGGTCACCTCGGCGATCACCCGGTAGCCCATGTGCTCGGCGAACGACTCGTTCAGCCAGAGGTCGTCCCACCAGCGCATGGTGACCAGGTCACCGAACCACATGTGCGCCATCTCGTGCGCGATCACGGTGGCCCGCAACTCGTACTCACTGTCGGTGACCGCGGAGCGGAACACGTAGTCGTCGCGGAACGTGACCAGGCCCGGGTTCTCCATCGCACCGGCGTTGAACTCCGGCACGAACGCCTGATCGTATTTCCCGAACGGGTACCGCACCTGGAACAGCTCGTGGAACCGGTCCAGGCAGCGCGCGGTGACGTCCAGGATCGCCTCCGCGTCCTTGTCCAGGTCGCCGGCGAGCGAGCGGCGGCAGTAGAGCCCCAGCGGGATCCCGTCGTGCTCGCCGCTGACCAGGTGGTACGGCCCCGCGATCAGCGTGACGAAGTAGGTGGCCAACGGCTGCGTACGCGTGAACGTCCAGAGCCCGTCCTCGCGAGCGGCCTCCGCACCGTTCGCGGCGACGAGCCACCCCTCGGGCGCGCGCACGGTCAGCGTGAACGGCGCCTTCAGGTCGGGCTGGTCGAACGAGGCGAAGACCTTCTCCGACTCGTCCAGGAAGGACGCCCCGTAGAGGTACACCTCGCCGTCCGCCGGGTCCACGAACCGGTGCAGTCCGTCGCCGGAGTTCGTGAACGCCATCTCCGCCTCGACCACCAGCGCGTTCTCCGCGTCGCCGGTGAGCAGCGAGGCCAGCGGCAGCCGGTTGCCGTCCAGCGCGGACACGTCCAGGTCGGTGCCGTTGAGCCGCGCGGAGATCAGCCGGTGCGGCTTGACCTCCACGAACGTCGGGCCGGGCGCGGACGCCCGGAAACGGATCGTGGTGCTCGATCGGAACAGCTCCGAACCACCCGTGAGGTCAAGGTGGATCTCATAGCCGTCGACGGTCAGCAGTGCGGCGCGTTCCACGGCCTCCGCACGAGTCAGGCTGCGCATCCGACCATCCTCCCCGCTCCGGCCCCGGCGGCAACCCCGGGTAACCTGTATCCCGCGATGTGACGTGGCGCACTGGTTCGCCGCGGCGTCGCTCCCCGATTCCTCAATTCCACATCCCCCAGGGAGACCTCATGACCACGCCTCACCCCAAGGGCGACTTCGACCTCTCCCGCGCGGTGTGGCAGTCGGCCGGGCCGGGCGAGGGCGGCGACGGAAGCTCCGTCGAGGTCGCCTTCGTCGACGACCTGATCGGCATGCGCAACGGCGCCGACCCGGACGGTCCCGTCCTCGTCTTCACCCAGGCCGAGTGGGACGCCTTCGTCGAGGGCGCCAAGGACGGCGAATTCGACCTGGAGTGATCGCCGGTCGCTCAGGCGACCCCGCAGACTCCCCCGTTGACGTGACACAGCCGAGGCGGCGCGTCCGCACCCGTGCGCTCGAAGTGGAGCCGCAGCGAGACGGACGCGCCCGCGCTCAACGGCACGGTGCTGATGAACGTGTAGAGCGCACCGTCCCGGCTCATCGTGGCCTGCGGCGCCGACTCCACCCAGAACGTGCGCAACTCGCCCACGTTCTCCTCGAACGCTATCTGCAGCGACCAGTGTCGTACCCCCGTGGTGGGGTTGGTTATCAGCACCTCGCCGATGAACGAGTCGCCGTAGGAGTTCAGCACGCGGAAGGTGCCGGAGGCGTCGGACCGCTGCCGGCCCGGCGCCTCCGCGCCCGCGATCAGGGACCTGTCTCCCACGCCGCTCGGTGTGGGAGCGCCGTAGCCCGGCACCCGGGACAGCTCGGGCGACCCCGGCCCCGGGCCGGACACCTGCGTCGGCTCGGCTCCGGGCGGCGCCGCGGCCTGCTGCGCGGCGTCGAACGGCACCAGCGTCAGCGCGGCGACCAGCAGCCCGGTCGCCACTCCGGCCACGGCCAGCACCGGCAACCACGGCACCGAACTCCGGTCCCGCTCGACCGGCGCCGTCCGCCGCTCACCGTGCCTCGCCGGCATGCGCTCCCCATCCACGTGTTCCGTCACGACCGAGTGAGATTAGCCGGACCGGCGCCCGGATGAACATGGCACGTACCGGATTGACCGAATCCAGGCTCGATCGTGGACGGTCGCGTGAGCGGTCTCACGGCCGGATGCCGATCAGGCCGAGCAACTCCGGCAGGCCGTCCACGCCGTGGCCGACCCGGCGCAGGCGCAGCACCAGCGCGGCCGCGGTCAGCACCGGCGGGCCGTCCGGCAGGTCCGGGTCGAGCCGCTCGCGGGTCCAGGACTCGATGTCGTCCCAGCTGAAGAACCGCTCCTGCCCGGCCGGGCGCATCGGCACCGGAGACGGCGCACCCGGCTCGGCGAACGTGCCGGTCAGCCACGAGCGGAACCACTCCGCGGGCCGCCCGAGCCGGGCCGCCGCCTCCGGGATCGTCACCTGGTCGCGCGGTTCCACCCGGATCGGCCGCAGCCCGACCCGCTCCAGGTCGTGCGTGGCCGAGACGATCGCGGTGGCGAGCCGCGGCGCCGACCGGTCGAACCACACCACGCCCACGTGCTCCTCCGGCGCGACCTCGACGCCGGGTGTGTCCGGCAGAGCGACCAGCGCGACGGTCTGCGCGTCGGTCGGCGGCGTGTCCACCACCATCCGGAACTGGAAGACCGGGGTCATCGGCCCCTCCGTCCGGGCCGCTTCGGGCGCGGCCGGTGCGCGACGTGGTTGTCCAAGAAGATCATGAGCCGGGTGCGCTGCCGGGCCGGGTCCTCAGCCCACACCGGGACCGAGATCCGCCGGGCGCCGGTCACGCACTCGACCCACCCCCAGAGCGGCCCCTGACCTGCCCGGATCGTCGCCAGCCCGGCGCGGCGGCACGCGTCCAGCGCGGCCTCGATGCCGGGGCTCGGATGCGCCTCCGTGACGTTCACCATGTGCCTCCCTCCGGCGGGCGCGGTGCCGGTGCCCGCCTCGTCGCGATCGTCTCCGGCCGCACCGTGCGTGGCCGGCCGTGCCGGGCGCGGCTCCCGCCCCGGCACGCACCACGATGCACCCGCCCCCGCCCCGCCCGGAGGAGCCACCGACCGGGGCCAACACACCTCCACCGTCAATGGCCTCCCTTACCGGCCCCCGTCCCGGCCGCGGCACGGCACGCCGCGGTGCCGCCGGCGGCACCCGGGAGCAGCGGCATCGCACGTGGGACCCGCCGGACGCGGGCGGGACGGCCGGGACGTGCCCGGTGGACCGGCCACGCCGCGGGCCGCCGGGCTTCCGCGCCGCCCACCCTCCGCGACACCAAAGCCCTCATACCGGTGCTGTATGTGGGCTTTCGCGACGTGCGGCCAGGCGGCGCCTGGGCCACGCCGCAGGCCGGCGGGGATCCGCCGAACACGATCTAGAGCGCGTCGTCGAGCAGGATCTCGCGCAGGTCGGCCGGGGTCACCAGGTAGACGCCGAGCACGCGGACCCGGGCGGCGCGACACACCTCGTACGTCGCGTGGAACCAGGCGCGGTCGGACGCGCTCACCGCGCCGGAGCCGAGCCGGGTCAGCACCACCAGCACGCCGCCGCCGGCCGGCTCGCCGGTCAGGGAGGCGGCGAACGCGGCGACCGTCCCGCGCGGCCCGTCGCCGTCCGCGAACGGCGGCGGCTCGTCGACCGGGCAGTGCACCCGCACCCGGTTGTCCCGGTCGCAGAGCACGAAGCGCACGCCGTATCGCGCGCGGTCGGCGCGGGTGAGCACCCGGGTCAGGTGCTCGTCGATCGCGGCCGGCGTGTCAAGACGCGCCTCGTCCATAGTCGACCATCGTTTCACCGCCGGGCGGTCGTGGCCATCCCCCGATAGCGCGCGAATCAGACCACCATGTCCGAAATATCAGGCGAGAACAGGCAGGCGCTTCTCGAAGCAGACGCTGTGCGGGTTGCCCAGGTAGTCCCCGTACGTCGCGATCGGCTCGTAGCCCGCGCTCCGGTAGAGCGACATCGCCACCGGCAGGTAGCCGCCGGTCTCCAGGCGCAGCACGCTGTAGCCGGCGCGGGCGGCCAGCTCCTCCAGCTCGGCCAGGATCGCGCGGGAGAAGCCCTGGCCGCGGAACTCCGGCCGGACGTACATCCGCTGGATCTCGGCCGTGTCCGGGTTGAGCGTGACCACCGCGCCGCACGCCACCGCGTGCCCGTTGACGATCCCCACCAGGTACGACGCGCCGGTGCGCACCGGGTAGACGACGTTCTCGCCGGACACCGTCACGAGTTCCCGCTGCTGCTCGACGATGAGTGCGTGGAGCTCGGGATCCGTGCTGGTGCGGGGCTCGATCAACATGGTCCGAGGCTAGTCGTGCCCGTTTTCTACGAGGTTTCGTAGAAATGGACCCGAGCCGTGGTGATCACGACCACTCGCCCTCGGAGATCTTCTCCGACCCCGGCGTGGCGATCCAGGCCGACTCCTCCGGGACGACCGTCCGCTCGCGCCGCGCCTTCCGGGCCGCCAGCCGGGCCGCCGCGGTGGGCCGGTGGTTCTTCTCCTCCAGGCGGATGTCCGTGCCGCGCGGACCGGTGAGGTACTCACCGACGTCCGGCTGCCACTCGAACTCCCAGGTGCCGATGCGCACCACGTCACCCGGCTTCGCACCGGCCTTGCCCAGCGCGTCCTCGACCCCGAGCCGGTTGAGCCGGTCCGCGAGGTAGCCGATCGCCTCGTCGTTGTCGAAGTTCGTCTGCCGCACCCAGCGCTCCGGCCGCGGGCCGCGCAGCACCCAGAGACTCTGCTTCTCGACCGCGTCCTCGGCGTCGAGGCCGGGATCGCTCTCCGCCGCGAGCAGATCCGAGGCCGCCTCGTCCCGGGTGAGCGTGAAGCCGCTGTCGTCGAACGCGACCGGCCGGATCACGATCCGGGACGGCTCGGCCGGGGCGACCGCGAGCCGGTTCTCCTCGACCAGCTTCGACAGCGCGAAGGTCAGCTCCCGCAGCCCCTCCCGGGTCGCGGTGCTGATCTCGAACACGGTGTAGCCGCGCGCCTCCAGGTCCGGCCGGACGATCTCCGCCAGGTCCCGCGCGTCCGGCACGTCGATCTTGTTGAGCACCACCACGCGGGGCCGGTCCTCCAGGCCGCCGTACGCCGCGAGCTCCGCCTCCAGCGTCTCGATGTCGCTGATCGGGTCGCGCTCGGTCTCCAGCGCGGCGCAGTCGACCACGTGCGCGAGCACGGCGCACCGCTCGATGTGCCGGAGGAACTCCAGGCCGAGGCCCTTGCCGGTGGCCGCGCCCGGGATCAGGCCCGGCACGTCCGCCATGGTGAACGTCTTCTCGCCGGCCTGCACCACGCCCAGGTTCGGCACCAGCGTGGTGAACGGGTAGTCCGCGATCTTCGGCTTGGCCGCGGAGACCACCGAGATCAGCGAGGACTTACCGGCCGAGGGGTATCCCACCAGGCCCACGTCGGCGACGCTCTTCAGCTCCAGCACCACGTCGAGCAGGTCGCCCGGCTCGCCCAGCTCGGCGAAGCCCGGCACCTTGCGCCGCGAGTTGGCCAGCGACGCGTTGCCGCGCCCGCCCCGGCCGCCGCGCGCCGCGTCGAAGCTCGCGTCCGCGCCGATCAGGTCGGCCAGCACCTCGCCGTCCGGCGTCAGCACGACCGTGCCGTCCGGGACCTTCAGCACCAGGTCGCGGCCCTTCGCCCCGTCCCGGTTGCCGCCACCGCCACCGACGCCGTTCTCCGCCTTGATGTGCGGCCGGAAGTGGAAGTCCAGCAGCGTGTGCACCTGCGGGTCGACGACCAGCTTCACGCTGCCGCCGTGGCCGCCGTCGCCGCCGTCCGGGCCGCCGAGCGGCTTGAACTTCTCCCGGAGGACCGACACGCAGCCGTGGCCACCGTTCCCCGCCTGCAGGTGCAGCACCACGCGGTCGACAAACGTTGCCACTTCCAACCCCTTAAAGATCAAAACCCATCCGGGGGTACGCCGAGGAGCGCGCCCGGGTAACTCAAGGATGCACGACGCCGTTTCATTCCGGTTTACGCGCATATCCTGTGCTAGCAAAAACACAGAGCGGGCCGGGGCACGCAGCCCCAGCCCGCTCCGAAAGACCGAGGATCAGGCCTCGACCGGCACGATGCTGACCGTCTTGCGGCCACGCGCGTTGCCGAACAGGACCGAGCCGTGGGCCAACGCGAACAGCGTGTCGTCGCCGCCGCGGCCGACCAGGTCACCCGGGTGGAACTTGGTGCCGCGCTGGCGGACCAGGATCTCGCCGGCCTTCACGACCTGACCACCGAAGCGCTTGACACCCAGCCGCTGAGCTGCGGAATCGCGACCGTTGCGCGAGCTGGAAGCACCCTTTTTGTGAGCCATGAGCTGCCGCCCTTACTTCTTGCCGCTGTCGATGCCGGTCACCTTGATCTTGGTCAGCGGCTGACGGTGCCCCTGGCGCTTGTGGTAGCCGGTCTTGTTCTTGAACTTGTGGATCCGGATCTTCGGACCCTTGGTGTGCTCGGCGATCTCGCCGGACACCGCAACCTTGGCAAGCTGCGCCGCGTCGGTCACCAGGTCATCGCCGTCAACGAGGAGCAGCGCCGCGAGCTTCACCGCGTCGCCGGGCTCACCCACCAGCTTCTCGACCTCGATCACGTCGCCCTCGGCGACCTTGTACTGCTTGCCGCCGGTCTTGACGATCGCGTACATGAGACGCGGACTCCCTGTCGTTGACAAGCGGCGCGAAGTCACAACGCAACCGCTGGCGGATGGTTCGGTGCTCGCGCCGAGCCTCTCTGCGAATCGAACTCAGACTGTGAGTTGAACTCCAGATGGCGCACGCGAACGCGGCGCACGAAGGTGCGCCAAAGGCAAGCGTACGCCATGACCCCCTGACCTCCCAACTCGGGTGCGAACCCCGCGCTGGTCAGCCGCCGCAGAGCTCGTCGAGCATGGCCTGCAACTGCTCCACCTGGCCGCCGCCGATCGCGTTCAGGTCCGCGGTCATCGTGCTCACCTGGGCCGCCATGTTCGTCAGCACCGCCTTCAGGCGGGCGTCCGTGGCCGCGCCCGCCTGGGTGCGCAGCGACGCCTCCCAGCCGTCCAGCGCCTTCTCCGCCGCGGCCTGCGCGGCCTTGCCGTCCGCGGTGTCCGGGCCGGCCTGGGCGAGCTTGGACAGCTGACCGACGTACTCCATCACCGCGGCCGAGCTGTCCTTGGTCACGGTGTCGCAGACCTGCTGCGCGTTGCCGCCGGCCGGGCCGGTGCCCTGCGGGATCGGCACGGTGCCGGACGGCGGCGCGGGCGCGGGCGCGGTGCCGGCCGGGCCGGTGGCGGCCGGATCTGAGGCGGCGGCGGGCACGGACGCGGCCGGGGACGGCACGGTGACCGCCGGCTCCTCATCGTCGGAGCAGGCGGCGGTGAACAGCAGCGCGGCGGTCAGCGCGAACGCCGCGGCGGCGGAACGGGAGAGGGACCGGGGGCGGGTCATGGGGATGCTCCTGGGTTGGGGCCGTCGACCGCCGTCGACCCTAACCCGAACCCACGCTCCCCGCTCACGTCCCACCCTCATGATCGAGGCGTCCCGCGGGCCGTCAGAACAGCACACGGGACGCCTCGGTCATGAACAGGGCAGGTCAGGGACGGGTCCGCCGACGGGTGCCGCGACGGGTCCGGCGCCGGGCACCGCTGCCGTCCTCGGCGTCGCCGGCGTCCTCGTCGTCCTCACCGAGCGCGTCCGGGTCCTCCGCACCGGCCAGCCGGATCGGCTCGCCGGTCTCGTCGTCCTCGTCGTCGCCGGCGGCCTCGTAACGGGAGAGGTCGTAGCCCATGGTGTCGTCGTAGCTGGCCGCCTCGTAGGCGGAGAGCGACGGCGCCGGCGCGACCTGCTGCAAGATGCCCGACACGCCACCGGTCACCGGCGGGGTGAACAGCGCAGCGGGCGTCTCCACCCGCGGCTGCGGCTCGGCCTCCAGCTCGATCGCGGGGGCGGGATCCGGTGCGACGTCCGGCTCGGCCAGCGTCGCCTGCGCGGTCGCCGACTCGGCCACCACCAGCTCGGCCGCCTTCCGGCCGCGACGACGGCCGGAACCCTCGCCACGGTCGGCACGCTCCGGGCGCTCGCCACGCTCCGGGCGCTCGGCACGCTCCGTGCGCACCGGCGACGGGACGATGCCCGAGGCCACCGACTTCACGCGCTCCCCGCCGCCGTGGCCGTGCCCGTTGCCGTTCTTCCGGTCGCTCACCGGCTCGGTGTGGATGACCAGGCCGCGGCCCTTGCAGTGGTCACAGGTCTCGCTGAACGCCTCCAGCAGGCCCGCGCCGATCCGCTTGCGCGTCATCTGCACCAGGCCGAGCGAGGTGATCTCGGTGACCTGGTGCTTGGTCCGGTCCCGGCCCAGGCACTCGGTCAGCCGGCGCAGCACCAGCTCGCGGTTGTTCTCCAGCACCATGTCGATGAAGTCGATGACCACGATGCCGCCGAGGTCACGCAGCCGCAGCTGACGCACGATCTCCTCGGCCGCCTCCAGGTTGTTCCTGGTGACGGTCTCCTCCAGGTTGCCGCCCGCACCGGTGTACTTACCGGTGTTGACGTCGACCACGGTCATCGCCTCGGTCCGGTCGATCACCAGGTGACCACCGGACGGGAGGAAGACCTTGCGGTCCAGGCCCTTGAGGATCTGCTCGTCGATCCGCTTGTCCGCGAAGATGTCGCCGACACCCGTGTAGCGGTGCAGGCGGCCGACCAGGTCCGGGGAGACGTGGGTGAGGTAGTCCTCCACCATGTCGTACGCGTCCTCGCCCTGCACCAGGACCTCGCGGAAGTCCTCGTTGAACAGGTCGCGGACCACCCGCACCAGCAGGTCGGGCTCCTCGTAGAGCGCGACCGGCGCGCCACCCTCGGCCGCCCGGTCCTGGATGTCCTCCCACTGCGCCTGCAACCGCTTGACGTCGCGGGCCAGCTCGTCCTCGCTGGCGCCCTCGGCCGCGGTGCGCACGATCACGCCCGCGCCGTCCGGGACCAGCTTCTTCAGCACGTCACGGAGCCGCTTGCGCTCGTTGTCCGGCAGCTTGCGGCTGATGCCCGAGGCGTTGCCGTGCGGCACGTAGACCAGGTGCCGGCCGGAGAGCGCGATGTGGCTGGTCAGCCGCGCGCCCTTGTGCCCGATCGGGTCCTTGGTGACCTGCACCAGCACGGAGTCGCCGGAGCGCAGCGCCTGCTCGATCGAGCGGGAGCGGCCCTCCAGCCCGGTCGCGTCCCAGTTGACCTCGCCGGCGTAGAGCACGGCGTTGCGGCCGCGCCCGATGTCCACGAACGCCGCCTCCATGCTGGGCAGCACGTTCTGGACCTTGCCGAGGTACACGTTGCCGGCCATGGTCCCGGAGGAGCCGCGGCTGACGTAGTGCTCGACCAGGATGCCGTCCTCCAGCACCGCGATCTGCGTGCGGTCGCTGGTCTGCCGGACCACCATGGTCCGGTCGACGGCCTCGCGACGGGCCAGGAACTCCGACTCCGACAGGATCGGCGGGCGGGTCCGGCGCTGCTCACGGCCGTCCCGGCGGCGCTGGCGCTTCGCCTCCAGCCGGGTCGAGCCGGAGACGCCCTGCACCTCGTCGGCGACCGCACGCGGCTCGCGGATGCGCACGACCGTGTGGACGCCCGCCTCCTCGGCCTCGTCCGCGTCGCCCGAACCCTTGCGGCGCCGGCGGCGGCGACGGCGGGTCATCGGCTCGCCGCCCTCCTCGTCCTCCTCGTCCTCGGACTCGGCGGCGGGCACGTCGGCCTCGGCGTCCTCGTCGCCGGCCTCGTCGCCGACCTCGTCGTCCGCGGTGCCACGGCCACGGCCACGGCCACGGCGGCCACGGCGGCGGCGACGGCGGTTCGCGGCCTCGTCGTCGTCCGACTCCGGGTCCAGTTCGTCGTCGACGTCGTCCGCGGTCTCGTCCGGCTCCTCCAGGTCACCGTCGGTGCGCCGGCCCCGGACCTCGGCGATCTCGTCCTCGTCCGGTTCCACCAGGTCCGCGACGGCGCCGCGGCGGCGGCGACGGCGACGCGTGGTCTCGACCGGCTCCGTCTCCTCGTCCGCCGCGATCGGCTCCGGCACGGCCTCGGCCGGCGGGACCAGCGCGACGGCCGGCGGCTCGGCCCGGCGGGTGACCGGCACGACCGGCTCCGGCTCGGGCGCCATGAACAGCACGGGCGGCGGCACCGCGGCCCGGCGACGCCGGGTGCGCGGCTCGTCCTCGACCGGCTCCGCGGGCGCCACGACCGCGGTCGTGGCACCGGACTCGTCCTCGGGCTCGTCGTCCAGCGGAACCACCACGATCGGCAGCTGATCCTGCGCGGCGGTCTCGGCCGCCGGTGCCGCGGCCTTGCGGGTACGGGTGCGGGTGCGGGTCGCCTTGACCGGCGCGGCGGGCGGCTCCTCGGCCTCCAGCGCGATCGGCACCGGGCTGATCTCCGGGTTCACGCCGGCCTGCGTCTCGGGGTGCGACTCCGCTCCGACCCGCTCGTTCGCGTCCATCGGCGGCTCCGCGGCGAGCGCCGGGGCGGCGGCCTTGCGGGTGCGGGTGCGGCGGGCGGGCGGGGCAGGCGCGTCCTCGGCGATCTCGCCGTCGGCCGCGGGGACGGCGGCCTTGCGGGTGCGGGTGCGCGTGCGGGTCGCCTTCACCGGCGCGGCCACGTCGGCGGACGCGTCCGTACCCTCGGCGCTTTTCGTCTGGTCTGCGGCATTTGCCGCACCGGCGGCGAGAACCGCGACAGCCTCGGGCGCGACCTCATCGGCCGGGTCCGCGAGAGCGGTCACGTCCGTCGCAGCGGTCTCGTCGGGCCCAGCCGTCACGTCCGCAACGAGGGCTTCATCCGCGGCGGCTGCCTCGTCCGCGGAAGCGGTCGAATCCGCAGCGACCACGCCTGAGGCAGCCGTCACGTCCGCGGAAGCGGTCGGATCCGCGGCGGCAGCGTCCGAAGCGGCCACGGTCTCGGACGAGGCGCTGGCAGCGCCCTGAGCAGCGGCATCGCCCTCATCGGCGGCGCCGGACTGGGTGCTGGCACCGGCGATCGGCGCAGTAAGACCGGAAATGTCCGAAGCGTCCGCAGCGATCGCCGGAGCGCTCTCCGGCGTGCTCGCGGCAGCGGCACTCGCCACCGCCGCATCCGCGGCAGCGGGCTCCACGTGAGCAGCGACAGGCGCCTCGAACGCAGCCGCCGCGGCAGGCTCGACCGCAGCATCCTCAGCGGGCACATCCGCGACAGCAGCTTCCGCCGGAACAGACACGACAGCATCTTCGGCCGGAGCAGGCGCGGCAGCATCTTCGGCCGGAGCAGGCGCGGCGGCGAACTCAGCTGGAACAGACGCGGCACCGGACTCGCCCGGAGCAGCGGCTTCGGCCGGAACGTCCGCGTCGGCGGCCTCGGCCGGAGCAGGCGCGGCGGACGTCTCGTCAGCCGCCTCGATCGGCGCGGGGCCGGCGTCGACCGGCACGCCCTCGCTGATCGGCGCATCCTCGCCGGACTCCTCGGCCGGGGCGTCGAACGTCCCGACCGGCACGGACTCCTCGACCGCCGGAGCGATCTCGTCGTCCGCCGCGGCGATGTCGTCCACCGGCACGGCCGCGTCCTCGATCGAGGCCACGGCCTGTACCGGCGTCGTCTCGCCGAGCACGTCGACGGCGGCGCCGGAAGCGGACGGAGCAGGAGAATCCACCGGAACCGGGCGATCCGGCTCCTGAATGCCCGAATTGTCCCCAGTTGCCGGAACGTCGGGAGTGATGCTGTCGACGGTGTTCGCGGCCGGCGTGGAACCGGTCCGCTCACCGCCCTCTGGCTCTTTGTCGAGCATGGGCGTTCTCCAGTTCTGGCGGCCCCGGGCGCGGGTGAGCGCTGCCACGCAGGGTCGCCGCAAAGGTGTTCCGGTGACGTGCCATACGGCCGTCCCGCCGCCGTCTGAGGCGGCCGGAAAAACCGGATGGCGCGAACTACCGAAGTCTGCCGACGAGTGCTGGCCGGAAAACCCGGTCAGCTCCCACCGATGGTTGCCCCGTCGCGGTCCGCTGCCAGCGGGTCGACGATCTCCCCCTGCGCGGTCAGCGAGCCCTGCGCCAGCCGTGTCGCCCTCGGCGGCAACGGCGGCTCCAGGTCGGCCACCACGCGGAGGCCGGACAGGACGTCATCGGGTCGCACGGACGGGGTGACCTGCCGCACGACAAGGTCCAGTATCGCACACGGTGCAGCCCCGACCCCGGAAGGTGCGTCCCCCTCCGATTTGACCTCGATCCGAGTGACCGGCGTACGTGCGTCGAGCTGCCGCCTCCCCTGCTTGGTGAGGCGTTCGACACTCACGTCCGGCGCGTCGCGGAACGCGGTAACCGCGCGGTCGAGCGTCTCCGGCGTGATGCCGGGCAGCTCGATCCGCCAGTGCGAGGCGTCGATCCGGTCGGCCAGGCTGCCGGGGCCGGCCTCGACCGCCTCCAGCACGTCCAGCCCGGGTGAGAGCGCGGCGTCCAGCGCGGCGCGGACCACCTCCGGATCGGTCCGGGTCTGCAGGCCGATCTCCAGGTACTCCGCCTCGCTGGCCACGCCGGTCGGCGCCGCGGACGCGTACGAAATCTTGGGGTGGGGCGTGAACCCCTGGGAGAAGGCGATGGGGATGCCCGCGCGGCGCAGAGCGCGCTCGAACGCGCGCGCGAAGTCCCGGTGCGAGGTGAACCGGAGCGGGCCGCGCTTGGCATAGCGGAGACGAATCCGCTGCACAACGGGCGCCTGGCCCCCCTCTGGCTGTGGCTTGGGAGGAATCGTGGTGCTCCTTTGTCCTCTGGTGGGTCCCGCCCATCTTCCCGTAACCGTGGCGCCGATGCGACTCGCCGTCGCCATCCGCCTACGCAGGCCGTTACACCGGACATGAAGGCTCTGATGCTGGCCGGTGGGCGGGGTACCCGGCTGCGGCCGCTCACACACACCTCGGCGAAGCAGTTGTTCCCGGTCGCGAACAAGCCGGTGATCTTCTACGGGCTGGAGGCCATGCGTGAGGCGGGCATCACCGAGGTCGGTGTGATCATCGGGGAGACCGGCGCGGAGGTCCGGGCCGCACTGGGCGACGGGTCCCGTTTCGGGCTCGCCATCACCTACATCCCGCAGGACGCGCCGCTCGGGCTGGCCCACTGCGTGCTGATCGCCCGGGACTTCCTCGGTGACGACGACTTCGTCATGTACCTCGGCGACAACTTCCTGCTCGGCGGCGTGCAGGAGCTGGTCGAATCGTTCCGGGCCGGCGACTACGAGGCGCAGATCCTGCTCGCGGCCGTGGACGACCCGCGCTCGTACGGCGTGGCCACGCTCGGCCGCAGCGGCGAGATCGTCGGGCTGACCGAGAAGCCGGCCGAGCCGGAGAGCGACCTGGCGATCGTCGGCGTCTACCTGTTCAGCCCCGCGATCCACGAGGCGGTGCGCGCGATCGGCCCGTCCGCGCGCGGCGAGTTGGAGATCACCGACGCGGTGCAGTGGCTGATCGCGCACGGCCATCGCGTGCACTCGCACCTGGTCAGCGGCTACTGGAAGGACACCGGGCGGGCGCGGGACATCCTGGAGTGCAACCGGATGGTGCTGGAGTCGGTGGAGCCGCGGCTGGACGGCACGGTCGACGGCCGCACCGAGATCATCGGGCGCGTGGTGCTGGAGGCCGGCGCCGTGGTCGAGGACTCGGTGCTGCGCGGGCCGATCGTGATCGGCACCGGAACCAAGATCGCCCGCTCCTACGTCGGCCCGTTCACCTCGATCGCGGACAACTGCGAGCTGGAGGACGCGGAGATCGAGTACTCGATCGTCTTCGACAACGCGTCCATCCGGGGCGTCTCCCGGATCGGTGAATCGATCATCGGCCGGGATGCCCGGGTGCTGCCCGCGCCGCGGACTCCCGCGGCGCACCAGCTGATCGTGGGCGACCACAGCACCGTCCGGCTGCGGGCCTGATGCGCGGCGCCGACATCCGTTCCTCGGCCGCGGTCGAGGAACGGCACTGGTGGTACCGGGAGCGCCGCGCCCTCCTCGCCCGGGAATTGCGGCGCAGGCATGCCGAGCCCGGTCGGCGGGCCATCGAGATCGGCGCGGCCGGTGGCGGCAACTCCCTGGTCATGCGCGACTTCGGCTATGACGTGCTGGCCACCGAATATCTGCCGGAGGGCGTGGAGATCGCCCGTGCCCGCGGTCTCGACGCGATCCAGGCGGACGCGCGCGATCTTCCGGTCGAGTCCGCGAGCCGGGACCTGCTGGTCGCGTTCGACGTGCTGGAACACATCGGGGAGGACGATCGCGCGGCCGCCGAGATCCACCGCGTGCTGCGTCCCGGCGGCACCGTGCTCATCGCCGTACCGGCGGATATGCGTTTATGGTCGGTTTTTGATGAACTCAGCGGGCACGTCCGCCGCTACGACCGGGCCGGGCTGACCGCGCTGATCACGGACGCGGGCCTGCGCGTCGACGCGCTCTGGAGCTGGAACGTGCTGCTTCGCCCGGCCGTCGCGCTCCGCCGCACCACGACCGTGCGCCCCTCCTCGGAGGCGACGCTGCGCCACGACGTGACGGCCGTCCATCCGCTGGTCAACGCGCTGCTCGGCGGCGTCGTCCGCCTCGAACGCCACCTCCCGGTCGGCCGCCTCCCCGGCGTCTCCCTCTTCCTCAGGGCCCACAAACCCTTCTAGAAGCGGATTCTCCCGCTTCCGGCGTGGCCGCTCTGGGCGTGGGCACCGGTCGTCGCATGAGCAGAGCGTTCACTCCGCTCAGGGGCGGGGGTCGGGGCGGCAGCCGAGCTCCCCGCGCGTCGCGCGTCGCCCACCCGGCGAAGCCCGCGGAAGGTGGTCAGTCGGCGGAGGTGACGCGGTAGTCGGCGGCGGACGGGGGCAGTTCGTAGACGTCGCAGACGCCGGCGGTGAAGCGGTGGATCGCGAAGCGGGCGAGTTCCGGCGGGGGCGTGCTGGTGCGGCGGTCGACCAGGAACCAGCGCACGCCGTGGTCGGCCGCGAGCCGGCCCACGCTGACCGCGGACGGCATCTGGAACGCGGCGTCGTTCAGGTTGAGCAGCGACCGGTCCCAGAACTCGACGCGGTTGACCATCGTGCCGGTCCGGGCCGCCTCCGAGTGCGCGGTCACGGTGTAGCCCCAGCCGGAGACCAGCACGCGGCGTTCCGTGTAGGCGGAGACCCAGAAGTTGCGGTTGTCGCAGACCCACTGGCGCAGCGTGCGGCAGTGCGCGTTCGTCGCGACCAGGTCGCCGGGGGCCGAGTGGTCGCGCAGCCAGCGCCCGGCCTCGACCGCGCCCTCCGGGATCGCCGGCCGCACCTCGGCCGGCTCCGCGTCCATCGGCACGTCCCGCCAGCCGTCCCGGGCCGCCGTCATGATCGGGGAGGCGTAGCCGGCGACCGCGCCCGGCGCGACCATGCCCAGCATCGCCAGCCAGACCGCGAACCAGGCCCGCCGCGCCGGGCGCACTCGCCGCCGCAGCCGGGCGAGGCCCCAGACCAGCAGCCAGACCGCGAGCCCGGCACCGGCGAGCACGGCCAGCGGCGCCAGCACCGACCCGAAGCCCTGGTTGTCGCGCGGCTCACCGATCAGGTCGTGGCCGGCCCAGACCGCGCACGCCCCGGCCGAGAGCGAGAACAACCCCAGGAACCAGCCCCCGACGGTACGGCGTTGCGCCGTCGCCACGGCCAGCCCGGCGACCGCGAGCGCACCGAGGTAGGGACGGGCCGAGTTGACGAAGTAGAGCTGGCTCGCGCCCGGATGCTCGAACGTGAGCGCGGCACCGAAGCCGGCCGCGACGATCCCGAGGCAGATGAGCACGCCCGGGTCGACCAGCCGCCGTGGGCGCAGGAGCATCGCCCAGGCGCCGCCGACCATGCTCATCCAGAGCAGCAGCACCAGCGTGGCCAGCGCGAACGCGGGCCACCAGCCGAGTTCGGCGACGCGCTCCAGGCCGAGCTGGGCCAGTCCTTCCCCCGCCCCGCCGGGCGCGCTCGCGGCCGCTCCCTCGACCGCGAGGCCGCCGGTCGCGGCCGTCACGCCGATCGGCTCGAACGCGGACGAATCCACCTCCTGGCCGCCGAACGGCACGCCGTCCATCGCGGAGAACCGGATCGGCGCCGGTGGGCCGCCCTCGGTGCCGGGCGGGAACGTGGCGGTGCCGGCGATGTGGCCGAGCTCGGAGTTCAGCGCGGTGGAGAGCGGCTTGACGCTGAGCCCGCCGGCCGAGTCGGAGAAGAGGACGAGCTGCGCGAAGACCAGCGTGATCACGGTCAGCGCGGTCGCGGCGAGCGCGGCCCAGGGCGGCCGGAACTCGCCGATCCAGCGCACCGTCACGGCCAGCACCAGCCCGGCCAGCAGCAGCGGCTGATAGGTCGCCTTCGCGCCGGTGATCACCACGAGCAGCAGGATCAGCATCGCCCACCGGCCGGCACCACCGGCGTCGCGGAGCAACTCGATCAGCAGCAGCACGGCCGCGATCGCCAGCATCGCGCCGAACGTCTGGGTCGGGCTGAGCCAGAGCGCGTCCAGGATCGAGCCCTGCGGCACCGACGCGAGCAACCCCCGGTACGGGTTGAACGGCGCGCCGACCAGCGGCAGCAGCGCGGCGAGCGGGCCGGTCCACCACGGCACCACGGCCCGGAACTCGCCGGTCAGCTTGGTGGCGAGCACCGCGGTGCCGACCACGAAGATCAGCGCCATCGGCAGCAGGCTCAGCCGCAGCAGCAGCACCTGCAGCTCGATGCCGGTCGCCCAGCTGGTCGCGGCCAGGTCCGCGTAGACGAACCAGTGGTAGTGCAGCGACTCGCCGATCACGTACGGGATCCGCGGCGGCGCGTGGTGGCGCAGCTCACCGGCGAGCGCCAGGTGGAACGGCATGTCCACGTAGGGCGAGCCGGACGACGGCCAGTCCAGACCGTGCGAGCGGAAGAACTTCGCGGCGGTCCAGCCGAGGACGAGCAGGCAGACGATCGCGACGCCCCACGCCCAGCGGAGCGGCACCGGCGCGCCCGACCCACGCCAGAACCGGCGCAGCGGCTTGACCAGCAGGAACGCGAGCAGGATCGCGAGTGGCAGCGCGGGCGCGAGGCGCGGCTGGCCGGCCGAGCGCGCGGCCACGTACCCGATGATCTCCAGGGAGTAGCCGATGGCGGCGCCGCCGGTCACGTCCGCCGGGAGCGCACCCGGGCCGCGGCGCAGTGCGCGCCAGACCAGCGTGCCGGGGAGCAGCACGGCCAGGACCAGGTACGCGGCGAACGCGGCGATGTCGCGCGCGCTCACGCCGTACCAGCGAAGGATCGTGATCGTGATCGCGGCCGTGACCGCGGCGGGCAGGAAGTGGACCACGAAACCGGCGCCGCGGGCGAACCGGCCGGGAACCGGCGGCGTGCCGGCCGGGCCGGCCTCCGCGCGGGTGAGCGTGGCGGTCACCGGAACGACCAGCCTCGGTGCAGATGATACGTGAGCAGCGGCGCGACCACGATGATCAGCGCCTGCGCGGGCAGCACCGGCAGGCCGGCCGACTCGACCAGCAGCGGCAGCCCGCCGAGCGAGCAGGCCAGACTGCCCAGCGAGACCAGGTAGAACCGGGCCAGGCCGGCCACCCGGGAGCCGGTCCCGCCGAAGATCCGCCGGTAGACCGGGTAGGTGAGCACCGCGGTCGCCGCGTTCGCGAGCACGGCCAGCAGCAGGTAGTGGCGGTGCAGGATCAGCCAGCCGGCGGAGAAGAGCCCGTAGTAGACGACCGCGCCCAATCCCCCGGCGAGAACGTAGTGAGCGCGTCGGTCGTTGAGCAACGGGCGGAGCAGTCGCCTCCGCCGGCCGGTCGCGTGCGCGGTGCAAGTCACGCGTGTTCAACGATCCACCGGGGAAGTCGGTGGCCAGGTGGAGAGGTGCGGATGCGGATCTCGGTCGTCGTGCCCTGTTACCGCTCGGCGGAGACGCTCCCGGCCCTGGTCGCCCAGCTCAGCGACGTTCTCGGCTCTCTCGGCGACCCTCTCGGCGGTCGTCCCGCCGGTTATGAGGTGGTGCTGGTGGTGGACGACGACGGCGGCATCGACACCTGGGCGACCGCGTCCGCGCTGGCCGTGGCGCACCCCGAGGTGCGCGCGATCCGGCTGGCCCGCAACGTCGGCCAGCATGCCGCGCTGCTGGCCGGCCTGCGCGCGGCCCGGCACGAGGTGATCGTGACGATGGACGACGACCTCCAGCACCCGCCGGCCGAGATCCCGGTGCTGCTGGCCGCGCTCACCGACGACGTGGACCTGGTCTACGGCCTGCCCGCCGCCGAGGAGCACGGCCTGCTCCGCAACGCCGCGTCCCGGCTGGTCAAGGCGGGCCTGGCCGGTGCCATGGGCGTGCGCAACGCCCGGCTGGTCGGCGCGTTCCGGGCGTTCCGGGCGTTCCTGGTGCAGGGGCTGGACGGCGTGCGCGGCCCCGGCACCGCGATCGACGTCGGGCTGTCCTGGGGCACCACCCGGGTGGCCGGCGTCCGCGTGCGCGTCGCGCCGCGCGCGGCCGGCCGTTCCGGTTACACCCCCGGCCGCCTGCTCCGGCACGCCGCGGACATGACGTTCGGCTGGTCGACCGCGCCGCTGCGCCTGGTCACGTACGCCGGCTTCCTGCTCGGGCTCGGCGGCTTCGCCCTGGTCGTGCGGCTGATCTGGGCGTACGAGACCGGCGAGACCCGGATCGCCGGCTTCACCACGATCGCGTCGATGGTCGCGTTCTCCTCGTCGGCCGTGATGATCGCGGTCGGCGTCCTCGGCGAGTACATCGGCCGCATCCACACCACCGGCAGCGGCCGGCCCGGTTACGTCATCCGCGAGCAGGTGGAGGGCACGATCCATGCTCCGTCCCGCTGAGCCCCGCGACCGCGAGAACGTGCGCCGCTGGCGCAACCACCCCGAGGTCCGCGCGCAGTTCCTGTTCCGCGACGTGATCACCCCGGAGGGGCATCGCGCCTGGTGGGCCCGGGTCGCCGCGGATCCGGCGCGGCGGGTGCTGATCTACGAGCACGAGGGCACGGCCGCCGGCGCGGTCACGTTCCAGGATCATGACCCGGTCGCGCGTACCGCCGAATGGGGCTTCTTCCTCGACCTGGACGGCCTGCGCCCGCGCAACGCGCTCTTCGGCGCCTGGATCGGCCTCGAACAGGCCGCCATCCGCTACGCGCTGGACGACCTGAACCTGGCCGTCCTCGGCGCCCGCACGCTGGCCGCCAACAAGCCGGTCCTCACCCTCCACCGCCGCAACGGCTTCATCGAGATCCCGTCCCGCCACTACACGACCGACATCGACGGCATCCCCGCCGACGTCCTCTGGCTGGAACTGCGGGCACCGACGAGCTAATCCGTACCGTCCCCACACGCTCCGAATAGGAGGGTACGCGGCCTTCGCCGTTCCGTGCATCATCCGGGCGACGGCGGCACGAACGATCGATGGTCACGAACGTGATCATGTGCTTCGATGGCACTCTGAACAGCTGACGGGGGCCGGCTATGAGGGTGTTGTTCAGCACGGCGGGCGCGCTCACGCATTCCGATCCGCACCGTTTCAGATCCGTACCGCGGCGACCCGCCGCGGGCGGCAGCGTGCGCTGAGGTCTCCTCGTCGTCTGTTCCGGGCCGGCCCGGCCGGGCCGGCTCATCATGCGCGATTCGGTCAACCGACGGGGGAACCATGGGCCGAAGACTGTCAATTCGCAGTGGAGTCGTCGCGATCACTGCCGTAGCCGCTGTCCTGCTCAGTGGCGGACCGGCGCAGGCCGTCCGCGGCGGGACGGCTGCCGCGGACGGCGCCTATCCGTTCGCCGCAAGGGTGGCGGCGGGCGATCGCGGCTGCTCGGGCGTGCTCGTGCAGGCCGAGTACGTACTGACCCTGAAGTCCTGCTTCGATCCGGCGCCGGTAACGAACGGCGCACCGCCGGTGGCGACCAGTGTCACTGTCGGACGGGACGATCTCTCCCGGAGCACCGGCGGGGTCACCGCCGTCGTCACCGAGCTGCTGCCTCACCCGACGCTCGACGCGGTGCTCGCCAAGCTCGCGACGCCGGTCACCGGGATCACGCCAGTGGCGTTCGGGACGGCGCCGGTCGCCGGGGAGACCCTGCGGGCCGTCGGCTACGGCCGCACCGGCACCGAGTGGGCGCCGAACCGGCTGCAGACCGTGCCGATGACCGTAGGCGGGGTGACCGCGGGCGGGTTCACCCTCCTCGGCTCCGGCGTCTCGCTCTGCCAGGGTGACGGAGGCGGGGCCACGATCCGGGAGACCGCCGGCGGGCCACAGCTCATCGGTCTGCACGCCGGTGCGCAGCAGCAGGGCTGCCTGGAGTCGTCGTCCACCGCGGACGGTGCCGCCGAGGTACGCGCGGACGTGCTGGCCAACTGGCTGAGGCCGTACACCGCCGGGCTCGCCGAACCGGTCGCCGAACGCTCGCCGAACCTGGCCTCCGGCGCCACCGTCACCGTCTCGTCCTTCGTCGACCAGTGGGGATGGAAGACGGCGAACGTCGTCGACGGCGTGCGCACCGGCACCGCCTGGACATCCTGGCCACCGAACTCGCCGCTGGCCGAGGAGTGGATCGAGCTTGCCTGGTCCGGCGGCTCCCAGCGGGCGGTGAACCGAGTCGACCTCTACCCGCGCAGCGACATCGTCGCCGGGGTGCCGACCGACATCGGCGTGGACGTCTGGGAGAACAACGCCTGGAAGAACGTCTACCGGCAGACCGTGATCCAGGCGGGCGGCAAACCGGCGAGGATCTCCTTCCCGGCCCACACCACGAACCGGATCAGGGTCACCGGGTACGCCGTGGAGACCATGCAGCTCGCCGAGATCGAGGCGTACGAAGCGCGCAACCTCGCCGCGGACGCCACCATCAACACCTCGTCGCACATCGACCAGTGGGGCTGGGTCGAGGCGAACGTCAACGACGGCGTCCGCACCGGTATCGCCTGGACCTCGTGGCCACCGAACTCCCCGGTCGACGACGAGTGGATCGAGATGGCCTTCCCGGGCGGCGCCCAGCGTCAGGTCAGCCGGGTCGACCTCTACCCGCGCAGCGACATCGTCGCCGGCGTGGCGGCCCGGATCAGCGTGGACGTCTGGGAGAACGATGCCTGGAAGCGCGTGCGTACCTGGGCCGAACCGGTGGCCGGTGGCAAGCCAGTCAAGATCCTCTTTGCCGGGCAGACGACCAGCAGGCTCCGTGTCACCGGGCACGGTGTGGAGACCATGCAGCTCGCCGAGATCGAGGCGTACCACTCCGGCAACCTGGCCGCGGACGCCACCTTCACCCCGTCGGCGAACCTCGAGGAGTGGGGCTGGTCGCTCAGCCGGATCAGCGACGGCGAGCGGTCCGGCAGCGGCTTCTCGACCTGGCCGCCGAACGCCCCGTTCGCCGACGAGTCGGTCGAGATCGCCTTCCCGGGCGGCGCGCAACGTCAGGTCAACCGGGTGGAAGCCTGGCCGCGCAGTGACATCATCGCCGCCCTGCCCGCCGACCTCGGTGTCGAGGTGTGGGACGGCAGCGCCTGGCAGAGCGTTCTGCGCCGCACCGCCACCCTCGCTGCCGGCCAGCCCGCCCTGCTCACCTTCCCCGCCCGGACCACCAGCAAGATCAGGCTCACCGGGTACGGGATCGAGATCCTGCAACTGGCCGAGCTGGAGGCGCACCTCATCCACCCGCTCGCGGCGGTTCCTGCGGCGATGGACCCGCAGCCTTCGGTGGTGGAGATGGGCGCGTACCCCGGTGCCGCCGCGATCCTGGAGCAGTTCTCCATCCGGCTGCTCCGCGGCGACGGGCACATCGTCTGGGCCGATTGCGCGACCCCGCCGGTCGACAACGTCGGTGTGATCAAGGTACGCACAACCGAGCCGATCGGTCCCGGCGGCAACGGTCTGGCCTGTTTCAAGGTGACCGCGCCGACCGGCTGGCTGGCGCTGGAGGTGCCGGCCGTCTACGAGATCCGCGGTGACGGTCAGCGCACCGGCACCGGGCACCCACTCACCGCCGAGGTCACCACGGACGACGGCGACCACACCACAGTCCAGGTCAACCCCTCGGGCAGCACCCAGGTCGGCATCGGCATCTCGCCGGACAACGAACCGACCACGCTGCTCCGGCTGACCGTCACGGGCTGAGCTCTGACTTCACGGGGGAGAAACATGAATTCGATCATTCACAGCGGACGGCGAAGGCGGCCGATGGTCGCGGCGCTGACGGCGCTGGCGATCTGTGCCACCCTGCTACACGGCGGCCCGGCGCGGGCCGATGAGCCCGCGCCGGTCGCCGACCGGAACACCGTGCTGAAGGTCTGGCGGCAGGGCGGCACCCAGGTGCGGGCTGCCGCCGCAGCCGCTCTGATCGGCACCGACGCACAGGTCTCGGCCTTCCTCGACACGGGGTATACCGAGGCGCAGAAGCTCGACGAGCGGGACGCGGTGGCCGGTGCGATGGTGCACTCCGGCCCCGCGGTCCGTGCCGCCGCCCAGGCCGCGCTCACGGCCGGCGACGGCGGCAACACGGGCGCGGTGCCGGCGTTCCTGGCCACCGGCTGGCAGCGGCAGGCCGACATCGACCTGCGGGTCGCGGTCAACCAGCTGATGGCGGCCGGCGGTGACCAGGTCAAGTCGGCGGCCCAGGCGGCGCTCGACTCCGAGGACCCGGCGGTCCTCCGGGCGTTCCTCGACGAGGGCTGGCAGCATCCGTGGCAGACCGACCAGCGGCTACGGATCAACCAGGCGATGACCACCGGCGGTTCGAATGTCGACGCGGCCGCGCAGAAGGCCCTCGACGCCGGCACTCCCGAGGCGCTGGAGGCGTTCCTCGAGTACGGCTGGGCGGTGGCGTCGGCCCGCGACGAGGAGACCGCGTCGCTGGCCGGCCTGCTCGCGCAGGCCAAGGCGAGCGGGGAAACCGCCGCGCTGGAGACCCAGCGGGCCACCCAGGAGGCCGCGCGCGCCAAGGAGGCGTCCGAGGCCGCGAAGAAGGCGGCTGAACGCGCCGCCGCCGCGACCGAGGCCGCCCGTAACGACACCGCGGAGGCGGCGGCGCAGGCCAAGCGGGCCGCCGAGGCGGCACAGAACGCCGCGAACTCGGCCCGGATCGCGGTGCAGGCCGCGGCGGCCGCACAGCGGGCGGCTCGGGCCGCCTCGGCTGCGGCGGCACGGGCGGCCTCGGCTGCGGCCTCGGCCGAACGGGCTGCCGCCACCGCGTACCTGGAGGCCGCCTCGGCGGCGTCCGACGCGTCCCGGGCCGGCCAGGCCCGGCAGGCGGCTGAGTACGCACGCGGCCAGGCACGGCAGGCGCGTGAGTTCGCGGAGACCGCTCGCTGGGCCGGCGCCGCAATCGAGCAAGGGCTCACCGCGGTCGGATCGGCCAAGTCCGCGGCCGGGCATGCGCTCGCCGCGGCCGCCGCCAACGATCAGGCGGTCGCGGCGGCACAGGCGGCCGGCGCCGACGCCGGCGCCGCAATTGCCGCGGCCCGGCGGGCCCGGGCCAACGCCGAGCGGGCCAACCGCGCGGCGCTGGCGGCCGAGGCCTATCTGCGGACCGCGATGAACGCCGCGTACGCCGCACACGCCGCGGCGATCCGGGCAGCCCAGCATGCCGAGGAGGCTGCGGTCGCCGCGATCGAGGCGGCCGACCACGCCGGAGAAGCCGCCGAGGCCGCTCGGCGGGCCACCGAGGCGGCCGAGGCGGCAACCGTCGCCGCTGAGGCCGCGGTTGAGACCGCCGTGCAGGCCATGGCGATCTACGACGCGGCCCGCGCGGCCGACGCCGAGCGGATCGCGGTGGCCGGGGACGACGGCATCGAGGTCGCCCGGACCGCGCTCGCCGAGTACCAGGCTCAGCAAGCGGCGAAGGACTGGGACGCCGAGCAGGCGGCGCAGCGGGACACCGAGACCAACCGGCTGATCGCCGAGGCGCAGAATCCGGCCACCCCGCCGGACACTGCCGTCGCCTCGGCCCGGAAGGCGGCGCTCGCCCTCACGGACGCGCCCGGCGTCTGGACGCGGGAGGCGGCGCTCGCCGCGCTCGGCACGTCCGACACCGTGCAGGTGCTGGACTGGGCGCGGACCGGCATCGCCGGGGCGGCGGTGCTCGACGACCGCGCCACGGTGATGAACATATCGATGAGTACCGAGACCGGCCTGGCCGGCGCGGCGCTCACCGCACTGGCCGGGACGGACGCGCAGGTGCAGGGCTTCCTGCGTGACCAGACCTACCCGGGCCGGTTCACCCAGGACCGGCTGAAGGTCAACCAGATCCTGGCCGCGGCGCGTACGGCGAACGACGTGGTGCTTGCCCAGGCGGCACAGGCCGCGCTGGATGCCGACACCGCGCCGGCGCTGCGCGGTTTCATCGAACGTGGCCAGTTCACGGCGGCCGCGATCGGCGAACGCGTCAAGGTCAACCAGATCCTCGGCGACCAGGACAGTGGGCCCGAACTGAAGGCGGCGGCCCAGGTCGCGCTCGACGGGCCCCCGACCGCGCTGCGCGAGTTCCTGGACACCGGGCAGCATACGGCGGCCGAGCGCGACCAGGAGGCCGCGGCGCACCTGGCCGTGGTCGGCGGCGTGCTACAGGAGATCCACCAGGTCGCCGCCACCGCGGTGCAGAACGCGCAGCAGGCTCAGGCAAAGGCGGCGGAGGCACGCAACGACGCGGAGGCCGCGGCGGAGTACGCGGAGCAGGCCGCGGCGTCGGCACAGCAGGCAGCCGGCTACGCGGCCAGCGCCGAGGCCTACGCCAACCAGGCACTCGAGTCGGTGCGCAAGGCCGAGCAGTCGGTCCGGACCGCACGCGCCGCGGCGACCCGGGCGGACGCTTCGGCCCGCAGCGCGATCCGTTCCGCGACCTGGGCGATCGCCTCGCACGGCCGGGCCGTACAGGCGGCGACTGCGGCGAACGCATCGGCCAAGCGGGCGTACGACTCCGCCATCGCGGCCGGTCAGGACGCCGAGGCGGCCCGGGCTGCGGCTCAGGATGCCTACGCGGCCTATCAGTCGGCGCAGGGCCGGGAGATCGGTCATTGCCACGCGGAGTACGCGCGGGGAGCCGCACCCGAGTTGGAGCGGATGTACAGCGGCACACAGGGCCAGTGGTACAAGAACTGCGTCGCCAACGTGATCGCCGATCCGGCGGAGTTGGCGTACCGGGCCTACAGCAACGCCGGCGTCTGCGCCCTCTATCCCGAGGGCAGCCAGATCCGGCAGAACTGCCTGGCCTCCGTGCTCGACCCGGCGTTCACCGGCATGCAGCCGCTGCTGTTCCTGGCCGAGATGGTCAAGGGCATGGTGGCGGCCATGGCTCCGGTCGGCGTGATGGCCGCGATCGGCTGCATCGCGACCGTCGTCTGTGGCGTGGTGGCCGGCACGCTGATCACCCTGGCCGAGGTCGGCCTCAACGTGGTCAAGCTGATCAACGGCGATCAGGGGCTGGGTGAGACGCTGCTCAAGCTGGGGCAGCTGGGCCTGGAGACCTTGATCTTCGTGGGGATCGGCAAGGCGCTCTCCGCCGGGTTCAAGGCGCTCAAGACGATGTACGTCGCGGCCGCGTCGGCCCGGCGGGCCGCGGCGTCCCTACGGCTCGCCGACATCTCCCGGATCCGGCTGAACGCGCACGCCGCGTGCCGGGCGGCGGACCGGGGACTCGGCCTCACCGTGCACACCGTGGCGGCGGACGATCCGCCCTGCCTACCGGAGATCGCGCTCGGAAAAACAGACGACGGTACCGATGACGGAATCGCCGGCTTCGCGCATGACATCGATGCGCCGCACTACACCGACTGGCCCGACGACATGAACTGGTGGACCCGGGTGGAGCGGGCCCTGGAGCCGGACAGCACCGTCGTCATCCACTTCAACCTCAACGGCTGCGGAGACAACGACGACGAGGTGCGGGCCTTCGCCGCGGTCGCGGACGACATGACCTCTCCACCGAGCGACCATTACACGAATTGGGAACTGCGGATGATTCGCGACGCACCGGAATCGGTGCGCCCACGGGTAATCTTCTATCGAGGCCCTCCCTTCAAGAGGGTGACGAATCCCTTCGGGTGGCCGCAATGAGCATGGATTCCAGGTCGCGCCTACCGCTGACGATCGACCGGCGCTTCCGGCCGTGGCGCTACCAGGCCTCCCACCGCCAGCTGATCCTCAGCACCGACGCACCGGGGAAGAGCACGGAGTTCGAGATCGTCTTTCTCGATGTCCTGGCGATGCAGATCCGATTCGCGTTCGACCGACTGCTGATCGCGGATGCCGGTCGACGCCCGGAGATCGAGCGGTTCGCCGAGATACCCGAGCGGCACGACGACCGCTACCTCCGCCTCACCGTCTCCGACGGCGAGCACGAGGGGTTTGTCGTCTGCGGTGCGATCCACGTCCGTGAGCACCCGCCGGTCGAGTGACCGGCACCGTCCGGCCGGGCCGATATCCGGCCCGGCCGGACGCGTTCTCACCGCCGGTAACTGAGCACGGCGTCGGTGACCTGGTCGAGTTCGGTGGCGGTCATGCCGGCGAAGAGGGGGAGGCGGACGAGGCGGTCGGCGATGTCGTCGGTGACCGGGCAGCCGGCCGGGGTGGTGCGGCCGAAGCGGCGGCCGGCCGGGGCCGCGTGCAGGGGCTGGTAGTGGAAGGTGGCCTGGATGCCGCGGTGGCCGAGGTGACGGATGAACTCCTGCCGGTCGGTGAGGTCGTGCATCAGCAGCTGGTAGAGGTGGGCGGGGTGCTCGCAGCCGACCGGCACCACCGGGCGCTGGACGCCGGTCGAGGCGGCCCAGGCGGCCAGCCGGGTGTCGTAGGCGGACCAGATCGCGTGGCGGCGGCGCTGGATGTCGTCGAACGCCTCCAGCTGGGCGGTGAGGAACGCGGCCAGCAGGTCCGCGGGCAGGTAGGACGAGCCGACGTCGACCCAGCGATATTTGTCGACCATGCCGCGGAAGAACTGGCTGCGGTTCGTGCCCTTCTCCCGGACGACCTCGGCGCGGGAGAAGTAACTGAGGTCGTTGAAGATCAGCGCGCCGCCCTCGCCGCACTGCACGTTCTTGGTGACGTGGAAGCTCTGCGTGGCCAGCGCGCCGAACGAGCCGAGCGGCCGGCCGTGGTAGCTGCCGCCCAGCCCGTGCGCGTTGTCCTCGATCACGGGCAGGCCGTGGCGGGCCGCGATCGCGGCGATCGCGGACATCTCGCAGCCGACGCCGCCGTAGTGCACGACCACGATCGCGCGGGTACGGGAGGTGACCGCGTCCTCGATCAGCCGCTCGTCCAGGTTGAGCGTGTCCGGCCGGCAGTCGACGAAGACCGGGACCGCGCCGCGCAGCGCGAACGCGTTCGCGGTGGAGACGAACGTGAACGACGGCATGATCACTTCGTCGCCGGGCCGGAGGTCGAGCAGGATCGCGGCCATCTCCAGCGCGTGCGTGCAGGAGGTGGCCAGCAGCGCCTCCGGCGCGTCGACGAGGCGGGTCAGCAGGCCGGTGGCGCGCGCGGTGAACGGTCCGTCACCGGAGAGCGCGCCGATGCCGATCGCCTCGCCGACGTACTCCCGTTCCAGCCCGCACAGGTAGGGCCGGTTGAACGGGATTCCGGTCAGGGTATGGGTCGTCGTCGCGGTCACCCGCACGACATTAATACCTCTATTTCCCGAAATAGGCCTCCAAAACGGACTTGTAGCCCGTCAGTGCGCCGCGCTCTTGATGATCCGGGCGTCGCGAGGACGCCCGGATCACCCGGCTCAGTGTGCGTGCACGCGTGGCCCACCCGCGTTCAGCGGCGTCAGCGGGAGCAGCTTCTTGCCGGTCGGCCCGATCTGGATCTCGGTGTCCATCGACGGGCACACGCCACAGTCGAAGCACGGCGTCCACCGGCAGTCGTCCTGCTCGAACTCGCTCAGCGAGTCCTGCCAATCCTGCCAGAGCCAGTCCTTGTCCAGCCCGGAATCCAGGTGGTCCCACGGCAGCACCTCGTCCTCGAAGCGCTCCCGCACCGTGAACCAGTCCAGGTCCACGCCGAACGCCGGCAGCGTCTCCTCCGCCGACTCCACCCAGCGCTGGAAGGAGAAGTGCTCGTTCCAGCCGTCGAACCGGCCGCCCTTCTCCCAGACCCGCCGGATCACCGCGCCGACCCGGCGGTCACCGCGGGACAGCAGGCCCTCGATCAGCGACGGCTCGCCGTCGTGGTACCGGTAGCCGATCGCGCGGCCCAGCGAGCGATCGCTGTTGATCGCCTGCTTGAGCATCCGTAGCCGGTTGTCGATCACCTCGGGGCGGTCCATCTTCGCCCACTGGAACGGCGTGTGCGGCTTCGGCACGAACCCGCCGATGCTCACGGTGCAGCGGATGTCCTTGGACCCGGTCGCGGCGCGCCCCGCCTTGATCACCTCGTGCGCGAGCCGGGCGATCTGCAGCACGTCCTCGTCCTGCTCGGTCGGCAGGCCGCACATGAAGTACAGCTTCACCTGCCGCCAGCCGTTGGTGTAGGCCGTGACGACCGTGCGGATCAGGTCCTCCTCGCTGACCATCTTGTTGATCACGCGGCGGATCCGCTCCGAGCCGCCCTCCGGCGCGAACGTCAGGCCGGTGCGCCGCCCGTTCTTGGACAGCTCCTGGGCCAGCTCGATGTTGAACGCGTCCACCCGGGTCGACGGCAGCGACAGCGACACGTTCGTCCCCGCGTACTGCTCGGCCAGGCCGGAGCACATGTCGCCGATCTCGGTGTGGTCCGCGCTGGACAGCGACAGCAGGCCGACCTCGGAGTAGCCGGAGAACTCCAGCCCCTCGCGCACCATCTGGCCGACGGTCTCGATCGAGCGCTCCCGCACCGGGCGGGTGATCATGCCGGCCTGGCAGAACCGGCAGCCGCGCGTGCAGCCCCGGAAGATCTCCACGGCATACCGCTCGTGCACGGACTCGGCCAGCGGCACGATCGGCTTCTTCGGGTACGGCCAGGCGTCCAGGTCCATGGTCGTGCGCTTGTGGATCCGCGCCGGCACGCCCGCCCGGTTCGGCGCGATCCGCGCGATCCGGCCGTCCTCGGCGTAGTCGACGTCGTAGAACCGCGGCACGTAGGCGCTCTCGGTCATCGCCAGGCGCAGCAGGATCTCGTCCCGGCCGCCGGGCGAGCCCTCCGCCTTCCACGCGCGGACGATCGCGGTGATCTCGAGGACCGCCTCCTCGCCGTCGCCCAGCACGGCCGCGTCGATGAAGTCCGCGATCGGCTCCGGGTTGAACGCGGCGTGCCCGCCGGCCACGACGATCGGGTGCTCGTCCGTGCGGTCCGCGGCGTGCAGCGGGATGCCGGCCAGATCCAGCGCGGTCAGCAGGTTCGTGTAGCCGAGCTCGGTCGAGAACGAGAGCCCGAACAGGTCGAAAGCCCCCACCGGCCGGTGCGAGTCCACGGTGAACTGGGAGACACCCCGCTCGCGCATCAGCGCCTCGAGGTCCGGCCACACCGCGTAGGAGCGCTCGGCCAGCACGTCCGCCTGCTCGTTGAGCACCTCGTAGAGGATCTGGACGCCCTGGTTCGGCACGCCCACCTCGTAGGCGTCGGGGTACATCAGCGCCCAGCGGACGGTCGCGGAGTCCCAGTCCTTGACGACCGCGCCGAGCTCGCCGCCGACGTACTGAATCGGCTTGCTGATCAGCGGCAGCAGCTGCTCCAGCTGCGGCCACACGGACGCGGGGCTCTTCGGTGCCGCGGTGCTCATGAAACCTCCCGGGATCAACCAACCAGGGTACGCGGCCACGGTGACCGCCCCTCGACCCGGACCGCCGGCCGAACCGTCCCAAGCCGGGCTGGCAGGGCGGGGATAACCTCGCGTGTAGGGCCCGCACGCACGGCCCGCACCCGGAACCGCGAGGAGACTGCAGCGATGGCGGAAGATCGGCCGGACCGCCACCCGGAGCCGGATCCGCCGGCCGCCGCCGGATCCGCACCAGCCGGATCACACCCATCCGAGGGTACGGCCGGCGCCCGCACGACGGCGAGCAGCGCTTCCACGCCGCCCGCCTCGGGCACGCCGGACGGCACCGCACGGATGCCCGCCGCCGAAACCGGCACGACCCCCGGCAGGCCAGCCCCCGGCGGCTCGGCCCCAGGCGGCCCGGACGGCACCGCTCGGATGCCCGCACCGGAGACCGGCACCGCCTCCGCCGGCACCGCCTCCGACGGCACGCCCTCCGACGGCACGCCCTCCGACGGCACGGCCTCCGACGGCACCGCGGAGACGGCCTCGCCGGAGCGGCCCGCGGCGGACGACACCGCACGGACCACCGACGGCGCCCCACGGACCACCGTCGGCAGCACCCGAGCCGCCGATGGCACCGCGAAGATCACTGAAGGTGACGCCGGCACTCCGGGAGATGACGCGCCGACCGAACGGCCGCGGCCGGCGCCGTGGCGGGGCGCGGCCGCGGTGCCGCCGCCCGGGCCGAAGAAGCGCCGCCGATTCGGCTTCGGCCGCGATCAGGACGAGGAGCAGCCGGTCGCGCGGCCGGAGAAGCCGGTCGACCCGACGCTGGACCTGCCCGCGCCGGTCGACCCGTGGGAGGGCACCGAGGGCTGGGACGATCACGCGCCGGACCAGCACTACGACTACCCGGCGCCGCCGCTGCACCCGACCCGGATCGACCGGCCGGACCTGCCGCGCACCACGATCGAGCCACCTTCCCGGCAGTCCGCCGCGCCGCCCCCGCCCCCGCAGGCCTCCCGGCCGCAGTCGCCGCCGCACCAGGCGCCGTCGCAGGCACCGCGCCCGCAGACGCCACCGCATCAGGCACAGCGCCCGCAGACACCGCCACCACCGGCGCAGTACGCGCCCCCGTCCTACCCGCGACCGCAGCAGCCGCCGCCACCATCGGCGCAGACCCGGTCCGCGCAGGCCCGGCCGGGCCCGCCGCCCGGTCCGCCGGCCGCCCCGCCCAAGGAGAAGAAGCGGAAGAAGGACCGCCGGGCGGCCGCGAGGCCGCAGCTCCCGCCGGGCTACCCGCCGCCGGGATATCCGCCGCAGGGCTATCCGCCACCGAAGCAGATGCGCCGCCGGCGCCGGCGGAAGTGGCCGATGGTGCTGCTGACCATGCTGCTGCTGACCGTGGCGTGCTGCTGCGGGCTGCCCGCCTACTTCGGCGTGCCGCTGTGGCAGCAGTACCCGGCGTCCGCGTCGCTGCCGGAGGCGATCGCGGACCTGTCGCTGAGCACCGGCGCGGAGGCGGACGAGACGTCGCGCACGCTGGAGGACGAGATGCGCGGCCAGTACCTGCTGGCCGAGAGCACGTTCGCGGGCGTCTACGGCGATCCCGCGGGCAAGCAGGTCACGGTCTCCGGCGTGACCGGGTTCCGCTGGTCGCCGGAGGCCGACCTGGAGGCGGAGATGACGCGGCTGACCGAGATCTACGCGCTCTCCGGCGTCGAGCCGGTCGACGTCGGTGACAGCGGCGGCTTCCAGCGCTGCGGCACCGGCGAGGCGGACGGCGCGACCGTGGTGGTGTGCGGCTGGGCCGATCACGGCAGTCTCGGCAGCGCGGTCTTCACCCGCCGCTCCGTCACGGACAGCGCGGCGCTGCTGGACCGCATCCGCGGTGCCGTCATCACCCGCGACCAGATCTCCTTCCAGCAGGGCTGACCCGCACCCGATCGGGCATCCCACGCCGGGACGCCCGATCGGGTGAGATATCGACAGGTGGCTGGCCGCAAGTTGCATGTGACCTGAAGCACACACGTAAACGGTGCGTTACCGAGAATCGCGGCGCGCGGCGGGGAAAGAATGCGTCGCATGCGGCGCTGGCTGTTCGGAGACCAACTCGGGCCGCATTTTCTCGACGATCCGCATCAAACCGCGCTTATCGTCGAGTCCCGGGCGGTCTTCGAGCGCCGCGCGTTCCACCGGCAGAAGGCGCACCTGACGCTCTCCGCGATGCGGCACCGCGCCGCCGAGCTCGGTGATCGCGCGCTCTATCTGCGGACCCGGACCTATCGCGAGGCGCTGCGCCTGGCCGGCGAGCCGGTCGACGTCTGTGCGCCCACCACGCTGCGCGCCCGCCGGTTCGTCAACGGGCTGGACGGCGTCACCGTGCTGCCGTCCCGCGGCTACGTGACCGGCCACGACGACTTCATCGGGTGGGCCGACGCGCGGCGCGGCACGCTGCGGATGGAGGAGTTCTACCGGTACGCCCGGCACCGGCACGACGTGCTGATGGAGCCGGACGGGAGTCCCACCGGCGGCAGGTGGAACCTGGACGCGGACAACCGCAACCCGCCGCCGCGCGGGGTGAACCGGCTGGAGGTGTCACCCCCGCCGCCGATCGTCGAGGACGAGATCGACGCGGAGGTCCGCGCCGATCTGGACAGGTGGGCGGCCGAGGGCGTCGAGTTCACCGGGCAGGACGGCCCGCGGCTGTTCCCGGCCACCCGCCGGGAGGCGCTGGCCCGGCTGCGGCACTTCGTCGCGCACCGGCTGCCGAGCTTCGGCCCGCACGAGGACGCGATGCTCTCCGGCGACCCGTTCATGGCGCACAGCCTGCTGTCCACCAGCTTCAACCTGGGGCTGCTCGACCCGATGGAGGCGGTGCGCCGTGCGGAGAAGGCGCACCGCGACGGTGACGCGCCGCTGGCCAGCGCGGAGGGCTTCATCCGGCAGCTGATCGGCTGGCGCGACTACATCTGGCACCTCTACTGGTACTTCGACGCCGGATACCGCTCGATCAACGAGCTCGGCGCGCGCGGCCGGCTGCCGGACTGGTTCGCGGACCTGGACGCCGATGCGGTCGACGCCGCCTGCCTGTCGGACGTGCTGTCCGGCGTGCGCGATCGTGGCTACGCGCATCACATTCCACGGCTGATGGTGCTGGGTAACTACGCGTTGCAGCGTGGGTGGCGACCGTCCGCGATGGTCGACTGGTTCCACCGGAACTTCGTGGACGGCTTCGAATGGGTGATGGTCGCGAACGTGGCCGGCATGAGTCAGTACGCCGACCTCGGAAAGATCACCACGAAGCCGTACGCGGCCGGCGGCAACTACATCAACCGGATGAGTGACTACTGCGGCGGCTGCCGCTACGACCCGCGCGTCCGCGTCGGCGAGAACGCCTGCCCGTTCACCGCCGGCTACTGGACGTTCCTGCACCGCACGCGCGAGCGCCTGTCCGGCAACGTCCGGATGATGCGCGCGCTCCAGCAGCTCGACCGCATCGACGACCTCGACGCCGTCATCGCCCAGGAGCAGGCCCGCGGCTCCGAAGCCCCCTGACCACGCAACGGTCCGGTGCGCCTCTGAGTCACGCCGACGGGCAGTGGCCCGCCGCCATGCCGGACCGGCAAGGGCCTTGGAGCCAGGCCGGGACCGGCAGGGAGGAGCGCCAGCGACGACCGGTGCCCGCGGGAGCATGCGGGAATCGACCACGCCGGAAGCGGGAAATCCGCCCTTAAGATGTTTTGGGCTCTTTCGGCGGTGCGTACTGGGGGACGTACTCCTGGCCGGTGAGCTTCTGGATCTCGGCCATCACCTCGTCGGTCATCGCGCGCAGGCCGAGCGTGTCGGTGGGGCGGCCGGTGAGGTCCATCGGCTTGCCGAAGCGCAGGATCGCGCTGCTGCGCCGGAAGCTCGGCAGGCGCTGCCCGATCGGCTGCATCTTCTCGGTGCCGAGCACACCCATCGGGATGAGCGGCACGCCGGCCATGGTGGCCAGCCGGACCGCGCCGGTGCGGCCCTTGTAGAGGCGCCCGTCCGGGGACCGGGTGCCCTCCGGGTAGACGATCACCTGGCCGCCGCCCTGCAGCACCGGGATCGCCGCGTCGAACGCGGCCAGCGCGGCCCGCCCGCCGGCCCGCGCGACCGGGATCGCGCCCAGCGCCTGCAGCAGATGCTTGACGAAGAGGCGCCGCGGGCTGCCCCCCTCGAAGTACTCCGACTTCGCCCAGAACGACAGGTGGCGCGGCACGACGACGCCGGAGAGCACCTCGTCGGCGACCGAGAGGTGGTTGCTGGCGAAGACGACGCCTCCGCTGCTCGGGATGTGCTCGAGGCCCTCGACCGTCGGCTGCCAGATCAGGTTCAGGAGCGGACCGACCGTGACCTTTCCGAGCGAATAGAGCGGTGGCAACCTTCGACCCTCCTGCGAATCATCCCCCGAGCGGGGCGATCACACGGTAGCCGACCGGCGCCCAAAAGAAAGCACCCCGTGCCACTGATAACAGCGGCGCGGGGTGCTATTGCCTCGATCAGCGGGTGACCTGGACGACGACCTCTTCACCCTCGCCGACCTCGCCGGCGAAACCGGTGATGCCGGGCGTGAAGACCACGTCGTCCGCGAGCACCTCGCCGGCCACGAAGTCCCGGTACGCGGTGACCGCGGCGACGACCTCGCCGGACGCGGACAGCGTGACCGTGATCCGGTCGGAGACGTTCAGGTCCGCGTCCCGGCGGGCCTGCTGGACCACCCGGACCACGTCCCGGGCCAGGCCCTCCGCGGCCAGCTCGGGCGTGACCGCGGTGTCCAGCACGACCACGCCGCCGTTCGGCAGCGTCGCCGAGTTCTCCACGTCGACCGCGACCAGCTTCAGCTCGAACTCGCCCTCCTGCAGCGTGACGCCGGCCGCGACCGGCGCGCCGTCGACGAGCTCCCAGTTCCCGGTCTTGACCGCCTTGATGACCTGCTGCACCTGGCCGCCGACGCGCGGGCCGAGCGCCCGCGGCACGACCGTGAGCACCTGCCGGCAGTAGTCCGCGACCTGCGTGGTGAACACGACCTCCTTGACGTTGACCTCGTCCGCGATGAGCGCGGTGAAGTCGCCGAGCGAGGCCGCGTCCGGCGTGGCCACGGTCAGCCTCGGCAGTGGCAGCCGGACGCGCAGCGCCCGCGCCTTGCGCAGCGACAGCGCGCCGGAGCAGACGTCCCGGACCGAGTCCATGGCCGCGACCAGCGCGTGGTCGGCCGGGAACTCCCCGGCGGACGGCCAGTCGGTCAGGTGCACCGAACGCTCGCCGGTCAGGCCGCGCCAGATCTCCTCGCTGGTCAGCGGCGCGAGCGGCGCCACCACCCGGGCGAGCGTCTCCAGCACGGTGTAGAGCGTGTCGAAGGCGTCGGCGTCGCCGTCCCAGAACCGGTCGCGGGAGCGGCGCACGTACCAGTTGGTCAGCGCGTCGAGGTAGCTCCGCACGGTCGCGCAGGCGCCGGAGATGTCGTAGTCGTCCATCTGCTGCTGGACGGCCGCGACGAGTTCTCCGGTCTTGGCGAGGACGTAGCGGTCGAGGACGTTCGTGGAGTTCGTCCGCCGTTTCGCTTCATAACCCTCCGCGTTCGCGTAGAGCGAGAAGAAGTAGTAGACGTTCCACAGCGGCAGCAGCACCTGGCGGACCGCGTCGCGGATGCCGACCTCGGTGACCGCCATGTCGCCGCCGCGCAGCACCGGCGAGGACATCAGCATCCAGCGCATCGCGTCCGACCCGTGCGAGTCGAACACCTTGTAGACGTCCGGATAGTTCCGCAGGCTCTTGGACATCTTGCGCCCGTCCTCGCCGAGCAGGATGCCGTGGCTGAGGCAGTTGCGGAACGCCGGCCGGTCGAAGAGCGCGGTGGCCAGCACGTGCATGGTGTAGAACCAGCCGCGGGTCTGCCCGATGTACTCCACGATGAAGTCGCCCGGGTAGTGGTCCTCGAACCACTCGGTGTTCTCGAACGGGTAGTGCACCTGCGCGAACGGCATCGACCCGGACTCGAACCAGCAGTCCAGCACCTCCGGCACCCGGCGCATGGTGGACTGCCCGGTCGGGTCGTCCGGGTTGGGCCGGGTCAGCTCGTCCACGAACGGCCGGTGCAGGTCCTCGATCTTGACGCCGAAGTCCCGTTCCATGTCCGCGTAGGAGCCGTACACGTCGATGCGCGGATAGTTCGGGTCGTCGGACTTCCAGACCGGGATCGGGGAGCCCCAGAACCGGTTGCGGCTGATCGACCAGTCGCGCGCGTTCGCCAGCCACTTGCCGAACGAGCCGTCCTTGACGTGCGACGGCGTCCAGTTGATCTGCTGGTTCAGCTCGACCATCCGGTCCCGGAACGTGGAGACCGCCACGAACCAGGACGAGACCGCCTTGTAGACCAGCGGGGTCTCGCAGCGCCAGCAGTGCGGGTACGAGTGCGTGTACGTGTCCTGCCGGAGCAGCACGCCGCGCTCCCTGAGCAGCCGGATGATCGGCTTGTTGACGTCGAAGACCTGCTCGCCCTGGAAGTCCGGGACCAGCGCGGTGAACCGGGTGTGGTCGTCCACGGTCACGATCGTCGGGATGCCGGCCGCGTTGCAGGCGTTCTGGTCGTCCTCGCCGAACGCCGGGGCCATGTGCACCACGCCGGTGCCGTCCTCGGTGGTGACGAAGTCCGCGCCGAGCACCTGGAACGCGTTCGGCCCGGCCTGCTCGACCAGGTAGTCGAAGAGCGGCGTGTACCGCTTACCGACCAGCTCGGCGCCCTGCAACGTCCCTGTTTGAGAGAAGCCCTCCAACTCCTTGGCGTACGCCGCGAGCCGCGACTCGCCGAGCAGGAACCTCTCCCCGTCCTTCTCGAGAACGGCATAGGTGATGTCCGGGCCGACCGCGAGCGCGAGGTTCGACGGCAGCGTCCACGGCGTGGTGGTCCAGACTCCGATCTTCTCTCCGGAGTCGAGCTGGAACCAGACCGTGACGGACGGGTCCTGCCGGTCCCGGTAGGTGTCGTCCATCCGGGTCTCGGTGTTCGACAGCGGCGTCTCGCAGCGCCAGCAGTACGCCAGCACCCGGAAGCCCTCGTAGATCAGGCCCTTCTCGTGCAGCGTCTTGAAGGCCCACATCACGGACTCCATGTAGTCCGGGTCGAGGGTCTTGTAGTCGTTCTCGAAGTCCACCCAGCGGGCCTGGCGCGTGACGTACCGCTCCCACTCGTTCGTGTAGCGCAGCACGGATGTGCGGCAGGCGTCGTTGAACGTCTGCACGCCCAGGTCCAGGATCTCCGCCTTGGTGGAGATGCCGAGCTGCTTCTCCGCCTCGACCTCCGCGGGCAGGCCGTGCGTGTCCCAGCCGAAGCGGCGCTCGACGCGGCGGCCGCGCATCGTCTGGTAGCGCGGGACCAGGTCCTTCACGTAACCGGTGAAGAGGTGGCCGTAGTGCGGGAGGCCGTTGGCGAACGGGGGGCCGTCGTAGAAGACATATTCATTGTCGGCGGAGCTTGCGGAGCCACCCGTTTCGCTGTCGGCGGAGCTTGCGGAGCCACCCGTGGCGTTGTCCGTCGTGTCCGGTTTCCTGCCGGAGGCAGGCCTCGCGTCGACGGAGGCTTCGAAGGTCTTGTCGGACGCCCAGTAGTCCAGGACGCCGCGCTCGACCGCCGGCAGGTCCGGGCTGGCCGGCACGCCGGGTGTCGCAGCGTTCTTGGGGTACGCCATCGTGGTCGCTCTCTACTCGCAGCCTGCACAGGTCTGCGAGGACGAGCCGTGACAGCCCGCGGTACCACCCCGCTTGGCGGCCCATGATCAGGTCGCCCGCTCATTCGCCGGCTGTGACGGGCCGTCCCGTCCGGTTCTACTAGGCCTGGCGGCCGTTCTTCCGGAGGCTCCCCGGTGATGGCCGGATCGACGCCTTGCTGCCGTCAAGGATACCCACCCTCCGCCGGCGTCCTCATCCGAGTTACCGACCCCGTTCTTCGATCATGAACGAAACCGATTCGCACAGGTATTCGAAAACCCCTAGCGTCACCGGCATGGAGAACGCGATCGAGGCTGAAGGGCTGCGGCGGACCTACCGCAGCCGCACGGGGTGGCTGAGACCGAGGACCACCGAGGTGCACGCGGTGCGCGGCGTGGACCTGACGGTGGGCCGGGGCGAGCTGTTCGGCCTGCTCGGGCCGAACGGCGCCGGCAAGACCACCACCATCAAGATGCTGAACACGCTGCTCATCCCGTCCGGCGGCCATGCCCGGATCTGCGGCTTCGACGTGGAGCGGCAGACCCGCGAGGTGCGAAAGCGCATCGGGTACGTGTTCGGCGGCGACCGCGGCCTCTACGAACGCCTCTCCGCGCTGGACAACCTGCGGTACTTCGCGGAGCTCTACGGCGTGCCCGCGCGCGAGCAGAAGCACCGGATCGCCGAGCTGCTCGAACTGGTCACGCTGACCGGCCGGGAGAACGAGCGGGTCGAGGGCTACTCGCGCGGCATGCGGCAGCGGCTGCACATCGCGCGCGGCCTGCTGCACGCACCCGAGGTGATCTTCCTGGACGAGCCGTCGATCGGCGTGGACCCGGTGGCCGCGCGCGAGCTGCGGGCGACCGTGGCGAACCTGGCCGCGACCGGCACCACCGTGCTGCTGACCACGCACTACATGGCGGAGGCGGACGAGCTCTGCGACCGGATCGCGGTGATCGCGGACGGGTCGATCCAGGCGCTGGGCACGCCCGCGGAGCTGCGGCACCGGGCGGACGGGCGCCGGGTGCTGGAGATCGAGGCCTACGGCGTACCCGCGAATGTTCTTGAAGATCTTCAAAAGCTTCCGGGGGTACGGGAGGCGGCCGTCGAGGAACGCGGCCAGGTGCAGCTGGTGACCGTGCAGTCGGACGCGGACACGGACGTGCAGCAGGACGTGCTGCACCGCCTGGACGGCGTGCGCCTGGGCCGGGTGACGTCCCGCGAGCCCACGCTGGAGGACGCCTACGTGGCGATCATCTCGGCCGCGAACCGGGTCCCGGTGGCCGCGTGAGGACACTCCGCATGCTGCTGCTGGGAATGCTGTTCCACCTCAAGCACGCGTCCCGGTCGCCGTTCGAGATCGGCTCGTTCGTGGTGGTGCCGATCGTGCAGGCCACGCTCGCGGTCTACCTGTTCCGCGCCTCTGCCGAGCCGCAGAAGCTGCTGCAGGCCGCGGTCGGCGCCGGGATGATGGGCGTCTGGTCGTCCGTGCTGTTCGGCGCCGGCGGCGCGATCCAGTCCCAGCGCTGGCAGGGCACGCTGGAGATGCTGATGCTGGCGCCCCGGCGGCCGGTGATGGTGTTCCTGCCGATCACGCTGGCGAACGGCGCGATGGGCAGCTACGCGCTGCTGGCCACGCTGGTCTGGGGCCGCGTGCTCTACGGCGTCGAGCTGGACTTCGCGCACCCGTTCGCCTTCCCGGTCGCGGCGCTGGTCACCGTGCTGTCGCTGGGCGCGTTCGGCATCCTGCTGGCGTCGCTGTTCATCCTGGTCCGGCACGCGAACGCGTTCATGAACGCGCTGGAGTACCCGATCTGGCTGCTCTCCGGCATGCTGCTGCCGATCGCGTCGCTGCCCGCGTGGACCGGCCCGATCGCGGCCGCGCTGCCGACCACCTGGGGCGCGAGGGCACTGCGCGAGGCGACCTCCGGTGGCGCGGTCTGGCCGTCGCTCGGGCTCTGCGCCGCGATCAGCGCGGTCTGCCTCGGGCTCGGCGCGCTGTCCCTGGTCCACGTCGAGCGCCGGGCGCGCGCGGCGGCGACGCTGGCACTCGCATGAGGCTCCTGGGCCTGGGCAGCGTGATCGCCTACCGTGCGCTCTTCAACTGGACCACGCCGACCGTGTTCGTCGGCTCGCTGCTGATCGGCCCGCTCTTTCAGCTGATCTTCTTCGCCTACGTCGGCCGCGAGCTGGCCGTCGGCGACGACCGGTTCTACATCGTCGGCAACGCGGTGCTCTCCGTCGCCTGGACCTGCGTGTTCGGCGGCGTGATGGCGATCGGCAACGAGCGCCGGTTCGGCACGCTCGGGCACGTGCTGCTCTCCCCGCGCAGCCGCACGCTGATCTTCCTGGGCCGGGCCACCCCGTACGCCCTGAACGGCCTGTTCGTGGCCGCGGTGATCCTGACCGTCGGCGCGCTGATGCTCGGCCTGCACATCCCGGCGTCCGCGATCCCGCTGCTGGCGCTGTGCCTGGCCGTCAGCTCGGTGGCGTGTTCGTTCTTCGGGCTGACGCTGGGCGCGCTCGGGCTGCGGTTCCGCGACATCTGGGTGATCTCGAACGTGACGACCGCGCTGATGGTGCTGCTCACCGGCGTGAACGTGCCGGCCGACCACCTGCCCGGGTTCCTGCGGGCGGTCGGATCCGCGCTGCCGGTCACGCACGCGGCCGCGGCGGCCCGGGACGCGGCGGGCGGCGCCGGCCTGGCCACCATCGCGCCGGACCTGCTCATCGAGGCCGGGATCGGCATCGCCTACGCCGTGCTGGCCGCGGTGCTGCTGCGGATCTTCGAGGCGGAGTCCCGGCGGCGCGCCTCACTGGACACACTGTGAGTACGCTGCGTCGATGACGTCCCTGCCCGAGGCGGTCGACGCGATCGCCGACGAACACGGGTTCTCCGGCGTGGTGTCGGTGGACCGGGGTGGCCAGGCCGAGTTCGCGCGGGCGTACGGCCTGGCCCACCGCGCACACGCGATCCCGAACACGGTGGACACCCGGTTCGCGATCGCCAGCGGCGCCAAGGCGCTGACCGCGCTGGCCGTGGTGAGCCTGATCGACGACGGCGTGCTGACGCTCGGCACGACCGCGCGGTCGCTGCTCCGCGACGACCTGCCGCGCATCGACGACCGGGTGACCGTGGAGCAGTTGCTCGCGCACCGGTCCGGGATCGGCGACTACCTCGACGAGGACGACGAGGAGCTGGACGTCGACGACTACCTGCTGGCCGTGCCGATGCAGCAGCTCGCGGCGCCGGAGGACTATATCGCGGTGCTGGACGGGCACGCCGCGAAGTTTCCGCCCGGGGAGGGCTTCAGCTACTGCAACGCCGGTTACGTGGTGCTGGCGCTGATCGCGGAGCGGGCGAGCGGCACGCCCTATCACGAGCTGGTCCGGACCCGGGTCTGCGCGCCGGCCCGGATGCGCGACACCGAGTTCCTGCGCTCCGACGAACTGCCGGACCGGACCGCGCTCGGCTACGTGCCGGCCGGGGACGGGCGGTGGCGCAGCAACGTGTTCCACCTGCCGGTCCGCGGCGTGGGCGACGGCGGCGCGTACACCACGGTGGCCGACATGAGCGCGTTCTGGCGGGCGCTGTTCGCCGGGCGGATCGTGCCGCCGCGGTGGGCGGCCGAGATGGTCCGGCCGCGCCAGGACGTGCCCGGCGAGCGGCTGCGCGCCGGGCTCGGGTTCTTCCTGCACCAGACGCGGGACCAGGTGATGCTGATGGGCCAGGACGCCGGGGTGTCGTTCATGAGCGTGCACGACCCGGCGTCCGCGCTCACCTACACCGTCGTCTCGAACACGTCCGCCGGTGCCTGGCCGGTGCTCCGCCCGCTGCGCGAGCGCTTCTCCGACGGCTCTCCCGGGTGATCGAGGCGTCATCCATGTCGTTGGAACGACTTGAATGACGCCTCGATCGCGGGGGTCAGGGGCGCTGCAGCGTCTTGCGGAACAGCGACCTACCGTCGATGTCGCGCAGGTCGACGGTGAACGCGCCGGTTCGCGCGTCGATGTTGACCTCGCCGAAGTGCTGGAAACCGGCGGCCGGTGACGTGTTCGCGGCCGGCGGCGCGTTCACGAAGACCGCCTCCGGGCCGAACGTGCCGTCCAGCGCGTTCGGGCCGAACGCGCCCGCGTGTGCCGGGCCGGAGACGAACTCCCAGAACGGCGTGAAGTCCTGCACCGCGGCACGCGCCGGGTCGTAGTGGTGCGCGGCCGTGTAGTGCACGTCCGCGGTCAGGAACACGATCCCGGAGACCCGCGCGCGGTGCGCCTCGCGTAGCACGGTGTGGATCTCCAGCTCGCGGCCGAGCGGCGCGCCCGGGTCGCCCTGGGCCACGCCCTCCTGCGCGGCGCCGCCGTCCGGCACGACCAGGCCGATCGGCAGGTCGTTAGCGATCACCTTCCAGGTGGCCCTCGACCGCTTCAGGCCGTCGATCAGCCACCGCTTCTGCGCGGCGCCGAGCAGGCCGCGGTTCGGGTCGGCGTAGGTATTGCCGTCGTTGACATCCTTCATGGTGCGCATGTCCAGGACGAACACGTCGAGCATCGGGCCGTACGACAGCTTGCGGTAGATCGGGCCGGACAGGTCCGGGATCGGCAGGTACTCGAAGTACGCCTGCCGGGCGCGCCGGGCCAGCACGTCCACCCGCTTCTCGGTGTACCGCGCGTCGTCCAGGATCTCGCCCGGGTACCAGTTGTTCGTGACCTCGTGGTCGTCCCACTGGTTGATCTGCGGCACCTCGGCCGCGAACCGCCGGTAGGGGTCGTCGAGCAGGTTGTAGGCGTACTGACCGCGGTACTCGGTCAGCGTCTCGGCCACCTTGGACTTCGCCTCGGTCACCACGTTCGTCCACACGGTGCCGTCCGGCAGCGTCACGGACTCGGTGATGGGGCCGTCCGCGTAGACGGTGTCGCCGCTGTGCAGGAAGAAGTCGGGCTTCCGGGCGCGCATCGAGTCGAAGATCCGCATGCCGCCGAACGCCGGGTTGATGCCCCAGCCCTGGCCGGCCACGTCACCGGTCCAGACGAACCGGAGGTCGTCCCGGCCCGTCGGCGCGGTGGTCAGCGCACCGGTCAGCGGCGCGCTGGCCTGGCGGTCGCCCTCCACCCGCACGCGGTAGAAGATCTTCTCGCCGGAGGGCAGGTCGCTCAGCCGCACCTTGCCGGTGAAGTCCGAACCCGCGCCCAGCACCGGGCCGCGCACCAGCCGCGCACCCCGGAAGTCCGGCCGGCGGCTGACCTCGACCAGCATCCGCCCGGCCCGATCCGACCGGGTCCAGACGATCGCCGAGTTCGCGGTCGCGTCACCGCTCTGCACGCCGTGCGTCAGCACCGGCCGCCCACCCGGGTGGAACGCCGGGCTCGCGCTCGCCGCCCCGGCCAGCAGCTGGCCACCTATGATTCCCGCTCCCGCGCCGAGCCCGGCCCGGAAGAGCCCACGCCTGTCGATAGTCATGCCCGCAGGTCTATCGATCGAACCTTGCGCAACGGCGACGAACCGCCAAATCCCATGCGAAACCCACCACAACCCGCGCGGGTACGCCACCGGCCAAGCCCTCGCCCCACCGAGCTCCCGCCACCGGCCATCCCGCTGACCGACGCGCCCCGCCCACGATCCGCATCGTCCGGTCCGCGCACGCCCGACCCACCAGCCAGCCAGCCCGGCGCCGCAGGCGCGCACTCCGCGTTAGCCGCGGCTCCGGGCGCGAGAGCGGTCCGGCGCTGACATTTCGGGCAATCCGTACCCGAAATTTCACGATAAATAGGTGCGTGGCTGGGGTTCGGCTCGGGTTTTAGGCGACCCACGACGCGGCGTGCAGGGAGCCCGGCTACCGCCTCGTCCACCCACCCCTAAGCGGAGTGAACACTCGGCCTGGGCGACGACCGGTGCCCGCGGGAGCACGCCCAAGGTGCCCATGCCGGAAGCGGGAATATCGGTTATGAGAGAAGCCGCGCAGGCCGGAAGCGACCCACGCGGCTCTCGCACGACGGGAATCAGGCCTTGCCCGGGAACCAGAGGTCGATCTCGCGCTTCGCGGACTCCGGGGAGTCGGAGGCGTGCACCAGGTTCTCGCGGTTGGAGAGGGAGAAGTCGCCGCGGATGGTGCCGGCCGCGGCCTTGCGGCCGTCGGTGGCGCCGATCAGCGCGCGGGTGACCGTGATCGCCTCGTCGCCGGAGAGGACCAGCGCGACCAGCGGGCCGGACGTGACGAACTCGCGGAGCGGCGGGTACCACGGCTGTTCGGTGTGCTCGGCGTAGTGCGCGTCCGCGGCGGCCGCGTCGATCGTGCGCAACTCCATCGCGTCGATCGTCAGGCCCTTGCGCTCGAACCGGCCGAGCAGCTCGCCGACGAGACCACGGCGGACCGCGTCGGGCTTGAGGAGAACGAGCGTGCGCTCGGCCGGGGTGGTGGTGGACACCGAACTGCCTCCTGGGGTGGATCACCGCGTTCCCGATGGAACCCGCGTGACGTTGGGTACTCAGACTAATAGCCGCAGGTTGCGGGGCAGCCTTCACCCAGCGGATGACCTGGCCCTTCCCATCGGCCCGCGAACCGGCCTAGCCTGGTTTTCAACACTCCCAGGAGGTCCACTGTGGCGAACGGTACCCGACCGATCGCGCCGATCCGCAAGGTGAGCGCGGCCGTCCTCGGCACCATCGCGGTGTTCATCATGCTCTTCGGCGCGGGCATGACGAGCTGGCCGATCGCGGCGCTCGGCATCGCGCTCCTCGTCCTCGCCATCAGCCTGCTGGTGACGAACGTGATGCGGCGCGGCCCGCGCGCGCTGGTCCAGGGCACGGCCGAGGTCCGCAGCATCTCCGAGGCGCCGGTCAGCCAGCAGTTCGGCCGCGCCGAGATGCAGGTGCGGATCGACGCGCCCGGCCTGCCGATCGCGGACGTGCGCATCCGCGACCCGCGTGTGCCCGTCAACAAGTGGCCCGACCCGGGCGCGCTGCTACCCGTCCTCGTCGCGATGGACGACATGCGGTACGCGCGGATCCAGTGGGACGACGTGCTCACCCACGCGGAGGCCTCGGCCGGCATGGGCGAGACCGCGTTCCTGGGGCAGCACGACGAGGACGTCGACGAAATGCTCCGCGAGGCGGAGCAGACGCCGTGGGACCGGCGCGCGGACGACAATCCGGGCGGGACGCCGCTCTACACCGACGAGGGTTACACCGCGAGTCCGTACGCGACCGACTCGTATCCGGACGACTCATACCCGCCGGAGCCGCCGTCCGGTGGCGGCGGTGGCGCCCCGGCCGGCGGCGACATCCCGCACGGGCGCACCCCGCGGGACGAGCGGCCGAACCCGGTGGTCATCCGCGAGACGCCGGGCGGCGGGATAGTGCTGGAGGGCAGCTTCGTCGCGAAGGACGACCCGGGCGGCACCCAGCTCCCGCACCGGGCCCGCCGTCCACGGCCGCACCACACGGACGCGGCCGCCGCCGGACACCCGACCGGCACCGCGCTCGCCGACCCACCGCCGGCGCCGGGCGCCCGGTCCACGCCCGACTGGGACGACGACGATCACGACCCGGAGACCGACATCCCGCTCGAGGGCGCGTGGTCGTCCCGGCCGGACGAGACGTCCCGGCCGGACGAGACCGCGGACCGGCCGTCCGTGGGCGTGACCGAGGCCGGGCGGGCCCGGATCTCCGGGCTGGACGTTCCGGACGGCGACTACTCGCCACGGACCCGGGCGGCGGCCGACCTCGACCCGGAGATGGGCTCGGCGTACTCGCCGCGCGGCTCCGCCTCGACCGCGGCGCCGTCGGCCGGCTACTCACCGCGGGTCACGGGCGAGACCGCGGACCGGGGGGACGGATATTCGCCGCGGGCGTCCTCCGACGGCGGCGAGGGCTACCCGCTCCGGCCGGAGCGCGCCGCCGACACCGAGGCCCGGCCGGACCCGGGCACGGCACCGCGGAGCGAGGGCCGGTCCGCCGCGCGTCCGCGCAGCACGGACGACGATGCGGAGGATGACACACGCCGCTCGTCCTCCGGAGGCCGCGGGCGGCGGACCGATGAGGACCTAGCGGCACCGGCACCATCCCCGTTCGTGGACGACGAGGCGTACGCGGACCATGACGAGCCCCCGTCCCCGGAGGCCGACCCGTCCCCGCACCGGTCGTCCGCCTTCCGGACCGCGGCCGCCGCGGCGGCCCGGTTCCGCAACCGGCGGGACCGGGAGCCGGCGGGCGGCGACCACGAGGCGGAGGAGGCCTCCGAGGACCGGCCGTCGGCACGGGACCGCTTCGCATCCGAGCCGGACCTGGATCCACCGTCGGAGTGGGCGCGGCCGGCCGAGGCCTCCCCGCCGTCCGGTGAGACGGCCGAGCCGGCCGCGGAACCTGGAGGTGCCCGGCGAGCGGGCCCGATCACCGGACCGGCCGATGTCGCGGTGCAGGGACCGGCGGTCGCCGCACCGGGCGCGGCGCGCAGCGGCCCCGCCTCCGCACCGGCACAACGTGCCGACGACGCTCCGCGTCATGGCGAGACCGGCGCTGCGGGACTTGCCGATGACGACGATGCCGACCCGCGTCATGGCGACGCGGACCCGGCTGGCGACGTTTCGCCTAGCGACGGTTCGCACGGCGACGGTTCGCACGGCGACGGTTCGCACGGCGACGGTTCGCGCGACGACGGTTCGCGCGACGACGGTTCGCGCGGCGATGGCGACGCATCGGTGCCGCGTGGCGGCGATGATGACGTGGCCCGGGACGACGTGGGGAATCCGGCGCGATTCCGGGAGCCGGGGCGGACGTATCGGTCCGAGGCGAGCGGCACCGCACCGGGGCGAGGTCCGGCGGAGGATGGCGAGCGCGGTTTCGAGCCGGGTGAGACCTCGGCGGCCGCTGCCCCCGGTCCGAGGCCGGTCGGCGGGTCGGCGAGAGGCCCCGCGGGCGGCCCGGTGAAGGGCTTGATCGCGGGTGTGAAGGGATTCGTCAGCCGCCTGACCGCTTCGGGACCTCGCGACCACGACGGCCCGGTCGCACGCAAGCTGGCCACCGCACCGAGGCCGACGGCAGCGCCGGCCGACGATCTCGGCCTGCTGGTCGAGGAGCGACGCCCGGCACCGAGGCCCCGCCCGGCGCCCGGCGAGCGCCGGCGGTCACCCGACGAGCGGGACATGACGGCACCCACGGCGGCCCCCGCCACCGCGGACCCAGCCGATGAGCGTCCCGGGCGCGATCAGGCCGGGCGCGATCAGGCCGGGCGCGATCAGGCCGGGCGCGATCAGGCCGGGCGCGATCAGGCCGATGAGTTGGACATCTCGGTCGATGATGAGCCGGTGGCTGGCTCGCGCTCGGAAGCGGTGGCTTCGGGTGACACCGGCACACGGCCGAGCGGCACGTCGACCGCCGTCACCGCAGTTGCCGCCGCTGCGGCAGCGGGCGCGGCCACGACAGCTGTCGGCCGGGATTCGGCGACGGCATCCGACCGCCGGCCTGACGAGCGGTCCGACCAGCGATCCGGCACGTCCGCCGAGCGTGGCACCGGCACGGCGGCCGCCGGCTCGCCCTCTACCAGCGCAGCCCTCACCGGCACGGACGACGTGCCAGCGGGCACGCGACGCCTCGCATCCGACGGCACGGCCTCCGCCGGTCGTGCGGCCCACGGCACCGCGGAGGCCGGAGACCGTGTGCCGACCTCCGATCGGCGATCCGGGGACGGCAGTGCCTCTCACGGGCCGGCAACCGGCCGGGATGCTGATCGGGTCGGGCATCGAGTTGACGAGCAGCACCGCGCCGCCGCAGGTCAGGCCCTCGCGGACGGCGCCACCGGCCAGGGGGCAGCCTCCGGCCGGGACACCGCCGCGGGTCCCGGCGACGTGGACTCGCCGGATGCCACGGCGCGTGCGTCGGCCCCCGCTCGGTCCGCGGACGACGACATCGACATCCCGCTCCACGACGATGTCGACCTTCCGCTGGACGACGGCCCACAGACGTACACCCCGAACCGGGTCGTGCCGGGTGGCCGCACCGCGCCCGATCCCGTTCCGCTCATCGACCCGGCCATCTCCGGTACCGAGAAGACCGACCGGTCCGGCTTCGACGGTGGAGACAGCACCGCTGCCGCAGCCGGAAGCGCCGGCAGCAGTGCCGGGCCAGCGACCGGCGGCGTGAGCAGCGCCGCCGAACGTGCGGCCGACGGCGGTGCCGCCGCCCGCACACCGGACGTGGCCATCCCAAGGGGTAGCGCGCCCGGCACCACCGCCACCGGCGGCGCGGCTACCTCCGACGGACCCGCATCAGACGAATCCGCGACCGACGCGCCCACCTCCCCCGGGTCCGCATCCGGCGATTCCGCGGCCGGCGGGTCCGTATCCCGCGATTCCGCGTCCGGCGGGTCCGCGTCCGGCGCCGCGTTCGTGCCGGTGGACGGTGGCGCCCGTGTCACGTCCAGACCGGAGGAGATTCCGCCGACCGCAGCGGGCGGAACCGTTCGCTTCACCGCTCGGCCCCGTGTCCCGACGGATCAGGAGGACGCCGGCCCGACCGTCCTCTCGACTCCGCCACGGACCGCCGCGCCGAGCCCGGAAGCCGGTCGTTCGGAGCCGTCCGCGGTCACGGAGCCGTCGGATGTACAGGAGCGCGACAGCACCGACCACGAGCGGAACATCTTCGAGCACCGCGGCACCGACCGGCACGACAGTCGCACCGACCAGCGCACACCGACCGCTGACGAGCATGCGGCCAGCGCGGGCCGAGGCGACCGCAGCACCGACGGCAGCAGTGCGGATCGGCGCGGTCACGGCACCGCGAGCAGCCGTGCAGGCCAGTCCGATCACGGCAGCGCGAGCAGCGGCACAAGCCAGTCCGATCACGACACCGCGAGCGGCGGTACGAGCCAGCGCGATCACGGCGGTGCAGGGAGTGGCGGGGCCGCGAGAGATCGCGTCGCCTGGGCCAGCACTCCGCGGCCCGCAGACGCCCCCGAGCCGATGCCCCGCCGCTACGTCAGTCCGGACGATGAGCCGCCCGGCGGCACCCGGGCGGATCGCCGCGACGCTTCCTCCCGGACCGGCGAGGGGCCGCGTCCCGCCCGGGGCGACGGGCGCCCGGCCGAGTCCGCGTGGTCCACGCCGCCGGGAAGCGCCCGGCGCACTCCCCCACCGAGCGGTTCGGGCCGCACTATCTCCGCCAGTCCGACGCCCTTCGACCTGACCGCGCCCGACGCAGACGAGGACACTCACACCCGCCGCAACGTATCCGCCGACTCGGACGTGTCCATCGACGCGACCTCGGCCGCCACTGGGGAGGGGACCGCTACCGGGCAGGCCAGCGTCGCCGGTAAGGGACCGTCCGCGCACTTCATCGCCCCGGCCACGGTCGGCCACGACCCCCGCCCTCCGGTGGGCACGGGCCCGGCCGACGAGCGGGTGGACTACGGGCCGACGGACGACCGGGCCGGCTCTACCGGCACCGAACACCCGGCCGAGCCGGGTAGCGGGCCGGCCTCGGCGACCGCGCCGCCGACCGCGCATCCGACCGCGGGTCTGGGAACGACTCGGCCGGTCAGCGGCCCGGGAACCTTCCGGCCCGGCACGGACGCTGCAGGGTCCCGGCCGGGCACGGACGCGGAAGGCCTCTGGCCGGGCACGGACACGCAAGGACCCCGGCCGGGCACGGACACGCCGGGCACGGAGGCCGACGGCGCTGGGCGGGAGACCGGGGCGGAGGCGGGCCGGCCGGTGGCGCCGGATGTCACCCCGAAGGGGCCGCCGAATCCGCGGCTTCAGCGGCCGACCGGGAACAAGGTCGGTCCACCGCGGCTGCCGAAGCGGCCCACCACGATCGAGATGACGCTCATCTCGCCGCATTCGCTGCCGCCGCTGGAGACCGCGGCTCCGCCGGACCCGTCCCCCCGGACCGTCGCACCGGTCCGGGACGCCACGTCCGCGGCCGACGCGCGCCCGGAACCGGACGCCGGCCCGCGGTCCACCGGACCGAGCGCGACCGGAGTCTCGGCCGGCACGCCGGACGCCACGAGCCCGGCGAGCCGGCCGGACGCTCGAGCCGGTCAGCCGCACGCCCCGGCAAGCCAGCCCGAAGCTGAGACCCGCCGGCCGGACGCCCGAGCCGGTCAGCCGCACGCCCCGGCAAGCCGGCCCGAAGCTGAGACCCGCCGGCCGGACGCCCGAGCCGACCAGCCGGAACCCGAGACCCGCTGGGCAGAAGCCCAGGCCGGCCAGGTAGAAGCCCGAGCCGACCAGACCGAGGCCACCGCAGGCCGAACTGAAGGTCAGACCGACCCGGCGGGAACCCAGGCCGACGACAGGAGCGTGGCCCGGGGTGACCGCGGGACGGTGGCGCCGGCCGGGAGCGACGAGGGGCCGATGTCGGAGAGCGGCTGGCTGGGACCGGTGCTCGGGGCGCAGGTGGTTCCGGGGCCATGGAGCGCGGGCGACGCGCCACCGGCCGCGCTGCTCGATTCCGCAACCGCGCGGCCCGCCACCCATGCCGGATCGGAGGACCGGGGCCCGGGGCAGGCCGCGCCCGAAAGTCAAACGAGCAAAACCAGCACGGACGGGACCACGAGTGGCGCCGCCAGCCCGGCCGCAAGCCCGGCTGCAAGCCCGGCCGCGAGCCCGGCTGCAAGCCCAGGCGGCGGTCTGGCCGGCGCTGCTCGGGACGTTTCGGACGACTCGGCGGGCGGCGCGACCGGCACGGCTCGGCGCGCACCCGGCACGGCGGACGCGGCGGACGCCGTACCCGCGAAGGGTTTCGGGGAATCGGCGGCTGATGGGACCGGTGCGCACGCTGCTGCGGACGGCGTCGCCGTGCGGGAGATAGGGCCGGGTCCCGGGCGGGTGTCCGGGATCGGGACCGTCGGGTGGCGGGACGTGGATCCGGCGACCGCTCCGGACCGGCCGCTGAGCCGGGGTGCGCATCGGGCGCCGGACGAGGTGCCGGCGCGATCGCGGTTCTCGGATGAGGCGGTGGGCGCGGCGCTGGACGACCTGATCACGGCGTATCCGAGTGCGAGCCCGGGCGCATCCGGCGGAATCCACGGCGTCGGCATCTCCATCCTCGTGACCGAGCTGGACCGCTCGATCGAGTTCTACCGGGACGTGCTGGGCTTCCACGAGATCGACCGGGGCGAGCGGAACGTGTTCCTCGCGTCCGGCGACACGCGGCTGGTGCTGCGCACCGTGTCCGAGTCGCTGCCGGTGAACGTGCGGACCGTGCACGTGAACCTCGAGGTCGGCGACGTGCAGGCGGTCTACGACGCGTTGCGGCGGAAGGGTGTCTCGTTCGTGCACGAGCCGCGCGCGGTCAACCGGGGCGAGAAGCTGGAGCTGTGGGCCGCCGCGTTCTCGGACCCGGACGGAAATGGCATTACGGTGTCCCAATGGAGGACCGCTCCGCCCGTCTGACCCGATTTGTCCAGCGCGGCCGCCCCCACCTGGGCGCGGCCGCGCTGTGGGCGGTGTTCGCGGCGATCGCGATCGTCTCGTCGGTGTTGGTGCTGCATCGCGCGCCCGACGACCGCCTGTCGGATCTGCACATCTACTACGGCGCGGCCGAGGCGGTCCGGGCCGGCGACGCGCTGTACGGATACGTGGCGGAGAACGGCGGCCCGTTCACGTACCCGCCGTTCGCCGCGATCCTGTTCGTGACGTTCACCTGGATCCCCGAACTCACGCTGCGTATCGTCTGGCTGGCCGCGACGACCGGGGCCGTGGCCGCGATCGGCGTGACGATGTCCCGTCTGCTGGCCGGGCGGCACGCCGCACTGCTCCCGCCGGGCATCGCGATCGCCGTGCTGATCACCTCGTCCGCGCAGAGCAACCTGCGGTTCGGGCAGGTCAGCGTGTTCCTGGTGCTGCTGGCTCTGGTCGACGCGGCCGGCCTGACACCCGCCCGGTACCGGGGTGTGCTGATCGGTGTGGCCGCCGCGATCAAGCTGACCCCGCTGCTGTTCGTGGCGTTCCTGCTGTGGTCGCGGCAGACCGGTGCCGCGGCGCGCGCGACGCTCACGTTCCTCGGCTGCGGTCTGCTGGGCGCGCTCGCGCTGCCGGCGGACAGCTGGACGTACTGGTCCGGCACGGTGCTGCGCACGTCCCGGATCGGCGACCTGACCTCGACCGGCAACCAGTCGATCAACGGGGTGCTGCTGCGCGCCGGCGTCACGGAGACCGCGGCGTGGGTCGCGGCGGCCGGCGCGATCTGCCTGGTCGCGCTGTGGCACGCGCGCCGCGCCCATCGGTCCGGCGAGCCGGGCCGGGCCGCCGTGCTGGTCGGATGCGCGACCGTGGCCGCGTCGCCGGTCTCCTGGACGCACCACCAGGTGTGGCTGCCACTCGCCGCGATCATGCTGATCACCGTGGGCGGCGGAAGAGCCGGACCATTCGCGGGTACGGCGTTGCTGTTCTTCACCGTGCTGTCGCCCAGCACGCTGCTGCGCGCCACCGGCGCGTACCCCGGCTTGGAGTTCCTGGGCGACAACGCGCGGGCCCTGGCCACGGTCGCGGTCTGCCTGGCGGGCCTCGGCCTCGCCCGAAAAACGACCCGCCTCTCCCCGGAGGGGACCGGCGGCACCCGGGAGACGGCCGGTGATAGCCGGGCAACGACCGGCGGTGCCGTCCGGGAGACGGCCGCCAATGCTCGCGAGAGCGCCACTCGTGACCGGGAGACCGCCGCCGATACCCGGGAAACGGCCAGCGGTGCCGTCAGGGAGGCAGCCGCCGATGCGCGGGAGATAGCCGGCAGCGCCCAGGAGACGGCTGGCGAGCCGCCCCCGATCCCGCCCGGTTGACCGGGGGCTTCCCGTCGCTCCTGGCGCGAGCCCGGCGCCGGACCGGAATCAGGCGACGCCGGAGCCCGGGTCCGGCTACGACAGGATGGTCTTGCGGACGTGCAGTGCGTAGAGCCAGACCAGGCCGAAGATGACGCCAAGTGCGGTCAGCGACCAGTGCAGGAACCCGCCGGCCAGCAACGCGATCTGCAGCGCGCTGCCGCCGTGCCACGCCCACGGCCGGCGCATCAGGCCGGCCAGCGCGATCGCGGCCACGGTCAGCGTGATGACCAGGCCGATCGCGATCGGGCCGAGGTCGCCGCCGAGCAGCCGGATCGGCTGGATCGCCAGCAGCAGGATGACGGCTTCCATGATCAGGGTGCCGGCGCCGAGGCCGCGCACCGCGCCCTCCGGGTTGCGCAGCCCGGAGGGCTTGCGGTCGGGATCGCTCATCGCTTCAGCAGTGCCCGGGCGTCCGCGACCGTCACCATCGAGCCGGTGATCAGCACGCCGACGCCGCTCATGCCGCCCTCGGTGTCGGACTCGGCCAGCTCGACCGCGCGCTCGATCGCGTCCGGCATCTCCGGCAGCACGTGCACCCGGTCCTCGCCGAAGATCTCGTCCGCGATGACGGCCAGCTGCTCCGGCGGCATGCACCGGGGCGACGAGTTCCGCGTGATGATCAGCTCGGAGATGACCGGTTCCAGCAGCTCCAGCACGCCCTCGACGTCCTTGTCCGCGAGCATGGCGACCACGCCGACGAGGTTCCGGAACATGAACTCGTCCTCGACGGCCTTGACCGTCGCTTTCATGCCGTGCGGGTTGTGCGCGCCGTCGACCAGGATCGTCGGCGCGTGCCGGACCCGCTCCAGGCGGCCGGGCGAGTCGACGTTCGCGAAGCCCTCGCGGACGATCTCCTCGTTCAGCTCCTTGGCGTTGCCGGCGCCGAGGAACGCCTCGACGGCCGCGAGCGCCAGCGCCGCGTTCTGCGCCTGGTGCTCGCCGTGCAGCGGGATGAAGACCTCGTCGTACCGGGCGCCGAGGCCCTGGAGGTTCACCACCTGGCCGCCGAGCGCGACGGCCCGCTCGATCACGCGGAACTCCGCGCCCTCGCGGGCGAGTGTCGCGCCGACGTCCGCACAACGCTGCAGCAGCGGGCGGGCCGCCTCTTCGTCCTGCACCGCGGTGATGACCGTGGAACCGGGGTGGATGATGCCGGACTTGGCCAGCGCGATGTCCTCGATCGTGTCGCCGAGGAACTCCTGGTGATCCAGTCCGATCGGGGTGATCACGACGACGCCGGCCTGGATGACGTTGGTGGCGTCCTCCTCTCCGCCGAGCCCGACCTCGACCACGGCCACGTCGACCGGCGCGTCCGCGAAAGTCGCGAACGCCAGCGCCGTGGTCATGTCGAAGTAGGTCAGCGGCTCCGCGGCCCGGGCGTCGATCAGCTCGGCCAGCGGCTCGACCTCGGTGTAGATCGCCGCGAACCGCTCCTCGGAGACCGGCTCGCCGTCCAGGCTGATCCGCTCGCGCACCGACTCCAGGTGCGGGCTGGTGTACCGGCCGGTGTGCAGCCCGTACGCCCGCAGCAGCGAGTCGATCATCCGGGCCGTCGACGTCTTGCCGTTCGTCCCGGTCAGGTGGATCGACGGGTACGCCCGCTGCGGGCTCCCGAGCACGTCGAGCAGATCCTCGATCTTGCCGAGGTCGAACTCCATGCGGGTGAAGCCGCGCCCATCGAGCGCGGCCACCGCCTCTTGATAACTGCTCATGCCGCCCTTTTGTCGTTATGCCGCGGGCAGCGCGTCGAGCGCCGCCGCGATCCGGGCCAAGTCTGCCTCGGCCGCGGCGAGACGGTCCTTGATCTTCGCCACTACCGCCTCCGGTGCCTTGCCGACGAAGGCCTCGTTGCCGAGCTTCGCCTGGCACTGCGCCTGCTCCTTGGCCGCGGCGGCCCGGTCCTTCTCCAGCCGCGCCCGCTCCGCCTTCACGTCGATCGTGCCGCGCGTGTCCAGCTCCACGGTCACCTGGTCGGAGACGGCCAGCGTCGCCGAGGCCGCGAAGTCGCCGTCGGCCGCGTTCAGCCGGGCCAGCGAGCGGATCAGCGACTCGTGCGCCGCGATCCCGGCCGTGTCCAGGCCGGCCAGCCGCGCCGTGACCCGCTGGGTCGGCTTCACGCCCTGGTCGGAGCGGAACCGGCGGATCTCGGTGACCACCTTCTGCAGCGTGGCCAGCTCGCCCTCGGCCGCGTCGTCGATGCGCGCCGGGACCGCGACCGGCCACGGGGCCCGCACGATCGTCTCACCGCCGGTCAGCGCCAGCCACAGCTCCTCGGTCACGAACGGCACGATCGGGTGCAGCAGCTTGAGCAGCTTGTCCAGCACCTCGCCGAGCACCCGGCGGGTCGCGTCCGCGGCCGGGCCGCCGGCCTGGAGGACCGGCTTGGCCAGCTCGACGTACCAGTCGCAGACGTCGTCCCAGGCGAAGTGGTAGAGCGTGTCACACACCTTCGCGAACTCGAACGCCTCGAACTGCGCGTCGACCTCGCCGATCACGTGGTGCAGCCGGGACAGGATCCAGCGGTCCACGGTGGACAGATCGGTGGGCAGGCCGCCCTCGATGGTCGCGCCGTTGAGCAGCGCGAACCGGGTCGCGTTCCACAGCTTGTTGTTGAAGTTCCGGGAGCCCTGGGTCCACTCCTCGGAGACCGCGACGTCCGAGCCCGGGTTGGCGCCGCGGGCAAGCGCGAAACGGGTCGCGTCCGCGCCGAACCGGTCGATCCAGTCCAGCGGGTCGACCACGTTGCCGAACGACTTCGACATCTTCTTGCCGTACTGGTCGCGGACCATGCCGTGCAGCGCCACGACGTCGAACGGCTGCTTGCCATCCATGGCATAGAGCCCGAACATCATCATCCGGGCGACCCAGAAGAACAGGATGTCGTAGCCGGTGACCAGCACGGACGTCGGGTAGAACTTCTCCAGCTCGGGCGTGCGCTCCGGCCAGCCGAGCGTGGAGAACGGCCACAGGCCGGAGGAGAACCAGGTGTCGAGCACGTCCTCGTCCTGGGTCCAGCCCTCGCCGGACGGCGGCTCCTCGTCCGGGCCGACACAGACGATCTCGCCGGCCGGGCCGTACCACACCGGGATGCGGTGGCCCCACCACAGCTGACGCGAGATGCACCAGTCGTGCATGTTGTCGACCCAGGCGAAGTAGCGCTTGGCCAGCTCCGGCGGCTCGATCCGGACCCGGCCGTCGCGCACCGCGTCCCCGGCGGCCTGCGCCAACGGCGTGGTGTTCACGAACCACTGCAGCGACAGGCGCGGCTCCACGGTCGTCTTACACCGAGAACAATGACCGACCGCGTGTACGTACGGGCGCTTCTCCGCGACGATCCGGCCCTCGGCGCGCAGCGCGGCCACGATCGCGGGGCGGGCCTCGAACCGGTCCAGTCCCTGGAACGGCCCGTGTGCGGAGATCACGCCGCGCTCGTCCATGATGGTCAGGCTGGGCAGCGAGTGCCGCTGGCCGATCTCGAAGTCGTTCGGGTCGTGGGCCGGCGTCACCTTCACCGCACCGGTGCCGAAGCTCGGGTCGACGTGCTCGTCCGCCACGATCGGGATGCGCCGGCCGGTGAGCGGAAGCTCCACCTCCGTACCCACCAGGTGCTTGTAACGCTCGTCGTCCGGGTGGACCGCGACCGCGGTGTCGCCCAGCATCGTCTCGGCGCGCGTGGTGGCGACCACGATCGCGTTCTCGCCCTCGCCGTAGCGGATCGAGACCAGCTCGCCGTCGTCGTCGCTGTGCTCGACCTCGATGTCGGAGAGCGCGGTGAGGCAGCGCGGGCACCAGTTGATGATCCGGTTCGCGCGGTAGATCAAGCCGTCGTCGTAGAGCTTCTTGAAGATGGTCTGGACCGCACGGGACAGGCCCTCGTCCATGGTGAACCGCTCGCGGCTCCAGTCGACGGAGTCACCGAGCCGGCGCATCTGGCCGAGGATCGCGCCGCCGGACTCCGCCTTCCACTGCCAGACGCGCTCGACGAAGGCCTCGCGGCCCAGGTCGTGGCGGGACTGGCCGCTCGCGGCGAGCTGGCGCTCCACCACGTTCTGGGTGGCGATGCCGGCGTGGTCCATGCCGGGCAGCCACAGCGTCTCGAAGCCCTGCATCCGCTTCCGGCGGATGATCGCGTCCTGGATGGTGTGGTCCAACGCGTGGCCGACGTGCAGCGAACCGGTCACGTTCGGCGGCGGGATGACGATGGCGAACGGCGGCTTGTCACTACGCGCGTCCGCCGTGAAGTACCCGTTGGACACCCACGACTCGTACCGCCGCTGCTCTACCTCAGCCGGCGCGTACTGGCTGGGGAGTTCGGTGGTCGGGCTCGTGCGGGCATCCGTCGTATCGGTCACCCGTCGATTCTACGAACCTGCGGCTGGGAGCCCTTCTCGGGGTTGAAACACGTCAGGGCCACCCCTCACGGGGTGGCCCTGATCAAAAGAAGTCCGGCGGCGTCCTACTCTCCCACACCCTCCCGAGTGCAGTACCATCGGCGCTGGCAGGCTTAGCTTCCGGGTTCGGAATGTGACCGGGCGTTTCCCTGCCGCTATAACCGCCGTAACACTATGAACTTAACCGGGTTCTTCACGGTTGTTTGTTCAGATATCACACAGTGGACGCGAGCAATCTCATCAAAGTTCGTGTAGTCAAGTCCTCGGCCTATTAGTACCGGTCAACTCAACACGTTACCGTGCTTACATCTCCGGCCTATCAACCCAGTCATCTACTGGGAGCCTTACCCCCATCACTGGGGTGGGATACCTCATCTTGAAGCGAGCTTCCCGCTTAGATGCTTTCAGCGGTTATCCCTTCCGAACGTAGCCAACCAGCCATGCCCATGGCAGGACAACTGGCACACCAGAGGTTCGTCCGTCCCGGTCCTCTCGTACTAGGGACAGCCCTTCTCAAGTATCCTACGCGCGCGGCGGATAGGGACCGAACTGTCTCACGACGTTCTAAACCCAGCTCGCGTACCGCTTTAATGGGCGAACAGCCCAACCCTTGGGACCTGCTACAGCCCCAGGATGCGACGAGCCGACATCGAGGTGCCAAACCATCCCGTCGATATGGACTCTTGGGGAAGATCAGCCTGTTATCCCCGGGGTACCTTTTATCCGTTGAGCGACACCGCTTCCACACGCAAGTGCCGGATCACTAGTCCCGACTTTCGTCCCTGCTCGACCCGTCAGTCTCACAGTCAAGCTCCCTTGTGCACTTACACTCAACACCTGATTGCCAACCAGGCTGAGGGAACCTTTGGGCGCCTCCGTTACCCTTTAGGAGGCAACCGCCCCAGTTAAACTACCCACCAGACACTGTCCCTGAACCCGATAAGGGCCCGAAGTTAGATACCCAGATCAACCAGAGTGGTATTTCAAGATTGCCTCCACCCGAACTGGCGTCCGAGCTTCACCGGCTCCCACCTATCCTACACAAGCCAACCCAAATACCAATGTCAAGCTATAGTAAAGGTCCCGGGGTCTTTCCGTCCTGCCGCGCGTAACGAGCATCTTTACTCGTACTGCAATTTCGCCGGGCCTGTGGTTGAGACAGTGGGGAAGTCGTTACGCCATTCGTGCAGGTCGGAACTTACCCGACAAGGAATTTCGCTACCTTAGGATGGTTATAGTTACCACCGCCGTTTACTGGCGCTTAAGTTCTCAGCCTCGCCATTGCTGGCTAACCGGTCCCCTTAACGTTCCAGCACCGGGCAGGCGTCAGTCCATATACATCGTCTTACGACTTCGCATGGACCTGTGTTTTTAGTAAACAGTCGCTTCCCCCTGCTCTCTGCGGCCATACCACGCTCCACCAGCAAGTGGCTTCACGCGTCCGGCCCCCCTTCTCCCTAAGTTACGGGGGCAATTTGCCGAGTTCCTTAACCACAGTTCACCCGTCGCCTCGGTATTCTCTACCTGACCACCTGTGTCGGTTTAGGGTACGGGCCGCTCAGAACTCGCTAGAGGCTTTTCTCGGCAGCATAGGATCACTGACTTCACCTGAATCGGCTCGGCATCACGTCTCAGCCTATATGTGTCACGGATTTACCTATGACACGGCCTACACGCTTACCCCGGCACTACCACTCACCGGGCTCAGCTACCTTCCTGCGTCACCCCATCGCTTGCCTACTACCCACCAGGATCCCAGACTCCACACTCTTGGACCGAAGTCCGCCAGCGCTTCGCGTGGTTAGCACAGCGAGGTTCGGCAGGGACGCTCTTTCGCGGGTACGGGAATATCAACCCGTTGTCCATCGACTACGCCTCTCGGCCTCGCCTTAGGTCCCGACTCACCCAGGGCGGATTAGCCTGGCCCTGGAACCCTTGGTCATCCGGCGGAAGGGATTCTCACCCTTCATTCGCTACTCATGCCTGCATTCTCACTCGTCCAGCGTCCACCACTAGGTCACCCTGCAGCTTCACCCGCTGAACGACGCTCCCCTACCCATCCACACCTAAATGTGAATGCCACAGCTTCGGCGGTGTACTTGAGCCCCGCTACATTGTCGGCGCGGAACCACTTGACCAGTGAGCTATTACGCACTCTTTAAAGGGTGGCTGCTTCTAAGCCAACCTCCTGGTTGTCAATGCGATCCCACATCCTTTTCCACTTAGCACACGCTTAGGGGCCTTAGCTGGCGATCTGGGCTGTTTCCCTCTCGACTACGAAGCTTATCCCCCGCAGTCTCACTGCCACGCTCTCACTTACCGGCATTCGGAGTTTGGCTGACTTCAGTAACCTTGTAGGGCCCCTAGGCCATCCAGTGCTCTACCTCCGGCAAGAAACACGTGACGCTGCACCTAAATGCATTTCGGGGAGAACCAGCTATCACGGAGTTTGATTGGCCTTTCACCCCTAACCACAGGTCATCCCCCAACTTTTCAACGTTGGTGGGTTCGGCCCTCCACGAGGTCTTACCCCCGCTTCAGCCTGCCCATGGCTAGATCACTCCGCTTCGGGTCTAGAACATGCGACTACGACGCCCTATTCAGACTCGCTTTCGCTACGGCTACCCCACCCGGGTTAACCTCGCCACATGCCACTAACTCGCAGGCTCATTCTTCAAAAGGCACGCCGTCACCCCAAAAGGCTCCGACGGATTGTAGGCGAACGGTTTCAGGTACTATTTCACTCCCCTCCCGGGGTACTTTTCACCATTCCCTCACGGTACTCGTCCGCTATCGGTCACCAGGAAGTATTCAGCCTTACCAGGTGGTCCTGGCAGATTCACAGCAGATTTCAGGAGTCCGCTGCTACTCGGGTGCCCTTCAAGGAGATCATGCGCTTTCACGTACCGGACTTTCACCGTCTACGGCCAGACATTCCAGACTGTTCCGTTAGCACAAGATTTTGTAACTCCTCCAGCGTGTGTCAGCACACCACGAAAGGTCCCACGACCCCGGTTATGCAACCCCTGACAGGTATCACGCATAACTGGTTTAGGCTAGATCCGCTTTCGCTCGCCACTACTCGCGGAATCACATGTTGTTTTCTCTTCCTGCGGGTACTGAGATGTTTCACTTCCCCGCGTTCCCTCCATACACCCTATGAATTCAGATGCAGGTGACACCACATGACTGGTGCCGGGTTCCCCCATTCGGAAATCCTGGGATCACAGCTTGGTTGACAGCTCCCCCAGGCGTATCGTCGCCTCCCACGTCCTTCATCGGCTCCTGATGCCAAGGCATCCACCGTTCGCCCTTAACAACTTGACCTACAAAAAACAAAGATGCTCGCGTCCACTGTGCAATTCTCAACAAACAACCAACCCACAACCACCACACACCAAATCAGCCAGCCCACAGGGCCACGATATTTGATGCAAGGTCATGCTTGGCGTTTCGTTCCTCGAAGACCCAACCTCACGGTTGTTCCTTCAGGACTCAACAGGGTGCTTATCAAATCTCGCCAGCCGCACTACAAGCCAACCGTTCCTGCCTCATTGCTGAGGTGTACTAGGAGTTGCAGCCGTTGCCGGCGATCTTCTAGGCCAGTGTCTCCGCCTATGAGCACCCCCACTCTGCATTCGAGAGTGGCGGGCTTCTCGCACCTTTTCAGGTGAAGAGGCTCCTTAGAAAGGAGGTGATCCAGCCGCACCTTCCGGTACGGCTACCTTGTTACGACTTCGTCCCAATCGCCAGCCCCACCTTCGACGGCTCCCTCCCACAAGGGGTTGGGCCACCGGCTTCGGGTGTTGCCGACTTTCGTGACGTGACGGGCGGTGTGTACAAGGCCCGGGAACGTATTCACCGCAGCGTTGCTGATCTGCGATTACTAGCGACTCCGACTTCACGGGGTCGAGTTGCAGACCCCGATCCGAACTGAGACCGGCTTTTTGGGATTCGCTCCACCTCACGGTATCGCAGCCCATTGTACCGGCCATTGTAGCATGCGTGAAGCCCTGGACATAAGGGGCATGATGACTTGACGTCATCCCCACCTTCCTCCGAGTTGACCCCGGCAGTCTCCCATGAGTCCCCGCCATGACGCGCTGGCAACATAGGATGAGGGTTGCGCTCGTTGCGGGACTTAACCCAACATCTCACGACACGAGCTGACGACAGCCATGCACCACCTGTAACCGGCCCCGAAGGACCCCGCATCTCTGCGAGATTTCCGGCTATGTCAAACCCAGGTAAGGTTCTTCGCGTTGCATCGAATTAATCCGCATGCTCCGCCGCTTGTGCGGGCCCCCGTCAATTCCTTTGAGTTTTAGCCTTGCGGCCGTACTCCCCAGGCGGGGCGCTTAATGCGTTAGCTGCGGCACAGAGAACCGGAGAGGTCCCCCACACCTAGCGCCCAACGTTTACAGCGTGGACTACCAGGGTATCTAATCCTGTTCGCTCCCCACGCTTTCGCTCCTCAGCGTCAGTATCGGCCCAGAGACCCGCCTTCGCCACCGGTGTTCCTCCTGATATCTGCGCATTTCACCGCTACACCAGGAATTCCAGTCTCCCCTACCGAACTCTAGCCTGCCCGTATCGAATGCAGACCCGCAGTTGAGCCACGGGATTTCACATTCGACGCGACAAGCCGCCTACGAGCTCTTTACGCCCAATAAATCCGGACAACGCTCGCACCCTACGTCTTACCGCGGCTGCTGGCACGTAGTTGGCCGGTGCTTCTTCTGCAGGTACCGTCACTTGCGCTTCGTCCCTGCTGAAAGAGGTTTACAACCCGAAGGCCGTCATCCCTCACGCGGCGTCGCTGCATCAGGCTTCCGCCCATTGTGCAATATTCCCCACTGCTGCCTCCCGTAGGAGTCTGGGCCGTGTCTCAGTCCCAGTGTGGCCGGTCGCCCTCTCAGGCCGGCTACCCGTCCTCGCCTTGGTAGGCCATTACCCCACCAACAAGCTGATAGGCCGCGAGTCCATCCCAGACCGAAAAACTTTCCCGACCGTCCCATGCGGAACAGAAGGAGTATCCGGTATTAGCCCCCGTTTCCGAGGGTTATCCCAAAGTCTGGGGCAGGTTACTCACGTGTTACTCACCCGTTCGCCGCTCGAGTACCCCGAAGGGCCTTTCCGCTCGACTTGCATGTGTTAAGCACGCCGCCAGCGTTCGTCCTGAGCCAGGATCAAACTCTCCAACGAAATCTAGAGAAAATCCGTCCCGGCAGTAATCAAACTGCCAAAGGAATTCCAACCGACGACACAGATCCGCAAAGATCATGCAGCCGGCCGGGGTATAAATCAATTGGCACTGGCTTTTAAAGCACCCTGTTGAGTTCTCAAAGAACAACCACACACCTCACCGTGACCGGCCTCAGCCGCACCCCGGTGTGGGGCATTCG